>CAVZHE010000016.1:330000-604465 GCA_963774985.1 uncultured Alphaproteobacteria bacterium
GGCATGACCAGGCTGAAGGTGCAGTAACATGCACTGGAGGGCCGAACCGTTTAACGTTGAAAAGTTATCGGATGAGTTGTGTTTAGGGGTGAAAGGCCAATCAAGCCGGGAAATAGCTGGTTCTCCGCGAAATCTATTGAGGTAGAGCGTCAGATGTATGCCGATGGGGGTAGAGCACTGGATGGGCTAGGGGGTCGCGAGATCTACCAAACCTAACCAAACTCCGAATACCATCGAGTTCTTGTCTGGCAGACAGACGGCGGGTGCTAAGGTCCGTCGTCAAAAGGGAAACAGCCCTAACCTACAGCTAAGGTCCCCAAGTCATCACTAAGTGGGAAAGCATGTGGGAATCCCAAAACAACCAGGAGGTTGGCTTAGAAGCAGCCATCCTTTAAAGAAAGCGTAACAGCTCACTGGTCTAAATAAGGGTTCCTGCGGCGAAGATGTAACGGGGCTAAAGTGATGCACCGAAGCTTAGGGTTCAGTCTTCGGACTGAGCGGTAGCGGAGCGTTCCGTAAGTGGTTGAAGCCGAAGGGTAACCGACGGTGGACATATCGGAAGTGCGAATGCTGACATGAGTAGCGATAAAGAGGGTGAGATGCCCTCTCGCCGAAAGACCAAGGGTTCCTGCTCAACGCTAATCGGAGCAGGGTAAGCCGGCCCCTAAGACGAGCCCGAAGGGGGTAGTCGATGGGAACCACGTTAATATTCGTGGGCCTGAAGATGTGTGACGGATTGTGGAAGTTGTTCATCCTTATCGGATTGGATCGGCAGCCAAGTGGTCCCGGGAAATAGCCCCTCCATATAGACCGTACCCGAAACCGACACAGGTGGTCAGGTAGAGTATACCAAGGCGCTTGAGTGAAGTATCCTGAAGGAACTCGGCAAATTGCCTCCGTACCTTCGGAAGAAGGAGGCCCCATCTATGCGCAAGCACTGGTGGGGGGCACAGGCCAGGGGGTAGCGACTGTTTAGCAAAAACACAGGACTCTGCTAAGTCGGCTTCAAGACGACGTATAGGGTCTGACGCCTGCCCGGTGCTGGAAGGTTAAGAGGAGGGGTGCAAGCTCCGAATTGAAGCCCCAGTAAACGGCGGCCGTAACTATAACGGTCCTAAGGTAGCGAAATTCCTTGTCGGGTAAGTTCCGACCTGCACGAATGGCGTAACGACTTCCCCACTGTCTCCAGGATATGCTCAGCGAAATTGAAGTTCCCGTGAAGATGCGGGATACCCGCGGTTAGACGGAAAGACCCCGTGCACCTTTACTGCAGTTTCAGAGTGGCATTAGGAAAGAGCTGTGTAGCATAGGTGGGAGGCTTTGAAGCCAGGTCGCCAGATCTGGTGGAGCCATAGGTGAAATACCACCCTGCTGTTTTCTGATGTCTAACCTCGTACCGTAATCCGGTACAGGGACCCTCTGTGACGGGTAGTTTGACTGGGGCGGTCGCCTCCTAAAGAGTAACGGAGGCGCGCGATGGTAGGCTCAGGCCGGTTGGAAACCGGCTGCAAGAGTGCAATGGCATAAGCCTGCCTGACTGCGAGACTGACAGAGTCGAGCAGAGACGAAAGTCGGTCATAGTGATCCGGTGGTCCCTCGTGGAAGGGCCATCGCTCAACGGATAAAAGGTACGCCGGGGATAACAGGCTGATACTGCCCAAGAGCTCATATCGACGGCAGTGTTTGGCACCTCGATGTCGGCTCATCACATCCTGGGGCTGGAGCAGGTCCCAAGGGTTTGGCTGTTCGCCAATTAAAGTGGTACGTGAGCTGGGTTCAGAACGTCGCGAGACAGTTTGGTCCCTATCTGCCGTGGGCGTCGATTGTTGAGAGGAGTTGCCCCTAGTACGAGAGGACCGGGGTGAACATACCTCTGGTGTACCTGTCATTCCGCCAGGAGTGCAGCAGGGTAGCTATGTATGGACGGGATAACCGCTGAAAGCATCTAAGCGGGAAGCCTCCCTCAAGATAAGCAATCATCGAACCGTGATAGACCATCACGTTGATAGGCCGGGTGTGGAAGTGCAGTAATGCATGGAGCTAACCGGTCCTAATAGTTCTGTTCGCGCTTGTGAGTCCCACCATCAATGTCAGGCCTGCCCTTGGGTAAGCCGGTGCATTGTGGAGGATTTGTCCAGCCGGATAATGACGCCTTCAACAAGCACACCTTCGATTGGTGTATCGATTTAAAAACCTTGCTTGCCCGCCTGCTTCATTGCTTGGTGGTCATAGCGCCTGTGACCCACCCGATCCCATCTCGAACTCGGCCGTGAAACCAGGTAGCGCCGATGGTACTAACGCTTAAGCGTTGGAAGAGTAGGACGCCGCCAGGCATTGCAGCAGGCGGGCAGCGCAAGGTTATAACCCATTCACAAGTCATAGGGCTGACCCGCAAGGGCGGCCCTTTTGGCGTCTCTAGGCAGAGCGCGTTTCAACGGTGCCGCGGGATGGAGCAGTCCGGTAGCTCGTCAGGCTCATAACCTGAAGGTCGTTGGTTCAAATCCAACTCCCGCAACCACCGTTGGCTGATATTCCCCCGATCAATTTATTACGTCCGCAGCATCGCTGCCGGGCGGTGTTTTCGTTGGCCATTGGCAAATGCAGGAACCACGATGGAAATTGACACCGAAAGCCCATTTCTCACCGAACGATTTGACGATGCGCTCGCCTATGCCAGCCGCATTCATCGCCGTCAGCTGCGCAAGGGTACGGCAATTCCCTATGTCTCGCACCTGCTGGCGGTATCCGCCATCGCCATCGAAAACGGCGCGGACGAGGATCAGGCGATTGCCGCACTGCTGCACGATGCGGTGGAGGACCAAGGCGGGAGTGAGCGGCTTGCCGATATCCGCGCCCGCTTTGGTGAAAGAGTTGCTGAGATCGTCAGCGATTGTACTGATGCTGAAACCAGCCCGAAACCACCGTGGCGCGCGCGCAAGGAGGCCTATGTTGCAAACCTAAGCCACAAACCCCGTGCGTCGCTCGAAGTCAGTCTGGCGGACAAGACCCACAACGCCCGCGCCATCGCCAACGATCTGCACGTGCACGGAAATGCCCTGTGGGATCGCTTCAGCGGCGGGCGCGAGGGTTGCCTGTGGTATTATCGTACACTCGCGGACGCTTTTGTGCGCCTGGTTCCCGGCCCCGCCGCCAACCGGCTCGAAGCCGTGGTGGCAGAGATGGAAACCCTCGCAGGTTGATCAGGCCTATCCGGCCAGGGCTTGCTCGCGCTTGATCAGTTCGGTCACCAGCTTGTTGAACAGCCGTTCGCGGTGCTCGATCCCGGTGGTGCCGCCATTGATCCGGCGGGTCTCGTCGGAAATACCCGGCGTGTCGGCCAGCCGGTTGATATCGTTCACATCCCAGAACCACGCGGCTGACATCACGCCGCCTTCCACGGTCAGGACATAGGCCTCGGCATCCGCCAGTGGCTTCTCCACGGCTTTGGCAAAAGCGGTGAAATTGCTCCGCCCGGTCAGCTGGATTGGGCCGGCCCCGCGAAAGCGCCAGCCGTCGCCCGATGTTGCCGGGCCATTGCCCATGCGATCAGCATAGACCAGATTAGCGATCCGTTCGGGCTTGCGCTCCACTTCGCGCGCCAGTGCGTTCGGCCCCCGGCGGCCGAACCTGCCCGGCCACACCGCCGCCAGCCGACTGGCGGAATAGTTCATGTTCTCCCGCGCGCCCACCCGGAAGCCAGCCTCATGCGCCAGCGTGGTGAGGAAGGCCGAAACCCGGCGGATAGTATTGATTTCATAGCGAGAACAGGCCGCCTTGATCGGGCCAACCCACTGCACCAGATCGGCTTCTGCAACGCTGGTGACCATCGCCAGCAGCTTGGCGTCGATCGCCGAAATTGGGAAGACCTCCGCAATTTCGCGCGCCGCATTGGCCTGTTCCCAGGCTTCGAGCACCTTGTCGAACGCAGCAACATTGCCAGCGACATTCCAGATCCCCGGTGCCAGCTGTGCCACTGCGGCAAATATCGGCGCTCTTGTTTCCGGCATTGCAGTCCCCCCAATGAGCGGGTGATCTTGCGCGAATATCAGCCGAATGCAAGAATTTCACGTCGAGCCTTGTGCAGTTGCGTGCAATTGCCGTTGGTCTTGTACTGTTCGCCCTGTGGCGCAGCGGCCACAACAGTCGATGTCACGATTCTGACACGGCACTGTCGCCAATCCATCACGCGCCGAAGCTAGGCGGCCCCCAGACTTTCTTCCTCTGGAGCCGCAATCATGAGAATTACCCGTCTGCTCACTAGTGCAAGCGTTGCATCGCTCGCGCTCGTCGCTCTCCCCGTCGTGGCGCAGGACCAGCCTGCCGACGTAGAAAGTGAAGATGAAACCCGTTCTGCCAGCGAAATCGTGGTGCTTGGCGAAATCGGTTTCCGCAACCGCAGTGACGATGCCGAGCCGGTGCTGGTCTACGACGAGCAGTTCTTCCAGCGATTCGAGCCGCTGACGGCAGGCGATGCGCTTCGCCGCGTCCCCTCGGTCACATTTCTGTCCGACGTGATCGAAAGCGACGGCGCGCGGCTGCGCGGGCTCGATCCGGGCTACACCCAGATCCTGATCAACGGCGAGCGGGTGCCCGGCTCCAACGCCGACCGCTCGTTCTTCCTTGACCGCGTGCCCGCCGAACTGATCGAGCGGGTGGAGATCGTCCGTTCCTCCTCCGCGCGGCGCACCGGCGATGCCGTGGCGGGCACGATCAACATCGAACTGCGCGACGGTCTGTCGCTCGACGGCGGCTATGTGCGTGGCGGCGGGCTGCTGTTCAACGATGGCGAATTGCAGCCGAGCGCGGGCCTCTATTACGGCGGCGAACTCGGCCCGGGTCGCATCCTGCTCGGTGCCAATTTTCAGGGACGGTACAATCCCAAACTCAAGACCAGCCTGCGCTTCGGCGACTCTCCGGAAAACAACCCGAACTTCTTCACCGACGATTTCGACAATCGCGAAGACCAGACCGATACTCGCGACGGCAACGATTACGCCGGCAACATCAGCTGGATTTTCGAGAACGGCAGCACCGAATTCGAAATCGCCGCCAATTATGTTCGCACCGAGCGGATCGAGGACGAAAGGTCGTTCGAATACAACGACCCAACCGCCATCACTGGCCCGGTGCGTACAACCAGCCCGGGCAACCTGCTTTCCGACAATGCCAATGTGAACGACATCACGCAGGAAAGCTGGTCTGGCAGTGCGCGCTTCTCGCAGGAATGGGCGGCTGGGCGAGACTTCGCTGCGCGCTTCGTTCGCCCGGTTCGACGATCTTCAGGACGAGTTCGAGTATGAAGTCGACTTCAACCGCGCCAATCCGCGCTTCACCGGCGATCTGATCCTGCTGCAAGTGCAGGACGATGAAATGGCGTTCGAGATCGATCACGAATTTCCGCTGTCCGACGATTTGACACTGGTCGTTGGCGCGCTGGCGCAGAACAAGGACCGCGATACGAACATCGGCGAGATCCGTGAACGCTTTAACCTGACCGCCGCTGACCGGCAGGGTTACGACCAGTTTGCGCGCAATCCGGCAGAATTCGTCACCACCTTCGATCCGCTCGAAGCCACCCCCGGCGGGCTCAACACCATCGAAGAGGACCGCCGCGATCTCTATGCGCTGATCGAGGGCGAGAGCGGTCCGGTGAATTTCGAAGTGGGCCTGCGCTGGGAAAACACCGATGTCAGCATCGAGGATTTCACCGTCGCCCCGGCGCTGGCGGTGAGCGGCAACAGCTACGATGCTTTCCTGCCCTCCGCCTCAGCCAAGATCGCTATCGGCGATGGCCGGCTGACGTTGTCAGGTGCACGCACACTGCGCCGTCCCCGGTTCGATTTCATCAGCCCGGCGCTGCTCGAAGCCGAACTGGGCGACAATGATCTTCTCGGCAATCCGCTGCTTGAGCCGGAGACGGCGTGGGGCGGCGATCTGGGTTACGAACACCGCATCGGTCGCACCGGTGTGGCGGGCGTCAACGTGTTTTACCGTTCGGTGCAAAACCTTGTTGAAGTCGCCAACACCGAGGTCGAAGGCTCCGAAGGTGAGGGGACGTTCGTGTTCCAGCCGCGCAACAGCGGCGATGGCGAAGTGTGGGGGATCGAATTCGATCTTTCCACCAGCCTCGGATTCCTCGGCTTGCCCGACACAGGGATTTTCGGCAACCTCGGCCTGCTCGACAGCTCGATCACCGACGCGTTCGGCGAGCGTCGTTTCAATGACCAGTCCGAATATGTCTTTAACGTGGGTTTCATCCACGATTTCACCGCGATTGATGCGGCCTTCGGTGCAACCTATCGCGAGCAGGGCGCGGCGTTTGGCCGGGTGGTGGGCCAGGAAGTCACCACCAGTTATGGCGCAGATCTGGAAGTGTTCGTGGAAAAGAGCTTCGGTGACAACTTCACCGTGCGCCTGGTCGGATCGAACCTGCTCGATTCCTCCAAGGACGAGGTGTTCAACAAGTTCAACACGGTCGCGGATCAGATCAATCGCGACTTCGACGAATACGAGCTGGAAAGCGAGGAAGCCGGGCCGGTGTTCCAGCTGATAGCGCGGTTCGCGTTCTGATGCGGCGCGGCGTGATAGCGGCGGGAACGGCGCTCGCTGCTTGCGGGATGCGCCACCACTCCTCCGCAGGGTCTGCAACCGGTGCAGGTTCAGGCGAGCGGGGAAACCGAGCCGGTGGGCACGGCCAATGAAGATGCGGCGGACGATCCCGCGATATGGCGCAATGCAGGCAATCCCGCCGCCAGCCTGATCGTCGCCACAGATAAGAAGGCGGGCCTGTATGTTTACGGGCTGGACGGGCAGGTGCGCAGCTTTGTTGATGCCGGTGCGGTCAACAACGTCGATCTGGTGGATATGGGGGTGCAGGGCGTAATCGTGGTGGCGAGTGATCGCAACGATCTGACGCAGGCTGCCTTGCAGGTCTATCGGCTCGATACTGCTACCGGCTCGCTCACCCTGCTGGGCCGCGTTCCCGGCGGCGCGGGTGAGGGTTATGGCCTGTGCCTGTGGGCCGCGCCTGATGCCCTGCGCGCCTATTCGGTGCTCAAGCATGGCGTGATCGGGGAATTTCGGCTTACCATTGGCGCCGAGGTGCAATCGGCTCCGTTGCGCACCATGCGCGTGCCGACCCAGCCCGAAGGCTGCGTGGTCGATCCGCGTAATGGCACACTGTATGTCGGAGAAGAAGACGCGGGCATCTGGCGCTTTGTCAGTGGTTCAAGCGATGGGGAACTGGTCGCCCCGATCGACAATCGCTGGCTGGTAGCCGATGTCGAAGGGCTGGCCATCGCGCCTGCGGGCGCGGATGGCGGCTTTCTGATCGCATCGAGCCAGGGGGACAATGCCTACGCGGTATTCTCACTGCCCGGAATGCAGCCAGTCGGGCGCTTTGCCGTGGGTGCAGGCGAATTCGGGGCGACCGAAGAAACCGATGGGATCGACCTGGCGCTCGGCAATTTCGGCCCCGAATATCCCGGCGGGCTGTTCGTGGCGCAAGACGGGGTCAATGCCCCGGCCGCGCAAAACTTCAAGCTGGTGAGCTGGGACGCGATCCGCACCGCGCTGGGGCTTTAGACCCTAATCGCCTCCCCGCCCAAACTCAGCACACCTCAACCAGCTGTGCGCCATCGCCCGTTTCCGAGAAGCGGAAGCCGCGCCCAGTGAAGCGCTCGATCAGCTTCGCCGCTGTGCGGCGTGTGCTCACTCAGCTTCACCGTAGAGAAAGCACCGCCGCCCGCCAAGGCGAAGGGCAGCAGCAGCTGGTCCTGCAGGTACGGCCCGGCAAAGGCGGGTGAGGCGAGGTAGCCTGCCATGCGCTTGGCCGCGGTCTGCGCGAGGCGTTCCGCAGGCACGCCCAGCTTGCCGAAGCCGGACATGACTTCGGTGACATGCTCGAACCGGGCTTCGATCAGCAAGGCATTGCCCGGACCGAGATCGGCAGGGAGCTGGACCGGCGCGAAGGCCTCTTCCGGCCACTGCTCCAACACCTTGCGCGCGGCCTTCAACTCGCGGGCGGCCACGTCGAAGGGGATGCCTGCCACCAGCGCTTCGACCTTGCCTCCAATGAAAGCCCCGCGCTCGACGCATTCGATCGGGCGCAGCGGTGAGGGCGCGATGTCGACGACAATACGCCCGCCGCCGCGCGGGTAGAAGCCGTGGCGCTCCAGCGTGATCGACACTCGCGGCCCCATCCGCGCCAGCACCGGCAACAGGGTCTGGTGCAGGAATTCGAACGGCGGCGCGGCCATGGCATGGGTGCCGCCTTCGATCACCAGCCGGGACGGCGCTGCGGCCAGCATCAGCGGCACCAGCACGGTCTGCAGCACCAACCCGGTGCTGCCCGCCGTGCCGACGGCGAAGTGGTACTCACCCGGCGTGACTGTGCCGGGGCGAAAGGTGAGTTCGCTGCTGCCGACGGCCAGCCCGGAGCACTCGGCTCCGCCAATCGCGCAGGCCGCTTCCAGCGCGGTAACGTGCTGGCGCATCAGGCCCGGCCGCTCGCGACCGCCCCGGATCTCGGTGATGGTGAATGGCTCACCCGTCAGCAGCGACAATGCTGCGGAATAGCGCAACACCTGCCCGCCGCCTTCGCCTTCGGAGCCGTCGATCGTGATCATTTCAATTCTCAAAATTCGTCTGGATGGAAGAGAAACATCCATTGCTGACGCTAGGTCGCGTTTTGGCCGTGTCAAGCTGCAAGTCACCTTGCCGAGCCTAGCGACTTGTCTTCGGGTGGATTTTCTCCGCGATCTCGCTAATCCCTGCAAGACGCCAAGCATTCGGCAGACCTCCTTCTACCGTCGAGCAAGATGCTCGCTTAAATGTCCGAAGCGAGCCGCATGCCGAAAGTGTCCAGCATCGGTTCCGCGACCGGCTTGATCAATGCCGCTTCGTCTTCAGATGATGCACCGTACAGAAGTCTCGAAGGCGATAAGCTGGTCACCAATGGATGAAGTGGGCGAGGAACAATGCAGTCTGGAGGCGCGATTCAGAACGCTGAGAATGCCTCGATCAAATCGTCTTGCGGTCATTGCGTATACGTCCCATTGTTGCCCCCGATGGCGGCGTGAAAGGGATCACCCCTTCACGCACACCACCTGCTTCAGCGTATGGACGATCTCGACCAGATCGGCCTGTGCGGCCATCACGGCTTCGATCGGCTTGTAGGCCTTGGGCGTCTCATCGATCACGCCCTCGTCCTTGCGGCATTCGACGCCGGCGGTGTCGGCGATGTGCTCGTCGAGCGTCACCAGCTTCTTGGCCTCGGTGCGCGACATGATCGCGTCCCGCGCCGTGGCTGACAGCTGTCGAAGCTCTCCGGGTTGCCCAGCCCGCGCACGATGAAGCTCTTCGCGCCCATCGAGCCCGGGATGATCCCCATCACGCCCTTCGCCGCGCGCACCGCCCCCTTGCGGGTGACCAGCACGTTCTCGCCGAAGTGGTTTTCGCGCGTCACATAGTTGTGATGGCAGTTCACCGCTTCGCAGTTCGGCATCGAACGGCTTGGCGATCTGGCCCCGCAGCGCGGCGAGGACATTGGTCATCATCATGCGGCGGTTCAGCGCCGCGAAGTCCTGCGCCCAGCCGACCGCTTCGACATAGTCGTCGAAGTGGTCGGTCCCTTCGGGGAAATAGGCGAGGTCCTCGTCGGGCAGGTTGATGTGCCACTTGCGCATGTCCTGCTTGGCCAGTTCGATGAAGAACGTGCCGATCGCATTGCCCACCCCGCGCGACCCGGAATGGAGCATCACCCAGACGCGCTGCTTCGGTATCGAGGCACAGCTCGATGAAGTGGTTGCCCGTGCCCAGCGTGCCGAGGTGCACCAGGTTGTTGGTGTTCTTGAGCCGCGGGTACTTGGCGACAGATCCGCTCGAACCGCTCGGCGAGCATGGCCCAGGCATCGACAATCGGCCGGGGGCGGATCGCCCCACGAACCCTTGTCGCGCTTGCCACGCCCGCACCGAGCGCCCATGCGGCACCGCCTGCTCGATCGCCGAGCGGATGCCTTCAAGGTTGTCGGGCAGATCGCTGCGCCATCAGCGAGGTGCGCGCCGCCATCATGCCGCAGCCGATGTCCACGCCAACCGCCGCCGGAATCACCGCGCCCTTGGTCGGGATCACCGAACCGACGGTCGCGCCGATCCCCACATGCACGTCGGGCATGGCCGCGACATGCTTGAAGATGAACGGCATCTTCGCCGCCCGCGCGAGCTGGTCGCGCGCCTTGTCATCGACGGGCACGCCGCGCGTCCACATCTTGATCGGCGATCCGCCTGCCACTTCCTGATATTCGTAGTTCGTCTGGGTCATCGCGACCTCCTGAAACTTATTGGCCATCGCCGCAAGTCCATGATGGGCGGGTATTGGGCGGCCGGCCCATTCCGGCCGCCCCTTTTCCCGCGTCTCACCGGGTGTTCGACCAACCCGGCATTGTGGATAGAGCATGAGCCGTGCCAGTTTGGCTCGATGGGTGCAGCGCAGGTTCAAACTATTGAAAGAAAGCGCTTTAAAATGAAATCCATTCGCAACGCGCATTGAGCAACGGGCGATATTTGTAGCCTCTTGTATCGGTACTGATAAAAATATATCGTTCACCTAATGAAGCCCACAACGGTCATCGGATTTCTCGGCTCGACGCTCGATGCTGCCAAGTTCGGCCCGACGCGGTGGAACAAGTGGCGGCCGACGGTCAGCATCTGCATGCAGGAAGACCTGCGGGTCGATCGCTTCGTGCTGATCCACGGCAGCTACCACCAGCGGCTGGCCGAATTCGTGATGCAGGACATTCGCGATGTGTCGCCGGAAACCGAAGTCGTGCCGCAGGTCATGGATTTCGCGGATGCGTGGGATTTCGAGGAGGTCTACGGCAAGCTGCTCGACTTCGCGCGCCAATTTGACTTCGATCCGGACCAGCAGGACTACCTGATCCACATCACCACCGGCACCCACGTGGCGCAGATATGCCTCTTCCTGCTGACCGAGGCGCGCTACCTGCCGGGCAGGTTGCTGCAGACCCAGCCGCCCAAGGGAGCACCGCAGCCGCTTGGCAGCTGGGCCACGATCGATCTCGATCTGTCGCGCTACGATTCCATCGCCACCCGCTTTGCCGAGGCGAGCGCGGAAAGCACCAGCTTTCCTCAAGAGCGGCATCGAAACGCGCAACGCGGCCTTCAACCGCATGATCGAAGAGATCGAACAGGTCGCGGTCCGCAGCCGTGCGCCGATCCTGCTGATGGGGCCGACAGGCGCAGGCAAAAGCCAGCTGGCGCGCAAGATCTACGAGCTCAAGAAGTTGCGCCACCAGGTTGCAGGGCCATTCGTGGAGGTCAATTGCGCCACGCTGAAGGGCGATAGCGCGATGTCGGCGCTGTTCGGCCACAAGAAGGGGGCGTTCACCGGTGCAGTGCAGGATCGCCCGGGACTTTTGAAGAGCGCGGACAAGGGGCTGTTGTTCCTCGACGAGATTGGCGAGCTGGGCCGCGACGAGCAGGCGATGATCCTGCGCGCGATCGAGGAGGGGCGGTTCCTTCCGGTCGGTTCCGACAGCGAGGCGAAAAGCGAGTTCCAGCTGATCGCCGGCACCAATCGCAACCTGATGGAAGAGGTCGCAGCCGGGAATTTTCGCGAGGATCTGTTCGCGCGGCTCAATCTCTGGACCTTTGCGCTCCCTGGCCTGGCGGAACGGCGTGAAGATATTGCGCCCAATCTCGATTACGAACTCGATCGGTTTGCCGAGCGCGAAGGCACGCGAGTATCCTTCAACAAGGAAGCGCGCGAGCGTTACCTGGCTTTCGCCGAGGGGCCTTCCGCGCGATGGCAGGGCAATTTTCGTGATCTTGCCGCCAGCGTAACCCGCATGGCCACGCTCTCCCCCACCGCTCGGATTGATAGGGAGGCGGTGGACATGGAGGCGTCGAGGCTCGCCCGGCTCTGGTCAGGCGACAAGGCAGAGGAGGGTGTGTTGACGGTTTTGCTCGGTCACGAGATGCTTGCAGGTATCGACCCGTTTGATCGCGTTCAGCTAGAATTTGTCGTAAAGGTCTGCCGACGTTCAGCCAGTCTGTCAGACGCTGGGCGGACACTGTTCGTCACCTCTCGCGCGCAACGCAAATCAACCAACGATTCGGACCGTTTGCGGAAATACCTTGCAAAATTTGACCTCGACTGGACGGCGATAAACCGCAGTGACTGACAATTAGCACAGGTCTGAACGCCGGGTTCATGCTCCGCCGCTAAAAAGGGTCAACCCCGGCTCTTTTCTATTTTTCGTCTCGATCAGCCGCAGGATAGGCGCAGTCCGCTCACTCGGGCCGCAACACCCCGCCGGTTTCCAGTCCGCGCACTGTCTCGCGGAAATTGGCGAGATAGCCGCTGGCCGGAGCGAGATAGCCCGGACCATTGCGGCGGGCGAGGTCGGCTGCTGGAACCGCCACATCGATGCTGCGGCTGGCCACGCTGATGGTGATGATATCGCCATCGCGGACCTTGCCAATCGGCCCGCCGGTGGCCGCTTCGGGGCTGACCTCGGCAATCGTCAGGCCCTTCAGGCACAGGCCCGAAAGCTGCCCGTCGGTGACAAAGGCGGTGGTCTTGGCGAGGCCTGCTGCGTCCAGCGCGAACAGGATCAGGCTGGCCCCGCCGCCCATCGCCGGGCCGCCCTTCAGTCCCTGATTGCGGCTGACGATGACATCGCCGGGCTGGATATCGCGCGTTTCGATAGCGATCATGCAGCTTTCGGTGTCCTCGAACACGCGCGCCGGGCCGGAGAACTCTTCCGGACGGCTGCCATCGCGAACGCCCAGCCGCACCACCGCGCTGGAGGCGAAATTGCCCTTGAGGATGGCAATCGCCGGGCCCATGCCGACCGGGCTTTCAATTGGCTGGATCACCTCCGGGCCTTCGATCTCGTAACCAGCCAGATTTTCCGCCAGCGTCTTGCCGGTCGCAGTCAGGGCATTGCCATCGATCAAGGGCAACAGCCGCTTGAGCGTGGCGCGCGCACCGCCGGCATCCTCGAACTGTTCGATCCGCACCGTCCCGGTCGGGCGCACCGCGCAGAGCACCGGAACCGCGCTCATCTCTTCCCACAGCTTGAAGATATCGAGGTCCATGTCCGCCTCAACCGCCACCGCCTGCAAGTGCTTGATCGCATTGATGCTGCCCGAAACGCCCAGCACGGTGGCAATGGCATTGCGGAAGGCCCCTTCGGTGAGGATCTGGCGCGGCCTCAGGTCTTCGTAGCACCATCTCGACGATCCGGCGGCCAGCGGCGCGGGCATTGGCCTGCATCTTGGGGCTGTTGCCGCGCACCGGAGCGTGGCCGGGCAGCGCCATGCCCAAGGCCTCGACCACGCAATGCATGGTGTTGGCCGTGGCCATCCCGGCGCAGACGCCGGGGCCCATGATGGCGTTTTCGGCCATCTCGGCAATCGGGTGCTTGGGCACCTTGCCAAACCGTTCACCGATGGAGCCGGACCACACGTCCTCCACGTCCACCGGATCGCCATCGATTTCGCCCGCCTGCTGATAGCCGCCGATCACCAGGATGGTGGGAATGTTGAGCCGCGCGGCGGCCATCAGGTGGCCGGGCGGGGTCTTGTCGCAGCTGGTCAGGCAGATCATCCCGTCAAGCAGCGCGGCTTCGACCTGCACCTCGATATCGTTGGCGATGATGTCGCGACCGGCGAGGATGTAGCTGCCGCTTTTGGCGGCACCAGTGATGAAATCCGAAGGGGCAGACGGTGCGCACTTCGAACGGAATGCCGCCCGCTGCGCGGATTTCCTCCTTCACGATCTTGGCGATGCCATCGAGATGGGCATAGCAGATCGCCAGTTCGCTGGAGGAATTGACCACCGCGATCTTGGGCTTGAGCATGTCCTCGGCCGAAAGGCCCAGCGCCCGCCAGTTGGCGCGGCGGCTGGGGGAATTGGCGTCGTTGCTGCGGAGCTTGGTCATGTGGTCTCTCCCGGGATCAGGTTTCGCTTGTTGCGGTTTCGAGGGCGGGCGCGGGCAGGGCGCTGTCGTCGGAAAGGTGTGCACCTTGCTGGCGCAACAGGCTGCGCACTTCGGCCACGTCGACCTTGCGCGGGGCGATGCCGCGATTGGCAGCCACGGCGGCAGCGACACCGGCGGCGTGGCCGGTCATCCAGCATTGCGGAATCTCGCGCATGAAGCCGTGGCTGTTGGCATCGCAGGAAATGTGCCGCCCGGCGGCCAGCACCCCATCCAAGGCGCGCGGGATCAGCGAACCGAGCGGCACCGAAATGACCGGGAACTTCGGGCTGACCGAGGGGCTGATCGCCAACTTCGGTGGCCTGCGGGGTGCCGCGTTCCCAATCCTTGCGTTCGATCCGCTCCACGCCGCCCAGGCGGCGGGTATGGCGCACGCCAAGTTGCTGCGCGCTTTGCAGCATATAGGCGTTCTCGAATCCGGGCGCATGGCGGCGGAAGAAGGTGCAATGCGCCTGCAAATGGCGATGGCTGCGGATTTCCACCTCGGTCATATCATCCACATCGAGCGCCGACAGGCCCGATTGCCGAGGGCCGAGGAACAGCGCGATATCATCGCGCCAGCTGACATAAGGCGTCTGGAAATAGCCCACCTGTTCGCGGCCCAGCGCCGTCAGATCGCGGAACTGATCGGGCATCCCGCTGCGGAAGGCCAGCCACTTGGTCATGTTGACCCCGCCCAACACAAAGCCGGTGTTCATCGAATGGTGGACATCTCCTTCCTCGATATCGGTATCGAACTCGGCCCCGGCACGGGCGAACATGTCGCCATCGCCGGTGGTGTCCACCACCACCTTGGCCATCACCGCCTGCCGCCCGGCCTTGCTCTCGAAGATCACCCCGCGCGCCTGCCCGTCTTCCATCACCGGGCGCGCGGCCCACGCGTGGAAGACGATCCGCACACCGGCGTCGAGCAGCATCTGCTGGTTGTTGAGCTTCATCACTTCGGGATCGAGCGTGGGTGCCCACTGCACAATGCCGTGGAAGGCGCTGGTGCGCAGGCCCCAGTGGCGCGCCTTGTCCGGGTCCTTGCTGCCCCAGTCGGCCCTGGCTGGTCCGGCAACGCCTTCGGGCGGCATCCGGTCGATGAACTCGCGGGCGAAACCCTGGATCACGTGGTTGCCGTGCCAGTCGGTCATCCGGTCAATCCACATCACCAGCCCGCCGGTGGAAAGCCCGCCAAGGCAATTGTAGCGTTCGAGCAAGGTCACATCGGCCCCGGCCCTGGCCGCTGCCCAGGCGGCGGCGCAACCAGCGGGGCCGCCGCCGACCACGATCACGTCGCACTTGTGATAGATATCGACCTTGCGCGCCGCTTCCACGATCTCGCCGCCGCGCCGGGGCGGGGGCAGGGCGCGATCCGAGCCGCTGAACACGTCGGAAGCCAGAAAGCGATCCTCGCTCTGGCTGACCTGCTGCAGATTGGGGCGGCTATCGTCCTGATTCACAACTGCCAATTCCTCACTCAAGTGCAAATGCGCCCCCGCAGCCGGTCTCAGGAATTGGCCTGGAGGGCCTGCTTTGCATCCTCCAGAATCCATTCCGCGCCGCGCTCGGCAATCATTATGGTCGCTGACTGGGTATTGGCGCTGATCAGCAGTGGCATGATCGAGGCATCGATCACCCTCAACCCGGCAATGCCGCGCACGCGCAATTGGTCGTCCACCACAGCCATATCGTCCAGCCCCATTTTGCAGGTGCCGACGGGGTGGAACACGGTGGAGGCGTTGCTGGCGATCCAGTCATCCACTTCGTCGTCGGATTGTAAGCCTTCACCGGGATTAACCCGGCGCTTACGCAGGCCAGTGAATGCGGATTGCGAGAAGATTTCTTCGAGCTTGCGGAAGCCCGACCGCATGGCCAGCTTGTCGGTCTGTGCGGTCAGATAATTGCCCTGAATTTGCGGCGCAGCCAAAGGATCAGGGGAGAGCGGGGCAATAGTGCCGCGGCTGTCGGGACGCAGGTGGCAGATGTGGCCCATAAAGCCATAGGGTGTCCCGCCCAATGCCCGCTGGAATGGCGCGCGCAGGCTGCGGCTCTTGATACCCGATGCGAGATAGTGGATTTGCAGATCGGGGGTGCTTTTCGACGGGTCGCTTTTCAGGAAAGCGCCGCAATTGTGCGGCACGATCGCCCCCTTGCCCTTCTTGCGGGCATAGGCGTTGAACATCATCACCGTGGCCCGGTCAAACCGCGAATTGTGGAAATACATGTCTGGAACAAGAGCTTCGTAGTTGAAGGTCATGTTGAGATGATCTTGCAGATTGCGACCAACTCCCTGAAGTTCATGCGAGACGGCAATACCAGCGGCGGAGAGGTCGGTGCCATTGCCGATGCCCGAATGTTGCAGGATCACCGGCGATCCGATTGCGCCCGATGCCAGGATCACCTCGCGGCGGGCGCGATAGGTGACGGGACCATCCCTGCCGCGCAGGGCGATGCCACAGGCACGCTGGCCGTCGAGCAGGACGCGCTCCACCATGACTTCGGCAATAACCGCAAGGTTGCTGCGCGAGCGAGCCGGTTCGAGATAGGCACGCGCAGTGCTCCACCGTTCGCCGCCAACGATGTTGGTGTCATAGCGGCCAACACCCTCCAGCTCCTCGCCGTTGAAGTCGGAGTTGAAGAGCAGTCCGGTTTGCTGGCCCGCTTCGATGAAGGCGTCGAACAGCGGGTGCTGGCTTTCCTGCCGACCCACACGCATCGGGCCGCTGTCGCCGCGATAGGCGTCCGCGCCGCGCTCGTAATTCTCCAGTGCCTTGAAGTAGGGCAGGCACTTCTCGAACGACCAGTCGGTCAGCCCGGTCTGCGCCCAGCGGTCATAATCGGAATGCGCGCCGCGCGTCCAGATCATGCCGTTCATCGACGATGATCCGCCCACCACGCGGCCCCTTGGCCAGACGATCTGGCGGCCCTTGAGGCCGGGTTCGGGTGCGGTCTTGAAATTCCAGTTGTTGTAGTTCCACAGATAGAGCTGCACACCCATCACCGGGATGCGATAGAACGGATTGCGATCCCACGGACCCGCCTCGATCAGCAGCACGCTGTTGCGCGGATCGGCGGAGAGGCGATTGGCCAGCACACACCCCGCAGTGCCGCCGCCAGCAATGATATAGTCGTACTCGCCCATCGGTTGATTGGTTGCCATCGTTGAGCCGCCCCGGCCATCCCCTGTCATATATGCCGAGCAGCCCGCCAAGTGCGGCTGATCGAACAACGGGATTTGCTCACCCCGCTGATCCGCTGACTGAATTCTTTATGTTTAACTTGCAACTTGATTGCGGCAGATAGCCGCACTTGTCAATCGATCGAATAGCGCGCATCGATACTCGGTCCGGAAACGGTGGATTGCGCGGTGACGAGCGATCTTGCACAACGGATCGGCCAATTCCCCCGATCGGTGAGGCTGACGAGCAGCTTAGCGCCGGGGCACATGGTTGTTCCAGCCGCCGGGGCAGAGATTTCCATCGAGGAGCGTAGAGTAGATGAGAGCGAACAGTGACCGCAGGCAGGAACCGACGATCAATCGCTTCACTTTCGTGCCGCACTATCTGGGGGTCCTGTCAAATTCCTTCATCTGGTCACAATCACGTTATTTTCTGGATACTTACGATCTGGGAGTGAATGAAATCCGGGTCATTTCGGTGCTCGCCTACGCGAATGAACTGTCGGCAACCGGACTGTGTGACGCGCTGGTGATGAACAAGTCGATCGTCAGCCGCACGCTTGCGAAATTGCAGGGGAAGGCGGTAATTTTCAGCACCGGGGGTGGTCGTAACCAGACTTTCAAGCTGACCGATCTCGGCTTTGATTTCAACGCCAAGATCGTCAAGATATCTCTCGCGCGCGAGAACCGCCTGCTGCGCGGGCTGAGCGACACCGATCGCGTTATCCTGCTCGGCTACATGGCCAAGATGGTCGACAATCTCGACCATGCGGGCGATTTCGCGGCGATCATTCCGCCGCTTGGCCTGGATGCCTGACCGCACTCGTTCCGATTGACGAAGTTGATAATTACACCTAGCCTTGCCGCTCGATAAGAACCTGCTTCTTGCGCGCGGCACCCGTGCTGCTGCCTGATTGCAGGGCGACCCGGTTTGATCGCCGGGGCGAGGGGAAGGAGCTAACATGATGCCAGTCCTGTCACTGGGGGCCGCTGCAAATCATGGGGAAAACGGGTGCCGACCATGAGCGGCCGCACAGTTGACGTTTCGCAAGTAATCGAAGAGCGCAAGCTGAGCCCCTTCAATTATCACCTGATTGTCGGCTCGTGGCTGATCGCCATGTTCGACGGGTTCGACCTGTCGATCGCCGCCTTTGCCAGTCCATACATGCGCGACGAACTGGGCATGTCACCCAGCCAGCTGGCCAACGTGCTGTCGGCAGGCCTGCTGGGCACGGCCATCGGCGCGCTGGTGTTTTCATGGCTGAGCGACAAGATCGGGCGGCGACCGGTGCTGATCGGCTGCTCGCTCGCTTTCGGTGTGCTGACGGCGGCGACCGGGCTGGCCCCGAATTACGAATGGTTGCTGGCCATCCGCTTCCTCGACGGTGTGGCGCTTGGCGCCAATGTGCCGATCATCTGGGCCTTGAACAGCGAATACGTCCCAAAGCGGTTCCGCGCCACGGTGATCACCGTGATCATGGTGGGTTTCAGCGTTGGGACCAGCGGGGCGGGGCCGATAGTGGTGGCGCTCGAACCGCTGATCGGCTGGCGCGGGATCATGTTCATGGGCGGCGCGGGCTCCATTCTGGTGGCCTTGTACCTAATCTATGCGATGCCCGAATCGATCCGCTGGCTGGTGGCGCGCGGCGACCGTCCGGGCTGGGTGGCCGCAATCCTGCACCGCATGACTGGCGGCGGTGCCGCGACCTATGCTGCCGATGATTGCTATATGTTGGGAGACGAGGACGAGGCCAAGCCGCAAGATGCGCGGCTGAGGGATCTGTTCGCCGGTTGGCTGCTATGGGCCACGCCGCTCGTGTGGATCGCCTATATCGCTGCGTCCTTTGCCATCTATTACGTCAATGGCTGGGGCCCGATCATCTTTGAAGGCATGGGGTTTGACCGGGGAACGGGTGCGCTCGCCACGGCTTTCGGCGGAGTGATGGGATCAGTCGCCGGGCTAGTGATGATGCGCACCACCGATAAACGCGGACTGGTAACGGTGTTGTTCTATCCCACCCTGCTGCTGCCAGTGCTGCTGGTGCTGGGGCTCATGCCGCTCAGTCAGGACGTCATCCTGATCCTCGCCATGCTGGTGCTGGCATTGATCGGGGGCATGACTTTCGTGCTGCTGTCGATTATCGCCCCGCTCTATCCCACCGCGATCCGCGGCAACGGATCGGGCTGGGCGCAATCGGTGGCCAAGATCGGGGCGGTGGTTGGTCCGCTGTTCGGCGGCTGGATGTCGACCAGCGGGATGCCGATCGTGCGTGGCTATGCCATTCTCGCGGTGGTGCCGGTGATCGTCATCGTCGCAACCTTGGGCATTTTGGTAGCGCAAAAACGCGCCGGGGTGCGTGATGATCATTTGGAGACGATACCGACGTGACCCCCCAAGGCATTGCGCTTCGCCATCCCGACAGGCTGTTTATAGACGGCGAATGGGTCATCGCCGCCAAGGGCCGCGCGTTCGAAGTGATCTCGCCCAACAGCGAGGAGATTGTCGCGCGGGTTGCCGAAGGCACCGAGGAGGACATGGACCGGGCGGTTGCCGCTGCCCGCCGCGCGTTCGACCAGGGCGACTGGCGCCGTACGCCTCCGGCGGAACGCGGGCGCAAGCTGGCTTTGCTGGCCGAACGCCTTACCGCGCGCGCGGGCGAATTGCAGGATGCCTGGGTCGAACAGATCGGCGGCTTGCCAGGTATGGCCGTGGGGGTGGTTGGCGGCGGCCTCAGGATGCTGCGTGAAATCGCCAGCCTGGGCGAGAGTTTCGCCTGGATCGAACAGGTCACGCCCGAAACCTGCGCCGCGCCGATTATCGTGCGTGAACCTGTCGGCGTGGTCGCGGCGATTGCGCCGTGGAATTCGCCGTTTATGATCATGATTACCAAGGTCGCTTATACGCTGGTGGCGGGCGGATCGGTGATTATGAAGCCGTCGCCCGAAACCCCGCTGGAAGCCTATATCATCGCCGAGGAGGCCGAGGCCGTCGGCTTCCCGAAGGGCGTGATAAATCTGGTCTGCGGGAACCGGGAGGCGGCCGATCATCTGGTCAACAACCCGGACGTCGACAAGGTCAGCTTCACCGGATCGACCCTGGCGGGCAAGCGGATCGCGCAGGTTTGCGGATCGCGCATTGCCCGCTATTCGCTCGAACTGGGCGGCAAGAGCGCGGCGATTGTGCGCGACGATATGCCGACCGAAGAGGTGGCGCGTATACTCGGCAACACCATCACCCTGCTGTCCGGCCAGATCTGCGCCATGCTCACCCGCGCCGTGGTCCCCCGCGCGCGGCATGACGAACTGGCTGAGGCGATTGCCGGGGTGATGCAGCAGGTCAGGATCGGCCACAGCCGCGCTGAGGGCGTGCAGCTCGGCCCGCTGGCGATGAAACGCCAGATGGAACGAGTGGAAATGTATCTCGACGAGGGCCGCAAGACCGCCGATCTTGTCACTGGCGGCCAGCGCCCGGCGCATCTCAACAAGGGCTATTTCATCGAACCGACGCTGTTTGCCAATGTCGACAATACCAGCCGCATCGCGCAGGAGGAGATCTTCGGACCCGTCCTGTGCCTGATCCCGGCGGATGACGAAGCGGACATGATCCGCATCGCCAACGAGAGCAATTTCGGCCTGCACGGCTCGGTGCTGACGAGGGATGCCGACGCCGCCTGGCGGATCGCGCGCGAAATGCGCACCGGGATGATCGGACAGAACGGCATGCGCACCCAGCCGGGAATGCCCTTCGGCGGCTTCAAGCAATCGGGCGTGGGCCGCGAGGGCGGGGCCGAGGGCCTGTTGCCCTATATCGAAACCAAGAGCGTTTTGCTGGATGCCGTTCCCACGCAGCCGCTCCGCTGAGACAGCTTGCCAATCGGAGACGAGTTGCGGCTGGACTGACAGCATCGCCAATAGCCATTCCCACAAAACCCCAGCAACGCCTGTTTTCCTTGTCTTTCTGCGATTTTTTGCTATTTGATGTTCTTTGTTTGTTTCCGATTTTCTCCCTCCATCCTCGTCGATTGAGGGCACCGTTGGGGGCACTGAACCGCAAATCTGGGGGCACCGATGCTCAGCGAAGTTGCAGTCCGGCAGGCAAAGCCTAAAGACAAGGATTACAAACTTTCCGATTCCCAGGGCCTCTATCTCTACGTGACCAAGACGGGCAGCCTTTCGAGATTTTCCGGGGTGACGGGTTCGCCGGAGTAGGGATCGCTGATTGCCTCGCGAAGGGCCATTGCGAGGTGCTCGGTGCTGTCGACCGCGAAATCCTGCCAATCGATCGGGAAGAGATTGGCCAGCCGTTCTGCGAACCTTGGAGTCAGCGGGTGATCATCGCTTTCAAGCTGACTGAGGTACGATGGGGTGATCGCAAGGTCGTTTGCCAGCTCGGCCTGCAGCATGCTGTGGTCAGTGCGAATTTTTCGCAATTGTAGGGCCAACGAAAAGTCTGCGTCGAATTGTCATTCTCACCGATTACTTTGCAAAAATCGGCTTTGCAACTTTGCAAGATTGCATTGGACTTTGCTTTTGCCGCGCACAAATGCAGGCTGAGAGAATTGTCCGTTCCGGGAGTCGAAATGTCCGCCAATATCGCCGAAATGGAACGCCGCCGTCTCGCTGCCCGGATGGGCGGCGGGCAGGCGCGGATCGACGCGCAGCACGCCAAGGGCAAGCTGACCGCGCGCGAGCGGCTTGACGTGCTGCTCGATGAAGGCAGTTTCGAAGAGCTCGATACTTACGTGGAGCACGACTGCACCGATTTCGGGATGCAGGACCAGAAGATCCCCGGTGATGGCGTGGTGACGGGTTCGGGCACGATCGACGGGCGACTGGTCTATGTCTTCAGCCAGGATTTCACCGTCTTCGGCGGCTCGCTGTCGCAAGCGCCATGCGGAGAAGATCTGCAAGGTGATGGACATGGCGATGAAAGTCGGCGCGCCGGTCATCGGCCTGAATGACTGCGGCGGCGCGCGCATTCAGGAAGGCGTCGCCAGCCTCGGCGGCTATGCCGACGTGTTCCAGCTGAACGTGCTCGCCAGCGGCGTGGTGCCGCAGCTCAGCCTCATCATGGGGCCCTGCGCGGGCGGGGCGGTCTATTCCCCGGCGATGACCGACTTCATCTTCATGGTGAAGGACAGCTCCTACATGTTCGTCACCGGGCCGGAAGTGGTGAAAACGGTCACCAACGAAGTGGTGACCAAGAGGAACTGGGCGGCGCGATCACGCACACCACCAAGACCCGGTCGCCGATCTGGCGCTGGAAAACGACATCGAAGCGCTGCTCGCCGCGCGCGAACTGATCGGCTTCCTCCCCGCCAGCAACCGCGCCCCGCTGCCCGAACTGCCTACGGACGATCCGTGGGACCGGCGCGAGGACAGCCTCGATACGATGATCCCCGCCAATGCCAACCAGCCCTATGACATGCACGAAGTCATCGCCAAGGTGGTGGACGAGGGAACCTTCTTCGAAATCCAGCCCAAGTTTGCGGGCAATGTGATCACCGGCTTCGGCCGGATCGAGGGCCGCCCGGTGGGCGTGGTCGCCAACCAGCCGATGGTGCTGGCGGGCTGCCTCGACATCAATTCCAGCCGCAAGGCGGCGCGGTTCGTGCGCTTCTGCGATGCCTTCTCGATCCCGATCGTCACCTTTGTCGATGTCCCCGGCTTCCTCCCCGGCACCGCGCAGGAACTGGGCGGGATCATCAAGCACGGCGCGAAACTGCTGTTCGCCTATGGCGAGGCGACCGTGCCCAAGATCACCGTCATCACCCGCAAGGCCTACGGCGGCGCCTACGACGTGATGGCGAGCAAGCACCTGCGCGGCGACTTGAACTACGCCTGGCCGACCGCCGAAATCGCGGTGATGGGCGCGAAGGGGGCGGTGGAGATCATCTTCCGGCAGGACCGCGACGATCCGGAGAAGATTGCGGAGAAAACGCGCGAGTATGAGGACCGGTTCGCGAACCCGTTCGTGGCGGCATCACGCGGTTATATCGACGAGGTGATCTACCCGCATTCGACGCGGCGGCGGATTGCGCTGGGGCTGCGGAAGCTGCGCGGGAAGGTGCTGGAGAACCCGTGGAAGAAGCATGACAATCTGCCGTTGTGAGGTGATGTCGATGAAGGGCGATAAGACTATATTTGCAGTCTTGGCTTTCACAGTTTTAGGCTTGGTCGCTTTCTTTTCGTTGGCGGACCTTCAGACAGGGCAGCCAATGCGAGATACGGAAGCCTCTGCTGTCTCACTTGCAAGTCCTCCGCACGAGGCGGAGTGTGCAGTAGGGATTTGAGTCCAGACGAATGCGGATCGGGATCATGCATCTCGGTTGGTAGTGCCGGGGCAAGTCTATTCAACGTTCACTTCTCGAGGAGCAGGCTAATCTTGCGTCTGACCCTCAATCTCAAGGGTTCTCCGAGAGTGATCGTAAGGTTCTTGGATGAGCAAGGTGCTGAGTGAAAGTGAAGCTCGTGCTGCGGAAACAATTTGACGCCAGCATGGGGTGAGAATAGGTGAAACTGGATCGCAATCTCTGCACAGCGGTATCGCGCCCGATAAAGCCCCTCCCGTTCAGGGGAGGGGTTGGGGTGGGGTCTGTCCGGATTGGGCGAGCACTGCGATGGAGGACAGCCCCCATCCCCCAGCCCCTCCCCTGAAGGGGAGGGGGCAATGAAACTCGGCCGTCTCAACCATATCGGTGTCGCCACGCCGTCCATCGCCGAGAGCATCGCGCATTTCCGCGAGACGATGGGCGCGACCGACATTACCGAACCCTTCGCCATGCCCGAACAGGGCGTGCTGGTCTGCTTCGTCAACACGCCCAGCCAAGGCGATGGGGCGGGCACCCAGATCGAACTGATCGAACCGCTCGACGAGAGCCTCGCCGATCCACAATTTCCTCGCCAAGAACCCGAT
This sequence comes from uncultured Alphaproteobacteria bacterium, assembly GCA_963774985.1. Lineage (GTDB taxonomy): Bacteria > Pseudomonadota > Alphaproteobacteria > Sphingomonadales > Sphingomonadaceae > Alteraurantiacibacter. The sequence goes on from CAVZHE010000016.1 coordinate 354,104, forward strand.
GGGCGGGCAGCACCATGTCTGTTTCGAAGTCGAGGACATCGGCACGGCGCGCGAATGGTTCGAAGGGCTGGGCAAGCGCATTCTCGGCCCCACCCGCATCGGCGCGCACGGCACGCCGATATTCTTCCTCCACCCCAAGGACATGGGCGGAATGCTGACCGAGATCATGGAGACGCCGCGTGAACATTGACCAATCAAACTCCTCTCCCGCTTGCGGGAGAGGAAGGAGCCGCGTGAGCGGCGGGAGGAGAGGGGTTCACCGCCAGCGGCGACCTGGCAGCTCGCCCCCTCACCCTCCCACCGCTTCGCGGCGGGCCCCTCCCGCTCGAAGCGGGAGAGGGGTAGTATGACCACCAAATCCGACTGGCAGGCCGCCGCCGCGAAGGAAGTCAAGGGGCGGGACCTGACCTGGCACACGCCCGAAGGCATTGCCGTGCAGCCGCTCTACACGGCAGAGGACGCGCCCGCGCAGGATGCGGGCCTCCCCGGCTTCGCGCCCGTTCACCCGCGGCCCCTATGCCTCGATGTACACCGGCCGCCCGTGGACGATCCGGCAATACGCGGGCTTCTCGACCGCCGAGGAGAGCAACGCCTTCTACCGCCGCAATCTCGCGGGCGGGCAGAAGGGGCTTTCGGTCGCTTTCGATCTCGCCACCCATCGCGGCTACGATTCCGATCATCCGCGCGTGGTCGGCGATGTCGGCAAGGCCGGGGTCGCCATCGATACGGTGCGCGACATGGAGATCCTGTTCGACGCGATCCCGCTCGATACCATGTCGGTCGTCAGCATGACGATGAACGGCGCGGTGATCCCGGTGCTGGCGTTCTATATCGTCGCGGCGGAACGGCAGGGGGTGGCGCAGGAACAGCTCAGCGGCACGATCCAGAACGATATCCTCAAGGAGTTCATGGTCCGCAACACCTATATCTACCCGCCCGAGCCTTCGATGCGGATCGTCGGCGATATCATCGCCTACACCTCGGCGCACATGCCCAAGTTCAACAGCATTTCGATCTCTGGCTATCACATGCACGAAGCCGGGGCGACGGCGGTGCAGGAACTGGCCTTCACCATCGCCGACGGCAAGGAATACGCGGTGCAGGCCATCGCGGCGGGCCTCGCGATTGACGATTTCGCCCCGCGCCTCAGCTTCTTCTGGGGCATCGGGATGAACTTCTTCATGGAGATCGCCAAGATGCGCGCCGCGCGCACGCTGTGGCACGATGTGATGAGCGAGCTGGGCGCGAAAAGCGAAAAGTCGAAGATGCTGCGCACCCATTGCCAGACTTCGGGCGTCAGCTTGCAGGAGCAGGACCCCTACAACAACGTCATCCGCACCACGCTGGAGGCGCTGTCGGCCGTGCTCGGCGGGACGCAGAGCCTGCACACCAATGCGCTCGACGAAGCGATTGCGCTGCCCACCGACTTTTCCGCCCGCATCGCGCGCAACACGCAGCTGATCCTGCAAGAGGAAAGCGGGGTGTGCAACGTGGCCGATCCGCTCGGCGGTTCGTACTATATCGAGGCGCTGACGGCGGAGATCACCGCAAAGGCCCGCGCGCTGATCGCCGAAGTGGACGCGGCGGGCGGGATGACCCGGTATGTCGCTAGCGGCAAACCGAAAGCGGCGATTGAAAGCGCGGCGGCGGCGAAGCAGGCGAGCGTGGACCGGGGCGAGACCACGGTCGTCGGGGTGAACAAGTACCGCCTCGCCAGCGAAGACCGGCTGGACACGCTCGATATCGACAACCACGCGGTGCGCGCGGGGCAGGTTGCGCGGCTGGCAGCCGTGCGCGCGGGGCGCGATGAGGCGGCGTGCCAGGCGGCGCTCAAGGCGCTGGCGGAGGGGGCGCGGGGTGGCGCAAACCTCCTCTCCCTCGCCATAAACTGCGCCCGCCACGATGCCACGCTGGGCGAAATCAGCGCCGCGATGGAGGATGTGTTCGGCCGCTACGAAACCCGCCCCACTCCGGTGCGCGGCATCTATGCCAGCGCCTATGCGGGCGATGCGCGGTACGAGCAGGTGGTTGCGGGCGTTGCAGGCGGTGGGCCACCGGCTCGGCCATACCCCGCGCGTGCTGGTCGCCAAGATGGGGCAGGACGGGCACGATCGCGGCGCCAACGTGATCGCCAGCGCCTTTGCCGACATGGGGTTCGACGTGCTTTCCGGCCCGCTGTTCCAGACGCCGGAGGAAACCGCGCGGCTGGCGCTGGACAACGCGGTGGACGCCGTGGGCGCATCCTCGCTGGCGGCGGGCCACAAAACCCTGATCCCCGAACTGATCGGCCACCTGCGCGCCGCAGGCCGCGCCGATATCAAGGTGGTGGCCGGCGGCGTGATCCCGCCGCAGGACTACGATTTCCTCCGCCAGGCCGGGGTGCAGGGGATCTACGGTCCGGGCACGAATGTGGTCGAAGCGGCGGCGGATTTGTTGCGCCTGCTGGGGCACAATATGCCGCCTTTGGACAGCTAAAGTGGCGCGCATAAGCCGATACGCCAAGTTTGCCGCAGCGACCTTTTGCTTGCTGCCAAGCTCATGTTTGTCCGCACACTTTGCAACCGAAAGACTAGCGCTCCGCACAGACGGCCATTTTGTATACGACGAGCCAGTGTGGATCGAAAATTGCCTGTGGCTGCTGGCGATAGGGCTTATCGTTTTCTGGAGCTGGCTCGGCAACCGCATCCTAACCGACGAGGAGAGATTAATGTTCACCAAAATCCTCATCGCTAATCGCGGCGAAATCGCTTGCCGGATCATCCGCACTGCGCGGCGGATGGGCATTGCCACGGTCGCGGTCTATTCGGATGCCGATGCGCGCGCGCCCTTCGTGCAGATGGCGGACGAGGCGGTGCATATCGGCCCCTCGCCCGCCAGCGAAAGCTATCTGGTCGCCGACAAGATCATCGCCGCCTGCAAGCAGACCGGGGCGCAGGCGGTGCATCCGGGCTATGGGTTCCTCTCCGAACGCGCCTCCTTCGTCGAGGCGCTCGCCGAAGGAAGGCATCGCCTTCATCGGCCCGCCCGCCAATGCCATCGCCGCGATGGGGGACAAGATCGAGAGCAAGAAGCTCGCGCTGGCGGCAGGCGTCAATGTCGTCCCCGGCTTTGTCGGCGAGATCGCCGATACCGAGCACGCGGTGCGGATCGCGGGGGAGATCGGCTATCCGGTGATGATGAAGGCCTCTGCGGGCGGCGGCGGCAAGGGGATGCGGCTGGCCTATTCCGAAGCCGACGTGCGCGAAGGGTTCGAAGCGACCAAGCGCGAGGGGCTGAATTCGTTCGGCGATGACCGGGTGTTCATCGAGAAGTTCATCCTCAATCCGCGCCATATCGAAATCCAGATCCTCGGCGACCAGCACGGCAACATCCTCTACCTCAACGAACGCGAATGCTAGCATCCAGCGCCGCCACCAGAAGGTGGTGGAGGAAGCGCCTTCGCCGTTCGTGACGCCCAAGATGCGCAAGGCGATGGGCGAGCAATGCGTCGCGCTTGGCGCGCGCGGTGGGGTATTTCAGCGCGGGGACGGTGGAACTGATCGTTTCCGGCGCGGACCCGACAGGGGAGAGCTTCTACTTCCTCGAAATGAACACCCGGCTGCAGGTGGAGCATCCCGTAACCGAAGCGATCACCGGGATCGATCTGGTCGAACAGATGATCCGCGTGGCAGCGGGCGAGGCGCTGGCCTTCACGCAGGCCGACGTCGGCATCAACGGCTGGGCGATCGAGAACCGCGTCTATGCCGAGGATCCCTATCGCGGGTTCCTGCCGAGCACGGGGCGACTGGTGCGGTATCGCACTCCCCTCCCGCTTGCGGGAGGGGCCGGGGGTGGGCCTGACCCTGGTGCGGACTCCGACATGCCCACCCCCCAGCCCCCTCCCGCAAGCGGGAGTGGGAGTTACATCCGCGTCGATGACGGGGTCACCGAAGGCGGCGAGGTGTCGATTTTCTACGATCCGATGATCGCCAAGCTGATCACCTGGGCCCCCACGCGCGAGGAAGCGGCGGACCTGCAAATCAAGGCGCTCGACAGGTTCGAAATCGAAGGCCTCGGCCACAACATCGATTTCCTCTCCGCGCTAATGCAGCATCCGCGCTTCCGCAGCGGCGAGATCACCACCGGCTTTATTGCCGAGGAATACCCCGATGGGTTCAACGGCGCCCCCGCCAACGCGGAGCGCCTGCGCGAGGTGGCCGCAATTGCTGCCGGAATCGAATTCACCGATCAGGCGCGGCAGCGGCGCATTTCCGGTCAGCTCAACGGGCTCGGCTATCCGCCCTGCGACTGGCAGGTGCGGATCGACGGGCAGAATTATGCGGTCGTGCTCGGCGAAGGCCACGCCGTGGTCGACGGTCACCGGATCGAGGGCCATTGCGACTGGTTGCCGGGCGACCGAAGCGCAAGCGCCAGCGGTGGCCCGGACAATGCGGAGCTGGGTCTGCTGGTCAAGCGGCAGGCACCGTATTGGCGGATCACCACCCGTGGCCGCAGCTACAAGGCGATGGCACTGCCTGCGCGCCTCGCTTCCCACGCCGCGCACATGATCGAAAAGGTGCCGCCCGATACCTCCAAGTTGCTGCTCTGCCCGATGCCCGGCCTGCTGGTGAAACTGCACGTCGGCGAAGGCGAAGCGGTCGAAGCCGGCCAGCCGCTCGCCACGGTGGAAGCGATGAAAATGGAAAACATCCTCCGCGCCGAAAAATCGGGTAAGATCGCGAAAATCAACGCCACGCAGGGCGAAACGCTAGTGGTGGACGCGGTGATACTGGAGCTCGAATGATGCTGGAAGGAAAAACACCATGAAAGTGCTCGTACCCGTCAAGCGGGTGATCGATTACAATGTGAAGCCGCGCGTGAAGGCGGACGGTTCCGGAGTGGACCTCGCCAACGTCAAGATGAGCATGAACCCGTTCGACGAGATCGCGGTGGAAGAAGCCCTGCGGCTGCGCGAGAAGGGCGCCGCCACCGAGGTGATCGCGGTTTCCGTCGGCCCGGCCAAGGCGACCGAGACGCTGCGCACGGCACTGGCGATGGGCGCTGACCGCGCGATCCACGTGCAGACAGATGATGCGGTGGAACCGCTGGCGGTGGCCAAGATCCTCAAGGCAATTGCCGACGAGGAAGGCCCCGGCATCGTGATGCTCGGCAAGCAGGCGATTGACGACGATTCGAACCAGACCGGGCAGATGCTCGCCGCGCTGATGGGCCGCCCGCAGGGGACCTTCGCTTCGCTGGTCGAGATCGACGGCGATCACGTGAGCGTGACCCGCGAAGTCGATGGCGGGCTGGAAACGGTCAAGCTGACGCTCCCCGCGATCGTCACCACCGATCTGCGGCTGAACGAACCGCGCTACGCCTCGCTGCCCAACATCATGAAGGCGAAACAGAAGCGGCTCGATGTGAAATCGCCCGCCGATTACGGCGTCGATACCACCCCGCGCCTCACCACCACCCACGTGGGTGAACCGCCGGTGCGGCAGGCGGGCGAGATGGTCGCCGATGTCGATGCGCTGGTCGCCAAGCTCAAAGCCCTGGGAGTCGCCTGATGACCGCACTCGTTTTTGCCGAACACCATGACGGGCAGATCGCCGACGCGACGCGCGCGACAATTACCGCCGCTGCCCAACTGGGCGGCGATGTCCACGTGCTCGTGGCCGGGGGCGATGATGCCGCTGGTGCTGCCGCAGGCTGCCGCCAAGATCGCAGGCGTGGCCAAGGTGCTGCTCGCGCAGGATGCTGCCTATGCGCATGGGCTGGCGGAGAATGTCGCGCCGCTGATCGTTTCGCTGATGGCGAGCTATGACGCGGTGCTCGCGCCTGCCACCACCAATGGCAAGAACGTGCTGCCGCGCGTGGCGGCGCTGCTCGACGTGATGCAGGTATCGGACATTATCGCCGTCGATGGCCCCAAGAGCTTCAAGCGCCCGGTCTACGCGGGCAATGCCATTGCCTCGGTCACCAGCACCGATCCCAAACTGGTCATCACCGTGCGCACCACCACCTTCGACAAGGCTGAGCCCGAAGGCGGTTCGGCCTCTGTCGAAAACGTCTCTGGCGCGGGCAGCGCCGGGCTTTCGGAATTCGTCCGGCTCGACGCGGTGAAGAGCGAGCGGCCCGAACTGACCAGCGCCGGGATCATCGTTTCGGGCGGCCGCGCGCTCAAGGATGCGGCGACTTTCGAAGCGACCATCACTCCGCTGGCGGACAAGCTGGGTGCCGCCATCGGTGCCAGCCGCGCGGCGGTCGACGCGGGCTATGTCCCCAACGATTACCAGGTCGGCCAGACCGGCAAGATCGTCGCGCCGAACGTCTACATCGCGGTCGGCATATCCGGGCGCGATCCAGCATCTGGCGGGGATGAAGGATTCCAAGGTGATCGTGGCGATCAACAAGGATGCCGACGCGCCGATCTTCCAGGTCGCCGATATCGGGCTGGTGGCGGACCTGTTTACTGCGGTGCCGGAGCTGGTGGCGAAACTCTAAGTCATCAAGTCCCGCAGCTTCACCAGCGCTTCGGCCTTAAGCTGGTGGACCCGCGGGACCGAGACTTCGAGCACGGCGGTTAGTCGACCGCCGTGCTCGCGCCCGATTTATCCAGCCGATTTATCCCATTGTCGGGATTAGGAAGGCGTTGGAACCGTCGCCGCCGCCATCGGGCCAGCGCGCGGTGACCTTCTTGACTTTGGTCCAGAACTTCAGGCCTTCCATGCCGTACTGGTCGGTGTCGCCAAAGCCCGAACGCTTCCAGCCGCCAAACGAGTGGTAGGCCACCGGCACTGGGCCGAAAATCTCGTTGTGGTAGCTGGTCATGTCGGGCGTCACCTGGTCGAGCAGCGTCGGGCCGAGGAAATACCCTTCCTCATGCCCCTGAAGCGTAAACCCGCGACCATCGACCACCAGTTCGCTCCCTTCGTCGATTGCGGTTTAGATACATTCTTCGATCTTCGCTTTGTGCATCGCGGTGACCACTGGGCCGTAATGCGCTTCGGGATCGGTCGAAATGCCGACCTTGAGCGCGTGGATCGCCGGGATCAGCTTGGCGCGCAGGCGTTCCGCCGTGTCCTCGCCGACCGGCACCACCACCGGAAGCGCCATGCAGCGCTCGCCCGCCGAGCCATAGGCCGCGCCGCACAAATCGTTGACCACCTGATCGAGATCGGCATCGGGCATGACCACGCCGTGGTTCTTGGCCCCGCCCATCGCCTGCACCCGATTGCCCGCCGCAATCGCCATCGCGCCCATCCACAGGGGGATCATGGCGGGGAAATTGAACGGAGTAATGCCTGCGCCAATGCCAATGGGCTGGCGCATCGACCAAACATCGATGCCCGGCCCGGCGCCCTGGGTGTGTTCACCCTTCATCACATGCGGCAGGCCGCAGCAGAATTCGACCACTTCGAGCCCGCGCTGGATATCGCCCTTGCTGTCGGCCACCACCTTGCCGTGTTAGGATGACCGCAGCACTGCCAGCTCTTCCATGTCGCGTTCGATCAGCGCCTTGAAAGCAAACATCACCCGCGCGCGGCGCTGCGGATTGAGCGCAGTCCAGGCAGGCTGTGCAGCAGAGGCGGCGGCCACTGCGCGTTCCAGCGTGGCGGCATAGCCGAGCGTGACCTGCGCCTGCAGCTGCCCGGTGTTGGGATCGAACACGTCCGCCTTTCGGGTGCCGACGTTGCCGCCGGTTCCGCCGGAAATGAAATGGTCGATCTAGCGCAAGGGTGAGTCCTTCTTGAATGTCAGTCTGCGCCATGCTGTCTACCAGAAAGAATGGCAATAGGTATGTGCATTCTTAGTCAAAGCTGATCGGATAGCCCACCTTCCGCGCGCGTTCGTTTTCGGGAAGGCTGTCTTTACGACCGATCTTGACCTTGGTGTGGGCGATCTTCCAGCCATCGCCGGTGCGCACCAACCTGCGATCATACCAGCCGACATTCCATTCATCGCTGCTGGTGCCGATAAATGCGTAGTTCTGGACGGTAGAGGCCGTGTCGCCATCGATTGCGATCCGCATAGCACCGCCGATATGCGTCCCGTGCGGGGCCTGGACAAGCACCTCGGCCAGTTCGCTGCGACCGCGCAGGGTCATGCGGAAAACCTCGTAAACAGTGTCTTCGGTGAACAGATCCAGCCATTCCTCGAACGGCGAACATTCCAGCCGCAGGCAATATTCGTCGAGCACGCGGCGGATGGCCAATTCGTCGATCAGGGCCTGTAGTTCGGGATTGCTCATGGCGATGCTCGCTAAGATTGGGGTGATCCGGGTCGCCGCGAACTATCGTCTTTGCGCAAAATGCACAAGCCGTGCATCATTTTCGCAAGCTCTCTCTGCATGGCGGCCCCTCTGGCCCGCGCGACAATTCGCGCTCGCAATCATGCCAATAATGCGCTAGGCGCGTTGCATTCTTGGCGGCACAATTCTAGCGCAGGCAGAAGCCGCCGATTCGAACGCTTGCAGAGGACCTGAAACGCATGACCTTCCTCAAGAACACCTGGTATGTCGCCGCGAATGCCGCCGAACTGGACGAGCCGATGGTCAGCCGGACAGATCTGCAACGAGCAGATCGTGATGTTCCGTCGGTCCGACGGCACGCCTGCGGCCATTCTCGATCGCTGCCCGCACCGGTTCGTGCCGCTTTCGATGGGCAAGCGCGTCGATGACACGATCCAGTGCGGCTATCACGGGCTGCGTTTTGACGGCAGCGGTGCCTGCGTCGATGCCCCGCACGACGACGACAGCCAGAAGGCGCGCGCCTGCATCAAGGGCTATGCCGTGGTCGAGCGGCACAAGTGGATCTGGATCTGGATGGGCGAAGCGAGCGAAGCCAATCCCGACCTGATCCCGGATTTCGGCTTCTTCGACGACACGGAAAAATTCACGTGCTGCCAAGGCTACACCCACATGGCGGGCAATTATCAGCTGATTTCGGACAACCTGCTCGATCTCAGCCACATCCACTATCTGCACCCCGGAAGTGCACGAGGGATCGAACTTCGAAGACTTCACCAACAAGGTGAAGCGCGAGGGCGATACGGTCTATTCGATGCTGTACCGCCACCACTATCATCATCGATGCTGCCAAGCGCCCGATGTTCGGCCTGGGTGAAGGGCCGGAGGATGTGGAAGGCCAGGGCCATTCGCGCTGGGATGCGCCGGGGGTCCTGTTTGTCGACACCGCGTTCTGGGATCATGGCAAGACCATCGATGATGGCTATCGCACGCCCAATGCCCATCTGATCACGCCGGAAACCGAGACCACCAGCCACTACTTCTGGGGATCGGGCCGCACCTATATGCTCGATGTCCCGCAGGTGACCGAGATGGCGGCGCGCGACCATGAAGAACGTGTTCGAGACGCAGGACGGCCCGATGATCGAAGCGCAGCAGCGCGACATGGGGGCATCGACCGATTTCCTGAAACACAACCCGATCATCCTGAAGGCCGATGCCGCAGGCGTGCTGGCGCGGCGGATCATGGCGCAGAAGATTCGCGCCGAAGCTGGCCCGGCGCGAGGTGCAGGAAGCGGCCGAATAGGGAGCGCTGACATGGCCCGCTACATGCTGTTCGCGCTCAACGGTCCGACCGAGGGCGAGGGTGACGAGGCGGTCTACAACGACTGGTATCACGCCGTTCACATGCCCGATCTGCTGGCACTGGACGGAGTGATCGCGGCGCGGCGGTTCAAGGCGGTCAGTCAGCAACCGCATCGATTGGCCCTATGTCGCCACCTACGAGATCGAGACCGACGACATCAACGCGGTGCTGGCCGACATGCGGGACCAAGATCCGCCCATTCACGCCCACCTTCGACCGGTCCAAATCCGGCATGGTGCTGGCGATGGAGATTACCGACCAATGACCGGTTCACTCGCAGGAAAAGTCGCCATCGTCACCGGCGGCGCGCGCGGGATTGGCCGCGCCTATGCCGAAGCACTGGTGGGGCAGGGCGCTGCGGTGCTGATCGCCGACATGCTGGAGGCTGAGGGCGAGGAAACCGCCGCTGCCATCCGCGCAGGCGGCGGCAAGGCGCAGTTTCAGCGGGTGGATGTATCCGATCCGGCCTCGACCGAAGCAATGGCCGCAGCAGCGGTGGCGGCGTTCGGCGGGATCGATATTCTGGTCAACAACGCGGCGATGTTCGCCAGCCTGAAGGGCGGGCCGCTGTCCGACATCGACGTTGACCGGTGGGACCGGACAATGGCGGTTAACGTCAAAGGCCCGTGGCTGTGCATCAAGGCGGTGGTTCCGAATATGCGCACGCGCGGCGGCGGGGCGATCGTCAACCAGATCGTCCATCTCGGCTTTCGGCATGCCCTACATGCTCGATTACACCGCCTCCAAGGCCGCGATCATCGGCCTGACCAAGAGCGTGGCGAGCGAACTGGGCAGCGCCAATATCCGCGTCAACTGCATCGCGCCCGGCGGCACCGCCACCGAAGGCTATTCCGAGATCATGGGCGGCAATATGGCGATGGCCGAAGAACGGGCCAAGTCCACCCAACTGATCGCCGAACAGATGAAGCCCGATGCGATGGTCGGCACGCTGCTGCATCTGGTCGAGCGATGGCGCGCGCTTCGTCACCGGGCAGACGCTGGTGGTGGACGGCGGACGGTACTTCCTGGGGTGAGCGGGCCGGGCAGCAAGGCGCGGCGCGGGGCTTACCGGCGGGCGATCCGGATTGCTGCCGATGGCGATACCGTGACCGCCGAAATGGAGGACGACATCCACCATTTCGGCATTTCGCTGAGCCATGCTGGCGGGGTGGTGACTGCCATTTCCGGTTCCGCGTTGCGCACCCCGTGGACGATCTGCCCGGGTGCATTGGCCGAGCTTGACGGGCTTGAGGGCGCGCGGCTCGATGATCTGCTCGAACTGCCCGCCGCGCTTGCGGGCGGAGCAATGCATGCATCTGTATGATCTGGTGCTGACCGCTGTCCGCCATGCCGGGAAGTCCGGGTTCGCGCGCGAATACCGGGTCGAAGGCGATTATGACCAAAGCCCGCCGCTGATGCGGCTGTGGCGCGATGGGGCGCAGGTGCTTGAGTGGTCGGCGGCGGGCGGCATAATCCGTGGTTCGCAGTTCGATGGCATTGCGCTGAAAGACCTCGCGCAGGTATTTCCCACGCTGACCGCCGATGAAGCCGAGGCGGCCTGGTACTGCGTCGGGCCACGCTGATCGCGCCCGTCCGGCTGGTCGATCTCGATGATTTCACGGCGGCGGATCACATCAGCCCGAACGCGCCCGCCGTCTGCTTCGCCCGCCAGCCGCAACGCACCGCCAGCGCCACGCGCAGCCGGGGCAGCGCACGCGATTTCTACGCCGAGGGCCGCTGGCCGTTGGCCATTCAAGCTTAAACAAGGAGAGAACGATGCCACATTGCAAACTCGAAGACCTGCCGAGCGGCGGCGAACGCTGGCCCGCGCTGGGCAATGAAGGCTTCCGCACCGCGCATTGGGGCGACATGGAAGTGGGCTACACCACGCTCAACTCCACGCTTGATTGCACCGAACAATACAAGTGGGGCGGCTTGCCCGGCGGGGTCTGCCCTTGCCCGCATTACGGCTATCTGTTTGAAGGGCGTATTCGCGTGAAATACCCGGATTCCGATTGGCCCGATGAAGTGATCGAGGCGGGCGAGGCCTATTTCGTGCCGTCCGGCCATGTGCTGGTCTACGAAACCGACAAGACCCGCTGCTTCGAACTCAACCCGGCCCACGCGCTGAAAATGTGCCTCGATGCGATGCAGACGGCAGTCATCAAGATGCATGAAGCGGGCGTGGAACTGGTACCGCCCGGCGAATAATCAGGCGCAACAATCAGGCGTTCAGGCCGCCGTTGATGCTGATCACCTGCCCGGTCATTTTCGCCGCACCGGGGCTACACAGGAACAGCGCCAATGGGGCAATATCCGCCGGACTGGGCAATCCCAGTCCGGCGCGGGCACTGGCCGCTTCGGCGCGCGCGGCGTTGGCGGCGTAGACTGGGGTATCGACGACAAAGCTGGGTGAAAGGCAATGCACCCGCACCCCCTGATGCGCGATTTCGAGCGCCAGGTTGCGGACAAACGCCACGATCCCGCCAAACGCCGCACCGACCACCGCCTGCCGGGGTGCAGCGAAGCGGCCTGCGTCGGACGCAAAGCCGATGATCGTCCCGCCCTGCCTGCGCCAGATGTGGCAGCGCCGCAAGGCACAGCGACTGGAAACTGCCGAGCACCAGCGCGGCGTGGGCGGCAAAGCCATCGGGATCGCGCGTGGCGAACGGCCCCGCCACCCCCGGCGCACCGGCAATGCCGCAATGGATCACCGCATCGATACGGCCCGCGCTGGCGGCAAATTGATCGACCATCGCAGCAATCGCGCCGGGATCGCGAAAATCGGCTGGGGCGGCGATCGCCTGCGCCCCGCCGACGCGCGCCGATCAAGCCGCGCCATGGCAGCGTCGGCACTTTCAGCAGTGGACCCATGCACACCCACAATTGCGCCCGCCGCAGCGGCCTGCGCGGCGATTTCGAAGCCGATGGCTCCGCTCGCGCCAGTGACCAGCACGGCATGGCCCGGAGTGATGCTGGACATGCGTTCCTTCCCCTTTCGCCAAGCATAGCCGCCCTGCTTCCGGCAAACAATGCATCTTGCCTTATGCATTAATTTTGCGTACCCCTCGGCGGAGAAATCGGCGATTTTCGATATGCATTTCATATCGCGATTCCTGATCCACAGATGGGAGTGGCGGTGATGGAACGCCTCGATTTCCAGGGCTATGGCGGCATCGCAATTGCCGGGACGGCGTTCGGCTCGCCGGATAATCCTGCGGTTCTGCTGCTCCCTTCGCACGGCCAAACGCGCGAATTCTGGTTCGGCACCGCGCAGGCGCTGGCCGAGGCGGGGCGCTATGCGATTTGCGTCGATCTGCGCGGCCACGGGGACAGCGCGCATTCGCCCGATGGGCAATACGGCCTCGATGCCTATGTCGGCGATCTGGGCGCTATTCTGGCGGCCTTGCCCAGCCGCGCGGTGGTGGTGACGGCGGGGCTCGGCGCGCTGATTGCAATGGCGGCTGTGGGTGAGGGTGCTCCGCATCTGGTTAGCGGGCTGGCGCTGGTCGATGCCAATATCTGGATCGATCAGGCGGTCGCCGCGCGGATGGGGCAATCGCTGGAATCGCGCACGATGGTGTTCGATGATCCGGCGCAGATTGTCGATGCGATCGCCGCCGCCTACCCATCCGAACCGCGCCCGGTGACAGACCGGATCATGGCCGCCTATGCCCGCTCCGATGACGGCCGCTTCCACTGGCGCGGCGATCCACGGGCCTTGGCCGCCGCCAACCTCCCCGCCTTCGAAGCGCGGCTGACCGAGGCCGCGTCAAAGATCTTCACGCCGGTGACGCTGATCCGGGGTTCGCTCAACGAAACCGTCTCGGCGAAGTGACCGAAAAGCTTCAGGCGCTGATCAAGGGCGCCGAAGTCGCCGAAATCGAAGGCGCGGGCCACTATGCCACGTCCGACCGGGAGGATGATTTCAACGCCATCCTGATCGACTTCCTCGAACGCCAGGCCCCGCGCGCACCGCTGACCTTCCTCGGCGGATCGGAACCGCGCGTGCTGCGCGACGGGCTGGGCTGTTTTGCCACCGGCGTTACCATCGTCACCGCGCTCGACGGCGAGGGAGAGCCGATCGGGCTGACCGCCAACAGCTTTACCTCGGTATCGCTCGATCCGCCGCTGATCCTGTTTTCGCTGGCGCGCTCATCTGCCAATCTGGCGAATTTCGAGAAGGCCAGCGGGTTTGCGGTCAACGTCCTGCATATCGGCCAGCAGCCGGTCGGCGGGCGCTTCGCCTCGCGCGACGGGCCGCGCTTCGAGGGCGTCGACTGGTCGATCCGGGAAGAGGGCGGCTCGCCGATTCTGGCCGGTTCGCTCGCCTCGTTCGATTGCAGCACCCATGCGGTGCACGATGGCGGCGATCACCTGATCTTCATCGGGCGGGTCAACCATGCCTGGTACGAACCGCACCGCGATCCGCTGCTCTATTTCCGCGGCCGCTTCCGCCGCCTGCATTTCGCCTGACCCGATCCCCCGCAATTGGAACGACGATGACCACACTCGATCAACAATGCCGCGCTGCGCTGAATCGTCCGGCAGAGCAGCAGGCGCTTGAATTCGAACTGCGATGGTATACCTGGGGCGATATTGCGCAGCGTTGCCGATGCGGTTGAGCGTCTGCTGGCTGAGGCCGGGGTGCAGCAAGGGCAGACCGTGGCCTTCGCGCCGCGCAACCGGCCGTGGATGGTCGCGGCGGAACTGGGCATGGTGGCGGCGGGCTACACGGTCAACATGGTCTATGCCTTTCAGGCCGCTGCCGGGATCGCGCGCGATGTCGGCCAAGGCAGGCGCGGTGGCGGTGGTCGCGGGGGAGGACGATTTCTCGCCCGAACTGCTGGCAGTGGTGGCCGAGCAAGGGCTGGCGGCAATTGCGCTGACGCCAACCGGCGCGCACTTTGTGGCCGGGAGCGGAACGTTCCACGGCAAAACCATCGGCAATTGCACCCGATGGCCCGCACCTGCTGGTCCACACCAGCGGCACCACCGGTGCGCCCAAGAGCGTCGGCTTTCTCGTTCGAGACAATCGCCAAATATGTCGTCGGCCAGAACGTTTCGCGACGCGGCCGCCATCGGCTGCGGTCGATGAAAGCACTCCGCCGGTGCTGCTGACTTTCCCGCTCGGCAATATCTCGGGCATCTACGGCCTGTTCCCGACGCTGCTTTCGGGCAAGCGCGGGCGTGCTGCTTGATCGGTTCTCGCTCGACCTGTGGCGCGATTTTGTGCGCCGCTTCCAGCCGCCGATGCCGGTTCTGCCCCCGGCGGCGATCTCGATGGTGCTCGATGCCGATATTCCCAAGGAGGAACTGTCCTGCATCAAGATGATCATGACCGGCGCAGCGCCGCTCGATCCCACGATCCAGCGCGCCTTCGAAGAACGCTATGACGTGCCGATCCTGCTGTCCTACGGTGCGACCGAGTTCGGCGGCCCGGTGACGCTGACCACGCCCGATGACTATGCCGAATTCGGCAAGGCCAAGCTGGGCACGGTCGGCCGGCCGTTTGCCGGGGCGCAATTGCGCGCGATCCATCCGGAAACGCACGAAGTGCTGCCAGCGGGCGAGGAAGGCCTGCTCGAAGTGATCGCCCCGCGCATCGGCACGCACTGGATCCGCACCACCGACATCGGCATGATCGACGCGGACGGCTTCCTGTTCCTGCGCGGACGGGCCGACGGGGCGATCGTGCGCGGCGGCTTCAAGCTGCTGCCCGAAGTGATCGAACGTGCGCTGTGCCTGCACCCGGCGGTGGCGGAAGTCGCGGTGGTGGGGGTGGCGGACCGCCGGTTGGGGCAGGTGCCCGCCGCCGCGATCCAGATCAAGCAGGGCGAGGCCGAGCCGGACCTTGCCGAACTCGAAGCGCACCTGCGCCAGCATGTTTATGCCACGCACATTCCGACGATGTGGAAATTCGTGCCTGCGATTCCGAAGAACACCTCGCTCAAGACCGATGCGGCGGCGGTGCGGAAATTGTTCGAGGATGCGATGCCGGTTAGATCGGCAAGCTGCCGAGCGCCAGGCACCCATGAAGCCGCCATCGACCGGCAGCGCCGTGCCGTTGATGTAACTGGCGACCGGGCTGCTGAGAAACAGCAGCACTGCGGCCTGTTCGTCGGCGCATGAGCGGCGACCGATCGGCTGGGCGACCATATCGATCACCGCTGTGGGGGTCGATCTTTTCGATCTCGACCAGCATCGGCGTTTGCACCGCGCCGGGCAGGGTGCAGTTGATCCTGATCCCGCGCTCGATCAGGCTGGCGGCGCTGGCCAGCGTCCAGTAAATCAGCGCCTCTTTCGAGAAACTGTAGCCTTCGGCGACCAGCCTGCATTCGCCTCGCACCACTGCGCGCCCTCGGCAAAGCTGGCGGCACCGATCAGCGCGCGCAGTTCCGGCTTGTGCTGCGCCCAGCGCATCCCGCCGGTGGAGGCGACGTTGACGATCGGCGCTGCCCTCGGCGAGTTGCGGCAGCGATGCTGTCGGTCAGCAGCTTCGCGCCGAGAAAATTGACCGCCATCACATCGAGCGGCGGCGCCGCCCGGAGGAATCCCTGCGCAATTGAACAGCGCGTCGAATTGGCCCTCAAGCGCTGGCGACAGCGGCGGTGATGCTGTCCGCGATCGCGCAGATCGACCTGCGTGAACGAAGCCAGCCCAAGATCGCACGGCTTCCAGTCCAGCCCGTGCACCTCTGCGCCCAGTTCGAGCAATTGCCGCGCGGCGGCGTGGCCGATGCCCGAATGGCAGCCGCTCACGATCACCCGCTTGCCGGCGTATTGCGAGCCCGCTCAAATCGTCCCCGCGCGGAGGAATTCGACCGCATAATGCGCCGCGCGCGCGGACAGTGCCATGTAGGTGAGCGAAGGGTTTTGCGTGGCGCTGGACGCCATCGCCGAGCCATCGGTGATGAACAGGTTGGGCACGTCATGCGTCTGGTTGTACTGGTTGAGCACCGAAGTGCGCGGATCGGTGCCCATGTGCGCGGTGCCCATTTCGTGAATGGTCGCGCCGGGAATGCCGGGGCCCTGGCCGCGGTTGATGATGGTCGACACCGGCGGCGGTCAGCATGGCTTCGGAATCGGCCTGCGCGGCGGCGACCAGCTTGCGCTCGTTCTCGCCGTAGGTGCATTCGATATGCGGGATGGCCATGCCCCACTGGTCAGTGCGGGTGGGGTGGAGGGTGACGCGGTTGTCGCGGTTGGGGAGCATTTCTGCGCCGCCGCCGACAAAGATCATCCACGGGCCGGGGCTTGCGCATCTTTGCCTTGGCCGCAGCACCCACGCCCACCGGCCCCATCGAGGCCAGCTTCCAGTTCTGCCGGAACGCCATCGTCGCCAGCCCGTAGCCGCGCAGATAATCGGCGCTGCCATCCAGATTGGCATAGCGCGGAATGATGTTCGCCTGCGGGCGGCGGCCGCGATAGTAGCGGTCCTCAAACCCCGGATAGATGCCGATTGCGGCCGCGCCGCCAACATGGTCCATCAGATTGCGGCCGACCATGTCCGAACTATTGGCGAGGCCATTGGGGAAGGCGTCGCTCTTCGAATTGAGCAGGATTTGCGTGGTCGGGATGGTGGAGGCGTTGAGGAACACCATCCGCGCTTCGTAGGTCTGCCCGGCACCGGAATTGGCATCGACAACCCGCACCCCGGTGACCCGGTTGGTGGCGGGATCATGGACCACACTGTCGACGATGGCATCGGTCACCACGGTCAGATTGCCGGTGCGCCGGGCGGCGGGCAGGGTGGCGCTGAGGCTGGAGAAATAGGCGCCATAGGTGCAGCCGCGATAGCAGATGGCGCGATACTGGCAGGGTGCCCGCCCCTGTTCGAGATGCTGCTGGCGCACTTCGGTAAGGTTGGCGACGCGCGGTGGAATCACCGTGCGGCCGGGAAAATTCGCTTCGATCTTGGTCTTGAAGTCGCTCTCGACCGCGTTCATTCCCATCGGGCGCAGGAAATCGCCGTCGGGCAATTGCGGCAGGCCTTCCATCGATCCGGAGACCCCGGCGAAGCTTTCCACATGATCGTACCACGGGGCCAGATCGGCATAGCGGATCGGCCAGTCGGAGCCGTGCCCGTCGAGCCGGTTGGCGTTGAAATCGAGATCGCTCAGCCGCAGCGACATCCGCCCCCACATCAGCGAGCGGCCGCCCAGGTGGAAGCCGCGATACCAGTTGAACGGCTTGTCGTCCGGGGTGGAATAGGGGCTTTCGCTGTCCTTCACCCAGAAATGCTTGTTGGCCGCGCCAAACGCGTTGTTGCGCCGCTGGATGGCGTAGTCGGCCACCAGCTCGTCTTCGGCCACCCGGTCTTCATCGGGCAATTCCCACGGCGATTGCCCGTCGTTGTAATCCGCGCCGTGGACGATATTGCGCCCACGCTCGATCACCAGCACCTTCAGGCCCTTTTCGGTGAGTTCCTTGGCGACCCAGCCGCCGCTGATCCCCGAGCCGACGACAATTGCATCAAACATGCCGGTCATTCCTTACACGCCGACATCGAAAGCCCAGGCCCGCGTTTCCGCGGTCACCGGGTTGTTGGGTTCCCACGCGCCGGGCACGTGCTGATAGCGCAGTTCCTGCGTGGCTCCGGGTTCGGAGAGATAGTAGAAGGCCAGCACCAGCCCCTTCAGCTTGAGATAGCCCGGATCGCGGGCCTTGGCAGCGTCGAACGCGGAGACGACTTCGAGCTGCTCGGCAGGGTCCATCGACGGCAGGCCCATGCCGCAGGTCACATTCCCGGCGGCAGTGACTTCATCGAGAACACGGGTAAAATCGAGCCTGGTTTGCGCAGAGGCCCAGCTATGCATCACGGCATCGATCCGTCCCGCCACGTTAACGTCCCGTGCCCCGGGAGTGTCGGTGCGTGGCATGATGGTTTCGCACAGCGCATCGAGCACGGCGAACCGGTCATCGTCAAAAAAGCGCGTGCCTTCGGGCGATGCGGCGAGCAGTTCGAACGCGGGCAGCGGGACCCCGGCCACACCGATCGCCAGCAGGGCATTGCGGATGAACCCGCGCCGCCCGATTCCGCCCGAAATGTCCGGCGATTGATCAAGCGAATTTCCGTACGGAAACATGATCCAACTCCTCTCAAACCGCGCCCGAAACGCGTTATTGCGCATTGCTTGTTGCATTAATTTCGGCGCGTGGCTAGATGATTCTTGATAGCCTGAGCGGTCTTTTCCAGTCCGGGCACGCGGGCCGCCTGAACACCGGCGGCAGATCAGGAGAGTGATCGTGGCCACCTTCAAAAAGGTCCTGAAATGGACTTTGATCCTGCTCCTCGT
Organism: uncultured Alphaproteobacteria bacterium; assembly: GCA_963774985.1. Classification (GTDB taxonomy): domain Bacteria; phylum Pseudomonadota; class Alphaproteobacteria; order Sphingomonadales; family Sphingomonadaceae; genus Alteraurantiacibacter. The sequence continues at coordinate 372,998 of CAVZHE010000016.1, forward strand.
GATCGTGATCGGGCTTGCCCTGTGGATTGGCCCGATGACCTACCGCGCGCTGGTCGGGTACAAGATCTACGAGACGAAGCGCCCGAACTGCCCGCCGATATTTCCGCCCCCGCAGTGCTGATCTTCTCGAAAACCAATGGTTTCCGCAGCGATGAACAGATCGACGCCACCAACGCAGCACTGGTGGCAATGGCTGAGCGGGAGGGCTGGTCTTACTACGTGACCGAGAACGCCGCCGTGTTCAATCCGGAGCAATTGGGCCGGTTTCAGGCGGTGGTGTTCAATTCGGTCAGCGGCGACGTGTTCACCCCGCAGCAGCGCGCCGACTTCAGGGCGTGGCTCGAACAGGGCGGCGGCTATGTCGGCCTGCACGGCTCGGGCGGGGACGTTTCCTACGATTGGGACTGGTATGTCGATGACCTGATCGGCGCGCAATTCATCGGCCACACGCTCGGCCCGCAAATCCAGGAAGCGCGGCTGGTGATCGAGGATCAGGAGCATCCAGCCACGCGCGGCCTCGGCAGCGAATGGGTGCGGTCGGACGAATGGTATTCCTTCGCCAGCAATCCGCGCGACAAGGGCTACAACGTGCTCCTGAGCATCGACGAGAGCAGCTACCAACCGACCGAACAGTTGCTGCCCTTCCTTGAGGCGACCGATATCAGCATGGGCGGCGATCATCCGCTGGTCTGGTGGCACTGCGTCGGGCAGGGCAGGGTGCTGTATTCGGCGCTGGGGCACAGTGCGGAACACTATGCCGAAGCCAAGCATCTCCAGCTGATTCAGGGTGCCATATCGTGGGCGGCGCGGCTTGAAGGGGAGGGCTGTGCGGATGCCACGGCTGCTGCCTCTGCGGCTGAAAGCCCCGCGCCATGATATCCGGATTGCTGCGGCGGATACCGCGCTTTGTGGCAATCGCAGGGCTGGTGCTGTTCGCCATTGCCACGCTGGGCGTCCTGTTTCCTGCGATCACCGGCGTCGGCGTGCTGGGATCGATGCTCACGGTGCCGTTCGGCCCGTGGCTGATCATTGCGGCGCTGATTGCGGCCATTGTGGCTGTTCTGGCGCTGGCGGTCAGGCCGCCGCGCGCGCACGCTGGTTTTCGCCTGCCTTGCCGGCTTTGTGGCGCTGGGCAATGGCTATGTTCTGGCGCAGCAGATGGGCGTGGCCCGCAGCAATGGCGTTACAGTCGATCCGGTGCAATTGCTGCTGGCGGGATCGCAGTCGGCCGATGGTCTGGCGGTAGAGACGGTCATCTATTCCAGTTTCGATGGGCAGGATCTGCCGCTCGATATCTATCGCCCCGCTGCTTCGCCCGATAGTCAGCCCGCTCCGGTGCTGGTTTATGTGCACGGCGGCGGCTGGGGTGCGGAAACACTGAAGCAGCGCCCAGTCGATTTGCAGTGGTTTGCCGAACGCGGCTATCTGGTGATCTCGCTCGAATATCCGCTGTCGCAGCGAAACGCGCCACACCTGGAACGTGGCCGAACCGCAGCTTGCCTGCGCGATGGTGTGGATCGCGGCCAATGCTGCGCGGCTTGGCGGCGATCCGGCGCGGCTGGCGCTGTGGGGGGAATCGGCAGGCGGCAATCTGGTGCTTAATCTTGCCTACCGCGCCAATGCCGGGACGCTGCAATCGGCCTGCGAGGGCACGCCCCCCAATGTTGACGCAGTAGTCGGCCTCTATCCGGTGGTCGATCCGGCGCGGATGTATCGCCCGGTCGATCCGCTGCTCGGCGTATTTGGACGGATGATGGGCGACAATTACACCGGCGGTTCGCCCGAGCAATATCCCGATCGCTATGCCGCCATCGCCTCTGCCACGCATATCAACCCCGCCGCCCCGCCAACACTGCTGATCGTGCCCGAAGCCGATCATCTGGTGGACCCGGCGGCGGCCTATGATTTTGCCGAGAGCGCCACTGCTGCCGGGATCGTCACCCAGGTGATCCGGGTGCCGTATGCCGAACATTCGTTCGATATCCGCAGCGGCAGTATCGGCAACCAACTGGTGCGGCAGACAATGCTGCAATTTCTTGAAACCCGCGGATTAAATCCCTGAAACGAAGGACGAATACGATGGTCAGCAAAGCCTCGATTATGCACGCTGTCGCGATTGCCGCGCTGGCAATCGCCATGCCCGCCGTGGCCCAGCATGACGAAACCCCCGCCGCTGCGCCCGCCGCCGCTCCTGCGCCCGAAGTCGCGCCGGGCACGCTCACGGTGCTGATCGATCAGCCGGGGGCAGAGATCAACCGCGACATCTTTGGCCAGTTTGCCGAACATCTGGGCGAAGGCATTTACGGCGGCGTCTGGGTCGGTGAAGATTCGCCGATCCCCAACGTGCGCGGCATCCGCACCGACGTGGTTGAAGCCCTGCGCGCGATCGAAGTGCCGGTGGTGCGCTGGCCGGGTGGCTGCTATGCCGACGAATACCACTGGCGCAGGGGCATTGGCCCAGCGGAAGATCGCCACGTCACCATCAACACCAATTGGGCCAGCGCGGTGGAACCCAACACCTTCGGCACCGACGAATTCATGGATTTTGCCGACCAGATCGGCGCGGAGGCCTATCTTTCGGTCAACATGGGTTCGGGCACCGTGCAGGAAGCCGCCGAGTGGCTGGAATATATGACCGCCGCCGCGCCCGCGACCCTTGCAGAAGAACGCGCGGCCAATGGCCATGCCGATCCGTATGAGGTCCGCTATCTGGGGCTTGGCAACGAGATGTGGGGCTGCGGCGGACCGCTGACTGCCGACGAATATGTCACCCGAATGAAGACTTTCGCGCATTTCGTACACAACCAGAACCCCGCGCAGGCTGCACCGCCGATCGATTTCGCCTCGATCGCGCGCGAACTGATGTCGGGCCGCCCAATGGCTCCATTGCCCAGCAATCCCAACGGCATGCTGCGCATCGCCGCCGGCCCGAACAGCGCCGATCCTTCCTATACCGAAGTCATCATGCGCGCATGGCAGACCCGCAGCCCGATCTATTGGGACATCAACGGGATTTCGCTGCACCAGTACACTTGGGGCTCCGCACCATTCAACGAACCTTCGACCGGGTTTGGCGAGCAGTCCTATGCCAATATCCTGATGCAGTCGCAGTGGATGGAACGCACGATCATTCGTCATTCCGCAATCATGGACCAGTACGATCCGGAGCGGCACGTTGCGCTGGTGGTGGATGAATGGGGCGTCTGGCTGCGGCCGAACGAAGGCACCGAAACCATGTTCCTCCAGCAGCAGAACTCGCTGCGCGATGCACTGGCGGCGGTGATCAATCTCAACATCTTCGCCCGTCATTCCGCCCGCGTGCGGATGACCAATATCGCGCAGATGGTGAACGTGCTGCAATCGATGATTATGACCGAGGGCAGCGACATGGTGCTGACCCCGACCTACCACGTCTACAAGATGTATGTGCCGTTCCAGGATGCGACCTTCCTGCCGCTCGATTTCAATGCCGGAACCTATGTGGCGGGCAATATCACCCTGCCGCGCGTCGATGCGATTGCTGCGCGCGGGACCGATGGGCATGTCTATCTGTCGCTGAGCAATCTTGATCCGCACGAAGCGGTGGAACTCCGGGTGCGGGTGCCCGGAGTGAATGCGCGTTCGGCGGTGGGTGAAGTGCTAACGGCGGAGCGGGTGGATTCGGTCAACACCTTTGCCGATCCCGATGCGGTAGCGCCCGCGCCCTACACCGCCAGCGCGGTGGACGGCGAACTGGTGCTCACGCTGCCGGCCAAGTCGCTGACTGTGGTGCGGGTGGTCGAATAGGCCCCCGCGCTACGCCAGCACAGATATCGATAAAGCCAGCCAGCGCGGTCAAACGCGCTGGCTGCGCCCGGCAGGGCCAGATCGCGGGTCACGGCGACGTGGTCCATCCCGTCGATTAAGGATAGCTGCGAGGCAACACCTTCGGCGCGCAGTCGGGCGTCGAAGGCGAGGCGCATCATCCAGCAGCACTTCGCCGCTGCCGACATTGATGAAGGCCGGCGGCAGGCCGAATTACCGGCCCCAGCAGCGGGCTGACCAGCGGATCGACGTGGGGATATGCCCTGAAAATATTGCGCCGCCGCCTCGCTTGCCGCTGCCGCCGAAAACAGCGGATCGGTGGCCGCATTGGCGGCGTAGCTGGGGCGCGAGACCGTCAGGTCGAGCCACGGCGAGAGCAGCGCCAGACCGGCCAATCGGCACGGGCGAGATCGCCGCCAGCGAGGCCGCCAGCCCGCCACCCGCCGAATCTCCGGCAAGGATGATGCGGATTGCGGGGAATGCCGCCGCCAGCCCCGGCCAGTGCCGCCTGACAATCGCGCAGGCCAGCGGGGAACGGATGTTCGGGTGCCAGCCGATAAGCGGGGCAAATCACCGTCACCCCGCACCGCTCCGCCAGCGCCGCCGCATAGGGAGCGATCACTTCCGGACTGGCCGATGCGGAACGCCCCGCCGTGGATATGCACCACCACTCCGCGCGGGTCCGTACCGGGTTGAACCGCAGGCAGCGAACCCCGCCAAACTCAGCAGGTTCCGGCGGCGGATCGCAATTCCAGTAGCCCGCTGCCAGGGCCTGCTCCAGTCCCTCGCGGCGCGCGGCGAGGTCGGCGGGGGCGGGGCTGGCCCGGTCTGTCTGGCGGCAGGGTCACGCTGCGGTGTCGTGGCCGTCTGCCAGCGGGATGAACGGATTGGTCGCCAGCGACCCGCCGTCCACCGCCAGCGTCTGCCCGGTGACATAGGGCGACAGGTCGGAGAGGAAGAAGGCAATGGCCTTGGCAATATCCTCCACCGTACCGCGCCGGTGCATCGGCACATTGACCATCATCTTGCGTTCGCCCTCAGCGCCGGTGTGCGGGATGCGCGGGGTCACGATCGGACCAGGGGCGACGCAATTGATCCTGATCCCGAACGGCGACCATTCGGTGGCCATCGTATGGACCAGATTGACCAATCCCGCCTTCGCCGCGCCATAGGCACCATGGTGCGGGGCGGAAAGCAGGCCGTTGACCGAGCCGACGCAGACAATGCTCCCCGCCGCCTTGCGCGCGATCATCGATCGGGCAACTTCGCGCGCGGCGAGGAAGAAATAGCGCAGGTTGCGGTTCTGGTCCTGATCCCAGGTGTCCATGTCCATTTCCAGCAGCGAGCCCCATGCGGCCATGCCGATCACTGTCGCCATGCCGTCCAGCGGGCCGAATTCGTGCTCCACTTGCGCGATCCCGGCGACCACGGCGGCATCGTCCAGCACGTCTATGCAATAGGCTGCCGCCGTACCGCCGCTGGCCTCGATTTCGGCGGCGACATGCTCGGCGCGGTCCAGTTCGCGATCAACCACGGCGACATGCGCGCCATGCGCCGCGATCAGCCGCACCGTTGCCTCGCCCATGCCCAGTCCGCCGCCGAGCACCATGATCCGCTTGTGCTCAAATCCGAATGGCGATTGCATCAATTGTGCTCCTTTCAGGATGGCAGATCGGGCTCACGAAACCACCAGATCCTCACCGAAAAACGGCCGCAATCCGGCATCGGTTTCCGTAGGCGGCGTCCCCGCAGGATCGTTCAGCCAGCGCCACATCCGCCGGATATCGATCGGGCCGTTGACGCAGGAGCGACCGTGGTGCTGGTAATAATTGTTCGCGCGCGGGTCCATGTAGATCATCCGGCTCTCGCTCTCGTCGAGAATTTCGGCGAACCGCCAATAGCCGTCTTCGGAAACCTCGACGCTGCGCTTGCCCTGTTCGATCAGCCCCTGAATGCAGCGCAGCGAGAATTGCGCGACCAGTTCGAGCAGATCGACCACGGTAAACCCGCCGAAATTGTTGGAATTCGGTCCGTAACACATGAACAGGTTGGGAAACCCGCCACCATCGCGCCGAGATAGGCGCGCGGGCCGTCCTTGGCCCACACCTCCTCGATCCGCACACCGCCGCGCCCGCGCACTTCCATCGGCCACAGGTAATCATTGGCCTTGAAGCCGGTGGCAAAGGCGATGATGTCCAGCTCGTGCTCCACCCCACCGGTCACGATACCCTTGGGCGTGATCCGCTCGATCCCGTCGGTCATCAGCGAGACGTTGTCCCGCAACAGCGCATCATACACGCTGTAATCGGCTATCGACCCGGATCGGGCGCGATGCCATTGGCGGGAATTTGGGGATCATCTTTTCGAGCAGATCGGGCCGCGAGCCGAGTTTGCGGGTGGCGAAATCGACGCACATGTCGCGCGTATATTTGTTCACCAGACTGCGCGCGTGCGGATCGTCAAAATCAGGATCGATCGTGGTGCCCAGCTTGGCCACTTCCGGGCTCATCAGCGCGCCGATGCGGAAGCGGACGAAATTGCTGTAGAAGGGAAAGTTCCTGTCCAGCCACAACGTCTGCGGCGGCAGTTTCTTGAGGTAAATCTCGTCCTCAAGGCACCAGTTGGCCTGCCGCTGGAACAGGTAGGTATGCGCGGCGGTTTCCGCGATCACCGGCGTGGTCTGATAGCCCGAAGCACCGCTGCCGATCACGGCAACGCGCTTGCCCTTTACGTCCACCCCATCAGGCCAAGCCGCCATGTGGAATGCATCGCCCGCAAAACTGTCCATCCCCTCGATGTCCGGCATTTGCGGGCGCGAGAGGAAACCGACGCAGGAGATGACGGCGTTGAATTCGTGCGCGCCAGCGCCAGTCCGGGCCTTGCGTTTTCAAGGTCCATTTCGCCGCCGCTTCGTCCCACAGCATCGCGGTGACTTCGGTGTTGAACACGATATTGTCGCGGATCTCGAAATTGTCCGCCACCCATTTGAAATACTTGAGATTATGGTCGCGCGGAGAATAGCTGTATTCGTAGGGGTAATCATAGCTGACCAGATGCGTATAGCCGCGGCTGGACGTATCCACCCGCGCGCCGGGATAGCGGTTTTCGAACCATGATCCGCCAACCTCCGGGTTCTTTTCAAATACGGTGAAGGGGATGCCAGCGTGCTTCAATTGCACCGCGACATTCAAGCCGGAAATGCCCGTGCCAATCACTGCAACATGGAAGTTGTCCGCCGCCTTTGGTTTTGCGCCGCCCGCCCATTTTACCCCGCGCGCCCAGCGGTCCAATGCGGCCTCTTCCTGCCAGATGTGCAGTTCCGCTTCCGGGATGTCGTGACCGGCGGTGAGCGACAGGCTGAGCGCGCATCCGCTCTTCCGGGCCAAGATCGATGGTGCCCGCGCCGCCATCGCGATACGCCTTGAGGAAGGCCGCGCCCTTGGCTCTGAGCACGGTCGCATCCTCGTCATTGGCCATTTCGCGGCCCACGCCGAATTTGGCGGACGGCCCCGGTGGCATGGCGATGCACGCTTTCGTCGCCGGTCAGTTGATACAGCAACCCGCGCAGCACCATCGGCGAGGCATATTGCATCGCATCGTCGATCTGCGCGTCGGTGGCTGACGAGCAGTTCGTGGTTCACGCTCATGGCAGGCAGCCCTCTGTTACGTATCGCAGGCCGCTGTCCGGAGCGCCGCCGGCATGATAAATAAAATCGCCGTGTGCATTGCAAATTCGGATAGACCGATTTGCGGTGCGCCAGTTGCGGGTTGACGCAGCGGCCTGGATATCGAATGACGGACATCGGCAGGCAATTCTGGGCGCGGGAGAACAGGGCAATGGACTTGCGCCACATGCGCCATTTTGTCGCCGTCGCGGAAGAATTGCACTTCGGCCGCGCTGCGCTTGCGCCTGCACATGGCGCAGCCGCCGCTCAGCCAGTCGATCAAGCGGCTGGAGGATGATCTGGGGGTGGTGCTGTTCGATCGTTCGCGCAGCGGGGTGGAAATGACCAAGGCCGGGCGGGCGTTTCTGGTCGAAGCGCGGCGCACGCTCCAGCAGGCCGAGCTGTCGCGCAAGATGGCGCGCCGCGCGGCGGAACAGGCCGACGAAGTGCGGATCGGCTTTATCGGCCCGGCGCTGTTCCGTTTTCTGCCCCCGCTACTGCTCCGGTTCCGGGAAAAGCACCCCGATGTGACGCTGCGGCTGTTCGAGAAAGCTTCGCCCGAACAGATGCCGGGCCTGCTGGCGGGCGATTTCGATATCGGATTTGTGACTTCGGCCACCGAACACCTCGAACGCTGCGAGAGTATGCTGGTGGAACGCGCGCCATTTATGGCGGTGGTGCCCGGCCAATTCGGAACTGGCGGGCAGTCCTCGGTCACGCTCGCGCGGCTGGCGGAGGAGGAGTTTATCTCCGCCCCGCAGAAATACCTGCCGCGTTCGTTCGATAGCCTGTCGATGTTCAAAAGCGCAGGCGTGGTGCCGCGCGTGACGCAGGAAGCCAGCCAGACCAACACCACGCTCAGCCTCGTCGGGGTGGGGCTGGGCTGCGGGGTGGTGGGGAGCACGGCGGCTTTGCGCGAGCCGCCGGGCGTCGCCTTCCTGCCGATCAGCGACATGCCCAGCTATCTGCGCTGGGAACTGCTGATGGTGTGGACGCCGGACCACCTGAGCAGCTCCGCCGCCGCCTTTGTCGAGCTGGCCAAGGCGCTGGTGGCCGAAAATCCGCAATGGGTCGATGTTTAAGCAAGTGAGGAATATGACATGCACAAGATGATGGTTCTGGCCAAAGCCAAGCCCGGTCAGGTCGAGGCGCTGGCCAAGTGGTATGACGAAACGCACATCAATGATCTGCTGGCCGTCCCCGGACTGGTCACGGCCGAACGGCACACGGTGATGACGGTCAAAACCCCGGAAGGCGCTCCGGCGTGGGATTTCATGCTGATTTACGAGCTGGAGGGCGAGAACCCGATGGTCGCCCTGCAAAACATGGGCAAGGCCAACGTGCCGCTGAGCGACCTGATGGAAAGCACGCAGACGCTGTCGCTGGTGTGCATGTCGCTGGGTAAGCGCAGCGGAAGGCTGAGGCGGCTATACGCCCAGCACGGCGTAGCTTTCCAGATCGGCCACGGCGAGGCCCAGGCGGCGGGTGAATTCCAGCGTTATCGCCGGTTCGACTTTCTGGGTAATCGTCCAGAGGAAGAAGCCATAGACCATTGCCGCGCGGTAACGGGTCCATGCTTCTTCCGCTCGGGCAGATCCGGTCCGCCATGCGCGCGCAGTCGCTCGCGGTAATGGCCGAGCAGGGCGCGTTCGTGCAGGCGGCGGTCTTCGGGGGTAAGCACGGCGGCGACGTGGTAGGCGACATCCTGCGCCCATTCGCCTTGTTGCAGGATCTGCCAGTCGACCAGCCCGACACCTTCGGGGAGGGTGTAGATATTGCCCGCGTGGGCATCGCCGTGGACGAGGCAGGCGGGGCGTTCGCGCACCTGAGCGGCGAGCGCTTGCAGGCCTGTTTGCAGGCGGGTGGCATCGCGTATCGCGGCTGGCAGCGGCTCGCCCTTGGTGCCGTCGAGCATGGCTTGCAACGCGGCCAGCGGAATGAGCGGCTGCGCGCCGATCTGGTCGAGAAAGCGGGGCACGGGGTTTTGTTCGAATAGCGCCGAGCCTTGCCAACTGCGCCGCATGCAGCAGCGCGAGCTGTTCCAGGCTGGCGCGCGTTTCGTCCGGCGTGAACGGTGTCAGCGCGGAAAGAAACGTCCCGCCAGCATGGATGATGTCGCGCATCACGATCACCCCGTTGTCTCCGGCGGGATTGAACCCGGCATGGATGCAATCGGGCACGCGCACAGGCACGCGCGCGGGCAAGATCGCGGTAAAACCGGGTTTCGACCAGCGATGCACTTGGGGGAGCGCCGGTTGCGGTGAGAATTCCCTTGATGCAAATATGGCGCGGCAGAGTTTCGTCTGCGCCTTCCACCACCAGCGCCAGCCGCAACTTGGTCGCCTGCGTCACGATGGTTTCGACGATTCGCACCTCCGTAACCCGCGCACCCGGCCATTGCGCAGCGAACATCGCGCCAAGCCAGGCGGGATCGACTACGGCGGCGAGATTTGTCGGTGCCGGATCGAATGCAATGGGCATGGTGCTTTCCTTTGGGTGCGGAATTTGCATAACCGGCTTACGCGGCACTTGCAGCACAAACTTCCGCAGGCCGAAGGGAGCCAGGATTGACCCAGGTAGCTAGCAATTCCGGCCCCACGATTGTCGCGCCGCAAGTGCGCGATCTTGCGCAATTGGCCGCAGCAATGACCGTGTGGCTGGCAGCGCGGATGCCCGATGCACGCAATATCCGGCTGACGAATCTGGCCTACCCGCTGGGCGCAGGCATGAGCCACGAAACCATTCTGTTCGACGCCGCCTGGGACGATAGGCGATAGCAAGGTCCAGCGCGGCATGGTGGTGCGGATCAAGCCGTCCAGCCACCACGTCTATCAGGACGACATGTTCACCGAACAATACCGCCTGATGCAATTGATGCACGATGCCGGGCAGGTGCGCGTCGCCCGTCCGCTGTGGTTCGAGGCCGATCCCGCGCTGCTCGGCGCGCCGTTCTTCGTGATGGAGAAGGTGACAGGAAGGGTGGCGGTCAGCTATCCGCCCTATTCGCAGCAGGGCTGGCTGGTGGACGCGACCCCGGCGCAGCGGGCAAAGCTGTGGCACGATGCGGTGAGCCAGCTGGCGATGATCCAGCGTGTCCCGGTTGAAGCTGCTGACGTTTCTCAAACAAGGCGGGAGTTTCGCAGAGGACTTCGACCAGGAAACCGATCGCTGGCGACGCTATCTCGATTGGGTCGATCCCGACCGGCAATATGCCCTGCTGCGGCAGAGTTACGCGGACCTTGCTGGCGCTCACGACCGGCCAACCGCCCCGCTGGCATCGTTTGGGGCGATGCGCGGCTTGGCAATATGATGGTGGGCGATGACTTTACCGTCGCGGCGGTGATGGATTGGGAACAGCCCTCGCTCGGCGGGGCGCTGCACGATCTCGGCTGGTGGCTGCAAAGCGATTATGTGCAAACCGAAGCGCGCGGTATTCCCACGCTGGCCGGGATGGGCTCACGCGCCGATACCATCGCCCTGTGGAGCGAGGTTTCGGGAAAATCCGCCGCCGATATCGACTGGTATGAGGCGTTTGCGGTGTTCAAGATGGAATGCCTCGGCCTGCGCATGGCGGTGCTGCGCGACATGCCCGCGCTGGCGGCCAGTCCGGGAGCGCGAATATGGAGTATCTCAACCGCCTGCATGCCGAATAAAATGAAATGAGCCTGTTGCATTAATGCGGGTCCCCGGCTAGGATCGGCGGCAAGGCAGCGGGCACGCAGTGAACTCGCGCAAGGGAAAGGACGCAATCGTGTCAGAAGCAGCGGAAACAGCGCAGCAGGCGGTGAATGAGCAAGGCGGGGTCCAACGCGCCACGCCTTATGCCTGGTATGCCCTGTTCCTGTTGGCGCTGGCAAACATGTTCAATTACATTGATCGGCATATCGTCTCCGCCCTGTCTCCGGCGATCAAGGCGGACCTCCATCTTGACGATGCCGACCTGGGCTTCCTGATCGGCACGGCCTTCGCGGTGCTCTATGGCGTGCTGGGCATTGCGATGGGCCGGATTGCCGACGCGCTGAGCCGCACCAAGCTGATGTCTGGCGGGCTGGCACTGTGGTCGGTGATGACCGCGCTTTCGGGCGCGGCGACCGGCTTTGGCACGCTGAGCGCGGCCCGCTTGGGCGTCGGCGTGGGCGAGGCGACCGCTAATCCGGTCTCGCAAAGCATGATCTCGGACTATTTCCCGGCGCGCAATCGCGGGGCTGTGCTGGGGGTCTATCTCGCCAGCGTGCATCTCGGCAATGCAGCGGCGCTGATTATCGGCGGGCTGTTTCTGGCCAATTGGAACACCTTTTGCGATGTGTTCCCGATGGGTGCCTGCGGTGTCGCCGACTGGCGCGCGGCGTTCATGATCGTTGGCCTGCCGGGGCTGATCCTGGCGGTACTGGTGTTCTTTCTGCGCGAACCGCCGCGGCCCAAGGCGCATGTCGCCAGGCCGGCGATGCAGATGGTGCGGCAGGAAATTGGTTCGGCCTTTCCGCCATTTACCCTGGTTACGCTGCGCAAGCTTGGCGGCAAGGCGGCGGCGCAGACCAATCTGCTGCTGATGGCGGTGCTGATTGTGCTGGGTGGCGGAATTGCCGTCTTGACCGGCGATACTGCCCAATGGATCGCGGTTGCTATCGGGGTCTATTCGGTTACCACCTGGTCGCAAATCCTCAAGCACGGCGACAACCCGCTGTATAAGCTGACCTTCGGCTGCCCCACTTTCATGCTGATGATGTTCGGCGGGGCGATGCTGGCCTGCTTCGTTGGCACGATTGCGACCTGGGCTTTCCCCTATGCCTTGCGGGTGCTTGATGAGGAACCGTCCACTGTCGGTGTGGCCTTGGGGGCGGCTCAATTCGGATCGGCGGTAGCGAGCGTCATTCTGGGCGGGATTATCTCCGACTGGTGGAAAAAGCGCGATCCGCGCGCGCCGCTGTGGATCGGCATGATTGCGTTGCTGGTGCCGGTGCCGCTGCTGTTCTTGTTGCTCAACGCCACCACGCTTGGTGCGGCTTCATAGCTGCCTACAGCGCCATCACGCTGTTCTCGATGGGCTGGGCCGGGCCGTTTGCGGCGGAGGCGATGGGGCTGGTGATGGTGCGGATGCGCGGCGACGGCTTCGGCGATTTTCTCGCTGGTGATGATCCTGAGTGGCGGCTGGGATCGGGCCCTATTGGGTGGGCAAGATGAGTGCATTGTCAGGTTCTCTGACGACCGGACTGTTCAGCTTGCTGGCATTCGTTCCGGCGGCGGCAATTCTGATGGTGTTGGCTGCGCGGCGGCTGCGCCATGAAACTCCAGAGGGCCGGCAGGCGCGGGCGCGGGCTGCTGGGGAAAACGTATGAAGCTGTCCGGTCTGGCAATGGAATGCGCCGTAGGTGATGCATCAAAAACCATGACTTGAATTAATGCAATTCGCATGAATCATTTTATCATTGACAACGACGCCAACACTCCGCCAAATCAAGGGGCAATTTTCGAGCGGCCCGCGTTTCGCTTTAGGCGGGCATGGCAAGTCGGTTAAGCCTGAAAGCCCGGCGTAGTTCGGGCGATATCTGGGAGGAAGAAATGATGAAAATGAATTCGGTAGAGGCGCGTCGGCGCAAAATTTTGCTCCTGGCGAGCGCCTCGGTGGGCGTAGTTTCCATGATCGCTCCGAGTGCGCGCTTGGGCGCAGGATGCAGCTGCGTCGCCGCTGCTGATGCGGAAAACACAATCCTTGTTACAGCTCGGCGCGGCGAGGAAAATGTGCAGGAGGTTCCGGTTGCCGTGCAGGTGGTTACGGGTGACAGCTGCGAGATCTTGCGATCACCTCGGCTGATGAACTTGGCAAGATTGCGCCTGGTCTTACCCTGGTCAACAACAACGCCAACACGCAAATTTCACTACGCGGCGTCGCCTGGCGTCCTGGTTCGGGTACGCCTGCAACTCCGGTTTACCTGAATGAAGTGCCGTTCGATCCCGGCAACACCATCGTGTCGATCTTCGACATCGGCCAGATCGAAGTGCTGCGCGGCCCTCAGGGTACATCGCGCGGCGCGCCTTCGATTTCGGGTGCCATTACCATGACCACGCGTCGGCCCGACCTGAATGAATTCGGCGGTTTCGCGCAGGCGCAGTATGGCTCGGCGGATCACTGGAGTTTGCAGGCGGCCGTCAACGTGCCGATCATTCAGGATGTGCTGGCGGTTCGCCTTGCCACCAATATCGAAGATAGCGATTTCAACCGCATCTACAGCGTCAACAGCGACATTCAGCCTGAATTGCGCGACCGTTCCTATCGCGCCACTGTGCTGTTCGAGCCGACCGACACAATCTCGGTTCAGGGGATGTATCAGCGCCGCACCACGCACAAGTCGTTCTTCACATCAGGTCGTTGGCACGGGTAGCCCGGGTGCTCGGCAGCCAAGCCCGCTGTGCACGGCTTCGGCCTGGGGTTGGGTGCCATTCCAGCCAATTTCAACGGGCCGGCCTTGACGCTTGAAGACCGTGCATCGGTGCAGGACGAGCCGAGCCGGTTCAAGGAAGTGATCGATCTGCTCACTATCAATGCCAGCTGGGAAGTTTTCGGCCAGACGTTGAGCTACAATTTTGGGCGCCAGTTCAATCGCGGCCCGGCCAGTTTCTCGAGCGTCGATCAGCTCAATATGATCCCGGGGTTTGAGGCATACACCTCGCCAGAAAATGTGGGGCTTTCTGACTGGCGTACGCACGAAATTCGCCTGTCGGGGGAAGAAGTCGCTGGTCTGCCGATCGACTATGATATCGGCTGGTTCTCGAAGCATTCGGATGGCACCATCCTGTTCGATGCGCCGTCCTATCTGGCCGGTGCATTCGGCGGCCCGGCCTCGCTTCCGGGCGTCGTTACCACGCCGAACCCGGCCTATGTTCTCAACAGTTCGACCCGGATCGGCATTGGGCAGTTCTTCGATTCGTTCTACGGCAACTTGACCTTTCATGTGACCGACCGGACCGAACTGAGGGGCGGCATCGCCGTATTGCGTGACCGCGTTCCGGTGTCTTTGAATGTTACCGTGGCCGATGGTCTGTCAAACGCTGGCTTTTTCCCCGTGCTGCAGGGAGCGTTTACAAATCCGCAGAGCCCCTTCGCGGTGACCAATCCGAATAGCCCGTTCTTCGGCTTTCCGGTGCCGACGACATGCGCCGGTATTGGCGCCTATTTTGGGCGGACTTTTGCCAACAGTGCATATCCGGGCGTTTGCGATGCCGTTGTCAGCGGAGCGGCCAACACGCCTCCGTCGCAGACCAACAACGACATCTACCATGACCTGATCTACAACTTGTCGCTGTCGCACAGGTTCACCGACGATCTGATGGTCTATGCCACGACCGGGAGCTCGTTCCGCACCGGTTTGCCGGCGATCAACAATCCGGGCCTGCCGACCAATCTGGTGACACCGCTGCCGGAAACCGCGCAAACCTACGAAATCGGCGTCAAATCGACTCTGGCGGATATTTTCACGGTCAATGCCGCCCTGTTCCAGATCGATTACGGTAACCAGCTGACCACTTTCGAAGGCGTCCGCTACTGGAATACCATAGCGAACAGAGTGGCTACCACCAGCCTGGCGTTCTATCGAAATATCGATTCGCGGGTGCGCGGTTTTGAGCTCGAAGTTGGAGCCCAACCGTCCGACAATCTGTCGCTGGGTGCGACCCTCGCCTATTCGCGAATTACGTCGCAGGGTGGCACTGTTCCCTGCAACGACTCAGCACAGCCAGCGATTACCGCAGCAAATCCGATCAATTTCTGCACTTCGCCATCCGGGCAGGTTCTCAACCAGGACTCGCCCTGGTCGGCGACGGCCAATGGCAGCTACACGGTCCCGCTCGGCGCGCTCGATGGATATGTCCGGTTCAATCTGAGCCACCGCGGCAGCAATCCCAACTTCGGTAACTTCGCTACCAACGGTGTCTCCAGAAGCGCAGAATCGTATACAATTCTCGACCTGTTCGCGGGTGTGGCTGGCGAGGATGATGTGTGGAATCTCGGCTTCTACGCCAAGAACGTGTTCGACACACAGGTTGAGCTGACGCGCAACAACGTGCTCAACAACGTCTATGCGCCCTACGCGATCGCACCGAGCGGTTACAACACGATTACGACCAACGCACCGCGTGAAATTGGCGTGTCACTGCGGTTCGCTTTCGGCTCGCGCTGATATCAGCAAACTTGGTGGAATGGCGCGGGTATCTCACGATGCTCGCGCCTTTCTCGTTTCAGCCGCCCAGGCGCGAAACTGCCAACGAGGCCGCAAATTTGATACGTTAATGATATTAAACATGCGCATTTTCATATTTGCGGCATACATATGAGACGCGCTATTCAGGCTCCATAAGGAGAAGTCCAATGGCCACTGCAACCAAGCCCCTGATCGTCGATGCCGATGCGCATGTGAATCCCTCGCACGATATGTGGGTGGATTATCTGCCCGCCAATCTTCGCGAACACGCGCCGCAAATCGAACACGGAGAGGACTGCGATTACATCGTTTTCGAGGGCAAGCGCCGCAAGCTCAACCTGATCAGCGCGCAGGCCGGTCGCAAGGGCGAGGACTTCAAGATGGAAGGCCGCGCCTCCGATGCGCGGCAGGGCGGGTGGATGCCCAAGGCGCGGATAGCTGACATGGACGAGGACGGTATCGACACCGCCATCCTGTTCGGCGGCGGCCCGCTGGGCACCTCCAACATCGAATTGTTCAACGCCAGTTTCGCCGCCTACAACAACTGGCTGGCCGATTTCTGCGGTCATGATCCCAAGCGGTTCGTCGGCGTGGGCTACATCCCAATGCAGGATGTCAACCAGTCGATCGCGATGATGAAGGACTGCGTGAAGCGCGGTCTGAAGGCGATCAACATTCCCGCCTTCCCGATGAAGAAGCTGGAAACGCTCAACAGCGCCGAATCGCAGACGATGGCGCTGACCGGCGACGTAACGGGTGACCGCAGCTATGCCGATGCCGAATTCGATCCGTTCTGGAAGGCGGCCTGCGATCTGGGCGTGCCGATCACCATCCATCTGGGCGGGCGCGCGGTGCGGTTTACCGAGCCGAAGTTCTTCCTGTCCGATCTGCTGATGTCGAAATTCGGCATGGCTGAACCGATTGCGATCATGATCTACGGCGGCGTGTTCCAGCGCTTCCCCGACTTGAAGCTGGTCTCGGTGGAAAGCGGCGTGGGCTGGTTTGCCTTCGCGGCCAATTACATGGACGAAACTTGGCACAAGCAGCGCCACTGGGTGAATTCGGTGCTGGAAAAGGCGCCGAGCCACTTCATGGAACGCAACATCTTCGGTTCGTTCATCCATGACCGGGCGGGCATTCTGATGCGGCACCTGCCGGGTGCGGGCAACATCATGTGGTCTTCAGACTATCCGCATTCGGAAACGACTTTCCCGCATTCGATGGAGAAGATCGACGAGTTGTTCGAAGGCGTCCCCGAGGATGAAAAGAACATGATCATCGGTGGCCGCGCCAAGGCGCTCTACAACCTTTGATCCCAATTGAGGCCGGCAGCGCAAGCTGCCGGCCTTTTGCTTGCCACCCACCCCGGAGAGAGCCTGATGTTCAGCGGACAGCGCGTTGTGCTGCAAAACCTATCCAGCAGGGGCCGTCCGCCCATCCGATTTTGCCGTGGAACCGCAATCCGTGCCCGAACCGGGTGCGGGCGAGTTCGTGGTGCGCAATATCTATGCCTCGGTCGATCCGATGCTGCGGCTGTTCATCGACGCCAAGCCATTCGGCGGCCAGATGCCACCGATGCCGCCCGGCACGACCATTCCAGGGCCAGCGGTGGGCGAAGTCGTCGCCTCCAACCATCCCGACTATGCCGTGGGTGACAAGGTCGAGGGGCGCTTCGGCTGGCAGAATTATGCCGTTTCGAACGGAGCAGGCGTGCAGCGGGTCAATCCGGCATTGGGCGGGATCGAGAACGCTCTGGGCATCGCCGGGCTGCCCGGCTTCACCGCCTATTGCGGGCTGCAAGTGGCGGGCGGCGTGCAGGCTGGGCAGAACTTTCTGGTAAGCGGCGCGGCGGGCGCTGTAGGTTCGGCGGTCGGCGCGCTGGTGCAGGCGCGCGGCGGGCGTGCGGTCGGGATCGCGGGTGGGGCGGACAAGTGTCGCTACCTCACCGATCAGATCGGTTATGCGGCGGCAGTGGACCGGCACGCACCGGACTTCCTCGAACGCCTGGCCGAAGCGCTGCCGGGCGGGGCCAATGTCTATTTCGACAATGTTGGCGGGCCGCTGCTGGCCAGGCTGATGCCGTTCATGGCGCGCGGCGCGCAGGTGCTGATCTGCGGGCTGATGTCGCAATATCAGGATGATGCGGTTGCGGGCGTGGACAATCTGCCAGCGGTGCTGCGCGCGGTGATGTTCAATTCCCTGCGTATTCAGGGCTTCACGCAGGCCGGGCAAGATGCCCAGCGCCCCGCGTTCGAGGCGGAGCTTGCGGCACTGGTCGCTGCCGGAAAGATCAACGTCGCCATGCATGTGGAGGAAGGCATCGAACGCCTGCCGCACGCGATGGCCGGACTGTTTGACAAGAGCGTGGCAGGCAAGGTTGTCGTGCGCGTGGGAGAGCTTTGACAATGATGACGGACATGTTGATCGGCGGCGAACTGGTCAAAGGCGCGGGCGATCCGGTTACGGTTTACAACCCGTCATCCGGTGAAGTCGCCGTGACTTTTGCCGGTGCATCGGTGGACCAGTTCACAGCCGCGATTGCCGCTGCCCGCGACGCCTTCGACAGCGGCGTATGGTCGGACCTGCCACCCGCCGAGCGGGTTACTGTGCTGCGCCGCTTTCTCGCGCTGCTGGTGGAGCGGACGGACGCGCTCAAATCGCTGATCGTGCTCGAAACCGGAGCACCGGCGGGCGGCTTCATTCTCGAAGCACAAGTGGCCGCGCCGCTCCGCCAGATGGAGGCGATGCTCGATCTCTATGCCAAACTGCCGGAAATCGAAGAAAACCCCCTGACACTGGAAGAGCGGATCGCCACCTCAGGTGGATATGTGCAAAGCATCAAGCGCTATGTCCCGGTGGGGGTAGTCGCGGCGATTTCGGCGTATAATTTTCCGCTGCATATCAGCCTGTGGAAGCTGATGACGGCGCTGGTCACCGGCAATAGCGTGGTCCTGCGGCCAAGCCCGCTCACCCCGCTGACCACATTGGCACTGGGCGAAGCCGCGGTTGCGGCGGGATTGCCGAGCGGTGTGCTGAACATTCTGGCCGAGGCAGGCCCGCAAGGCGCGACGCTGATGACCAGCGATCCGGCGGTGGATATGGTTACCTTCACCGGTTCGACCGAAGTGGGCAGCAGGGTCGCCGCGCAGGCCGCCCCTTCGATGAAGCGGTTGCAGCTCGAACTTGGCGGAAAATCGGCGCAGATCTTCCTGCCGGACCGGGTCGAAGCGGCCTATTCCGCGGCCATCGGCATTTGCCTCGCGCATGCCGGGCAGGGCTGCATTCTGGGCACGCGGGTGTTCGTGCCCGAAGCGGACAAGCCCACGGTGCTCGCCGCCATGACGGCCAGTCTGGCTTATGCCAAGATCGGCGATTCGACCGATCCGACGACCACGATGGGGCCAGTGGTCAGCGCCGCGCAGGCAGAACGATGCGAACGCTATGTGCAATTGGCGGTTGCAGCGGGTGCGACGGTGGTGGCCGGGGGCAAGCGCCCGGACCGCCCCGGCTTCTATTTCGAGCCGACCATCCTCGACGTGCCCGATAACAAGAACCCCGCCGCGCAGGACGAGATTTTCGGGCCGGTGGTGTGCGTCATCGGTTACCGCGATGTCGATCATGCGGTTGAAATGGCGAATGATTCGTCGCTCGGTCTGTCCGGCTACGTTTATGGCAAGGATGCGCGGGCTGCGCTCGATGTGGCCAAACGCATCCGCACCGGCACGATCAACGTGAACACCTCCTTCTCTGGCCCGAGCGTCTCTATCGGCGGGCACAAGATGAGCGGCGTGGGCCGCGAAAAGGGCGCCGAGGGCTTCCGCGCGTTTCAGGAAATTCAGGTGATGAACCTGGGTTCGGCAGTGTGACCATGCAGCGCGGCAGCATCGCCATTGTCGGCATGGGCGTCACCAGGCAGGGGCGCGGGCTGGGCGTTACCGAAGTTGAATTGCGGCGACAGGCGCTGGAACTGGCACTGGTCGATGCCGGGATCGAACGCGATGCGATCGACGGCTACATCCACGCCTCGCACGAGCGCGAGGATCTGCGCTATCTCGGCCTGTCGCCCAATTTTTCGTGGCCGGTGCAGACGGGCGGAGCGACTGCGCCGTGCACGATCATCATGGCGGCGGGCGCGATCCTTTCGGGCCAAGCGGAGATGGTCGCCTGCGCTTACGGAATGGCACCTTCATCGGGTGGGATGCCGGGGTTTCCAGCGGGCAAGATGTCGTTCGGCGCGCTTGGTTATGGCTATCCGGCCCAGGTCGGCATGATCGGCGCAGCCAGTGCGCATGCGCTCCACGCGCGTTGGCACATGGACCATTACGGCACCACCAGCGAACATATGGGCGCGGTGGCGGTACAATTGCGCGACCATGCGGTGGGCAGGCCCGATGCAATGGGCTTCGGCAAGCCGATCACCCTGGAAGAGCATCAGGCATCGGCCCCGGTGGTCGATCCGTTCCGCATGCTCGATTGCTGCCGCGATACCGATGGCGGGGCGATGTTCATCGTGACCAGCGCCGAACGCGCAAAAACGATGGCGCAGACGCATCCGGTCTATCTGCTGGGTGCGGGCATGGGGCACAATATCGGCAATTGGCATGAGCGCGATCTGTATCGCTATCATGACGACATTGCCCCGGCGGCGGCGCGCGCCTTTGCGCAGGCAGGGGTGTCGATTGGCGATATTGATACGGCGCAATTCTACGATCCGTTCACGATCTCGATCATCATGCAGCTTGAGCATTACGGGTTCTGCAAACCGGGGCAGGGCGGGCCGTTCGTGGCCGATGGCGGCATCGGGCTGGATGGGGAGATCCCGTCCAACACCGGCGGCGGGCAGATTTCGGGCTTTTACGCCGCCGGGTTCACCCCGATGATCGAAGCAATGAAGCAGTTGCGCGGGCAGGCAGGCGCGACGCAGGTGAAGGATGCGCGGCTGGCGCTGACCAGCGGGCACGGGCTCAACGGCGGGGTGCAGAACACCTGGTCGCACGGCACCTTGATTCTGGGAGCGGAAGCATGAGTGTGGGCGAACTGGTGGTTGGCGATCTGGATGCGCCGTTCTGGGACGCGTGGAAGGCGGACGAGACGTTTCTGCTGCACCGTTGCAGCACCTGCGGGCGGCACGATTGGCCCGCAACCTGCTGCACGAGCCACGGGCGCGGGCCGATGGAATGGGTGCCGACCAGCGGCGCGGGAGTGATCGACACCTACACCATTTTCCACCGTGCCTATGTCAAGGAACTGGCGGGCGAAGTGCCCTATACCGTGGCGGTGGTGCGGCTGGATGAAGGGCCGTATTTCCACACGCGGATTGTCGGCATTGCGCCCGATGCGGTGACAACGGGTATGCGCGTTCGGCTGCGCAAGGGGCAGGGCGACGCCTTCCCGCTGTTCGTGCCGGAATAATGCTGCGCGGTAAATGACTGTATCCGAAGCCGATTATGTCATCATAGGCGGCGGGGCTGCGGGCTGTGTGCTGGCGGCGCGGCTTATCGGAAAATCCGCAGCATAAAGTGGTTCTGCTGGAGGCAGGCGGGCGCAGCGACGGCTTCATGGTCAAGCTGCCGGTCGGTTGTTACACCATGCTGGGCCGCCCCAAGACCGACTGGATGTACCGGACCGAGCCAGACCCTTCGCTGCTGGGGCGGCAATCGCTGTGGTTTGCGGGCAAGCTGCTCGGCGGCGGTTCGGCGATCAACGGGATGGTGTATATTCGCGGGAGCCGCGCGGATTATGACGGCTGGGAGCAGCAACTTGGCTGCACCGGCTGGGGCTGGGATCAGGTCCAGCCGTATTTCATGAAGTCGGAGGGTTTTGACGGGCCGGCCAGCGCCACGCATTCGGTCAGCGGGCCGCTTGGGGTGGCACTGCCGCGCAAGGTTCACCCGCTGTCGCAGGCATTTGTCGAAGCCTGCACTGAGCATGGGCTGCGCGCGGTTGCCGATTATTGCGGTGGCGACATCGACGGCGCGTTCGTCAACCTGCTCACCCAGCGCCGGGGCCAGCGATCGAGCGCGGCGCGGGCGTTTCTCGAACCGGCGATGCGGCGGCCCAACCTCACGGTGCTGACCGGCGCAATGGCGGACAAGGTGCTGATCGAGGATGGCCGCGCGGTCGGCGTCCGCTACCTGCGCGGCGGGCAGGCCGAAACGGTGCGGGCGCGGCGCGAGGTGGTGGTTTCGGCCAGCAGTTTGCAGTCACCCGCAGTGCTGATGCGCTCAGGGATCGGACCGGCTGAGCAACTGCGCGCGCTGGGGATCGAAGTGCTGGTCGATGCACCCGAAGTGGGCCGCAATCTTCAGGAACATGCCAGCGTCCACACCAGTTGCTTCGTCGATGTGCCGACGTCCAACACGCTGGTCAAAGCGTGGCGGATGCCGGGCAATATCCTCAACTACCTGCTGTTCGGGCGCGGGCCGCTGACGGCCAATCCGGTTGAGGCGATGGCCTTTCTGCGCTCCACGCCCGGTCTGGCAGAGCCGGACATAAAGCTCAGCTTCGGGCCGCTCATCATGGGCACGCGCGGGCCGCATCAGCGGCCCGGTATCACCATCTACGCCAATGTCGCCAAGCCGCGCAGCCGTGGCGAAATCCGTCTGCGCAGCGCCGATCCGGCGGATCAGCCGATCATCGACCACCGGTTGCTGGGCGATCCCGAGGATGTCGCGGCGCTGATCCGGGGACTGAAGCAGGTCGAACAGATCTTGCGCGCTCCGGCGCTGGCCCGGCATTTCCGTGGCCGGCTCTCGCCTGATCCTGCGCCGCAAAGCGATGCCGAATGGGAACAGCGCGTCCGCAGCACCGCCGGGATCGGTTATCACCCGGTCGGCACCTGCCGGATGGGCGGCGATGCCGCATCGGTGGTCGATCCGCGCCTCAGAGTGCGCGGCGTGGCCGGACTGCGCGTGGCGGATGCCTCGATCATGCCGGTGATGCCCGCTGCCAATACCAATGCGCCCGCCATGATGGTGGGCGAAAAAGCCGCCGATATGATGAAGGAGGATGCCGCATGACTATCCGCACTTTGCTCGCCGCAATTGCCTGCGCGATTGCCGCCCCGCTCTTTGCACAGCCGGTGATATTGGAAGTGCCGCAGGTGACGCCGGTGCCGATCACCGCCGATTCCCGCCCGTTCCTCTACACGCAGGAACATCTCGATGCCGTGGGTTATGTGGAGGAGGAATTCTTCATCACCGGCTCGGCCAATGTCTATGACTGGACGGGCGAGGGCCACGGTGTGCGCGTGGTGTCCGGGCCGGGCCGCTATGTCACCCGCATTCTGGTGATGCGCCCGCGTGAGGCGAATGCGGCGGGCGGCAATGTCGAGGTCACGATCCTCAACGCCAGCAACGGTGCCGATTACGGCGGCCCGACCGATTTTGCGCGCATGGTGGCGCAGGGCGATGCGTGGATCGGGATCACCAGCAAGCCGTCGCTCGTCAAGGCGCTGCAGGACCTTCGATCCGGTCCGTTATGCCCCGCTCGAATGGAGCAACCCTGCGCCAGCCGAAAGCCGTTGCGCCGGTCCTTCGATCATCCCGGCCTACATGGTCGGCGGGCAGGCCGTGCTGGATATGATGGCGCAGGCCGGGATGGGCGGTTCGACGCCCGAATCCGAAGACGGGCTGATCTGGGACATGCTCGGTCAACTGGGCTTGCTGCTGAAAAGCGAACAGCGCGAGGCGATCATGCCCGGCACCGGCACGCCGCGCGTGTTCATGACCGGGATTTCGCAATCGTCGATCTATCTGCGCCAGTGGGTGGCGGGCTTCCACGATGCCTACCGCACAGCCGATGGCGCACCGGTTTATGACGGCTATCTGGCGATTGTCGGCCCGGCTTTGCCGCGCATCAACCAGTGCGCCGAAGATGTGGCGCTGGACGATCCGCGCCAGCAGCTTGAAACCCCCGATGTGCCGTTCATCTCGCTCTCGGCCGAAGGCGAGATGTGGCAGGCGCGGTTTACCGGGCAACCCGATGCGTTCAGCGAGCGCGGCGGGCTGGTCAGTTACGAGGTGGCCGGGGCGTCACACAGTCGTGCCGAAGTGCCGGGTCTTGTTCCTGACCAGTTTTACGCGCCGCCGCGCGCAGACATGATCCGCGCCGGTGTGCAGGTGCCGCCCGCCGGGGCAACTGCGGACCCCGCGCGCAATGATCTGCCCTGGGCACCGCTGCTGCGCGGCGCATGGCACAATCTGCAATTGTGGTCGCGCGAAGGGGTCCGCCCGCCACAGGCCGCGCCGATTGCAGTCGGCGCAGACCACGAGATTGTGCGCGATGGGCAGGGCAATGCCATCGGCGGCGTGCGGATGCCCTATATCGAGGCTCCGCTGTTCACGCATACCGGCTATCTTGCGGCAGGTGGCATGGGCGGGATCACCGGATCGAAGCAACCGCTTGCACCCGAAGTGCTGCGCGAACTTTACCCCGACAACGCGGCCTATCTCGCGCATTTCGATGTCGCGACCGACCGCCTGCTGGCGGCCCGCTTTATCTCCGAGGAGGATGCCGCCGCGATGAAGGCCGCTGCCCGCGCGGCCCTTCCGTACGCGCCCTGACCGGTCAGGTCAGCGGTACGGTGAAGCCGGGATCGGCGGCTGCCATCGCCCGCTGGAAGGCGGGCCGTGCGCCGATGGTTTGCAGATAGCGCGCGATATTGGGATAGTTCGCCAGATCGCGCGGCGAGAACAGCCGCATCGTGGTGAGCGGAAACAGCGTGATGATGTCAGCGGCGCTGAATTCGGCCCCGGCGAGGTAAGGCGCCTCACCCAGCCGCGCTTCGACCATGCCCCATGCCTTGTCCACGCGCGCGCGCAGATGGGCCAGAACCGGGCTGTCCGCGCCCGCCGCCATGCTGCCGACCATCCCCATCATCACCGCCGGCATGAACGAGCCATTGGCGAAGTGGAACCAGAACAGATAGTCCGCATAGGCAGGGTCAGCCGGTTTGACCGCCAGCCTGCCGCCGCCGTGACGGTGAATAATATATTCGATAATCGCGCCGGATTCGCCCAGCGTCAGGTCGCCATCCTGAACGATCGGCGCGGTGCCGATGGGGTGCAGCGCGCGGTAGCTATCGGGGGCGAGCCGCGTCACCGGATCGCGCTCGGTCCGCACCAGATCATAGGGTACGCCCAGTTCTTCGCACAGCCAGACGATCCGGTCCGATTGCGAGGTGGCGAGGTGGTGGATGGTCAGCATCTTGGATATTTCCTCTATTCGCCGCGCAGTGGGCGGAAAAATTCGCGCAGGTCGTTCACCAGCACATCGGGCGCTTCCATCGGCGCGAAATGCCCGCCCTTTTTCGCGATGTTCCAGCGCTTCAGATTGTAATACCGTTCGGCCCATTTGCGCGGTTGCATCCAGACGTCGTTTTCGAACTGGAGCAGGGCAGTCGGCGCTTCGATCGGCGGCTGGCGGTCATGCACCGGAACCAGTTTCTCGGTCTTGATTTCGTAATAATGCCGCGCCGAACTGACATAGGTGTCGGTCAGCCAATAGAGCATGACGCTGGTAATCAGGTCATCCTTGCTGAACACAGCTTTCGACATCGCCGCCGCAATCGCTCCACGCGCGGCGCTTGTCGATCAACCATGATGCGAGGCCAACGGGGCTGTCGTGCATGGCAAAGCCGATGGTTTGCGGCTTCGTGCGCTGCACCTGCATATAGGCGTTGCCGTCGGTCATGAACTTGGCGAACTTTGCACCCCATGCCAGTTCTTCGGGCGCGAAGTCTTCGGCGGTGGGATAGGGCGGCATCAATGGTCCGGCGAGGTGGAGATGCACGCCGATGATCTTGTCGGCATAAACATGGCCCAATCGGGCGGAGACAAACGCGCCAATGTCGCCGCCTTGCGTGGCAAACCGATCATGGCCCAGCCGTGCCATCAGCTTCACCCATAGGTCCGCCGTGGTGTTGAAGAACATGCCTTCGTTGGTGAGCGGGCTGGAAAAGGCAAAGCCGGGCAGCGAGGGGGCGATCACCTCGAACGCATCCGCCGGATCGCCGCCATAGGCCGCCGGATCGGTCAGCGGGCCGATGATCTTGTGCATGTCCCAGAAGGTCCACGGCCAGCCGTGGTTGACCACCAGCGGAATTGGCTTGCTTCCCCCTGCCGCGCCTTTGCCCTTCACATGGATGAAATGCACCGGAACATCGTCAATCATGGTGCGGAATTGCGGGAAGGTGTTCATCGCGGCTTCCTGCGCGCGCCAGTCGTATTGGTTCAGCCAGTAATCGGTCAATTCGCGCATGTAAGGCCAGATTGGTGCCCGCCTGCCAATCGCTGTTGTCGCCGATTTCCTGCGGCCAGCGGGTGCGGCGCAGGCGATCTTGCAAATCGTCCAGCGCGGTCTGCGGAATGTCGATGCGGAAGGGCTGGACGGCTTCGGTCATGTCAGAAATTTCCGCGAATGAAGTGGTTGAGCTGGTCGGTGGCGACGTGCAGCCGCGCGGCGGAAATGGCATCGCCGCCAGTCCGGGCATGATGGCACAGCGCCCAGCCGAGGCTGTCCATCGCGGTCACGCTCCAAGCATAGGCCATTGCCTCACCCGGTTCGAGCGCGCGGCGGAAGGCGGCGACGCGCTCCGCCATCATCCGCTGCAGCGCCGCGCCGAATTCGCCGCGCGGCAGCGGGTGCCTTGGGCAAGTGGCTGAGCGTCACCAGCAATTCGGTGGTCGCCCGCTCGCTGGAAACAAACGCTAGCCATATCGTCCAACCCATGTGGCGATTTCATCGCGAGTGGGTTCGGGCGAGGGCAGGCGGGCGATCACCGTTTGCAGGCGCGCGGTGTAATCCTGCGCAATCGCGCCGAGGATTTCGTCCTTCTCGCGGAAATGCAGATACAGCGTGGACCGGCGAATGCCCGCCGCAGCAGCGATCTTGTCCATCGTCACCGCCGCGAAGCCCAACTCGAAAAACTGCTCAGTCGCCGCCTCACAAATCCGCGCGCGGGTGGCGGCGCGTTTGCCGAATGGAACGAATTTCGGCAGTCGAAGATGCGGTTGCGGCCATGCCGGGCACCTAGAAGAAAATGGACGCGCTGTCCATACTGGACACAGTGTCCATTTTTCGATAGAACGGCGAATCACGTTGTTGGAGAGATGCGATGAGCGATCTGGTTGTGCGCCGCCTGCCGTGGGAATTTCTCCGGAGTGGATTTCGTTTGGAACAAGGCTGATCCCGCCTTCGCGATCACCATGAACAAGGTGTCGTTCTTCGCGGTCGGCTTCGAAAAATACATCTGCCAGGCGATGAACGATGCCGAAAAGCTGATCACGGATCCGGCCGTGTTGCAGGAGTGCAAGGATTTCCGCAGCCAGGAAAGCATCCACTCGATGGCGCACCGCAAGCATTGCAAGGCGCTGATCGAACAGCATCCTGGGCTTGCAGGCGGCGCTCGATGTGTCGATCAAGCTGTATGACGATCTCTATGCCGCGCATGATCTGAAATACCACCTCGCCTATGTCGGCGGGCTGGAAAGCATTTTCACGCCGTCTTTCCGCCTGATGCTCGACAATCGCGAGCCGCTGTTTTCCGGCGGCGACGCGCGGGTGGCATCGCTGTTCCTGTGGCATTTCTGCGAGGAAATCGAACACCGCAGCTCCGGCGTGATGGTCTATGACCATGTGCACGGCGAATATTTCTACCGCGTCAGCCGCTTCAAGGAATTCATGCGCCATGTCGGCGCGGTGATCGAGGCGATTACCGATGTGTTCCGCGAGGTGTTCCCGGATATCCGCCGGAGCATTTCACCAATTATTCGAGCTACAAAATGCCGCGCATTGGCAAGATGCGGTCGGCATGGGGCATCATGTCGGCCCAATTGCCGTGGCATAATCCCGATAATCAGGCCCTGCCCGAATATTTCGGCGAATGGATCGCGCGCTACAATCGCGGCGAGGATATGACCCGCACCTACGGCGTGGGCGCGATACAGAAAATGGCCGAAGCGGCCTGAGCGGGAGCCTGACATGCACGATCTGATTATTCGCGGCGGGACCGTTATCGACGGCACCGGGGCCGCAGGCTTCAAGGCCGATATCGCCATCAAGGACGGGATTATCGCTGAGGTCGGCGAAGTGACCGGCGCGGCGCGCGAGGAAATCGACGCAGCCGGGGCCATCGTCACCCCCGGCTTTATCGATGTTCACACGCATTATGATGGCCAGTTCCTGTGGGACGATCGGCTTGATCCCAGCTTTTCGCACGGCGTAACCACTGCCATCGGTGGCAATTGCGGTGTCGGTTTTGCTCCGGTTCTGCCCGAACACCGCCAGCGCTGATCGAACTGATGGAAGGGGTGGAGGAAATCCCCGGCATCGTGCTGGATGAAGGGCTGGACTGGAACTGGAAGACCTTTCCCGATTACCTCGACCGGCTGGCCGCGCGCGAATACACGATGGATATCGCCTGCCATCTCGCCCACGCTCCTTTGCGGGTGTTCGTGATGGGCGACCGCGCGCTCAACCATGAAGCGGCAACGACAGAAGATGTCGCGCAAATGGCACGAGCTGGTGCGCGAAGGCGATGGATGCGGGTGCGGTTGGTTTTTCCGGCGCGCGGCTGCTCGAACATCTTTGCAGCACCGGTGCACATGTGCCCGGCACCTTTGCCGATGATGACGAGCTGCTCGGCATGGCCAAGGCAATGGGTGAAAGCGGCCACGGCACGTTCCAGATCATCCCACTTGGCGGAGTCGGCGCAAGCCTGTTTGACGAGGCGGGCCGCGATGCGCGGCTTGCCGAACATGAGCGGATCGTGAAGATTGCGCGAGGTCTCGGGCCGTCCGATCACCTATTCGCTGGTCCAGTTCAATTCGGATGAGGAAGACTGGAAGATGATGATCGAAGAATCCGAACGCGCCGCCGCCGCTGGCCTGCCGATTGCGCCGCAGGTTGGCGCGCGCAGCGTTGGCGCGCTGACGACGCTGGATGGCAATCACATTTTCATGCTGCGGCCGTCCTATCAGGCCGTCATGCATTTGCCGCTGGCTGAACGGCTTGTGGAACTGCGCGATCCCGCCCGCCGCGCCGCGATCCTCAGCGAAAAGAGCGACCCCGCAGTGGTCGCCGCCAATCCGCAACTGGGCAAGCTTCATCGAGATGCTCACGGGTCGCATCGGCGGCATCTTCCCGATGTCACTGCCGCTCGATTATGAGCCTGCGCCCGAAGACCGGCTGGAGGTGCTGGCCAAGGCGGCTGGCGTGCCGATGGAAGCCTATCTTTACGATCATTACACCGGGGCGATGGCACCAATGTCTGCGCCAGCCACATGCTCAACTTCATCGGCGGCGGGCTTGATGGGTCGTATGAGATGATCGAGCCGCGAAATCACCGCGAGCGGCCTTGCCGATGGCGGCGCGCATATGAAAATGATCTGCGACGCCTCGATGCCCACCTTCATGCTCTCCTTCTGGGCGCGGGACCGGACGCGCGGACCAACCTTGCCGCTAGAACATGTGGTCAACAAACTCAGCCGGAAGAATGCGCAGCTCTACGGCATGAACGACCGCGGCCAGATTGCACCGGGCAAGCGCGCCGACATCAATGTCATCGATTTTGACAGGCTGTCGCTGCACATGCCGCACATTGCGCACGATCTGCCCAAGGGCAGCCCGCGCATGTTGCAGGGTTCAACCGGATACCGCGCGACCATGGTGCGCGGGGTGGTGACGCGGCGCGATGACGTCGAAACCGGGGCGCCGGCCGCGGGCGAAGTTGCGGTTAGAGCAAAAGTCGCCGCTGGCTAGGGGATACCCTTCGCTCAGTGATCTTCCTCGTCATCCGGCGGGACGCACAGGATCGTCCATGCCTCGAACAGGGCCAGCCGTGCGCGGTGGACCGTGCGTGCGGCCTCGCCATCGACGGCTTCCAGCCGGTCGGCAAAATGGAACAGCAGCTCCTTCACATCATAGGCCTCGCGGCGAAATTGGGCTCTGATCGTGTCGGCATCGCTCATGGTGGTGGCTCTTTGTTACGCATTGAACTGGGCCATGCTATCGCATAATGCACATGGAGTGGAGCATTTTCTGCGATTCGCGCACAGAGGAACCTGACATCAATGGCTGACAACAACGGGCGGCTGGCTGGCAAGGTCGCGATCATTACCGGCGCGAGTACTGGATGCGGGCCGGTGATGGCCAAGTTGTTCGTCGAACAGGGCGCGAAAGTGCTGCTCTCGGCCCGGCGCGAGGATCTGGTGCTGGAAGCCGCGGCGCAGGCGGGCGAGGGCGCCATCGGGATGCGCTGTGACGTGACCAGCGAAGACGATATCCGCGCGATGGTGGACCGGGCGATGGTGGAATTCGGGCAGGTCGATATCCTGCTCAACAATGCTGCCATGCCGGGGCAGGACAAGTGGGTGTGGGAACAGACGCTGGAAAATTTCAACGCCACTATTGCCGTTGATCTGACCGCCGCGATGCTGTGCACCCGCGAAGTGCTCAACCGCTCGATGCTCGAACGAAAGACCGGCTCGATCATCAATTTCTCCTCTACCGCCGCCTGGCCGGGGATGCCGCGCAAGACGCATTATGTGTCGGCCAAGGCGGCCCTGCGTGCGCTGACCAAGTCGATTGCGCTCGAAGTCGGGCCGGAGGGGATCCGTTGCAATTGCCTCGTTCCCGGCGGGATCGAGACCGAGTTGTGGGTCAACTGGGGCAAGCGAATGGCCGCCGAACAGGGCATTTCGTTCGAGGAATGGAAGGTCAAGGCGCTCGAAGGTGTCGCGCTGCGGACCATCTCCACGCCGCTCGATATTGCCTATCTGGCGCTGTTCCTCGCAGGCGACGAAAGCCGCACGATCACTGGCCAGTCGATCAATTGTGACGCTGGCGGGTACATGGTGGGATGAGTGAGATGAGCGAAAAACCGACGATGGAACAGCGTATGCAGGCGCTGGAAGATCGTGAAGCCATCCGGCAGGTGGTGTGTGGCTACGGTTACGCGGTTGACGGCCTCAATGCCGCTGCGGTTGGCGCGTGCTATGTTGATGACGGCGTCTACGCGGTCGGCGACATCGGCAACATCGCCGGACGCGGGGCGATTGAATCGATCACCCGTGATCCGGGTCATCTGGGCTTTGTCGGTGCGGGCTGTGCGCACATGTCCACCCCACCGTTCATCGTGCTCGATGGCGACCGCGCGGCGGCTACATGTCACACGATGGTAGCGATGCACGGCGCGGAAGGGTTCTTCATCGGCCGCCTCAGCGCCTCACGCATCGAACTGGCGCGGCAAGATGATGGCGCGTGGAAAATCGTCCACCGCCAGAACTGGATGCTGGACGGCAACCCCGCCGGATCGCAACTTCTCGGACGCCTTACCGAAGGACCAAAACAGTCATGAAATTCACGATGGACATTCCGATCGGCAATATTGCCCCCGGCGAATTTCAGACCGGCAGCGCGGTCGCCGAAATGGCGCAGGCGATGGACAAGGCCGGGATCGACGCCTGCTATCTGACCGATCATCCCGCGCCCGATGCCGCCTGGCTGCACGCCAACGGCCATGATGCGCTCGATCCGTTCAGTTCGCTGGCGTTTATCGCTGCCAAGACCGAGCGACTGATGCTGCACACCAACATCGTGGTGATGGCCTATCGCAACCCCTTCCTCACCGCGAAAGCGGCGGCGACGATTCAGGTGCTTTCGGGTGGGCGGCTGATTGTCGGGGCCGGAGCGGGCTACCAGAAGACCGAATTTGACGCGCTGGGCGTCGATTTCCACAAGCGCGGCAAGCTGTTCGATGAAGCGATCGACACGATCCGCATGGCCTGGGTCGGCGGCGCCGTGGTGAAGGAGGGAATGAACTTCAACGCCGTGGGCAACGAACCGCGTCCGATCCCTTCGCCGCAACCACCGATCTGGATTGGTGGCGGCAGTCCGGCGGCGGTCAAGCGCGCGGCATTGCGTGGCGATGGTTGGTCGCCGTTCTTCGCCGCGCCGACGATGACCGAGGAAAATCAGGAATCGGGCATTCACACCGTCGAACAGCTCGGCGAGAACATTCAGCGCATCCATGCCATGCGCGCGGAAGCGGGCCGCACTGGTCAATTTCGATGTGGCCATCGGCGCCAAGGCGAAGATCGTGGATCTGAATGCCGAAACCGCCGAACGCTATATTGCTGCGGTGCAGGATATCGCTGCTGTCGGCGTGTCCTGGACGATGGTGGAAGTGCCGCATTCCAGCCGCCAGCATTTCATCGAAGCGTGGACTGGTTTGGCCGCGAAATCAGCGCCAAGCTGGCGGTTGAAGCTGACTTGGCATGGAGCGCTGACGGGTCTTGAGCAGTTGCTGGCGATGGAGGAATCTGCACTGCTCAAGGCGCGGCGTGACCGTGCGGCGGATACCAAGGACTGGGCCTTGTATGAGGCGCTCCATGCGCCCGACCATGTGTCGGAAAACGGCGATTACGGCCGGTGGACTTCGGCGCGTGA
The DNA here is from genome assembly GCA_963774985.1 of uncultured Alphaproteobacteria bacterium. Lineage (GTDB taxonomy): Bacteria > Pseudomonadota > Alphaproteobacteria > Sphingomonadales > Sphingomonadaceae > Alteraurantiacibacter. The sequence continues at coordinate 405,111 of CAVZHE010000016.1, forward strand.
GATGATCGTCAACGTCGCCGAAGAGCATGGAAAATCTCACCACCATGCACCATTCGCATTCGCCCGGAAATCAATTTAAATCGGCGACACGGCGCGCATGGCATTTGGGCGATGACCGGTCTGTCATGTGGCAGCAGGATGGGCAGCAACACTGGTTCCGCGCATTCGGCCACTATTTCGAGACCTATGAGAAGCGCGAGGGTCGAGTGGCTGTTCACCAGCCGGACGGTGAAATATTGCCACACCAGCCGCTCGCCCGGCGCAATCTTTCCGCCTCGGCTGGACGACTGACAGCGGCGGGATTGGCGGGATGCAGCTATGCGGTGTATTCGCAATGCGAGTGATTCATTAGAATATTGGAGAGAACGGATGACGGGACTGACAGACATCGAATATCTCCTCGCGCTGGAGGAAATCAAACTGCTCAAGGCGCGGCGCGACCGGGCGGTTGATACCAAGGACTGGGCGCTTTACCGCTCGCTCCACGCCGACCACCATGTCTCGCATAATGACGGGTATGAGCGGTGGGAATCCGCCGATGTCATGATCGAAAATGTCAGCCGGCTTGCTCGATGAAACCAAGACCTCGGTCCACCATTCGCACACGCCTGACATCACTTTCACAATCGGCCACTACCGCCAAGAGCATCTACGGCATGGAGGATCTGATTTTCGATGCTGCCAGCGGCGAACTGCTGATCCACGGGTTCGGATTCTATCACGAAACCTACGAGGTGATTGACGGCAAGTGGCTGTTCAACAGCCGCCAGCTCAAACGTACGCTGGTGCGCGTGTCGCCCGAAACCAGACAAGCCTGAACGCGGGCAAAAGCGAGAGGAATTCCCATGAGCGAGTTTGACGAGACGTTCGATTTTGTCGTGGTCGGCAGTGGCGGCGGTTCGATGGCGGCGGCGCTGGTGGCGCGGCAGGCGGGCAAGTCCGTGCTGATCCTCGAAAAGACCCCGCTGATCGGCGGCACCACCGCGCGTTCGGGCGGGGTGATGTGGATTCCCAACAACCGCTTCATGAAGCGCGACGGGGTGGAAGACAGCCGCGAGAAGGCCATCGAATATCTCGATCACGCGGTCGGCGATCACAACGACATGCCCGGCGCAACCCGCGCGCGCCGCGCCGCCTATGTCGATAATGGCACCGAGATGGTCGATTTCCTCGTCGGGCAGGGGATCAAGCTCGACCGGGTTTCCTACTGGCCCGATTATTACGACGAGCTTCCGGGCGGATCGGAACAGGGCCGCACGGTGGTGGCCGAATTGTTCAACGTCAAGGAACTGGGCGAGTGGGGCAAGAAGCTGCGGCCCAACTTCCTGTCGATGCAGGCCTCGCTCGATGACATGCTCAAGCTGCGCTACGTCACCAAATCGGGTGCCGCGCGCAAGGCGGCGGCCAAGCTGGTCGGGCGGACGATCTGGGCCACGCTGACCGGCAAGCACTTTGTCACCGCCGGTGCGGCCTTGCAGGGGCGGATGTTGCAGGCGGCGCTCAAGGCCGGGGTGGACATCCGCACCAATTCGCCGGTGACCAGCCTGATCGAAGCCGATGGCCGGGTGATCGGCGTCGTCAGCGAAAAGGACGGCAAATCATGGCGGGTCGGCGCGGCCAATGGCGTGCTCATCAACGCGGGCGGCTTCTCGCACAATCAGGCGATGCGCGATCAATACCAGCCCGGCACGCAGAGCGACTGGTCGATGACGGCGGAAGGCGACACTGGCGAGATGATCCAGGAAATGATGGGCCACGGCGCAGCAATTGCGCAGATGGACCAGTTCGTCGGCAACCAGATCACGCTGCCGCCGGGCCATGAAAAGCACTGGATGAAGGCGGTGGTGCAGGGCTCGACTGCCGCGCCGCACGCCATTCTGGTCGACCAGACAGGGCAGCGGTTCATGAACGAATCCGGCTCTTACATGTCCTATTGCCAGGGGATTATCGACCGCAACAAGATCGCTCCCGCAATTCCCAGCTACGCGATCATGGATGCGCAATTCATGAAAAAATACATGTTGGGCAATGCGATGCCGGGAAAGAAGCCGAAGGCATGGCTGGAAAGCGGCTACCTCAAGCAGGCTGACACGATCGAAGGGCTGGCCGCCTTGCTGAAGATCGAGCCCGCCGCACTGCGGGCCACGGTCGACCGGTTCAACGGCTTCTGCGAGAAGAACGTCGATGAGGACTTCCACCGCGGTGAGCGCGCCTACGACAAATGGCTCGGCGATGCCTATCACCCGAAGAACGCCATCGCTGGGTGCGATCGAGCAGGGCCCGTTCTATGCGGTGGAAGTGCTGCCGGGCGATGTTGGCACCTATGGCGGGGTGGTCACCGATGTGGACGCGCGTGTATTGCGGCAGGACGGAACCCCGATCGAGGGGCTGTATGCCACTGGCATTTCGACAGCATCAGTCTTCGGCGGGGCTTACGCCGGGGCCGGGGCGAGCGTTGGCCCTTCATTCGTTTGGGGCTATGTCGCGGCGAAGCACGCGGTCGGAGCCGCTTAGAGGACCGAAGCGCAGATGATGCCTGACGACGCCGAATCTGCGCATCACGCTTGGCGACCAGACGGATGGCGGACTGCGGCCAAAGCTATGCCCGCAGCGGTATTCTGCGCGTTGGCGATCTGTATTCGGCTGATGTGGCCGAGGCGCTGCATCAGCCACCTCGATACGCAAGTGCCGTGGGGCCGCACGGTCAATCAGGGCGCGAATGCCTGGGATCTCGGTCCGGAGGCGATTAGCGGCAATGGACTGGTGGCAGCGAAACCGGGATGATCGCAGCGATCCACAGGCTGCGCGCGACGGCTTCCAGTTTCGTGTTCGATTCGCTGATCGTATCGGACGATCCGGCGGACGCGTAGCGCACGGGGATTGCTGCTTGACCGGGTTGATTGCCGCGCTCAACCACCCGGATTCGCTCGCAACCTTCCGCGCGATCACGGGTGAGCGCGCGAGATCCGCACTCGTCAACGGTCAGGCCACGCGGTATTTGCCGGGGCACTTCCTCACCAGCCATGATGACGGTATCGACGGTGAGGACCGGGTGGCCGCCTATGTGATCAATCTGACCAAGGGCTGGCGGGCAGACTGGGGCGGAATGCTGCAATTCCACAATGCTGCGGGCGACATTCCCCTCGCGCTGAAGCCGGGCTTCAACACGATCCACCTGTTTCGGGTGCCGCAAATGCACAGCGTTTCCTATGTCGCCCCGTTTGCCGGAGCACCGCGCTATGCCATTACCGGCTGGCTGCGCCGGTAAGTCAGTCTTTTTTGCCGATGCTGGCGACGTGGCTGGACAGCAATTGCTGATAGTCCGGCCCCAGCATCAGCGCGCTATTGGCCATCCGCTCCACCGCCGCAGCCTGCTGCGCGCCCAGATCGCGCGCGAGTTCGATGGCGATCTTGGCCGCGCCCATTTGCTCGGCGTTCTGCTTGGCAAGGTGGCGGCAGAAATTGAGCGCGTCTTCCTCGAAACTGGCATCGGGCAGCACCTTGTGCACCAGCCCCATGTTCCACGCCTCGCGCGCGTCCACCGGCAGATTGGCCATGATGAGCAGCCGTGCCCAGTGCGCGCCGACGATCCGGGTTAGCCGGCTGACGCCATTGGTGGCGGGGAGCACGCCGAACCGGCCCTCGGGGAAGGCATAGCTGGCGCTTTCCGCCGCCAGCCGGAAATCGCATGACATCGACATTTCGAGACTGCCGCCCACACAGGTACCCTGATGCGCGACGACGAAGGGCTTTTCGATATGCTCCATCTCGTCCCAGATGCGGCGCATATCGAGCTTGCGGTGCATTTCGCGAACCCCGGTGCCGGTGGTGGGCGGCGCAGAATAGGCCGCTTCGGGATCACGCAGGTCAGCGCCGGATGAGAAATACCGCCCGCGCGCGCGGATCAGCATCACCTTGTATTCGGGTGTCTCCCGGAACCGATCTACCGCCGCGCCGAGCAGCCGCATCAATTGCACGCTCATCGCGTTGAGCTTGTCGGGCCGGTTGAAGGTGGCGATCAGGATCGGGCCTTCTTCGCTGACGATCAGGTGCGGTTCTTCGGTCATGTGTCAGGCCTCATTCTTCTCAGGCGCGGGTGCGCGGGAGGCCAAGCGCGCGCTCGGCAACCACGCTGCGATGCACTTCGCTGGTGCCGCCGTAAATCGTGGTGCCCTGGGCGTGGCGGAAGGAGAGGTTGATAAAGGCGGCGGGGCCCGAACTGTCGGTCAGCGACGCGGGCGCGCACAGATCGAGCAGATCGGCCGAATCCACGCGGAAGGCTTCGGACGAGAACAGCTTGCCCATCGAACCCTGCCCCTGATGCGGCTTCTTTTCCACGCTCGCCCACATCGCCCGCCAACCCAGCAATTCGCTGATCAGCGTGTGCGCGGTGACGCGCGCCAAGCGGCGTGCGCACCTTGTCGCTTTCGATCATCGGCGTGCCATTGCGGATGGTTTCGCGGCACAGGATTTCCGCCTGCTCCAGCATTTCCCACTGGGTCGAGGCCCATGATGCGCCATGTTCCATTTCCAGACTGGCGGCCATCACTTTGGCCCCGCCATTGACCTCGCCCAGCCGCCACGATGTCCGGAATGCGCACCCCATCGTAATAGGTGATGTTGGTGCGCTCGTCCTGAAAGGTATAGACTGGCTGTATCTCTACGCCTTCGGCTTTCAGCGGCACGATGAACATGGTCAGCCCGCGATGCTTGGCCGAATTCGGGATCGGTGCGGGTCAGCATCAGCACATAATCGGCCATGTTCGCGCCCGAAGTGAACATCTTGCTTCCGTCGATCCGCCAGCCATTGCCGTCTTGCGTGGCGCGGGTCTTGGCGGCGAACACGTCCGAACCGGAGGAAGGTTCGCTGAAGCCGAGGCTGCAAATGCAATCGCCCGCCACGATCCGGGTCAGCACTTCTTCCTTCAATTCGTCACTGCCGAACTTGCGGATCATGTAGCCGACCATGCTGGTGGTGCCGACCGCGTGGGTCGACCAGTTGTATTTCTCCCAGCTGCGATAGGCCAGATTGGTGGCGTAGGCCGAGGCATTGCGCCCGCCGAACTCTTCGGGCCAACCCGGCATCGTCAGTCGTGCTTCGGCCAGCTTCTTGTGGAATTCGGGAACGTGCCCGTCGAACGAATAGTGCGCGCGCGCGCGCAGTTCGGGGGTGAGATTGGCTTCGAAGAAGGCCTCGACTTCGGCGGCGAGGGCGCGGGCATCTTCGCCGAAATCGAACTCGATCGACACTTCGCCAACATCGGGGAGCACGGCGGCGGCATCGCCATACAGGCGCTCGCCGGCCTGTTCGAGCATCAGGTCTGGGTCGCCCAGCACCAGCGGCCAGGCCTTGGCGCGCAGGGTGTAAAGGTGGATGTCATATTCGGTTGTCAGGCCGTAGCCGCCAAAGGTGTGCAGCGCCTGCGCCGAAGCGCGCGGCAGCGGCGCGGGCGTTCCACCAGAGCGACAGCGAGATTTCCGCCGCAGCGCGGGGGGCACCATCGGCAATATCGCGGATCGCACGCCAGACGAGGAACTTGCCGCCGTCGGTTTCCGCCATCAGATCGGCCAGCGGATGCGAAATGCCCTGAAAGGTGCCGATCAATTGGCCAAATTGCTCGCGTTCGGAGGCATAGGCCGCAGCCAGCCGTAGTGATTCGCGCGCCAGTCCGCCCAGCATGGCGGCGACCAGCAGCTTCCATTCTTCCAGCCCGGCCTTGAACGCCGTCACCGCGTCGCCGCCGCTCGCCAGCAAGGTGCGGGTGGCGGAATTGAGAGAAACCTGCGCCAGCGGGGTACTGGCGAGGTTCGGAACGATTTGCTTTTCTGCATCCGTCGGCTCGACCAGATAAAGCGCATCTCCGTCGAGCACGATCACTGCGTCCGCTACCGCGCCGCCCGCGATCCACTGGCTCGGCGCAGTGGCCGCATCGTGCTGGGCGAGAGTGACGACGGCATCGCCTGTCAGCAAGCGGCCAAGCAAATCAGCCCCGGCATCGCCACATGCCGCGAGAATACGTGCCGCGACCATCGCTTCGGCAATCGGCCCGGAAGCGAGGGTCCGCCCCACCTCTTCCATCAGCAGGCAGGCATCGAATACGCCAAGGCCGGAACCGCCATGACTCTTCCTCTACCCGTGTGCCGAACCCGCCCATCGCGGCGAATTCGCGCCACAGTTCGGCGTCGAAACCCGACGGCAGGGCAGCGCGCACGCGTGCCATGCTGCTGTGTTCATCAAGAAAACGCGAAAACGCTTCGGTGATCATGGCCTGATCGCCGGTTGGTTCAAAATTCATCACGGACTCCCGGGTCTCGCCTGCGCGGAGAAAAGGCTCTGGCGTGTGGCGCTTTCGCCGATATTGCACATTACGACGTGCATTAAAATAGCTAGCCGCCGCGCGGCGCAAGAAAGATCGCCTGATGGGCGCTGCCGAACATGCCGTGCCGATCGCCAAGCCTGCTGTTGGCGACCACGATGCCATTCCCCGCCGCGTCGCTCACCGCATCGACCATCAGCCATTCCGATTGCGGCAGGCGGGAAAGATACAGCGTGATATCGAGATTGGCGTAGGTCCAGTCGGCAAAGGCGAACATGGTTGATATGCCCGATCCCAGATCGGATGCCATCAGCGCGGTTTCCAGCGGAGACTGCGGCGAACCTTCGACCACCTGACAGGGAAAGCGGAGCCACACAGCGCCCGGCCCGACGTGCATGAATCCGCCGATGACGGGCACCATTTCGAGCCAGTCCGTATGCCCTTCCACCCGCGCGGCTGCATCCGGATAGGGATGGGGCATCGGCGCGGCGTGTGCGGGCGTTTCCTGCATCCGCATTCGCAGCGCGCTGGCTCGCAGCCATACCTTTCCTTCGACGGTAAAATCGATCTCGACGACCTGAACGCGGCGGCCTTCGCGCACGATCCTTATCGCGGTGGCGAGCGGCTCCAGCGGAATTGCGCCGAGAATATCGAGCGTGATCCGCACCACCTGCATCGGCGCGGGGGAGGGCACTTGTTCGAGCACATGCGCCACCAGCCCGCCAAGCGAGACCCCGCCATGCGCCTGCGGCTGCCACGGGCTTGCACCAAGTCCCGTGGGCACGAACAGCGCCCCGTCCTTCACGAAAAACGCCCCGGCTGCGCTCATGCGGGTTCGCGCACCTTGTAGCGGATCGGCAGGCTTTTGACCCCGCCAACGAAGGTCGATTGCACCGAACGCGGCGTGCCCGCCAATTCAACATCATCGATCCGCACGAGGAATTCGCGCATGAATGACACCAGTTCCATCTTCGCCAAATGCTGGCCAAGGCACAGATGCGGGCCGGTGCCAAATGCGAGGTGCCGGTTGGGCTTGCGGTCAACGCGGAAGGCAAATGGATCGTCGAACATATCCTCATCGCGGTTGGCCGAGGGGTAGGACAGCATCACCAGATCGCCCGCGCGAACCTGCTTGCCTTCGATTTCCACGTCCTCGGTCGCAGTGCGGATGAAGTGCTTCACGGGCGAAGTCCAGCGGATGAATTCATCAACCGCGCTCGGCAGCAGGGCCGGATCGGCGCGCAGTCGGGCCATCTGCTCTGGGTTTTCCAGCAGCGCCTTGAGGCCGCCGGTCAGGCTGTAACTGGTGGTGTCATGCCCAGCCGTCGCGATAATCAGGAAGTATCCGAACACGTCGCGGTCAGGCAGATATTCGCCGTCGATCTTCGCGGTCGCGACCACGCTGGCGATGTCGTCCTGCGGATTGGCCCGCCGCCCGGCGATGATCGGCTGAAGGTAGGCGAACATTTCAGCCATAGCCTGAATGGGATTGGCACCCTCCACGTTGAACTCGGGGTCCTGGCTGGTCAGCAATTGCTGGGTCCAGCGCAGCATCGTCGCCTCGTCCTCGGGCGGCACACCCAGGATGCTCATGATCACTCGCAACGGATAATTCAGGGCAATATCGCTGGCAAAATCGCATTCGCCGCCACGATTTTCCATCCGGCCGACAAACTCATTGGCAATCGTTTCAATATCTTCGCGGATACCGTTGAGAGCCTTCGACAGGAAATGCGACTGGGTGATGGCGCGATAGACGCGGTGATCGTCGCCATCCATCGCGGTAACGTTGCGCATCCGGGTAGATGGCGGCAGGTTGCCAAGCATCTTCTGGCTGCGCTCGATATGAGCCAGCGAAAACAGCACCTGCCGCGGCGCGCTGATGAACCGCTTGGCGTCGAGTTCGATGGCGGTGATGGTGCGGTACTTGGTCGCCAACCAGAACGGCTCATGCCCTTCGGCTTCGACATAGGGGAACACATCAGTGCTGCGCAGCCGGGCGAGCATGCCGTGCAGTCTTGGCATCGTCAGCAAAGGTCGCCGGATCGGTGATGATGCTGGCGGGAAGATCGTTCTCAATCATAGTCAGACGCGGTCCTTCGGGTCCATCTGCAAATCTGCGCGCAACTGTTGCATAGCGATAATGAAAGCGCCATGAGTCATTATCAGATTCTACCCGAGGGAGAGGCGCAATGGCGCTCTATACCACGCTGCACCTGCACAATGTCCCTGCAGAAAAGCTGGCCGAATACGCCGCATGGTTCGACGGTCCGCACCGCGAAGCTCTGGCGCGGATCGCGCGGATTTGTGGCGGCAGACCGCTATGAACTGGCCCCGCACCAGTTGGGCGATGCGTTCCAGCCGTGGCGGTTCCTGAGCGTGTACGATCACGATCTGGCGCACCCGGAAATCGATCTTCCCGCGCTCGGCCCGCTGCTGGCCGAAGCGCGCGATGCTGGGCTGATCGTGGGCGACGACAGCGAGCGGATTCACACCTATCAGCTCTATGGTGACTGGAAGGGCAGCCCCAACTGGCAGCGCGATCAGCCGCTGTCGGGCGTCAGCATCCTGATCGGCAATTACATCGCCGGGCGGTTTGACGAAGTATCAGACCTGGTACGAGAACGTGCACAGCGTCGAGGTTGCCAATGTGCCCGGCCATGTGGCGATGAAGCGCGGAGGTCTGGCCGATGTGCAGATCGAACCGCGCCGCTATTGCCCCGGCGACCAGCTGGTGATGACCGCGCAGCAGACCGACGACCTGCCGTTCACCATCGGCGATTTCGTCGCCCGCGCGCTCGGCCATTCGCCCAGCGGGATTGCGATGGAGCCGCGTTCGACCGCCGGATCATTGGCGCGGACAGTGCACTATTTCTGCCGGATCAGCGGCGGCGCGCAGTGGCCGGGCGGGGTGGCCTATGCGGGGGACTGGTCGGCCTATCCCGACCGGGGCTAGAAGTCCGCGCGTTCCAATGCTTCGCGATAGGGACGCCGCGCCAGCCACAGCAGCAAGGCGGAGAGCGGCGCGGCAATCGCCACGGCCAGAGCGATAGACTGACCAAGCGCCAGATCGCTGCGGAACACATAGTCGGTAAAGCTGGCAATCAGCGTCGGCCCCAAACCCATGCCGATCAGGCTGAGGAAGAACAGATAGATGGCGGAGACCTGCCCGCGCATCTGGTTGGGCGTGATTTCCTGGATCGACGCGGCAGCGCATCCCCAAGGCATGGCACAGCCGAACAGAAACACCGCAAACAGTGCCAGAGCGAGCGTTGGCGTGGCGGCAAAGGTCGCGGCAATTCCGGCGGGCATGGCGATGCAGATGGCGATCAGCCCGATCTGGATATTTGCATCGAGCACGCCGCGCGCGCGCAGCCGGGTGGCGATCCAGCCGCCGAGCATCACCCCGCCGATCCCGCTGGCCATCGTGATCAGGCCATAGGGCAGGCTGACTTCGCTGGGGGTCCAGCCGAAATGGCGCATGAAATAGGTCGGGATCCACGCAATCGAGCCGTTCCACATCAGCCCGCTCAGCGCGTAGCCCGCGATCAGCAGGCCATAGGCGCGGCCATTGCGGGCGATGTGGCGGAACACTTCGGCCAGCGAAGGATCGAGGCCCGATTTGACCCCGGTGCGCGGTGGTTCGCGCAGGGTCATCACCCACAGCGCCACCAGCAGGCCGGGCAGGCCGACGAGGATGAAAATCGCCTGCCACGCTTCCAGTTCGCCGACAACCGGGAGGATAACGGCGGGCATCATCGCGATCAGCGTGCCGCCGGCAATCGTGGCGATCCCGCTGCCGATAAAGGCCGCGCCGATATACAGGCTGAGCGCGCGGGGGCGCTGATGGGCCGGGAATTCGTCGCTGATCATCGAATAGGCACCCGGCGACAGCGCCGCCTCACCCACGCCGACGCCGACCCGCGCGAGGAACAGCTGGACGAAACTCTGCGCCAGCCCGCACAGTGCGGTCATCACGCTCCACACCGCCACGCCCGCGGCGATGATCGTGGTGCGGCGGCGGCGGTCCACCAGTCTGCCGATAGGAATGCCGAGGATCGAATAGAACAGCGCAAAGGCGAGCCCGTGCAGCAGGCTGATCTGGGTATCGCTGATGTCGAGCGAGGCGCGGATCGGATCGATCAGCAGGGTGAGAATTTGCCGGTCAATGAAGGAGAACGTGTAGGCCACGATCAGCACCACCACCACATACCATGAATAGGCCCCGGCATCCTTGCCGCTGCCATAGGCGGTTGTTTTCGACTGCATCGGCTTGCTCCCTCTTGTGTCCCTATCTGCGGCCCTCAGAAAAATCGCAATGCCCAAGCCTGATTTCATTAATGCAAAACATCCTGACGCAGGCTAGTTGGTCGCCTAACCAAGAACCAAGGATCGACAATGACGCACCCAGCACGCAGCAAAGTCCTGATAACCGGTGCTGCTGGCGGCATGGGCCGCGCCTGCGCCCGGCTGTTCGGGGCGACGCATGACCTTGTGCTCAGCGATGTGGCGGCAGACGGTCTTGGCAAGTTTGCCGCTGAACTTGAAGGCGAAGGCTATCGCGTGCTTGCGGCGCATGTCGGTGACCTGTGCGATGACACACTGCTCGCGGCTATCGTGAATGATCTGCGTGGGGACAGTCCGCTCACCGTGATCCACACCGCCGGGTTGTCGCCTGCGCAGGCGGATTGGCAGGCGATCATGCGGGTGAACCTGATCGGCAGCGAGAAATTGCTTGAAGCGATTGAGCCGCTGCTTTTGCCACGATCGGTGGCGGTGATCATCGCTTCCACCGCAGCGCATTCCATGCCTGCAATTCCCGACGTCGATGCGCTGCTTGATGCGCCGCTGGCAGAGGGATTCATGGATGGGATCGGTGCGATGGTGAATGCGATGGCCCCGATGGCGGGGCCAGCCGGAGCGCGCGGGATCAGCTATTCGTTCAGCAAGCGCGGCGTGGTCCGGCAGGTCGAGCGCAAGGCGGCGCTGTGGGGCGCGAAGGGCGCACGGATCGTCTCGATTTCGCCCGGCCTGATCCTGACCCCGATGGGCCGCAAGGAACTGGCCGAGACGCCGGGTGCTGCGCAGGTCAATGATGCAGCGCCTGCCGGGCGGAGTGGAACCGCGATGGACATCGCACTTGCCGCGCAGTTCCTCGCCAGCGATGCTGCGTCGTTCATCACCGGCACCGATTTGCGGGTCGATGGCGGCAGTGTGGCGGCGATGCGGCAGATGGCCGCTTAGGCGACCGCAATTTCGCGCGCACGGATGCGCAGCACGTCTTTCTTGACCTTGCCCGATGGGACGCGGGGCAGATCATCCACCAGCACCAGATGTTCGGGAAACTTCTGCCGCGCCATTCCGCAGTCGTCGAGGAAGCGTTTGATCTCGGGCAGATTGATCGTCTGGCCGGAGCGACAGATGATGAAAGCGCAGCCTTTCTCGCCAGTCGCCGTGCTTGGCATGGCGACAATCGCTACTTCGGCCACGGCGGGGTGTGTGCCGATTGCGTCTTCGACTTCCTTCGGGCTGATATTCTCGCCCGAACGGATGATGATGTCCTTCTTGCGCCCGGTGATGACGACATAATTGCCGTGCACCATCCGCCCAAGATCACCCATGCGGAAATAGCCGTCGGTATCGAAATTGCCGTCGTTATCGCTGTGATCGAGATAGCCCGCAAACAGCCCCGGCCCGCGCGCGAGGATTTCGCCCTCTTCGCCTTCCGCTACCGGGCCTCCGCTGTCATCGACCAGCTTCACCTCGGTTGGATAGAGCACGATTCCGTCTGTCTCCGCGCCCATTTTCGCCTGATCGCGGGTCTGGATGCCCAAGGTGGCGCAGCTCATTTCGGTTGAGCCATAGACGCGGAAAATCAGCGTTTCGGGGAAGGCGGCGCTGGCTTCCTCGATCAGGGCGGGCGACACGGTGGTGCCGCCGCAGAAGAACATTCGCAGCGATGATACTGCTTCCGGCCGGTGCTGCGCGACATCGAGCAATTGCTGGAGGAACGGCGTGGCCCCGCCGCTGACGGTGCAGCGGTTGTCCTCGATACAGCGGATGCCATCCTCGGCCGCCCACACATCGATCAACACGCTGGCGCAGCCGCGCACCCACGGCATGTCGAAACACCAGAACGCCCCGGTAATGTGGGTGACGGGTGAGGGCATGAACACCACGTCCTGCGGGCCGATGGCCCAGGCCTCGCCCATCGCGCGCACCCGCTGGTCGAACCCGTAGTGCGTGTGCAACACGCCTTTGGGTCGGCCTGTGGTGCCGGAGGTGTACATCACCATCATCACCGCAGCCGGATCGACTGTTGGCAGATCGGTTTCAGCGAGCGGAGGGGTGGCGATGGCTGCGTGCCAGCTATCATCACGCACGACCACCACATCCTGCAAATCGGGTAAGGCGGCACGCAGTCCGTCGATCATTGCGGCATGGTCATGCTTGCGGAACACACGCGGCACGAACACCATCTTCGCGCGGCAATTTCCGAGGATATAGCCCATTTCCGCATCGCGGTAGATCGGCGGGATTGGATTGATAATCAGCCCGCACATCCGCGCCGCCAGCGCGATGATCGCGGCTTCGATCCAGTTGGGCAATTGCAGTGAGACCACATCTCCCGGTTTCAGCCCGCGTGCATGGAAGAAGGCGGAAAGGCGCAGTGCCTGATCCCACGCTTCGCGCCGGGTCAGGCGGCGCTCGCCTTCGATCAGCAGGGTCGCGTCAGGATCGGCGGCGAGCGCGGCGCGGGCGGTATCGACCAGTGTGCTGTCCTGCCAATGCCCCTCGGCACGGAACCGCGCAGCGTCAGCCTCAGACCAGCGCAGGGTGAGGCCGCTGATATCCTTGCGGACGGTGCCTGTCATTGCTCCCCTGCCAACTTGACCACGCGCCCTTGTGCCGATGACAGGTCGATCGCGTCAAGCAGGCGTGTCAGCCGTACCGCGCGGTCAAAATCGGGAACGGTTCGCGATCCGCTTTCGATATCGCCAGCAAACCTTGCCCACAGCTCAGCGACATTGGCCGATTGCACCGCGATATCGGCCACTACCGGCGCGGGCTGGGGCGTTGAGGCGGGCGACGTCACAACCTCCAGCCGCCCGACCTGAAACCCGCCAGCGTGCCCGCCGGTGATCGTCAGCTGGCCGGTTTCCCCGCGCAGTTCGAACTGGAAGGGCACATTGCTGACCCCGCCGACCACCTCGAGCGAGGACACGCAGCCGCTGTCATGCTGGCCGAACACCAGCAAATGATCAGCGCAAGTCCGTTCGACCGTTTCCGAAGTGCCCATCAGCGTCATCGTATCGAGCAGGATGCTGGCGCGGGCACCGACTTCGGTGAACGCGCCCACTACCGCTTCCATCGCTGCCAGCGTGTGCCCGCCGGCTATAGTGGAAAGCGTCGCGCCGTTGCTTTTGTCTTGCAAATAGGCGTAGTTCGGCGGTGATACCGCACCCCAGCCAGCGGTGGGCGACACCACCCGCAGCGAGAGCGGACGGCCAATCGCGCCGTCCTTCACCAATTGTGCAGCATGGCGCACGGCCCAGGAATTCTCGCCCTGCAAGCCCATCGTGACGTGCGCGGTGGACTGACGCGCCGCAGCGGCCATCTCCTGCGCTTCGGCCAGATCGCGGCCCAGCGGCCATTCGCAATAGACGTGCTTGCCCGCCGCCAGCGCCGCCAGCACGATGGCCCGGTGTTCGGGCACTTTTACCGTAACCGCGACAATATCCACCGCCGGATCGCGCACCAGCGCCAGCGAATCATCGTAGGCCGAAACCGCTCCGAACAGCGCCGCTGCGCCATCGGCAATGTCCTGCGTGCGCGCGGAAACGGCCTGAACGGTCAGCCCCGGCAAGGCCTGGATCGCTGCCAGATGCGCATCCCTGGCCCAGCCGCGCTCCGCATTGGCGCCGGCAAAGCCGATCCGCAGGGTCACCTTGCCCTCGGCAGGTGCAGCACCCGGTCGGCGATATTCTCGCGCTGAATTTCGTTGGTGCCGCCAGAGATGGAAAACACCCAGCTCCACAGATAGTCGTAGGTCCACGGATGCGCGGAGCGGTCGCCGTTGAATTCGAGGAAGTCCCAGCCCATCATGTCGCCGACCAACTCGCTCAGGGCCTTATGGGTGCCGGTCACCAGCAGCTTCATCATCGAGCCCTTGGGACCCGGTTCGCCGCTGCGGTCGCTTTCGGCGATGTCGGCCAGCGTCATCGCGCGGATCGCCATCGCGTCGGCCTTCAGCGAGGCGAGCTTCTGCCTGATTCCAGCGTCGTCGATGGCCAGTGTGCCATCTTCCAGGCGGATCTTGCGTGCCATATCAATCGCGCGGCCCACGCGCTCATACAGTTCGAGCTGATCGCCGATGAACCCCAGCCCGCGTTCGAACGACAGTGTTGCCAGCGCGGTGGACCAGCCGCCGTTCACTTCGCCTACCACATTCGCTAGCGGAATGCGGACATCGTCATAGAACACCATGCTGATATGCTCATCGCCGAGCATGGTGCGGATCGGCTTGATGTCGATCCCCGGTGTTTTCATGTCGCAGATGATCCAGGTCAGCCCCTTGTGGCGCTGCGATTCCGGATCAGTGCGGATCAGCAATTCCTGATAGTCGGCATGGTGCGCGTCGGTCGTCCACATCTTGGCACCGGTGACGACGATTTCATCGCCGACCACTTCGCCGCGCGCTTTGAGCGAAGCCAGATCGGAACCGGCATTCGGTTCGGAGAAGCCCTGGCACCACAGCGATTCGCCCGAGAGAATCTTTTCCAGATGAAACGCCTTTTGCGCTTCGGTCCCGCGCGCAATGAGCGTGGGGCCTGCGTGCATCAGCGCGACATAGGTGGTGTTGATGTAATGCGGCGCGCGGGCGCGGGCCAGTTCTTCGTACCAGACGACCTGTTGCAGTCCGCTCAGGCCAAGACCACCGAATTCCTTCGGCCATGCCACCCCGGCCCAGCCATGCTCATACAGCTTGCGTTGCCAGTCCCGGTCAAACTGGGCGGACGTGTGCCCGTTGGCGGGACGCGCCTTGGCGGGAACATTGGTGGCAAGCCAAGTTCTGGCCCGTTCGCGGAATTCGCGGTCGGCTTCTGAATATTGCAGGTCCATCAGTTATCCACCTGCGCATCGAGCAGATTGGCGAGCAGTTCGCGGCGGGAGCCGAACAGCTTGGCCAGCACCAGCGCGTGCTTGAGATAGAGGTGGGCGTGGTGCTCGTCGGTCACGCCAATTCCGCCGTGCAGCTGGATATTCGAATCCGCATTGGCGACGGCGGCCTGATTGGCGACGTGTTTGGCCGCATCCAGGTGCGCGGCGGCATCAGCGCGGCCTTCCTTGATGGCGGTGGCGGCAAACCACAATTGTGACCGCGCTGCTTCCACGCGGATCGCCATATCGGCGCAAGGGTGGCGCACGGCCTGCCACGCGCCGATCTTTTTGCCAAAGGTCTCGCGCACCTTGGCATATTCGACGATCTGATCGAGCGCGGCTTCGGCCTGGCCGACGAGCATGGCGGCGGTGCCCAACTGGCCCAATTGCCAGATGTGGTTGCCGCTGAGCGATGCGATGGCCGCTTGCGCCAGCAGGCTACGACGCGCATGGATGTGGCCGGGTCGAGCGAAGGCTTGTGCTTCAGCCGTGATGTGCGGCGAAGAGCTGCGCGCTGCTGCGATCAACCAGCAGGACAAATGCTGCATCGGGCGCGCCAAGAATCCGCAGATTATCGCCATCATGCACCGCCAGCGCGACGCCAACCGCGCCCGACGTGATCGAGCCGCGCAAAGGCTCATCCTGCACCACATTGGCCGCAAGCGACTGCGCCAGCACATCGAGCGGACCGCATTGCCGCCCGACTTCGCGGAAAAACAGCGCATGTTCCACCGCCGACAGCCCGCTTCCGCCCGCATCGCTGCCAAGCGCCAGCGCGAACCAGCCCATTTCGGCCAGATTGGAACGCAGTGCGGTCGCTCATGTCGGCAGAATTTGCAGCATGCAACCGATCAACCGGCATCGCATCAGCCAGATAGCTGGCAGCGGCGCTGGCGATCTCCAGCTCGTCTCCGTCAGGTGCCAGATACATCGCGCCCCCCTCTGGCGAGCCGAAAATGCGCTGCCAGACATGCGATCGTGTTTTCATGCGCTGCATCATTTCCACCTGCGTTAAAGAAATGCAACAGGGGAATAGCATTAATTTCGACGGCAGGACGAAATTCGTGGCGTTTTCGGGCCAGTCGGCTCGGTTCAGTCGGCGAAAGGAGTTTCGGCAAGCCCCTGAAAACCGGGAGCAAGCGCAAACACCGCGCCGTTCGCTTCGGCTCCGGGCGCATCCGGGCGGATTGCCATCTTGGCCGAGGTGACGAACAGCGTTTGCATATCCGCGCCGCCAAATGCCGGCTTGGTCGGGTTTGAACAGGGCAGGGCGATGTCGCGATCAATCGTGCCATCGGCGCGGTAACGGCGCAGCTTGCCCGCCGAAACCAAAGCCAGCCAATAGCCGCCCTGGGTATCGACGGTAGCCCCGTCAATGAAGCCTTCGCCGGGAGCCAGCGTGAGGAACGTGCGATGAGTTGGAGAGTTCGCCGCTGGCGGGGTCCAGATCATGCGCCTCGACGATCGCGGGTGGCGTTGTTGGACGTGTACATGACCCGCCCATCAGGGCTGAATGCGAGGCCATTGGCGACCGCCACGCCGGTGAGGACCGGGGTGAGGGTGTCGCCGTCGAGCCGGAACCAAGCACCGCCATTGGCGCTGCGATCAGCCGGGAAATGGTGGTCATACGAGCCCACCCATAGCCGCCCCTGCCGGTCGCAATGGCATTCGTGCAGCTTGACGTGTTCGGGCAGGGGGCTGGGCGGCGCGCAGGGTGAAGCGCTCGGTGGCGGGATCGAAATCGTAAACTCCGTCCGCCAGCACCACCAGCAGTCCGCCGCTGGCCTTGTGCACGAAGCCGCCGATCCGCTGCGGCATCGGCCAGATTTGGTGCGCGCCGCTGGCCGCTTCCCAGCGGTGCAACTGGGGCGGATGTTCGCAATTGATCCACCACAGCGCCTGCTCGCTGGCCGACCAGATCGGCGCTTCGCCGAGATGATTATCGGCATCCACTAAAATATGCACATCGCTCATGCCATTTTGCTATGGTGATCGGCGAGACCTGTCAACGCGGCGTGGGAGAAGAGTGACGTGAATATCATCGACCGGTTTTTCGGAACCATGCAGACCTGCGACATCGCCACTCTGCGCGATTGCCTCACCGAAGATGCGGTGGTCTGGCACAGCTTTGACCGGGTCGCGATGCGGCCCGATGCTGTCGTGAAAACGTGGGAGACTATCGCCGCCGCCTACACCGAATGCAGCGTGACCGATGTGCGCCGCCAGCAGACGCCCAACGGATATGTCCAGCAGCACCTGTTTGTGGTGCGCGGCAAGGACGGGGCGCGCAAGGCGTGGCCGGTATGCGTCGTGGTGCAGGTGGAAGACGGCCGGATCGCGCGGCTGGACGAGTATATCGACCTGTCGGCTGCGTTCGATCCGGGCGAGGGTGAAGCGTTGACGCCCGGCTTTTAGGCCAGTTCGCTCGCAAAGGTCGCATCGGGGCCGGTGCGCAGCGTTGGCAACCCGCTCGATCACCGTTTCGCGGTGCTGTGCGGGCGTTCCCCAGGCGTAGTTGAGTGCCATCGCGCGCTTCAGGAAGAAGTGCAGGTCAACTTCCCAGGTAATGCCCATCGCGCCGTGCACCTGCACCGCCATCCGCGAGGCGACATCGGCGGCGGCTCCGGCGGCGATCTTGGCGTGGGCCACGCGGGCGCGGGCGGCGAGCGTGCCGAGCGGCAATTCGGCGGCGGCGGCGTGGACCACCGGGCGAGCGAATTCGACCTTCACTTGCGCCGATGCGATCATGTGCTTCACCGCCTGCGTGCTGCCGATGGGCTTGCCGAATTGCGCGCGGTCCTTGGCATAGGCGACCGCCAGATCGATGCACCGCTGCGCCAGCCCGAGCATTTGCGCAGCCGCCAGCAGTGCGCCCCGGTCGGCAGTATCGCCCCAGCCGGTCGCTAGCTTGGTCGCGGAGGAGGGCTGCCACTCTACGGTGAACAGACGTCGGAACGGATCGAAGCTTTCCGCGCGGGTGAGGGTGACATTGGCGGCTTCCACCAGATGCACATCATCGCCGTCTGCCAGCAGCAGCGCATCGGCGCTGTCGGCATCGGCCACGAACGGGTTTGCCGGATGGCCCACGGCAATCACCGCGCCCGCCAGCACCTTTTCGAGCCATTCGCTCTGGCCAGCCAGCAGCGGCACGACGATCCCGGCCTGTTCGGCGAGCGGTTCGGGCAGCCCGACATATCCGGCAGCTTCGGCAATGCCGATCAGGTCCACCATGCCCATGCCCAGCCCGCCAGCATCTTCCGGCGCGAGCATTCCGAGCAGGCCCATTTCGCAGATCGTTCCCCAGCGCGCATCGTCACGCGCGCCACCGCTTTCGAGCAGCTTGCGCAGATCGGGGGCGGTGCAGGTTTCCTCCAGCATTTCGCGCGCGGCCTGCGTGATGGTCAGCTGGTCTTCGGTGAAGGCGAATTGCATGGCCTTAGGCAGCCTTCTAAGCGCGGGCAGGCCAAGCATCCGCTCGGCAATGATGTTGCGCTGGATTTCGTTCGAACCGGCATAGATCGGCCCGGCCAGCGCGAAGATGAACCCGTCGAGCCAATCGACCGAGGATACCCCGTCGCTCGCCTGCCCGAGCAATTCGGCGCGCGGGCCGAGGATGTCGAGCGCGGTCTGGTGCAGCGCCACGTCCATTTCCGACCAGAAGATCTTGTTGGTGGAACTTTCCGGCCCGATCTTGCCGCCCGCTTCCAGCCGCGATGCGGTGGAATAGATCGACAGCGCATAGGCTTCCGCATCCATCCAGTGCTGCGCCACACGCTCGCCGATCGACGCGGGCAAATCAGCCTTGTTGGCCTCGTACAGCGCCGCCAGCCGCGCTGCCGCCACCTGATAGCGCGCGGGCGAACGCAGCATCAGCCCGCGTTCAAACCCGGCGGTGGCCATGCACACATGCCAGCCTTGCCCCTCATCTCCCAGCCGGTCGGCCACGGGAACACGGACGTTGTCGAGGAAGATTTCGGCGAACACCATCTCCCCGTCCATCCGCGCAATCGGGCGGCGGGTCACGCCGGGCGCGTCCAATGGGAACAGGATCAGGCTCATGCCCTTGTGGCGCTCGCTGCCGGGCGTGCGGAACAGGCCGAATGCCCAATCGGCAAACACCGCGCGGGTGGACCAGATTTTCTGGCCGTTCAGCACGTAATGATCGCCGTCCAGCGTGCAGGTGGAGCGAACCGCGGCCAGATCGCTGCCTGCGCCCGGTTCGGACCAGGCCTGCGCCCAGATATCGTCGCCCGCCGCCATGCGCGGCAGGAAACGCGCCTTCTGGTCGTCGGTGCCGAATTCCATCATCGTCGGGCCGAGCAGGAAAATGCCGTTCTGGTTGACCCGCGTGGGCGCACCGGCGCGGTAATATTCTTCCTCGAATATCAGCCAGCGGATCAGATCGAGCGCGCGACCGCCATAGGTTTCGGGCCATGTGACCATGCCCCACTTGCCTTCGTTCAGCTTGCGCTCCCAATCGCGGTGGGCATCGAAGCCTTCCTGCGTGAGATCGAACGAGGGCAGGCGCTCAGGCGGCACATTGGCAGCCATCCACGCGCGCACTTCGGTGCGGAAGGCCTGCTGTTCAGGAGTGTATTCGAGGATCATCAGTCAGCCTGCTGCTTGTTGGTTGCGGCGGCCGATTTGCCGCTGACCCCGGCGATAGAATCGCCCTTCACCAGATCGTTCTGCGCGTGTGCGAAGTGGTGCATGTGGAACACCGCATCCATCGCCGTCCGCTTGCCGCGCAGCTCTTCCACATGGTTGACCGATTGCTTGGTCAGCCAGTTGCCGAGCCGGTTCTGCCCCGCCAGCTTGTTCGCCCAAGCGGCGGTCGCCTCGCGCAGTTCGTCGCGCGGGACGACCTTGTTGACCATGCCGAAATTATAAGCGCGCGCCGCGCTCATCCGTTCGCCGAGGAGCAGGAATTCCTTGGCCACACGCGGCGGCAATTCATAGGCGTGGGCGAAATATTCGACGCCCGGAATGCCCATCAGCGGATTGACCGGATCCTGAAAAAACGCGTCCTCGCTCGCCACGATCAGGTCGCAGACCCATGCCAGCATCAGTCCGCCCGCCACGCAGGCGCCCTGAACCATGGCAATGGTCGGCTTGGGAATGTCGCGCCAGCGGCGGCACATGCCCAGATATTGTTCCTGTTCGCGGGTATAGAGCAGTTCGGCTGCGGGCTTGTTGGTATGGCCGGGCAGCATCAGCCGCTTGTCGAATTCATGGTGCAGATCGCGCCCCGGCGTGCCGATATCGTGGCCCGCGCTGAAATGCTTGCCTGCGCCCGCCAGCACGATGCACTTCACCGCGTCATCGTTCACCGCGCGCTGGAAGGCGTCGTCGAGCGCATAGGTCATCTGGCCGTTCTGCGCGTTGTTGAAGCCGGGGCGGTTCATGGTGATCCATGCCACGCCTTCGATCACTTCGTACAGGATCGGTTCGGCGGTTTCGTAGGTGATTTCGACCTTTTTGGGTTCGACCAGATCGTTCATGCGGTTTCCCCGGAATTGTCAGCCAGCAGCACCAGCGCGTCCACCGCCACTGCGCCCTTGCCTTGCGGCATGACCAGCAGCGGATTGATTTCTACCTCGCGCAAGGCGTCTCCGCCAGCCAGTACAGCTTGGCCAAGCGCAGCAATCGCCTGCGCTGCCGCCGCAACATCTGCCTTGGGTGCGCCGCGATAGCCGTCGAGCAGGCGGAAGCCCTTGAGGCTGCGCAGCATGGCCTCAGCCCCGGCTGCATCCACGGGCAGAAGGCTGTGGCAGGCGTCTTTCATCAATTCGGTCCACACCCCGCCAAGGCCTACGGTGAGCATCCAGCCGAACACCGGATCGCGTGTTACGCCCGCAAGAATTTCGACCCCGCCTTGCAGCATCGGTTCGAAGGTGACGCCTTCGATCTGCACGTTCATCGAACGCGCTTTCTCCATCATCGTCTCGAACGCGGCGACCGCTGCGTCGGCATCTTTGATCGACAGGCGGATCAGGCCGTGTTCGGTCTTGTGCGCGACATCGGGGCTGACCAGCTTTGCCACCAGCGGGAAGCCCACGGTTTCGGCAGCGGTGCGCGCTTCCTCGGCAGTCTGCACCAGCGCATCATGCACGACAGGCACGCCAAACAGCGCCAGCGCATCCTTGCCTTCGGTTTCGGAAAGCGCCGCGCGCCCGGCCGGAATGCTCGGCCACTGGACCGCAGAGGGGGCGAGGGCAGGGGCCACCTGTCCGCCCTTGGCCCACGCGCCATAGGCCGAGATCGCTCGCGCTGCGCGGTCGAAATCATCGAAATAGCCGATGCCGTGTTTGGCCAGATGCGCCTCATCGGCCATGCTGAACGTATCGATGACGATCAACGTCTTGTCGGTTGAAGCGGCGACTGCTTCCACTTGGTCCAGCGCCCCGGTGAGGAAGGCGCCGGGCAGATACAGCAGCAGCACATCGATATCATCGGGCTGCAACGCCAGCGTCATGCATTCGCGCAGGAAGGTGTTGGAATTGACAATATTACCGGTCAGATCGACCGGGTTTGACACCATCGAATGGCCCGGAATTTGCGCGGTCAGTCCGTCCTGCACGGCTTGCGGGAAAGTCGGCGTATCGCCGCCCGCCAGCGCCAGTGCGTCGGCCAGAATAGCGCCCGCCGCGCCCGAAATGCTCAGTACCCCGCAGCCATTGCCGCGAATTTTGCCTGCACCCAGCGAATGGAGATAGGCTAGGTCGGCCAGTTCGGCGAGCGAGCCCGCGCGCGCAACCCCGGCGCGGGCGAAGGCGGCATCATAGGCGGCGCTGTCTCCGGCAAGCGCGGCAGTGTGCGAACGGGTCGCCTCCGCGCCTTTCTCCGAAGCGCCGACCTTGTACACTGCCAGCAACTTGCCCGCCGCGCGGAAACGGGCGGCGGCGGCGAGGAATTTCGGCCCGTCGCGCAGTTCTTCGATATAGCAGACGGCGGCCTGCGTGCCGTCCTCGCCCGCAAGGTAATCCAGATAGTCGCTGAAATCGACCGAGGCTTCGTTGCCGGTGTTGATCACATGGCTGAACGCCACGCCCGCGCGCCGCGCCATGCGGAACACGGTGGCGCACATATTGCCGCTCTGGGTGAGCAGTGCGGTGGTGCCCGCAGGCTCGCCCGGCTGGAACGACTGGCCGAAAGTGGTGAAAATCCCGTCGGTGAAATTGGCGTTGCCCATGCAATTGGGGCCAGCCACTTTCATGCCGGTGCGCGCGGTAAACGCGGCCAGTTCATCATGCCGCGCCTGGCCCACCGCTTCGTTGGTTTCGGCATAGCCGGAGGCATAGGCCATCGCCGCCTTGATCCCCAGCGCATGGCAGCGTTCGAGCATCGGCAGGGTCGCGTCCGCCGACACCGCGATGATCGCCAGATCGACCACTTCGGGCACGCTTTCGATGTCCGCATAGGCGGGCCTGCCCTGGATCGTGTCGTTCTTGGGATTGACCGGATAGACCCGTTCAAACCCCGCCCGCACCAGCAGATCGAGCGGCACACCGCCGATCCGCGCCTTGTTGTCCGACGCTCCGATGATCGCGACCGAGGCGGGCTTGAGCAGGGCTTCGAGGCTCATGCCGGGCTGCTGGTGAAGCTGTATTCCGCCGGGTCAAACTCAGCGGTCATGTTGCGGTAATCGACCAGCCGCCACGGCGAGGCAGCGTGCACCCGGCCCGCGCCGTTCTTGTACCAGCTGGTGACGCCGGGATGCGACCACACCAGTTCGCGGTGCGCGGCATCGACCTTTTCCTGATAATCCCAGAATGGTTCCGCCTTGACTTCCAGCGCGCTCGCCCCGGTCTCCACCAGTTCGCGCAGACCCTGCATGATGTAACGGATCTGGCATTCCGAATGGAACACCGCGCTGCCGCCATGGGCGAGATTGGTGTTCGGGCCGTAGATCAGGAAGAAATTGGGGAATTCGGGCACGGTAATGCCCAGATGCGCGCGCGGGTCTTCATCGCCCCACCGGTCCAGAATGGTCGCGCCGCCGCGACCTTCCACCTGCATCGGCCACAGCATCCGCGCGCGTTTCGAAGCCGGTGGCGAGCACCAGAATATCGCATGTGTGCAAGTTGCCGTCAGCGGTAACAATCGCCTTCCGCTTCGACATGGTCGATCTGTTCGTCAACCAGATCGACATTCGGGCCGGGTCAGCATCCGGTACCAGTGATTGTCGCGCAGCATGCGCTTGCCGTAGGGCGGGTAATCGGGCGTGGCCTTGCGGATCAGCTCCGGATCGTGGCCGACTTCGCTGGCAATATGCGCCTCGAGCATTTTTCGCACTTCGGCATTGGCGGCGTTGAGCGAATGCGCCTGATCGGGCCAGTTCGGATCGACTTTCAGGTTGTGGTGGAACGTATCGGACGACGACCAGAACAGCTGGAACCGGAACCACTTGGTGTAGAAGGGGATGTTGTTGAGCACCCACTTCTTGGCATCGGTCACGGTCTCGAAATAGAGCGGATTGAGCATCGCCCAATGCGGGCTGCGCTGGAAGATGATGAGATTGTCGACAAATGGCTGAATCGCCGGGCCGACCTGCATCCCGCTGGCCCCGGTACCGATCATGCCGACCCGCTTGCCCTTGTAGTCTACCGAATGATCCCACCGCGCGGTGTGGAATTTTGGTCCGGCGAAATCCTCCAGCCCCTTGATCGGCGGCACCTTGGGGCGGTTGAGCATGCCGACCGCGCTGACGACTGCATTGGCAGTTGTCGAATAGGTCGAACCGTCCTTACGGCGGATTTCGGCGTGCCACAGCAGCGTTGGCTCATCCCAGCGCAGCGACAGCACATCCTCATTAAAACGAATGTTGTCGCGCAGGCTGGTGCGTTCGGCGTTGCGGCGGATATAGGCCTCTATCTCGTCGCCCTTGGCGAAGAAATGGTCCCATTCGTTGTTGTTGTCGAAACTGTAGGAATAGAAGTGGTTGGCGGTATCCACTCCGATGCCGGGATAGGTATTTTCATACCAGGTGCCGCCGACATCATCGTTCTTTTCGATGATGGTGAAAGGGATGCCCGCTTCCTTCAGCTTGATCCCCATGCCCACGCCGGAAAAGCCCGCGCCGACGACCAGCACTTGAAAATCGGCCAATCGCGCAGGATCGGGGGCCTTGCGCCAATGCACCGTCTTGGGGTCGATCCCAGCAAGGTCCATTTCTTCGTGAACCATCGGGAAATATTCGGGCGGCACCACCTGGCCCGTGCAGGCGCGCAGCATCTGGGGCAGCAAATCCAGCGGCAGTTCGACCGGCAGCGGCCGTCCGGTCGCTGCATAATCGGCCAGCACTTCGGCCAGCGCGACGCGCAGTTCAGCGCGCAACGCATCGGGCGTTTCGTCGTGGAAGCTCCACGGCCCCTTGATATGCGGGGCGATCCGGTCAAGCCATACCGGGTCGCCGCCGAGATGGACCAGAACCATCAGCAGCGGCGCCGTATCGGCGTGTTCGAGATGCTTCAGCAGCGCCGCCCGATCAGCAACCAGATTGCGCAAGGCATTGGCGTCATTGGGGCTGGTCATGCGCTGCTCCAGGTTCAATTCGCGCTGAGTGTGCTGCGCACAGCTTCGACGATCTGCGCAGGCTGCACGACGTAAGCCTGTTCAAGATTGCCCGCGAACGGCACCGGAGCAAACGGGCCGCCCAAGCGGCGGACCGGGGCCTTGAGCGTGCCGAACAGTTCTTCCTGAATAGTCGCGGCGATTTCTGCGCCCACGCCGAAATTACGCACAGCCTCATGTGCGATCACCGCGCGACCGGTCTTGCGGACCGAGGCGAGCACGGCTTCCTGATCCCACGGCGAAATCGTGCGCAGGTCGATCACTTCGGCAGAAATGCCATCCTTTTCCAGCTCTTCCGCCGCAGCGAGGCAACGGGTGACGATTTCGGCATAGCTGATGATCGTGACATCGCTGCCTTCACGCGCGGTGCGGGCCTTGCCGAGCGGGATCGGAATCGCATCGACCGGAACGTCGCCTGAAACGCCGTAGGCGCGCGAGGTTTCGATAAAGATGCACGGATCGGGATCGGCAATGCAGGAAAGCATCAGACCCTTGGCATCCGCCGGATTGGACGGCGCGACGACCTTCAGGCCCGGCGTATGCGCGAACCATGCTTCGAGGAAATCGCTGTGCTGCCCGCCGCTGGCAATGCCCGCGCCGGTCATCATGCGGATGACGATCGGTACGGTTGTCTGCCCGCCGGACATATAACGCAGCTTGGCCGCATGGTTGACGATCATGTCCATCGCCACCGTGGTGAAGTTCATCAGCATGATTTCGGCAACCGGCTTGTAGCCATCGATGGCCGCCCCGATGGCCGCGCCGATGATCGCCTGTTCCGAAATCGGGGTGGAGCGCACCCGCTCGTCGCCGAACTGGGTGGACAGGCCCTTGGTCACGCCGACCACGCCGCCGCCTTCACGGTCGGCCACGTCTTCGCCCAGCACCAGCACGGTCGGATCGGCCGCCATCGCCTGGGCAATGGCCTGATTGATCGACTGGATGAAATTGATCTTCTTGGTTTCTACAGTCATCACGCGGCTCCTGTGTCGGCGTAGACGTCGCGCGTCAGTTCTTCGAGCGGGGGCATGTCGCTGGCGAGGGCGAACTGGACCGCATCCTCGATCTGCGCAGCGATATCGGTTTCCATTGCAGCCAGCTGATCCTCGCTCGCCACGCCGCTTTCGATCAGGCGGGCGCGGTAGAGAACCAGCGGATCCTTGGCCATCGCATCGGCCTTCTCTTCCTTGGTCATGTAGTGATCGTCATCGCCGAACACGTGGCCGTAGAAGCGGAAGGTGAGCGCTTCGATCAGCGTCGGGCCTTCGCCGTCGCGGGCGCGGGCGATGGCTTCGTTGGCGGCCGCATACATCGCGAAAGGATCATTGCCGTCCACCGTTACGCCGGGAATGCCGTAGCTGATCGCGCGGGTGGCGACCCGTTCGACCGAGGTGCAGTTTTCATACCGCGTGTGTTCGGCAAAGCGGTTGTTCTGGCACACGAAAATCACTGGCAATTTCCACACCGAAGCCAGATTGAGGCTTTCGTGGAACGCGCCGATATTCGATGCGCCATCACCGAAATAGGCCACCGCCACACGCTTGCTGCCACTGAGCTTCGCGGCCCAGGCAAGGCCATTGGCAATCGGCATGGACGATCCGACAATGCCCGTGGTGAGCATTGCGCCCGAAGCGGGGTGCGTAACGTGCATCGGGCCGCCCTTGCCCTTGCTCGTTCCGGTGATACGGCCGGCCATCTCGGCCCACAGATCGCGCAGCGGCACGCCCTTGGCGATCATGTCGTGGGTGCCGCGATAGATGGTGCAGATGCGATCATCATCGGTCAGGTTGACCGATACCGCGGACGGGATCACTTCTTGGCCCTTGGGTGAATAATAGGGCATCATCAGCCGCCCGCTGCGCACCGTCTTGCGCGCGGCCTCGTCGTTTTGCGAGATCATCGACATGCGGCGGAACATCTCGATCTGGGTTTGGGCATCGGGCTGCGCAACATTGCTGCGGCCTGCCTCAGGTGTCTGTGCCATCGATCCTCTTTTTCCCATACTGTGAATTTAATGCCATAGCAGTGTTGCATTAATTTGCGCAAGATGCGGCGTGCAATTTTGGCGCGCGTTGATGGTCTTAGCCAGCGCGACCTGAGGGGGTTCAGGCGATCCTAAAACCCAATATCGGCAATCGGCGATTCAAACCCGGAATTGACCGTATGCGCCGCCTTGGCGAGCAGCTGCGGATCCACCCCGGCAAGATAGCCGTCGATCAGGCGCTGGTAATTGCTGATCATCCCTTCGTGCGAATGCGACAACCGCATGTGTTCGAAGCCCGCCGCGTGCAGACCAAGCTGTTGCAGCGGCAGATTGAAATAGTCCTGTCGGGGGATTTCGGGGAACTTGTCGCTGTTGTAGGGCAGAACGGTCGGTTCCTTTGGCGTATCGTATTCCTCGCCTTCGGGGCGCAGCACCAGCGACCAGATTTCGAACAGGCAGGTTTCCGGGGTCAGCGGCCTGATCCGGTAGGACGACATGGCGCTGATCATCGGCAGCAGGAAGAAGTGCGGGAACATGAATTCCACCGCGTGGAACGGCTGTTCCTGCATCACCTTGTTGACATCGAACATCGGCGCGCCGCGCGCCAGCCCGTCTGCGGTTACGACTTCGTTGGCCTTGCCGTAAAACATCATCGTCGCCGCAACCGGATCGTCGGGCACTTCCATATCGGCCAGCGTGCGGATCGCCGCCATTTCGGTTTCGTGGACCATTCCCGCCATGCCCGAACTCAGCCGCGCCATGAATTCGATGTTCACGCCGACCGTATCCTTGGCGGAAATGCCGCGATTGGGGACGAGGCCATCGGCGTCCGTGCCATAGGGATTGCCCAGCGCCGACAGCCGGTTGAGCTGCGGATGGGTTTTCATGGTGTGGTAGCCTTCCTGGAAGGCTTCCATCGCCAGTTTCCAGTTGGTCGGCAGCACGGTGGCATACCACCAGTCCATCTTCAGCTTGTCGCCATTGCGGGCGTTGATCCGGTCAGCCACCGGGCCGAGGCTTTCGATCAGGCCGGGGGCGTGGTCGTCAAAATTGATGAAGGCGCAGCCGGCCCAGAATTCGATCCGGCAGGGGACCAGATTGATCTCCGCCTTGTCGAGCAGTTCGGGGTTGAACACCTGCTTGCCGAACACGAAGGTGTTCTCGCCCTCCATATTGAAGCGCCAGCCGTGGAACGGGCAGATGAAGCCCGAAGTCTTGCAATTGCCCGGGCCCGTGGCGAGCCGCACGCCGCGATGGCGGCAGGCATTGTGAAACGCCTTCACGCCCGATTTGGTGTTCACCACGATCACCGATTTGATCAAGGATCGTGTATTCGACATAGTCGCCGACGTTGGGGATTTCTTCGAGCCGGCAGGCCATCTGCCAGACATGCGGCCACAGCTTTTCCTTCTCCAGATCGAAGAAGGCCTGATCGTAATACCGCTTGGCGGGGATCAGTTCGGGATTGGTGATGCGGAAGGGAACGGCATCAAGGGCACTGCTCTGGGTCATCGACTCTTCCCACTCATGGCTCTGCGGCTGGCTGGTGAAGCAGGGTCATAGCCCGAGATTAAATGCATTGCTAGATGTGCATTATGCGATTTTCTGCTGCGAGAAGGGGCAATTGAGGCGAGCTATGTCAAGTCAGCCCGGCGGATCAATCGCGGCAATCTGCGAACCCACCACCTGCACCATGCCGTCCTTGGTCAAGGCATCGGACAGCGGCATCGATTCGCTGCCTGATACGGCCACAATCGAATCGATGATCGCCTGCGGATCATCGCCCTCCAGTTCGTAGATCGTCAGCAAGGTCCATTGCGGTGCCTCCAGATCATAGACCTTCTGCAAGCCGATGCGAAACAGGCGGGCGCTGGTGACGCCCGGCATCCGGCACACATCGGGCAGGTGCTGATCGGCATACCACGCCGCGTATTCATCTTCACGCCCCGGCTTGGACCGTGAGAGGACGACATATTGGAAGCTGGCCATACTGGAATCCTGTGCCAATCAATCGGGAGCAAATTCGGCGTTCAGCGCCTCGGCATCCGGATAGGGGCCGAGCAACAGGAACAACAGGGCTGACACCGCGCAAATCGGGATCATCGCCCACAAGTGCGGGCAGGTAGCTTTGCGTGGCATCGAATACCGCGCTGATCGCAACCGGCCCGTTCCCCGAAGCCAGCCCGATGAAGCCCGCAATCGTGCCGAACAGCAGCCCGAAATTGGTGATCCGGAAATAGCGCGAGGTGAGATAGGCGATGATATCCAGCTCTGCCCCGAACGACAGGCCAAGGATCAGCACCGCCAGCCGTTGCAGCGCTGGCCGAACCGGGATTGTGGATCAGCAGCAGGATCGCCAGAATCGGCATCGATACGGCAAAAGCGGCGAGGAACCTGCCGTTCCACCGATCAAGCAGCAGGCCGATGGTAAGTCTGCCGACAATCGCCGAAATTCCCAGCAGCGATGCAATATTGACCGCCTGCGCGCGCACCAGATCCGTTGGCGGACAGCACCGGCACCAGACTGACCGCCAGCGTCACCACCACCGCCGCAATCCCCACACTGGCCACCAGCAACTGGATATAGCGCCGGGAGAGCACGCCGCTTTGCCAGAACGACACGCGCGGGGCAGGGGGCGCTTCGGGCTTCGGTTCTTTGCTCATCCGCTCCTGGTCGAGCGCGCTGCTGAAAAACAAGAGGACCAGTGGCAACGCCAGAATGGCCCAGAACGCGCCGAGTCCGACAAACGCCATGCGCCAGCCGTAACCTTCGATCAGGAAATTGGTGACTTGTGGAGTGATGATCGAGGCCAGACTGCCACCGCACAGCATCACCGCCAGCGCAAATCCGCGCCCGGCGGCGAACACGCTGGTCACCGCCGCCGTCCAGACTGAGGGCTGGACCAGCACGATGGCGAAGGAAGCGGGAATCCACAGCGCGCGCCACATCATAATGTCCGGCCCCGCAAGGCTGAACAGCGCGGTGGCAATACACATTGCGATGATCGCGAAAATTCCCAGGCGGCGCGGCCCATACCGGTCCACCACCATACCGGTGAACGGCGCAAGCAGCGCCCCGGCCACCGAAGCAATACTGTGCCCGGACATGATCTGCGCCCGCGACCAGCCGAATTCGGTCTGCAACGGCTCGATGAACAGGCTGCTCGAATAGGAAACAATCGAGGCCACGCCGTACCCGGCGGCGGCGGCCATTACGATCGGCCAATGGCTCCGCCATTCATTCGC
Organism: uncultured Alphaproteobacteria bacterium; assembly: GCA_963774985.1. GTDB lineage: Bacteria > Pseudomonadota > Alphaproteobacteria > Sphingomonadales > Sphingomonadaceae > Alteraurantiacibacter. The sequence continues at coordinate 435,393 of CAVZHE010000016.1, forward strand.
GGCTGATCCTGTTATGGCGTTCGACACCCATCCATCCCTGTTGCTATGTTTTGTTTTGCTGGCATTGCATAAGCGACGATTCCGGCTTTGTCATCGCGCGTTGCAACCGGTCGTCAGCGGCCCACAGGGAGTATCCATGACAAGCTACAATGCCTGTGACCCACTTGTGGAAAGCATGATCGGGCCGGGCAAGCCGTATGAACTGACGACGGTGGAGGTTGGCGGATACCCGCAGGCGGTGTTCAGCGGCGCACCGCGCACGCTGGCGGGACTGTACCGGCAGGCCACGCAATTCGGTGATCGGGTCATGGTGGTGCAGGATGATGTCCAGCTCACCTACGCGAAGGTTTTCGCCCGAGCGGCAGCGCTGGGTGCGGCGTTGCAGGCGCAGTTCGGGGTAGGGCGCGGCACGCACGTTGCGGTGGTAATGGCCAACCGCGCAGAATGGATTGTCAGCGTGCTGGCGATCACTGCGGCGGGCGGGATTGCGGCACTGGTCAACAGCCGGGGCGTGGCCGAAGAAATCCAGCGCGCGCTGGTGACAGCACAGTGTGACCTGGCGATCTGCGATGAACGCGGGTCGGAAGGGGTCGGAACCGATTGGGCCGGGCGACGAATCGTGATCGGGGAGGACTTCGAAACGCTCTCCGCCCCGCAGGCCGGGCTGGAGTTTGTCCCCGACGAACTGGCCCCGGAAGACGGCGGGATCATCCTGTTCACGTCCGGCACCACCGGCTTTCCCAAAGCGGCGCTCCTCAGCCAGGGGGCGCTGGCGCATTCGGTGTCGATTGCGGTGGTGATGGGGGCGGTGCAGGATCTGCGTTACGAGCAGGAAAACGGCGTGGAACTGGCGGAGGAGCGCCGTTCGATGGCCACCCCGGCGGTGATTCTCGGCCCGATGTTCCACCTTTCGGGCATCATGCCGATCTTCCGCGCGATCAGCGTCGGCACCACCATCCACATCATGAGCAAGTGGAATGTCGATATCGCCTGCGACATGATCGAGCGGGTCGGCATGAGCCGCCTGTCATTCGTGCCTGCGATGCTGTGGGACATGCTCCGGTCCCCGCGCGCGACGCCCGAATTGCTCGGCAAGGTTGCCTATATGGCCAACGGCGCGGCGGCGCTCAATCCGGCGCTGCTGGCGGAAATCCGCGCGCGGATGCCGCATTGCCTGCTCTCCAACACCTATGGCCAGACCGAAACCACCGCCTGGACCTGTTCGATAAGCGGCACGCCCTATATCGACAATCCCGGCTCCTGCGGCTGGCCTGCCCCCAGCATTCAAGTGCAGGTGCGCCGCGATGACGGCAGCGAAGCTGCGACGGGTGAGGCTGGGGAATTGTGGGTCAGCAGCGCAGGGCTGATGACCTGTTATGTCGGCGATCCGGCGGCAACTGCCGAGACATTGCAAGATGGCTGGCTGGCATCGGGCGATGTCGGCTTTGTCGATGCGCAGGGCATTTTCACGATTGTTGACCGCAAGAAGAACATGGTCATATCGGGCGGCGAGAACATCTATTGCGCCGAGGTTGAACGGGTCATCGCCGACCATCCCGAAGTGCGCGATTGCATCGCCTACGGCCTGCCGGACGAGCGACTCGGCGAGCGGCTGGCGGCGACCGTGGTGGTCAGTGCAGGTTCGGCGCTGACGGCAGATGACGTAAAGGCGTGCTGCAAGGCGCGGCTGGCGATCTACAAGGTGCCGCGCGATGTCACCATCACTAGCGAGGCCCTTACGCGCACCGCATCGGGCAAGGTGGATCGGGGAACCTTCCTCAAGGCGATCCGCAGCAGGGCGTGAGAATCTGCCGCTTGCAATGTCCGAAATTAATGCAATAGGTGATGTTCATTGATTGAGCAGGCCAGTGCCCAAAGCCAGCGCCGCTCGGGATCGAGGAACTTGCCGTGACCACCAGCACAATCCCGCGCCCCGGAACCAAGGTCGTTCGCGTCGGCGCGGATGGATCGCCCTGGATCGAAGGGTTCCGCTGCGCCGATTGCGGTGCGGTGATGGCCGTGCCGACGATGGCCTGCCGCGCCTGCGCCAGCCGCACACCGCCTGCACCGTTTCGGGCGGTCGAAACGGGCAAGCTGTATAGCTGGTCGGTGATCCACCGCAGCTACCCCGGTGTGGCCGTGCCGTTCGTGTCGGCAATTGTCGATCTGGATGACGGCTTGTCGTTCAAGGGCACCTTGCGCGGGGTCGAGGTGGCGGACCTGACAATGAACATGCCCGTCCGGCTGGTGTTCGATGATGCGGGCGGGGCCACGGACAACGAAGGGACGCCCTATGTCGGCTTCCATTTCGTAGCAGCAGGAGCAGCGCAATGAGCGATGTCTATGTCGTCGGCGCAGGGATGATCCCGTTTGGCCGCTATCCTGACCGGACCTATTGGCAGCTTGGCGCAGAAGCAGCGCTGATGGCGCTCGACGATGCCGGACTATCGATCAAGGATGTCGGCGCGGTCTATGCCTCGTCCACCTACAATGCCCAGTCGATGCTCGGTCAGAAAATCCTGATGCAGATCGGGCAGACCGGGGTGCCGTGCATCAATGTGTCGAACGCCTGCGCATCGGGCGCAACGGCGGTGCGCGAGGCGTGGATCGGGATCAAGAGCGGGCTGTATGATATCGTGCTGGCGGTCGGCGCGGAAAAGAACCCCGCCGGGATGCTTGGCAGTTCGCCGGTCGATGGCCCGCCGCCAGAAGGCCTGTTCGGATCGGTTTCGATGCCCGCGCTGTTCGCCGAAGCGGGGATGGTTCATGCCAACACCTACGGCACCACCTTTGCGCAATTTGCGCAGGTCGCGGTGAAGAACCATGCCCACGCGGTCAACAATCCCAAGGCTTATTACCGCAAGGAAACCCCGCTCGACATGGTGATGGAAAGCGAGATGATCGCTTATCCGCTCACCAAGCTGATGTGTTCGGCCAATGTCGATGGGGCAGCGGCGCTGATCCTCGTTTCGGAGAAGAAGGCGCGCGAACTTGGCATGGGCGGGGCGGTGCGCATTCTTGGTTCGGCGCTGACTTCCGATCTGTTCGAAACGCGCAATCCCGATATGCTCGATCCCAATTCGGTTACCCGGCTGGCGGCGAAGCAGGTGTATGAGATGGCCGGTGTCGGGCCGGAAGATATCGATCTGGTCGAACTTCACGATTGTTTCGCGACGGCGGAAATCCTCCATTACGAAAACCTCGGCCTATGCGCGGATGGCGAGGCCGGTCGGCTGATCGATTCGGGCGCGACGACGCTAGGCGGGCGGATTCCGGTCAATGTTTCGGGCGGCTTGCTGTCCAAGGGCCATCCCATCGGTGCAACCGGGGTCGCCAATATGGTCGAGATTGTGGACCAATTGCGCGGCAATGCGGGCGTGCGGCAAGTCGAAGGGGCGAAGATCGGGATGACCCACGTGCTCGGCTTCGGGCTCGGCTCGGCGGCGGGCATTCACATTTTCGAAAAGGCGTGAGCATGAGCAATTCGTGGATCGATCTGGGCGGACGCTTGGCTGCGGTTACCGGGGCAGCATCGGGGATCGGCAAAGCGACCTGCGTTGCACTGGCTGATGCCGGGGCCAAGGTGATCGCGCTCGACCGCGATCTGGCGGGCGCGCAGGCGGTGGCCGATGCGCTTGGCGGCGCGGCGCATGCGCTGGATGTGACCAGCGAAGCCGAATGGCAGGCAGTGGCCGCGTGGATCGAGGCTGAGTTTGGCCAGCTCGATATTCTCGTGAACAGCGCTGGAGTGGCGATCAGCGATAGCGTGGGCGATACCTCGCTAGGCAATTATCGCACCACCTTCGCGGTCAATGTCGATGGCACGCTGCTGGGAATGCAGGTCGCGCTTGGCTTCATGCGGCGGCAAGGCAAGGGGTCGATCATCAACCTGTCGTCCACCGCCTCGCTCAAGGGCAATCCGATCATGGCGTCTTATGGCGCGAGCAAGGCGGCGGTGGCGCATTTCACGCGCAGCACCGCGTTGCAGAACGCGCGCGGCAGGCAGGATATCCGCATCAACGCGGTCCTTCCGGGGCTGATCGAAACCTCGATGGCGGGTGATTTCTACGATATCTTTGACAAAATCGGCCCGGCTGATGCCGTCCGTTCCGCCTTCACCACCGGGCGGCCGGGAACGGCGGAAGAAGTTGCCGATGTGATCCTGTTTCTCGCCTCTGACCGCGCCAGTTTCATCTCCGGCGCGTCCATCGTAGTCGACCGCGCTGCAAGCGCCTGACCCTAACCAATGGAGCCGACCCCCGTGAACGATCCGCTGCTTGAACCGTTCAAGACTAAGCACCTCACCTTCAAGAACCGCATGGTTCATGCGCCGACGACGATGAACATGTCGGACGCGAAAGGCTACGTCACCAGGCAGGCTGTCGGCGCTTACGAGGCGCTGGCGGCGGGCGGGTTCGGCGCGGTGTGCGTGGGGGCGACCTGCGTGCGCTGGGAAGGGCTGATCAACGAACGCATGTTCGGAATCTACGATGATACCTACATCATCAGCCACCGCGAACTGGTGGAAGTGATCCACAACAACGGCGCGCTGGCGGGGCTGCAATTGTTCTATGGCGGGCTGATCGTGGGCGCGGGCGCCTCGACCCCGCTGGAACCGGGCAAGGGCTGGATTCCGGGCACCGTCTCGCACGGCCCATCGGGCAAGTTCCCCATCGGCAACCAGCAACCCGGAGTAGTGACCACCGAGGAATACGACCAACTGGTGGAAGATTTCGCACAGGCTGCCCGCCGCGCCAAAGAAGCTGGATACGACTATGTCTCCTACCACTTCTGCCACGGATCGCTGCCGCATGTGACACTGTCGCTGCTCGAAAATCAGGGCCGCAACGATGCCTATGCCGACCGCTTCCTGTTCTGCGAGCGGATCATCCAGCGGGCGCAGGAATTGTGCGGCGTGGACTATCCGCAGATCCCGCGCATGGTGTGCGAGGAGAATTTCGAAGGCGGCTATGATGTCGAATATTTCATCGAACATTATGCCACCCGTTTGCACGCGCTGGGCATTGATGCGATGGATTGCACCTTCGGTTCGATGCTGCCCGCCAAAAGCCGCAGTCAGGAAGTCACTTCGGGCGAGGTGATCGGCGGCGGGTTCTACGTCCCCAATCTGGTGGCGCTGCCCTATATCAAGCGGATGCGCGCCGGTTTGCAGGCGCGCGGCATCGACATGCCGCTGATGGGTTCGTGCAACATCAACACGCCCGACCAGATGCGGCAGATGATCGGCGAAGGCGCGGCGGACTTCTTCACCTCGTGCCGCCAGTCGCTCGATGATCCCGATTTCCCGCGCAAGATTGCCGAAGGGCGCGAGGAGGAAATCCGCAAGTCCACCCGCACCGGCGCGTCGCTGCTGGCGGGCAATATCTTCAACAAGGGCGTGGCAGGCTCAGCGCAGAATGCCGCCTTCAGCCGTGACCGCGAATACCGGATCATTCCCACCAATCGCCCCAAGCGCGTGTTCATCGCGGGCGGCGGTTCGGGCGGGATGGAATATGCGATCACTGCGGACCAGGATTGGCCATGAAGTCACCCTGTTCGAAAAGTCGGGCACGCTGGGCGGGGTGATGAACTGGGCGGGCAATTACCGCACCCTGCGCAATATGGAGCAGATCGCCTACCAGCCCGAGTGGCACCGACTGATGATCGGCAAATCCAACGTGGCGGTGCATCTGAACACCGAACTAACTGCTGAGCGCATCTTGACGGAAATGCCCGACGTGGTGGTGATCGCGACCGGCGCGGTGGCCGCTCTTCCGCAAGTCGCGGGCTTGGATGCAGCGCTGGCGAGCGGCTTTGCCCGCACGATTGACCGGGCATTGGGCGAAGGGCCGGAAACGCTGCCCGAAGGCCCGGTGGTGGTGTGGGGCGCAGCCGAAGGCGTGGAGCTGGCGCTCGATCTCGCCCGCACGGGCCGCAGCGTTCGCCTGCTGGAACCGAACGCCAAGTTTGCGCCGACCTCCTATATCGGGTCGCGCACCCGCTATGTGATGATGTGGGCGGGCGAAGTTGGGCTGGGGCCGGAAACCGGAGCCGCACTTGAGCAGCGTTGGCGATGGCACGATCACAGTGACCCATGCCGATGGCCGCGTGGAGGAAATCGCCTGCGCGGCGCTGGTCGTTTCCCCCGGTCGGGCGGCATACGATCCGCTTTCGGCCAGCCTCGCCAAGTCCGGCATTCAGGTGCAGGTGCTGGGCGATGCGCGCAAGCCGCGTTCCTACGGCAATTCCATTCACGAAGCGGCCTATCTGGCGCGCAATATCTAGGAGCGGGCACAATGCTCGATTGGCTGACCGACGACCAGCGCGCCCTGCGCGATATGGCAGAGGCATTTGCGCGCAAGGAAGTGGAACCGATTGCGGTCCAGATCGACCTTGAAGAACACACGCCCGATGAACTGGTGAAGAAGGCCGCCGAACTCGGCCTGTATGGCCTGTACACGCCGCAAGAATATGGCGGTTCGGGCGCGGATCTGGTGTCGGTCTGTCTGGTGAGCGAGGAACTGGCCAAGGCCAGCCCGGCCTTTGCCGGGATGCTGACGGTGCAAATGGTGCTGTGCCCCAAGGCGGTCGAATTGCTCGGCACCGAAGAACAGAAGCAGCGCATCTTGCCCGCCAGTGCATCGGGCGAACGGCTGATGGCCTATTCGCAAAGCGAACCGGCAGGCGCGGCCAATATCGGCAAGCACCTGACCAAAATCATACCCGATGAAGCCGCCAATGATGGCTACCGGCTCGACGGATCGAAGCTCTATTGCACGCAAGGCACCGCCAAAACCTGGCTGGTGATGGGCAAGACCCGCTCGCGCGAAGGGGCCGAGGGCTATGGCTGCGTCATCGTCGAGGGCGATGACTCCGGTTTTGAGGTCGGCCCTTACGAGCACAAGCTGGGCTGGCGCGGCACCAATACCGGGCCGATTGCGTTCAACAATGTCCGGCTGGAAGAAGACGACATTCTCGGCAACTTGCTCACCGGCGGCTTCTCCCATCGCGCGGCCAACCACGCCAATCTGCTGGCGCATGTCGCCACTTCCATCGGCTGCGCGCAGGGGCTGTTCGACAAGACCATCGACTACGTGAAGGACCGCCAGCTTTACGGCAAGCAGATGGCCGAATTGCAGCCCGTCGGCTATTGGCTGGCCGAAGCGCACGCCAAGATTTCCGCCTGCCGCGCGCTGCTATACGACACCGTACGCCAGTTTGAAGCGGGCACGGTGGCGCCTGAAGCGGGCAATATCTGCAAGGCCTTCATCGGCGAAACTTGCTTCGATGTGTGCGTGAAACTGGTGCAGCTATGGGGCGGCAGCGGGATCATGGATTCCACCGGCGTCAACCGCTACATGCGCGATGCGCGGGCGAAATGCGTGGCCGAAGGGGCCACCGAAATGCACTATGCAATCATCGCCAACCAGTTGCTGCACGGCCAGCCGACGCTGGTGCCGAGCAATATTGTGAAGCCTGCGGGGGGGTAGGCTCGACATCAGGCCCGGCGTTTGGTAATAAAAGGTATTACCTTTTTTAAGGATGGTGCGGCATGGCCGTTTCGGTGAAGATCGACGACACTTTGAAAGGCCGTATCCAGCACCTTGCCGATGCGCGGCAACGATCTTCGCACTGGATCATGCGCGAGGCGATTGCCCGTTACGTCGAACAGGAAGAGGCTCGAGAGAGTTTGCGTCAGGCGGCGGTGGCTGCGTGGGATGGCTATCAGGCAACCGGCCTCCACGCGACATTCGACGAAGCCGATGCATGGCTTGCCGAACTGGAAAGCGGTGACGCGGCTGAACCGCCCCAATGCCATCGCTGAAATGGACGCCGCAGGCACTGGCAGATGTCCAACGGCTGCACCGCTTCCTGAACATCAAGAACCCCGACGCCGCCAAACGCGCCGTACAAACCATCCGCGCCGGAGTGCGCATATTGGCGTCCCAGCCACGCATCGGCCATCCGTCGGAAGACATGGACCCCGAATATCGCGAATGGCTGATCCCGTTTGGGCAGAGCGGCTATCTGGTGCTGTATCGGCTCGATGGAGAGGATGTGGTTTTGCTTGCCGTGCGGCATGGGCGTGAGGGTAGGTTTGGGGAGGGTTAATTGGAATAGTGTCAAAGGATCCCGGGCGCTCCCAAGTTCAGGTTATCGCGCCGACTGCACCCAACCTGAAACAAGCGTATATTTTGCAGCAGGCGAGTTAAATTCGAGAGCATCGGGCCTCACATTCTCAAGCCAAGTGTAAAAGGTGAGAGGGGCCAAAGCGCTGCTTTTGTCGCCTTCCCAGGTTCGCCAAAGGCGAAGCACAAGCGCTTTTGCTACTTCCTTTTTCATTTCAAGCCGCCTCCAGCACCACGACCCGCGCCGCAGCGTCGCCGCGCTTGGGCCGCACGATGATATCCACATCCCTGCCCAGCGCGACGAGATATTCCATCAGCTTTTCGACCGAAAAGCCATCAAGCCGGTAATTGACCAGCGCAGACACTTTGGGTTGCGGCACACCCAACAGGCGGGCGGTGTCGATTTGTTTGAGGCCCTGATCCTTGATGATGTGGTTCAGTGCCATTGCCAGCCGTGTCTTGGTTTGCCGGTCATTCGCTTCAGACATATCCAGATCAGCGAAGACATTGCCTGTGCCGCGTGTGATACTATTCTCAGTCATTGGACTTTTTCCTTGCCTGATAGTCCGCCTGCGCCAGCCTCAAACGGGCTTTGATCATCGCAGCATCGGTTGCAGCGGTCGCGATGCCGCGCGTCGATTTCTTTTGAAATGCGTGCAGCACATAAATCACCTTGGCAAAGCGCACCGTGTAAATCGCGCGGTAGGTGTCGCCGGAATGATGCTCGACCACCTCAAATACGCCTCCGCCTTCACCTTTCCACGGTTTGGCGTGAGGATGCTTTCCGCCGAGTTGGGCGACGCTCAAGGCATAGCCCATCGCGCTGATCACCGGATCGGGGAAAGCAAGCAGGTCCTTCTTGGCTGATCCGATCCAGTCGATGGGCGTTTCGGAAGCCATGGATGAGCGAAATATACCTGTTCAGGTATAATGTCAAGCGCGTTGGCTAAACCCCAAGCACCCGCGCCGCATTGTCATGCAAAAACTTCGGCCACACCTCATCCTTGAACGGCACGTCGTCCAGTTCGCGGAAGATGCGTTCCAGCGTCAGCCCCATCGGGAAATAGCCCGCATAGATGATCTTGTCGGACCCGCGCGTGTTGGCGAAATCGATGATTTCCTTCGGCCAGTATTTGGGCGCGAAGGCCGAGGTGGAATAATACAGGTTGGGCCACTTTAGCAGCAGCTTCACCGCCAGTTCCACCCACGGTTCCGCGCCGTGGCGCATCACGAATTTCAGTTCGGGGAAGTCGTAACAAACCTCGTCGATCAACTCGATTTTCTGCGCGGCCAGCGGCACGCGCGGCCCCGGCACGCCGGTGGTGCAGAAGGCGGGGATGCCCAGTTCGCAGCATTTTGAAAAGATCGGATACCAGTGCTTGTCGTTGATCGGGCAGGGCGGGTTCTGGCCCGATGGGAACATCGAAATGCCCTTCAAGCCATATTCGTCGAACGCCTGCTGGATATCGCGCACCGCATCCATGCCCCGGTGCGGGTTGACCGGCATGATGCCGGCGAACCGGTCCGGATAACGGCGCAGCGCGGTGGCGGTGCGGTCATCATTGGTGTGGATCACGCCGACACGGATGTTGAAGCGGTCCATTTCGGACAGCGTTTCCTCGATCGAGGTGTCGCGTTCCGTCCCTTCGGCCAGTTCGCCGGGCAGATCCTTGAACATGTATTCCGCCGGGTGCCGGTCCCACTTCACCTTTTCGCTCGCCACCAGCGGCGCATGGGTGCGGTCGCGAAACCCGATCAGCGTATCGATGGCGGCAATTTCGCGGGGGCGAGGCATGGTTTTTCGGTTCCAATCGGGATGTCAGATTCAATTAATGCAACAGCCGATGTGTATTGTAAAGCGCCGCGCATTGGGGCAGGGTGCAGGCGTGGAAAGCGAAGGGTAGTCAAGGGTGCTGGCAGTGTCACCACCAAATGCCGAACAGTCAGCCGCTGCGCTATTGCGGGCGTGGCGTGACCAGTTGCGGGCGCCGGTGATCGGCGCGCCGATGTTCCTTGCCTCCAGCGTGGAACTGGTGATTGCCCAGTGCACTTCCGGCATTATCGGCACGCTGCCATCGCTCAACGCGCGGCCCTCTGCGCAGTTTGGCGAATGGCTGGAGGAGATTTCGGCGGCACTGGCCGCTTGGGACCGCGACCATCCCGGCCAGCCTGCCGCGCCGTTCGGCGTCAATCTGGTGGTCCACCGCAGCAATCCGCGGCTGGACGATGACCTGGCGCTGTGCGCCGCGCACCATGTGCCGCTGGTGATCAGTTCGATGGGCGCGCGCGAGGATGTGAACCATGCGGTGCAGGCCTATGGCGGGGTCACTCTGCACGATGTGACCAATCAGGCGCATGCCCGCAAGGCGATTGAAAAGGGCGCGAACGGCCTGATCGCAGTCGCTGCCGGGGCGGGCGGGCATGCGGGAAGCCAGTCGCCCTTCGCGCTGGTGGCGGAATTGCGGCAATGGTTTGACGGGCCGCTGGTGCTGGCCGGGGCCATCGGCACCGGGCGCGGCGTGGCGGCGGCGCGGATGATGGGGGCGGATTTCGCCTATCTCGGCTCGGCCTTTCTAGCCACGGAGGAAGCGGGCTGCTCGCCGGAGCAGAAGGCGGCGGTGGTTGCTGCCAGCGCGGCGGATATCGTGTACACTCCCGCCTTCAGCGGCACCCCGGCCAATTATTTGCGCCGGTCGATCGAACTGGCCGGGCTGGACCCGGATAATCTTCCCGATACGCGCCGCGCGATCAATGTCGCGGCGCAGGATGGCGCGGCCAGAACGTGGAGTGACATCTGGGGCTGCGGGCAGGGCATTGGCGCAAGCACGGCGGTCGAGCCTGCGCGGCAATTGATTGAACGGATCGTGCAGGATTATCGCGCGGCGATTGCGGAACGGGGTGGATTGTGAATTTCGATTATACCGACGACCAGAAGGCCCTGAAGGATGAAGCCCGGCGGTTCCTCGCTGCCGCCTCGCCGCTGAGCGTGGCGCGTCAGGTGCTGGAAAATCCCGGCGAAGGGTATGACAGCGGCCTGTGGGCGCGGATTGTCGAGCAGGGCTGGTGCGGGGCGGCGATTCCGGAGGAATATGGCGGGCTCGGGCTGGGCTATGTCGAATTGTGCGCGCTGGCCGAGGAACTGGGCCGCGCGGTCGCGCCGATCCCGTTTGCGTCGAGCATCTATGCCTTTGCCGAGGCGCTGCTGCTGGCGGGGAGCGAGGATCAGAAGTCGGCGCTGTTGCCGCAGATCGCCAGCGGGGAAGTGATCGGCACGCTGGCCTTCTCCGAAGGGCCGGGCGCTCTGGCAGCGGGCGGGATCACCGTGCAAGCCGTGAACGGCACGCTTACCGGAACGAAAATCCCGGTGGCCGATGGGCTGGCTGCGGGAACAGCCGTGGTGCTGGCGCAGGGCGAGGCGGGGCCAAGCCTGTATCTGGTCGATCTGACCGCTGCCGGCGTTTCGCGCGAAGCCGTTTCCACCCTCGATCCCACGCGCGGATCGGCCCGGATCACCTTCACCGGCGCCCCGGCAGAGCCTTTGGGCGAACCGGGCAAGGGGCTGGAACTGCTCGCCCGCATGCAGGAACGTGCCGCAATCCTGCTGGCGTTCGAACAACTCGGCGGGGCAGACCGCTGCCTCGAAATGGCGCGCGATTATGCGCTCGAACGCTATGCTTTTGGTCGCCAGATCGGCAGCTATCAGGCGATCAAGCACAAGCTGGCCGATGTGTTCGTGAAGAACGAAGTCGCGCGGGCGAATGCCTATTACGGGGCATGGGCGCTTTCCACCAATGCGCCCGAACTGCCGCTGGCGGCGGCGGCGGCGCGGGTGGCGGGATCGGCGGCGTATTGGCTGGCGTCCAAGGAAATGATCCAGACTTACGGCGGCATCGGGGTGACGTGGGAGGCGGATTGCCACTTCTTCTTCCGCCGCGCGCGCCATCTGGCACTGGTCATCGGCGCGCCGCGCGAATGGAAGCGGCGGCTGGCCGATCAACTCGAACTACGCCTGGAAGCAGAGGGCCGGTCATGAATTTCGACGACAACCCGCAGGAAGCCGAATTCCGCGCCAAGGTTCGCGGCTGGATCGAAGCCAATGCGCCCGATATGTCGGTGCTCGCGCCCGATGAACGGCGCAACTGGCACGACAAGCACAAGGACATCGCCCGCCAGTGGCAGGCGACCAAGGCCGATGCGGGCTATGCCTGCATCTCGTGGCCCAAGGAACGCGGCGGCGCGGCGGGCACTTCGATCGACGAAGCGATCTTCAATCAGGAAGAAGCGCGCGCCGGGCTCCAGTTCACCTATTTCATGACCGGGCTGCACATGCTGCTGCCGGCGATGATGGAATACAGCACGGATGAAGCCTCGCTCGCCCGCGTGCCCCCGGCGGTGCGCGGTGACGAAATCTGGTGCCAGCTGTTCTCCGAACCCTCCAGCGGCTCGGACTCTGCGGCGATGCGCACGACCGCCGTGCAGGACGGGACCCACTGGGTCATCAACGGCCAGAAAGTTTGGAACAGCGGCGCGCAGGCGGCCGATTACGGCATGATTATCGCCCGCACCGATCCCGATGTGCCCAAGCACAAGGGGCTGACCGCGTTCTGGGTGGACATGCGCACGGCGGGGCTGGAAGTGCGCCCGATCAAGATGATGTCGGGCGATAGCGAGCTCAACGAAGTGTTCCTGGACAATGTCCGCGTGCCTGACAACCAGCGCATCGGCGCACCGGGCGACGGGTGGAAGGTGGTCATCTCGACGCTGATGAACGAACGCGCTTCGCTCGGCTCGGGCACCGGGCTTTCATGGCGCGATATCATTGAGGTGGCGCGGCAAAGCCCGGCTTTCGGCGGGACCACGCTGCAAGACCCGGCGTTTCGCGAATGGCTGGCGGATTACTATGTCGGCGCGGAAGCGATCCGGTTGCTCAGCTTCCGCTCGCTCACTGCGCTATCGCGCGGGCATTCGCCGGGGCCGGAAGGGTCGGCGGGCAAACTGCTATGGGCAACGCAAACGCAGGAATTGACCAATCAGGCGCTCGATATTCAGGATCATTTCGGCCTGATCGACGATCCCGAAGTGGCGCTGCTGAACGGCGCGTTCCAGCACCGCTTCCTGTGGGCGCCCGCACTGCGGCTGGGCGGCGGCACCGACGAGATCATGAAGAACATCATCGCCGAACGTGTGCTCGGCCTGCCCGGCGAAATCCGCGTCGATAAAAATGTGCCCTTCCGCGAAATTCCGACGGGCCGGTGAAGGAGATGACAATGGCAACCAATCCTGCGTTCGACCGGGGCTTTTCCAAACTGCCAATCCCGTTCGGCTGGTTTGCGGTGGCGATGTCGGCTGACATTGCCGTGGGCGAGATCAAGACGTTCGACGCCTTCGCCACCCAGTTCGTGCTGTGGCGCGGCGAGGACGGCGTGCTGCACGCGGTCGATCCCTATTGTCCGCATCTGGGCGCGCATCTGGGCGTGAGCAGCAAGGTGGTGGGCAACGATCTGCAATGCGCGATTTCACCACTGGTCGTTCAATGGCGATGGGCAGGTGAGCGACATTCCCTATTCCAAAGTCATCCCGCCGCGGTTGAAGCGGCAATGCCTGCCCAATTGGCCGGTGGAGGAATCCGAAGGGGTGATCTACGTCTGGTATCACCCCGACAAGGCCGAACCGAAATGGGATGTGGCGAAGATGCCCGCCTGCCCCGATGGCGACTGGGTGCTGTTCGAAGAGTTCGAATGGATCATCAATATCCACGTGCAGGAAATCACCGAGAACGGGCAGGATCACGCACATTTCAATGCGGTGCACGGCGTGCAGGGGCCGCCCGCAGGCGATTTCGTGATGGATGGCTGGGTTCGCCGCAACAAGGTGGTCGCCGAAATGAACACCCCGCGCGGGCCGATGACCGGGATTATCGATATCACCGCGACCGGCCCCGGCCAGTCGATCACCGAATATATCGACGTGACGCATGTGGTGCACAACCAGCAGCAGACCCCGATCGATGCGGAACACACCCATCTGCGCTGGCAGATGTACCACGCTCCCGGCCTCAGCGAAGGCCGGATGCGGGTGACGGCTGCGCGGATTCGCGATCTGGTGAAGCAGGTCAATCAGGACATCCCGATCTGGAATGCCAAGATCTACCGCGAACAGCCAATTCTGGTGCAGGGTGACGGGCCGATGCTGGCCTACCGCCGGGCCTACCAGCGGTTTTACGAGAGTGCGGAATAGGCCTTTCGCTTGCGTGTGAGGTCGATCATCAAAGCGGCGGCGCTGGTTGTCGCAACTGCCGCGCTCGTCGGCCTGGGGGTGCTGTATTATCAGGGCCGCCAGCCTCCGCGCGCCAACTCCGCCTATGTGGCGCTGGGCAGTTCGTTTGCCGCCGGGCTTGGACTTGGCGAGCAGGAGCCGGGCAGTCCTCTGGTATGCCAGCGCAGCATCAACGGCTATCCGCAACTGTTGGCCCGGTTGGCCGGGCTTGAACTGACGGATGTGAGTTGTTCCGCCGCGACTGTGGAGCACGTATTCCATGGTGGGCAGATGTTTCTCGGCCCGCAGATCAATGCGCTGGGCCCGGACACCCGGCTGGTGACGATCACCGCCGGGGGCAATGATATTGGCTATGTCGGTGATCTGACTGCGATGGCCTATGTGCGCAAAGGTGGCATTATTGGCTTCGTCGTCGATGTTTTCTGGCAAGGCGCGGAGCCAATAGCTGAACGGGATTTTGCCGGCTTGGAAGCTGATCTGACGGCCGGTCTGCTGGAAATTCGCCGCCGCGCACCGGATGCGCGTATCGTGGTGTTGACCTATCCTGCGATCCTGCCAGAGACGGGCACTTGCGCGCAACTCGGGATCGATGCTGGTGAGGCGGAACTGATGCGGCGAAGTGGCATCGGAACTGGCCGAGGTGACAAGGCTGGCAGCAACCGAGGCGGGAGCCGAGATCGTGGATATGGCGGCCACTTCATTAGGCCACGATGCCTGTTCCGCAGAGCCTTGGATCAACGGTTCGGCCCCGGCTGTTGGTGCGCCATTCCATCCAACCCCTGAAGGCGCACGCGGCGTTGCAAATCAGCTGGCGATGCATTTGCACGCCGGTCCGGAAAATATAGGTCAGGAGAGACAGCATGAGCCAACAAGACAGCAGTAGCATAGTGCAGATTCCTGCGCGGGCCATTCCCATTCCCGCCCATCTCAGCCCCGTGGCGCGCGCATATCTGACGCCGCTTCCAACCTGGGGGGAATATCCCGCGCTTGAGGACAAGGCTGGGTGGAGCGCCTATGTCGCGGCGGTGAACGAGGGTATCCTCTCCCGCTTTCCGGCGTGGAGCGAGGCGACGGGGGCGCAGGTCGAACAACGCGATGCCGGGGGCGCGGAGGTTTTTGACATTACTCCGACGACGCTCGAATCGGGCGATCGTACCGTCATCCTGGAAATGCACGGCGGTGCGCTGATCCTGTGCGGGGGAGAGATGTGCCGAATCATGGGGATCGGCACCGCGATGCGGCTGGGGCGGCGGGTCTGGGCGGTCGATTACCGGATGCCGCCTGAACACCCCTATCCGGCGGCTCTTGACGATTGCCTCGCCGCCTATCGCGCCTTGCTGGAAGAGCGTTTGCCGAGCGAGATCATCGTCAGCGGCGGCTCCGCTGGCGGCAATCTGGCTGCGGCGCTGATGTTGCGCGCGCGCGATGAAGGGCTGCCAATGCCAGCGGGGCTGATCCTCGGCACCCCGGAAATCGATCTCACCAGAATCAGGCGACAGTTTCCAGACCAATGATGGCGTTGACCCCGGCCTCAAGAGCCTGATGGCGGTAAACCTGCTCTATGCCGACGGGCACGATCTGGCCCATCCTTACCTGTCGCCATTGTTCGGCGATCTTGCTGGTTTCCCCCCGACAATCCTGACGACGGGAACACGCGATCTCTATCTTTCCAACACCGTCCGAATGCACCGTGCTTTGCGCGCGGCTGGCGTGGCGGCGGAACTGCATGTTACCGAGGCCGGGCCGCATACAGGCTTTCCCGGCGGACCGGAGGGGGCGGAAATTGACAACGAACTGCGCCGCTTCATTGGCGAGGTGCTCGGCTAGAATCCCGGATCAGCCGCTGTTTGCGGCAAACCAGTCGATTGTATCCCGGATCGTTGCGCTGAGCCGGCGCGGGTTCCAGCCAAGCTCGCGGCGAGCTTTTCCGTTGTCGAGCTGGCGGAACACGTTGGAAAGATAGATGGCGTCGGCGGATACCATAAAGTCTTTCCGGCCCGCCAGCTTCAGAAACCGTTCGGCCATCCATGCCATGCCGTAGGCGACGCGGTATGGGATGAACCTGGGCGGCGGCAGGCCGCGCAAAGCCGTGGCCATTGTGTAGAAGTCGCGGTTGCTGAACGAATTCATTGGCGATAATGTATCTCTCGCCAATCCTGCCTCGGGTTTCCGCGAGCAGGGCGGCTTCGGCAACGTCCCTGATGTCCACCGTTGGCTGGCTGACATCGACAGCAACTTTCACCTTTCCGCTGGCGACCTGCCATAAATTGCCGTTGTGCGGGGTTGGTTGATAGTCGTCGGGACCATAGGTATTGGCCACGCACAAGGCGATGCCCGGCAGGCCTTTTTCGCGGCAACAGCAAAGGAACCGGTTTTCCGCTTCCAGCCTTGCGCGGATATAGGGTGGGGCGCGATCAAGCCAGTTGAACCCGCTATCCTCGGTAACCGGACCATCGGGATTAAGGCCCAGCGTTCCCATCGTGCTGGTGAAAATGAACCGCCCCACGCCGCTGGCCAGTGCCGCCTCCATCGCGTTTTCCAGCCCTTCGACATTGTTGCGATAGATCGGTGTCTGATCGGTCAGCCAGAATCGCGGATCGACCACGCTGTAGAAGATCGCGCTGCAACCTTGCATGGCTGCCCGCAGCGATGCGGGATCCAGCACATCGCCATATACCAATTCTACTGCAAGGCCATCGAGCGCCGCTGTGTTGCTCGACTTGCGCAGCAGCACGCGCACCTTGCGCCCGCGTTCAATCAACAAGCTGGACGGTGTGGCTACCGACAAAGCCGCTTGCCCCCGCGACCAGAACCGGCGTCTGACTATCGCTCATGCTTGCGGCGCGGTCATTTCGACAAGCAAACGGCTCAGCTTGCTGCTGGCGATCCGCCACTGGTCGCCGTATTTCTCGTAAGTTTCGGTGTAGTGACCAAAGCCGGTAATGCCGTGGCCATTCTCGAATAGCAGGCGATCCTGCATCGCCCAGATTGCGGTGGCAGTATCGCCTGTGATTTCGATTTCGGGCGAGTGGACCTGATGCGCAGTCTTCACGGTTTCGATTGACTGACGGACCATCCCGACCGCCGCGTCGCGGCCCTTGATTGCGGCGGGGCCACCGCTTTCCGATATGTCGAGGACAAAGTCTTCGGTAAACAGGTCAGCCCATGCAGACCATTGTTTGGTATCAAGCAGGCGGCAGTACCGCGCTTTGAGTTCGCCGATAGCGTCGCGGTCATTAAATAAGGTTGCTGTGGGTCATGCTTTGAGGTTCCTTTACTGTTTTTGCGGCGTGGCGGGCAGCAATACTTGCTCCAGCACTGCTTCGATAAACTTTGTCCCCCGCCGCAAACCGGCTTCCGCGCCTTCCGCCAGCAATCGAGGTCCGATGATTTCGAGGTCGAACCAGCCGGTAAATCCCGATTGCAATATCGCGGGGATCAACGAACCAAGCGGCACCATGCCGTCGCCCGGAACTGCGCGACAGGGAAGGGCGCGGTCGCCAGCGACATAGTCGCTCACTTGCACCAGCGCGGTGCGCGGGCCTGCAGCGGCAATGGCCGCTTCGATATCGGCATCGAACCAGCAGGCGAACAGGTCGATCACGACATTGATATCTGCGCGGTCGGCGATCCTGTTTGCGTCGGACAGCCGGTGGGCGATCGAAGCATCGGCGTAGAGATGCGAGGTTGGTTCTATACCCAGTTTGATCCCTGCCGAACGGGCCAGTTGCGCACATGGCGCAACGGCTTGCGCAAATCGCTCGACGGCATCGGGCCAGCTCAGCGGACCGCGTCCGCCGGTTGTCATGGTGATGGTTTGGGCACCGATGGTCGCAGCGACGTCAATCGTGCGGTTCAATCGGTCGCGCCCGGATGCTGCAAGTTCGGGCGTGGCAAAGGAGAAGGCGCGGTGAGTCAGCGTTGGGACTTCGAGCGCGGCGTCGCCAAGCAGATGTGCAGTCTTGGCTATGCCGAATTCCAGCACCTGATCGAGATCGGGGCTGATCCCGCGAGCGCCAATCCTCGCCACCTGTTCGATCAGGCGATCAAGCCGCTCCGGCGCAAAGCACAGGGTGTTGATTGATATCCGGGGGTGCATCTGCCCCTACCTGGCAGCCCTTCTCAACGCGCTGTCGGCCACATTGCGCATCGCGGCATAGCCTGCGCGGTTGGGGTGCAGGCCGTCATTGCCGAGGGATGCGGCGAGGCCCGCGTCATCGTTGGCCAAAACCGGGCTGTAATCGACAAAGGTGATCCGCTCTTCATCGGCCAGCAGCGCCAACTGCCGGTTCACCTCGGCGATGCGCGGCCGCAGGTCCACATCGGGCCGAGCCACGAAAGTCTGAGCCGGAGTGATCCCGGCGAGCACCACACGGATGCGGTTGGCCTTGGCGATGTCGATCATCGCGCGGATATTGTGGATGATGGCCGCATCGCTGGTCGGGCCGTGATTGCCCATGATATCGTTGACCCCGGCCATGATATGCACCGCGCGCGGGCGCAGCATCACGACATCCTGATAGAAGCGCAGCAGGATTTGCGGAGTGGTCTGGCCGCCGATGCCGCGATTGAGCACCTCGGGGCCGAACAGCGCGGGATCGCCCAGCAGCCAGTTCTCAGTGATCGAATCGCCGAGAAAAACGACGCGCGGCCTGATCCCGCTGGCAGCAACCCGCGCGTTCTCGCCAGCATAGCGGCACAGATTGGCCCAGTCGGTCCGTTGCCGTTCGGCTTCGGCGGCTTGCATGGTGGCAAAGGTTTCGCGCGCATCGGCGGGCAGGGCGGCGAACATATCCGCTAGGCTGGTGAAGCTGCGCGGTTCGAGCATCAAGGTTGCCAGCAGCGCGCGGCTCTGCTCGTCCATCCCGGCCTGTGCAGGGCAGATGCTTGGCGGTGCAGATTGCGCTGCGGCAGGGGCGAAGGCGAAGGCGCCACAAGCAGCCGCCACAAGCCAGAAGTTCTTATTCATGCGCCTATCCCGCCAGCGGGGTCGATTGGAACGCCAGCAGCTTCCAGTCGCCGCCTGTGCGACGCCATACGCTGATGACCCGGTTGTTGAGCACTTTGGCCGTGCCTTCCACTTCGACTTCGGTTTTCATCCGCCCGGTCAGCAGTGCCGCATCATCTGCCAGCGCAGTCACCACCTCTTCGGACCAGGTGATGGCGGTATAGACGATCCGCCCGGCCGCCATCTTGGCCATCAAGGCCGACTTGTCGTCCACTGCGCCGGTGGCATGGGCGAAATGGAGACGCGGATCGAGCAGGGCGTCCAATGCGGCATTGTCGTTGGCGAGCATGGCGGCGCAGCGGCTTTGCTCGGCGGCACGGATCATCTTGGTCAGTTCGTCAGACATGCTCGATTCCGGTTGGCGGTTGCGGCTGGCTATGCCTATAAATGCACATGCGCAAGAGCATTGATGGGATGGAGAGCTGCTGATGGGCCGGTTCGCGGGCAAGACGGCAATCGTCACGGGTGGTTCGAACGGGATCGGTGCGGCGATCGTCACGCGGCTGGTGGACGAGGGCGCGAGGGTGCTGATCGCCGATATCAGCCCGCCTGCCGAGTTGACACGAGAGCGAGCGGTATTTCTGCGCTACCGACGTGGGCAATCGCGGCGAGGTGGAAGCAGCGGTTGCAGCCGCTCTGGCCAATTGGGGACGGCTGGATGTGCTGGTGAACAATGCCGGGATCGGCGCGCTGGCCGAAACCCCGGATATGGAAGAAGAGCTGTGGGACAAGGTGTTCGCGGTCAATATCCGCGCGATTTACCTGTTCTGCCGCGCCGCAATTCCGGCGATGCGCGAAGGGGGCGGGGCGATTGTCAATGTCGCTTCCATTTCGGGGCTGGCGGGCGATTACGGCATGGGTGCCTACAATGCCTCCGAAGGGCGCGGTGATCAATTACACTCGTTCGCTCGCGCTCGACTGCGCGCGTGACGGCATTCGCGTCAACGCGCTGTGTCCAGGGCTGATCGAAACCGCGATCAGTTCCGCCACCCTGGCCCGGCCCGATGACCGCGCGGCTTGGCTCGCCCCGATCCCGCTGGGGCGGACAGGCACGCCGGAGGAAATGGCCAATGTCGCCGCCTTCCTCGCTTCGGACGATGCATCCTACATCACCGGCTCGATCATTATCGCCGATGGCGGGGTGACGGCGCATACCGGCCAGCCCAATATCCCGCGCCGCCGCTTGCTGCGCGGTGCTTGAAAATAATGCACATCACGCTATGCATAATTACTTCCGTTAGAACGAAAGCGCCTGCAATGACCGCGTCCCTATACCAGCCCGTCCTCGCCACCGATCTGGTTGCGCACGCGCTGTCGCACGATCTGGACCGGGTGGTGATGGTGCTGGCGGACGGCACGACGCAGAGCGCTGGGGAATTGCGCGATTCGATCAGCCGCTTTTCGCAGGCCTTCGCTGCGCTGTCGCCCAAGCCGCTGCGCGCGGCGGTGATCGCGAAGAACCGGGTGGAGGTTCCGGCGGTGATGAACGGGCTGTCGTTCGCCGATATCGTCGCCACCTCGCTGCATCCGATGGGCGCTATCGAGGACTATCTCTATGTCATCGAGGACGCCGAGATCGATCTGCTGGTGTATGATGCGGATCATTTCGAAGCCGTCGCCGCCGAATTGCAAGCGCCGCGCGCCGCGCCTGAAACATCTGATCGCCATCGGGCAGGCGGGGGTGGGGCCGTCGCTGGAGCAACTGGCTTCCGGATTACCCGGCGCGCCCGCTGGTCTCTCCCGCCGCATACGCCTGAATCGCTTACCCGGATCGCCTATTCCGGCGGCACCACCGGCAAGCCCAAGGGCATCATGATGACCCACCGTTCGATGATGACATCGACGATGATCCAGATGACCATGTGGGAATGGCCGAACGAAATCCGTCACCTGATCTGCGCGCCGCTCAGCCATGCGGGTGCGGCGGTGCTGACCACGGTGCTGCTCAAGGGCGGATCAATGGTGGTCGCGCCGGGGTTTGAGCCGGTGGCGTTCATGCAGGCGGTGGAACAGCACCGGATCACCTCGGTGCTGATGGTGCCGACAATGGTGCTCGCCTTGCTGGACCACCCGCGTTTCGGCGAGTTCGACCTCTCGAGCCTGGAGGTGATCTTCTACGGCGCGTCGGCCTTCCCGGCCGCGCGGTTGAAGGATGCGATTGCCAGGCTCGGCCCGATCTTCTTCCAGTTCTACGGCCAGTCCGAAGCGCCGATGTCGGTCAGCGTGATGCGCCGGGCCGACCATATCAGCGACGATCCCTTGCGGCTGGCGTCCTGCGGGCGGCCCACGCCGTGGCTGCGGGTCGCCTTGATGGACGATGCGATGCAACGAAGTGGCCGACGGCGAGCCCGGCGAAATCTGCGTGCAGGGGCCGCTGGTGATGGCGGGCTATCTCAACAAGCCCGAAGAAACCGCCGCAGCATTGGAAGGCGGCTGGCTGCACACCGGCGATGTCGCCATTCGCAGCGCCGATGGCTTCCTGCGGATCGTCGACCGCAAGAAGGACATGATCGTTACCGGCGGCTTCAACGTGTTCGCCCGCGAAGTGGAAGACGTGATCGCCACCCATCCCGCCATCCGCCACGTCGCGGTGATCGGGGTGCCGGATGCCAAATGGGGCGAGGCGGTGAAGGCGGTGGTGACGACTGTTCCGGGCAGCAGCGTGTCGGCGGAGGAACTGATTGCGCTGGTGCGCAGTGCCAAGGGCGCGGTGCAGGCGCCAAAATCGGTGGAGTTTGTCGAGGCCATCCCGCTCTCGCCACTTGGCAAGCCGGACAAGAAAGCCTTGCGCGCCCGCTTTGCTACTTGAGGGCTTACTTCACCTTGAGCGTGCGGGCAGACTTGGCGATATCGGGTCCGAACCTGCCGAGGATGTACATATCCAGCCGCTCTTCGATGTCGCGGTCGCTCGGGATGGTCGAATCCCAATTGGTATAGGTCATGATCGGATGGCTGCCGAGCACCAGATCGGCGAACAGTTCTGCTGAACGGTTATGATTGCCTGCAGGAATAAGCCCCGCACTTTCGAGCGATTCCAGCACATTTTCGATATTGCGTCGGAAATTGGCAAAGATCGAAACGGCGACCGCTTGCATGAATTCGGGGAACCGCTTGCTCTCCGCGATCATCAGCCGCATCAGCCCGACCGACTGGTCGCGATAGGTCACTGTGTAGGCATAGTGGCTCACACGGAGCAGGGCGGAATGCAGCGTATCACTCGGTTCAATGGTAGGAGGCAGAAGCGCAGCTTCGGCATCGCGGGCGTAGATGACCTCGCGAAAAATCGCCTCTTTGTCGCCGAAATGCTGATACAGAGTGCGCGTTGCGACACCGGCATCGCGCGCGATATCGACCAGTGACGTGGCGGCAAAACCGTGTTCGACGAACAGTTGCGTCGCCACTTCCATCACCCGGCCTTTGCGGCGCTCAAGTTCGGATGCTGTCGGCCGCCCGGCCTGGTTGAGCTTCTTGCGTTTTGCCCTGGGTTTTGCTGCTTTGGCGCGGCTTGCTTCCGCAGCACTGGATTGCCGAATTTCTTCAATATTCATATGCACGTGCCCAAATCCCAATTGTCGTCCTGCTAGTGCAATCGCCACCGTAACGATAGTTACTTCTGGCTATTTTCCCCCACGGGCCTTCGCGGAACCACAGGGCGGTGGTAACTCAGATCACTCCGGTCACGCGCAGCCGGTAGCAGAGGGCCGGGAGCAATTGTTCCAGCCCGGATTTCCGCGTCGCCAGGAAACTCGGTCAGTGCGAAGTTCTTCTCGATCACGGTCACCCGATTGGCGTATTTCCACACACCGTCTCGCCGCTGGAGATGGTCGACATAGCGCCCCATCGATAGCAGGTGCGGTGCGTCGATATTGGCTCCGATGAATGTATAATAGGTTTCGCAGTGGGCATCGTCGCCGATGATTTCGCAGCTGTGATTGGACAGGCCATGGTGCTGGACAGTGCTGGATCTGCGGGCATCGGCGAAGGTCACGTCGATGAAATAGTCGGGTGTTCCGAGATAGGCATGGTGATCGTCGATCGCATCGTCCCAATAGCAGGACCGCACCATTTCGCGGTCCAGCCGGTCAAGCCCGCGGGCATAGCGAAGGATCACCGCCCAGATATCCTGGCGGTCAATCAGATCGCGCATGCGCGTTTCCAACTGACTGTCCATCGGCTATCCTCCTCTCACCGCCACACCAAAGCGCAGGCACGTTGTCGATCTTCCCAGATGCCAAGGCGCGGCCGCTCTTCGAGCCTGCAAATTGGCTGTGATAAATTACAATGCACCTAATGCGTTGCAAGTTCCAGAGCTGATTTTTCCAGGCAGAAAGCTGGCATTTTGGAGTAGGTCCACAAAGCGATCTGGCATCGCAGCAAATAATGCGCTACGGGCGTTGCATTAACCGCTTTGCCGCGATAGCGATTTGATGCGGTACGGCTGGCTGGCACTGCCATCCGGAATGGACTGAGCGCAACAGCGACCTTGAGGATATATCTATGACCCAGATTTTTGCCGGTGTGCGCGTTGTCGAGCTGGCGCAATATGTGTTCGTTCCCGCGTCGAGCACGCTGCTGGCGGATCATGGCGCGGAAGTCATCAAGATCGAGCCGCCGATTACCGGTGACCCTTATCGTACGCTGAAGGTTGGTGACGGGCGCGAAACCGCCAAGGCCAATATGGCGATGGAACAGAACAATCGCGGCAAGAAGAGCGTCGCGATCGACCTCAAGAACGAGGAAGGCCGCGAACTGCTGCTGCGGCTGCTCGATACGGCGGACGTATTCATCACCAGCCTGCGCCCGCTGGCGCTGCGGGGGCTGCGGCTGGAACCCGAAGACCTGATGGCGCGCAATCCGCGCCTGATCTATGCGCGCGGCAACGGGCTGGGCTTCAAGGGCGCGGAATTCAACAAGGCGGGTTATGATGCTTCGGCCTTCTGGGCGCGCGGCGGATTTGCCGATCTGCTCACCGCACCCGATGCCGATGTGCCGACCCGGCCCCGGCCTGCACTGGGCGATCACAGCAGCGCGATTGCGCTGCTCGCGGGCATTACCTCGGCGCTGTACAGTCGCGAGAAGACCGGCAAGGGCATGGTGGTGGAAACCTCGCTGCTGCAGAATGCGGCGTGGATCCTCTCGTCTGATCTGGTCTATTCGCGCAACAATGCCAGCTATGATCCCCACGCCGGGTTTGCCAATGGCCATCGTGCGCCACTCATGCGCGCTTACAAGACCAGCGATGGCCGCTTCATCCAGTTAATGCTGCTCGCGCCGGACAAGCCGTGGCCGGAACTGTGCGAAATGATCGGCCAGCCCGAACTGGCAAGCGATCCGCGTTTCACCACCAATGCCCTGCGGATGGAAAACGGCGCTGAATTGTGCGGCATACTCGACAGCGCGTTCCGCGCGCGCAAATGGGCCGATTGGGCACCGCTGTTTCTGGCGTGGAATGCGCCGTGGGAACTGATCAGCAATCTGGAAGAACTTGGCAATGATCCGCAGCTGGCGGCGGCCGGCACGGTGTTCAAGATGGAGCTGAAGAACGGAGAGATCGTCGATGTGGTGGCAGGTCCGATCGGTTTCGACGAGCAATGCGCCCCCGCCAATCCGGTCGGCTCGCCCGATCTGGGCGAACACAGCATCGAAGTCCTGAGCAGCATCGGCCTCGATACCGCCGAGCTGGAGCGGTTGCGCACAGCCAACATTATCGGCTGACCTGCGCCCTCGGAAGAATGCGCCTTAGGACTTGCATTTCCTTATGTGACATGCTGTAACGCATGGAAAGCGGCGACGGCCTGACAGGGCCGATTCGCATTGCCGCAAGGAGAGGCGAGCATGGAAATTCGTATTCTTATCAAGCACGGGACCGTCGTGGATGGCTCCGGCGCACCGCAGTACAAGGCCGATGTCCGCATCGCCAATGGGCGGATCACCGAAATCGGGCATGACCTGAAGGCCGGCAAGGGCGAACGCACTGTCGATGCCAGCGGCTGTTTCGTCACCCCCGGCCTGATCGAGACGCACAACCATTTCGATGGCGGCGTCTGGTGGAGCCCCAATCTCGAACCGCTGCCCGCCTACGGCGCGACCACCTCAATCAATGGCAACTGCGGCTTCTCGCTCGCGCCTGCGCCCGAAGGCGACGAGAACATCAGTGATGTGATCGATATCTTCAATTACTTCGAAGACATTCCCGAAGAACCGATGCGCGCGATTGTGCCTTGGGACTGGACAAAGTGGAGCGAATACAAGGCTTCGATGCAGGCCAAGGTCAAGATGCCGCTGCATTTCAGCGCATTCTGCGGCCATATCCCGTTGCGCCTGTGCGCAATGGGGCAGGATGCGTGGAAGCGTGCTGCCACTCCGGCCGAAATCGCCGTAATGTGCGAACTGCTCGACGATGCACTGGCGGCGGGCGCGATGGGGCTGTCGTCCAACTACCTTGATTACGACAAATACGAACGCCCGCTGCCTTCGCAACAGGCCGACGATGCGGAATTCCTCGCACTTCTGGGCGTGCTTGCGCGCTATCCGGGGGCGACCTTCCAGGTGATCCTCGACTATTTCATGCGCAAGACCGCCAACGCCTCGCTCGAACGGTTCGGCAATCTGGCCCGGCAAACCGGGGTGCGGATGCAGTGGGCCGGGATGCCAACGCTGGATTACATGGCCGACCAATTGCCGCGCGCCGAAGAACTGCACGAACAGTTCAAGGCCGAAGGGCTGGACATCTACACCGCTTTCAACGTGCTCTCACCCACCTCGGTGATCAATTTCGGGCGCACACTGGTGTTCGGCCAGAACGGCAATCCGGTGTGGCAGGAACTGGTCAATACCAATGGCTGGGAGGCCAAGGCCGCGCTGCTTTCAAGCGATGAATGGCGTGCCCGTGCGCGCGAATCGTGGGACAACCAGTTTGCCCATTCGCTGCTGCACGATCCCAGCGCCAACCTGCTGCGCGAAAGCGAAACTGGCTATGGCCCGGTTGGCGTGACGCTGGCCGAATATATGGAACAGTCGGGCATCACCCATGCCTCGGATGCACTGGCCGAATGGGTGTTCAACAACGGGCAGGAATCCACCGTCCTCAAGCGCAGCTGGGACAAGAGCGAGGACGTGCTCAACAAGCTGCTGGTGGACAGCCATTCGCTGGCCAATGTCTCGGACGCCGGAGCGCACGGGAAGCTGTTCTGCGGCGCGGGATACAACGTGTTCCTGCTCACCGACTATGTCCGTGACCGCAAGATTATCTCGATCGAACAGGGCATTCACATGCTCACCTGGCGGCTGGCCAATTTCTTCGGCCTGCATGATCGGGGGCTGATCGAAGTGGGCAAGGTGGCGGATATCACCGTGTTCGACCTTGATGAGATCGAGATGCGCCCGGAAAAGAAGGTGTTCGACGTGTGGGACGGCACCGGCGGGCGCACCTATCGCTACACCCGCGATCCGGCACCGATGCGGCTGACGCTGGTGGCAGGCGTGCCGACATTCGATCACGGCGAATTCACCGGGCGTTATCCGGGCGAATTCATCGGCCCGGAAATGGCGCAGGGTGAAGGTCTGGCCATCGCGGCGGAGTGATCCTGTGACCGGCGCGAGCGCGGCGAGGGCGACCGGGCTGGCGGAATTCCAGCGCCGCCGCAAACAGGACAGCCGCGACAGCTTGCTGGCGGCGGCGACCAAGGCGTTCTGCGCGGCTGGCTACTTCGCCGTGTCGGTGGAGGATGTTGCGGCGGCAGCGGGCGTCAGCCGGATGACCTTCTACCGTCATTTCAGCGGCAAGGCGGCGATTGCCACCGAATTGTTCCGGCTGAACACGCAGGCCGCGATGCCGCGCATTTTGGCCATCGGTGCTGGGGATTTTACCAGCCGTGCGGCCATTGCCGCGTGGATCGAGGACCTGTTCGCAGCAGACCGCGCCAGCCAGCCGCTGCTGCGGGTATTCCTGCAAGCCAATGTCGAGGCATCCGAATTCACGCAGACCGCACACGGCTTTATTGCCGATATCATCACCGGGTTGGGCCGTTCGATCCCCGCCTTCGCGCTGGACCGCGACCAGCCGGGCGAGCGGCGGCGCTGGATGGAGGCGTGGCTGGTGATCTATGAGATTCTCGATCAGGCCAGCCATGCGGCGCGCGATTCGGGGGTGGCGACCGATCCGCTGATCTTGGACATTCTGGCGGATCGCTTCCGGGCATTTGTGACTAGCGGGCAAGACTCGGGGAGCGACAACAGTGTCGGGTAAACTCGAAGGCCGCCGGATTCTCATAACCGGTGCGGCCAGCGGCATGGGTCTGGCGATTGCGCGGATGTTCGCCGGGGAAGGCGCGCAACTTGCTCTGCTCGATCTGAACGAAGCCGGGGCGCAGGTTGCGGCGCAGGAGCTTGGCGCGGCGGGATATGGCTGCGATGTGGCAGGCCGAGCCTCGGTCAACGCCGTGGTCAGCAGGGCTGCCAGCGAACTGGGCGGGATCGACGGCCTGATCAACGCCGCCGGGGTGCTGACGATCAAACCGTTCGCCGACTTTGACCCCGCCGACTGGGACCGGATGCTGGCGATCAACCTCACCGGACCGTTCAACGTGGTCCATGCTGCCTTGCCGTTCCTGCAAGCCGCGCCGCGCGCAACAATCGTCAACATCGCCTCGACCAGCGCGCTGATGCCGATGGCGGGCACGACCGGCTATTCGGCGAGCAAGGCAGGGCTGGCAATGTTCACTAAATGCCTCGCCTTCGATCTCGGGCCAGCAATCCGTGCCAACACTATCTGCCCCGGCGTGATCGCCACCGAGATGACCCGCTACCTGTGGGAGAATCCCGAACACAGCGCCCGCGCCAGCGAGCGGGTGGCGCTCAAACGGCTGGGCCAACCTGACGACGTCGCGCGCGCGGCGCTGTTTTTGTCGTGCGAGGATTCGGGCTTCACCACCGGCACCGAACTGCCGGTGGATGGCGGCTTTTCCTGGCGCTAAGGCGGAAAGTAAGAGGGGACAGGAAGTGACCAGCAGATCGGCCTCCAGCCGCGAATGGGCGGCGATGTGGCCGGTTCCATTCACCGGGCTCGCCGGAGTCGTCGCCTGTTCCGCCTTTGCCTATTCCAACAGCGTGTTCATGCTGGAGATGACGGAGGAGTTCGGCTGGACGCGCACCCAGTTCAGCTCCGCCTTTCTGCTGCAAATGCTGGTTTCGCTGACCATCGGGCCTCTGGTGGGCTGGCTGACGGATCGCTTCGGCCCACGCCGCATCGCGCTATGTGGCATTGTTCCCTATGTCCTTGGCGTGTCGATGCTGGGGCTGGCGAATGGCGCGATCTGGCAATGGTGGCTGCTGTGCGGGCTCTATGCTGCCGGAGCCGGAGCAATCGGGCTATCGGTCTGGGTCGCAGCGGCGGCGCGGCGGTTCGACGCCGGGCGCGGGCTGGCGATGGGGGTGGTTCTGGCGGGCACGGGGGTGGCGACGGGGCTTTGGCCGCTGACAGCGACCGGGCTGATCGACCTGCTGGGCTGGCGGCTGGCGTTCCCGGCGATGGCGCTGGGATCGGCGGCGATTGTCCTGCCGCTGACGCTCGCCTTCGTGCGGGATCGCGATGAGGTGGTGATGCAGGCGGCGCAGCAGGCTGATACTTCGGAGCGGCCCCGGCTGCTGCCGATTATCATGTCCCGCACGTTCCTGTGCCTGCTGTTTGCCGGCAGTCTGTTCGTGTGCATCACCTTCGGGCTGACGCTGAGCCTTGTGCCGATCCTGACCTCCAAGGGCTACGGCGCAACCTTTGCTGCAACGGCGGCGATCATTGCCGGGGTGGGGGTGCTGGTGGGTCGGGTCGGGGCCGGATGGTTGCTCGACCGCGTGCCGACGCGCCCGCTGGCGATTGTCGCCTTTTTGTTGCCGCTGATCGAGCTGGCGTGCCTGTGGCAGGGGCAGGATTCGCTGCCGCTGATCCTGATCGGCATCGCCGTGCTCGGCCTGACCGGCGGGGCCGAATCGGACGTGCTGGTGTATATGACCTCGCGGCTGTTCGATCCCAGAGTGTTCGCCCTGCTCTATTCGATCTGCATGGCGGTGTTCGCCTGCTTTGCCGGGCTTGGCCCGGTGCTGGCGAGCGCCGTGTTCGATGCGACCGGCGGCTATGACCTCTATCTGCTGCTGTGCATGCCGATGGTGCTGGTGGCCGCCGGGCTGATTGTGGCGGTGCCCAAGGCGGCACCCGCCAGCGCCGATCAGTCGATATAGCCAATCATCGTGCCGACCGGGTAGGTCTCGCCCTGTTCGGCTTCGATGTGCAGGGTGCCAGTCGCCGGGGCTTCGACCTCGTTGGTCGATTTATCGGCTTCGAGCAGGAAGAGCGGCTGCCCCTCGGTAACTGTGTCGCCATCCTTCGCCAGCCATTCGGCAATCTGGCCTTCGGTCATCGAGAAGCCGATTTTCGGCAGAAGAATCTCTGTGGCCATGTCTCAATCTTTCCTGACAGGTTGGGCATTTGATGCTGCGTAGCATGATTAATGGCAATAGGCATGTGCATTAGAGAACTCAAGCATCCTGTGGATGTTGATCCATTGCCAGAGTTTGAAACAGCTCTGCCAGCCATTGCAGCGTCGGTCCCTCGCTTTCGCCATGAAGCGGCGACAGCGGGAGAATTCGCCGCGCGGTCATGAACCCCATCCAGAGCAGATTGAGCCGGGCTGCACGCTGCAACGCATCGGGGCCACCCAGCCAGGCGGCAAGGGGTTCAACGATCCGTTCGTGCATCAGATCGCGGCAAAGATCGCGCGCAGCCGGGTCGGCGGTGGCGAGGATCATTATGGCAAGAGCATTGGGCTGGGTTTCGCCATGCAACAGCGTGGCGACCGCGCGGGCTCCGAAATCATCCCGGCTACCATCAACGAACGGATCAATCCGCAGCATGTCTTCCACGGCGGCGCGCAGCAGGCCTTCCTTGGATGTGAAATAGCGCCGCACCAGCGTGGCATCGACCCCGGCAGCCGCCGCAATTTCGCGCACTCCGGTGGTCGAATATCCTTTCTGACCAAACAATTGCTGCGCCGCCAACAGGATCGTCTGACGGGTGCGGGCAGCGTCGCGGGTGCGTGGCTGGGGGGTGGCAGGATCGGGCATATTTGCTGTTTACCTAGGGCTGAAAGCGCATTATGTCCATAAGTCTACAAGCGTGGACTTGAAGAGAGGATTCCCGGATGTCGGATACAGGCGCACCTGCACACACCTCGTACGAAGATGTCGCAGAGAAATACCGCATTGAACGCGAGAAGCGGCTGCGGCCCGATGGCAACAAGCAGTATCGGGACTTCTCTGGCGCGTTCGAGGCGTTCGACCGCGATCCCCGCGCCGACCCCGATTTCACCCGTGATGCGATTCTCGAGGATACCGATGTCGCGATCATCGGCGGCGGGATCAGCGGGCTGCTCACCGCAGTGCGGCTGAAGCAAGCCGGGATCACCAATATCCGGGTGATCGACCGGGCGGGTGATTTCGGCGGCACCTGGTATTGGAGCCGTTATCCCGGCGCTGCCTGCGATGTGGAATCCTATATCTACATGCCGCTGCTCGAAGAAACCGGCTACATCCCGACCGAGAAATACGCCAAGGCGCCGGAGATTTTCGAGCATTGCCAGCGTATCGCCACCCAATTCGATCTCTACCCCTCCGCGTTGTTCCAGACCTTGGTGACCGATCTGCACTGGCTCGACGATGCCAGCCGCTGGCAGGTCGAGACCGATCGGGGCGACCGGATCAGGGCGCGTTTCGTGGTCACGGCAGGTGGCATTCTGCACCGCGCCAAACTGCCCGGCATCCCCGGCATGGAGAGCTTCAAGGGCAAGAGCTTCCACACCGGACGCTGGGACTATGACTACACTGGTGGCAGTTCCACGACGCCGCTGACCAAGCTGGCGGGCAAGCGCGTGGCGATCATCGGCACCGGCGCGACCGGGGTGCAGGTCATCCCCAAGCTGGCCGCATCGGCCGAGCAGGTGATCGTGTTCCAGCGCACGCCGAGCAGCATCGGCGAGCGCGGCAATCGCCCTACGGATCCGGAATGGGCCAAGTCGCTCCAGCCCGGCTGGCAAAAGCGCGGATCGAGAATTTCACGCGGCATTGTCAGCGGCCAGCCTGCTGACGAAGATCTGGTTGCTGATGGCTGGACCGAGATATTCGGCAAAAATCCCAATTCCTTCGGGGTATCGACGCCGGAGGAACGGGCGCTCGATTTCGAAACGATGGAAGCGGTGCGCGCGCGGATCGACCAGATCGTGACCGATCCGGCCAAGGCCGAAGTGCTCAAGCCGTGGTACAGCACCATGTGCAAGCGCCCCTGCTTCCACGATGAATATTTGCAGGCCTTCAATCAGCCGAACGTGCAGCTCGTCGATACCAGCAGCACCAAGGGTGTTGAGCAGATTACCGAGGATGCGGTGGTCGTCGGCGGGGTGTCCTACCCGGTCGATTGCATCATCTATGCTTCCGGCTACGGTTCGGGCGACAAGCATACCGACCGGATGGGCTTCGACATTCGCGGCAGAGACGGCGTCAGCCTGGACGATGCGTGGGCAGGCGGCCCCGCCACGCTGCACGGCATGTCGGCGCGCGGCTTTCCCAACCTGCTGAGCATCCACCTGCTGCAAAGCGGCATCGCGATCAATTTTGTGCATGTGCTGGGCGAACAGGCACGGCACGCCGCGTGGATCATCGCGCACTGCCTCGAAGCCGGCATTGCCGAGATCGAGCCGAGCGAGGCGGCGCAGGAGGCATGGTTCCACACGCTGCTGTCGAAACTGGGCAGTCAGGCGATGTTCTTTGCCGAATGCACCCCCGGTTACAACAATGGCGAGGGGGTGATGGACCCGAGCGCCATCCGCATGATCCCCTATTTCGGGCCGACGCTCGATTTCGTGAAAATCCTCGAAGACTGGCGCAGCGAGGGCAGTCTGGCGGGGATGGAATTGAAAACGGCACGGCGGCTGGCTGAGATTGCTCAACCGAGATACAGACCAATTGTTGAAAGGAATTTGGCATGTCCGACAAGGAATTCGCCGGTAAGGTCGTGATTGTAACCGGAGCAGCTTCCGGGCTGGGCCGGGCGACGGCATTGGCATTCGCCGCAGCCGGAGCAAGCACGGTGCTGGCAGATATCGATGCCGCTGGCCTCGAACAGACTGCCACTGAGGTGCGTGCGCTGGGTGCACAGACGCTGGTAGTGCCGACCGACATTTCCGATGCCGCCGCCTGCCTGGCTGTCGCACCACGCGCGGTGGAGAAATTCGGGCGGCTCGACGCCGTGTGCAATGTGGCCGGGGCTTTCCGTTTCGATCATGCGACCGCGATCACGCCCGACGTCTGGGACCGGATCCACGGCGTCAACGTGCGCGGCCCGTTTTTCATCATTCAGGCGGCCATGCCGTTCCTGATCGAAAGCGCGGGCGCGGTGGTCAATGTTGCGTCTGCCTCGGCTTTCCTCGGCCATGCCTATCTGGCGCATTATGCATCGAGCAAGGCGGCGCTGGTGAACCTGACCAAATCGCTGGCGATGGAATTCATCAACGCGCCGGTGCGGATCAACGCGGTCGCCCCGGGCGGGATCAACACCGCCATGACCAGCGGAACCAGCATCCCCGAAGGCATCGATTTCCAGCTTGTCGGGCGGTATTCGCCGATGCGCGGTTCGGCTGAACCTGAAGAATTGACCGACCTGATCCTGATGCTGGCGGGTCCGCGCGGCAAGCCGTTCCACGGTGCCTGCCTCAATGCCGACCGGGGGATCACCGCCGGATAGGCGCAATCCTCCGCTGGCCACGCTGAATCACAGCAGCGTTGAAGTTCCGCTCCCACCGGCATAATGCACACGAGGTGTTGCATTAATTGCGATTCGTGATGCATAGATGTGCAGAGCCCGGCTGGAATGGCGCCGGGGCTGCATAATCTGATAGATGCATTTGGATGGGACGAGCGAAGGTCAGCGGATGAACAGCCCGGATGCGACACCAGCAGATGCGCTTGCGCGGCAGTTTGCGGCGATGCCGCTTCGCGGAAATGATGCATGCTGCCGAACAGGCGACGCTGGCGCACCACGGCGCGGTGGTGACCTATTCGCGCAAGGTGTTCATTCCGCTCACGCAATTGTGCCGCGATGTCTGCCATTACTGCACATTTGCCACCACCCCGCGAAAGCTGGGCAAGCCGTTCCTCAGCCGCGAGGATGTGCTGGCAATCGCGCGGGCGGGCGTGGCTGCCGGTTGCCGGGAAGCGCTGTTCACCTTGGGGGATCGCCCGGAAGACCGCTATGTTTCCGCGCGCCGAACGCTTGACGAACTGGGCCATGCCAGCACCCTGGCCTATCTGCGCGAAATGGCAGAGGCGGTTCTGGCAGAAACCGGCCTGCTGCCGCATCTCAACCCCGGCCTGATGAACGATGCCGATCTGGCGATGTTGCGGCCCGTGGCAGCGTCGATGGGGCTGATGCTTGAGACGACCTCGGACCGGCTTTCGCAGCCGGGCGGGGTGCATTTCGGTTCGCCGGACAAACTGCCCGCCGCCCGGCTGGAAGCACTGGAGGCGGCTGGCCGCGCGCGCGTTCCGTTCACCACCGGCATCCTGATCGGTATTGGCGAGACGCGCGCGGAACGGATCGAGGCTCTGGTGGCAATCCGCGACAGCCATCAGCGGCACGGCCATGTGCAGGAAGTGATCGTCCAGAACTTCAGGGCCAAGCCGGGCACGCGGATGGCCGACCACCCGGAACCCTCGCTCGAAGACCATCTTTGGTCGATTGCCGCCGCACGGCTGATCCTCGGCCCGGAAATGACCATCCAGGCACCGCCCAACCTGCACGCGCCGCACGAACTGGCGCAATTGCTGGCGGCGGGGGTGAACGATTGGGGCGGGGTATCCCCGGTCACGCCCGATCACGTCAATCCCGAAGCGCCTTGGCCGCATCTGGACGTGCTCGAAGCGCAGACCGCAGCGGCGGGCCGGGTGCTGACCCAGCGGCTCGCCATCGGACCGGCGTTTGCGCGCGAAGGCGGATGAGTGGCTCGATCCTGCTTTGGCAGTCACCGTGAGGCGGCAGATCGATGCGCGCGGCCTGCCGGTGATCGAAAGCTGGCGCGCGGGCAGTGAAACCCCGCCGCCGCCATTGCCCGCAGGCGGGACCGACGCAGGTCAAGTGACAGCGATCAAGCGGATCATCGCCGAAGCGCGGCGCGGCGAGCGGTTGGACGAGCGCGATATCGTGACGCTGTTTTCCGCTGACGGCCCCGATGCCGCGCTGGTGATGCGGGCAGCGGACGAACTGCGCCGTGAAGCGGTGGGCGATACGGTCAGCTATGTCGTCAACCGCAACATCAACTACACCAATATCTGCCTGTATCGTTGCTCGTTCTGCGCCTTCTCCAAAGGCGGCAACCGCGACCTGCGCGGTCCAGCCTATCTGATCGATGAGGACGAAATCGCCGCCCGCACAGTCGAAGCCGCAGCGCGCGGGCGCGACCGAGGTGTGCCTGCAAGGCGGGATTCATCCGAAGTTCGATGGCCATACCTATCACCGGATCGTGCAAGCGGTGCGGGCGGCAGTGCCCGCCATGCATATCCACGCCTTTTCGCCGCTGGAAATCGTCCACGGCGCGCAAACGCTTGGCCTGCCGCTGGAGGAATATCTGCCGTGGCTGAAGCAGGCGGGACTTTCCACCTTGCCCGGCACGGCGGCGGAAATCCTCGACGATGAAGTGCGCGCGGTGATCTGCCCGGACAAGGTGACCACCGCCGAATGGCTCGCCGTGATGCGCGCCGCGCACGGGGTGGGTATCCGCACCACCGCGACGATCATGTTCGGGCATGTCGACCGCTATGAACATTGGGCGCGGCACCTGCTGGCGGTGCGCGATTTGCAGGAAGATACCGGCGGCTTCACCGAATTCGTGCCGCTGCCGTTCGTGCACATGGAAGCGCCGATGTGGCGCAAGGGCCAGTCGCGCTCCGGCCCCAGCTTCCGCGAGGCGATCCTGATGCATTCGGTCGCGCGGCTGGTGCTGCACACGCTGATCCCGAATATTCAGGCGAGCTGGGTCAAGCTAGGTCCCTTGGGCGTGGTGAAAGCGCTGCAAGCGGGCGCGAATGACCTTGGCGGCATCCTGATGGACGAATCGATCACGCGCTCGGCAGGCGGGCAGAACGGGCAATTGTTCGGGCCGGAGCAGATGCACGAACTGGCCGCACAGGCCGGGCGCGGCCTGCGCCAGCGCAGCACTCTTTACGAGACAGTCAAACCGCCAGTGGGCGAGATTTTGGGAGCATTCTAATGACCGACAGCAACACCGCCACAATCGCCGTTCTCGGCGGCACCGGCGATCTGGGATCGGCGATTGCCCGGCGGCTGGCCAAGGCCGGGCGCACGGTGATTATCGGTTCGCGCGTGGCGGACAAGCGCGGCGGCTGCGGCCGAACGGCTAGGCTTCGGGCTAACCGGCACCGATCTGGTCAGCGCCGCGCAGGCCGCCGATATCGTGATCGTCACCGTGCCGTTTGCGGCGCAGGAAGCCACTTTGACGCGCAATTGCTCCGCATGTGGCGGGCAAGATCGTGGTCGATACCACCGTGCCGCTCGTTCCGCCGCGTGTGATGCGGGTGCAGATGCCCGCTGAAGGCAGCGCTGCGGCGCGCGCTGCGGGCTTTCTGGGCGAGGACGTGAAGGTGGTGTCCGCGTTCCACAATGTCGCGGCGCACAAGCTTATTCAGGACATTGATGTCGGCTGCGACGTGCTGGTGTTCGGCGATGACAAGGCGGCGCGCGGCGAAGTGATCGGGCTTGGTTCGCGATTGCGGACTGCGCGGGATACACGCGGGCGCTTTGGTCAATTCGGCGGCGGCAGAGGCGATGACCTCGATCCTCATTTTCATCAACAAGACCTACAAGGTCGATGGCGCAGGGATACAGGTGACCGGCACGCTGATCGAACCCGAGGCCTGACGCGGCGGACACACTGGCCATGATCGCGATCCATCCCCTCACCGGCATCGGCGAAGTGCAGCCGGGGGACGATCTGGCCGAATTGCTGCGCGCGGCGCTGGCGCAGCAGGGGCTGACCGCGACCGGCAGTGACGTACTCGTGGTAACGCAGAAAGTGGTGTCCAAGGCCGAGGGGCGGTTTGTGCTGCTGGACGATGTCACGCCAAGCGCGAAGGCAGAGCGGGTGGCGAAGTTGTGCCGCAAGGACCCGCGCTTGGTCGAACTGGTGCTGGCCGAATCCGAAGCCGTGGTGCGCGCCGTGCCGCATGTACTGATTACCCGCCACCGGCTGGGAATGGTGATGGCCAATGCCGGAATCGACCGTTCGAATATCGGTACGGGCGATGACGACCGGGTGCTGCTGCTGCCGCGCGATCCCGATGCCAGCGCGGCGGCTCTTTCGGAGGCGTTGGGAATGCCGGTGGTGATTTCGGACAGCTTTGGCCGTCCGTGGCGGATGGGCGTAGTGGCAGTTGCCATCGGTGCGGCAGGCTTGCCCGCGCTGAGCGATCGGCGCGGCGAGATCGATCGCGACGGGCGGGTGCTGGAAGTGACCCAGATTGCGCTAGGCGACATGATCGCCACCGCCGCCAATCTGGCCACCGGCGAGGGCGCGGAGGGTATACCGGCGGCCTTGCTGCGCGGACTTACCTATTCGGGCGAACCCCGCCCCGCCGCCGATCTGGTCCGACCGCACGGCGAGGACCTGTTCCTGTGACGCGGGTCGCGGTGCTCACCGGCGGAGTTGGCGGGGCCAAGCTGGTGCAGGGCTTGCTCCATGCCGTGGACCCGGCAAGCGTGACCGCAATCGTCAATACCGGCGATGATTTCCGCCATCTCGGCCTGCACATCTCGCCCGATATCGACACCTTGCTTTACACCCTTTCGGGCAAGGCCAATGCAGCGCAAGGGTGGGGCAGGGAGGGCGGAAAGCTGGTCCTTCATGGCCGCGCTGGCGGAACTGGGCGGCGAAGACTGGTTCAATCTCGGCGACATGGATCTGGCGCTGCATGTGCTGCGCACTACGGCGCTGGCGCGGGGCCAAACGCTTAGCCAGGTCACCGCGGGATTTGCCAAAAGCTGGCAGATTGCTGCGGCGATCCTGCCGATGAGCGACGATCCGGTGGCAACCATGATCGACACCGAAATTGGCACGCTCGAATTCCAGCGATATTTCGTGGAACGCCGCTGCGCCCCGGTGGTGCGGCGGGTTCGGTTTGAAGGGGCGGAGCAGGCGATTCCTGCGCCCGGTGTGCTGGACTCCATCGCGAGCGCCGATGCGGTGCTTATCGCGCCCTCAAATCCGTTCCTCAGCGTGGACCCGCTGCTGGCGATCCCGGCGATCCGCGCGGCCTTGGCCGATTGCAGCGCGCCGGTGGTGGCGGTGTCCCCGCTGATCGGCGGGCAATCGATCAAGGGTCCGACCAGCAAGCTGATCGGCGAACTGGGCCTTGCCCCGGACAATGCGATGATCGCCCGGCATTATGGCGATATTCTGGACGGGCTGGTGATCGACAGCGGCGACAGCTGCGAGGTGGCGGGAATCGCCATCGCGCAAACCGATACGCTAATGCACAGTCTTGACGACAAGCTCCGCGTGGCGCGCGCTGCGCTCGATCTTGCGGCGAGCATCGTGTGATGCGCTGGACGGCGCTCGTCCCGCTCAAGCTGGGGGCTGGCGGCAAGTCACGGCTGGCCGTGGCCCTTTCCGAGGGCGAACGGCGGTCGCTGGCGTTGCAACTTGCACAGCATGTCATCACGCAATTGGCGCGGGTTCCCGCAATCGAGGAAATCGTGGTCATCAGCCGCGATGTTTTGCCGGAACTGCCGGTGCGCCACCTGCCCGATCAGGGGCGCGGTCTGAACGGCGAACTGGATGCTGCGGCGGCGGCGATCGGCGGCAATCTGTTGGTAATTCACGCCGATTTGCCGCTGGTGCAGGCAGGGGACATCGCGGCGTTGCTGGATGCAGCTGAGGCAAGCGGCGCCGCCATCGGCCCGGACCGGCATGGCACAGGCACCAATGCGCTGGCGCTGGCGCCGATCCGCACCGGCTTCCGGTATGCCTTCGGGCCGGGCAGCTTTGCCGCGCATTGCGCGTTGCTCGAAGGGCAATTGGCTATCGTTGAGCGCGACGGGCTGGCCTGCGATATCGATACGCCAGCGGACCTGGCTTTCGCGCGGGCGCACCAGAACGAACGGCAGTTGGCCGCGACATGAGCGCGCGGTCGGCCAGACAGATCGCGGCGGTGCTGCGCGATATTCTGCCCGGTGGCGGCGCAATAACCGCTGTCACACCGATGATGACCGGCTTTTCCAACGATACCTACCTTGTCGAAGGGCCGGACCTTGTCCTGCGGATGCCGCCAGCGGCAGGGGCAATGCTCGATGGGCATGATGTGATCGGGCAGGCGCGGATTTATGCCGAACTGGGCCGAAACCCCGGGCGCCCCAAGCCGTGCCCGAAATCGTGCATATCGAAGCAAGACAGCGCGCTGCTCGGCGCGCCGTTTTTCCTGATGCGCAAGGTGCCCGGTGAAGCGGTCAGCGACATCGAATTGCAGCCGTGGTTCACCGATGTTGCAGATGAAATGCGCCGCCAGATGTGCCGTGACTGGGTGTCCGCCTTCGCCGGCCTCGCCCACCTCCAGCCGCTCGACACTGCTGGGCGCTCCGGTCAGCCCTGTGGATGATTTGCGCAGGTGGCAGCGTTTCGCGCATGATGCAGCCTGCCCGGCACTGGTGGACATGATCGAGCGTCTCGCGGCCATGCCCGCGCCGGTCAGCGGCCCGCCCGCCGTGATTCAAGGCGATTCCAAGCTCTCCAACCTGATGTGGGACAATTACCGGATCAGCGCCATGCTCGACTGGGAAATGAGCCTGAACGGCGAACCGATGGCCGATCTTGGCTACATGCTCTACCAGTTTGAAAGCCCCTACCACAGCGCCACCCGCGCCCCCAAACAGCCCGGAATGCTCAGCCGCGCTGAAGTTATCGCCTTGTGGGAGGAGGTCTCCGGCAGGTCGGCAACCGGCATCGAATGGCACGAAATCGCCCAGATCGCCAAGATCACCGCGATCATCGCCGAAGGCACCAACATGTTCAACACCGGGCGCAGCACCGATCCCAAGCTGGCCTATTTCAAGCAGAACCTCGATCACTATCTCGGCGTCATGGCAGCAATGCTCGATGGCGAGGGCTACTGAGAAAGACCGGCCCATGATCCCCACCATCGCAGCGCTGACTGGCGCGGACGAGGCGTTCAATCACCAGATCGTCAACACCTTTGCCGCTGTTGGCACGGCGGACCGGGCGTGGACCGAAAAGGCGTGGTTCACGCTGATGCGCAAGGACGGCTCGCTTCAGGTCAGCCTGGGGCTGGGCAAATATGCCAACCGCAATATCGTGGACGGGTTTGCCGGGGTGCAAGTGGGCACGCGCCAGATGACGGTGCGCGCCAGCCGCCTGCTTTCGGCAGACCCGGAAGGCATCGGCGTTGGCCCGATTGGTTACGAGGTGATCGAGCCGCTCAAGGCCATCCGCCTGACGCTGGCCGAAAATGCCGCGCAGAAGCTGCGCTTCGATCTGACGTTCACCGCCACCATGCCCGCGTTTTTCGAAAACCGCGACGTGGTGATCCAGTCTGGCCGGGCGGCATCAGACGTAATCCGGTTCCACCAATCGGGCACCATGTCGGGCTGGGTCGAAATTGACGGCACGCCGCCACGCGGTAAACCCCGAAGACTGGTTCGGCTTCCGCGACCGTTCGTGGGGCGTGCGCGAACATGTCGGCCTCGATCCCGCCGACCTTGCTCCAACCGCTGCGCATGGGGCAAGCGGGGGTGACAAGACGGGCCAGGCGTTTCATTTCAACTGGCTGGTCTCGAAAATCGACCGCGCGGACGGCACATCCTATGATCTGGCCTATTACTTCCGCGATTTCGGCGGGGAGGGCGCTCCTGTGCATTTCAGCGGCTATATCAACGAAAGCGACGGGCGGCAGATCCCGATCCTGCACCTGTTTCCCGAAATCGATTACCGCAGTTCTGATCGCAGCGTGATGCGCGGCACTGTCACCGCATTCGTCGCGGGCAGGGGCAAGACGGTTGAACAGCGGGTGTTCGAAGTCGAAGCGATCAACCCCGAAATGGGCTTCCGCCTGCTGCCGGGGATGTATGGCGAATGGAAGGGCCAGCTCCACGGCAGTTTCAAGGGCGAGGACTTTCTTGACGGGGAATGCATCGATGATGTGAACCATCCCGATAAGCTGGCCGAAACCTACCGCTGGCAAATCCGCGACCGGCCGGTGCGCATTCGCGAAGGCGCGAACAGCGGCTTTGGCGATATGGAAAGCATCATCCTCGGCGATTATCCCGGCGTACGGTTCGTATGACCCGGTGGCGGCGCGCGGCCCTTGTGCGCCACGGCTTGCTGGGCGATAGGGGCGGCACAGGAAAGAATGCAACGGGAGCTGTGCAATGAATATCGATTCGTCGGTTGCGGCAGTGGTTACCGGCGGGGCCTCCGGGCTCGGCCTGGCCAGCGTCAAGGCTCTGCGCGCCGCCGGGGCCAAGGTGGCGATCTTCGATCTCAACCCCGAAGCGGGCGCAGCAGCGGCGGCGGAAACCGGGGCGATATTCTGCGAGGCAAATGTGCTGTCGGATGACAGCCTCGATACCGCCTTTGCCAAGGCGCGCGCCGCCAATGGGCAGGAACGCATCCTGATTTCCTGCGCGGGCGGCGGCAATGCCAAGGCGACCATCCGCAAGGACCGCGAAACCGGCGAAATCACGCTGTTTCCGACCGCCGAATTTGCCCATGTGCTCACACTCAACGCAGTCGGCACTTTCGCCACCATCGCCCGCTTTGCGGCGGGCGCGGCCACGCTGGAAATGGTCGATGGCGAACGCGGCGCGGTGGTGTGCACCGCTTCGGTCGCGGCGCAGGATGGGCAGATGGGGCAGGCGGCCTATGCCGCGGGCAAGGCCGCGATTGTCGGCATGACGCTGCCGATTGCGCGCGATCTTGGCCGGTTCGGCATTCGCGTCAACACCATCCTGCCGGGCATTTTCAGCACCCCGCTGATGAACCGCGCCCCGCAGGAAATGAAAGACCGGCTGAGCGCGATGACCGCGTTTCCCAACCGGTTCGGCAATGCGGAAGAATATGCGTCGATGGCGCTGGAATTGTGCCGCAACACCTATGTCAATGCGCAGGCCATCCGGCTGGACGCGGGCATTCGTTTCGCCGCGAAATAGGGGGAGTGAACCGATGGTGATTGCCGCATCCGCCCCGACCGATCCAGTGCTGTTCGAATTGCTCACCCCGCATATCGCGCTGGTGACGCTGAACCGCCCGGAAAAGCGCAACGCGGTCAATCCGGCGATAGCCTCGGCGATGGAGGCGATTGTCGCGCATGTCGAAGCAACGCCTGAAATCCGGGTGGTGGTGCTGACCTCCAGCCAGCCGGGCGTGTTTTGCGCCGGGGCCGATCTGGGCGCGATAGCCGCCGGGATGGCGCGCGATCTGGAGACACCTTCGGGCGGGTTTGCGGGGTTTGTTTTTGCGAGCCGCACAACGCCTTGGATCGCGGTTGTCGAAGGGCTGGCGGTTGGTGGCGGTTGCGAGATTTGCCTTGCCTGCGACATGATCGTGGCATCGGAGACCGCGAAATTCGCCCTGCCCGAGGTCAAACGCGGGTTAATGGCGGGTGCAGGCGGGGTGCACCGCATTGCCGCCGCTCTTCCGCGCAATATCGCCAATGAACTGCTCGCCACGGGCGCCAATTTCGATGCCGCGCTGGCGCACCGGTTCGGGCTGGTGAACCGCCTCACGCCTTCGGGCGAGGCGATGAACGCCGCGCGCGAATTGGCAGAAACGATCGCCGCCAATGCCCCGCTGGCGGTGCAGCATACGCTGGCCGCCGCGCGCGAAAGCCAGGGGCAGGCTGACGGCGCGGCGCGTTCGTTTGTTTCAGGACGGATGGCGATGCTGCGCCGGAGCGAAGACTTCAGGGAAGGCCCGCGCGCCTTCATGGAAAAGCGCGAACCGGTGTGGACCGGGCGTTAACAATCAAGGGGTTAGTGCGATGATCGAATTGGTTCCTCTGTGCGAAATGCAGCTCTCTCTGGCGCCCTCGCTCAATGTCGGCACTGGCCCGGCGGGCAGCCGCAGCGTCGGCGCGATCCTGGCCGCCACGGTTACTGGCGAACGGTTGAACGCCGCGCTGGCTGGCCCCGCCGCTGCCGATTGGCTGGTGATGACCGGCTCCATCGGCGTGATCGATGCCCGGCTCACGCTGCGCACGCATGATGATGCGCTGATTTACATGACCTATGGCGGACGGCTGGCGCTTGGCGGCCCCAATGCCTTGGTGGCATTCTCCGCGCCCAGTTTTGAAACCGGCGACGAACGCTATGCTTGGCTCAACGGGATACAGGCCGTGGCAAAAGGCAAAGTGGCCATCACCGCCGATGGCGCGAGTTTGGCCTACGAAATCTGCGAAGTCCGCTAGGGCAAAGGGGCGGACCATGTTGACCAAGGCGGACGATTATCCCATCCACCAGACGCCCGATCCGATTGCCTTTTCTGGCACAGACCGCAATTTCTACGACCGCTATTTCTTCAACGGCTATAGCACGGATGGCGAGGTGTATTTCGGCGCGGCCCTGGGGGTTTATCCGTATCTGGGGATCATGGACGCCGCCTTTGCGGTGCGGATTAGCGATGTGCAGTACAACCTGCACGCCTCGCGCCACCTCAATATGGAACGGATGGATACTTCTGTTGGCCCGGTCCGGGTCGAGGTGGTCGAGCCGCTGCGGAAGTTGCGGGTGGTGGTGGAGGATAACGAACACGGCATCAGCGCCGATCTGCTGTTCGAAGGCCGCCACGCTCCATTGGAAGAACCGCGCACGCTGCGCCGTAACGGCCCACGGCTGGTGCAGGATATTACGCGGATGACGCAGCTTGGCCGGTGGTCGGGCCGGATTACCGCTGGCGGGCGGGAAATTGTGCTCGAACAGGCGAGCACTTTGGGAACGCGCGACCGGTCGTGGGGGATTCGCCAGGTTGGCTTGCGCGATCCGCAGCAACCGGCGGCGATTGCGCCGTTTCAGGTGTGGTGGTTCTGGGTTCCCGCGCATTTCGCTGACCGGATCGTGCATTTCTACGTCAACGAGGATGGCGCGGGCAAGGTGTGGAATGCCGGGCTGGTGATGATCCACGATGATGGCCGGGTGGAACATCTGCACGATGCGCGGCTGGAGGTGCAGTTCCGCCCCGGCACGCGGTTCCCGGCACACGGCACCGTTACTGCGACAGACGAAGCTGGCGGGCGCTACCGGATGGAAATCGAGCCGGGCCGCAGCTTCTTCCTATCCGGCATCGGCTACATGAACCCCGATTGGGCGCACGGGCTGGACAAGGGGCAGTTGGCCGTTGGCTATGACGAAATCCCGTCCATCGACAGCGCCTGCTACGGAGCGGGATTCCAACACCCGCAGGCTTTCGCAGGGGTGAGCCTGACCTTGCCCGATGGCCAAATTCTGCCCGGCCACGGATGTTTCGAATCGATAGTGATGGGCGGCCACGAACCGAGCGGTCTCACCAGCATGTATGATGTGCCATGAGCGAGCCTGACAACAACGACATCCTCGCCCAGCGCACCGCCGCCTATATCGCCGCGCATCTCGATGGCGCGAGCGAGGTGGTGGTGGACGAACTGGCGCGGATTTACGGCGGCAGCAGCCAGGAAACCTTCCGCTTCCGCGCGCGCTGGAACCGGCACGGCACGGCTCATGAGAAACGCCTGATCCTGCGCCGCGATGCCGCTGCGGGCCTCGTGGTGGCCGAGCGTGATCTTGAATACAACGTCTACCGCGCTTTGGCAGGGCAGGGCCTGCCCATTCCGGGGGTGCACTTCCTCGAACTGGAGGAGCACTGGCTCGACCGCCCGTTCTTCATCATGGACATGGCGCCGGGCAAGCCCGGCAGTCCGTTCGTGCCGACCGACCCCTATGACGGGCACGGTGAAACTGTTGCGCGGCAATTCTGGTCGATCATGGGGCGGCTGGCGGCGATCGATCACCGTGCGGTGGGACTGGATAGCCTGCGCAATGGCACCGCCAGTGCCGGGTTCTGGGCACTCGAACTGGATCGCTGGGAAGGCATCCTAGACGAAGGCGAAGCGCTGATTGAAC
This sequence comes from uncultured Alphaproteobacteria bacterium, assembly GCA_963774985.1. Taxonomy (GTDB): domain Bacteria; phylum Pseudomonadota; class Alphaproteobacteria; order Sphingomonadales; family Sphingomonadaceae; genus Alteraurantiacibacter. Next base: position 480,022 of record CAVZHE010000016.1, read on the forward strand.
CGGCGGTGCGCGGGGCAATGCGCTGGCTGAGGCACAATCCTCCGCCCGAACCGGCGAAGCCCGCCATTGTCCACGGCGATTACCGTTCGGGCAATTTCCTGTTCACCCCCGACGGCGAAATCAGCGCGATCCTCGATTGGGAAATGTGCCATATCGGCGATCCCTTGGAAGATATCGCGTGGTCGATCGACCCGTTCTGGCCGATCACCCGCCATCTGCCGTTGGAAGATGGTCTGGCCTTGTGGGAAGCGGCGAGCGGCATGCAGGTGGACCGCAAGGCGCTGGAATGGTGGCAATTGTTCAGCGCGGTCAAGGCGTGCGTGATCTGGACCACCGCCGCCGCCGGTTTCGCATCGGGCAAGAACCGCGAGATGACGATGGCGCTGTCCGGCATCAGGGGCGGGCATTTCCACCGCAAGCTGATCCTGACGATGATGCGGACCCGGGGAGCAATGGGATGAATCTGACCATCGATAATGCGCTGCACGGGGTCGAAGAACTTCTGCGCGACAAGGTTGGTCCGAATATCGGCGACCCATTTTCGGCGCAAATGGCGCGGTTATCGTGCTTGCTGGTGCGGATTTGTGCCAATTGGGTGGATGACGCCGCCGAATTGCGCGTGGCAGAAAACGCTGCGATCCGCCTTGTGCTGGGCGAGGTCGGTGCGCTTGCTGGCGGCGAGTTGGGCGGACGGCTGGCGGGCGCGGCGCAATCCGCCGATCCGGGACTGAAGGTTTCGGTGCTCGATAGCGAAAACCACCGGCTGCGCTGCCTGCTGGTGGAAGCGCACACTTTCCTCGAAACGTGCGAGAGCGAGGCTGCACAGCGGCTGCACCAGAATATCTGGCGCCTGCTCGAAGACATCGAACGGACGCGCGCGCCCCGCGAATAGCCCTATGCGGCGGGCCAGTACCGCGCACGCAATTCCTTCTTGTACAGCTTGCCAGTTTCGGCGCGCGGCAGGGCGCGTTCGAAATCGATGCTGCGCGGGCATTTCACATCGGCCAGCCGCTGACGGCACCACGCAATCAATTCCTGCGCGAAGGCGTCGCCTGCCTTGCCCCAGTCCTCGGGCTGGATCACTGCTTTCACTGCTTCGCCGAAATCGGGGTGCGGAATCCCGAATACGGCGGCGTCGGTCACATCGGGGTGGGTGATCAGCAGATCCTCCACCTCCTGCGGATAGACGTTTACGCCGCCCGAAATGATCATGAAATCCTTGCGGTCTGACAAAAACAGATAGCCCGCATCGTCCACCCGCCCGACATCGCCCATCGTGGACCAACCGGGATGTTTGGGGTTGTGGACCGAGGCGGTCTTGACCGGATCATTGTGGTAACTGACCGGCTTGCCGCCGCTGAAATAGATCGTTCCCGTCTCGCCCACCGGCACTTCGTCGCCATTATCGGCGCAGATGCGAATTTGCCCCACCACCGCGCGTCCGACCGAACCGGGTCGTTCGAGCCATTCGCCGCTGCTGATGGTAACATGGCCATTGCCTTCGGACCCGGCGTAGAATTCCTCCACGATCGGCCCGAGCCAGTCGATCATCGCCCGCTTGACCGGCACCGGACAGGGAGCGGCGGCGTGGATCACGGTCTTGAGCGAGGACAGATCATAGCGCCCGCGTGTTTCTGGCGGCAGGGCAAGCAGGCGGCTGAACATGGTCGGTACCGCCATCAACGCGGTCACTTGCCAGCGTTCCACAGCCTTAAGGAATTCTTCGGCATCGAACTTGGGCAGCACAATGGCTGTGCCGCCGAGCGATTGAATGCCCGCCGTCATCCCCATCGGCGCGCTGTGATAGAGCGGGGCGGGGGAGAGATACACGGTGTCGCTGCCCAGCCCGTACAACTTGCCAAACAGCAGCGCGGCGGGATTGGCCTGCACCGGGCTGCCGGTGGCGGAGGCGAATTTTATGCCCTTGGGCTTACCGGTGGTGCCCGAGGAATAGACCATCCGCCCGCCGATGGTTTCATCGCTGATCGGGGTGATCGGCAAGGATTCGCACAGTCTGATCCAGTCGGTCTGTGTCGCCAACCGGGCCGATCGTGACGATATTTTGCAGACCCGGCATCGTGCCTGCCGCCGCCACCGCCGCGCGCGCGGTATCAGCCATCGCATCGGACACCAGCAAGGTGCGCGCCCCGCTGTCGTTCACGATATAGGCGATTTCGTCGATCTTGAAGCGCGAGGAGAGCAGCACGAGGATCAGGCCCGCGCGCTGCGCTGCCCAATAGATATCGAAGAACTCCAGCCGGTTATCGCACGATATTGCGACCGTATCTCCGGTGTTCAGGCCGAGTGCGCGCAGCGCGTGTGCGCCGCGATTGGCGCGCTGTTCAAGCTGGGCGTAGGTGACGCTGGCACCGCCACCCGCCATAGCAATGGCAGTCTTGTCCGGTTGCGTTTCAGCATGGATGCGCGGATGCATGGGCTGGCAGTCCTTCTGCGAATGAGCCGGGCGGATAGACTTTGAAACTGGTCCTAACCCTTGTAAGGAAGCGCGGGCAAAGAACGCAATGCCTCAATTGCAATTCGTAATTTCCAAGGCCGGAGATGTTTTCGATGACTGACACGATGAGCCGCCCTTCGGCAATTCTCCAGCCCGGAAAGCTGTTTATCGGCGGGGAATGGATTGCACCATCGTCGGCCAGCGTGATCGAGGTGGTGGACAGTTCCAACGAGGAGGTCTTTCTCACCGTTGCTGAGGCGCAGTCCGCCGATGTGGATCGGGCTGTGGCGGCAGCGCGGCAGGCGTTCGATGCCGGGTCGTGGCCGCGCATGAGCCCGCAGGAGCGGGCGGTCTATCTCAACTTGATCGCCGATGGGCTGGCCGCGCGCGGTGACCAACTGGCCGATAGCTGGACGCAGGAATCGGGCGTGCTGCGGTCTATGGCCGCCTATGCCGGGGCGGGGTTGGCGGCGACGTTCCGGTATTATGCCGGGCTGGCGGAGAGTTTCGCGTGGGAGCAGAAGCACACCTCCGCCTTTGGCCAACCGGCGCTGCTGGTGCGCGAACCGGTCGGCGTGGTCGCTGCCATCGTGCCATGGAACGCGCCGGGCCAGCTGATGACGCAGAAGGTCGCGCCCGCGCTGATCGCCGGGTGCTGCGTGATCATCAAGGCCTCGCCCGAAGCGCCTTCCGCGCCGTATATTCTGGCCGAAATTTGCGAGGCCGCCGGGCTGCCGCCGGGTGTGGTCAATGTCCTGACGGCGGACCGCGAGGTTTCCGAACTGCTGGTGCGCCATCCCGGCGTGGACAAGGTCAGCTTCACCGGATCGACCGCTGCGGGCCGCAAGATCGCTGCGATCTGCGGTGAGCGTGTCGCCCGCTTCACGCTGGAACTGGGCGGAAAATCGCCTGCGGTGATCCTCGACGACTACGATCTGGCCAAGGCTGCCGAGGTGCTTGCGCGCGCCACGCCGGTGATGTCCGGGCAGGTCTGCGCTTCGCTTACCCGCGTGATCGTGAGCGACCAGCGGCACGATCAACTGGTCGATGCGCTGTCCGCCGCGTTCACCAACATCAAGGTCGGCGATCCGTTCGATCCCGCCAACCAGATGGGGCCGCTGGCCATCGAACGTCAGCGCGACCGGGTGGAGGGCCTGATCGCCATCGGCAAGGCCGAAGGCGCGCGGCTGGCGTGCGGCGGCGGACGGCCGAGCCACCTCAATCGCGGCTTCTACATTGAACCAACTGTGTTCGGCGATGTGGACAACAATTCGACCATTGCGCGCGAGGAAATCTTCGGTCCGGTGGTCAGCGTGATCCGAGCGGCGGACGAGGAGCAGGCCATCGCCATCGCCAACGACACGATTTACGGGCTGAACGCCAGCGTGTTCACCAATGATCCGGAACGCGCCTATACGGTGGGCCGCCGCCTGCGCTCGGGCACGGTGGGGCACAATGCGTTCAAGGCCGATTTCAGCATCGCGTTCGGGGGCTTCAAGCAATCGGGCATCGGGCGCGAAGGCGGGGTTGAGGGGCTGCTGCCTTACCTCGAAACCAAGACGATGATTTTCGAAACCGCGCCGCTTGCCGCGCAAAATTGAGGGCGACAATGCGTAGACTGGAAGGCCGCACCTGCCTGATTACCGGAGCATCTTCCGGACTGGGCGCGAATTTTGCCCGCGTCGCCGCTGCGGCAGGCGCGCGCGTGGTGCTGACCGCGCGGCGGGTGGACCGGGTGGAGCAACTGGCCGAAGAACTGCACGCGCAAGGTGCAGAGGCTCTGCCGGTCGCGATGGATGTGACCGACGAGGCATCAGTTGCTGCTGCGTTTGACGCTGCCGAGGCAGCATTCGGCACGGTGGATACGATCATCGCCAATGCGGGTGTTTCCGCGCCCGGTCGTTCCACCGAAGTGCCCGTCGCCGCGCTGCGCAATGTACTGGACACCAATGTTCTGGGCGTATTCCTGACCGCGCGCGAAGGGGCGAAGCGGCTTCAGGCGGCGGGCAGCCGGGATAGCGGCAAGGGCCGGATCGTGCTGATCGGGTCGATGGCCGCCGATGTCACTTTGGCAGGCGAAGCGGCCTATTGTGCCACCAAAGCGGCAGTGGCGCATCTTGGCCGCAATCTGGCGCGCGAATGGGTACGGCAGGGGATCAATGTGAATGTGGTCCAGCCCGGCTTCATCCTCACCGAAATGGCGGCGGACTGGTTCGCCACCGATGGCGGCAAAGCGCAGATTGCCGGCTTCCACCGCCGCGCCTTGCAGCCCATCGGTTCGCTGGATGAGCCGGTGCTGTATCTTTGCTCCGATGCTTCGGCCCACACTACGGGCGCGGTTTTCACCATTGATGACGGACAATCCCTATGAGTATCAGCGCACATGTCCTTGAGCTTGCTGACAAGGTTGAAGCCTTTGTCCGCACCGTGGTGGTCCCTTACGAGCAGGACAAGCGCCGCGACCATCACGGTGGGCCGACCGATGAACTGGTGCAGGAAATGCGCGAGAAGGCCCGCGGGGCTGGCGTGCTGACCCCGCATGTCCTGCCCGATGGCGGCCACCTCAACCAGCGTGAGACCGCCGTGGTGCTGATCCGCAGCGGGCTTTCGCCGCTCGGCCCATTGGCGTGCAACACCAACGCGCCTGACGAAGGCAATATGTATCTGCTGGGAAAGGTCGGCAGCCCTCAGCTCAAGGACCGCTTCCTCAAGGGTCTGCTCGATGGCCGGGGGCGGTCGGCGTTCTTTATGACCGAACCTGCCGATGAAGGCGGTGCGGGCAGCGATCCGTCGATGATGAAAACCACCTGCCGCCCTGATGGCAACCACTGGGTCATCAATGGCCGCAAGACCTTCATCACGGGGGCACAGGGCGCCTCGGTCGGCATCATCATGGCCAAGGCGGAGCAGGGCGCGTGCATGTTCCTGGTCGATCTGCCCGATCCCGCGATCCGCATCGAACATGTGCCCAACACGATCGATAATTCCATGCCCGGCGGGCATTCCACCGTGCTGATCGACAATTTGCGCGTGCCCGCCGACCAGATGCTGGGCGAGGCTGGCGAGGGCTTTAAATATGCGCAGATCCGTCTGTCTCCGGCGCGGCTGTCGCACTGCATGCGCTGGCTGGGAGCTTGCCTGCGCGCGCACGAGATCGCTACCGACTATGCCAACCGCCGCGAGGCTTTCGGCAAGGTGCTGATCGAGCACGAAGGTGTCGGCTTCATGCTGGCCGAGAACATGATCGAGCTGAAGCAGTGCGAGCTGATGATCGACTGGTGCGCCAGCGTCCTCGACACCGGCTCGCTCGGAACGGTCGAAAGCTCGATGGCCAAGGTTGCGGTGTCCGAAGCGCTGATGCGCGTGGCGGATCGCTGCGTGCAGGTGATGGGCGGCACCGGGGTGACCGACAAGACCGTGGTCGAACAGGTGTTCCGCGAAGTGCGCGCCTTCCGCATCTATGACGGCCCCACGGAAGTCCACAAGTGGAGCCTTGCCAAAAAGATCAAGCGCGACTGGAAACACGCCAATGCCGGGTGATGGCAACACCGGCGCGGGAGCGGTGCGTACAGCGATTGACGAGGAGGCTCTGGCTGGCTGGCTGGCGGCAAATGTCGCGGGCTATCAAGGCCCGCTGAGCATTGACCAGTTCAACGGCGGCCAGTCCAACCCCACCTATCGCCTGACCACGCCCCATGCGCGCTATGTGTTGCGGCGCAAGCCAGCCGGGCCGATCCTGAAAGGCGCGCATGACGTGCTGCGCGAGGCACGGGTGCTGACCGCGCTTGACCCGACGGACGTGCCGGTGCCGGAAGTGCTGGGCATTTGCGACGATCCGGCGGTGCTGGGCAGCGAATTCTTCGTCATGGAAATGGTCGATGGGCGGATTTTCTGGGACGCCAGTTTCGCCGAAATCGCCCTTGCCGAACGTGCCGCCTATTTTGATGCGATGAACACGGTGATCGCAGCTATGCACAGCCTTGACCCGGCGGAAATCGGGCTGGGCGATTTTGGCCGCGCGGGCAATTATTTCGAACGCCAGATCGGCCGCTGGTCGAAGCAGTATCTCGAAGACGAACTGGCCGGGCGCGATGCGGATATGGATGCGGTGGTTGCGTGGCTGCCAACCGCCATTCCCGCGGATGACGAAACGCGGCTGGTCCACGGCGATTTTCGCTGCGACAACATGATTTTCCATCCCACCGAGCCGCGCATTCTGGCGGTGCTCGATTGGGAACTGTCCACACTGGGCCACCCGCTCGCCGATTTTGCCTACCATGCGATGATGTACCGGATGCCGGCAGATATCGTGGCAGGAATCGACGGTGCCGATCCGGTTCCGCTCGGCCTGCCGACCGAGGTGGACTACATCGCCAGCTATTGCCGCCGCACCGGGCGCGCAGACATTCCCAACTGGAATTTCTACGTTGCGTTCGGCTTTTTTCGAACTCGCAGCAATTTTTCACGGCATCAAGGGCCGGGTGCTACGCGGCAACGCCTCATCAGCCACCGCCCGCGAACGGGCCGCTGCTTTCCCACGGCTTACGCGGCTGGCGCGTGAGGCGATGGAGCGGTGTCAGGCGGAATAGGGCGTCAAAGCGAAGGCAACAGGCGCAGCCGCGCCATCTGCGCCAATTGCCCGAACAGTGCATCGCGGCTGTCGATGCATCCTGCAAACCCGGCCTGACGCAATTTGATCGTACTGAGCAAGGTCGGGGCGGATTTTGCCGCGACCCGCGCGCTGGTCAGCAGATCGAGGTAATGGTGCGACTGCCCAATCAGGCGGACTAGTGACGGTTCAAGCAGTTGTTCCCGCGCGGCCAGCGCGGCCCACGCCTGTTCGCTGGCGGGTTCGCTGAAAAAGCTGCCGAAGGTGGCGGGCGCGGGGCCACTGTAGGGTAGGCCAAACTGTTCGGCAAGGGCAGCCCATACATGCGCAAGCACAAACACGTCGCCATTGGTGATGTTAAAGGACTGGCCGGACGGGGCCTTGCCAGTGGCCGCCCATTCCAAGGCTTGAGCCAGCAGCCCGGCATCGGTCAGCTCCAGCAGAGCGTCGTCCCGCTCCGGGCAACACAAACGGCAGCTTTCGTTCGCGGCAGATGGCGGCATAGGCGCCCAGCGCCGCCACCGGGTTCATGGCCGATCCGGGCGCGGTGCCGAGGATCACTTGCGGGCGCCAGATGGTGAAGTCGAAGCCGCCGCTGGCAGCAGCCTCGCGCAGCCGATCTTCGTGCAACCAGTAGAAATTCGCATGATCGTCGCGCGGGGCCCGTTCGCGCAGCGGAACTGTGACCGGGTGGACATGCGCGCCGTAAGCCTTCGAACCTTGCAGAATGCTCACATGGCGCAGCGCGCCTGTGGCGGCGAGCGGCGCGATCAGGTTGGCGAACATCCGGCCGTTGCGCGCAATCAGTTCATCATCGCGCCACCCGGAAACAAGGCCTGCGGCTTCGGCAACCGCAGCATAAACCAGATGTGTTACTGGCGGGACATTCGCCAGCAGCCGCCTGCACGCCTGTTCGTCGTCCAGATCGATTGGCAGATGCGTAAACCGGCAGTCATCCGCAACCACCGGCGCTCGGCGGGACAGGGCGATCACTTGCCAATCGGGTAGCAGGCCAAAATGGCCGACTGCCGCCGTGCCAGCGACACCGCTGGCACCGGCGATCAAGATCACTCGCTGTCGGATCAGCCGTCCTTCTTGGGCACATTGGCAACCTTGGGCAGGTTGCTGGTATCCATGCCGTAGCCGAACTTGCGGAAGTTCTGGTTGTGGCACAGGTGGTGCAGCGAGAACGCCTGATCGATGGCGTTCATCTGGCCCTGAATGTCGAGCGTCTTGTTGACCGCTTCCTTCGCCAGTTTCAGCGCGAAGGCCGGTTTGCCCGCGATTTTCTGCGCCATTGCCAGCGCGAAATCGTCAAGCTCGGCGCGTTCCACAACATGGTTCACCATGCCCAGCCGGTGCGCTTCCTCGGCGCTCCACACATCGGACGTGAACAGGAATTCCTTAGCCTTGCGCGCGCCCAGTTCCCACGGATGGCCGAGCCATTCGACGCCGGACACGCCGAAAGTGACCACCGGATCGGAAAATTGCGCATCCTTGGCGGCGATGATGATGTCGCACACCCACGCGAAGATCAGCGCCCCGGCAATGCATTTGCCCTGCACGGTGCAGATGGTCGGCTTGGAGATATTGCGCCAGCGCCGCGCGGATTCCAGATAGCCTTCCTTTTCGCTCGCATACCAGCCGTGGGTGAATTCGTCGGTAAACCCGCTCCAGGTGCTGACGCCGGGACTGCGTTCCTGCATATCCGCCTGATAGTTTTCGACCGTATCGGCAATGTCGTGCCCGGCGGAGAAATTGCGGCCATCGGCGCCCAGAATGATCACCTTGATCGCATCATCACGCAGCGCCCGGTTGAACGCCTCATTGACCTCGAAGATCATCTGCGGGTTGATCGCGTTGTGCTTGTCTGATCGTGCCAGCATGATGCGGGCGACGCCGTCTGCTGGGTTTTCGTAGCGGATAGTTGGCTCGGTCATGGCGTGGTCCTAGGAGGCAGGGTTCAGGGCAGGGCGGGCGGCGTTGGCCCATTGTTCGCGGCGGTGGGCGACGGTTTCAGCCGCCTTGTCCCAGAAGGCCGCACCTTTGGCGTGGTTGACGAAGTTGAAATGGGTCGCGTGCCGAAATTCGAGCAGTTCCGCGCCGTCGGGGCCGGGGCGATAGGCATAGGGCACGCCTGCGGGCACGAAAAAGGTGTCGCGCGGCCCCAGTTCCTCGGTTCCCAGCCTGACCGATCCGGCGATAATGTAATACAGGCAATCGGCATCATGGCTGTGCAGCGGCAGCGGATAGTCTACCTTGAACCAGACATGGGTGAGGCTGAAACCGGGCAGGTTGCACAGCACATTCACCTCGTCGCCTTCGAGGAAACCTGCTGCCACCAGCTTGTCCATCCCGGCGCGCTGCACGGGCGAGAACGGTTCCACGCTCATGCAGCCTTCTTCCATCAATTCCTTCGCATCGGCGGCGCGGAATATCTGGAATTTGGGGGCTTCAATGGCAGCTTCAGGCATCGCTCTGGTCCCTCTCACGCGCGGTAATAATGCGCATAATGTGATGCATTAAAGCTGGCTAGTGCCTGGCCGGATAATTATGGTTGAGCCGAGCAATTTGGCAGGGAAGCGGTGCATGACGGATGATATGGATCGCTGGCAGGTCCGCCCCGAAGGTTCCAACTGGGGCGATTTTGGCGCGGATGACCAGATCGGGCGGCTCAACCTGATCACGCCCGAACGGCGGCTCGCGGCAGTGCGCGAGGTGCGCGAAGGGCTGGCGTTCTGCCTGTCGCTGCCACTGGATTGCCCGCGCGTGCAGCTCAACCCGCGCCGCTTTCCGCCAGAGCAGAGCTTTTCGATGCGCGGCGATGATCCGGTGATGAACTACCCCTATGGCCGCGCCATTCCCGGCATGAAGGAAGTGGTGTGCGATGACCGGGTGACGCTCAGCCTGCAATATTCCACCCAGTGGGATGCGCTTGTGCCACATGGGCTATGAATATCGATGCCGGCGGGGACGGCGGCGAGGAAGTGACGTACTACAATGGCTTCCGCGCGAATGAGCATGTCTGCGGGCCAGTGGACTATCTGCACGGAGGCACGGCCAAGCCGGGGCCTTATGGTGCCCATGCGCTGGGGATCGAGCGGATTGCCGAGACCGGCCTCCAAGGGCGGGGGGTGATGGTGGACCTGTTCGCGCATGTCGGGCTGGCAGCGGAGCCGGTGGGGTATGAGCGGCTGATGCAGATCCTCGCCGCCGACAAGGTGGTGGTGGAGCCGGGCGACATCCTGTGCCTGCGCACCGGTTTTGATCGCGCGCTGCTCGGCCAATATGCCGATCCGGCGGCGGAATTCGATCCGCATTGCTGCTCCGGCCTCGATGGTTTTGACGAGCGATTGCAACGCTGGGTGGCGGATAGCGGGGTCGCGGCGCTTGTTTCAGACAATGAGGCGGTGGAATTCATGCCCGATTTCGTGCGGCAGGATGCCCATGGCGTGCGCGTACCGCTGCACCACCTGTGCCTGTTCAAACTGGGCATCCCGCTGGGCGAATTGTTCCTGCTGAGCGATCTGGCCGATTGGCTTCGCGCCAATGGCCGGAGCCGGTTCCTGTTCACCGCCCCGCCGCTGCGGCTGCCCGGGGCGGTTGGTTCGCCGGTTACCGGTGTGGGGACGGTCTAATCAGGCCTGAGCACCGGTCATCGCGAAATCCTCCAGCCTCGGCGCGGCCATCACATCGACAAAATGCTGGTAGCTCCACGGCCAGACCTGCGGCACGCCCTTGTCATCGAGATACCAACTGCTGCAGCCTGAAGCGAACACTGTCATCATCGCATCGCGGTTGCGGGCCGCCTCATAAGTCTCAAGCGCGGCCATGGTCGGCGCAATGCCGGTGCACTCGCCCGCACGCACCGGGGCGGTCAGCTGATCGAAATAGTCCCACTGCTTTTCCGCAATATCCACCAGCGAGAAATTGCCGACCGGGCCGGTGGGGCCGTTGAGCAGGCACAGGTTGGGGAAATGCGGCACGGTGACCGCATAATAGGCGCGCGGACCAGCGGCCCAGACTTCGTCCAGTGCCACCCCACCTTCGCCGAGCACGGTCATCGGGCGCACAAATTGATCGACCTTGAAGCCGGTGGCGAGCGCCAGCACGTCGAGTTCGTGCAAGGTGCCATCTTTCATGCGCACTCCTGCGGGTTCGACCTGCGCAATCGCGCCGTTCTCCAGATAAGCCGCTGGCTGCTGCACCGCGTCGTAATAGTGGGCGGAGAACACCAGCCGCTTGCACGCCGCACGGTAATTGGGGCGCAGCTTTTCACGCAGTTCCGGATCGCGGATGCTGTCTTCCAGATTGCGCGCCACAATCTCCTCGATCTCGGCCAGTTCGGGCGACCCGGCATCGATGATGGCAGTGGTGAAGCGGGCTTTGCGCGCGGAGGCTTCCGGCCCGTTGCGGACGTTCTCTATCAGCGCCGGATCGGCGGCGAAGGCCTGTTTCTCTTCCTCGGTATAGCGCAGGTCCACACTCGGCATGATCCATTGCGGCGAGCGTTGAAAATGCACCAGCCGCGCCGCGCGCCTCGCCAGCGCCGAGACGATCTGCACCCCGGTCGAACCATTGCCGATCACGCCAATGCGCCTGCCATCAAGTTCCACCGAGTGATCCCAGCGGGCGCTGTGGAAACAATCGCCCGCGAAGGTCTCCAGCCCCGGAATCGCCGGAACGCTGGGATGATGCAACACTCCGGTGGCCGCGACGAGGATGTGCCCCGCGTCGGTTGAACCATCGTGCGTGCGGACATGCCACTGGTGGTCTCGCCATTCGCAATGCTCCATCGCGCCGTTGAAGCGGACATGTTCCAGCAGGCCATACTGCTGCGCGGCGCTTTCGAAATACTGGCGGATTTCGCTGCCGGGGGCGTAGAATGCGCTCCATTGCGGGTTCAATGCGAAGGAATAGGAGTAGGAATGCGCCGGGGTATCGCAGGCGATGCCGGGATAGGTGTTTTCGCGCCAGGTGCCGCCGACCGAGTCGCCCTTTTCGTAAATCGCGAAATTGTTGTCACCGCGCTGCTTCAGGCGGATGCCCGCCAACATCCCGGCCATGCCAGCGCCGATGATGATCGTGCGGACGCCCGCACCCGATTGCCTGTCCATTCTGGATTCCCGATTGAGGCTGCTACAGCGAGCCTGCCTGTGACAGGATTTGCCCAGAGGGCGAGAAATTGCAATGGTGCTTGTGCATTAATTGGGCTTGCGCGCATATCCCGCTGCCTGGACGGTGAAAGATTACCCCGATGACCTTTGAATTCATACGCTACGAACTGGCCGACAGGATCGCCACGATCACGCTCGCCCGCCCGGAAAAGCTGAATGCCATCAACGGCGCGATGGTGCGCGAACTGATCGCCGCTTTCGAAGCCGCGGACAATGATGATGCGGTGCGCGCGGTGATCGTGACCGGGGAAGGGCGCGCGTTTTGCGCCGGGGCGGACCTTTCACGCGGGGCGGACAGCTTCGTTGCGCCGGATGCCGCCGATCTGGTCGGGCCGGATGGCAAAGTGGATTTGAGCAATGAGGCGATCCGCGAAGTGGGCGGGCGGCTGGCGCTGGTACTCTATGGGCTGCGCAAGCCGGTGATCGGCGCGATCAATGGCGCGGCGGCTGGGCTGGGCGCGACGATGATCCTGCCGATGGATATCCGCATTGCCGCCGAAGAAGCCCGCTTCGGCTTCGTGTTCGCGCGGCGTGGCATGGCGCTCGAAACGGCGGCTTCGTTCTTTCTGCCGCGCATCGTGGGAATTTCCAAGGCTCTCGAATGGAGCATGTCGGGCCGGATGGTGGATGCGGCAGAAGCGCTGGATGCCGGGCTGGTGAGCACCGTGGTGCCGCAGGCCGAACTGCTGGGCGAGGCACAGCGACTGGCACGCGAGATTGCCGATAACGCCGCGCCGGTATCGGTGGCGCTGATCCGGCAGATGCTGTGGCGCGGGCTGGGCATGGCCCATCCCATGGAGGCGCACCGGATCGAAAGCCGGGCGATCCATACGCGGGCACGTTCACTCGATGCTAAGGAAGGGGCGCAATCGTTTCTAGAGAAGCGCGACGCGCTCGGATTTCCCCGATCGCGGGTTTCGGACGGGATGCCCGAGTTTACCCGTGGTGGGAGGATCCACAGTACTATTGATGTTTGTCATCGCCGTTCGAAGACCAGCACTGGTTGATTGGTCTGGAAGACGCAAACTCGAAATTCTTCACTTCGAATCGAGACAATCGCGAATTACGACTATATTACGTGATCGTGAAATAAAGTCATATTTCGCAGATACCCGCGACATGAACTTAGGTTCATCTCGTGTAGGCTAAGTATAGTGGACAGCTGGGCTTTACAGGACCATGTTGCGGTTCGATCGATCGCGTACCGAAAATTTGGGGGCATTTTGGGGGGTCGGTTTTACCGAACTCATGATAATTATTGATATAAATCAGATAAGTATGCTGCCAATCTGAATCCCACCCTCTCCGCCACCAACCCCCGGTAACCGGTCCTGTCGAACCGAACGCACCGCTCGCAATGTGAGTAGGGCAAGGTAGGAGGCGCCATACCCCGACCCAAAAAACCTGCCAGCCCGTTCCGCTATTTCAACTCCTCAACCAAGGTGCTACGCCGCCGGGAGTTGCTGCCAATTTTTCGCCGCGCTACCCAAGTGACCATGCTACAAGCCACAACCTGTGCCCTGCCCTACACCATGACCGCGCGCCATCCTCCCCCGCCATCCCCCGCGCGCTGTCCTTCGCCACCATGCTCCGTGTTCGCGCGCATCACCCGCCGCACTGTAGATCAAGGCGCGGATTCCGGGTGAACTTCGGGTGAACTGCGCCCCGTGTCGTCGTGGTCGGGTGCGGGACAAGACACAGGCAATCCACCCGCCGCACCCGGTCTGGTTCACGCGAAGACACGAAGCCACGCAGGGCTGCCGCCGCACCCGTACTCCCTTTCGCCCCTTCGCGACCTTCGCGTGAAACCGATTCTTGTGCGTCTCCAGCAGCACATCGTCGGGTGGCAGGCTCTGGTGGCACAGGCCGCGCCGGGGCAGGGTGGACTTAGCCAATCGGAGACGCGTTGTGGTTAGACTGACAGCGCCGCCAGTCATCCAGAAAGGCCGATCGATCCGGTAGAATATTGATTTTCTCATGTTTTGTTTGTGAGCTGACGCACAAAAGGCAGAAACGAATGGCATTCAGGATGGCCAAATTTCTGCGAACCAGTTCCGGTCTCTGGATGAGGCGTAAGGTGATCTCTGCAGACGTGCGAGACGCCTACCAGCGCAAAGTCAGTCCCGCCCGCACGGCATAGGTGCGGGCATGGTTGCGAATGGTGCCATCGTACCCCGCCCAAAGGTGCACGCCGCCGCCGAGCTGCGCATCGAGCGATCCGCCCAGTTCCGCCACCGTCTGCCCCACGCCGGGGCCGAAGGCCTGCATCACCGGGCCACCCGGCGCGCTGGCGAAGACCAGATCGGCCACGCCGCTGGCATCGCCGCTGTCTTGCGCCAGCCGCGCGTGGAGGCGCGGGGTCAGGGTGAGCCCGCCCAGATCGAGCGCCGCCTCGCCCTCGATCCCGGCGTAAATCCGCGTCCGGCTGACATCGGTGCCAAGGCCCGCCAGCGGGCTGTCGCCGCCCTCTTCCGCAAAGCTCGCCAGCCGCGCCGCAACATGGCGCACGCCGGTGACCAGTTCCACACTGGCCGCATCGCCCAGCGCCACGGTATAGCCCGCCTGCGCTCCGAGCGACCAGGCATTGACATCGTAATCCGCCAGCGCCGCCGTGGTGGGGGTGGCGAGCGAGGTTTCCGCCGAGCCAAAGCCGTAGGCCGCCGCGCCATCAAGGCTGAAGCCGCCAGAATTCCAGCCCGCGAACAGCGCCAGCTGGGTCTGCTGGAAATCGAGCGTTTCGGGATAGGTCGCGTCGCGCACGGTATAGTCCGAACTGCCGTGATCCACCGCCACGCCGATCCGCGCGCTGTCCCCCAGCGCCTGCTGCACGCCCAGCACAAAGCCATTGGTGCGCCCGCGCACATTCGCGACCGGAACGCTGGCATCGGCATCGATCCGGCTCCAGTTGCCGAAATAGCCGCCGAACATGCTCAAGCCGCCCGCATCGCCCACCAGTCCATCGGCTGCGCTGGCAGGCGATCCCGCCCGCGCCACTCCCGCGCCGCCGCGCTGGCTGGCGCCATTGAGGCCGAGCAATTGCCCGATCAGCCGGTCCCCCCGCTCGAACGCAGCCACACCCGCCAGCGCGTGGACGGTGCCGAACTGGTTGCCCGCCGTGGCGGAAAGCTGCCAGCGTGCGGTGACGAGTTGGTTGACGGTAGTCGTGGTGGTCGGGGTCACCGAGTTGATCGTGTTAGTGAAAGTGTTGGTGTTGAGTCGATCCGGCGACCACCGTCACGGCCGTTCCCGGCAGCGAGCAGCCGGTGGGGTTCATGTTGTTTGCTGCCGCCGTGGCGCAAGTGCCCAGATCACCCGTCGCCACCGTGGCTGGGCCAATGGTGATGACATTGGCGGTGGTGACCTGCGTGCCGGTGGCGACATCGACCATGGTGTTGGTGGTACTGAGCACTTGCGTGGTGTTGGACACCAAGCGTGGGCGCAGCCGAAGACCAGGCGGCGCAGGCCAGAGCCAGCCTGCAGCTGCCGCCCGCGCATCGTTCAGCGCGGCACCCCGGCGGTGGCCGGTGAGGATATCGGTCACATTGCGGGTGAACACCGTGCCGCCGTTCAGCCGCGCATCGATCTGGCTGGCGAAGTTCTGCGTGACGATGGATGTCCTGCGTCACGCCGGGCAGCGTCAGCCGGACGATCAGCCGCGCGGTGCTGGTGGTGTTGACGGGGGGTGGCACGGCGGCGATGGAGAGGACGTAGCCGCGACTGGCTTTGCGCTGCGTTGAAGGAATTTCCCGCGATGTATCTGGCCGTTGTCGGACAGGCCCACTGCATCGGTCAGGACAAAGCCGCCCAGATTGATCCCGGCATTGGTGGCGAACAGGTTCAGGTCCTGCATCCCGGTTGCCGCGGTCCAGCGCCAAGCAGATCCGTGCGTCGATGCTGTGGCGCTTCATACCACCCGACGATAATCGAGCCATCAGCATTCGCGGCTAGCGCCTCGTGTGCATTCGTCAGCAAATGGGTCCGTTGATGTAGGCGGCCTGCCGGTAGGACAACCAAGTCCGGTGATCGCGCCACCGCGCCAGTAAACAGCTTGCAACATGCCATCCGTTGCCGCGCGAATGCGCCGACGATGGTCGTGCCGTCTCGGCTGATGCCGTTGCTTCGGAATAGTCTGATGGTCCCGACAGGGCGAAGCGGAGAGATGGATCAGGAAAGAGTCGTCGAAGTCCGCGAATGTCCGGACCGCCAGACAAAGCGTGCGAGGTCATCGGCGGCGAATCGACCATAATTAAATGCCCGCGAGGATGTTCGCCATGCCCACGATGGCATCGCAATAACACCATCATTCCTCGGGTGAGCGTGGTGAAGCGGATGCATCCAGAACGCGTCCGATTTCCTGAAAACCGCTGCTCGCACTCCATCGATAGACGTAACCCAGACCGGAATTGACATTCTCCGCCGAAACTGGAACTGAAGGCGTAATCAAGTGTTGTTAATGGCGAAAATGGTGCCATCGGAATTCACGTAGCCTGTCCCAACAGCTCTTCGACTGCCAACAATCGGCTCAGGCGGAAGATAAGAACCGCTTGTCCGTCCAGATGACGGTCGGAACTGAAAAGGGGGATTCGTTCGAGTCGTATCGCGAGTACCCAACAATCACGGACCCATCTGACTCATTCCCGATGCGTACTCAATTGGGACGCCATTGTCGACCCAACGGACTAAGGGTATCCAGCCACCTGGGGTGCGCCATCGCGCCAAGCCACCAGACAATTGGAGTTTGCAGCGCCAACCACGAAGTGACCATCGCCGCTGATTGCAAAAGACTTGAACCGGCATCGGTAACAGCGAGCAATGCGCCGTGCCACTTGATGCCCCGGCAAGAACGACACCGTCCCGCTCTGCGGCGGCGGCGCGGCGGCGATGGAGAGGACGTAGCCGCGAATGGCTTTGCGCGGCGTTGAAGGTTGCCGGTGATGAACTGGCCGTTGTCAGAAAGGCCAACCGCATCGGTCAGGGCATAGCCGCCCAGATTGATCCCGGCGTTGGTGGCAAACAGGTTCAGGTCCTGCATCCCGCTTGCCGAGGTCCAGCGCCATGCGAGATCGTTGGTGGTTCCGAGTGATCGCCCCACAATAATCGACCCATCCGCATTTGCGGCAAGCGCGTGGTTGTCCCGACTTCTGATGGGCTGGTTGTGAACGGCAAGGCTGCACCGGGCAAATAGCCGAGTGCGGTGACACCTCCACTGCGCCAGTAGGATGCTTGCACCAAACCATTGCTACCACGCGATGCACCGACAATCGTTGATCCATCCCGGCTGATGCCATTGGCTTCGGAAAAGCTCCCCACGGTTCCGCCAAGCGGCGCAGTTGCGAGGTCTGGCAAGCGTTCCAGTCCTCCGCCAATCGTCCAGCGGAATGCACCTTGTGCACTACGATCAATGCCACTTACGGTTGCAAAGCGCTGGTTGATTGTGTTGCCTGCAATAACATTACCATCGCCACTGATCGTTGTGGCAAGAATGCCAAAATAATCGGGATTGTCCGTTGGCGCCGAAAACGATCCTAGGCTTTGAAACCCTCCTGCGGCAGTCCAACGGTAGGCGCGCGCCACATTGACAGCGCCAGCCGTTTCTTGGGTGTTCAAAATCGCAACGCTTCCGTCGTAGTTTAAGCCATATGGGCCATCGACGACCTCATTGCTGTTAACTGAATAGGGCAGATCGACAAGACCGGTGCTTGCAGACCAGATATAGGGATTGGCCCCCGGATCGAAGCCACCGCTGCCTTCAAAGTTGCGCCGCTGCCGCTCACCGATGATGGTTGAGCCGTCACCGCTGGCTACGCCCGAAAAACTGAAATCATACAGCCTGTCGCCATTGTCAAATGTGCCGAAGTACGAAGGCACACCATTGACCCACCTGACAAACTGGCCTGCAACCTTGCCGACCACGACAGTGCCGCCTGCGTTGATCGAAAGTGGCTCAGTATTAGACGACGTTGATTCCGAAGGAGCAGGCAAAAACACCACCGCTGCCCCCGGCTCGCTCTGCGCCAACGCCACCTGCGGCGAGGCGAACATCGCCCCGCCGAAAACGCCAAGCGCGGTTGCGGCAAGCAGAGTTGATTTGGTGCGGTTCATGGTTTCGTCCTTTTGAGGTCGGATGTCTGATTGATCGCTTTGCTGCGGCGGCGGCTAATTGCCCGCCACGGTCCAGCGCCCGCCACGGCAGATTTGCGCATGGCCCGATTGGTTCATGTAGCCCGATCCTTCGGGCGAGCAGGCCGAGCCGACGAGGCCGGGGTGCCGCTCCGGGTGATAGCGGACCTCGTACATCTGCCAGAGCATGCGGACATATTCGCTGTAGGGCAGCCCGTAGGGATTGCTGTCGCGCCAGCGGGCCTGCAACACGCTTTCACATTCGCGGTACCAGGCGGAATATTCCAGATTGGGCGGCGGCGGATCGCAGGCGGCCAGCGCGGGGGCGGCGCAAAGGCAGCCGAAGGCCAGCACGGCAGCCTTGATGAAAGACCTGAATGGGACAGCAGCCATTTTTCGCACTCCAGCATTGCCCCCGGATTGCTCCGCCGGGCTGTTGAAACCTGTTTCCTGCGAACCTCATGTTTTTCGGCGAAGTCTTGTGCTCCACCCATCAAATCGGAAAACGCGGCGCAAAACCTGCCAGCTTGCCGAAAAGAAAATGCGCCGCGCTGATAATTGCGGCTTTTTCCCCGTGCGCTCCCGTGGCAGTCTGCATGGGTGGGGGCAGACGAACTCAATCAGTTATGGCGCGCGTTCTCGCGCGGGGAGGCGGCAGCGCGCGAGCAGTTGCTGGGGCTGTATTACGAGGAATTTCGCGGCATCGCCCGCCGGGTGCTGAGCGGGGACAGCCCCTATGGCCAGGGCCGCCTGCATATCCAGCCGACCGATCTGGTGCACGAGGCGGCGATCCGGCTGATCCATGCCGAGGGGCTTTCGGTGAGCGGGAAGAGCCATTTCCTCGCGCTGGCGGCGCGGGTGATGCGGCTGACGCTGATCGACGAGGTCCGCCGCCACAAGTCCGCCAAGCGCGGCGGCGATGTGCTGACCCTGCTCACCGATTTTGCCGACGAGGCGGGCGCGCTGGATATCGAGCACTTTGACAGCACGCTCGACCGACTGGCGCTGGTGGACGAAGATGCCGCGCGGATTGTGGAGCTGCGGTTCTATACCGGGCTGACCATGCCGGAGATCGCCGCGCAGATGGAGCTGTCCGAACGCACCGTCCACCGCCGCTGGCAAACCGCGCGGGCGTGGCTGCTCAAGGAAATGCAGGCGGCCTGATGGATATTGGAACGCGAACGCCGGGTGCTGCGCCTGTTCGAAGAAGCGCTCGACTGGCCGCAAGCCGCGCGTGAGGAGCGTTTGCGCGAAGTGCTGGCGGACGAGCCGGACGTGCTGGCGGCGGTGCTGGCGATGCTGGCGGCGGATCGCTCTGCCGCGCTGATCCCCACCGTGCCGCCGGAACCTGCCACGCCGGAAGAGGAACTGCCGCCTCCGCAAAGGATCGGCAACTACCGGATCGTCGAGGAAATCGGGCGCGGCGGCATGGGGCTGGTCTATCGCGGGGCGCGCGATGATGGCCTGTTCGATCAGCAGGTGGCGATCAAGGTGATCCGCCGCAACGTGCTGTCCCCCGCGATGCAGGACCAGTTCGCCACCGAACGCCGCATTCTCGCCCGGCTGCACCACCCGCACATCGCCCATCTGCTCGATGGCGGCGTGAGCGAGGACGGTGCGCCCTATATCATCATGGAACTGGTGCGCGGGGTGCCGATCACCGACTATGCCCGCGATCACGCGCTCGATCTGGCGGCACGGCTGGCGCTGTTCCGCGCACGCCTGCGAGGCGCTGGAATATGCCCACCGCGAACTGGTGGTCCACGCCGATGTAAAGCCCAGCAACGTGGTGGTGGCCGAAGGGTTTCGGGGTGAAGCTGCTCGATTTCGGAATCGCCCGGCTGGTGGGGGAGGACGGAGGGCGGGCCGCCAGCGCGCATACGCCCGGCTATTCCAGCCCCTCGCGCCTGTCGGGCGAACGGTCCACACCAACAGACGATGTCTACGCGCTGGGCGTGCTGCTGGATCAGCTCGTGTCGGGCACTGCCGGGGTCGACGATGATTTGCGCGCGGTGGCGGCAATGGCCGCGCAGCCCGATGCCGCGCTGCGCTACGGCGCGGTGAGCGAGCTGATCGCCGATCTGGATCGCTGGCAGCGGCACGAACCGGTCTCCGCTCGCCCGCCAGACCGTGTGCACAGCCTGCGGCTGCTGTGGCGGCGCAACCGGCTGGGGGTGGCGGCGGCGGTGCTGCTGGCCGTGACGGCTCTGGCCATGACAGTGATGTTTCTGCAAGCCAGCAACGCGCGCGATGCCGCCGAACAGCGCTTTGCCGAAACGCGCGAGCTTTCAAACTTTCTCGTCAGCGATGTCGTCACCGATCTGGAAACGATGCCCGGCACCGGGCCAATGCGGCAGCGGATCGCCGATCAGGCCCGGTTGGCGCTTGAGCGGCTGAGCCAAGTTCCCGGTGCTCCGATCGACCTCCAGATCGAAACCGCCAATGCCTATGCCCGCGTTGGCGAAATTCTGGCGGCAGAAGACCTGCGCGAAGTGATGGACCCGGCCACAGGAGATGCGGTGCTGGCGCGCGCCGAGGCAGCGCTGCGCGATCTCCACCAGCAGATGCCCGATCGCGCCGACCTCCGCCTGTCGCTGGCGCGCACGCTCTATGCCCGTGCGGTGTTTGCTGGCGAAGCGCAGATCGATCAGGTCAGCGCCTTTACCATACTCACCGAGGTCGACGAAGTGCTGGCCCCGGTCCTTGCCGCAGAACCGGACCATTTCTCCGCCCGCCTGATCTGCGCCCGCGCGCAAATGCTACGCGCCGACAGCCACAGTACGGAAGCGCAGTACACTGAGGCGCTGGCGGCGCTCGCCTTGGCCGACGGTTTCATTGAAGGCCTGGCACCGGCGGGGGCCAGACAGGCCGCCGATCTCGCCTTGGTGCGCGAACAGATCGCCACCTTGCGCGGAGACGCGGTCTGGTATGGCGGCGATCCTGCTGGATCTGTGGCGCATTATCTCGCCGGTCGGGAAGCCTTGGCCGATCCGGCGTTAAGCCACGATGTGCGCGTGCTCAAGCGCAGGGCCTACACCACCTTTACTGCTGCCAGCGCGCTGTTCGAAGTGGGGCGGCAGGCGGAGGCAGTCGCCATTTCCGAAGCAGGTTTGGCTGATATCGAACTGCTCCGCCGCTTCGATGACAGCGCCAGCGCCCGGCGCATGGAGAACATCGTGCGGGAGGAATACAGTTACGAGTTGCAGAACATTGGTCGCATTGCCGAGGCCTACCGCCAGAACGATCTCGCTATCGCGGGCTATCGCGAAAACGCGCGGCTGCAACCGGGCAATTATCAGGTCCTGCGCGCGCTTCCGGTAGCCTTGCGTCCATCGGGCATCCTGTACCTGGAAACAGGCAACCTGGCCAAGGCCTGCGAGCGATTTGCCGAAGCAGAGGCGGTCTGGGCCAGGCTGGAACGCCAAAACCGGATCAGCGATTTTGATCGCCAGAATGATGTTGCAGCGAACCGCGCTCTCTTGGAGCGGTGCGGGTAGCAGTAGGCGAACCAGTCGAGCATTCCTGATCATTCTGTAGAGACCGGCGATCTGCGACATGCTTGTGATAGGTTGAAGGGGCGATCGGCAAAACATCGCAGATCGGCTCGATGCCGTGGGTGCTACGGTTATCATCGTTAAACATGATCATCGTTTGAACGGGCGCCACGGGGGCTTTGTCAGAGCAACGGGGAACTTGCTCCCTGCCCGGCTAGCCAGCTCTGATGCCGCGCAAATTTCGAGCCCTTCCGCCACGCCCATTCCGCCGTTTCCATTCCTCGCCCGAGGTTCGCCGCTGATGTCCGGCGCCAGCGAGTGAGCCGGATGGAGGGCTTCCGCCACTGGAAATGGCACAATGACGAGGTCTACGTGACCCGCAGGGCGGCGTAGCCAACATCAAGGGCGAGATGCACTACCTTTGGCGAGAAGTCGACCTGGGAGGAGATATCCTCGAGAGCTATGTCACGAAAACCAGAGACAAGAAGGCCGCTTTACGCTTCATGAAGAAGGCGCTGAAGAGCCGCGGTTCACCGGTCGAGATCACCACTGATGGCCTTCGCTCATACAAGGCAGCGATGACTGAAACTGGAAACACCCAAAAGCAGGAAGTGGGACGCTGGGCCAACAGCCGGGTGGAGAACAGGCACCTGCCGGTCCGGCGAAGGGAGCTGGCGATGCTCCGGTTCCGACAAATGAAGTCGTTACAGAAGTTCGCCTCGGTCCACGCCAACGTCCACAACCACTTCAATCTCGAACGCCACCTGATCGACAGAGAGACTTACAAGATCCGCCGCTCGGCCGCGCTGGCCGAGTGGCAGAACCTCGTCGCATAAGTCGCGTCAGGGAAGGGGATGCCTTCGCCAATCGGAGACGAGTTGCGGTTAGACTGACAGCACCGTCCTGAGCCTAGGGGCTATTCACGGTATCCGGTTAGGCAGTTTCAATCAGCGGCGGCCACGTTGCGCACCCTGCCACACACGGGAACGCTGACGTTTCCGGTGGCAACGTAGGCCTCCAGCGCGTCGATATCGAAACCGACATTAGCCACTTGCGGCACGGCGGCGAATTGCGCGAAGCCATCGCCGCCACCGACCAGGAAGCTGTTGGTGACCACCCGATATGTCCGAGACATATCAAGAGGTTGGCCATTGACCGTCACCGAGGTGATGCGCTGCAAAGCGGGCTGCGAGGGATCGGCGGTGTAGGACGATCCGGCAGAGGGAACCAGCACCGACGAGCAGATGCCCGCTGTTCCCTCGCCGCAGAACTGCTGTTCCAGCACATTGCGGATTTGCGCCCCAAGCATTTCCAGCACGATGGTGCCATTGCCGAACGGGGCCATCGCGGACAATTCGCCGAAGGTCAGAATGCCGTCCGCTGCGCCATCGAGATTGGTCCGCACCCCGCCGGAATTGACCAGCGCGAGATCGGCGCCGGTCCCTTCGGCGGCATAAAGATATGAATCAGCGACGAAATCCTGTGCGGGGCTGTCAGCGCAATCCTCTCCTTCTTCGCTGGCGGCGGCAATCGGGCCGACAGGGCGGTTTGCCACCGGGCCGGAAGCTTCGGCATAGGTCGCAACCAGCGCCGCCAGTGTCGGATCGCTGCCTGCACTGCCATCGACCGGGACATTGCGCCCGATCACTGAAACGACCGAATTTGTCGCTGGATCAATGGTTAGCGCGATGTCGGTGACGAAACCACCAAAGCGTCCCCCCGATGTCAGCAGCACCTCACCGCCCGCCGCATTGGGCACCGAACAGACATAGGCCTGGTGCGTATGTCCCGAAACAACCAGCGAAATTTCCGGGCCGAGCGCCGCTGCAATTGTCAAGATCGGGCCGGACAGGCCGGGGCAGCCAGAAAGGTTGTAATTCGGATCGACGTCCGCACCCTCGTGGATCAGCACCACCACCGTGTCTGCCCCCTGCGCGCGCAGTTCGGCGGCGTAGCGGTTGGCGGTTTCTGCCTCGTCGAGGAAACGCAGGCCCTCGGTGGATTGCGCCGAAACCATGTTGGCAGTGCCTTC
Source organism: uncultured Alphaproteobacteria bacterium (assembly GCA_963774985.1). GTDB lineage: Bacteria > Pseudomonadota > Alphaproteobacteria > Sphingomonadales > Sphingomonadaceae > Alteraurantiacibacter. The sequence goes on from CAVZHE010000016.1 coordinate 503,909, forward strand.
CAGCGTCATCCCGATAAAGCCGATCCGCGCCCCGTCGATCTCGCGAATCTGCGTGGCTGGGAGGAAGGTTTCGCCGTCTGAATCGACCACATTCGCCGCCAGATAGGCGAATTCGGCGCCCACAAATGGTTCAACCGCGCACGGGGTGCGCAATGTGTACACTTCACACCCGCCATCCTGCATCCGCCGCAATTCGGAAGTGCCGCGATCAAACTCGTGGTTGCCGACCGATGCGACGTCGAGTCCCATTGTGGAAAGGGCTTTGATCGTCGGTTCATCGAGAAACAGCGACGAGATCAGCGGACTCGCCCCGATCAGATCGCCCGCTGCTACGGTCACTGAATTTTCGCTGCGCAGGGCTGCCAATGCTGCCGCAAGTTGCGCTGCTCCGCCGAGCCTGACCCTCCGTTCCGCGCCGTCCTGCATGAACCAGGTCTCGCTTTGCGGGGTTTCCAGATTGCCGTGGAAATCGTTGATCGCGAGAATCTGCACCGTTACCGGCGCAGCCTCAGGCGGCGGCACGCTGGCACAGGCGGCAAGCGCCGCGGTGGAGATCAGGGCGGCGATGCGTTGGACGTTCATGCAGCAACCTTTCGCGCAGTCTGGTGACAAAAGAAAGGCGGCGGCGCTCTTCCGAACGCCGCCGCCTTGTTATCCATCGCCGCTCTCAGCTCAGAAGCTGTAGCTGACGCCGATCTTCAGGCGCCACACCGACGAGCTGACGTTGATCTGGTTGTCCGTCGCGATATCCGGATTGAAGGCGGTGATGATGTACCGGCCTTGCGCATCCACTCCGCTTACGGTTGCCACATCCTGACGCCCGCCGAAATCGCGGCGACGCTGGATATTCCAGTCCGAATCAAGGAAGTTCAGGAAGTTATCAAAGGTGGCAAACATCCGGATGCTGTCTTCCGCCACGCCGGTGAGCGAGCCGATGAAGGGAATTTCCTGCGAGAACGACAAGTCCATGTCGTAGTACCAGTCGTTCGAGCAGGTGTTGCGATCAATCGTGCTGCCGAGGAAATCGGAAGCACAGCCCAGCTCGCTGGCATAATCGACCAGACTCTGCACCGCAGCCATGTTTGACGTTGGCGCGATGTTTGGATCGGTGATCCCGGTCGGCAGATAGGCCAGGGCGTTTTCAGTGCCGGAAGCCGCATCGTTGAACACCCCGCCGCCGGTGAAGGTCAGGCTGTAGGGCCTGCCCGAACGGGCGATGAAGGTAAGACCGAGACGAGTTCGAATAGTCACCGAAGAACTCTTCGCGGAAGTTCAGCTGTGCAGCGATGTTGTGCGTGCTCGAATAGAAGCCGCGCGAAGCCTCCGGATTCTGCCGATCGAAGGCTGCGGTGATGTCGTAATTCGAACCTGCGGTGGAACTGTACATGTTCCGGCGATCCTGGGCATCGGTGTACGAATAACCGAGGCTGAAGAAGGTCGAACCGCCGCTGGTGAACACGCCGCCATCGAATTCCTTGGTCAGGATTGCCGATCCGATGTGGCTGTCAAACCCGGCCGAATTGGTCAGCTGCAATTCGTCATCGCGGCTGGTGCCAAAGCAGGCTGCGGTAACGCCGCTGAACACCGGGGCTGGGTCCAGGCCAACCAGTTCGGCATCGCAACCGTTGCGGGTCGGGTCAATCGACTGATAAATCGGGCGGCCATCGATGGTGAAGCCGTTCAGTCCGGCGCGAACATCCGGGGTTTGGGACAGATCGACAATGGTGAACGGGTCACGCGCGCGGCTGTAGATGTAGTCGAGGTTGAGGTTCCAGCCGCTCAAGAAGCCCGAAGGCGCAAAATCGACCGCCGATGCGAAGCCGATGTTGGCCCGCAGCACCGAAGGCTGGGTGATGTCCGGGCTGATCGACTGCGTATCGCCAAGGCCTGCCGCCGCGCTGGCGCTGGCCGAGGCCTGGAAGCAGGCGGGAACGCCAGTGAACTGGCCGCCGGCCACCACGTCAATCGGGCCAGCGGGGCAGGCCGCATCGGTGGTGGTGCCACCGGCAAAGCCGCGCCCGTCGTTCTGGAAGGCATTGCCGAACCACACCACCGGATCGCCACCAGAGAAAATGCCCACACCGCCGCGCAGCTGCGGGGCGCTGAACACGGCGAAATCATCCATGTCATAGGTAAAGCCGAGGCGCGGCATTATCAGCGGATCGAGATCGCTGAAGCCGTTGGCATTGGTGATGCCGTAGCGGGTGATGAAGTTGGGATTTTCCGCCGGTGCGTCACCGCTGAAGAAATCAACCCGCACGCCAGCCACAACACTGAGCGCGTCGGTGGCCTGCCAATCATCCTGGACATAGGCCGAATAAATGGTGCGCGTGAAATCGGCTGCTGCGTCTTCCACATTGCCCGTTGCGCTGAAATTGCCCTCGGCACCCACGGCTTGCCCGGCTACCAGCTGCGTGGCGGTGGGGTTGGCGCGTGTCCCGTTGGAAAGCACGCCGTTGCGCAGATTGGCCAGGCTGCTGAAATACAGCGTGCCGGTGGCATTCTGCACGAACAGGTTGAACAACGAAGCATGGTTCATTTCGAACCCGAGTTTCAGGCTGTGGTCGCCGCCTTCGTAATTGGCGAGCAGGCGCAGCGTGTCGACATCGGTCTGCAAATCGTTGGCCGCGCGCGAGAAGCCCGGACCTGCCAGAAGCTGGCCGTTGGCACCATTGTTGGTGACGCCCACAATGATGCGCGGGATCGGATTATCGCTCTGCGCCTCGCCGCCACCAAGCGGGTTCTGCACATCGACGACTTCGGCCCGCGAATAGCGAATTTCGGTCGAGAAATTGTCCGACCATTGCGAGTACAGGCGACCCGAATAGTAATCGGAAACCGTACCGCTGGCGTAGAACGTGTTGGCGCCGGTGATGCGGCCATTGGTGGCCGACGTGCTGAAATCGTCGGCGCGGGTGCTGGCTTCCTCAAGCCGCTGATAGGTCAATTCGAGGCGGTGATCGTCGTTGACCTGCCAGTCGAGGCGACCGAAATAGCGATCATTCTCGAACGGACGGTTGGTCAGCAGGCCACCGGTATCGATGCCATAGACTTCGTCCAGGATCTGGCTGAATTCGTTGAAATTGGCCACGGTGACGGAAGAAAGCTCGTTGGCGAAGCCACCGCCCAGAGGGCCATCATCCTGCGATTGGCCCGCTTCCTGGTGCTCGTAAGCACCGAAGAAGAACAGGCGATCAGGGATGATCGGGCCGCCGAGATTGACGCCCCAGCGCTTGTCCGGCTCAATTGCCGCGACATCACGATCGGCAACGCGGGTTCCGCGCATACCGCTGTCCGAATATTCGAAGAAGGCACCGCCGCTGAAGCGATTGGCACCCGAACGGGTCACTACGTTGATCGCGCAGCCGGTGAAGTTGCCATATTCCACGTCGAACGGCGCAAACTGGACCTGCGTTTCGCGGATCGCGTCATAAGGAAGCGGAGTGGAGGAGCGCGAGGAGAAGCCGGTATCATTCAGGCCGAACACGTCGCCCTGGGTGATGCCGTCCACGGTGAAGGCGTTGCCGCGATCATTGCCGCCAAGGCAGGAGATGCGATCCTGGCCCGAGCCGCCGTCGTCACGATCAAGGCTGACGCGCGGGTCAACGCGGATGATGTCGCGCACGTCGCGGTTGAAGGATGGCGCGGCGGTCAGCACTTCGCCGGCAAAGCTCTGGCCGGGGCCGACAGCAAGCTGGGCGAGGCGTACGCGGCTGGCAGTCACAACGATCGTGCCACCGCCCTGCGTCAGCGAGAACGACAGGCTGGTGTTGCCCTGCAGCGAGGTGGTGATGTCGGCGATGCTCTGGCCCTCGAAGCCAGGTGCGCTGGCTTCGACCGTGTAGGGGCCGCCGGTGGTGAGATTGGTAGCGGTGAAATTGCCGCCCGCGCCAGTGGTCAGCGTGCGGGTGGCACCGGTGCGGGTATCGGTGACGGTCACGGTGGCGCCTGCAATGGGCGCGCCTGCTGCGTCAGTAACCTGTCCTTCGATGCCCGAAGTGATCTGCTGCGCCATCGCAGTCTGCGGAGCCATGATGGCGCTGGCGGCGATGCTCGCGACGCTGGCGGCGAGAAGATACCTGAGTTTCATGTCTGGAGAGTTCCCTGAATTTTAAAGACCGTAAGTGCCTGAAGTCGGCGCTCGCGAGCCGGATAGCTGCCATTGGCGACAGTTTTCTTTCAGGCAAATGACAGCGCAACACATTGCTGTCACATCGCGGTCATTTCCTGTGGGTGGGAAGCGGTTTCAGTTGTGACTGTTGCTGCGCCGCAACAAAATTACCGTGCCTTGGTAACTTCAGGGCAGGGGAGATTGCCGAATCGGTCGTGAGTGATTCATGCCAATCCGATTTCTCGAAGCCGCTGCTGGAGGAATTCGTGGGCGGTGATTGGGGGCGCGGGCGAGTCGCCTGCGTCGAGACACGAGGCCAAGGGCTCGATCACGAAATCGGGCCGGAAATGCAGGAAGAACGGCATCGAATAGCGCGCCCGCCGCGCTGCCTCGCCGCCGGGATTGACGACGCGGTGGGTGGTGGAGCGCAGTTGTCCACTGGTCAGCCGGTCGAGCATGTCACCCACGTTTACGGCCAGCGCGCCCGGTGGCGGGGAGACGGGCACCCAGTCGCCCTGCTTGTTGAGCAGTTCCAGCCCCGCCTCTTCCGCGCCGAGCAGCAGGGTGATGGTGTTGATATCGCCATGCGCCGCCGCGCGGATCGCGCCTTCAGGCACTTGCTCGCCCAGCGGCGGATAATGCAGCAGCCGCATCACCGAATTGCCGTCCGTGACGGTGGGGGTGAAGTAGTGCTCCTCCAGCCCGAGGTGGAGGGCGATGGCGCGCAGGATCGTGTCGCCCGCCTTGTCGAATTCGGCGTAGAGCTGTTCGAAGGTCTCGCGGAAGCCGGGGACTTCGGTGGGCCACACATTGGGAGCCATGAAGCTGGCGAGCGGGTGGCCGAGGGGCAGGGTGCGGCCGACGTGCCAGAATTCCTTCAGGTCATGGACCTTGGCGTCCTTGGCGATTTCCTTGCCGAACGGGGTATAGCCGCGCGCGCCGCCGCCACCGGGGATATGGTAGGCGCGCTTGGCCGCTTCCGGCAGGGCGAAGAAGGCCTTGGCCATGGCTTCGGCGCGGTCGATCAGATCCTGCGGTATGCCGTGATCGCGGACGATGGCGAAGCCGAATTCGGCGAAACTACGGCCCAGTTCGTCGGAGATTTCGGTGAGCGGGCGGGCGAGCGAGATGGAGGCGATAGAAGACATGGAGACGCTCTTTACAGCGGCAGGAGCAGCCCCGCCAGAGCCGCGCTCATCAGATTGGCGAGCGAACCCGCCGCCAGCGCCTTCAGCCCGAGCTTGGCGATCACCGGGCGCTGGTTGGGGGCGAGCCCGCCGGTCACCGCCATCTGGATGGCGATCGAGCTGAAATTGGCGAAGCCGCACAGCGAAAACGTGACGATGGCCTGCGCGCGCGGGCTGAGCGCACCTTCCTCCAGCGCGCCGAGATCGATGAAGGCGACGAATTCGTTGAGCACGATCTTGGTGCCGAACAGTCCGCCCGCCGTGCCCGCTTCGGCCCAGGGCACGCCGATCAGGTACATGATCGGGGCGAACACCCAGCCGAGGATCTGCTGGAACGACAGCTCCGGCATCCCGAACCATCCGCCCGCTGCGCCGAGCAGGCCGTTGGCGAGCGCGATCAGCGCGACGAAAGTCAGCACCATCGCGCCGACCGCCACCGCCAGCTTGAGCCCGGTCTGCGCACCTTGGGCTGCGGCCTCGATAATGTTCGCCGCGCGCCCGCTTTCGTCGAAATGCTCGGCCACTTCCACTTCGTGCGGTACTTCGCCGCCTTCGGTGATCGCGGCTGGCCCTTCGGCGCTGATGCGACCCTTGGGCAGTTCGATCCGGCCCTCGGCTTCGGGCGCGGGGTCTTCGGTATCGGGCATGATGATCTTGGCCATCAGGATGCCGCCCGGTGCAGACATGAAGGTGGCGGCGAGCAGGATCGGCAGGTAGCTTGGCCCCAGCAGCCCGGCATAGGCGGCAAGGATCGTCCCCGCCACGCCCGCCATGCCCACTGTCATCAGCGTGAACAGCCGCGAAGGCGACAGCGCGGCCAGATAGGGGCGCACCACCAGCGGGCTTTCCGACTGGCCGACAAAGATATTCGCCGCCGCGCCGAGCGACTCGACCTTGGAAATCCCGGTGATCCAGCCGATTCCGCCGCCCAGCCAGCGCACCAGCCTCTGCATCACGCCGAGGTGATAGAGGATCGACACCAGCGAGGCGAAGAACACGATCACCGGCAAGGCACCGAGTGCGAAAGTGTTGGCGAGCGGATTGTCGGCACTGGCGCCGAACAGGAATTGCGTGCCTTCACTGGCGTAGGACAGCAGCGCCGCCACCCCGTCCGCCATCGTCCGGATGACCGTCGCGCCGCCACTGGTCCGCAGCACCAGCACGGCGATTCCCGCCTGCAAAGCAAAGGCCGCCGCGACCACGCGCAGCTTGATGTGGCGCTTGCCGTTGGAAAGCAGGAAGGCGAGCAGCAGGATCACCGCGATCCCGGCCAGCGATATCAATTGGGGAGGCATGGCTTCTCCTGTCGTCGCAACAGTCCCCGCCTTTCGCGCAAAGCGGCGCGGCTGACAAATGAATCCCGTGCGTTTCCCCCAGCCGCCTCTTGCCAAGCCACCCTTGCGCGCCATAGCCAGCGGGGATGACCGACACCCCGATAACTCCCGCGACAGCCTCCGCCGGAATGCCAATCGCCCGCTCGATGTTCGTCCTCACCCTGCTGTATGGCGGGATGACCGTGCTGGCGGGCGTGCTTGCCTACAAGCAGGTGCAGCTATGGCCGACCGATCTGGCGGTGGAGTCGGGCATCTTTGCCTTCCTGATGCTGGTGGTGATTTCCAGCACCGTGGCGCAGTTGCACGGGCAGGACGCGGCCAAGCGGCTGGTGTGGTGGGGCTTCCTGCCGCTCGCCTTCTCGATCGTGCTGATGACACTGGTGCTGGCGCTGCCGCCATCGGCGGACATGCTGGCGGGCAGGCCGGGAGCGAACGAGGCCTTCACGATGGTCCACGGCCAGTACTGGCGCGTGGTGTCCTCCGGGCCGGTCGCCTACCTCGTGTCGCTGCTGCTGAACATCTGGATATTCAGCCGGTTGCGCGGTGAAGGGAGTGGGACCGGCACCGTCGGGCTGATGGTGCGCGGGGCAGTGGCCTCGGCACTCAGTCAGGCCATCGAACTCGGTAATCTTCGTGACACTCGCTTTCTACGGCGAGTTCGACATCACCGGCCTGCTGATCGGGCAAGTGATCGCCAAGGTCGCGCTGAGCATCGTGCTGGTGCCGTTCCTGATCGCGATTGCCGTAGCGGTGGCGCGCAGGCTCGACGGGACCGCCACGTGAGCGACTGGTCCGCGCTCGTCGAAGCGGCGAAGGCCGCGCGGCAACGGGCCTATGCGCCCTATTCGGACTTCCTCGTCGGCTGCGCCATCGAAAGCCGAGACGGGCAAGTGGCGCTGGGCGCTAATATGGAGAACGCCTGCTACCGTCTGGGAGTCTGCGCCGAACAATCAGCGCTGGCGGCGGCGCAGCAGGCTTTCGGGCTGGAGAATGTTGCGCGGCTGGCAATTGTCGGCGGAGCGCGCGGGGCAGCGGGGGAGGGCGAAGCCGTCACCCCGTGCGGCGGGTGCAGGCAGGCGATCATGGAAGCGGCGAACCGAGCGGGGGCCGATCTGGCTATCGTCTGCTGCGATGCCAGTGGCGCCAACCGCCTCGAAACCAGCATCGCGGCGCTGCTGCCATTCGCTTTCGATCTCGATTAGATGTTTGATCGCCCCGCCACCGACCCGCTGACAGGATCGGCCGATTGGCTGACCGGCACGCTGGTGGGCGATCTGGCGGCGACGATCTGTGTGATCGCCGTGGTATTCGTCGGCTATTCGATGCTTAGCGGGCGGCTGCCGATCCGGCGGGGGATGCAGGTGATTCTGGGTGCTTTCGTGCTGCTCGGCGCTCCGCTGATCGCCGCCGGAATGCTCGGGCTGCTGCTGCCCGCCGATGGAAGCCGCATACCGCCTGCCGATGTGGTGGTCTACGAGGCACAGCCGCGCGGGGAATTGCGGCCTTCGGGGAACAGCCCCTATCTGGTGCCCCAGCCTGTGCCTACGGCAACGCCTGCACCATAGCGACACGCGCCTGCGAAAGCCCTTTCCTACTTGCTTTTGTGTCTTGTAGGCGCACACTGGATCGTTGAATTTCAGGCAAGAGGGGGAAACACTGGCCGAGAACCTGCGCAGCGATACGCTTTTCGTAGCGTTGACGCGTCCGCAGATGTTTGCGGGGGTGACCTTTTCCTTTTTCGTCATCAACGCCGTGGTGGCGGTGGAACTGTTCCTGATTTTCAAGAGCTTCTGGGTGCTGCCGCTGGCGCTTGGCATCCACGGCGCGGGGATGATCGCGAGCTTGCGCGAACCGCGCATCGTCGATCTGTGGCTCACGCGGATGCGGCATTGCCCGCGGGTCAAGAACCATGCGCACTGGCGCTGCAATTCGTACCGGCCATGAGTGACCGGCGAAAATTGGCCCGGCGCGAGGCTCCGGCGGGACTGCACCTGCCCTATGCACGGCATCTTGATAGCGCCACGATCGAGACGCGCGACGGGCTGCTGATGCAGGTGATCCGCATTGCCGGGTTCCACTTCGAGACTGCCGACAGCGAGGAACTGAATTACCGCGCGCAATTGCGCGATGCCATGCTGCGCGCGCTCGGCAATTCGCGGTTTGCGGTCTACCACCACGTCGTCAGGCGGCGGGCAGATGTCTATCTGGAAGGCGAATTTCAGGACCGTTTCAGCCAGGGGCTGGACGCGCGCTGGCGGCAGCGGCTGGGGGCGAAGAACCTCTACGTCAACGATCTGTTCCTCACCATTGTCCGCCGTCCGTTGCAGGGCCGCATCGGGCTTGGCCGAGCGGCTCGGTCGCTGGTTCGGCAGCAAGAATGCCAGTCGGAATGCTGCGCTGATCGCGGGCGAGAAGCACGCGCTCGACAATGCCCGCGAGGCGCTGGTTTCGGCGCTTCGGCAATACGATCCGCGCCTGCTGACCAGCTACGATACGCCCGATGGCGAACGCTCCGAACCGCTCGAATTCCTCTCCTACCTCTACAATGCCGATATGCGCCCGGTCGGCCTGCCGCACGGCGATCTGGGCCACCATATCCCTGCGCGGCGAGTGAGTTTCGGGCTGGATACGGTGGAACTGGCTCCGGCGGGGCCATTGAAGCGGCGGTTCATGGCGCTGGTTTCGATCAAGGACTATCCGGGCCGCACCATGCCCGGCATGTTCGACGAATTGTACCGCCTGCCGTTCGAACTCGACGTAACGCAGAGCTTTGCCTTCGTCGAACGCGCGGCGGCGCTGGGGCGGATGAATCTGGCGCTGCGGCGGATGCGCTCGGCTGAGGACGAGGCGATTTCGCTGCGCGACGAACTGGCGGAAGCCAAGGACGAGGTGGCGGCGGGCCGCGCGGGGTTTGGCGAGCACCACACCACCATCGCCGTCCATGCCGATGACCTGAAATTGCTCGACGGGCAGGTGGCCGAAGTGATCGCGCTTGCTCGCCGATCTCGGCATCAACGGGGTGCGTGAGGATCTGGCGCTGGAGCCGACATTCTGGGCGCGCTTCCCCGGCAATTTCAAATATGTCGCGCGGCGCGGGCTGGTCTCGACCACCAATTTCGCGGGGCTCGCCTCGCTGCACAATTTCCCCACCGGCAAGGCGCACGGCAACCACTGGGGCGACGCGGTCACGCTGTTCGAGACCACGGCGGCAGGGCCATATTACTTCAATTTCCACCAGCGCGATCTGGGCAATTTCACCGTCATCGGCCCCTCGGGCAGCGGCAAGACGGTGGTGATGAATTTCCTGCTGGCACAGGCGCGGCGGTTCGATCCGCGCATCATTTTCTTCGACAAGGATCGCGGGGCGGAACTGTTCATCCGCGCCATCGGCGGGCAGTATGATCGGCTGTCGTCGGATCGTCCCTCCGGCCTCAATCCGCTGCAACTGGCGGACACACCCGCCAACCGCCATTTCCTGATCGAATGGCTGGCCTGCTGGCGGGCGGCGCGGTGGAGGAGGAACTGGTGCAGATCCGCGACGCGGTGGAGACCAGCATGGCCCAGCCGCTCGAACGCCGCCGCCTGCGCTATCTGGTGGAACTGTTCCGCGGCTCCTCGCGCCCGCACGCGCGCGATCTCTACGCTCGGCTCAAGCCGTGGTGGGGCCAAGGCGAACGCGCATGGCTGTTCGACAACGAGCGCGACCGCACCGATCTCACCGCCAAGGCGGTCGGTTTCGACATGACCTCGATCCTCGACGATCCGGCGCTGCGCACTCCGGCGCTGATGTATTTCTTTCACCGGGTGGAAGAACGGCTCGACGGCACCCCCGCAATCATCGTGGTCGATGAAGGGTGGAAGGCGCTCGACGACGAGGTGTTCGTGCGGCGGATCAAGGACTGGGAAAAGACCATCCGCAAGCGCAACGGCATCGTCGGTTTCGCCACCCAGAGCGCGCAGGACGCGCTGGAAAGCCGCATCGCCAGCGCCATCATCGAGCAGGCGGCGACGCAGATTTTCATGCTCAATCCCAAGGCGCGGGCGGAGGATTACATCAACGGCTTCGGCCTGACCCGGCACGAATTCGATCTGGTCCGCACCCTGCCGGACAATTCGCACTGCTTCCTCATCAAGCACGGCAACGATTCGGTCGTGGCGCGGCTCGACCTTTCGGGCGAGCGCGACCTGCTGACGATCCTCTCGGGCCGCGAAAGCACCGTGCGGCTGTTCGACGAACTGGTTGAGAGCACCGGGCCGGACCCGAAGGACTGGCTCGCCAAGCTGCTGGAACGGGCCGCCTGATGGCCTGCCCGCAAATCCTCACCGGCACGCAGTTCGTCACCCGCATGGTGACGCATATCGATTGTCAGGCGCGCTATCTCGGCAGCTATGGCTACGAGGCGCTGGGCCAGCCGGGATCGCTGGCGGCCACCGCGATGACCGGGCTGCTGACGCTGTTCATCGCCGTCTGGGGCTTCCGCCTGCTGTTCGGCCAGACGCCGCAGGGGCGCGATGTGGTGGGCGATGTGCTGAAGCTGGGGATCGTGCTGACGCTCGCCTTCAGCTGGCCCGCCTTCCGCACCGTGGTCCACGATCTGGCGCTGGACGGCCCGGCGGAGATTGCTGCCTCGCTTTCCAATCCCGGTATGAGCACCAGCGGCGGCGGGTTTGTCGAGCGGTTGCAGGGGGTGGATAACGGGCTGCTGGCGCTGATCGATCAGGGCACCGGGCGCTGGTCCGATCAACTGGTGGAAGGGCAGGCGGGCAATGCCAGCTTCGCCGGAACCGCCTTGCAGGACGATGCGGCGCTCGGCTGGGCGCGGCTGATCTATCTGGCGGGGCTGATCGGCTCGCTCGGCCTGCTGCGGCTGGTGGCCGGTCTGCTGCTGGCGCTAGCGCCGCTGGCGGCGGGGATGCTGCTGTTCGAGGCGACGCGCGGGCTGTTTGCCGGGTGGCTGCGCGGGCTGGTGCTGACGCTGCTGGGATCGGTGGGGGTGACGGTGGTGCTGGCGGTGGAGCTGGCGGTGCTCGAACCGTTCCTGCGCGATGCGCTCTATGTGCGCGGCAGCGGCTATGCTGCGCCAAGCGCGCCGATCGAGCTGTTCGCGATGATGGCGGGCTTCGCGCTGGTGCAATTGCTGACGATCTGGCTGCTGGCCAAGGTCGCGTTTACGCGCGGCTGGGCTGACAGGTTGCGCCTGCCGGATGTGCTGGGGGGAGGAGTGGCGCAGCCGGTGCTGGTTGGCGGCGAACCGCGCACCGCGCCGGGTTTCACCAACCGCGCCGAACGGATTGCCGAGCAGGTGGAGAACCGCATGAGTTTTGAACAGAACCGTGTGCTGCGCCTGCCCGCTCCGGCTGGAAATGCGGGCGGACGCGGTGCGACGGGCGCGGCGGGTGGCACGTCAGCCAGTATTTCCGGGCGCGAAACCGCGCGCTCGCAGCCGCCAGAACGGCTCGGCAATTCCTATCGCCGCAACACCCATTCACGCTCGCTATCGAGCCGCAGGAGGGACGGTTGACCGCCCATGATAACTTCGATGAGGATATCGCGATTGCGGACAGCTGGGGCGTCAGCGTGACCGAGCAACTGGAGAAATCGCGCCGCAATGCGTGGATTGTCGCCAGCGTTTCCGCCGCCGTGGCGCTGCTGCTGGCGATTGCGCTGGTGATCCTGCTGCCGCTCAAGGAGACTGTGCCTTACACCCTGCTGGTGGACCGGCAGACCGGCCATGTCGAGGCGCTGGCTCCGCTCGGCGAGCAACTGGTTGCTCCCGATGAAGCGCTCACCCGCAGCTTTCTGGTGCAATATGTGATCGCCCGCGAAAGCTATGACTTCGCCGATCTGCAATCGGACTATGCCAAGGTCGGGCTGTGGACCGCGAGGCGATGCGCGGCGGCAATATGAGAACACCATGCGCGCGGGCAACCCGGGCAGCCCGATCACCGCCTACGGTTCGGGAACGCGGGTTTCGACCGAGGTGCGCAGCGTTTCCTCGCTGGCGGCGGGGCGGTCGCTGGTGCGCTTTTCCACCACGATTACCGACGCGGGCGGGCAACCGCAGCCGCCACAGCACTGGGCGGCGGTGATCGATTACTGCGTTCAGCAATGCGGAAATGAGCGAGCAGGACAGGTATCTCAACCCGCTCGGCTTTCAGGTCAGCCGCTATCGCCGCGATGCCGAGACTCTGCCCGAAGCCGCGCCTCCGCCCGCGCCGGTGCAGCTGGCCCCTGAGGCCGCCGAATGAGACTCCTCGCCGCCCTGCTTCTCCTCGCGCTCGCTCCGGCGACGCAGGCGCAGACCGTACCCGATCTGGAGCTCGACAATCCGCGCATCCAGACGGTGCAGTGGCAGGACGGGATGGAAGTGCTGCTCACGGTAATGCCGGGGAGCGGGGTGACGCTGATGCTCGAAGCGGGCGAGCGGATCGAACGGGTGACGCTGAGCGACGATTTCGACTTCGAGGTGCGCGTTTCGCCCGAAGGCAACAGCCTGATCCTGCTGGCGGACCAGCAGGCGGTGGCGGGGAGCATGGTGGTCAATACCGACCGCCGCACCTATCCCTTCGCACTGCGCATCGGGGAAGGGCTGACGGCGGCCTATCTGGTGCGCTTCACCTATGGCGCGCGAGCACTGGCCCCGCTCGATCCGGTCAGCGCGCCGGTGGCAGAGAGCCGCTGGTCGTACCGCCTGCGCGGCGACGCGCCAGTGCGCCCTCAAGCAATCGCAGATGATGGCGCTCGCACCTACATTACCTACGCGCCCGAGCAGCCGCTGCCCGCCGTGTTCGCCATTGGCGCGACCGGGGACGAGGAAATGGTCAACGGGCATATGCGCGGGGACGTGTTCGTGATCGACCGGGTCTATGCCGAACTGGTGTTCCGGCTTGATGAGGAACGCGCTCAGGCCGAGCGCAATTCGCAACCGGACTCTTCGGGATGAGCGACACCACTTCTGACGATACCGCAACCATGCGCCCGCTGGTCCCGAACGGGCGGCAGGGCGATTTCGGCATGTATGCCTTTATCGCCGTGCTGCTGATCGGCGGAATATGGCTGTTCGCCACGCTCAATTCCGCGCGGCAGGATGCGCAGGTTCCGGCGACTTTCCCGACAAAGCGATGGCGCAGCGCGGATTTCCGCACCCGCTCCGCTGGCCTTGCCCGAAGCGGGGAGGGTGCTGCCGGTCGATCTTGGCGCGACTGATCCTGCCTCAGGGGCGAGGGCACCATTGCCGCCAAGCGCGCCAGTATCGTACCCGGTTGGACCGGACCCGCGCACAGCAAGTCCCATTCTACAACCCGCCACCCGCGCCAGTAATCAGCCAGCCGCCGCCCGGACCCGCCGTGGTGTTCGACAGCAACGCTGCCGCCATGAACCGCCCCGCGCCGCGTGCCGAGGACGATGCCAATCGCGTCACCGCCACCCGGCTCGCCAGCCCCGGTTTCACCGTGTCGCAGGGCACGATCATCCCGGCGGTGCTCGAGACCGCGTTCAATTCCACGCGCCCCGGCCGGGTGCGGGCGCTGGTGCAGCGTGACGTGCATTCGTTCGATGGCACCCGCGTGCTGGTGCCGCGCGGCAGCCGGCTGTTCGGCGAATATGAGGCAGGGCTCAATCCGGGCGAACGCCGCGCGATGATTACCTGGACCCGGCTGCTGCGCCCTGACGGGGTGAGCATTGCGCTCGACAGCCCCGCTTCCGATCCGCTCGGTCGCGGCGGCGTGGAGGGGGATGTGAACTCGCGCTTCTTCGCCCGGTTCGGCGAGGCACTGCTGCAATCGGTGCTCGATATGGGCGTCGGCGATTGCGGTGGGTGAGGCGAGCGGCAATGGCGGCACCATTCTGGCGCTCCCCGGCAGCACCCAGAACATCGCCGGAGACGGCGGCCAGCGCGCCCGCCCGGTGCTGCGGATCGATCATGGCACCAGCGTGTCGGTCTATGTCGCGCGCGATCTCGATTTCTCCACCGTCGATCGCTGAGCACGCGTGGACAGCGGCTACTATCTCGACAGTTTCCTCGCCCCGCTCGCACCGTGGCTGGGGCGCGGCGATATTACCGATATCTGGATCAACCGCCCGAACGAGATCTGGTTCGAGACGCTCGGCGGCGGGATTGCGCGCGAGAGCGTGGAGGGGCTGGACGAGGCCACGTTGGGGCGGCTCGCCCGCCAGATCGCCGCGCACTCCTCGCAAGGGGTAAGCCGCGCGCAGCCGCTGCTCGCTGCAACACTGCCCGATGGCAGCCGGGTGCAGGTCGTCGGCCCCCCGGCTACCCGCGCTGGACACGTGATCGCCATCCGCAAACATGTCGCGCCCGAATTGTCGCTCGATCAATGGAACGAGGAGGGTGCGTTCGACGGGCTGGCGTCGGGCAGCGCCGCGCTCGATCACAAAGTCACCAATCGCCTGATCGGCCCTGACGAAGCTGCTGCCGTGCTCAAGGAAGCAGTACGGGGACGGCGCAACATCCTCGTCTCCGGCGGCACCTCGACCGGCAAGACCACTTTCCTCAACGCCCTGCTCGCCGAGATTCCGCCCGAAGAACGGCTGGTGCTGATCGAGGATACCGAGGAACTTCGGCTGCGGCACGAGAACGCCGTCGGCCTGATCGCGGCGCGCGGGGCGATGAGCGAGGCCGAGGTAAGCGCCGAAGATCTGTTGATCGCCGCGCTGCGGCTGCGCCCGGATCGCATTATTCTGGGCGAATTGCGCGGGGCGGAGGCGTTCACTTTCCTGCGCGCGGTCAATACCGGCCATCCCGGTTCGATGACCACGATCCACGCCGATACTCCGGCGCGCGCGGTGGAGCAGCTGGTGCTGCTGGTACTGCAATCGGGTTCCCGCCTCAGCCGCGACGACGTGCGGCACTATGTCCGCGAAAGCGTGGACGTGTTCGTGCAGCTTTCGCGCGAGAACGGGCGGCGCAAGGTGGCGCAAGTGATGCTGGCCGAACGCGGCTGAGGCTGACCGCCACTGCTTCGAAACGTGGTTTACAAGTGTTTACTCTGCCAAGGCCAGCTGCCCTGCTATACCCCCATCACCGGTAAAAATTGAGGTGCGGGGAATACGCTACCATGGCTAAATCGACGGACGGCCAGAAAGCAAGGATTTCAGTGCTGCGGATCGGTGTAGTGATTTGCGGCTTAATCGTGCTCGGTTGTTTCTTTGTTGCCAATGCTCTTTCAAGCGGCCCGACAGAGGTCGCAGGATCGTCCACCCAGGCGGTCTTTTCTCCGGATGGCACAGGCAATCACTAGCCCCCCTGGTGATTGTCTGTTCCACGCCAAAATCCCGACCGGGTTCTTCAGGGTCGCACCTGTGTGTCGTCGCCGGGAGTTTGCGCGCACACCGGACCTGCATGTTCGCGTCGGAGCGTCCCGCACTCGCATTTTCGCTACCCGCGAGATGCTGGGGGCAAAGCGGGGCCTCCGGCGCGACATTTTGCTGTGTGACTTCGGGCGGTATCGGCTTGCAAGTGGTGGCACGGGGGGCGTAATCTTGGGCAGATGGGGGAGATCATGACAATGCGCGAACTGACCGCTAGATCGATCAGGCAGGTGGCACCGGCCATGCTCACCCTTGCGGCGCTGTCGCTTGCGCCCACGGCCCAGGCTCAGGCTGACGATGGCTATGTCACCTATCGCATGGAGCAGGGGGATACTCTCAGCTCGGTCCAGCAGCGATATCTGAAGCGCGGGGATTCGCTCGCTGCGATCACGCGCCTCAATCGCATCCCCAACGTCCGCCGCATCCCTGTCGGCACGCGGCTGCTGCTGCCGCGTGACTTGCTGGCTTGGCGACCTGCCGGGCTGGTAGTGCGCAGCTTTTCTGGCCCCGTTACGATTGACGGGGCTGCTGCGGCAATCGGCACGACCGTAGCCGAAGGCGCGGTAATCCGCACCGGTGCCGGTGGCTTTGTCACCTTTCAGTCGGCGGATGGAGCAGCGGTTGCCCTGCCGTCCAATTCCCATGCCCGTCTGGAACGGGCGCGCGTCTATGCCCTGCGCGATCTGCGCGATATCGAATTTCGCATTCTCAACGGACGCGGCGAAGTGCAGGCTCCCACGCTCCGCAGCGAGGAACGATTCCGCACCAGCACCCCGGTTGCGGTTACCGCCGTGCGCGGGACGCAATACCGGGTCGGCTATGACGAAGTGTCTGGGCTGGGGACCACCGAAGTGCTTGAAGGCACGGTGTGGGTCGAGCGGACCGATGCAGAGCGGTTGACGGGCGAGGGCTACGGCGTTGCCGCGCGCGAGACCGGGATCGGTGCCCCAGAGGCGCTGCTCCCCCCAGCCGAGATTGCCATGCCGGGTGCGGTGCAGACGGACGAGATGGTGGCCTTCGCCGTCACTCCACCAACCGGAGCCGCAGCCTCACGCACCCAGATTGCGCGTGACGCAGGTTTCCTGGAAATGGTGGCCGAAGCGGTTTCCGGTGCAGGCGAGACAGAGTTCGCTGGACTTGAAGACGGGCGCTATTTCGTGCGTGCGCGCGCTGTTGCTTCCAGCGGGATCGAGGGCCTGTCTGAAACCTTCTCCTTCCGCCGCAAGCGGTTGGGAGCGGCGGCCATGGTCGAACCGTCCCCGCTGGCTGATGGCTTCCGCTTTGCATGGACCCCGCAGGGCGAGGGCGTGACCCATTTCGCCTTCCAGCTCTGGCGCGAGGGGGAAGCGGCAACGCCGCTTGTATGACGAGATCGCCCTGCCGGGCAGCGCCACGGTGATAACCGGGCTGGAACCGGGAACCTATACGTGGCGGGTAGCAGCCATTCAGTCCGATGGGGAAGACGGCTTGCTGAAGGTCTGGGGTCCCGAACAGAGCCTGACGGTCTCGCCCGAATAATCGGCGCGACAGGCAGGCCAGAGAACGCACAACCGTCAATGGCTCGCCGCCTTTTCATCGAATGGTTCGTCCTGCTCAGCGCAGCGGTCGCTCTGGCCTTTCTGGCAGCACGCGGCGATGTCGCCAATCGCGTGGATGCCAGCTTGCTCGATCGTGCCGCTGCCTTGGCCCGTCCGGAAGTTTCGTCAGACATCGTGATCGTCGCTTTCGACGATGCCAGCCTGGAGCGTATTGGTCCTTTCCCCTGGCCGCGCTCTCGCCACGCGCAGTTGCTGGATCGGCTGGCACAGGCACAGAGCGGGCCAGTACTGTACGATGTGCTGTTCCTTGAACCTTCGGCGGCGGAACAGGATGCGGCACTGGCAGCGGCGCTGGCAAGGCACGGGCAGGTCGTGCTGCCGATGACTTTTGCACCCCGGCCCAATGCGGTTTCGGGCACCGTGGCGACACTGCCGATTTCCGAATTCGCTGAAGGTGCCGCTGCGCTCGGCCATGTCGCCCTCACTCCGGATGCAGACGGCGTGTTGCGCCGCTTCGATCTGGCCGTGGAGGCAGGGGGAGAGACCTATCCGCATTTCGCCATCGCCGGCTTGCAATTGATCGATCAGGCATACTCCCCGCCGGTTAGCGAGCGGCCCGTGCTCTCTTTTCACCCTGCAGGCGCCTATCCTGTCATGTCCGCCGCTGACGTGATCGCGGGGAGTGTGCCGCCCGAATTTCTGCGCAGCAAAGTGGTGCTGGTGGGCGCGACGGCGCAGGGCACTGGGGATCGTTACGCGGTGGGCGCGGGTTCCGTGGCCGTGATGCCGGGGGTGGAAACGCAGGCCAATCTTTTCGACGCGCTGCGCCACGGCGGACTGGTGCGCGATTTGCCGCCAATCTGGTCTGGCCTGCTGGCCGCGCTGGCGCTGCTGGTGCAGTTTCTGGTGTTCTGGAAGCTGTCGCCACGCAGCGGGCTGGTCGCTACGCTGGTGATCTCCGCCGCGACGTTGGTACTGGCTCTGGCTTTGCTGCTCTTGGCGAAACTCTGGCTGGCACCCGGCGTGGCGCTGCTGGCGGTGCTGCTTGCCTATCCGCTGTGGAGCTGGCGTCGGCTGACATCGGTAAGCGCCTATCTGGAGGAAGAAGCGGCGTTCCTGTTGCCGCAAGGCGGCAATCGCGCCGATGGTGAAGGGTTTGACCAGATCGCCCGGCAGGTGGCGCGAATGCATCGGCTGGTGGGCCACGTCAGCCGCAGCTTCGCTTTCCTGCGCAGGGTGATCGAGGCCGCGCCCGATGCCATTCTGGTGCGTGACCCGGCAGGCGATGTGATGTTGGCCAACAACATTGCGCAAGGCCTGTTCCCGCAGTGGCAAGAGGATAGGCCGGTATCGCTCGATGCCTTGCTCGCAGGCGAAGGAGCGGTCCACCATGGCGAGGCGAGCGAAATCGGCTTTCCGGATGGCCGCACCTATCTGGTTGCCCGCGCGTCCTTCGTAGACGTTACCGAGGGCAGCGGCGAGATTATGGCGCTGCGCGATGTCACCGATGCGCGGCGGCGCGAGGAGGAGCGGCGTGAGATGCTTGAATTCCTTTCGCACGATATGCGCACTCCGCAGGTGGCGATCATCGGCCTGTCCGGGCGGCTGGCGAAGGATGAGCAGCCTGCGCAGATCGCTGGTCGAATCCGTGTACAAGCCGAACGGACGCTGAAACTGGCCGATGACTTTGTGCAGATCGCGCGGCTGGAAGAGACCGAACCCGAATTTGAAGACTGTGATCTTGTCGCCGTGGTGGAAGAAGCGTGTGACCGGGCCTATTCCGCCGCCCGCGCCAGACAGATCACCGTTATCCCGCAATTGCCAGAGGACTTGCTGTTCGCCCAAGTCGATGCATCTCTGGTCGCAAGGTTGCTGGACAATCTGGTTGGCAATGCGATCAAGTTTGCGCCCGAAGGGAGCACGGTCACTATCGCTCTGGAAGAGCCATCACCAGAAGTGGTGCGGCTGACGGTACAAGACGAAGGGCCAGGTCTGCCGCCCGAACGCTGCGCCGATCCCTTCGCTCGATTTGGCGCACATGAGAACAAGGCGGGGCCAAGTGTGGGGCTGGGCCTCACCTTCGTGAAGCGTGTGGTGGACAAGCACGGTGGCTCCATCAAGGTGGAGCAGGGCGTGGAAATGGGAACCCGCTTCGTGATCGAGCTGCCGCAACAGCGCGATAACTGATCGCTTAGAGCGGGGCGAAACCTCCCTGCGCGTCACTCACGAGCGCAGCGGCCAATTCGGCCAAGTCGGGCTCAGTGTAATCGCAGACATCCTTTTCTGCCACACCACGATAGCGGATCGTACCTTCCGCCCGGTCAAGCAGCAGCAGCGTGGCGCGCAAGCGGATGGCGCGGCAATCGTCAAATCGACTGCGCGGGCGCGGGCGCGATTCCCAAGCGATATTGTCCGCAGCAGAACTGGCCGGATCAGCGATGCCCGCGTCAGCATCGCGCGCGGAAATTGCAAATTCGACGATGATCGGGGCGGTTGCAGTCATGATAACCGAATCGGCGGAGAGTGCGTCTGCCAGCGCCCCGGCAAACTCAGCGCGGAGCGATCCGTCAGCCTCGAACGGCGCGATCTGCACTTCGGCCTGATCGGGAAGCCTGCCCTGGGTCGAAACGATCGAGACAGGAGTGGAAACAGCGCAGCTGCCAAGCAGCAAGGCAGCAGCTATCACTGGCCCCGATAGTGAATGCGGAAGCAGTCGGTTCAGGTCTGCGCAGTCTCGTCATCTCCAGCCCCTTCGAAGAACGCATCCATGCGATAGCCGAAGCCGAAGACAGTTTGAATGGCAAAGCCGTTGTGCGGGCGCAATTCCAGCTTTGAGCGCACGCGAGACACATGCATGTCCAGCGTGCGGGTGGTGATATCGCCCATATTCCCCCAGATTTGCGAGAAAATATAACTACGCGACAGGGGGCGGTTGAGGTTCTCGAAAAACAGCGCGGCGACCTTGAATTCCTTCGCAGTCAGCCGGATTTCTTCCCCGCTTCTTTCAATCACATCGTTCAGCCGGTCGATCCGGTACTGGCCAAAGGCCTGAAATCGTTCTTGCTTGGGCGGGGTAGTCCCGCGGCGCGCGGCA
Source organism: uncultured Alphaproteobacteria bacterium (assembly GCA_963774985.1). Taxonomy (GTDB): domain Bacteria; phylum Pseudomonadota; class Alphaproteobacteria; order Sphingomonadales; family Sphingomonadaceae; genus Alteraurantiacibacter. The sequence continues at coordinate 524,504 of CAVZHE010000016.1, forward strand.
GCCTCGATCCTGGCGACGATCACTTCCTCGCTCTCGGGTTTGACGATGTAATCGCTTGCCCCCATTTCCAGTCCGCGCACGATATCCGCCTTGTCCGAACGGCTGGTGATGAGGATGAAAGCTGGCGGCTTTTCGAGCGTTTCCACTCCCCAGCGGACCACTTCCAGCCCCGTTGCCCCGGGCATGTTCCAATCGACCAGCACGACATCGTAAGTTTCGCGGCGCAAGGCGACGAGCAAATCCTTGCCGTTGCGGAAACGATCAAAATCGTAACCGGTGGGGGTGAGACAGGAGGAAATCTGGTCCAGAACCTCCTGATCGTCGTCAGCGATTGCAATCCTCAATTTTTTCAACCCGAATGACCCACATCCGATGCTTTCGCCCCGGTTTCGCTTACAGCCTCTAGGAGGTGCTTTATCGCTTGACCATAAATTGCCCCTGAATTGGAGGCAAAGGTTACGAGAATTTACAACTCCGGTCACGCGGCTTACTTTTACAATTGGCGGGCGGCGATTTCGCACTGAATTCCTGCGGATGCGGCCACGCCTTCCAAGGCCGCTTTACGTGTTGCGGCTTTTTCGCCATTGCCGCTGGCATGACCCTGCCCGAAAATCTTTCGCCTGCGCCCCGCACCGACTGGACGCGCGAGGAAATCGCCGCGCTGTTCGACCTGCCGTTCACCGAACTGCTGTTCCGCGCCGCCATCGATCCACCGCCAGCACCACGCGGCGGACGAGGTGCAGCTGTGCACGCTGCTGAGCATCAAGACCGGCGGCTGCCCGGAGGATTGCGGCTACTGCTCGCAAAGCGCCTCGGCCGACAGCGGGGTCGAAGGCGACCAAGCTGATGGACGTGCGTGCAGGTGCTGCAAAGCGCTGCGCAGGCGCGCGATGCCGGATCGCAGCGGTTCTGCATGGGCGCCGCCTGGCGCAATCCCAAGGACCGGGACATGCCCGCGATTGTCGAGATCGTGAAAGGCGTGCGGGAAATGGGGCTGGAAACCTGCATGACGCTGGGAATGCTGACGCCGAAGCAGGCCGACCAGCTCGCCGAAGCGGGGCTCGATTACTACAACCACAATGTCGATACCTGGCCGGAATACTACGAACGGGTCATCACCACCCGCAAGTATCGAGGACCGGCTGGACGACGCTGGAGAATGTCCGCAGGCGCGGGATCAACGTGTGCAGCGGCGGGATTGTCGGCATGGGCGAGACCGCGCGGACCGGGTGGGCTTCGTCCACACGCTGGCGACGCTGGAACGCCATCCCGAAAGCGTGCCGGTCAACGCACTGGTGCCGGTCAAGGGCACGGTGCTGGGCGACATGCTGGCCGACACCCCGCTCGCCAAGATCGACGATATCGAATTCGTCCGCACCGTGGCCGTGGCGCGGATCGCCATGCCGCTGAGCATGGTGCGGCTGTCTGCCGGGCGCGAAAGCATGAGCGACGCGACGCAGGCGCTGTGCTTCCTCGCGGGCGCGAATTCGATCTTCACCGGCGACCGCCTGCTCACCGCGCCCAATGCCGGCGACGACAGCGATGCGGCGCTGTTCGCGCGGCTGGGGCTGAAAGCGATGGCGGGCGAAGAGCCGATGCGGGCGCAGCTCGGGCCTGCGGGTTGCGGGCCGTGGCTGCCGAATAGGCGCTGGCCATGCGCGAACTGTTTGGCCTCGCTCTGGCGCAGCGCAAGGCGAGCGATCGCTATCGCGTGTTGCGCGCTGTCGCACCGGGAGCGCCCGGAATGGTTCAGCGTGACGGGCGCGAACTGATCGACTTTTCCAGCAACGACTACCTCGGCCTCGCTGCCCATCCCGAACTGGCGCGGCGCGCGCGGGAATGGGCTGCGATGCGGGGTACCGTGGGCGCGGGCGGATCGCGGCTGTTGCGGGCAACGCTGCGCGCATGTCGCGCTGGAGAAGCGGCGCGGCGCCGTTCGGCTGCGAGGGGCGCTGCTGTTTTCCAGCGGCTGGCGGCCAATTCGGCGCTGTTTCCGCGCTGCTCAGCTGCCCCGGCGACGTGATCGTCCCCGACTGCGCTGGTCCACGCCAGCGCACCACGAAGGATGCGGCTGGGCCGGGCAAAGCACCACGGCTATCGCCACAACGATTACGATCACCTTGAGGAACTGCATCCGGCACTGGCACGGCGCGCAGGCACCGGCCGGGTCTGGATCGCGACCGAAAGCGTGTTCAGCATGGACGGCGACCGGGCGGACCTCGGCGCGGCTTGTGGCGATCGCGCGAAGCACCATGACGCTGCTGGTGGTGGACGAGGCCCATGCAACCGGCGTGTTCGGTGCGGGCGGGCGCGGGGCTGACCGCCGATCTGGGCCGACAAGCCCGATCACGTCTGCGGCACCTTCAGCAAGGCGCTGGGCAGCTTCGGCGCCTATGTGGCGCCTCGGGCGAAGTGCTGCGACTTCCTGGTGAACGCGTGCAGCGGGTTCATCTACACCACCGCTCCGTCGCCGCTGATGGCGGCGCTGATCGACGCGGCGCTGGATCTGGTGCCAGGGATGGCGCCGGAACGCGCGCATCTGGCAAGTGCTGGCGGGGCAGTCCGCGACGGCCGCGCGATCTGGGCTTCGATTGGCGCGGAGCCATCGGATACGCAGATCGTCCCGCTGGTGATCGGCGAGCGAGGCCGAGGCCATGGCAGCCGGCGCGGCGCTTGAAGCTGCCGGGCTCGACGTGCGCGTGGCGATCCGCCCGCCCACGGTGCCCGAAGGCTGCGAGTCGCGATCCGCTCTCGCTGTCCGCCGTGCATCACGCGTAGGAGCAGGTCTGGGCGGGTGCTGGACGCCATGCGAGGCTTTGCGTGAACGGCTGGTATCGTTACCGGCACCGATACCGGGATCGGCAAGACCGTGTTCGCAGCCGGGCTCGCCGGGCGCTCTGGGCGCGCACTACTGGAAGCCGGTGCAGAGCGGGCTGGAGGACGAGACCGACAGCGAAACGGTGGCGCGGCTGTTCCGGGGGCAAGCGCGGTGCTGCCCGAAGCCTATCGCTTGTGACGCCGTGCTCGCCGCATGAGGCTGCGCGGATCGACGGGGTGACGATCGACCCGGCCGGCTGGCGCTGCCGGCGGTCGATGGCCCACTGGTGGTAGAGGGTGCGGGCGGGGCACTGGTGCCCTATACCGACGATCTGCTCGCCGCCGACCTATTCGCGCTCTGGGGCCTGCCCGCCGTCGTCGTCGCGCGGACGACGCTTGGGCACGATCAGCCATACCCTGCTGACGCTGGAAGCGTTGCGCGCGCGGGGCGTCGCGGTGGCAGGGGTGGCCTTCGTAGGCGCGCCCGAGCCGGTGGCGGAGACGGCGATCGCCCGGTTCGGCGGCGCACCGATGCTCGGCCGCCTGCCGCTGCTCGATCCGCTCGATGCCGGCAGCCTTGCCGCAGCCTTTGCCGCCAACATCCGCACCGATCTGCTGTCATGAGCGCAAGTCGCCCGTCTGGCACCCGTTCCACCAGCACGGCCTGGGCGAGCCGATTCCGCTGGTCGAGCGCGCCGAAGGGGCGCTGCTGCACACCGCCGACGGGCGCGAAGTGATCGATGCCATATCGAGCTGGTGGGTGACGACGCACGGTCACAACCACCCGCGCATCGTGGCGGCGATCCAGGAGCAGGCGGCCAAGCTCGACCAGCTGATCTTCGCCGGCTGGACGCACCAGCCCGCCGAAGACCTCGCGCGCGAGCTGACCGCGATCATGCCGCGCGAGCTGGAACATGTGTTCTTCTCCGACTCCGGGTCCACGGCGGTGGAAGTCGCGCTCAAGATGGCGCTGGGATACTGGCATAATCGCGGCGAACCACGCCGCCGCATTCTGGTGCTCGAACACAGCTATCACGGCGACACCATCGGCGCGATGAGCGTGGGCGCGCGCGGGGTGTTCAACCGCGCCTATGCGCCGCTGCTGTTCGATGTCGGGACATTCCGTTTCCCTCCAGGGGCTTGAGGACGAGAGCTGCCATGCGCTGGAAGCGGCCTGCCGGGTGGGCGATGTGGCCGCCTTTATCGTCGAGCCGCTGGTTCTCGGCGCGGGCGGGATGCTGATCTATCCGCCCGCAGTGCTCGCCCGGATGCGCGCCATCTGCGCCGCGCACCAGGTGCTGTTCATCGCCGACGAAGTGATGACCGGCTGGGGCCGCACTGGCACGCTGCTGGCCTGCGAGCAGGCAGGCGTGGTGCCCGATATCCTGTGTCTGGCGAAAGGGCTGACCGGCGGCGCGCTGCCGCTGGCCGTGACGATGGCGACCGCGCCCGATTTTCGACGCGCATTGCTCGACCGACCGGCGCGCAAATGTTCTTCCACTCCTCCAGCTATACCGCGAACCCGATCGCCTGCGCGGCAGCGAATGCCAATCTGGCGATTTGGCGTGAGGAGCCAGTGCTGGAACGCGTCGCCCTTTTGGCCGAGTGCGAGGCGGCGGGGTTCGCCCAGCTGGCGGAGAAGTACCCGCTCAAGAACCTGCGCCAGTGCGGCAGCATCATTGCGGCGGACGTGGAAGTGGCGGACGCGGGTTACCTCTCCGACCTCGGGCCGCGCTTGAAGGCAGGTTTCTACGCCCGCGACGTGCTGCTGCGCCCGCTCGGCAACACGATTTATCTGATGCCGCCCTATTGCATCACACCGGATCAGCTTGAGCGGGTTTTCAATGTCATAGATGATGTACTTGCCGAGTTGCTTTAACTGGTATCCGGCTGCGCACTGGGATGGGCGCGCTGGAAGGCGGGGAGGGCGAGGCACGCCGCCTCGATCCGCACCATGCACGGGCATTCCGAAAGGTCGAATTCCAACCGCCGCGCGTTGTAAAGCTGCGGCACCAGCAGCACCTCGAACAGTCCCGGTGCGGCGAACAGGAAATCGCCGCTACCCAATTGCGCCAGCCGTGCTTCCACCGGGAGCAGTGTCTTGCCCAGCCAGTGACGATACCATTCGTCAATTTCGGCCTGATCGTGCCCAAGTGTGTTCTTAAGATATTGCAATGCCGACAGGTTCAGCGGGGCGTGCAACTGGGTTGCAATCGCATAGGCCAGTTCGCGCGCGGTGAAGCGTTGCTCGATATCGGCGGGGAGCAGCGGGTTTTCCGGCCAGCGTTCGTCCAGCCATTCGATGATCGCCATGCTCTGCGCCCGGTCGCGCCCTTCGGCTTCCAGCATGGGCACTGCCGCAAAAGGATTACGGCGGGTGTATTCGGGCGCGCGCTGAGCGCTTTCGAGCAGGTTCACCGGGCAGCTTTCGTAAGCCAGCCCTTTCAGTTCCAGCGCAATCCGCAGGCGATAGCTGGTGGAACTGCGCCAATATCCGTAAAGCTTCATCGTGGCCATCCTCCTGCATGATGCGCGGTATAGCAGTCATGCCCATTGTCGCGGTAAAGTTTCAGGTGATACCAAATGCCGATGACCTATCAGACGGGATTTCTCAACCACTTTGCGACCGAGGCGGTGGCGGGCGCGCTGCCGGTGGGCCGCAACAGCCCGCAGCGTCCGGCGTTTGGTCTCTATGCCGAGCAGTTCAGCAGCAGCGCGTTCACCGCGCCACGCAGCGAGAACCGCCGCAGCTGGCTCTACCGGATGCGTCCGACCACGCAGCACGGCGCTTTTGTCCCCTATGAAGGCGCTCCGCTCTTTGCCGCGCCCGATGGCAGCCACACCACGCCCAATCGCCTGCGCTGGGACCCATTGCCGCTGACCCGCGGCGAAGTCGATTTCATCGACGGGCTGGTGACTTACGGCGGCAATGGCGATCCCTCCACAGGCGGAATCGGCATTCACCTCTACGCCGCGACGCAGAGCATGGACATGCGCGCCTTCCAGAACAGCGACGGTGAAATGCTGATCCTGCCGCAGCAGGGCGCTCTGCGGATCGTCACCGAACTGGGGCGGATGGACGTACCGCCCGGCCATGTCGCGCTGGTGCCCAAGGGGATGCGCTTCCGTGTCGAGCTAACCGACGGACCCGCGCGCGGCTATGTCTGCGAGAACTTCGGGGCGCCGTTCCGCCTGCCCGACCTCGGCCCCATCGGCGCTAACGGCCTCGCCAATCCGCGCGATTTCGAAAGTCCGGTCGCCTGGTTCGAGGATCGCGACGAGCCGTTCGAGATCGTCCAGAAATTCAACGGGCGGCTGTGGACCACCACCATCGATCATTCGCCGTTCGACGTGGTCGCCTGGCACGGCAATTCCGCGCCCTGCCGCTACGATCTGGCGCGGTTCAACACCATCGGTACGGTCAGCTTCGACCATCCCGATCCGTCGATCTTCACCGTGCTCACCAGCCCCAGCGACACGCCGGGCACGGCCAATTGCGACTTCGTGATCTTCCCGCCGCGCTGGATGGTGGGCGAGGATACTTTCCGCCCGCCGTGGTTCCACCGCAACGTGATGAGCGAATTCATGGGGCTGGTGCGCGGGGTCTACGACGCGAAGGAAGGCGGCGGCTTTGCCCCCGGCGGGGCGAGCTTGCACAACCAGTTCAATGGCCACGGCCCCGATGTCGAGAGCACCGCGCGGGCAATGGCGGCGGAACTCAAGCCGGTGAAGATCGCTGATACGCTGGCCTTCATGTTCGAAAGCCGCGCGATCATCCAGACCACCGAATTCGCCATGACCGGCGGGCTGCTGCAAGACGATTACGACGCCTGCTGGGCCGGATTTCCGAAAGCCAAACTGCCATGACTACCGAACTCGATTTCACCCACGATCCCGCCGCGACAAGCTGGGTCGAAAGCGCCAACGGCCATCCGCATTTCCCGGTGCAGAACCTGCCGCTCGGGGTGTTCTCGCTCGGCGACAAACCTCCGCGCGGAGGCATCGCCATCGGCGATATGATCCTCGATCTGCGCGGCTATCGGGATGATGCTGGGCGATCCGGCGCAGGATGCTGCACTCGTCGCCAATGCCCCGGTGCTCAATGCGCTGTTCGCGGTGGCCGCGCGCCGCTGCGGGCGCTTCGCCATGCGGTGTTCCGCCTGCTGACCGACGAGGCGAGGCGCGCCGACATCGAACCCGCGCTGCACCGCGCTGCCGACTGCGAGATGCACGTCCCGTTCGCTGATCAGGCGACTACACCGATTTCTACACCGGCATCCATCACGCCGAGAACATCGGCAAGCTGTTCCGCCCGGACAATCCGCTGCTGCCCAACTACAAATACGTCCCCATCGGCTATCACGGACGCTCCTCCTCGATCCGCGTATCGGGCGTCGATGTGAAGCGACCGAGCGGCCAGACCAAGGCTCCCGATGCCGATGCGCCCAGCTATCGGCCCAGCAAGCGGCTCGATTACGAGCTGGAGATGGCGATCTGGGTCGGGCAGGGCAACGAACTGGGCGAGCCGATCCCCATCGGCGAGGCGGGCGAGCATATTGCCGGGATCTCGATCCTCAACGACTGGTCGGCGCGCGATTTGCAGGCGTGGGAATACCAGCCGCTCGGCCCGTTCCTCGCCAAGAACTTCCATTCCACCGTTTCGCCCTGGGTGGTGACAATGGACGCGCTCGCGCCCTTCCGCACCGCGCAGCCGCCGCGCCCCGCAGGCGATCCCGCGCCGCTGCCCTATCTGTGGGACGAGGCCGATCAGGCGCAAGGGGCGTTCGGAATCACGATGGAAGTGGCGCTGTCCACGCGCCAGATGCGCGCGGCGGGCGAGGCACCGCACCGGCTCAGCCGTGGCCCGATGACGGCGATGTACTGGACCGCCGCACAATTGATCACGCACCACGCGGCGGGCGGATGCAATCTCCAGTCGGGCGACCTGCTCGGTACCGGCACGCTCACCAGCGGCGAACCGGGGGGCGAGGGGAGCCTGATGGAGTTGTCGCAAGGCGGCCAAGCTGGCGATTACGCTGCCCAATGGCGAGAGCCGCACTTTCCTTGAGGATGGCGACGAAGTGGTGATGACCGCCTGGGCCGAACGCGAGGGCTTCGCGCGCATCGGGCTTGGCACTTGTGCCGGGACGATTATAGGCTGACCTCTTCTTGAAGGGAGAGCCCATGCCGATTTTCCGCCGCGCCGCTTTGCTGGCCGGAACCGCCCTGCTGGCTGGATGTGCCACGATCGATGCGAGCGCGCCCGCACTGGAGAGCCACGCCGGGTCGATCATCGTCGCCGAAGGGCTGCAATTCCGCGATCTCGACCGCGATGGCGCGCTGACGCCCTACGAGGATTGGCGGCGCTCCCCGGAAGAGCGCGCGGCGGACCTGCTGGCGCGAATGACCTTGGCGGAAAAAGCGGGGCAGATGGTGGTCGGCTCGCTGGCGGGCAATGCGCCGTTCGGGCAGCCGTCCACTGGGTACGACCTTTCCGCCGCGCAGGCGACGGTGAACCAGCGGCACATCACCCACCTGATCTCCCGCCTCGCCACCGGCAATGCCGCCTTGGCCGAAGCCAACAACGCGGTGCAGCAGGTGGCCGAGCAGGGACGGCTGGGCATTCCAGCACTCATCATGACCGATCCCCGACACGGCTTCACCGAACTGGCGGGCGCGAGCGTCGCGGGCGGGCAGTTCGCGCAGTTCCCCAATGGCGTGGGGATTGCCGCACTCGATAATCCTGATCTGACGCGGCAATATGCCGAGCTGGTGCGCGAGCGATTTGCGCGCGGTGGGCTTTGCCATGCTGCTCGGCCCGCAAATCGATCTGGCGACCGAACCGCGCTGGCCGCGCAATTTCGATACCTATGGCGAGGATGCGGCGGTCTCCGCGCGCCATGCTGCCGCATTCGTGCGCGGCTTGCAGGGCGGGGATGATGGCGCGGGGCCGGATGGTGTTGCAGCGGTCATCAAGCATTTCGCTGGCTATTCCGCCAGCCGTACCGGTTTCGATGCGCACAACTACTACGGTCGCCATTCGGTGCTGAATGAGGCGGAATGGGAACAGCATATCCGGCCGTTCGCTGGCGCGCTGGAAGCTCAGCCTGCGGGCGTGATGCCTGCCTATTCGATCCTGGAGGAGCTGGAGCTGGATGGCCAGCCGCTGGAACAGGTCGGCGTTGGCTACAACCGCCATATCCTCACCGATGTGCTGCGCGGGGAACTGGGGTTTGACGGGGTGATCGTGTCTGACTGGGCGATTACCAACGACTGTTCCGCACTGTGCCGCGACGGGCATCCGGCGGGCGAACGACCCAGCTTTGCCACTATTTCCACCGCTTGGGGGGTGGAGGAGCTGACCGCGCCCGAACGTTTCGCCAAGGGTATCACCGCAGGGATCGATATTTTCGGCGGGGTGGAAGATGCCGCTCCGCTGATCGCGGCGGTGGAAAGCGGTCTGGTGGAACAGGCGCGGGTGGATGCCGCCGTCACCCGCGTGCTGGTGCAGATGTTCGAATTGGGACTGTTCGAGGACCCCTATGTCGATCCCGCCGCCGCCGAACGACTGGTCGGTACGCGTGGATGAAGATGAATTTTGGGCGCGAGTTGCAGGCGGCCTCAATGGTTTTGCTGCAATCCGAAGGCGCACGGATTTTCCCGCTAGGAGCGAAGGTTTTGCTATCCGGCGTCGATGCGGACCGCGCGCGGGCGCTGGGCTTCGTCCCGGTGAGCGATCCCGGCGAGGCCGATTTCGCTATTCTGCGCACCCGTTCACCATCGGAGATGCTGCATCCTGGGTATATTTTCGGCTCGATGCACCAGGAAGGCAGCCTTGCCTTCCCGTCCGATCATCCCGCGCTGGCCTTCATGGCCTCGCTTGCCCGCCGATCTGCCACTGGTGGTGGACGTGCAACTGGATCGCCCAGCAATCCTCACACCCTTCACCGCGCGCGCCAACACCCTGATCGCCAGCTTCGGTGCGAGCGATGCGGCGCTGTTCGATGTGCTGACGGGCAGGGTGGAGCCGCGCGGGCGGCTGCCGTATGAATTGCCGCGCAGCATGGCGGCGGTGGAAGCGCAGCGGCCCGGTGCCCCGGCAGACAGCGCGGACCCGCTGTTCCCGCTCGGATACCGCTGGCGGGCCGACTAAAGCCCGGCTTGGGCTGATCCAAGAAACGGCGGCATTGCAGGCGGGGGGCAAGCTCCCATCTCCCATGCAAAGGAGACACGCTATGATCGAAGTGCGCAAATTCGAAACGCTGGGCAAGGCCAACCACGGCTGGCTGGATGCCAATTTCCACTTTTCCTTCGCCGACTATTTTGATCAGAACCGCATGCAGTGGGGCAAGTTGCGGGTGTGGAACGATGACGTGATCGCCCCCAAAACCGGCTTTCCGCCGCATCCGCATAGCGACATGGAAATCATCACCTATGTCCGCAAAGGTGCGATCAGCCACCGCGACTCGCTCGGCAACGAAGGGCGCACCGCTGCGGGCGACGTGCAGGTGATGAGCGCGGGGACGGGCATCACCCACGCCGAATACAATCTGGAGGATGAGGAACTGCATTCCTTCCAGCTGTGGATCATGGCTGACCGTCAGGGGCATTGCTCCGCGCTGGGGCGAAAAGTCCTTCCCCAAGGAAGCGCGCGACGGCCGTTTCGTGGTGCTCGCCAGCGGGCGCGATGAGGCGGAGGATGCCGATGCCCTGCGGATCAATTCCGATGCCCGCGTGCTCGGGGCCACGGTGAAGGCGGGCGAGGAGGTCACTTACGATCTTGGCGGGCGCAAGGCCTATCTGGTGCCCGCCACGGGCAAGGTGCAGATCGGTGACGCAGATCGCCGAAGCGCGCGACGGGGTGGCCGTGGCCGATGTCGACGTGCTGCGGATCACCGCGCTGGAGGACAGCGAACTGGTGCTTGTGGATGCTTGATCCTCCCCGGAACGGGGAGGATTATTCGTGCCGCAGGGCGTCAATCGGATCGAGCTGGCTGGCACGGTGCGCGGGGTAATAGCCGAAGATTATTCCCATAATCGCGCTGAACACGAAGCTGAGCACGTTCACCACCGGATCGAAGACGAACGGCAGGTCAATCGCCTGCGATAGCGAGAATGACAGGCCGAACGCCAGCGCAATCCCCACCAGTCCGCCGAAACAGCACAGCACCACCGCCTCGGTGAGGAATTGCAACCGCACCTCCTTGGCAAGTGCTCCAATCGCCAGGCGGATGCCGATTTCGCGGGTCCGCTCGGTCACGCTCACCAGCATGATGTTCATGATCCCGATCCCGCCCACCAGCAGGCTGATCGCCGCGATCACCGTCACTACCAACGTCATCGTGCCGGTGATGGTATTCACCGTATCGTTGATTTGCGGCGGTATCGATGATGTTGAAATCGTTGTCCTCGCCTTCCTGGATCACCCGCCGTTCGCGCAGCAGATCGATCAGCTGCTGCTGGATCGTGGCGCTGTCGTAGGTCGGATCGTATTTGACCACGAAGAAATGCACATTGGTGCCGCCGGTGAAGCGGCGCTGCACTGTTTTCAGCGGCATGAACACGATGTCGTTGGCATCGTTGCCGCCGCCAACCGCCTCGGCGCGGTCGTCGATCACGCCGACGACTTGGCAAGAGACATCGCCGATCCGCATCTGTTCACCGATCACTTCGCCCGCAGCGAAGATTTTCTCGACGATGGTCGGGCCGATGATGCAGACGCTTTCGCCGCGCGCCTCCTCTTCGGCATTGAACCCGCGTCCCTCGACCACGTCGATGGATTGCGCGGTGAAGAACTCGCCGTCGCCGCCCTGCACCGTCGTTTGCCAGTCTTGCCCGTTGTGGAAGGCGACCGCGTTCGATGTTGACCGAACCCGCCGTTCCTTCAACACCGGGGATCTGCAATGCCACAATCCGCACGTCCTCGTCATCGAACGGTGGCGGGCGGCGATCATCGGGACTGTCGGGGAAGACGATGAACACGTCCGAGCCCAGGCCCGCAAACCTCTTCCTGCACATTGCCGTCAAGCCGCGCCCCAGCGTCACCATGGTGATCACCGCCGCCACGCCGATGATGATGCCCAGCGTGGTCAGGAAGCTGCGCAGGATGTGTCGCCGCATTTCGCGCAGGGCGAGCAGCAGTGTGGCACCGAGCATTCGCATCAGGCGTGCCCCATGATCGGTGCGCCCGATTTGTGCCCGCGATCAATCCGTTCCACCAGCCCGTCGCGGAAATGCACGATGGTCTTGGCGTACTGCGGCCATTTCCATTTCGTGCGTCACCATCAGGATGGTGATGCCCTTGCGGTTGAGATCGGTAAGCAGTTCCATGATTTCGAGCGAGCGTTCGGTGTCGAGGTTGCCGGTCGGCTCGTCCGCCAGCAGCACGTCCGGATCGGTCACCAGGGCGCGGGCAATGGCAACGCGCTGCTGCTGGCCGCCTGAAAGTTCTGCCGGGGTATGGTCCGCCCACGGCAGCAAGCCGACCAGATCGAGCGACTTTTCGGCGGCCACGCCGCCGCGCCTTCTTGCTCTCGCCGCGATAGAGCAGCGGCAGTTCGACATTCTCCAGCGCGGTGGTGCGCGCCAGCAGGTTGAAGCCCTGAAACACGAAGCCGAGATAGCGCCGCCGCAGCAGGCTGCGCTGATCGCGGCTCAAGGCCTGCACTTCGACGCCGCGAAAGCGGAATTTGCCGCCTGTGGGCACGTCGAGACAGCCGAGGATGTTCATCGTGGTCGATTTGCCCGAGCCAGAAGGCCCCATCACCGCGACGAAATCACCGCGATCGATGGCCATGTCCACGCCCTTCAGCGCCTGAAACGCTGCCGGGCCAGTGCCGAAGGTCTTGGTGATGCCTTCCAGTTCGATGAGCGGCGCCTCGGTCACGGTGGGCTCACTCGGCTCCCGTTGCGCGGATGCCGGTGACGACTTCCATTCCCGGCTCCAGCTCTTCGGAAGTGACCACGGTGAAGCGCCCATCGCTCTGGCCGGTCACGACTTCGATTTCCTGCAAGTCGCCATTGGCATCGACGCACATGCACACGTCTGGCGGCTGCCCACGCCGATGCTGGCTTCGTCTTCCTCGCTCCCAGTCCGAATTCGGGATCGGCAAAGCATGCCGCCGGCCTCTTCCTCTTCGTCCGGATTGAAGCGCAGCGCACCGTTGGGGACCAGCATTGCTGTGCCGGTGCTCTGCGTGGCGACCGTGGCGGTGGCGGTCATGCCGGGGCGCAGCAGGCCTTCGCCGTTGCTGACGATCAGCCGCGCTTCGTAGCTCACCACTTGCTGGCCCGATTGCTGTTGCTGCTCGGCGGTGGAGATATTGTTGGAGGCAAGGTCCACCCGCTCCACCGTGGCGGGAAAGCGGCGGCCGGGATAGGCATCGACGGTGAAGGTGGCTTCCTGTCCGGCTGCAACCTGCCCGACATCGGCCTCGTCCAGCGCCACGCGCAATTGCATCGTCACCAGATCTTCGGCGAGCACGAACAGGGTGGGGGTGTTGAAGCTGGCGGCCACGGTCTGCCCCGGCTCTATCTGCCGTGCCAGCACCACGCCCGAAACGGGCGAGCGGATCACCGCGCGTTCGTAGCTGGTTTGCGCCGTGGAAAGCTGCGCCTGCGAGGCGGCGACATTGGCACGGGCGGCGGCCACGCTGGCCACCCCGCGATTCACCGCCGCGCGAGCAATGTCGATTTCGGATTCGCTCGGCACCCGCCCGCCGGACAGGCGCTGCACTTCGAGCAGACGGTTAAGCTGCGACTGGTCGCCATCCAGCGTCGCCTGCGCCTGCGCGACCTGCGCCCGCGCGGCGTTGAAATTGGCGCGGCCCTGCGCGATCTGGTCCTCGATCACGTCGGTGTTGATGATTGCCAGCACCTGCCCCTGCGTCACCCGGTCGTTCACATCCACCAGATGCGATCAATCCGGCCCGACACTTCGGAGCCGACTTCGACCTGGTTGGTCGGACGCAGGTTGCCGGTGGCGGTGACCGTCAGATCGAGTGAGCGGCTCTCCACTTCGGCGGTAATGTAATCGGGCTTGGGTGGTTCCTGCATGGCGCTCCAGACGATGAAGCCGATAGAACAGCAGCAGCAGCGCGCCGAGCCACACCCGCTTGCGCTTGTACCATTTCTTCGGGCCGCCGCTGCCGAGATAGGTCTCGATATCGGCTTCGGTCGCGCCTTCGTTGGCACTGGTTGGGTCGGTCTGGCTCATTCGGGGTTCCTGTCGTCTGGCCCGGATGTCTCATCGGGCAGCGGGAAATCGAGATCGGCAGCGGTCCAGCCGCCGCCCAGTGCCTGGGTCAGCCGGACGAAGGCGATGGCGCGATCGGCTTCGGCGCCGACAAGGCTGTTGCGCGCGGTCAGCAGCTGGTTTTCGGCAGGTCAGCAGATTGCGGAAATCGGTCAGTCCGGCCTGATACTGGCTGCGCGCGAGCAGGGCGGAAATTGTTCGCCGCGTCCACGCCTTCGGCATTGAGGTCCACCCGCTGATCGCGAACGTGCGCTGGGCACCGCCGCGCTTTCGACATCTTCCAGCGCGATCAGGATCGCCTGTTCCCAGCTCGCCAGACTTCCGCGCGCGGCGGCTTCGGCACTGTCGATCTGCGCCTGCGTGCGCCCGCCGTCGAAGATCAGCTGGCTGACGCTGGCGAGCAGATTGCCGCTGATCATATCGAGCAGATTGCCCAGATTGGCCGAACCGGTGCCGATGTTGCCGGTCAGCCGCACCAGCGGCAGCAATTGCGCCCGCGCCACGCCGATCCGCGCGCTGCTGGCCACAGCGACGGCTTCGGCCGCGCGCACATCGGGGCGGCGGCGGAGCACATCGGCAGGCGCTTCGAACCCGGCGAGCAGCGGCGGGCTGGGCACTTTGGCTGCGCTGGCTTCGAACGCCAGCCAGCACCCGGCCCGGCGGTTCGCCGATCAGCGTGGAAATCGCATTGGCAGTGGCGGCGAGGCTGCTTTCGAGCAGCGGGAATGGCTGGCGGCGGTCTGCGCGCGCTGGGCGCGGGCCTGTTCGACATCGAGGCTGGAGACCAGCCCCGCCTGATTGCGCCAGCGGGCGATCTGGAGATTGTCATCCTGGATCGGCCAGCGAATTGCGGCGCGATGGCAAGCTGCTGCGCGGTGGCGCGGGCATTGATCGTGCCAATCGCCACCTGCCCGACGATCAGCCGCTGCAGGTCTGCCTGCGAATAACCCTGCCGACGCGAGCTCTGCCTCCGACGCGCGCACGCTGCCGGAAATCTGCCCGAACAGGTCGGCCTCCCATGCAGGCGTCCGCGCCGATGGAGAATTGCACCCCGTCTCGTGCGCCGGTCCCCGACATCGCGGTTGACCCCGCCGTTCGCGCCGATCGACGGGAAAAATCCTGCGCGCGCCTGGAGCAGTGAGGCCCGCGCCTGATCGAGGCGGGCGGCGCTGACCGCGAGATCGCGGTTTTCGACAATCGCCTGTTCGACGAATTGCGTCAGCAGCGGATCGTCAAGCAGCGTCCAGTACTGGGTGAGGTCGGTGGAAATCGGGTGCGGGATTGCTGACTGCCCATTCGGCGGGCACTTCCACCGTGGGCGCGGGCACGTCTACCGCCGTGGTGGCGCATGCCGAGAGTACGAGCATGGCCGGAACCGTCGCCAGCCAGCGCGCCCGTAAACCCTTGCCTTGCATGAAATGCAGTCCCCCGATGATCCGTCCCCTGTGGGCCTTAGCGGCCCTTAATACTTGTTCCAATTACAGGATTGTCACATGAAGCGCTGCGCCAGATTTCGTGTCCTTTGCGCAACAATGTGACAATGCCCTATTCAACTCGCCTTCTGCTGGCGGCGCTGGCCGCTCTCGCGCTGCTGCTGCGTCCGGCCCCGTGCAGGCCCATCCTGCGCCGTTCAGCTATATTGACCTCGATCTGCATGAGCAGCGGATCGAAGGCACCGTGACCGTGCATGCCAGTGACCTCGCGCATGAACTGGGTATCGAGGAACCGTCGATACTGTTCGACCAAAGTGTATTATCTTCGCAATACGCCGATATCAAGGCCTTGATGGCACCTCGAATTCACCTGTCCGACGGAAATGGCGCGGCGTTGGCACTGGGATTCAACGGGGTCGAAGCCGCGCAGGAGGATGATGCGATCCGCCTGCATTTCACTGTCGAAGCCCCGCCGCCCGCCGCGCTCATGATCGCACCGGCACTGTTTCCCTTTGACCCGACGCACCAGACCTTTGTGAACATGCACGAGGACGGCGCTTTGCAGCAGCAATTCCTGTTCGCTGGGGCAGCGCGCCGCAGACCCATTACGCCGGGACCGCGGCGGGCGTGCTGGCGACTTCGGCCACCTTCATGCCCTCGGGCGTGCAGCACGTGCTGATCGGGCCGGACCATGTGCTGTTCCTGATCGGGCTGATCTTGCTCGGCGGCATCGTTGCGGCGGCTGGCGCTGATCGTCACCGCGTTCACGCTGGGCCATTCGGTCACGCTGGCGCTGGCGGCGCTGGATATCTTCGCGCCGCCCGCATGGCTGATCGAACCGCTGATTGCGCTTCAGCATCGTGGTGGTGGGCGTGGACAACCTGCTGCGCAAGCCGGGGATCGCGATCTGCGCCCGCTGTTCGCCGTGGCCTTCGGGCTGATCCACGGCTTCGGCTTCGCTTTCGTGCTGCGCGAATTCGGCCTGCCGCAGGCGCAATCTGGCCTGGGCGTTGCTGGGGTTCAATCTGGGAGTGGAACTGGGCCAACTCGCTGATTGTCATCCCGTTCACGCTGCTGCTGGTGGCGCTGCGCGCAGCGCTCGGCCCGGACTGGCCAAGGCGCGTGGTTGTCGGCGGTTCGCTTGCGGTGATCGCCGCAGGGGCCTATCTGGTTCGTTGACAGAGTCTGGAATTTGGGGAGCGGGTGACAATGAAGCGGATGGCGGTCCTGACGGGAATTCTGCTGGCCGGTGGCGCAGTAACTGCCGTGGTGGCGCAGGGCTTGCCCGGCATCGAGGCCAGCGAACAGGTATCCGAGCATGTTTACCGCGTTCCCGGCGCTGGCGGCAATACCGTTGTGTTTGTCCGATCCGGAGACGTGGTGCTGGTGGATACCAAGCTGCCGGGGCAGCGGTGAGAGCATCCTCGCCAAGTCCGCAGTATCACCGACATGCCGGTGGGCATGGTGATCAACACCCATTCGCATCCCGACCACACCGGCTCCAACGCCTTCTTTGCCGACAATCCCGGCGTGCAAGTGGTGGCGCAGGTGAACACCGCCACGCGCATGGCGCGCCGGCAGCGGGCCGTTCCCGCCGCTTGCGGGTGGACCAGCAGTTCACCACCTATCGCGAACTGGGCGAGGGCGATGACCGGATCGAACTGCACTATTTCGGCGCGGGTCACACCGATGGCGATGCCTTCGTCTACTTCCCCGAAGAAGGCGTGCCATGATGGCGGGCGATATCTACGCCTGGCACATGGCCCCGCTGATCGATCCCGCATCGGGCGGATCGATGGTGGCGCTGCCGACCACGGTGACCGCCGCCTATCACGACCATTCCGGGGGCCGGGCAGGTCATCACCGGCCACGGCGAAGTGAGCAGCCGGGACGAATTCTACAACTGGATCACCTTCAACCGCGCGCTGGTGCGGATGGCCGAACAGACGGTGCAGTGCGGTGGGACCGAGGACGAGGCGATGGCGCGGCTGGACGCGATCCCGGCTTTCGCCGGGTTCATGGGGGCGGAGCGCTGCCCGGCCTCGAATATGGCGGCACCCCGCGCAGCCGGGCGCGGATCAATCTGCGCGTGGCAATGCAGGAACTGCGCGGCGAAACTCCCGCGCTCGATCATGAACTTGCCGCCCGAAGAGCAATAGGCCTAAACCACCGGCGTGAGCCTGCCTTTCGCCGATGACCATGCTGCCTTGCGTGCGGCTTGTGCGCCGGGGGTGGGGCTGTGCACCATCGTCGAGATCGAGGGCAGCTTCTCGCGCCGCCTTGGCGCGCAACTGGCAGTGCATCGCTGATGGCAGCGTGACCGGGCAGTCTGGCCGATGGGTGCCTGGAAGCGCGAACTGGCGCGGCAGGTGCTCGCGGGCGGCGAACGCCGCGGGTGCTGCGCTACGGTGCGGGGTCGCCCATGGTCGATTTCCGCCTGCCCTGTGGCGGCGGGCTGGACATCCTGATCGACCCTGCGCCCGATCATCGAGGCTTGCGCTCGGTGGTGATGGCGCTGGCGACCGGCGCGAAGCGCGGTTGGCGCTGCCCGAGCCTACGCCTCTGCCAGAACGCCGCTTTGTCCCCGCGTTGCGCCTGTTGCTTCTGGGTGAAGGGCCGGAACTGGCCGCGATGGCGCGTATCGCAGCGGCTGCTGGGACTGCCGAGTGCGACGTGCGCGGAGCGTGACGCGCTGTCGCTGGGCCAGCGGCCCGATCACCTGCTGGCGGACCGCTGGACCGCCGATCGTCCTGCTGTTCCACGATCACGAATGGGAAGCGCGCAATTCTCGATTGGGCCTTGCCACGCCCGCGTTCTTCATCGGCGCGCAGGGCGGCGGCTCCGGCGCGCGCTGCGCGGGACGCGGCGCTGGCGGCGCTGGATTATGCCCGCGAGCAGATGGCACGGATCGCCAGCCCCATCGGCACGGTCAGTCACAGCCGCGAGCCTGCGGGCGCTGGCCTTGACCGTGCTGGCGGGCATCGCGGGCGCATACGAACTGCGCCATCCGCACCATGGGCAATGACTGAGCAGGAGCTCTGGTCGCGGTGCTTGCCGCCGGGGCAGGCGCGCGTTTCGGCGGCGGCAAGCTCGATGCTGATTGCGCGGGCAAGCCGCTCGGCCAATGGGTGCTCGATGCCGTGGCGGCGGCGGGGTTTGCCCCGGGCATCATCGTCACCGGGCTGGTGGCGCCTGCCTTTGCGGTTTCGGCGCAAAGGCTGGAGCTCGTGCATCAACGCTGCGCCGGTAACGGGCAGGGCGCATCGGTGGCTCTTGCCGCCCACAACGCGCAGGCGAAGCGTGCCGATCTGCTGCTGCTGCTGGCCGATATGCCGATGGTAGAACCCGCGCATTTGCTCGCGCTGCAGCAAGGGGGAGGTCTGGCCGCCACCCTCCATCCCGATGGCTCCGCTGGCGTCCCGATCTTCGTGCCCCACGCGCAACTCGCCCCATTCGCCGCGCTGACCGGCACACGCGGCGCTGGCCCAATTCTGCGCAACATCCCTGGCTTGCGCTGCTGCGAAGCAGGCCCGGAACCTTGCGCGATGTCGATACCAAGGCCGAACTGGCCGCCGTCGCCGCCCACCTTCTCGCAAGGCGCCAACAAGCCGAGTGATGCGCCAGAACCAACCCACCCCCTCAAGGGAGAAGGAACCTCAGTCAGCGACCCTGTTCAGTCGCTTCGGCAAAATCGCACAGTTGCCGCGCATAATGCGCCGCCCCACGCCGTTCCGCCTCCTGCTGCGGGATCGTCTGCCATCGCTTCAGCCAGCGGGAAATATTGCCGGCGATAGCTGGCCAAGCGGGTGAGATGGACGCCGATGGTGAACAGGATTGCGCCGGTTTGCGGCAGCTTGCGCAGGGTCTGGCTTTCGCAGCGCACGAACAGGGTCTCGCCCGCATTCTGCGCCGTGACATGGGCGAAGGCTCATCTCTGGCGGCTCGGCGATCCAGCGCAGCGCGGGGGTGGGGCGACGAACCAGTTGCAGCGCCCGAATACCGGGCCGGGTTTGAGCTGCGCCATGAAGTGATCGACGCCGCTCGCCAGCTGCTCGGCATAGCCGTGGATCGGCTTGTGCAGGCGCGATCAGCGGCAGGCCCAGCTTTTCCGCCGGATCCCAGTCGGTCGGGAAGGCGACGGCAGCAGCGGCAGGCGGTAGAGGCCCTTTCGCATCCGGCGCGAGCAGGCACATGTCCTCCCACACCGCGCGGGCGGCCCTGCCAGCCCACCGCTGGTGCCGAGCATCGTGGCCAGTTCTTCGCCCGCTGGCGCGGCTTCGGGCAATTGCACGCTGTCGGGATAGGTATCGAAGGCCGCCGCCCTCGCCGCCAGATCGGGCGAGGGTTGCAGCCACTCTTTCGCGACAACGCCACCAGCCCCATCCTCAACGCCCCGCCCCGCGGGCCTCGCGGGAGCAGTTCGTCGACGCTGAAAAGCCGAGCGATTGGGGCGGGCCGTCATCGCCGCTGTTACCGAGCCCCAGGCCGCCAGCTAGATCGCCGATGCTGTCGATCACCATATGCGGCGGCTTCGGGCGGCTGGCGGCCCATTCCGCCGCGCTGGTCGAGCCGCTGGTGACCGCTATGCCGATCGCCCCGCCTTCGCGCGCCATCTGCATTTCGGCCATCGCATCATCGCCCACCACGCCAACGTCCTGCCGGCGCAAGCCCCAGCTGTGCGGCGACGAAACTCCATCGCATGGGCTGATGGCTTGCCGGTCGGTTCCGGCTCGGCCCCGGTCACCCGCGCAATCGCGCCGTTGATGGCGCAGGAATAGCCGAAGCTGCGGCCTTCCTCGGGTGGCGAAGAACGGCACGTCGGATGCGGTGAGCAGCGCCGCGCCTGCCAGCACCGCTCGCAGGCAGCGTGGAGATGCGGCATGGTGCAATCCGGGTGCCAGGCGACATAGACCGCATCGCAGTCCGCGTGCTCCGCCGCTGTCCGGGCCAGACGCAGGTGCACGCCCAGTTCCTCCAGCGCCTCGGCCACGCCGGCCGTGCCCAGCACCAGCACCCGTCGTAGCCCGCGGTCCGCGATCACCTTGGCGGCGACGGAATTGGGGGTGAACAGCCGCTCGTCCGGCACCGGCAGGCCCACTGCGCGCAGGCGCGGGGCCTGCACCCGGGCGGGATAGGCGCTGCCATTGGTGAGCGCGATCCAGGGAATACCGCGCGCGTCCAGCTCCTCCAGCGCCTCTGCCGCGCCGGGAATCGCTTCGTAACTGCCCAAGCGAACGGTTCGAGAGGATCAGCGTGCCGTCGAGATCGAACATGAAGCCCTTGGGCGGAGCGTCATCGTGGAGCCTTACCTAATCATGGAGACATGGAGCACGTGTTACAGAAGCGAAGAAAATGGCTGCATGCTGCCAAGCCGTCGTTGCAAGGAGCTGATTTAAAATAAGATACTCTGGCGCAGATCCATCCGCTCCAGATAGCACGGAACTCACGTTGTAGGAAAGATCGCAAATCACACCCCCAGCTCCAGCTTCAAGTCGTCCTTCTCGATCTCCACCTCGTCCAGATCGGTGCCGGGCCAGCAGATCGCGCAGCAGGTTCATCACCGGCACCTTGCTGCGGGTCGTATACGCGCGGTCGGCGGGCCCGGCGCTTGCGCATCGCTTCGACCAGATTCTCCGGCATGGTCGCGCGCAGCAGGAATTCCTCGTCGGAAAGATGCCGCCCAGCCGCGGCGCAGGGTCGGCACGTCGGCCATGCCGGTCTCTGCCTGCCAGTTCCTTGGTGCGCGGATTGGCCATGATCCGGTCCATCACCGTCCGGATCCACCGGCGCGATTGGGCCGGCCGAACCTGCCGATGGCAAAGCGGATGATCTCGTCCGGGATCACGCCCCAGCGTTCGGCGCCGGTCACATTCATCACCGCCTGCGTCTGCAGCATCTGCGCGAAGGGCGTCATCACGATCGGCCAGCCCAGTTCCTCGCGCACGCGGCCCATTTCCTCGATCACCGCGCCTTCGAGGTCCGGGCACGCCGTGATCGGCCAGATGGCGGCGCATGGTGCCGACCATGCCGCCGGGCAGGTTGTGCTGGAAATAGGCGGCATCGAACGCCATGGGCGCGCCGGTGGGCAGGTCTTCCGCCAAGGCCATCGCGGTGAAGAAGTGCGGCGACTTCCTCCACCGCTTCGTCATCGACATCGACCGTGTGGCCCAGCGCGCGCAGATTGGCGATCATCCGGGTGATCGGCGGGTTGCTGGTGCCGTCCGCCGCGCCGCCGCTGGCGCATTGCATGGCGGCCACGCCCAGATCGGCGGCTTCCAGGCAGGCGGGTTCGGCCAGGCCGATGGTGCAGTGGTTGTGCAGTTCCAGCGGCTTGCCGCCGATTTCGGCCAGGATCGCCGGGATCAGCGTGCCCGCGCGCTTGGGGCGTAAGCAGGCCGCCGGGGTCCTTGATGTAGAGCGCATCGATATCCGGGCATGGCCGCCATCGTCCGCGCGGCGGCGGCATAATGCGCATCGTCATGGATCGGGCTGATGGAGAAGACCAGCGCGCCCACCACCTGCTCGCCGCCCGCGCGCTTGACCATGCCGCGCGACTTCGACGTTGGACGGCGGCATCGTTCATCGGATCGGCCAGCGCGAAGCGGCGGATGCCGTTGCTGCGCCAGGGTGCGGAAGGCCAGTTCCATGAAATCCGGGCGTGGCGGTTTCCCAGGCGATGAAGCGGAAGCCGGTGGAGAGGAATTGCAGCGGCGTGTTGCGGCAGATCGCCGCCATGGCGCGGATGCGTTCCCACGGGTCTTCCTGCTTGTACCGCACCGCCACGCCCATGTGGGTGGAGGTGGTGAAATCGATCGCCCGGTATCCGGCGCGCTCCATCGCCGGGGCCACGGTCAGCGTCTTGGCGGTGTCGACTCCCAGCGCGCCCCACAGGCACTGGTTGCCATCGCGCAGGGAGGTTTCGACGAGCTGGATGTTGGCCATTGCGCCGTTCCTGCCTAACCAAACAGGACCGCTCATGCCTGAGCTTGTCGAAGGCACAGCGCGCTGATGATTGCCCGCAATTGGGCTGAGATGGTGGCTGTCCTTCGACAAGCTCAGGATGAGCGGGTGAAGGGCGCAGTCAGGCACATCAGTCAGCCTTCACCCGCATCAGCGCCTGCCCGGCCTCCACCGCGCTGCCATTCTCCACCAGCAGCGCAGTCACCACGCCCGAAACCCCGGCGCGGACCGAGTTCATCAGCTTCATCACTTCGATAATGCCGATGATCGGTATCATCCGCCACCCCGTCGCCCACCTGCCACGAAGGCGGTTCGCCGGGGCGCGGGGCGGTGTAGAAATTGCCGAGCAGCGGGGCGATCACGTCGACTTCGCTTGCGCCTGCTCAGCCGCTGGCTCAGTGCACCGGCGCTTCCGGCGGGTTCCGGCTTTAGCGCGAGGTGGCAGTCTGCTCAGGCTCCTCGCCGGCTATCTCGTCCCGCGCGCCTTCTCCGCCGGATGCGCAGCCGGAATCTCGCCCAATTGCAGATCGAGCGCGGTGAACTGGCTCGCATCGAGCAGCCGCGCGATTTCGGCGATATCCTTGCCCGTCAGGCTCACTTGCGCGCGCCCCCGGCGAAAATGCCCATCACATGCGCGAGCGGATTGTCCGCTTGGCGGGGCGACCGGGTGTGCCTGGGCATCCTTCACCGACCACACCGTTTCCGGGCCGCGATTGCAGCAGCAGCAGCTGCCCGCCTTGTCCAGCGCCCATTCGATATCCTGCGGCTTGCCATAATGCCGCTCCACCTTGCGGCCCACTTCGCGCAGGGCCAGCAGTTCGTCGTCGGTGAGGCAGGGCGAATGGCGCAGGTCCGGCATCGTTCTCCACCTCGACAATCCCGCCGCCGGGCGCAGGCACCTGCCGCGCGTGCTTGTCGCGATATGTCGCGCACGGAAATTTCGCCGGTGATCTTGCCCAGCACCCAGCGATCCGGCGTGACCTCGCCCGAGACCACCGCGCTGCCGAGGCCCCATGCGCCTT
Organism: uncultured Alphaproteobacteria bacterium; assembly: GCA_963774985.1. GTDB lineage: Bacteria > Pseudomonadota > Alphaproteobacteria > Sphingomonadales > Sphingomonadaceae > Alteraurantiacibacter. The sequence continues at coordinate 547,990 of CAVZHE010000016.1, forward strand.
CGATGGTGATGACCGACTTGTCGCCCGTGGTGGGGCTGCGGGTGAACATCACGCCCGCGCATTTGGCATCGACCATCCGCTGCACCACCACCGCCATCGCCACGCCGCGCTTCGGGGAGGCTGCTGCTTGCGGCGGTAGGTCATGCTTTCGACCGAATAGAGGCTGGCCCAGCATTCGCGCACCTTCTGCGACCATGTCGGCGGCGTCGAGCACCCACAGGAAGGTGTCCTGCAGCCCGGCGAAACTCGCGTCTTCGGCATCTTCGGTGGTGGCGGAGGAGCGCACGGCGACCGGCTGGCCATCGGCGCAGAGCTCGGCGATGCGCCGTGCGTGAGAGCGGCCTCCACCGCTGGCGGCATCGGCTCGTCCATCACCCGGGCGCGCAAGTGCTGCGGACAGCGCGTGGCGGCACCGAGATCGTCTGGGATCGAGCGCCTCCGACCAGTGTCGCGCATGCGCGCGCGTCGCTTCGAGCCGCGCGAGGAACTGCTCGAACGCGGCAGTGGTGACCACGAACCCGGCGGCACCGCGATCCCGGCCTGGGTCAGTTCGCCCAGCGAGCCGCCCTTGCCGCCCACGGTGGGGCGGTCGGCAATGCCGACATCGGCGAACCATGCGACAGGGTTCATAGCTCCCCCTCCCGCAAGCGGGAGGGGATCGAGGGGTGGGCGCGAGCGAAGCGAGCCCGGTACGGACTGCAGGCCCACCCCCGGCCCCTCCCGCAAGCGGGAGGGGAGAATTGAGTGCCCCCATCACACCGCCTCCAGCACCGGCAGCAACCATCACAGGCTCCTCGAGGATCGTCACCGATCCCGCGCCCGCCATCCACGCGGATGCGCGAGCCGTCCTTGATCCGCGTGCGTGGCCTTGCCGGTGCCGACCACGGCGGGCAGGCCATATTCGCGCGCCACGATGGCCATATGGCTCATCGATCCGCCGATATCGGAAACCGCCGCGCTGATCTTCTGGAAGATCGGCGACCAGGTGGGGTTGGTGACCTGGCAGACCAGGATATCGCCCTGCTGCAAGCGGCTGATCTCCGCCACCGATTTGACGATCCGCGCGGTGCCTTCGACCACGCCCGAACAGGCGGCAAAGCCCTTCAGCTCGTTGGCGTTCTCGCCCCCGTCATCGAAGCCAGCTATCGAGGTTTTCGCGGGTGATCCCCCACAGCATGACGATCGCCGGATCGTCGATCACATCGGGCACATTGCCCAGCGCGGGCGGGGTCGGTATGCCTGCGCCCATTCCGCAATCGCCGCCTTGCGCTGCGCCACCATCGCGGGCCAGTGGGCCGGCCCGCGCGGTGGCGCTGCCGATCGCCCCAGGCCAGCATCAGATCGACGATCGCGCTTTCCAGTTCATAATGGGTGAGGTGGAACACATCCTCCTCCACCCCGTCCGGCCCGAAGAAGCCGTGTGCCAGCAGCAGGCGCCCGAACTCCCTGATCTTGTTGAAGAACAGGTTGGTGTACCAATGCTCGCAATAGAACTTGTGCCCTTCGACATAGGGGAACACCCGGTGCGCGAGGCCGATCAGCTGATCATAGGTGGCGCGGTCCTCGTCGGTATCGAGCAGTTCGCGGTAATCGGCGACCAGCGGCTCGCGCTCGTCCATCAGCTGGGCCAGCGGGCGTTCGATATTCTCGCCCGCCTTCACCTTGGCGATATAGCCGGGGAGCGCCGCAGAACGGCATCGACAGGTCGTCGTTCCAGCTGCGGTGATAATGGTAGAAGCCATCGCCGACATTGACGTTGAACCACGGGTTGCGGCTGGTTTCGAGTTCGGCCAGCCAGTCCTTGCCGCGGTCGCCCAGCGCATCGAGATCGGCCAGCACCTGCGTCGATATCCATCCCGTCGGTGAACTGCGCGTCCACCCCCAGCTCCACCGCGCGGCGGGCGAGGCGCTTGACTTCCTCGTCGGGGCGGAAAATCTCGGCTTCCATCCCTGCCACCATCCGGCTGATCGCCTGATCGGAAATCTCCGGGAAGGCCTTTTTGCAGAAATCGAAGAAGGTCAGGTAGGCGCCATAGCCGAGCAGCAGGAATTCGAAGTGGTGGTGCCACATCCGGTGGTAGCCTTCGAGCTGTCTGCTGGTAGTATCGATCAGCAGATCGTGGTTGGCGGCGATGCCCTTGCCGGTATGGGTGGTCTCGAGCGGTTCATAGCTCGGGCAGCGACGGGATCGGGCAGCGCCTGCGCATCGGCGATCAGCGCCTTCATCTTGACCTTCCACTGGTCGTAAAGCTCGTTCCCAGTGTTCGTAATAATAGAACGCCGCGCTGCTGGAATTCGCCCACCCGCTCGGCGATTTCCTCCGGGATCGGTCACCGGCACGCCGCCGATATAGACCCGCCCGTTGATCACCCGGTGATCGATGCCCTTGGTGGTCGGCAGCACGTGGACCCGGGTGTTGAACGCGCCCAGCGCGCAATAGGCCGCTTCGGCCGTGATCATGTCGAAATGATGCATCGGTTCGGGGAAATGCATCGAATTGTAGAACCAGAACTTGCTCGTCATCCTCGGGCACGAACTGGCGTGTAATAGGGATAGGCGGCCTGCGCGGCTTCGGTGCCGGGGAGTCACCGCCATGCTGGACGGCAGCGGAAAGCTTTTGGCTTCGGGCATCATGCATCCTCTCGTCTGCGACCCGAGCGGCGGCGGCTTTTCGCCGTCTCGCCATGGGGCTCGGGGTGTGCCGGGATGCTATGCCTTGCGAGGGCTTGCGGCAAAGGATTCGCGCGCTTGGCGAGTGGGATGAATGCGCGGGCGGTTTTGTCTTATTGCGGGTGGAGTGCCGAAGCGGAAGCTGGAGGCGGCGATCGCGCCCATGAAATTGTCCTCGTGATAGGTCAGCGCAGCCCGATCATCTCCCGCCGCTCCCGCTGCCACATGCAGCGGCATCAGGTGATCCTCGCGCGGGTGAACCAGCCGCGCGGCAGGGGCTCGTTCCCAATCCAGCAGCGCGGCTTCGCGGCCTTCGCGGTCCTGGTCCAGTGCCCCCTGCAACCAGTCGTCGAACGCCTTCGAGGCCGGCCCGCCCGCAGGCCCCATAGCACGCAGATTATGATAGCTGAGACCGGAGCCGATGATCACAACCCCCTGTTCGCGCAAGGGGGCGAGCAGCTTCCCGGCGGCCAAATGCGCGGCAGGGATCGAAATCCTTGCGGATCGACATCTGCACCATCGGCATCTGCGCTTCGGGATAGATCGCCTGCATCAGGCTGAAAGTGCCGTGATCGAAGCCGCGATCGGGATCGAGCGCGGTGGGCATGCCTCCCGCCGCCAGCAGGTCGTGCGCCTGCCGCGCCAGTTCGGGCAGGCCAGGGGCGGGGTAGGTGATTTCATAGGTTTCGCGGCGGGAAGCCGTAATAATCATAAATCATCCCCGGCTGCGCGGCGGAGCCGAAAGTGAAAACATCGCCTTCCCAATGCGCGGTGACCACCAGCGCCGCGCGCGGGCGTTCGCGCAGTTCGCGGCGCATATCCTTCAGCGAAGCGTCGAGCACGTCGTAGGTGGTGCCGGTCTGCGCCCGCATCCACGGCCAGGGGCCACCGCCGTGGCTGAGGTAATAGGCGGGGAGGGGTGGGCTATCGGGGGTCGGGTTTGTCATGCTGACAACATCGGCACCCGCCGGGAAAGGTCAATGGCGCGGCGCTTCAATTGATCTTGGCCAGCGGCAAGCTTTCCTGTGCGGCGGTGACGCGCCGCGCAAATCGCGCCATATCCTCCAGCACCGGCGCGCGACCACGCAGAGGGCGGGCGAGGGCGATGACAATGTCGATATGATCCACTGCGGGATAGCGCACCACTTCGGCCTCAACCCCTGCCGCATTCAGGCGCGTAGCAAGCGCAATGCTGTTGCGCGGCTTGACGGTGGTATCGTCCTCGCCCGTCAACAGCAGCGCGGGCGGGGCGCTGGCATCGGCGAAAGTAACGGGTTGGGTATCGGCGGGATCGGGCCACTGGCCGAACGCGGCGATGGAGGAATCGACATCGAAGGGTGCAAAATCATACGGCCCCGCCAGCCCGACAAATCCCGCCACGGCCGCGCGGTCATCGCCCAGCCAGCGGGGATCGTTGGCCAGCATCGCGGCGATATAGGCGCCCGCCGAATGCCCGGCCAGAACGATGTTCTCGCCATTGCCGCCATGCTCGGCGATGTTCGCCCGCACCCAGCGCACCGCTTCCGCGCCATCTTCGACAAAGCCGGGAAAACGCACTTCGGGCACCAGCCGGTAATCGGGCAAGACCACCACGAACCCCTGCGCGGCCAGTGCCCGCGCGGCATAGGCATATCCTTGCCTGCTGCCCGAATTCCAACTGCCGCCGTAAAAGAACACGATCACCGGGAGCGGGGTGTCGCTCGCCCCGACCGGAGCATAGATATCGAGCGAGCGGCGCTCACCCGCGCCATAGGCAAGTCCATCCGCCACCTGCCTGCTGCCCGCATCCTTGGGCACGAGCGCGTTGAACGTGCGCAGCGGCGAAATGGCATAGGCCACTCCCAGCCCGGTTATCGCCAACAGCAGGATCGCGAGGAAATACTTCACGCCAGCCGCCCGCGCTCGTTCAAATGTTCGGCGCGTGGCCGGTGCGCCACTGGCTCGGTGTAATGCCGAAGCGCTTGCGGAACAGGCGGGTGAAATAGCCCGGATCGAGGAAGCCGGTGCGATAGGCGATATCGGCAACGGAAAGGCATTTGGCGCGCGGATCGATCAGCATGTCGCCCGCACGGTCCAGCCGCATGGCGTTGAGTTCCTGCACAAAGCTGGTGCCGCTGCCCGCCAGCAGCGTTTGCAGATAGCGTTTCGAAATCCCGCAATCCTCCGCCACCTTTTCCGGGCCGAGATCGGGATCGGCGTAATCGCTTTCGATCCGCCGCAGGATGCGCCGTGCCAATTGCCCGCGATGACGCGTGCTTTCTCCGGGATCGTGAAATCCGGTGGCGAGCGCGAGAAGGCTGCCGACCTGTTCGGCGATCAGCGGGCGGGGGAGCGGGGCCGTGTCCAGCCCGTCCGCCATTGTTTCCAGCAGCGCGCCCAGCGGCGCACCCCAGCCGTCACGCGCGCTGATTGCTTGCGCCACCAATGCATCGGGATCGGGCAGGTGCTTTTCCAACCACGCCTGCGGCATCATCAGATCCAGCACTTCGTGAGGGGTGGCCATTTCCATCTGGTAGAATTTGGTATTATCCACCAGCACGAATTGCCCCGGCTCCACGGTGAAGCGCCTGCCCTGCATATTGGTTTTGAGCGAACCATGACGGACATAGACCAACTGAATCGTTGGTGCGGCGCGACCGGCGCTGCCTTCAATGCCTGTATGTGTGACTCGTTGCGCAGGGGCGTGCAGGTGCAGCAGCCGCAACTGGCCAATGCCGTGGCTGGTCCAGCGCGCGGCGAAGGCCCCGGGATCGAACACTTCGACTTCCAGTGGGGCAATGGTGGAGGCGGCCCATTCGCGCCACTGGCTAATTGCTTCAGGACGCGGCAATCCATCGGAAGTCCAGCTTTCGACATCCAATGTCGCAGGTTTGGCTTCGGGGGTCATAGGACGATTTACCCCGCATTAGTCCATCACTGCAAGCGGATCGTTCGACGTGTCCTGAACCTGTCTCGCATTCGCCCGCCACTGTGACCTTTGCGCCTATGCGATACCGATTGCCCTGATGACGCGCGGCCAAGCCTGTGCCATGGGGCCGCCATCACCAGCTTGAACAGCGAAACAGAATCGGGGACTTCTCGCGTCATGGACATTTCGGTTTACGATTTCGATTCCCTCGAAGCGCCCGGCTCGCACAATTACCTGATGCCCACGGTGCTGGAATTGCTTGAGCGGTTGAACGCGGGCAAGGACAAGCGCGTGTTCGAACTCGGCTATGGCAATGGTGCCACCGCGCACGAGATGGGCCGCCGGGGTTATGACGTAACCGGGATCGATCCTTCGGCTTCGGGCACCGAACTGGCCAGCCAGCGCGGTATGAACCTGCATGTCGGCTCCACCGAGGAAGACCTGGCCGCCCGGTTCGGCACCTTTCCCGTGCTCGTCAGCCTTGAAGTGGTGGAGCATGTTTTCTCGCCCAAACTCTATGCCGAACGGGTGTTCGATCTGCTCGAACCCGGCGGTGTGGCGATCCTGTCCACGCCTTATCACGGCTATGTCAAAAACCTCGTGATGGCGGGGACGGGCAAGCTGGACGCGCATTTCACCGCGCTGTGGGAAGGCGGGCACATCAAGTTCTTCAGCCGCAAGACTTTGGCGCAGCTGTTCGCGCAGGTGGGGATGCATGAGGTGGCGTTTGAGCGGGTGGGCCGGATCCCGCCGCTCGCGAAATCGATGATCTGCGCTTACCGCAAGCCATGAGTTGCGCTGCGGTGACTTGCCGCTAGTCTCCTGCCCACAACCTTGGGAGGGGAGCCTACATGTCTGACAAAGTCCGCCTGATCGCCTGCGAGGAAGCCTGGTCGATCCCCGAAGTTGCCGCCGAATTGCAGAAGGTCGCCCGCAGCCCGACGCAGAGCGCGGACAAGCTGCTGGTGAAGGGCATTTACGATGCGGCGGGGGACAGCAGCGGTTACGGCAAGATGGATTTCCTCTCCGGCCTGCTCGATGTGGAGGAGCGCCGCCTGCCGGGCATGGATGAGCACGGGGTGGACATGCACCTGCTCACGCTGACCGCGCCGGGCGTGCAGATGTTCGATGCCGATACCGCCACCGATCTGGCCGCGCTGGCGAACGACCGGATGGCGGAAATTTGCGCCAAATGGCCCAAGCGGTTTGCCGGTCTCGGCAGCTTCGCCCCGCATTCGCCCAAGCGCGCCGCGAAGGAAGTGGAGCGGGTGATGACCACGCTCGGGCTCAACGGGCTGGTGGTCAACGGCCACACCAACGGCGACTATTTCGACGACTACCGCTTCTGGCCGATCTTCGAGGCGGCCGAGGCGCTCGACGCGACGATCTACATCCACCCGCGCGGGCCATCGGACACGCTGAAGGGTCCGCTGATGGATTACGGCATGGATTCGGCGATGTGGGCCTACGGCGTGGAAGTGGGCACCAACATGCTGCGGATGATGGCGGGCGGGGTGTTCGACCGCTTCCCCAAACTGCGCATCTGCGTGGGGCACATGGGCGAGATGGTGCCGTTCTTCATCTGGCGGATCAATTTCATGAACAGCCGCGCGCAGGCGGTGGGCCGCGCGCCGAAAACGCAGCGCAGCATGGAGGAATATTTCCGCGACAACTTCGTCTTCACCACCAGCGGCGTGGAAGACCCGCTGGCGCTGCGTTACGCGATTGACCGGATGGGGGTGGAGAATGTGATCTGGGCGATCGACTATCCGTATCAGCCGATGGAACCGGCGGTGCGGTTTATCGAGGATTTCGCTTGCTCGGATGCGGAGCGCCATGCGCTGTGTCATGGCAATGCGGAGCGGGTGTTTCATATTGCTGCGGATTGAAGCGCCACCCAAAATCTCCCTTCCCTTGGGGGAAGGGCTGGGGATGGGGGTACGATGGTGCGCGGGCAGGGCGACTGATCGGGCATGGTAAACCCATCCCCAACCCCTTCCCTTGAGGGAAGGGGCTTTGAGCGCGTTAGCTCCAACTTAACCACGATGCCCTAGCACAGCGCGGTGACGATCGAGCGCAACTGGTTCATTCCCTGCCTGCTGCTGACAGCGGGGGCGATCCTGTTTGCCTTGTGGCACACACCGGCGGCGAGTGACCTACTTCCCGCGCTGCAAATTCTGCCTGCGTGGATTGCGGGGAGTGCAGTGCTGGGCTCGATCCTCGGCCTCATTTTCATGGCCGCGCGGGGGGAGAATAGTCCGCTTTCCGCCATCACCCGCTTCGTTCGCGCGAACCACTGGCGGATTGCCGGGGCAGGGCTGTTCATGGCGCTGGCGGGGCTCAATCTGGTCGCCTTCATGTGGATCAAGCCGCTACTCAACGTACTGGTGCCGTTCTGGGCCGATCCGCTGCTGGCCGATCTCGATGCGGCGCTGTTCCTGGGGCATGAGCCGTGGACGCTGCTGCAATGGCTCAACTTTCCCGCCGCCGGGATGATCTACCATCCAGTGTGGTTCCTCTCGATCATGCTCGGCCTGCTGCTGGCGATTGCCGCGCCCAGCTCGCCCGATCGTTCCGCCGTGCTGCTGGGATATTTCGTGCTGTGGACGCTGGTCGCGCCGCTGGTCCATTCCGCGCTGCCCGCCGCCGGGCCGATCTTTTACGAGGCGATGGGCTACGGCCCGCGCTTTGCCGCCATGCCGGTCAATCCGGAAACGGCGGGTGTGGCCGAGTACCTCTGGCAGTTCTACGCCAGCGGCAGCACCGGCGCGGGGAACGGGATTTCCGCCATGCCGAGCATGCATGTCACCACCAGCATGTGGGTGGTGATCGCGGTCTGGACAGCGCGCGGCGACTGGTGCCGCTGGCGCTGCTCGCTTTCCTGACGATCTTCGGCATGTCGATTGCGCTCGGCTGGCACTATGCGCTGGACGGCGTCGTGGGCGCCTCGGCGGCGGTTGGCTGCCATGTCGCCCTGCGCGCGCTGTTCCGGGCGCGGCTGGCTCCGCTTATGCCGGAGCCATATGCCGGTACACCGCCCGTTCGTGGCTGAAGGCCTTGAAGCCCCAGTAGCCGTGATAGCTGCCGGTCCCGCTGCCGTTTACCCCGCCGAAGGGCAGGCGGTTCTCAAGGTAATGCGAGAACACCCCGTTTAGCGTCGTCCCGCCCGCTGAAGTGCGCTGGAGCACTCGCTCCATGTTCTCCTCGCTGGGGCTGAACATGTACAGCGCCAGCGGCTTGTCCCGCGCGGCGATGTAATCGATCACCTGGTCGAGATTGTCATAGGTCATCACCGGCAGAACGGGGGCGAAAATCTCGTCCTGCAAAATCTTCATCTGCGGGGTGACATTGGTGAGCATGGTCGGGTGGATGGTCAGGTCATCCGCATCCATCTGCCCGCCCACGGCCACGGTTGCGCCCTGCGCCACGGCATCGTCCACCATGCCCTTCACCCGGTCGAAATTCGCCTTGTTGACGATCTGGGCGATGGCGCCCTTGTCCAGTTCGCCCGAGCCGTAGAGGTTCGCTTCGACATTGGCGCGAAAGCCCTCGACCAGTTCGGCCTGACGGCCTTCGGGCACGAACACGTAATCGGGGCAGATGCACGCCTGCCCGCCGTTGAACTGCTTGGCCCCGGCGAGCGCGGCGGCGATGGGGGCGATGTCCGCGCCTTCATCGATGATGACGGGGCTCTTGCCGCCCAGTTCCAGCGTCACGCTGGCGAGGTGCTTGGCGGCGGCGGCCATCACGATCTTGCCGACGCGGGTGGAGCCGGTGAAGAAGATATGGTTGAACGGCAGTTCGAGCAGCGCCTCGGCCACCGAAACATCGCCTTCGAACACCGCGACTTCATTCTCGTCGAAGGCTTCCTCGATGATCGTTTTCGCGACGCTGGCGACATTGGGGCACAGGTCGGTCAGCTTGACCATGCAGGTGTTCCCCGCCGCCACCGCCGCCGCCACCGGGCCGAGCGTGAGGCCGAGCGGGAAGTTCCACGGGCCGAGGATCAGGCACACTCCGCGCGCTTCGGGCACGATCATCGCCTTGTCGGCGGGGTTCTTGCTCGGCGTGACCTCGGTCGGCTGCATCCATTGTTCGAGCTCATCGATATTGAGCTGCACATTGCCGAGCACGTTGAGCACTTCGGTGACGCGAATCTCCCCCTCCGGCTTGCGCGTGTCCCTGAGCACGGCGGCGATGATGTCGTCGGTGTGCGCGGCAACGGCGGCCTTGAGCTTTTCCAGCTTCGCCCGGCGCGCGGCGGCGGAGCTTGCCTTCACCTCCCACTGATGCGCCTGCTGGAGCGCGAAGACGCGGGCGATGTCGGCGGATTGATCGGCGGCGGTGGGTTGGGTGGTCATTCTTGGTCCTTGGTCAACACGAAGGTCTGCTTGGGGATCGGTGGCGTTCTATCAACGCCACGCGGGAAACCTGCTTACACATTCTTGAGATGGAGAATTATCCGGCCTGTTGCGCATCACATTATAGACCAGCACATCAAGCCCAGAGAGTTGATATTGCTCTGGCTGAAGTTCTAACGGCGGAACTGGTGAGGCAACACCAATCCTACAAATGCCTTGATCAGCGAGTGACGAAATTGCGCGACGATATGTGTCTGCCGTTGCGTTATCTGGCAGGCGAATCATAACGAATGGCGCGCTTCCATGTGGTCCAATATCAAATCCCGCGACATGAGGAAAAAAGTCTTCAACAGCCTCCCCACCATATGCCCAGCTTCCGTCTGTAGAGTTAAATGTCAGCAACAATGCTTGCTCGTCATCCAGCGCAAAGCTCTCAATGTTTGGCACTAGAACAAATTCTTCTCCGCTAATCGTTTCGCTCTCGTCAGGTTGCTGCTCGTTGGGGAGAAACCATTCCGCTGTTCGGGCAAGCAGGATCACCGCTAAAATTGCCAACAGAAATCTGCGATAACGCCAAGCCATGACTCATGCAGTCCGATCTAACACTGCTGCGCCTGCTGGAGCGTGAAAATGCGGGCGATGTCGGCGGAATGATCGGCGGCGGTGTGTTGGGTGGACATGGGTTCTCGTTCGTTGTTTGAATTAGCGGGCTGGAAGCAAATCAAGATCGATGAAGCCATCGCGCCAGCGCAAGTCTGGCCAGTCGTCGTCCGGTCCATTGAGCATTCGATCTCCGACACGGAAACGCTCCAACAACAGTCTGACCGCGCGTTGCTCGTCGCGTTCGAGCCCGTCCGTGTGCCGGTGTGCGGCGCGACATCCGCGCTCCACGCGGACATAGTCGATTGAATTGCCGCTCCGATAGGTGTCGCTCGTCATGATTCCGTCGGCCATGCATTCGAGAAAATCGAGCACCTGCGGCGGCGCATAGTTTCCATCGCTCCAGGCCTCGCGAGCTTCGGCATCCATCAGATCGAAACCGCGTTCCAGAGTCGCGCCTGCGATCCGCCGCTGTCCGGCGATGAAATTGCGCAAGCACTTCTTCGCCGGTGGCGGTCAGGGTTTCGCGCAGGTCATCGCAATTGGCGATCTGATCGTCCGCCGTGGGAGCCTCCTGCCGATAGACACAGGCGGCATACCGATAATGGAGCGGGCGCAGCGGTTCGCTGGAAGTGAAGATCTGGGCTTCGGCTTAACAGGAATTGCCGCGACGCAAGACCATGCGGCCAGCGATGAGAATTGCAGCTCGGTTCATAACTCTAACTCCGCGCCTCATACACCACATGCCCCACCGCCGTATTGCTCGCGGGCACGCGGTAGAAGCGGTGCTTTTCCTCCACGCCATATCCCAGCGCGGCGCGCATGATCAGCCACATGATCAGTTCGATGCCCTCGGTCCCCGCTTCGCGCAGGTATTCCAGCCGGGTGATGTATTTCAGTTCCTCGGGCTCGTGCGCCAGCAGGTCGATGAAGCGGCGGTCGAACTCCTCGTTGATCAGCCCCGCGCGGGTGCCCTTGCAACTGGTGGCTCATCCCGCCGGTGCCCCAGACCTGCACCTTCAGGTCCTCCGGGAAGGTCTTCACCGCATTGCGGATCGCCTCGCCCAGCTTCCAGCAGCGTTCGCCCGAAGGGGTGGGGAACTGGGTGACGTTGACCGCGAGCGGGATCACCCGGCACGGCCATTCCTCCGGCTGGCCGAACACCAGGCTGAGCGGCACGGTGAGGCCGTGGTCGACGTCCATTTCGTTGATGAGGGTGATATCGAATTCGTCGATCACCAGCTGCTCGGCCACATGCGCGGCGAGCTCGAGGTGGTTCTTGACGATCGGCACCGGGCGGCGGCCCCAGCCTTCGTCAGCGCTTTCGAATTCCTCGGCAAAGCCCACCGCGAAAGTGGGGACGATATCGAGCATCAGCGCCGAGGCGTGATCGTTGTAGACCAGGATCACCACGTCGGGGGTGTTGTCCTTCACCCATTCCTTGACGAATTCGTAGCCGGCGAAAATCGGCTGCCAGTAGGGTTCCTGCGTCTTGCCCAGATCGATGGCTGCGCCGATGGCGGGGACATGGCTGGTGGCGATGCCGGCGGTGATGCGGGCCATTAAAGATTGCCTCCAGCACCAAATACCCGCTCAAGTTCACCAAACACCCGCTCAGCCTGAGCTTGTCGAAGGCCACGCGCTGGGCTGGCCTTGTGGCTGTCCTTCGACAGGCTCAGGATGAGCGGGTTTTGTGGCTGGCTGAATGTGGGGTGAGAGGGGTACACCTCAATTCCCCTCCCTGATCGAACGCAAACCTTCAGGCGAACGCCCGCCGTCGATCATCATCTGCGCATATTCCTCCGCGCTCATGCCGGACATCGAGCTGACCGCCTTCTGCGCGCTCCAGCCGTCGGTGCTGGCGATCTTGACGAGGAAGTACATGTTCCCGCCCAGCTCGATCAGCCGCCCCAGATCGCGCGCGAGCACGCCCTGCTTCTGCTCCTCGGTCATCTTGTAGCGATCCAGATAGCCGCGCTCGTCGGCCTTGAAGTTCGGCGCGGCTTTCCGCCTTCATCAGGCTCATGCAGAACTTGTGCAGGTGATAGGCCTCACGGCTGCGGCGGGCGTTGAAAACGATGGTGCCGGGGATGTCGTCCAGCTCGTCGAGCGAATAGAGGCGGGTGCGGGGCATGGGCGCAGGCCTAGCACAGGCTAACAGCGCTTGTCAGTTGACTTCGCCTGTATCGCCGTGCTCCTTTCACCCAGCCGCAAAGGGCACAGGGAAATGGCCCTTGTGTAAGTCGGGCAAAAAGGGGGAAACTTCGATGCGGATGTTGGCTTTGGCAGGGGCGGTGGCTGCGCTCACGCTCGGTGATCCAGCGCGGGCGCAGGAAGCGGTGCCGGAACCGGAACCTTGCACCATCAATTTCCGTTCCTCGGACTTCGTGCTCTCTGCCATTGATCAATTTGGCTATGGCTTCGAAGGCTATGGCGAACTCTGCGCTGACCTGCGCGCGCGCGGCATGGGGGTGAGCGTTTTGGGCGGGGTCGGTGAGGTTAACGAGGCAAAGATCGGCTTGGCACTGGTGCGCGTGCACGATCTGCGCACCGGAGCGGTGAGTGTGCGTTATTCAACCTCTACCGGCGCAACTTTGGAAAGCGGTGCGGACGTGGACGGGGAACTGATGGTCGGCACGCTGACCGCCAGCCTCGAATCGTTGGCCGTGCGCCGGGACGAATTCACCAGTTCACTGATCAGCGAACTGGCGCGGTTGCGCGCGCTGCCGCCGGTATTGACGCCAGTTCAGCCTGCGGCAGTCCCGGAGGCGGAGTGCCAGTTCGATATTTCGATCACCGAATCCTACCTGCAATCGATCATCGGCTGGGGAGATCTCGATGTCGAAGGGCTGGACGCAGTGTGTTCTCGCTTTGCTGTTGAAGGTGTCAGCCTGAGCCTGATCCAGAACACCGTGGTCGACCAATATGGTGTGCGCTCCGTGGTCTTCGCCGGGGTCATGGACCGCGCGAGCGGGATAGAGGGGCCGAATTACCAGATCGGGGTGAGCACGCGGGCGGGGACAGACGAGGCCGTGCAGGCAGATGCCCTACGGTCCGCCACGATCAATGCGCTCGCCGATCTGGTGACCATGCACGACATGCTGATCACTTCCATGCAGGCGGAAGTTGTCGAGACCCGCGCGGCCGTGGCCGCTTCTGGCGGTTAGCTCACTGTCCGGTTAGCTCCACAGCGCGTTGAGCGCAGGGAGCAGATGGTCGCGATGCTCCGGCGGGATTCGAGCAAGCAGTTCGGCCTCGAAGCTTTCGATCACGGCGCGCGCTTTTTCGCAAAGCTTCGCGCCTGCGGGGGTGAGCGCGAGGCCCTGTGACTTGCCATCGATCGGCGTGGCGTTCGAGCAGTCCGGCGTCTCTCCAGCCGTTTGAGCAGCGGCACCATATTGGCGCGCTGGATATCGAGCTGGCGGCCCAGCGCGCTGGCGGTGATCGCGGGGTTGGCGGCGACCAGCAGCAGCACCGATGCATCGGACTGGCGCAGGTCGAGCGCGGCGAGCGCGAGCGGCCAGCTCCGCTGCTGTCGCAAGGCTGCGCGGCGCAGGGCATAGCCGGGGTAACGTGGCTAGTGGATCGTCCATCGGCGCGATGCTAGAGATTGTTGTTGCGCATAACAATCCATAATTCACATCGCGGGCCAGTAGACGTGACCGGCGCGAGTCGGCCCGACAATCAGGAGAGCACATCATGGCCGAAGCAACCAAAGCCCCCTCGCAGCCCGATCCCCGCCCGCAAGAAGAAACCGTCAAGTGCGATGTCGACGACGGCATTGCCTGGGTCAGCTTCAACCGCCCCGACAAGCGCAATTGCATGAGCCCGAAGCTCAACCGGCAGATGCTCGATCACCATCGAGGAACTGGAATTCCGCGACGACGTGCAGGTGCTGGTGCTGACCGGCGAAGGCGTCGCCTGGTCGGCGGGCATGGATCTGCTCGAATATTTCCGCGAGGCCGAAGCAGGTCGGCCTGTCGCAGGTGCGCAAGCATCAGCGCGAAGCCTATTGCTGGTGGGAACGCCTGCGCTGGTTCGAAAAGCCGACCGTGGCGATGATCAACGGCTGGTGCTTCGGCGGTGCCTATGGCCCGCTGTTCGCCTGCGATCTGGCCTTCTGCTCGGACGATGCGCAGTTCGGCCTTTCCGAAATCAACTGGGCGATCCTGCCCGGCGGCGGCGCGAGCAAGGTGGCGGCGGAACTGCTGCCGTTCCGCGATGCGATGTACCACGCGATGATGGGCGAAAACCTCACCGGCCCGCAGGCTGCCGCGCTGCGGCATGGTCAACGAATCGCTGCCCGCCGACAAGCTGAAGGCGCGCGTGCTGGAAGTGTGCGACGTGCTGAAGAAGAAGGACGCCCATGCCCTGCGCGCCACCAAGTGGGCGATGCGCCGGGTGATGGAAATGACCTATGACAATGCCGAGGATTACCTGATCCGCGCGCAGGAAGCGCTCAACCAGTTCGGCGGGGTGGAAAGCCGCAAGGAAGCCACCCGCCAGTTCCTCGATGCCAAGACCTTCAAGCCGGGGCTGGGCACGTTCGACAAGAGCACGCTGGGCAAGAACTGAGCCTGCAGCTCCCCTCCCGCTTGCGGGAGGGGTCGGGGGTGGCGCAGTCGCGGGCGGTGCGCAGCCCACCCCGCTGCGACTAGGTACCAGTTGCCAAGTCTCCCTGCCCCTCCCGCAGGCGGGAGGGGGCTGTGCACGATCGAGAGACCTTCGCAATGACCACCACCGCCGCTTCACCAACGCCCAGATCGACCGCCTGCTGCGCCCGAAATCGGTCGCGGTGATCGGCGCGTCGGACCGGCACGGCGCGCTCGGCTGCACGCTGCTCAACAACCTGGTGCAGTATGAGTTCGCAGGGCGACATCTATCCGGTGAACCCCAAGCGCGATGAGTTGCAGGGGCTGAAGGTCTGCAAGGATGGTCAGCGAACTGCCCGAAGGCGTCGATTGCGCTGTGCTGGCAATCCCGCGCGCCTTCGTGGTCGATACCGTGCGCGCAACTGGCGGCGCGCGACTGCGGCGCGGTGGTGATCTATGCCGCCGGATTTTCCGAAGCGGGCGAGGAAGGCGCAGCGCGATCAGGCCGAACTGGCGCGCATCGCCGCCGAATACGGCATGGTGATCGAAGGGCCGAATTGCCTCGGCTGCACCAATTACGTCGACCGGATTCCGCTGAGCTTCGTCGAAACCAACATGCGCACCCCGCCAGACGGCGCGCGCGCGGTGGGTATCGCCAGCCAGTCGGGCGCGCTCGCCGCGGTGCTGGCGACCATCGCTGCATCCGCGCGGCTGCTATGTCTCGCACCTCGGTCTCGACCGGCAACGAGGCGGGTTCGGGCGTGGAGGACTATCGTCGAATGGCTGGTGGACGATCCCGCCACCCACGTGATCGCGCTCTATGTCGAAACGCTGCGCCGCCCGCGCGCCTTCATCAACGCCGTGCGCCGCGCGCGCGCGGCGGGCAAGCCGGTGGTGATGCTGCATCCGGGCAAGAGCAGCAAGCGCCGCCGAAAGCGCCGCCACCCACACCGGGGCGATGGCGGGCGACTATGCGCTGATGAAGGCCAAGCTGACCCGCGAAGGGGTGATCTTTGCCGACAGCCTGGAAGAACTGGGCGACATCGCCACCATCGCGGTGACGCTGCAGCAGCCTGCCCGGCGCCAACATGGTGGTGCTGGGCGAAAGCGGCGCGTTGCGCGGGCTGGCCTTCGATCTGGCCGACGACATCGGCCTCGACCTGCTCGATCTGAACGACGAAAACAGCCCGGCCTTGCGCGCGGTGCTGCCCGATTTCGTGCCGGTTTCCAACCCCACCGACATCACCGCCATCGGCCTGTCCGAACCGGTGATCTACACCAATCTGCTCACCGCGCTGCTGGAGGATGAGCGGGTCGGCAGCGTGGTCGCCTCGATCATCCAGTCCGATCCGATCACCTCGAAGATCAAGTTCCCCGCGATCCAGGCGGCGCTGGCGGGCGGCGATCCGGGCAAGCCGCTGGTGTTGGCGGGCGTGGACGAAGGCGCGAATGTGCCGCCCGAATATATCGCGGATCTGCGCGCGGCGGGCATCCCGTGGTTCCCCAGCACCGAACGCGCCTATCGCGCGATTGCGCGGCTGGCCGATCTGGCGAAGCGCGATCTGACCGACCGTTCGGGCGAGCCGCTGGTGGTGCCGGGGCTGGCCGATTGTTCGGGCGTGGTCCCCGAATACCAGGCCAAGGCGCTGCTCGCCCCGCTGGGCATTCCGTTCCCGCAAAGCACTGTTCGCCGCCAGTGCGGAAGAAGCTGCCGCTGCTGCCGATGCCCTCGGCTATCCGGTGGTGATGAAGGCGCAGGCCGCTGCGCTGGGCCACAAGAGCGATGCGGGCGGGGTGATCCTCAATCTCAAGTCCGCCGACGATGTGCGCGCGGCCTTCACCCGCATGTTCGCCAATGTCGCCGCCTATGATGCCTCGATCGCGCTGGACGGCGTGCTGATCGAAAAGATGGGCACGATGGGCGTCGAGATGATCGTCGGCGCCAAGAACGATCCCGAATGGGGGCCGGTGGTGCTGGCGGGCTTTGGCGGGGTGACCGCCGAAATCCTCAAGGATGTGAAGCTGTTCACGCCCGATCTGGGCGTGGAGCAGGTGAAGGAAGGTCTGCTGCGACTGAAGCAGGCCCCGCTGCTGACCGGCTGGCGCGGCGCGCCCGGCGCTGGATGTGGATGCGCTGGCGGAGCTGATCGTGCAGATCGGCCGGATGATGACGGGCAACCCCGCAATCCGCGAGATCGATCTCAATCCGGTGATTATCCATCCGGCAGGAGCAGGGCGTGATGGCGCTGGATGCGCTGATGCTGGTAGACTGAGTCGTCAGACACCGCCTGCAATTGTCGGGAGAGATCATTAGCCCAAACACAAAGGGCCGGGAGATTGCTCTCCCGGCCCTTCATTTTGTCTAGTGCGGTTAGGGCTTAGTTGCCCGAGCCCGGACCGTAGGTCACTTCCACACGGCGGTTCTGCAGTTCGCGCACACCGTCTGCGGTGGCAACGCGGTTCTGCGTTTCACCGAAGGCTTCGCTAGCGATCCGCGCTGCGGGGATGCCGCGACCCGACAGATAGTCACGCACCGCAGCGTTGCGACGCTGCGAGAGGCCGACGTTGTAGGCCGGAGCACCCGAACGGTCAGCGTGACCGGCCAGCATGACGCGGGCAGTGCCGCAATCACGATAGGCAGTGGTCGCCGAGTTGAGCACCGTTGCTGCTTCCGAAGTGATCGCCGACTGATCCCAATCGAAGAACACGATGTACGGCCCGGTGTTGCAGCGCGCCTGCGGAGGCGGAGGCGGCGGAGGCGGCGGGGGCGGAGGAGGCGGCGGGGGCGGAGGAGGAGGCGGGGGAGGCGGCGGCGGGGGAGCGTCAGCGCCACCCAGCAGGAACCGCAGGCCCAGAGCACCGATGTGCTGCGTGGTGTCTACGCCGAACTGGCCCGGAAGCAGGCGGTTGTTGATCGTCGCATCGTCGAACAGCGCGCGATACTTGTATTCCGCAAATAGCTCGACACGATCCGAAAGCTCGCCCGAAACACCGGCGATGCCCTGATAGGCAAAGGTGGTGTCGGCATCATTGGCGATCAGAACGCCGCCCGGAGCATAGTCCACATCGATCACATAGAGACCGGCACCCGCACCGATGTAAGGTGCGACCGAGCCGAGATCGAAATCATACAGCACGTTGAGGAAACCGCCGTAGCTTTCCACATCGCCACTTTCGTCGGCAAACAGCTCGCCAACCGAAACGCCAGTGGGGGCGCCGCGCGTCAGGATCGCCGCATCGGGATCTTCGAGCAGCGTGCTGCCGAGAACGAAGTCGCGATGATAATCGATGTCATAGGTGACGTAGCTGCCGTCGAGTTCGACCCGCAGGCCGTTGTCGAAAGCATAGCCGATCTGTGCACCAGCATTCCAGCCGAGATCGGCATTGGTTTCGAACGAATAGCCGGTGCCCGCAGGGATCACCGGATAGTTGTTTCCAGCCGGAAGCGCCGTGTCGATGACACCAGTGTTGTCCGTACCTTCAGCCGTGGCGACGCCACCGCTGATGGCGATATAGGGGTCTGCGTGCGCAACCCCCGGAATGGCCAGCGCCGCAACGGACGCAGAAAGTAGCAGTTTTTTCATTTTATTCCCTTCAAAACTCGCGGGAACCATCCACCCCGCAATAGCATTCGCAATGCCCCTAATGCCGCAAGGTTCCGCAAGTGCGAAGTAAAATATAACGGCAGGCTCGCACCGTTGCAAAAATGCCGCACTTGCGCAGCCGGCAAATCGGTCAAAAGGCGGAAATGCCGGTGATCGCACGACCGAGGATCAGCGCATGGACATCGTGGGTGCCCTCGTAAGTGTTTACGGTTTCGAGATTCACCATATGCCGCATCACCTGATATTCCTCAGAAATTCCATTGCCGCCGTGCATGTCGCGCGCAGCACGGGCAATGTCGAGCGCCTTGCCGACATTGTTGCGCTTCACCACGCTGATCATTTCCGGTGCGAATCGCCCTTCATCGATCAACCGCCCGACTCGCAGCGAGGCCTGCAGGCCCAGCGCGATTTCGCTCGCCATGTCGGCCAGCTTGAGCTGGTATAGCTGCTTTGATGCCAGCGGGACTCCGAACTGGTGCCGGTCGAGTCCGTACTGCCGGGCCGCATGGTAGCAGAACTCCGCCGCGCCCATGCTTCCCCAGGAAATTCCGTAACGCGCACGGTTGAGGCACCCGAACGGTCCTTTGATGCCCTCGACATTGGGCAGCAGCGCATCGGCGGGCAGTTTCACCTCATCCATCTGGATCATGCCGGTAGTGCTGGCGCGCAAGCTGAGCTTGCCGCCGATCTTGGGCGCGCTCAGGCCCGCCATGCCCTTTTCCAGCACGAAGCCGCGCACTTTGCCGCCATGCGCCTCGCTCTTGGCCCAGACCACGAAGACATCGGCGAAGGGTGCGTTGGAGATCCACGTTTTGGCGCCGGAGATCGAATAGCCGTCGCCATCCTTTTTCGCCACGGTGCGCATCCCGGCGGGGTCCGATCCGGCGTCGGGTTCGGTCAGGCCGAAGCAGCCGATCAGCTGGCCGCTGGCAAGGCCGGGGAGGTATTTCGCCCGCTGTTCGTCCGAACCGTAGGCATGGATCGGGTACATCACCAGGCTCGACTGAACACTAGCCATCGAGCGATAGCCGCTGTCCACTCGCTCGATCTCGCGCGCGACCAGACCATAGGCGACATAGCTCGCTCCGGAGCCGCCGAATTCCTCCGGGATCGTCACGCCGAGCAGCCCCGCTTCTCCCATCAGCGGGAACAGTTCGGGCGCGTCCAGCTCTTTCGCATAGGCCTCGATCACGCGCGGTTGCAGCACTGATTGCGCAAAGCCATGCGCAGCATCGCGCACCATGCGTTCTTCGTCACTCAGCTGAGTGTCGAGCGCGAAGGGATCGGCCCAGTCGAAGGGAACCATAGCGGCCATGAACTAGTCTCCTTTGAAACCGCCCCTAGTTTCTTGTGCAGGGGGCGGCAAGGCGTGTTGTGCAGCCGACCTTAAACCTTGCCGAAGCGCGCCTCGTATCCAGTGATGTCCTCGGCGGTGAGGAGGCGGGCCTGTTCCACCCAGTCGTCCCGCCGGATACGGCCTTCAAACCGACCGAGCTGCGCGTCGATCCGGTCGATTTCTGCTTCGTCCCAATTGGCGATCTGGGCAAAGCTGTTGACGCCAAGTTCGTGCAGGATGGCGACCAGTTTCGGACCGACGCCCTTGATTCGACCGAGATCGTCGGCGGCGGGCGACGGAGACAGGGATGCCGGAGCGGGAGCAGCGGCAATCACTGCAACGGGTGGGGCATCAATCAGCGCCTGATTGCGCCGAGCGGTACTGTCCTCCGCGCGCTCCTCCAGCGCCACCTTTGTGCGGCGCGTGGCGTGAAACAGCCAGAAGGCCAGCAACGCGGCGATCACAAGTGCGACAAGGGCGAGAAGCCAGTATTCCTGCAACAATTCGGGCATGGCACCCATCACTCCCTTCAGCACTTCGACGGGGCCATAAGCAGGCAATTCCCATACCTCAAGGGTGGTCAGCCGGCCCCCTCAGTCCTTCTTACCCATCCGGAACAGCACCCGATCCTCTGGCCCGAACCCGCGAGTCCAGATGATCCAGCCATAAACCGCGACGATGGCGGGCACGCCCAGCGCCAGTTCCATCCATTCGGGCAGGCGGATCGCCACCTGCCCCACCAGCACTGCTGCGGCCGAGGCCCAGACCAGCGGCCAACGCCAGTTGTTGATCGAATGGCCAAGGATGCGGCTGCAGCATCTTCGCCTTGATCACCGAGGCCACGCCCAGCGCCAGCATCAGCGCGGCGGCGGCGGCGGCGGCGCGGTAGACATCGGCGCGTTCGGGGTTGGCGAATTCGATCCGGTCGATCACCAGCATTGCTCCCACCGTCAGCAGCGCTTGCAGCACGATGGTGCCGATCGAGACGTAGAGATTGCGCAGCCGCGCGACATAGATCAGCGCCGCTTCGGAGACGACCGCCGTGGCCGCCACCACTTCCGCGGCCAGCAGGAAGGCCAGCGCGGCAGTGCCGGCGACGAATTCGCTGCCGCTGCCCAGCAGGCCCATCAGCGCTTCTCCCGGAATGCCCAGCGCCAGCCCGATCCCCGCCTGCGCGGCGACGATCCAGAAGCCGACCTGGCACACCTGCCGGGCAATCGCGGCGTAGTCCTTCTCCTTCAGCCGCGCGGTGATGACCGGGCCGAGGATCGGTTCGAAGCTGGTCTTCAGCTTCTGCGGCAGGCTGGCGACCTGCTGTGCCATGTAATAGATGCCCACCGCCACCGGCCCGGCGAACATGCCGAGGATCAGCAGGTCGACTCGCCGCGTGCCCCATTCGAGCGCGTCGGTCATGGCTAGCGGCGCGGCGCGCATCACCATCCGACCGATCCGCGAGGGGTTCGGCACCCAGCCGCGTGGCGGGCCATAGGTGCGGAAGTAAGGGATCAGCGCGGTGGCAAGGCCGGCGTAGATTGACGCGAGATAGGCCATCGCCAGTCCTGCGCCGCCGATGCCGGGGACAAACCAGAAAGCGCCCGCAAGGATAGAGATCGTCCACGGCTCCACCACGGCGCGGGCGCGCACTGTGGTGGCGATGTCGAAGCGACAGGCCTGCGCCGCCAGCGACGATCTCGGTCAGCGCAAAGGCTGGGATCGCGAGCACGATCCAGCGGTCTAGATCGTGGCTCATGCCGTTGGGGAACAGCGGCGCGGGGAACAGGAAAAACACCCCCGCCATCAGCGCGGACAGCACTAGCGCCACAATCATCGAATCGGCGATCAGGCAGGTCTGTTGCCCCTCGTCCCCGCCTTCGGCGAGCCGCTGCGCCAGCCCGCGCTTCTCGCCGATCGAGCAGACCAGCGCGGTCAGTTCGACGATCAGCAGAGCGTAGGCATAGATGCCCACCGCCTCTGCGCCATACAAGCTGCCCGGCGATGAACAGGAACGGCAGTCGGGCGAGCAGCCGCAGCAGGAAGCCGAGCAGATTGGTTCGCCCGCCCTTGGCGAGCGCCTCGATATCCTCACCGGATTTCACGGGATCGTCAGCCACTGGGCTCAACGCGGCAAGCCTTCGGCCTTGAGCGGGCGGGCGAGCAGATCGGCGCACCACCTGCCGCGCGGGCGCTGCCTTCGAGCAGGTCGTTGACCGCTTCGGTGATCGGCATCTGCACGCCGTGCCTGTGCGCCAGTTCGCGCAGGACCGGCGCGGTGTGCGCGCCTTCG
This sequence comes from uncultured Alphaproteobacteria bacterium, assembly GCA_963774985.1. Taxonomy (GTDB): domain Bacteria; phylum Pseudomonadota; class Alphaproteobacteria; order Sphingomonadales; family Sphingomonadaceae; genus Alteraurantiacibacter. Next base: position 570,346 of record CAVZHE010000016.1, read on the forward strand.
GCCACGGTGCGCTTGTCAGCGAGAGCCTCGGCGGCGCTCATCCCTTCGCCCAGCGCCTTGCCGAGCGAGAAATTGCGGCTGGAGGTGGAAGAGCAGGTCAGCACCAGATCGCCCAGCCCGCACAGCCCGGTGAGCGTTTCCGCCTGCCCGCCCAGCGCCACGCCGAAGCGCAGCATTTCGGCAAAGCCGCGGGTGATGAGGGCGTTGCGGGCGTTCTGGCCAAGGCCCAGCCCGTCCACCACGCCGCAGGCAATGGCGAGCACGTTCTTGACCGCGCCGCCCACTTCGGCGCCGATCACATCGTCCGAATAGTAGGGGCGGAAGTTGGCACGGGCGATGGCCGGGGCCAGCCGCTCCCACTGCGCTTCCCCGCCACCGCAGGCGAGCGTGACGGCGCAGGGCAGGCCAGCGGCGACTTCATGCGCGAAGGTGGGGCCGGAAAGGACGGCGATGTCGCTTGCGGGCGCAGCATCATGGGCGACGACGTGCATCATCCGCCCGGTGCTGGCCTCGATTCCCTTTGAACACAGCACCAGATCGCGCGGATATTGCGGCAGTTTTGCGAGCGTGCTGGCAGTGTGCTGCGCCGGGGTGACGATCAGCAACGACGTCGCATCTGGCCATGCTGGCGAGATCGCCGGTCGCTTCGATGCTCGGCGCAAGTTCGGCGGAGGGCAGGTAAAGCGCGTTGCGGCGGGTGGCGTTGATCGCATCCGCCAGCCCGTCCTCCAGCGCCCACAGCTTTACTGCGCGCCCGTCGCTCGCCAGCGCCTGCGCCAGCGCGGTGCCCCAAGCCCCTGCGCCGACCACGCCGATCGTCGCCTGAGCGTCATGCTTTCACTCCTGCCCCGCGCGCGGGCGCGGCATCGGGATCGAGCGGCCAGCGCGGCCGCGCCTTGTAGTCGAGCGGATCGGGCGCGAAACCTGCTGCCAGCCGCTCGATCCCCGCCCAGGCGATCATCGCCGCGTTATCGGTGCACAGTGCCATCGGCGGGCGCGGTGAAGGGCAGGGCGAATTCGCCCGCCAGTTGCTCCAGCGCCGGTGCGGATGCGTCTGGTTGGCGGCAACTCCGCCTGCCACGACCAGCGCGGTAACGGGCTGCATCTCGCGCAAGGCCTTGCGGGTGCGGTCGAGAATGCAGTCAAGCGCGGCCTGCTGGAAGCTGGCGGCGATATCGGCATCGGAGTAGTTGGGCTTGGTTTGTGGCTGGCCTTCGACAAGCTCAGGCTGAGCGGATTGGGGATCTGGACCAAGCAAAAAAGCCCGCTCAGCCTGAGCTTGTCGAAGGCCAGCCACCACTGAAGCCTCCTTCGCCCGCAAAACCGCACTCTTGAGCCCCGCGAAGCTGAAATGCGGTTCCTTGCTGCCCTTGAGCGGGCGGGGCAGGGGAACCGCGTGCGGATCGCCCGTCGCGCGCCAGCCGCTCCACCGCCGGACCGCCGGGATAGCCGAGGCCAAGAATCTTCGCGCTCTTGTCAAACGCCTCCCCCAGGGCATCGTCAATAGTCGTGGCGAGCCGCTGATACTGCCCCACGCCTTCGACCCGCAGAATCTGGCAATGCCCGCCGCTCACCAGCAGCAGCGCATAGGGGAATTGCAGCGCGGCATCGGCCAGCCGGGGAGACTAGCGCATGGCCTTCAAGGTGGTTTATCGCCAGCAAGGGCTTGTCGCTCGCCATCGCCAGCGCCTTGGCCGTCACCAGGCCGACGATCACCCCGCCGATCAGCCCCGGCCCGGCGGTGGCCGCCACCGCATCGCAATCGGCCAGCGTCACGCCCGCCTCGCGCAGCACCCGTTCCACCAGCGGGGCGAGCCGTTCGGCATGGGCGCGCGCAGCGATTTCGGGCACCACGCCGCCATAGGGCGCGTGTTCTGCATCCTGGCTGGCGATGGCCTGCGCCACGAATCACGCGATCACCCGTCACCAAGCGCGGCGGCGGTCTCGTCGCAGGAGCTTTCTATGCCGAGGACCAGCGTCATCCCGCTTTCCCTTAGCGCAAGGGGCCGCTAGGGCAAGCAAACCGATGTCGCAGGCCCCGCAAATCAAGCTCGGAACCCGCCAGTCGCCGCTTGGCGATGGTGCAGGCGGAAGAGGCCCGCACCCGCCTCTGTGCGGCGCATGGCTGGCCCGCAAGTGCAGTCGAACTGGTGCCGGTGGTGGCGAGCGGCGACAAGGTGCTCGATCGCCCGCTGGCGGAGATCGGCGGCAAGGCGCTGTGGACCAAGGAACTCGACGCATGGCTGGCCGAGGGGCGGATCGATGCTGCGGTGCATTCGCTGAAGGATGTGGAAACGGTGCGGCCCGATGCCTTCATGCTCGGCGCAATCCTGCCGCGCGAGGACAAGCGCGATCGGCTGATCGGTGCTGCCAGCATTGCCGACCTGCCGCAGGGTGCGGTGGTGGGCACCAGCGCCCCGCGCCGCGCCGCGCAATTGCTCAGCTTGCGGCCCGATTGCCGGGTGGTCACGTTTCGCGGCAATGTCGCCACGCGGCTGGGGAAGCTGGCGGCGGGGGAAGTGCAGGCGACTTTCCTTGCTGCGGCCGGGCTGGAGCGGTTGGGGCAGCACGACGTTGGCCAGGCGCTGGAAAGCACCGACTGGCTCCCCGCGCCTTCGCAGGGTGCCATCGCCATCGAATGCCGCGCCGACGATGCGCGGGTGCGCGAATGGCTCGCCCCGCTCGACCATGCGCCGAGCCGCGCCGAAGTGCTGGCCGAACGCGCGCTGCTACTGGCGCTGGGCGGGAACTGCCATTCCTCCATCGCGGTGCTGTGCGATTGTCACGGTGAAAAACTGGCGATGCGGGTGGCCCTGTTCAGCCCCGATGGGCGCGAGCGCATCGAGGGCGAGGCGCGTTTTGCCGTGGGTGACGCAGACGCGCCCGCCAAGCTAGCCGCCGATCTGCTCTCCCGCGCCCCCGCGGCCATCGCCGAAGCCTTCGACCCACCCGCATGATTGTCGCCATCCGTCCCGAACCCGGCCTGCAATCAACGCTGCGACTTGGGGAGGAAATGGGCCTTGCGATTACCGCCATGCCGCTGTTCGAAGTCTCACCGCTGCCGTGGCAGGCACCCGATCCGGCGCAATTTGACGCGTTGTTGCTGGGGAGCGCCAATGCCGTGCGCCACGGCGGGGCGGGGCTGGCTGCGTACCGCCACCTGCCCGCCTATGCCGTGGGCGAAACCACTGCCCAGGTCGCCCGCGCCGCCGGGTTCACTGTTGCGCTTGCCGGTTCGGGCGGGTTGCAGGCGCTGTCCGACACGATCGATGACAAGGCGCGCTTTCTGCGGCTGGCGGGGACCGAACATGTCCCGCTCGACCTTTCGGAGAATATCAGCGTGACCACCGTGGTCGTCTACCACGTTCGCGCAATGCCGTTCTCCGATGACGACGCCGCCAACCTATGCGCTGGCAACCCTTTGGTCCTGCTCCACTCCGCCGCCGCCGCGCGGCATTTCGCCGCCGAGTGCGAGCGCTGCGGCTTGGACAAAACGAACATCGCGCTCGCCTGCATCGGTTCGCGTGTCGCGGCAGCGGCGGGGCCGGGCTGGCGCGACTGCCAATGCCCGCCCTTGCCCAGTGACAGCGCACTGTTGGCCTTGGCGCGCGACATGTGCCAATAGGTATCATCGGCAGCCAGAAGGACCCTATGGATCAGGGACACGATTTTCGACCGGCGGAAGCGGAGCGGCAAATCTGGCCACTTCGCCCGGTGCTGCTCGCCGTGGGCGCGGCCTTCCTGCTCGGCGCGCTGGCGATGTGGATGCTCAGCGGTAATGCCACGCTGGCGGGCCTGTTCGAAATCCGTACCGAAGCCGAAGAGGCTTCGGCGGCTGGCGAGGCTCCCTTGCTGGCAGAAGAGCTGACACCTGTGCCCACGCCCAGCGCCTCGCAAGCGGCAGCAGAAGATGCGCGCGAAGCGGCGGAGCAGGTTGATCGCGGTGGTGGTGCAGCAAGGCGGGCTCGACAGCCGCATTGCCGCGATGGAACAGCGGCTGACCCGGCTGGACCTGCAATCGCAGGCGGCGGCAGGAAACGCGGCGCGGGCTGAAGCGCTGCTGATCGCCTTTGCCAGCCGCCGCGCCATCGAACGCGGATCGCCGCTCGGCTATCTGGCGGATCAGTTGCGGCTGCGCTTCGGCGAGGATCGCCCCAACGCCGTGCAGACGATCATCGACGCCGCGCAGGACCCAGTCACGCTCGACCAATTGCTCGCCCAGTTCGACGGGTTGGAACCCGAATTGCGCAATGCACCCGAAGGCGAAGGCGTGTTCACCCGGCTGGGGCGCGAATTGTCCGAACTGTTTATCGTCCGGCGCGAGGATACCGCTTCGCCCGTAGCCGATCGGCGGCTGGACCGCGCGCGGCTGTTCCTGGAAAGCGGTCGGATCGAAGCGGCGGTGTCAGAAGTGCGCCAGATTCCCAATGCCGCGGTGGCGCAGGACTGGATGGACGATGCCGAACGCTTCGCCGCCGCCCAGCGCGCGCTCGAAACGCTGGAAACCGCCGCCGTGCTCGATCCGCGCGAATTGCGCGACGGCGAGGGCGAACCGGTGGAACAGCGCAGCCCGGCGGGCAATTCTCGGCAGTAGATTTTCGCGTAAGTGGCATCCAATCGTCTTTTGCTGCAAAGGAAGTGTTTCTCGCAGAGGCCGCAGAGATAGGAGAGGGCGCGGAGGGGCTTTGTCGGGCCGCAGGCCCAAATCCTCGACCAATATCACTGAATTTTAGCAAGGCTATCGTAGGCAAAGCGGCTTTGCCGCAAGACCAACCTCTCTGCGCCCTCTGCAACCTCGGCGTTCTCTGCGAGAAACAAACTGCCTGAGCGTCATCTTCGCACTCGCGGTCACTAAGACCGGCAAAATCAGCCCTTCAGCAACTCCGGCAATTGCCCGCTCATCCCGCGCGCTTCGTCCATGAACCAGCGCTTCATCACCGGCAGCCGCTGGACGCCCGCCATGCCCAGCCGCCGCACCGCGCTGGCGGCCTTGCCGGGAATGCCGAACAGCCGGGTGAGCGTATCGGTCGCACCCATCACCATCAGCGTATCGAGCGCGCGCCATTTTTCGTAGCGCGCCAGCATCTGCGCGTCGCCGGGATCGAGGCCGAGCCGCGCGCCTTCCGCCAGCACTTCCACCAGTGCGCCGACATCGCGCAGGCCCAGGTTCAGCCCTTGGCCCGCAATCGGGTGCATCCCGTGCGCGGCATCGCCCACCAGCGCGAGCCGGTGTTCGACGATCTTGGCAGTATGCTGGAAGCCGAGCGGATAGGAGGAGCGCCCGCCGGTCATTTCGATATCGCCGAAAATGCCCTGCATCCGCTTGGCGACTTCGTGCTGGAACGCGCGCGGGCCGAGCGCCAGCACGCCTGCAGCGTCCTTCTCATCGACAGTCCAGACCAGCGCCGAGCGGTGACGGCCTTCTGCATCGTCCAGCAGCGGCAGCAGGGCGAAGGGACCATCGGCGAAGAAGATTTCCCACGCCACGCCGTTGTGCGGCTTTTCATGGGTAAGTCCGGCGATGATCGCGCGGTGGCGATAATCCCACTGCGCCATCGTGAACCCGGCATCCTCGCGCGTGGGCGAACCGCGACCCTCGGCGCCGACCAGCAGGCTGGCCTCCAGCACGGTGCCGTCCGCCAGCGTGGCCGAAACCCCGTGCTCGCCGCGATGGCGATCCACCACCTGCGCATTGGCGTGCCAGGCGATCAGGGGTTCGTTTTCTGCCGCCTCGAACAGCGCGAGCCGAAGTGTCCGATTGGCGAACATCCGCCCGAGGGTGCCTTCATGGGCCTCAGGCTGGAAATCGATCCGGCCCGGCTTCATCCCATCAGTAACAGCGATGCTCTCTATCGGGCAGCCGTGCGGCTCCAGCGCCTCGGCGAGGCCCACATTGCGGAAAAGATTCCAGCTGGCGGTGGAAACCGCTGAGGCGCGGCCATCGAAACCCTCGGCAGTCAGTTCCGCCGGGTCCGCCCGGTCCACCACATGCGAGGATATGCCCTTGCGTGCCGCCGCCAGTGCCAGCGTCATGCCGACGAGTCCGCCGCCGAGGATCAGGAGTTCGCGCTTGTCCGCCATCGCCCTCGCTCCTAGATCGCTTCACACCATGCAGGCAAGCCTATCCTTCTGGCGGTATGTGATCGCGCTGCTTGCCGTCTTGGCGAGTTTTTGGGCGCTGCCGCTGGCGGCGCAGCAGCAGAACTATATCGCCGCCGATCTGGTGGCGGAAGCTGCGCCGGTGGAGGGCGAGACGCTCACCGTCGCTCTGCGCTTCCGCCCGCAGGAGGGGTGGCACGGATACTGGTCCAATCCTGGCGAAGCTGGACTGGGGATGGAGCTCGACTGGAACCTGCCTGCAGGCTGGGTGGCGGGCGAACCGCTGTATCCGGTACCCGAACGGCTGATCCTGTTTGACATAGTCAACCACGCTTACGAGCGCGATTACACGGTGCTGGTGCCGATCACTGTGCCCGAGCAGGCGGCGGTGGCGGAATATCGCGCCGATCACGCTCGACGCGCGCTGGCTCGCCTGTTCGGACGAACTGTGCGTGCCCGAAAGCGCCACGCTGACGCTGCGCTTCCCGCAGGCGAGCGAGGCCCTGCGCGGCGAATTCGATTTGCGCACGCGCGGCGATCCCGCCGCTGATCGACCGGGCGGGCAGCTTTGCTCTCACGCAGGATCATTTGCGGCTGGCGATTCCCTTGCCCGCCGCGCTGGACCTTGCCGATCCGCATGTCTTCATCGCGCAGACCGAAGTGGTCGATTATGGCGCGGCGCAGGTCTTCACTCGCGATGGCGACCTGCTGGTGGCGCAAATTCCGCTCGGCGGCTTGGGTGGCAGGCCGGGCGAAATATCCGGTATTCTCGCTTTTGGCGCAGAAGGTGAGGGCATTCGCTTCACCGCCGCGCCGGGGCAGGTGCCTACCGGCGGCACGCGACTGGTGCCCGCCGCTGCTGTCGAAACGCCGCTGGTGCTGCTGCTCGGCGGGGCGCTGCTGGGCGGATTGTTGCTCAACCTGATGCCCTGCGTGTTCCCGATCCTCAGCCTGAAAGCGCTGACCTTGGCGCGCGCGGGCGAAAGCGAGGCGCAGGCGCGGCGCGAGGGGCTGGCCTATACTGCCGGGGTGGTGCTCGCCTGCGTCGCGCTCGGCGCGGTGATGCTGGCGCTGCGCGCGGCGGGTGAGCAGGTGGGCTGGGCTTTCCAGTTGCAGCAACCGCTGGTGGTGGCTGCGCTGCTGGTGCTGGCCGTGCTGATTACCGCCAATCTGGCGGGGCTGTTCGAACTGCCTTCGCTGCCAATCCGGACTGGCGGCCGAGGCAGCGCCTTTGCCACCGGACTGCTCGCGGCAGTGGTGGCGACGCCCTGCACCGGCCCTTTCATGGCCGCCGCGCTGGGTGCCGCGCTGCTGCTCCCCGCGCCGCAAGCGCTGCTGCTGTTCGCCGTGCTGGGGCTGGGGCTGGCGCTGCCGTTCCTGCTGCTGGGCTATGTGCCTGCGCTTGCGTTCGCGTCTGCCGAAGCCGGGGGCGTGGATGGAGACTTTCCGGCGGTGGATGGCGGTGCCGATGGGGCTGACAGTGCTGGCGCTACTGTGGCTGCTGTGGCGCATGGGTGGGGGCTGGTTTGCTCGACCGACGTAATTGCCGCCGCGATGGAGTGGTCCTTGTCGTAACTGCATTCAGAGGGGCCAGAAGGCGGTGGCCGCAGTCTGGAACTGGCTGGGTGCGTCTGCTCTTCGCTTAGCTTTGCGTATGAGGATATACGCAGTCCGCCTGCAGCGCGACGGCGTCCGAAAGCCTGCTCGATCCCGTCCCCTACAGCGAAGCCGCACTGGTCGAGGCGCGCGCATCAGGCGCGCCGGTGTTCGTCTGGTTCACCGCCGACTGGTGCGTCACCTGCAAGGTCAACGAAAGCGTCGCTATCGAGCGCGAGGCGACGCGCGAAGCTTTCGAAGAGGCAGGCGTGGTAGCCATGCGCGGCGACTGGACCCGCGCCGATCCGGCGATTTCCCGCTATCTCGAACAATGGGGCGCGGCAGGCGTGCCGCTCTACGTCTGGTACCCGGCGGGAAGAGGCGAGGGCGAGCAATTGCCGCAGGTGCTGACGCCGGACCTGCTGGTCGAGAAGGCCAATAACCCTCTCCCTTGAGGGAGAGGGTTGGGTGAGGGTGAACCTTGCCCTGAGTAATCGGACGGCAGTACCCCCAACCCCTCCCCAAGGGGAGGAGAGTTAGAGTTCGCTTGGAGATGCCTCTGGCATTTCTCCGCCCGCCCGGCACCAGGCGACAAATTCGCCCGGTATCCGGCTCCCCGCAATCTCCAGCATCCCGCGCCCCGGCAAAGTTGCCGTAAGCTCGCGCGTCCCCTCGAAGATATCGAGCTGCGGATCGGCAGCGGGCACATGCGCTTCCCAGCGCCACTCGTTGCCCTCGCGCCGTGCGGTGCAGCGTGGCATCGGCGAGGAAGCGGCTGGCCATCCCATTGCCGACAAACGGAAACAGCGCCGACTGCCCCGGAAACGCCTCGGCATGGCGGACGATGGTGAAACCGATGGGCGTCTCGTCGAGATCACAGGCCAGCGTCAGCCACGGCGCTTCCCCGGCTTCCGCAAAATGGATCGCCTGCCCGTCTTCGGCCACCTGCCACCCTGCACGCGAAGTATCGGGCGAGAGTTCGGCCCGTGCGAGATTGGGGCCGGTATCCTCCAGCACGATGGTCTGCGGTTCGGACGCTGAGAATGCCCTCCTGCCCGCAGGCGGCGAGGGGGAGGAATAGCATGGCGGCGAGGGAACGCGCAATCACGCGGCGCGCGGCACGATACGATCAAGTTCGCCGTTGAGAGCACGCTTGGCTTCGAGCAATTCATAATCGTCCTGAAGGCCAAGGAAAAAGCCTTCGGACATACGGAAATAGCGGGCGAGGCGAAGGTCGAGTTCGGCGTCCATCGGCTTGATGCCGTCTATCACATCACGCAGGCGCGCGGGGGTGACCGCCAAAGTGGCAGCAAGTGCCTCCGCTGTCAGGCCGAGCGGCTCCATGAATTCTGAGACCAGCAATTCCCCGGCATGGCTGTTGTGCAGCCAATCGGGGTTAGTGGTAGTCGGTGATTTCAACATCGTATGCATTTCCGTCCTTGAAGCGGAAACATATACGCCATTGGTCATTAATTCTAATGGAATGTTGGCCGACCCGATCGCGCTTGAGCGCTTCTAGGTGGTTGCTGGGCGGATTGCGGAGGTCTTCGAGGGTCTTGGCGCGGTTGAGCATCTTCAGCTTGTCAAATGCCCGGCTGTCGATGTCCGACGGCAGGCGCTTGCTGCGAAGGCCGTTCCAGATGCGCTCGGTTTTGGTTGGCGTGTTGGCGAAGGTGAGAATCATGGTTGGTTCCGAATTGCACCATCTGCATTAGGCGCACCGCATGTCGAGAAATATATCCGTGATCGCGGGACTGATCTCCAACAGATTGCCCCCGGAAGTTCAGCCGTAGCAGTTCGTTACCAGTTTCATCCAAACCTTCAATTTTACGCCCTTACGCTACTTCCCCCCCTTCCTCTGCACCCGGCCATACCGCATTTTCCGCGTCCCCGGCGTGCCCTCATTCGAACGCCCCACCATCGGCGCGACCTGATCCCCCGCCGGAATCCCCAGCTCGTCCGCCTCCAGCTTCCGAATCTCATCCCGCAGCCGCCCGGCTTCCTCGAATTCCAGATCCGCCGCCGCGTTGCGCATCTTCTTCTCCAGGTCCTGGATGTAGGCGCGCAGGTTGTGGCCGACGAGGTTGTTGCGCCCGTCGTCGGTCTCGATTTCCACTAGCACCCCGTCGCGCGACGCCGTATGCGCCACGATGTCCTGAATGCCGCGTTTGATCGTGGTCGGGGTGATGCCGTGCTCAAGATTAAAGGCGTGCTGGCGATCCCGGCGGCGGCCTGTCTCCGCCATCGCCCTTTCCATCGAACCCGTGATCCGGTCGGCATACAAGATCACCCGCCCGTCCACGTTGCGCGCGGCGCGGCCGATGGTCTGGATCAGCGACGTTTCCGAGCGCAGGAAGCCTTCCTTGTCCGCGTCCAGAATCGCCACCAGCCCGCATTCGGGAATGTCCAGTCCCTCGCGCAACAGGTTGATGCCGATCAGCACGTCGTAGACGCCCATCCGCAGGTCGCGGATCAGCTCGATGCGTTCCAGCGTCTCCACGTCCGAATGCATGTAGCGCACCCGCACGCCCTGTTCGTGCATGAATTCGGTCAGGTCCTCCGCCATCCGCTTGGTCAGCGTGGTGACGAGCGTGCGATAGCCCTGCGCGGCCACCGCCTTGCACTCGGCGATGCAGTCCTGCACCTGATCCTCGACCGGCTTGATCTCCACCGGCGGATCGATCAGCCCGGTGGGGCGGATCACCTGTTCGGCGAACACGCCGCCGGTCTGGTCCATTTCCCATGATCCCGGCGTGGCGGAAACGGCCACGGTCTGCGGGCGCATCGCGTCCCATTCGTTGAAGCGCAGCGGGCGGTTGTCGATGCAGCTCGGCAGGCGGAAGCCGTATTCGGCGAGCGTCATTTTGCGCCGATGGTCCCCGCGCGCCATCGCGCCGATCTGCGGCACCGTCTGGTGGCTTTCATCGACGAACAGCAGCGCGTTCTCGGGCAGGTACTCGAACAGGGTTGGCGGCGGCTCACCCGGCAGGCGACCGGTGAGGAAGCGCGAATAGTTCTCGATCCCGTTGCAAGATACCTGTGGCGGCGATCATTTCGAGATCGAAATTGGTCCGCTGCTCCAGCCGCTGGGCTTCGAGCAGGCGGCCCTCGGCGTGCAGTTCCTTCAGCCGTTCCTCCAGCTCGAATTTGATCGCGGCGCTCGCCTGCTTCATCGTCGGGCCAGGGGTAACATAGTGGCTGTTGGCATAGACGCGCACCTTGCCAAGACTGGTGCCCTTCTTGCCGGTCAGCGGATCGAACTCGGCGATCTCCTCGATCTCGTCGCCGAAGAAGCTGATCCGCCAGGCGGTGTCTTCAAGGTGGCTGGGATGCAGTTCGAGATTGTCCCCGCGCACCCGGAAGCAGCCGCGCGCGAAGGCGGTATCATTGCGCTTGTATTGCAGCGCCACCAGCTTGCGGATCAGTTCTCGCTGGTCGACCGTATCGCCCGCCTTGAGGTCGAAAATCATCGCCGAATAGGTTTCGACCGAGCCGATGCCGTAGAGGCAAGAGACCGAGGCGACGATCAGCACGTCGTCGCGTTCGAGCAAGGATCGGGTGGCCGAATGGCGCATCCGGTCGATCGCCTCGTTCACGCTCGACTCTTTCTCGATGTAGGTGTCCGAGCGGGGGACGTAGGCTTCGGGCTGGTAGTAGTCGTAATAACTGACGAAATATTCGACCGCGTTCTCCGGGAAGAAGCTCTTGAATTCGCCGTAAAGTTGCGCGGCGAGGATCTTGTTCGGGGCCAGCACCAGCGCGGGGCGCTGCAGTTCCTCGATCATCTTGGCCATCGTGAAGGTCTTGCCGCTGCCGGTGACGCCCAGCAGCACCTGCGTTTGCTCCCCCTCCCGCGCGGCGGCGACGAGTTCGGCGATTGCGGTGGGCTGATCGCCCGCCGGTTCGTATTCGGACACCAGCTTGAACGGCCTGCCCGGCTCGGCCTTTTCCGGGCGCGCGGGCTTGTGCGGGACGAATTCGCCCGTGGTATCGGGCTCTTCCAGGCCCCTGCGGATTACGAGTTCTGCCATGCGCGGGATATGGGGGCAGTCGCCGGGATGGGCAATCGGCAAACCTGAATTGGGCCGAGTTCGGGCCAGTTCGGACTTGTCCAGCCTGCCCGGATAGTCCACCATCGGGCACGCAATCGACCACAGGGGGGACCCCACCATGCGTATCTCGACACTTCTCGCCGCCGCTTCGATGTTCGCTCTGGCCGCTTGCGGCGATTCCGGCACGGTGGAGGACCCGAGCGATCCCGAACAGGTTGCTGCCGCGATGGAGGATATCGCCAAGCCGCAGCCTGGTGAATACACCACCACTGTCGAACTAGTGGAATTCGAACTGGAAGGTGCCAGCGACGAAGAAGAACAGATGATGCGCGGAATGATGGAAGCAGGTGCTGCCCAGACCCAGACGACATGCATTACCGAAGAGCAGGCGAATGCGGGCTTCCAGGAAATGCTCACCGCGATGCAGGATAATGCGGAACAATGCACATTCAGCAATTTCGCGGTGGAAGGTGACACGCTCGACGCGACGATGAATTGCGATGACGGCGCGGGCAGCACTGGCACGATCCAGTTCGGCGGCACTATCAGTGAAACCAGCCAGAACATGACGGTGACGATGGACATGGCCAACGGCACTGCGGGCCAGTCGATGCGGATGGTGATGCGCAACCAGACCGAGCGGGTGGGCGAATGTTCAGCGGAAACTCCGCCCGCCGGTTGACCTCGCCTATCAAGTGCAGAAAAAGCCCCTTCCCTTGAGGGAAGGGGTTGGGGATGGGTGTGCCATGTCCGAGGTTACGTTCTGCTTCGGCACCATAGTACCCCCATCCCCGGCCCCTCCCCAAGGGGAAGGGAGTTTGAGGCGCGTGGGGAAACTTTTACCGAGAGCAGCCAATTAGGCATTGCCTCGCTGCCTGCACCACATTGGGACGCGGCTGCCAAACCCCGCTCAATCCGGGCCGCCTCCGATTGGCAGGCGTTGACTGCACGTATAGGATTGTCCTCGATCAGGTGGCTTTGCTGCCACCCATTTGAACGAGGATAGTCCCATGCGCCCTGCCACTCTGCGCCCCCTGCTGGTCCTGCCGCTTCTCGCAGCGTTCGCGCTGTCCGCCTGCGGTGACGATGGCGAAGAGGCGCTGACCGACGAGGCACTGGCGGCGGACGAGGTCGCGGCGGTGATCGAGGACAATGGCGCCATGCCGCAGGCCGGCGAGTATTCCACGCAGGTTGCGCTGATCGAATTTGACGCGCCGGGTCTGGAAGATGCCGCGATTGCCGAGGCCCGCACCGAATTCGAAGCTGGCGCGGCGGAACCCAATCTGTATTGCATCAGCGAGGATGTCACGCGCGAGGCGTGGCTTTCCGAAATGGTGGAGGCGGAATGCACGCTCTCGCGGTTTACGGCAGACGGCAACACGATGAGCGGGGCGATGTCCTGCACTGCCGAGGAAGGTCTCAACGGCCGGGTCGAAATGGAAGGCCGCACCGCCGAGGGCGGATCGAACCTGACCATGACCTACACCCTGCCCACCGCAGCGGGCGAAGGCACAGTGCGCATGAGCGTGGTGTCCGAACGCATCGGCGATTGCGCCACCGCCTCCTGATTTCCGGAGCCGCGCGGTGAAGCGCGCGGGTTTGTTGGCTTTGCCGATGTGTGGGGCGCTGGCGCTGCCGGTGCTCCCTCTGTGGGGGCAGGATGCCGAACCCACCGAGGCCCAGTTTCCTTGGCCCGATTTCCTCGAAGTCACGCCGGTGCCCGGCCAGTACCGGATGACTGCGGTGGTTGAGAATGTCGAAATGCCCAACTGGGATGGAGGCAAGGATATGCCCCCGGCAGACGAGATGATGGGCGAACCCGATGTGCAGTATCTCTGCCTTGCCGGGGAGCCCGAGCGGGTCGACTGGCTGGAGGAATTCTCCGGCGATGCCACCTGCACCGCGCATGGCCCCACCGGCACCGATGATGCCTTTCAGCTGGGAGTCCTGTGCGTCGAGCCTGACGGCAGCCAGAACGATGTCCGCCTGACGGGCTCCGCCACCGATCAGGGTATGGATATGCAGATGGCCATGACCATGCGTTTTGCCGAAACCAGCAAGATGTCGATGGATATGCACATTACCATCGAACGGGTGGGAGACTGCGAATGAGGATGAACGCGGCCCTCGCGCTGCTCGCGCTTTCCGCCTGCAATCAGGCCGAGCCGCTGCCGCCGGAAGAAGTGCTCGCCCGCGCGCAGAGCCTGCCGACGCCCGATCCCGGTCTCTATCGCACCACCACCACGCTGGTGCGTTTCGCCATGTCGGAACCTGCCGCCGCCGACACAGCTTGGGCCGAGGCCAACATGGTCACCGGGAACGCCTAACAGCAGCGAGTCCTGTCTTGCCTCGGAAGAAGCCGCGCGCGGATTTGCGCCGCTAGTGGAAGCGATGGCGGCGGGCGGCTGCGCAATTACCCGCTTCGATGTCGAAGGCGACCGCATGGGCGCAGACCTCGCCTGCGAAAGTGCGGAGGGCACCACGTCGCAAGTCACCATGCTCGGCAGCGCCAGCGCCACCAGTTCGCGGCTGGAAACCACCGTGGTCCAGAGCGGCCCCGGCGTTCGCGGGGGGACGCAGGAAGTCGAGACGCTCACGGAAAACGAGCGGATCGGCGATTGTCCGACTCCGGAAACGGAATCGGCGAAGCAGAATAAATGACGGAACTATGACAGTCGCCCGCGTTAAGTTGATTGTCAGCCAATTTCACCTAACTGTCATATTATGTCGTCGCTGCAACCCGAACTGCACAACCCTATGGATCGCCTGCGCCGCCACGTCGGCGGGCTGGGGGATGCTGTGATACGGAGGCTGAGCCTGTTGCGTGGTGTCAGGCCAAGCGAGGCCCACGCCCCGCCGCTGCGGCTGTTCTACGCCGAACTGGGCGCGGTGCTCGAACCGTTGCAGCGCCGCCTGCGTCCGCCGCTGCCGATCCAGCGCGCTGCCAATCCGCGTGTCGTGATCCTGCTGCCCGGCTTTGCCACCGGCCCCAGCCGCCTTCGCTATCTCGCCAGCCAGCTTGAGCGGGCGGGGCACAAGGTTAAGGAATGGAAATTAGGCCACAATCTCGGCCCTAACGAGGACACGCTCGAACTGCTCGCGCAGCGGGTCAGCGCGGTGCACGAACGCTATGGGCAGAAAGTGGTGCTGATCGGCTGGAGCCTGGGCGGGGTGATGGCGCGCGAAGTGGCCAAGTTGCAGCCCGATTGCATTGCCAAGGTCATCACGATGGGTTCGCCCTTCAGCCACACGCCCTATTCGAACAATGCCTGGCGAGCCTACCAACTGGTGGCGGGGCATCCGGTCGAAGCTCCGCCAATCGCCGCCCAGCTCAATGCCAAGCCGCCGGTCGAGACCGTGGCCTTCTGGAGCCCGCGCGACGGGGTGATCTCGCGCCGCGCCGCTTGCGGCCGTGCCGACGAGCGCGACCGGGCCGTGGCGCTACGGTGCACCCACCTCGGTTTCCCCACTGCGCCCGATTGCATCATGGCGCTGATAAGAGAACTGGACGAGGGCTAAACCTTTGTTACAGTGTTGCTGCACCTGCGAAGGCGGACTGATTCTGTCACGCGGTCGGCAAAAGGGGATTCATGGCCGCGCCGGAAGAGCCGAAATTTGATGAGATGCACGCGCCGGACGGCTCGGTGCGCCCGGCCTATCGCGGTTATTTCCAGTGGTTGTCCGAACAGGATGACGGCGCGATGCGGCGCAAGAATTTTGAGGCCGAGAGCTTCTTCCGCAAGACCGGGATCACTTTCAACGTCTATGGCGACGACGATGCCGAGGAGCGGCTGATCCCGTTCGACATGGTGCCGCGCATCATCACTGCAGCCGAATGGCGGCGGCTTTCGCGCGGGATCGAGCAGCGGGTGCGGGCGCTCAACGCCTTCATGCACGATCTCTATCACCGGCAGGAAATCATCCGCTCGGGCCGCCTGCCCGAAAAGCTGTTCCGGAACAATGCCGCCTGGTTGCCACAAATGGTCGGCTTCACGCCGCCGGGCGGGGTCTACACCCATATCACCGGCATCGATCTGGTGCGCACCGGGCCGGACGATTTTCTGGTGCTGGAAGACAACGCGCGGACGCCGAGCGGCGTTTCCTACATGCTGGAAAACCGCGAAACGATGATGGCGATGTTCCCGGAGCTGTTCAGCACGGTCAACGTCCGCCCTGTGTCCGATTACCCGCGCCGCTTGGCCAAGAGCCTCGCCGCCTGCGCTCCCGCTGGCGCGCCGGACAAGCCAAATATCGCCGTGCTCACCCCCGGCATCTACAATTCCGCCTATTACGAACACGCCTTCCTTGCCGATCAGATGGGGGCCGAACTGGTTGAAGGCAGCGATCTGCGTGTGGTGGACGGGCAGGTGCAGATGCGCACCACGGTGGGCTTTCGCCCGGTGCATGTGCTGTATCGCCGGGTGGATGACGACTTCCTCGATCCGCTCACCTTCAATCCCGCCAGCGTGCTCGGAATTCCCGGCATCATGGATGTCTATCGTGCTGGCCGCATCACCATCGCCAATGCGCCCGGCACCGGGGTGGCGGACGACAAGGCGATCTATTCGTTCATGCCGGAGATCGTCGAATTCTACACCGGCGAAAAGGCGCTGCTGCCCAATGTCGATACCTGGCGCTGCGCCGATCCCGACAGCCTGAAATACGTGCTGGCTAACCTGAGCGAACTGGTGGTGAAGGAAGTTCACGGATCGGGCGGCTACGGGATGCTGATCGGCCCCGCCGCTTCGAAGAAGGAACTGGAGGCCTTCCGCGCCAAGCTGGTCGGCAATCCCGACAATTACATCGCCCAGCCCACGCTGGCGCTGTCCACCTGCCCGATCTTCACCAAGAGCGGGCTTGCTCCCGCCACGTCGATCTGCGGCCCTTCGTGCTGTGCTCGCCCGATGGGGTGGACATCACCCCCGGCGGGCTGACGCGGGTGGCGCTGAAGAAGGGATCGTTGGTGGTCAATTCCAGCCAAGGCGGCGGGACCAAGGATAGCTGGGTGCTGGATGACTGATGCGAGCGAGCGAAGCAATCACTCCGCCGACCCATGCTAGGCCGCGTCGCCAATGGCATCTTCTGGATGTACCGCTATCTCGAACGGGCGGAGAATACCGCGCGGCTGCTCGAAGCGGGGCACCGGATGACGCTGACCCGCGCGTTCGGACACAGCCGTGCAGGAATGGCGCTCGGTGCTCACCACGCTCGGCCAGCGCCGCGCCTATGAAGCGACTTACGACGATTACACCGGCGCGCATGTGTGCGATTTCGTGCTGCGATCGAAGAACAATCCCGAAAGCGTGCTGTCGATGGTGGAGCGGGCGCGGATCAATGCCCGTGCCTGCCGTTCGGCGATCACCAAGGAAGTGTGGGAATCGATCAACGAAGGCTGGATGACCTTGCGTGATCTGTTGGCAAGGCCGGTGCGGGAAAGCAATCTCAACCTCGCTTTGGGCGCAATCCGGCGGGAAAGCACGCTGGCGCGTGGGGCCACCCACGGTTCGATGCTGCGCAACGAGACTTATTGCTTCGCCCGGCTGGGCACCTTTCTCGAACGCGCAGACAACACCTCGCGCATTCTCGATGTGAAATACTACCTGCTGCTGCCCTCGCTGTCCTATGTCGGCACTCCGCTCGATACCGGGCAGTGGGACAATGTGCTGCGCTCGCTTTCCGCAGAGCGCGCCTACCGCTGGCTCAACGCTGGGCGGATGGATGCGCGTTCGATCGCCGACTTCCTGATCCTCGACAAGCGCTTCCCGCGCAGTCTGGTGTTCTGCTATTCCGCCGCGCGCGAAAACCTGGACGAACTGGCGCGGCTGCACGGTGCCGAGGGTGAGGCGCACCGCTGTATGCGTGAAGCCGATCTGCGGCTGAACGGGCGGACGGTGGAGGACGTGTTCGAGCAGGGGCTGCACGAATTCCTGATCCAGTTCATCGCCGGAAATCAGGAACTGGCCGGGGCCATTTCCACCGATTACCGGTTCGTGTCCTAAGCGGGAGAGACAGAAACCATGCGCCTCGCCATCCGCCACACCACCAGCTACCGCTTTGCCGAGCCGGTTGCCCACGGCGTCCAGCGGCTGCGGCTGACCCCCAAGGAAACGCAGGGGCAGAAGATCGTCGACTGGGCGATGGAATTCACCGGCGCGCGTGAAGAGCTTTCCTACGACGACCAGAATTTCAACCACGTAACGCTGGTCTCGGTGGAGGAAGGGGCGACCAAGGTTGTCGTCACCTGCCACGGCCGCGTGGATACCGAGGACAATGCCGGAGTGATCGGCCAGCATTCGGGGCATTTGCCGCTGTGGGCCTTCCTTGGCCGCACGCCGCTGACCCGTCCGGGGCCGAAAATCCGCGCGCTGCTCGCCCAGCTGGATCGCAGCGGAGAAAGCACGGTGGACGTGCTCCACAGCCTTACAGCCTGATACGCGACCATGTCGAATACCGCACCGGCACCAGTGGGGTGAACACCACGGCGGAAGAGTCGTTGGCCAAAGGTAGCGGGGTTTGCCAGGATCACTCTCACATTTTCATCGCCGCCGCGCGCAGCCTCGAAATCCCGGCTCGATATGTCAGCGGCTATCTGATGATGAATGACCGGATCGATCAGGAAGCCACCCACGCCTGGGCCGAGGCGCACGTGCAGGGGCTGGGCTGGGTCGGGTTCGATATCTCCAACGGCATCAGTCCCGATCCGCGCTATGTTCGCGTGGCGACGGGGCGCGACTATCGCGATGCCGCGCCGATCACCGGCATCAGCTTCGGCGCGCAGGCGGAAGATCTCTCGGTCGATCTGGCGGTCGAACAACAAATGGTGGATCAGCAGTAGCGCGCGCCTTGCGCCGCGCTGCTTCCGATGTAGGACTTATCTCATGACCTATTGCGTTGGCATGGTGCTCGACAAGGGCCTCGTCCTCATGAGCGATACCCGGACGAATTCGGGCGTCGACAACATTTCCGTGTTCCGCAAGATGTTTACTTGGACGGTGCCGGGGGAACGGATCATCTCGGTGATGACGGCGGGCAACCTGGCCACCACGCAGGCGGTGATCAGCCAGCTGGAAGAACGGTCCAAGGCGCCGGAAGATCGCCAGAACGGGCTGCTTTGTCTGCCCAGCATGTTTCAGGTGGCGGTGGAAACCGGCAAGCTGCTGCGCGATGTCGTTGTCAGCACGCAGGAGGACAACGGTCCTGCGGGCAAGGGCCGCTTTACCGCTTCGATCATCCTTGCGGGCCAGATCAAGGGCATGGAACCGCGCCTGTTCATGATCTATCCCGAGGGCAATTTCATCGAGGCCAGTTTCGATACTCCGTTTTTCCAGATCGGGGAGACCAAGTATGGCCGCCCGATCATCCTGCGCGGGTATGATCGGGGGATGAGCTTCGAGGATGCGGTGAAACTGCTGATGGTGAGCTTCGATTCGACACTCAAGGCGAACCTCTCGGTCGGCCTGCCGCTGGACCTCATGGTGGTGGCGCGCGATACTTTTGCCCCTCTGCACGAACGGCGGATCGAACATGGCGATCCGTTTTTCGAGGCGATTTCGAACAGCTGGAGCGAGGCACTGCGCAGCGCTTTCCACTCGCTGCCCGATTACAGCTTCTATCAGGCCAAGGATAAGACTCTTAAGCCAAGCCCTTAATCCCTATGCAAACTCTATCTGACAGGTTTAGTGAGTAGCGGCGCAATTGGGCGCAAAGTCTCAAGGCTGGGATTTGGAACAGATCGGCAAGAGTTCGCGCTGGAAAAGCTGGCACCTCGGCACGGCACTTGCTGCGCTGGCATTGCTCTCGGGCTGCGGCGGTGCGGGCGGTGGCGGCCCCAGCGGCGGCATTCCACCGGTTACTCCCACACCAACCCCTACCCCGACACCCACACCAACGCCTACCCCAACTCCCACCAGCGCCGGATTTCCGGTTCAGGCCGTGCCAGCTGCGTTCAACACGCAGGAACTGCGCGATTCGGATGGTCCCGGTCAGCACAATGCTGCCAGTGCCTGGGCCGCTGGACGCAATGGTAGCGGCGTCACCATCGCGGTGATCGATACCGGGATCGATACTGACAGCCCAGAATTCGCGGGGCGCATTTCCCCGCTCTCGACCGATATCTATGGCACCCGCGGGGTCGAAGGGACCGACGATCACGGCACCACGGTGGCGCTGGTTGCGGCGGCGGCGCGCAACAATACCGGTATTGTAGGCATCGCCTGGCAATCGACGATCCTTGCCATCCGCGCGGATGAACCGGGATCCTGCGCCGCCGACAGTCCGCAGAATGCCAATTCGCAATGCAGCTTCTTCAACAGCGCGATCGCCGATTCGATCGACTACGCGGTCGCCAATGGCGCGAAGGTGATCAATATCTCGCTCGGCGGACCGGCCAGTCTCACCGCCGATCTGCGCACCTCGGTGCGCGCGGCGGTGGATGCGGGCCTGCTGGTGGTGGTGGCGGCTGGGAACGACGGCTTGACCGGTTTGCAGCCCTTCGCTGCGGAATTCGCTTCTGCCGGGGATGGCGGGGTGATCGTGGTCGGCTCGGTCAATGGTTCCTACCAGTTGTCCGGCTTTTCCAACCGTGCCGGTACCAGCCAGAACCAGTATCTTGCCGCGCGGGGCGAAGCGAATTGCTGCGTCTATCAGAACGGCGAGATTTTCGTCGATGACGAGGGGTTCATCTTTCTGTTCTCCGGCACCAGTTTCGCCACGCCGCAGGTGGCGGGCGCGGCGGCGCTGCTGGCGCAGGCCTTCCCGCATCTGACCGGGCGGCAGATCGCCGAGATCCTGCTCGAAAGCGCGTGGGATGCGGGCGCTGCGGGGACCGATGCGGTCTATGGCCGGGGTATTCTCGATATTGCCGCCGCTTTCCAGCCGATAGGGACGACCGGAATTGCCGGGCAGCGGACCGCGCTGGCGCTGGGGGATGGTTCGGGGATTTCCTCGCCCGCGATGGGCGACGCCTTCCGCACCGCATCGCTCCCCACGCTGATTACCGACCGTTACCAGCGCGCCTTTGAAACCGATCTGGCGGGCAGTCTGCGCGGCGCGGAGCAGCGCCAGCGGCTGCACGGCGCGCTGGCGGGGCAGAGCCGCACGCTGTCCGGCGCGGTAGAGCAGGTGAGTGTCGCTTTCACCATCGATGCCAGCGGTCGCACTCCGCCGCGCGCCGAGGCGCTGCGATTGTCGCGCGAGGATGCCGAGGGTGCGCGGGTGCTGGCGGCACGGGTCGCGGTGCAATTGGCACCGGAAACACAATTGGCCTTCGCCTATCGCGAGGGTGCAGGCGGAGTGGTGGCGGGCTTGCAGGGACAATCGCGCCCCGCCTTCATGATCGCGGGCGAGGGCAGCGCGGACGATGGGATGTTGGCCGCCAGCGATGCTGCGGTGGCCATGCGCCAGCAGCTCGGCGACTGGGGGCTGACGGTGAGCGCGCAGACCGGTTCGACCTGGACCGCCTCTTCCGTCCGCCGCGCCGCAGCCCTGCGCGGGCAGCGCGAGGAAGAGGACATGGCGAGCTTCTCGCTTCGCGCTCGACCGGCGCTTCGGCGATCTGGAAACCGCGCTGGGCCTGACCTGGACGGCGGAGGAGCGCACCGTGCTCGGCGCGCGGTTCCACGAAGGCTTCGGGCTGGCGGGGAGTGATAATCTGTTTCTGGACGCCGATCTCGGCTGGCGTTTCGCGCGCGACTGGCGGCTGGGCGGATCATGGCGGCAGGGTTTCACCACGCTGCGCGATGCGCCACTGGTGGCCGAGGGATCGCGGCTGGCGAGCAATGGCTGGAGCGTGGATATCGAACGCAGCAGCGTGTTCGCTAGCGATGACGCGCTGGCGCTGCGCCTGTCGCAACCGTTGCGGGTGAACGGCGGCGGCCTGAACCTGCGGCTGCCCACGGGCTTCAGCTATGAAACGCTGGCACCCGATGCCTATGCGATCCGCAGCCTCAGCCTGTCGCCCGAAGGCCGGGAGCTGACCGGGGAACTGGCATGGCGCGGGCGGCTATGGGGCGGCGGGGCCATGGCGAGCCTGTTCTATCGTCATCAGCCGGGGCACTATGCCGATTCTCCTGCCGATGCGGGTGTTGCGGTGAGGTGGGCGCGGGAATTTTGACAAATCTTGCCCGAACGTAACACCCCACCCGCTCATGCTGAGCTTGTCGAAGCACGGCCACAATATTCGACCCGAGTGGCTATCCTTCGACAAGCTCAGGATGAGCGGGAATGGGACAAATCTGCACTCTCAATTGACCCTCAGGGCCGCATCAGGTCCCGCGTGAAATCCACCAGCCCGGTCTGCCGCGCGCGGCGCATCCGTTCGGCGATCAGGATGGTGCGGACCTTCTCGAAACAGGCATCGATATCGTCATTGATGACAACATAATCGTAGCCGTCCCAGTGGCTGATCTCGCTGCGGGCGCGGGCCATGCGGCCGTCGATCACCTGCTCGCTGTCGGTCGCGCGGTGGCGCAGGCGCGCTTCGAGTTCGCCGATACTGGGCGGTAGCAGGAACACGCGCACGACGTCGGTTTCCATCCGCTGGTACAATTGTTGCGTGCCCTGCCAGTCGATATCGAACAGGAAGTCGCAGCCTTCCTTCAGCCCCGCCTTGATCTGCGATTTCGGGGTGCCGTAACTGTTGCCGAACACCTCCGCCCATTCGAGCAGTTCGCCTTCATCCACCATCCGCTCGAATTCGGCCTGATCGACGAAGTGATAGTCCGTGCCGTCCACTTCGCCGGGGCGCGGCGGGCGGGTGGTGACCGAAACCGACATGGCGATCTCGCCATCCTCCACCAGCAGCCGCCGGGCAATCGTGGTTTTTCCAGTCCCCGAAGGCGAGGAGAGGATGAACATCAGCCCGCGGCGGGCGAGCAGCGGGCGCTTAGGGATGTGCGGATTGGCCATGCACGCTGTTGCCGCAGGGCGGGGCGGCAAATCAAGCCCCGCTGTGGGCTAGGCGTGGATTTGTCGTCAGCTCAAGTGTTCGGATCGGCCTGATCGCGCAGCGCCGCATCGCCCTTGCGCTGTGCCTTGCGGCGGCCTTGGCTGCGGTCGAACAGCGTTTTGACGATCAGTCCGCCGCTCACCAGCAGGAAACCGGGAACTGACCGCGTCGCCACCTTGGTCATCCCATAGGCGGCCAGCGTTTGCAGGGTGGAGCGGTTTTCCACCGCTTGCTTGGCGAAATCCTTGCCATAGCGGCGGCCAAGCATGGCCTTTTCCATCGCGATCCGCGCCACCCGTCCACTGCTGCGCAGGATCAGGTCCTGGATCAGCAGATTGGTGGCGGGATTGGGGCTGGGGCCGGGAACGCGCCCGTTCTCCGCGCCCGTAGCATCGCCGATGGCACCTGCCAGACTGTCGGTAATATGTTCGGTTTCAGCCACAGTCCTGCCCTGTCACGGCGGGCAAATCGTACCCGCGCTTACTTCTTGCGGCCGAAATCGACCGTGACGACGTTCGATCCGTCCTCGCTCTTGGCAATGTCCGAAACGCTTGCCTGTTCCGCATCAGGCGAACCATCGTTCTGCGCGAGGTCGTGATCTGCGGGGGAAGGGTCCTCCACAGCGGCCTGAAATTGCAGTCCGAAATCCACTGCCGGATCGACGAAAGCGGTGATCGCAGCGAAGGGGATGACCAGCTTGGAGGGGATCTGGTTGAAGCTCAGCCCGACCGAGAAGCCATTGTCGGTCACCTTCAGGTCCCAGAACTTGTTCTGCAACACGATGGTCATTTCGTCCGGGAAGCGCTCGCGCAGCGATTTGGGGATGTCCACTCCCGGCGCGCCGGTCTTGAAGGTAATATAGAAGTGGTGGACGCCCGGCAGCGAGCCGCCCGAATGAACTACCGAATTGAGCACGCGCCCCACCACCGCGCGCAGGGCTTCCTGCACGATTTCGTCATAGGGGATCAGGCTGTCGGGCGTGTTGTCGCTCATGGCGCACAGGTGGCGGCGGCGGCAGGCAAGGTCAAGCGCCAATTGGCCGCAAATCCCCGGTTGTCATCGCGGTTCGCGGCTTGCGCGCGGCGGCTTTCGGCCTATAGGCTCGGCCTCATGCGCACAGGCCGGACAGAGCGGAAAACCAAGGAAACCGACATCCTCGTGGAAGTCGATCTCGATGGCACGGGCAAGTACGACATTTCCACCGGGATCGGCTTTCTCGATCACATGGTCGAGCAGTTCAGCCGCCATTCGCTGATCGACGTGACGCTGAAAGTGCGCGGCGATCTGCATGTCGACCAGCACCACACGACCGAGGATTTCGGCCATCGCGCTGGGGCAGGCGCTTTCCGATGCGCTGGGCGACAAGGGCGGCATCGGTCGGTATGGCGAGGCGCATTCGCCGATGGACGAGACGCTGGCGCGGGTGGTGGTGGACATTTCCGGCCGGCCCTATCTGGTGTGGAAAGCGCGGTTTACGCAGGAAAAACTGGGCGAATGGGATACCGAGCTGATCGAGCACTGGTTCCATTCGGTGGCGCAATCGGCAGGGCTGACGCTGCATTGTCAGGTGCTTTACGGCAGCAACAACCACCACATCTGCGAAGCGCTGTACAAGGGCTTTGCCCGCGCGATGCGGCAGGCGGTGGAACTCGACCCGCGCAAGGGCGGGGCGGTGCCGAGCACGAAGGGCCAGTTGGGTGGCTGAGGCGATCGCGCTGATCGACTACGGCGCGGGAATTTGCACTCTGTTTACAAGCCTTGAACGCGGCGGGGGCGGGGCATGTTGCCGTTACTGCCGATCCCGAAGCTGGTGCTTGGCGCGCGGCGGATCGTTTTGCCGGGTGTCGGGGCCTTCGGGGCCTGCCGTGACGGACTGTTCGCGATCCCCGGCATGATCGAGGCGCTGGAGGCGCGGGTTGTCGAACAGGGCGTGCCTTTCCTCGGAATTTGCGTGGGAATGCAATTGCTTGCAACGCGCGGGCTGGAGCATGGCGCGCATGACGGGCTGGGCTGGATTCCCGGCGAAGTGCGGCTGATCGACCGCACCGATCCGCATATCCGGGTGCCGCACATGGGCTGGAACGATGTCGCGCTCACGCCCCACCATCGGCAGCACGAATTGCTGGAGGAGGGCGAGGCCTATTTCCTCCACTCCTATCATTTCGCGCCCGAGAATGGCCGGGACATTGCCGCGATGACCGATCACGGCGGCGGCCTGGTGGCGGCGGTGGCGCGGGACAATATTGTCGGCGTGCAGTTTCATCCCAAGAAGAGCCAGGGCTATGGCCTTGATTTATTCAGGAGGTTTTTAGAGTGGAAAATCTAGGCCAAAAGCAAATGGGCCACCCAATGGGTGACCCAATCACGTTCCCGTTCCGCCACCTAGGTAATGCCTAGGATTAACGATGAGAACTCGGCTTTGCCGGTCGTATAGTCCTAAATCGTGGCCTTTAGCTAAAACGGTTCACGCCGAAAATCAAGCTCAATGTCTAGGCGATAGCAGAAACGATAGGGATTCGAACCCATGGGAGGATACAACTCCTCCAACCAAACCTAAATCAGCCGCCTTAAACCACTCAGCCACCGTTCCTACAGCCGAGATAGACCAAATCCAACAGCAGGTCAATGAAATATATGTAGGAAATTTCCTACAATGCTGAAACGGGGAAGAACTGGTGCCCCTTCGCCTGACGTCGGGCGTGACCCGTGTGGGTCCAGCTCCAGCTCGATGCCATCCAGGGTGCGGATGAAGTACAGCTGTCCCTGGCTCCCTACCCCGGGCTCGACCGTCCCGTAGCTCGTGCCGGTCGAAGTCTGGCTTCCGGGGACGGTGGCGTTGTAGACGATGTATGCCGCCTGCGGATGCGCGGTATCGGTCGGTAGGCTGCGGTGATTCGCGTCTGGCTGTCCTCACGGAAGAACACGTAGCCGGACTCGCAGACAAACGGGCCGTCGCCACAGTCGCGGGTCGGGGTCTGCTCGGCTCTGGGCCCTCCTTCGCGTTCGGCGCACTCGATCCCGTCGCCCTGCTCGCAAGCTTCTTCCATCGCCTGCTCGCGGACTTCCTCCGGCACGCCCGGCTCGTCGCCGACGTCCCAGGGGATGAACTCCGTGATGACCTGTGGCTTGGTGAAGTCGCGCACCGCCGTCGGTGGACTTGGCGAGGACGACCCCGTTCACCTGGCGGAGCCGCGCCCCTCGAAGGAGCGCCACGTACGTAACCGTGCCGATGCTCGTCACGCCGATGTCGCAGAACTGACTGTCATGGACACCCTCGGAGATCTTCTCGGCTGGGAATAGTCTGCCCACCGTCGGTCGAGCGTGAGAAGAAGACGCCGTTGTTGCCGGCGTTCCCGACGAACTGCGCCCAACACACGTAACGTTCCCCCACGGCCGGGCGCGTTGCCCGGCGTACGGGCTCGCGACGCCGCGGTCGACCTCAAGCTGGATCTTGTCCTCGAACTTTCCCGAAAGCGCCGGGGCTCCGCGGGCGACGAGGGCCGTGAACCTGTAATCCGGCGTGGTGGCGGGACCACGGCCCAGTCGTACCGGGCCGCGAAGATCGAGCCGTTCTGCGGACGACCCGGTTGAAACCGATCACTCCATAGAAGACATGACCCCAGCGGTCGAAGGCCTGTACCGGGTCGCCGGAGCTCATCGACCAAGCAGTGCTGCGGGGTGATCGAGCAGTTGGACCCCTCCGCCGACGTGTCGGTCGGATAGCCGGGCAGCAGACTGTTCGTCCAAGCCCTGCCGCCGTTGGCGGAGTAGTAGAACCCACCCCACGCGTCCGTCGTCGTAGGCGTCGTGCAGTAATCGTTCGACCCCGCCGTCATGCGCGCGGGCGTCACAGGGTCGACGGCCGCGGCCGGCTCGTTCTGCTGCCGTTCACCCCCTGCTGTGACGCCGGGCGCGTCGGTGCTGCAACTCGCGATCGTCTGGTCCAAAGGCCGTCGTGACGGACGTAAGGCCCGTCGGTGATCTTCACGTCGGCGCTCGCGATCGACGCGAATGCGGCCGCTGCAGCGAGCGGGACCAGGACCACCAGCAAGACTTTTCTCATGCTCCCCCCTCTGTCCAAGCGTGTTCGGTCAAACGGCTCCCCCTCCCTCCTAGGCCACGGTCAAACGTCAGGGCAAAAGAGAAGACCCGGAGGGGGCCGGGTCTTCAAGGGGATGGAACTGGGGGAGGTGGGTAGCCCAGGTATCGGCGCGCGCTGTCCCGCTGTAGTCACTCGTTCGGGTGAATCGCCTCTCGCTCGCGCCGGGCCGTGCTAGCCTCGGACCGTCCGTCGGCGAAGTGGCCGGCGGAGGACGCACAGCCGCGTCTCCGTGGCTGGGCTCGTCCCTTCGTCGTGGGGACGCTCGCCCAAAGGAGACGCGCAGACATGCTCGAGGACACGATGCGAACGCGAGGAGCCGCAGCTCGTCCGGCTGTCGCTGCCCGACCGGCCCGGGCGGTCTGGCTCTCGTCGCGAGCCGCTTCGCCGCCCATGACGTCAACATCCTGCGCGTCGAGGTCGTCGAGGGCGGGGACGGTCCGCCGTCGACGACCTGCTCGTCGTGCGGGGGCAACCTGGCCCTGGCGCTCGGGAGCTCAGAGGGGACGTCGAGATCCTCGGGCTGCGCGAGCATGCGGAGCTGCCCGAGCCCGGGCTCGCGATGGCGGACGCGCTCGCGGCATCAGCGGCGCCGCCGAGCCTCGGGGCCGCGCGGCACGCGCTGCTCATCGCCGCGCTCGAGCTCGTCGCCGCCGACAGCGGTGTGCTGCTTGCGCGACGCCGGCCACGGCTGGCTCCGGCCCGTGGCCGCCACCGCCGAGTCGCTGCCGCCGATCCGGGCGACGAGCCCTGCCTCGCGCGCCTCGTGCCCTCGAACGCTCGCGGGCGGAGACGGCCGGACCGCAGGAGCCGTGGGCTCCGACCGCGTACTTCGTCGCGCTCGGCATGGGCCGCGTGCTGATCGTGCCGGCCGGGGTGCCGCCGTTCCTTGCGCTCGCGCTCGTGCGCCACGACGCGTTCCCGTTCGTCGAGGCCGAGATCGAGCACGTTCGCGCGCTGCTGCGAGTCGCGGTGGGGATCCTCGGCGCGCTCGGGGAACGAAGCGTCCGGGCGCCGGTCGACGCACCCGAGCACGTCGCGGGGTCCGGGCATGAACGCCCGAGTCCGAAGTGGTCGACCCCGGTGTCGTTGCGAATCGTGCTGCCGGGGCGAGCGTCGAATGCGTACCTCTTCCTCGGCACGCGCATCGCGCTCGTCGATTGCGGCTCCGAAGAGTCTCAGCGTGCCCTCCTCGGCGGCCTGCGCCAGCTGGAGATCAAGCGCGAGCGGAGCTCGCTACGTCGTGGTCACGCACGAGCACGCCGGGCACGCTGGCGGGGCTGCGGCGTTCCCGGAGCGCGTTGCTCGTCGCGCACTCGCTCGCCGCAGCGAAGCTGCGCCACGGCGAAGAGACGCTGACGAAGCCTGCACGCCGCGCGGGCGCCGGACCTCGAGCTTCTCCGACGGGGAGCGCGATCCGCACTCGGCGGGTTCTCGTTCGACGTCCTGCATCTGCCCGGCCACACCTCCGGCGCGATCTGCCTCTACGAGCGCTCGCGCGCCCTGATCGTGACCGGTGACTCCGTGCTCGGCCGCGGAGCGCTCTCCGGTGGTCGACGCAGAGCGGCTCGAGCGGCGAGCACCTGGAGAGCCTCGAGCGGGCTGGCCTCGCTCCGCGGCGCTGCTGCTGCCCGGGGCACGGCCCACACTCCGAGCGATCCGGCAGCGGATATCGCCGCCGCTGCCGGGACAGTCCCCGAGCCGGCTCGGCGGCCGGTGGTGGAGGCGCCGTCCGGCACGACCGGGCGAGCCACGTGGTCCGAAGCCGTAGCGCTTCCTTGAACGGGTCGGCGTCGTTATGTATCCGTACCTCTCCCAGAAGCCCGGCTTGTCGGTCGGGGAGCAGCTCGATCGCCGCGGAGCCACTTCGCGCTCTTCCAGAAGTACTTGCCGGGGATGACGAGGCGGAGCGGCCAGCCGTGCTCGGGCGGCGAGCGGCTCGCCGTTCGCGTGCGTCGCGAGCAGGGCGTGCTCGTCGCGAGGAAGGCGATCGGAACGTTGGCCGTGAAGCCCTGCTCGGCGTGCGCGATCGCGAAGCGGGCGGTCGGCTTGGGGCGGACGAGCGCCTCGAGCCGCGCCATGGATCCCTTCGAAGCGCCATGTCGAACTTCGACCAGCGCGTGACGCAGTGGACGGGATCTTCAGCACGTACCCGAGTGAGCAATTCACTGGCGGCAACTTGACCGGGAACAATGGCATGGTTTCCCGATTCCAATGCACCTAATGCCGATTCAGCCGAATCCAGCCGCAATCCCGCTTGACGCTCATCTGCATCGGGACCATGACAGGCGAAACACTTGTTCGACAGCAACGGGCGAATTTCCGTCGTAAAATCAATGTGACGATCGGCTCCCCAAGCTTGCATGAGAGCAAAGCCAGTGTGGTAAACAGCAGGGTGGGCACGCCATGGGCAACACACAGAGATTCGGAGGGGAAAATCAGGAGGGTCGTCTGTGTATGATAGTGGGCTGACGCGTCTTAAGGAAAGTTTCGCCACCAGCAAAGTGAAAAAACAGCGACCACCAACGAGAACTCATGCTCTGGGAGACCACAGTGCAAGGTGTGGCCTCAACCAGCGTTGGGCGTCGTCGTCGCAGTTGCGGTGGAGCGTCTAATGAATGATCGTCGCTCCAGGCGCGATGATGTCCAGTGGGCTACCAACCCTTCGTCAGCAGAAAGTACACCAGCCCCAAACCAGCACTGGCAGCCAGCGTCGCGAGCATATTGGCCTTAAAGCGAAAAATGGCCACAAAAGGCGCCTATCGTCAGTAGGGTTGCGGCCGGGTCCAGCGTGGGCCAATCGGGCACCAGCAGTCGCATGCCCAGGAAATGTTGCTGGTTGACTGTGGCAAACAGTGTGTGGAGGGAAAACCAGATTGAAAGATTCAGGATGACGCCCACCACGGTTGCTGTGATTGCTGAGAGCATGCATTGAGTGCCTGCTGGCTGCGCAGTTCAATATAGGGTGCTCCTAGAAAGATCCATAAGAAACAAGGAGCAAAGGTGACCCACGTGGTGATCAGCGAGCCAAGAATTCCAGCCAGCATGGGATGCAGGGCACCGGGATTGATAGCCATAACGGGCGTCGAGGGAGACCATCATGACGATGACGCCGCGGCCAGGAAGGAGAGCTGGATCAGATCGATGATACCGCTGCCCGCGAAGTCCTGAACCGCGCGCACATCCTCGATGCAGCGGGTGATCAATTGGCCGGACTGGGTGTGATCATGAAAGGTGAACGGCAGGCGCTGGATGCGATCGACCATGGCGTTGCGGAGGTCATACCCGATGCGGGCCGCGGTCCACTCGGAGAGATAGTGCTGGATCAGATTAAGCAGGGCAATGGCAAGCCCCAGCCCCAGCAGAATCAGCGCCGCGCGGGCCAGATACTCGACCTGGCCGCGCAGCAGCCCGTCGTCGATCACTCTCTGCAGGATGCGCGGAACGAAGAGCGACAACCCCGTAATGGCAAGAAGAGCGAAGAGGTTGGCGGCAATCTGCAGGGCGTAGGGTTTGACAAAGGAGCGGAGACTAAACAGGTGTTTCATCGGAAGATAGGTCAGCCTTTAGATGGGTGCTCACTGAGCAGAGCAGGGTCAGCAGGTACCGGGGAGAGTCACACCAGCCGCCGCGCTGAAAAGTCATTTTGAGGAATTATCCGCTAATCGGGCTCAATTGTCAATGACCGCTCTGTTATATGACCGCTCTGTTATAAACCCCGCTCTGGTTGACGACCAGTCATAGGCCTTATAACGTTATCACTACTTATCAACGTCCTTAACTGTACCGAGACACTACACGTTATTTATTGAAGTCGCTAAGGGAGGCCGACGCTCTTTTCGTACAACCTTTCAACCCGTACAGTGCAGTCGTGCTGGAAGATAAAACGAGATATGCTTGACCTTGTCTCCACCTACTTATCCGCACGTGGCTTTCGTGCTAAGAGAATCGAGGAATACCGTTTGTACTAGTGACTATACCGTCTTCTATTGCTTGTCGAGTTCATTCCTCACGGCTAATCCAAGCCTCTCAAGCACATAAGGCTTCTTGACATAGGGGCCTGCACCCAGCTTTTGTACCTCGTGGACTCGATCTGATTCAGAAAAACCGCTCACGATTGATCGCCTTCTGGCTTGGGTGGATTTCCACAATCCTTTTATACGTCTCAAGCCCGTCATTCCCCGGGTCCATGATCATGTCCAGAACGATCAGGTGGGCCTTTTCGATTTTCAGATATTCAATCGGCCTCTTCGCCACTGGCAACTGTCGTTACTTTATAGTTTAGCTTCCTGAGCATCCGTGACTGCGAGTTCCCGCTGCTCCATTGATGTCGTCGACTACCAGTATCGGATTCATCATTCCCGATATATGTAGGCCAGGGGATGCCAAAGCTCTGATCGATGTTTACAACCTCTTCCTCGTGACAGGGAAATACAGTCGTGAAAGTTGTTCCTTCTCCTACTTCGCTTTGAACGTCGATATATCCGTTATGATCCTTGACCGTTCCCCATACGACGGCCAGTCCCAGGCCCGTTCCGCTTCTCCCCATGACTTTCTTCGTGTAGAAAGGTTCGAATATTCGTTTGATATCGTTCTCCGGAATTCCTTCTCCCGTATCGGATACTGTCAACACCACGTAATCACCATCGCGAACGGCATCGTAACCAATTCTAGAATCTAGCCGCATTAACATCTTTAAGAGCGCCAAACCGCTTCAATCGCGACGCTGAACGCCAGCTTCCGGCATGAGAGGTTGACGATCCCCAGTTTCTCCCGGCAGGCTGGACAGAGATGGCCTGCATCTTGAGCGCTGGGATTGTCGCCATCCACAGCCTCAAGAAACATCTCGCCCATGACCTCTGCCGGCGTAACCTCGATTTCTGGGCTGTCTTCAAATTCATGAGAACAGTTATGGCAAATCTTCATTCCATATTCCGATGATACGAAGCAGTTTGAAAATCAAGACTACAAATCCGGTCAATCCGCCAAGCCCCCCGCATATCCATCCAATTGCCTCCACTTGACGCTTAGTCAAACCAAGAATTTTGGCGACCTTGACTTTTCGTTTCAAAGTACCCAATTCAACTGCTTTATTCGGCCCAATTAATCTTATAATGATCAAGATGTTGTATGTATTAATGAGGGACTTCTCTTATCGCCTCCGGTCGAATTCAGGGTTTGGGGCACGCCTCCGTGGTCCAGGCTCCAGTGATGCCAAATTTTAGCCAAATCTAGAGTTTTGCAATTGGCTCTGAAATAAAAAATATAACCAAGGAGGCTTTTATGATGGAATCAAACCATTGAGACCATCCTGAAAAGCTTCGGCGTGATTTTCTTTTCCTCCCACGTTAAAGGCTTTTGCGGCTTCATCCTCGAAATGGGTATCAAGCGTATAAAGTTGATTTTCTTCTTGAAGCGTAAGGTCTGAAAACGTCACTTCCCGTAGCTGCTGCCGCCCGGTCTGCCGGTGTGCGTTGATAGCTTCATGCTTCAACACCCGCATACAAAATCCAATAAACGCGCAATGTATGCTTGACATATAGGACATAGCAATGATATAATTTATCAATATCCATTACTTAAAAAAAATTTGAAGGAGTGTAGATTATGTCACAGAGCACTAAGACAGAGGGTAAACACGCGTGGAAAGTAGCTATTGCCGGCGAATTAATGGCAACCTTACCTTTAGTATGCACAAGGAACCGGAATTCTTGAAGATAAAGGAGAAGTTAGATTCGGCGGATTTCTGCTACGGGCATCTGGAGATGCTTTTTGGGGATTTTAACACCGCAGTTCCCGGGAGGATGAAGACCGGAGGAAGCCACTTGCTCGCTGATCCGGTTATGGCAAAAGAGATGCGATGGTTGGGGATAGACGTGGTCTCGCTTTGCCATAACCATGGTGGCGATTTCGGCGCCGCTGTTGCCCTTCAAACCAGGGACATTGTCAGGGAAGCTGGTATTGTCGGCGCCGGAGTCGGAGAATCGCTGGAAGAAGCCGGGACCCTGGTTACATGAATGTCGAAGCCGGACGCGTTGCGCTTGTAGCTTTATCGTCCGGGAACGATATGCAAGACATTGCGAGTCTTAACAAAGGGAGCATGCCGCGCACGTCCCGGCCAGAATCCCTTGCGGACGAAGATGCGTTATAAGTTGCCTGAAGACGTCTATGAGAATTTACGCAAGGTTGCCAAACGTCTCAATGTACTGCAAGAGGACAAAAAAACCGGTGACTTCATCTTCACTATGCAGGGCGACAGAAGGACTTGCGCTTTTTCTAAAAGCGATGATTATGGTATAGATTCAGAAATTCACCAGGGCGATTTTGAAGGGAACCTCCTCGCTATCCAGGAAGCAAGACCTTGGTCTGATTTCGTCATGGTAGCGCATCATTGTCAGGTTTCCGAGGGGGGACGCGGTAACACTCCGACAACGTTTGTCCGTGAGTTTGCCCACGCGGCTGTCGACGCCGGCGCCGATATGTATTTGGGCCACGGCTGGCATAAAATGTTAGGAGTTGAAATCTATAAAGGCAAGCCCATATTCTACGGGTTAGGGGACTTCTTTTACCAATCCCCATTTTATTCGGCGCGTCCCGCTTGACGGTTATGAAGGGTTTGGTCATGATATATCAAATCCTGCCGCTCTAAGGCCTCATCTTGAGCCTCTGCACTCGAACTCGGGGTCGGAGGTACAGCCTGATCGTAGATTGGTGGATGTCTTGTCTTATCGAAGCGGAGTATAAGTAGGACGGCCAGGTCAAAGCCATCAATTTCTATCCGGTGGAGTTGGGCGTAGATTTTTCCGATCCATCATCGCCCCGGATAACAAGAACAAGCGGAAATCTTATTGAAGGCCGCCCATTCCTGGCGTCCGGCGAAAACGCGAAATTCATTTTGGGAAAGCTCCAAAATGTTTCAAAGCCTTTCGGCACAAAAATCAAAATTGTCGGCGATATCGGCCGCTGGGAAGCTTAAGCAATTATAGTAACATGTCTTTTGGTTCCGGCGCAGCCTCGATCCGGACTACCGACCGTATAAGGGGCGGGGCTGCCTCCCCTCGCGTATAATTTGCGAAGAGCAATCAATATGGTGGGAATCAAAAAGCTGATGGAGGCAACGTAACCTTCATCAGCTTTTTTTTGTTTTATATATTGAGCCAATTGCAAAACTCAAGATTTAGCTAAATTACTGCATGTTATGAAGTGAATTGAATTTACGATACATTCATACTGATAATCAAAATTTTGGCACTTGAAAGCTATTTGTCAAATCCTTGACTATATGCTGAATATTTATGGTTGAAATGATGAATGCCGGTAAAAATGACT
>CAVZHE010000017.1:0-20896 GCA_963774985.1 uncultured Alphaproteobacteria bacterium
CCACGCCGGTGCCGATGGCGTTCCTAGAAGAACTGCGGGTCGATGCCTCGGGCCAGAAACTCTACGCCAATTATCGCGGCGCGGGCAATCTGGTGGTGATCGACATCAACGCAATCCGCGACATCGACATCATCGAGGATCGCAAGCACGATGCGATCGACGAACCCGATTTCGATACCCCGCTGATCGGGCAAACTCCAACATTTACAGCGATCCCATCGATGTCATTCGCCACGGGCGCGGGCTTGCCTTGCAGGCCGTGGTGGCGCTCAACCTGATTGCGCCGACCGGCGTGGAAGATGTGCATGGTGACAATCCCGATCCGCTGGTGTTCAAATGGGAAGTGGAAAACGACCTGCTGCCGCTGGGCGAAAATTTGCGGACCAATTTCTTCCTGAGCACGCAAACTCATGGCAATGGCCTGTGGCCCGACGATCCCATCCGCGAGCGCGGGGTCACCTCCAGCAATCCGAGCTGGACCGGCGACGATAGCCACCCCAGCCGCATTTATACCGTGTTCGATCTCAAGCCCGGACGGTGGAAGGTGCTGGCCGATGGAACACCCGAATTCCAGCATGCGCTGCTGCCGGGCGAATACGAACTGGAATTCGATCCCGCCTATGCGCGTTCGCTAACTGGCGGACAGAACTACTACTGGGGGGTGATGGAAACCACCACCGGCATCCGCGAACTCTCGTCGTTCGTGGTGGCTCCCGATGTGGCGGTAGGCGCTCCGTTCAACGGCGTGACCGTCCTTACCCATGGCTTCCAGCTCAATTTCGAAGACAAGGATCCGTTCAAGCAGCCGACCGCCTTCCGCGAACTGGGCCGGATGATTGCCCAGCGCGGCGGCGGCGGGGTTGTGCTGCTGTATGACAAGAACAGGGGCAATTGGGTCAATATGGAGACCATGGCCGTCGTCACAGGGGCCGATCTTGGACAATATGCCGGCAAGCCGCTGGTGCTGGTGACCGATTGGGTCAAGGAATCGGACTATGCCGAAGCAGGCTTTGCCGAAGCAGCGGCGGATTCGATCTTTGCCGCGATCATGAACCTGAATGCCGAGGCGGGCGGCAGCATTCTGACTTCGCCGTTGCATTTCATCGGCCATTCGCGCGGCACCGTGGTCAACAGCGAGATCATCCAGCGCATTGGCTGGTACAAGCCAACCGTTGGCGGCATTCACATGACCGCGCTCGATCCGCACGATTTCGATCAGGATTCGCTCGACATTCCGATCGAAACGCTCGCCAATCTGGCCAAGTACGCCATCTCGTTCTACTCGCTCGGCACCTTTGCGGCCGGGGTTGCCACTGCTGTCGGCGGCATCGGGGCTGCGGTTGCTTCGGGTGGCACAACCCTAGCAGTCACGGCGGGGGTTTTCTCGGCCTCCGGCAAGGCGCTGCTCGCTTCGTCCAAGGCCATGAAATGGGCGATCTATATCCAGAAAATGCAGGATACCGCGAAGGCGCTGGGCCTGCAGCTCGATCCGATCAAGTTTGGCGATTTTCTCGATCCCGATGTGAAACTGTGGTCCAACATCGGCTTTAGCGAGAACTACTATCAGGATGTCGCATCCAATGGCGGGGTAACCGGTACGCCCAACGGGCGCGATATCGGCGTCACCAGCATCTCGCGCTATCTCAATGGCACCGCGGGCTTCAATCAGGATGATTTCCCCGTGCTAGGCGCCGGGGGTGCGCACAGCAGGGTGTGGCAATGGTATACCGGCACCGTCAACACCAACATCAACACCTTCCAGGGCGGGGACATTTTCCGCCGGATCACGGATGAAGGCTTGCGCCCCTTCGTGTTCGGGCTGCCCAGTCGCGACAAATATACCGATCAACCGTGGTATTTCATCACCCCGCAAGAAATAACCGGCAGTCCCAGTGACCGAATCGGCGGGGCCAACCAGCAAAGCGCCGACGAACCGCAGAATGAGTTCGATTTCCAGATTACCGACGGCATCGGCATGGGCTGGTACTATTCGGTCACCGGCGGCGGGGTGGAATTCCGTCCCTCGCTAGGGGCGGGGAATGTGCCGGTCACGAGCGACAATACCGAGGATGCCAATCCATCCGGGCTTGCGGTGCAGACCATCTTCAACGGCGATTTTGAGCAGGGCACGCGCGAATCGCTGACCGTCCACCTGCAAACCCGCGCCAACGGCGGCGAGCTGGGCTCCGATGCCGGACGTTTCCCGATCTCCTACGAAATCCCCGGCTTCTCCTTCCACGGTGGCAGCGGCTTCGAGATAGAAACCTACAATCTCTTCGCTCAGACGGAGCTCGAAGGGATCGATGTCGGTGCGCTTTTCACCGTCAACACCAACCCGGCCTCGCTCATCAAGGAAGTGCTGGTGAAGATGTGGGAGAACTATTTCGACGAACACACGCGCCTCGCCAACGGCTTTGCCATCGGCAATTTCAAACTTCCGTCGCTCAGCAAATACGAACTCTATTTCGCCACCAAGATCGTCGGCTGGGCGAGCAAAACCGCCGCCGAGAAGCTGACGATCTTTAACAGATATTCAGGTGCTGCAAACAGGGTTCTGACGGCGGCGGACAATTCGATGAAAGCCATCAATTCCGGGATCGATCAACTGATGGACTTCGTCGGTGCCCCGCGGGTCGATTTCGGCGAGGACACCAAGGACGAAGCCGGGCTTGAATCCTTTAAGAAGTCTGTATCCAATGCGATCGAAGCCGGGTTCGACAAGTTGTTCCCCAACAAGGACAATTACGCGCTGATCATGGGTGCCAGCGGCGCGCTGGAAACACTCATCGACAGCTTCCTGCCCGATGGCGACCCCGAAGGCATCTGGGAAACGCTGAAGGGAACGATCAAACAGTTCCTGCCGGGCCTCAATTCGGTAACCCATAACGCCGTGTATGTCCCTGAAGACAAGCCCTATTTCACCTTCAAGATCTACAAGCCCTACATGCTCCACGAAGGTGCTTCGATCGACGTCACGTTCGAATCTCCGGGCATGGATTCAGTCACCCAAACGGTCAATCTGGGGACTGGTTTCTTCAAGATGGACGAATATTCGGTCGAGGTTCCACAGGATTTCCGCGGGCGGGCGGTCACGGTCACGCTGGCGCACAAGAATATGGCTCCCAGCGACGAGTACAAGCAGGAGCTTGAAGACGCCGAGTTCATGGATGTGATCGACAGCGCGGCACGCAATGCAACGGCGGCGGTCAGCCAGATATACCTGCTCGACGACCTGCGCTTCACCGCGCTTGCGGCGGTCGGTGGAGTCATGCCTGACGCGCCGATCCTGGCCGCCGAAGGCGTGGGCAACGGTGATGTGCCGCTAATCACGCGGGCGGCGGTTGAAACCCTGCTGGAAGTGGCGCGCGGGACCTGGGAACACGCCGGGATCAGTGCCGACCAGGTGGAATTTCTCGCCTCGCTCAAGATCGAGGTCGTCGATCTGCAGGGCGCGGCGCTGGCGACTATTGATGGTGACACTATCACCATCGACATAGATGCTGCCGGTCGCGGCTGGTTCGTCGATCCCACTCCGCAAGGCAATGCCGAGTTTGCGGGCACCGGAAGCCAGCTCTTCGCTGTCGACGGTGGCGCGGCGGACGGGCTGTATGATCTGGTAACCGTACTGGCGCATGAAATGGGTCACGCGCTGGAACTGGTCGATCTGCCGGGGGCTGTGACCAGCCGGATCATGGCCGACACGATTGGTCTGGGTATCCGCCGTCTGCCGACCAGTGCCGATCTCCCGTCGGACGACGACGAGCAAGCCCCGGCGACCGGGGGGATTTCCATACCTCCCCCGGTGGTAACCGTGGCTGTCCAGCCACCCGAGGACGAGGAGGCTCAGGCCGGGTTTGCAATGGCTACCTTCGCGCCGGGCACCCCCGCTACGAATCCGCTCATCAACGGCGATTTCGCTGCTCCGCAAGGCTGGAGCGTGACCGGCGGCGGTTCGGTGACGGGCGGGGTTGGCGTGCTGGCGGAGGATGCGCGATTCCTCACCTCGCTGCGGCAGGCCTTTGCCGTGCCTGCAGGGGCGCAGACGCTCAGCTTCACCATCACTTCAGCCAATCTGGGGATCAACGATCTGTTGCCGCCCGATGCCTTCGAGGTAGCGCTGATTGATCCGGTGACGGGCGAATCGTTGCTCGGCGCGCTGGGCGGGCTCGATTTGTCAGATGCGTTCCTGAACCTGCAGGCCGATGGCACGGTCTATCTCGCGCCGGGGGTGACTATCACCGGCAATCCGCTCACCGGCCCGGCGGTGGTCAACCTGTCGCTGGCGGCGATCAATGCGCCCAATGGCGCACTGCTGTCGTTTGATCTCATCGGCATGGGCGATCTCGACAGTCTGGTGCGGATCGACAATGTCATCTTCGGTACCACCGAGATGAATTTCCCGCCCCTGGCCCGCCCGGACTCGGTGAGCGTTGCCGAAGATGGAACCGCGCTGTTCAATCCGCTGGCCAATGACACCGATCCCGAAGGCGATCCGCTGTCCGTAACGTTGGACACGCAGCCGCTGCACGGCACGCTCACTGCCAATCCCGGCGGCGACTGGAGCTATGTTGCCGATGCCGATTACTTCGGCGCGGACAGCTTTACCTATACCATTCGCGACAATTTCGGCGGCAGTTCCACCGCCACGGTTTCGATCTCGGTGAGCGCGGTTAACGATGCGCCGGTGATCGGCACAGTGGTGGACAGCAGTGCGTCTGCCGGGACGGCGGTCTCCTTTGTCCTGACCGCTAGCGATATCGACGATGCACCGTCCGCGCTCACTTATTCGCTGGTTTCCGGGCCTGCGGGGGCCAGCGTTGCGGCGGACGGCACCTTCAGCTGGACCGCCAGCGGCAGCGGGGCGCAGAGCTTTACCGTGCAAGTGCGCGATGCTGATGGGGCGGTTTCGCAAGCGACGTTCAGCATTGCGGTGACCC
This sequence comes from uncultured Alphaproteobacteria bacterium, assembly GCA_963774985.1. Classification (GTDB taxonomy): domain Bacteria; phylum Pseudomonadota; class Alphaproteobacteria; order Sphingomonadales; family Sphingomonadaceae; genus Alteraurantiacibacter. The sequence continues at coordinate 4,938 of CAVZHE010000017.1, forward strand.
CAGCGGGCAACCTTGCGCCGGTGTTCGATGCGATTGCCAATCAGGCGGTGGGCGAAGGCGTTGAACTCAGCTTCGTGCTGGGTGCAAGCGATCCCGATCACGCTTCTTCGGCGCTGGTCTATACGCTGTTGAACGGGCCTGCGGGCGCGACGGTTTCGGCGGACGGGACGTTCCGCTGGGTCGCCACTGGGGACGCCGCTGCGCAGGAGGTGACCGTGCGCGTTACCGATCCGGCGGGCGGCTTCGATCAGGCGAGCTTCTCCATCGCCGTAACTCTAGATCTGGCCAACACCGCCCCGACACTCGGGCCGATTGCCGATCAGGCGGTAACTTCGGGCGATGTGGTGATCCTGACGCTGGCGGGTGCCGATGCCGAGGATGCGGCTGAGGCGCTCTCCTATACACTGATAAGCGGACCTGCGGGCGCGGCGGTTTCTGCCGCTGGCCAGTTCAGCTGGCTGGCGGGCGATCCGGGCGATTCGACGGTGACGGTGCGCGTCACCGACAGCGGCGGGCTGTTCACGGAACGGACCTTCGCTATCGCGGTGGCAGCAAGGCCGAACGAGGGACCGGTGCTGGGCACCAGTCGCCAATCTGGCGGTGACCGAAGGCGACGTGATGGACTTCGCGCTCTCCGCCAGCGATCCCGATCATGCGCTCGGGCTGCTCAATTTCTCGTTGGTGAGCGGGCCTACCGGGGCAAGTGTGACGCCCGATGGGCGCGTAAGCTGGACTTCGGCAGGCGTTGGCGATGCTGCCTTTACAGTTCGGGTCACCGATCCAGAGGGGGCAATCAGCGAACGCAGCTTCGTAGTCGCAGTGGCGGCAAGGCCCAATCAGGCGCCAGTGCTTGCGCCGCTGGCAGATATCAGTGTGGCGGAGGGCACGACGGTCAGCCTGTCGCTGCTCGCCAGCGATCCCGATCATCCGCTGGCCGATCTGGTCTGGGAACTGGTCGATGCACCGGCTGGTGCGACGCTGAGCAACAGCGGTGCCTTCACCTGGCTCGCCCCCGATGGCGATGCCAGCGCACTGGTGACGGTGCGGGTCACCGATCCTGAGGGTGCGAGCGATGAGGTGAGTTTCAATATCGGGGTGACCGATGTCGCCCCCACCCTCAGCGTGGCAGGAGATGCCGCAACGGGGGCAGGTCTGCCTTACCAGCTGGTGCTCGCCTCCAGCGATCCCGGTGACGATACGCCGATCGAATGGATTATCGACTGGGGCGATGGCAGTGCGGTGCAGGTGCTTTCGGGCTCTGCGACGCTGGCCAGCCATGTTTTTGCCGGGGGAGGCGCATTTACCGTCACCGCCAAACTGCGCAATGACGACGGCACCTTCAACGCCGCCCCGCTGCCGATCAGCGTGGCCCCGGCGCCGCTGCTGCTGGTCGAATCGGGCACATTTGTCGGCGGCGATCTGGTGATTCGCTTCAGCGAAGACCTTGGTCCGAACCTGCCGACGGGCGACAAGATCACCCTGGTCGGCGATCTGGTGGGCGCAGTGGATGTCGAACTGGACTTCGACATCGAGGAAGGCGTGCTCGTCATCAGCCGCGCCGATGGCAAGGATTTGCAATTCGACAGCTACCGCTTGGTTCTGGCCGATGGCAGTCTGCTGAGCGATCGCGGTTCGGTGCTGGATGGCGACGCCAACGGCACCCAGGGCGGTGCCTACAGCGCCACGCTGGTCAATGCCTCGGCCACGCAAGGCATTGCCAGCCTGCCCGATTTCATGCGCGGACCGGGCGAACATATCGATGTGCCGCTGGCCGCTGCGGACGGATTGCAGGTGCGCTTCTCCAGCGAGGGCGGAGTGAAGACGCTGCGCTTCGCGGTGGAGTTCGATCCCGCCCTGCTCGATCTTGCCGATGTCACGGCGGGGGCCGATCTGCCTGCCGGGGCCGTGCTCGACTGGAGCGTGGAAGCGGCGGCAGGGGGCAAGTCGCGGCTGATCGTCACTGTGGTCAGCGATGTGGCGATTGCGGCAGGCGCGGTGCATCTGGTCAGCCTTGATGCCAGCGTGCCCGACGATGCGCCTTATGGTGCGAGCGAGATCATCACGCTGGATGTAGAGATGATCAACGCCGCTGCACCGAGCTCCACCCAGCAGGATGAGGCGCTGCAACTGGTCGGCTACTTCGGCGATGCCGATGGCGACCGGGTGCTGACGACAATGGACCTGTGGACGATCACCAAGGTCGCCATCGGCCACGATGATGAGTTTGCCGCCTGGCAGGGCCTGCCGCCCGAACTGATCGCCAATATCGTCGATCACCGCAAGTTCGCCAATCCGCTGCTGCCCGACTTCGACGTGGCAGACTCCGGAAGCGCAGCCGGTGGTGGGTTCACAGTCGGCCCCACCTGCCGATCTGCCCCCGCTCGCCTACGGCTGGATGGAAGCGGTGGATCGCTGGGCAGGAATGATCCGACGCGACCGAATCCACGCTCTACGATGAAAACGGCGAGCCGCTGTTCGATGCTGATGGCAATCCGGTTCCGCGTCCGGAGGCGGCGGCTGAGGGCAAGGTCGATCAGCCGGTGCAAAGCGAAGGCGATGCCGAAGCCCAGCGTCCGTTGCCGGACAATGGCGACATGCTGGCGGCGAATACGGCCATCGATATGCACGCTGCGCCGCTCGGCTTTGCTCTTCCTGCCATCGCCTCTCCGGCCAGCGATGACGGAGGGCTCCTCGCCCGTCTGCTCGACGGGATGATGCGGCGCTGGTGGCGCTGGGGCGGGGGCACTTTTCGCGGTGGCTTTGCCCGTGCTCGGCAAGCAGGCGCGCAAACGCAGAGCCGAAGGCAGCAGTTGGCCAAAGTGTGATCCGCTTTCGTCCCGGCAACGCCTAACCAAGTGACAGGACTTTGGGCGGGCAACGGGACGGGGGCGGTCGGTGATGGCGGAAGGGAATGCCAGCCACAGCACAGCGGGCAGCGCCAGGGCGCAGCCGGGCGAGGCTGGTCTGTGGAGCGGACTCGCAGCCGCTAGCAGCCCGTCCGAATTCTGCCGCGCCTGGCTGGCCCTGCAATGCGCGCGCACACCGGGAGCAAGGGGCGGGCTGATCTTGCTCGAAAGTGGCGGCAATTCCTTTGCCCCCGCCGCCATCTGGCCCGCCGGGCCGAGCAATATCGATCCGCTGCGTGAAGCCGCCGAGGCCGCACTGGCCAGCGGCGAGCCACAAATTGCGCCCGTACAAGATCATCCCGGCCTCACCTGCCTTGCCTATCCGGTCTCTTCGGCGGAGAAGGTCCACGGGGTGGTGGTGCTGGCCATCGGCGATGCGGGCGCCGCGGCGCTCCAGCAGACGCTGCAAGAACTGCACTGGGGCGTGGGCTGGATCCTCTCGCTGATCTGGCAGTATCGCGCTGCCGAGCGCGAACATCGCGGCACCCGCGCGGGGGCGGCGATGGAACTGCTCGCCGCCGTGCAGGAACACGAAACGCTCGATGAAAGCGCGATGGCGCTGGTCAACGAGGTCTGCCGGGTTATGCGCGCTGACCGCGCGGCGCTGGGGCTGGTGAAGAACGATGCGATCCGGCTGAGCGCGATGTCCCACGGGGCATGGTTCCGCAAACGCTCGGAAATCGCCGAAACGATCGAAGCGGCGATGGAGGAAGCGTTCGATCAGCGCACCAGTATCGCCTGCCCACCGCTCGACGATGCCGATACCGCGATCACGCTCCAGCACGCCCGGCTGTGCACTGCACTGGGCAGCAAGGCGCTGCTGTCGTTCATCATGGCAGACCGGGGCATTCCGCTCGGCGTGCTGACCTTGGAGCGCGAGGGGGACGCCAATCCCTTTGGCACCGAAGACGTGCTACTGGGTGAGACCGTCGCAGCACTGATCGCCCCCACTATCGCGCTCAAGCGGCGCGAGGAGCGGCTGGTGAGCGGGCGCATCCGGCACAAGGCGATGGACGGGGCCAAGGCGCTGTTCGGCCCGCGCCGTCCGCTGGCCAAGGCCATCGGCATCGGCACCGTGCTGCTGCTGCTGTTCCTGCTGTTGCCGATTGCGCAATTTCGGATCGGGGCTGACGCCGCGCTCGAAGGGCGAGTGCAACGCGCCGCTTCCGCGCCGTTTGCAGGCTTCATCGCCCGTTCGGATGCGCGGGCGGGGGACACAGTGCAGCAAGGCCAGGTGCTCGCCGCGCTCGATGATCGCGAATTGCTGCTGGATCGCGCAAGGGCCAGCAGCGAAGTGCAGCAGCTTGATCGCCGCTACCGGCAGGCGCTGGCCAATCACGAACGTTCGGAAATGAACCTCTATGGCGCGCAGCTGCGGCAGGCGGAAGCCGAACTACGACTGATCGAATTCAAGCTCGATCGGGTAGAGATCACCGCCCCGATTGCAGGCGTGCTGGTTTCGGGCGATGTCAGCCAGCTGGTCGGCTCGCCAGTGGAGGAAGGCGAGGTGCTGTTCGAAGTCGCGCCGATGGACGATTTCCGGGTGGTGCTGCGGGTGGAGGAAAGTGACATTTCCTATGTGCAGCCGGGCCAGCGCGGGAGCTTTGCCCCCACCGGACTGGCTGGGCGCACCGTGCCGTTCACCGTTACCCGCCTGACATCGGTGACGGCGGAGGAGGACGGCAGCAATACCTTCCGGGTCGAGGCCGAACTCGATCCCGAACAGGCGGACATCCTCCGGCCTGGGCTCGAAGGGATCGCCAAAGTGAACGTGGACCGCCGCAGTCGCCTGTGGATCTGGACCCGGGGCCTGCGCGACTGGCTGCGGCTGTTCGCGTGGGAATGGCTGCCCTGATGGCCAATCCCTTCGAAAGCGCATCATGGTTCAACGTCGCGCATCTCAAGCCGCGCCTGCGCAGCCATGTGCGGGTGCGGCGGCATTCCTATCGCGGGCAGCGCTGGTATGTGCTGGACGACGGCGCGGCGGGCAAGGTCCACCGCTTCCCGCGCGGTGCCTATCTGCTGATTGCCCGGCTGGATGGCAGCCGCAGCGTCAACAGCCTGTGGGAAATGCTGATCGACGATCTGGGCGAGGACGCGCCCACGCAGGATGACATTATCAGCGCGCTGGGCCAACTCCACGGGGCGGACCTGCTCGCCAGCGAGGCCGCGCCCGACACCATCGAACTGTTCAAGCGGCGCAAGAAGCAGAAGCGCCAGTTGCTGATGCAAAACCTCAAAAGCCCGATGAGCCTGCGCATTCCGCTGGTCGATCCGGACCGCTTTCTCACCACCACCATGCCGCACCTGCGCCGGCTGTTCGGCTGGCCCGGACTGGTGCTGTGGCTGGCCACGGTAATCCCCGCGCTGCTGCTGGCGGGGCGGCACTGGAATGCCTTGACCGGCAATCTGTGGGATCAGGTGCTCGCCGCCGAAAACCTGCTGGTGATGGCGCTCGTCTACCCGGTGGTGAAGATCGCGCACGAGCTGGCCACGGCTACGCCGCCAAGGCCAATGGCCGCGAAGTGCGCGAAATGGGGATTATGCTGCTGCTGCTATTCCCGGTGCCCTATGTCGATGCCTCGGCAGCGGGCGCGCTGCGCAACAAGTGGCAGCGCGCGCTGATCGGTGCAGCGGGGATGATTGCCGAACTGTTCCTGGCGGCGCTGGCGATGTTCGCCTGGGCGATGCTGGAACCCGGATTTCGCCCGCGCGTGGCGTTCAATACAATGGTGGTGGCGGGCATTTCCACGGTGTTGGTGAACGGCAATCCGCTGCTGCGCTTCGATGGCTATTACATTCTGGCCGATGTGCTGGAGATTCCCGATCTCGCCAGCCGTTCGAACAAGTACTGGGGCCATCTGGCGGACAAGCACCTGTTCCGCACCCACGGGCTCCAGCCGTTCGAGGCCAGCAAGGGGGAGCGGCGCTGGTTCCTTATCTATGCCCCCGCCGCCTTCGTCGCGCGGATGGTGATGCTGTTCGGGATTGCGCTGGTGGTGGCGCAAAAGTTCTCCGTGATCGGGGTGCTGATCGCGCTGTGGTCTTTATGGTCGGGCCTTGGCCTGCCGCTGTGGAAGATGTTCGCGCACGTCTTCACCAGCCCGCAATTGCACCGCAACCGCAAGCGCGCGGTGCGGACCACGCTGGCGGGCGTCGCCGTGCTGGCGCTGCTGCTGTTCGTGGTGCCGATGCCGCACCATGCGAACACGCAGGGGGTGGTGTGGCTGCCCGATAATGCGCAGGTGCGCGCGGGAAGTGACGCGACGATTGTGGCGGTGGCGGCGCTGGAGGGGAGAATGTGGAGCCGGGCCGGGTGCTGATCGAAACCGCACATCCGATCTTGAAGCTGAAGTCGAGCAATTGCGCTGGCGGCTCGCCGAATTGCAGCACGAAGCCGACGCCGAATTGCGCCGCGACCGGGTGCAGCGCGAAGTTAGTACGCTGGCACTTGAGGAAGCGCGCGAGCGGCTGGCAGTGGCCGAGGCGCGCTTCGGCGATCTGGCGATTGCGGCGGAGGCGGCCGGGCGCTTCACGCTCGCCGCCGCGCCCGCCGCCGATTTGCCGGGGCGGTTTGTGCAAAAAGGCCAGCTGATCGGCTATGTCGCACCCGAACGTGCGGAGGTGGCGCGGATCGCGGTCTCACAGGATGATTTCAAACTGGTGCGCGGCCAGCTTGACCGGCTGGAGTTCCGGCTCGCCAACCGCGCAGGGGAGACCTTCACCAGCCAATCGTGCGTGCCGTGCCCGAAGCGACGCATCAATTGCCCAGCCCGGCGCTGGCCACTGCCAACGGTGGACCGTTCACCCTCGATCCGCGCGATGCTGAAGGCCGCACCGCGCTGGAACGGGTGTTCCTGTTCGACATTGCGCTGCCCGAGGAATTGGCAGACGTGCCGTTCGGCACCCGCGTGCACGTTCGTTTCGCGCTCGATTGGGAGCCGCTCGGCTGGCAAGTGGTGCGCCGGGTCCGGCAGATGTTGCTGGCGCAGTTCGATGCCTGAGCTCGCCGGGATCCGCGAGCGCGCGGGCGCAATCTGGCGCGAAATTCGCAGCGATGAGTATCCGGTGATTGCCCCCTATGCCGAACGCGGGCTGCTCAAGCCGTGGAAATGGGATCGCCCGCTCGATCTGCTGCTGGGCAAGTTCTTGGTCGCGCCGCCGTTCGCGCGCGAACCGCTGCTGCCCAGAGCCGAAGCGATTGTTGACGGCTTTGCCGATGTGGCCGGGCTGGGGGAGGAGCAATTCCATATCCGCTGCGGCGGGATGCGGCTGCGACTGCTGCGCGAGGGTATGCGCCCCGAACTGGTGGACGAATGCTTCGCGCTGATCCGCGAGGCGACCGGGCGCTTGCTGGGGATGCGGCACTATCCGGTGCAACTGATGGGCGGGCTGGTGATGGTAGACGGCGGCATCGCCGAAATGGCCACCGGGGAAGGCAAGACGATCACCGCGCTGCTGCCCGCCATCACCGCCGCGCTGGCGGGCTGGCAGGCGCATGTGCTGACGGTGAACGATTATCTCGCCGCGCGCGATCTGGCCAAGCTGGAGCCGGTCTATCGCATGTTCGGCCTCACCACCGGGCTGGTGATCGAAGGGCAGGAACCGCCCGAACGCGCCGCCGCCTATCGCGCCGATATCGTCTACGGCACCAACAAGCAGATCGCTTTCGATTACCTGCGCGATCAGGCCGCGCTTTCCGGCGGCCGGGGTGCATCGCGGCGACTGGTGGCGCAACTGTGCGGGCGCGGCGGGCAAAGGCTGACCATGCGCGGGCTGCATTTCGCCATTATCGACGAAGCGGATTCGATCCTGATCGATGAGGCACGCACCCCGCTAATCCTCTCGCAGCAAACAGCGGCGAGCGATGACGGGCTGTATCTCGCCGCTTTGGAGCTGTCGTCGCATCTGGAGGAAGGCGCGCATTTTGCGGTGAAGCCCGCCGAACGCCAAATCGAGCTAAGCGAACGCGGCAAGGTAGTGGTGCAGCAATTGTCGGAAGGACTGCCGCAGCGCATGTGGCGCATCCGGCAGGCGCGCGAACAACTGGCGGTGCAGGCACTTTCCGCCACCCGGCTGTTCCTCCGCGATCGTGATTACGTGGTGGCAGAGGGCAAGGTGCAAATCGTTGACGAGGGCACGGGTCGCACCATGCCCGACCGTTCGTGGGAAGGCGGGCTGCACCAGTTGATCGAAGTGAAGGAAGCGGTCGAACTAAGCGGCGGGCGCAATACCATCGCCCGCATCACCTATCAGAAATTCTTCCGCCGTTACCGCCGGATATCGGGCATGAGCGGGACGGTGCGGGAGGTAGCAGACGAATTGTGGGCGGATTTCGGTCTGCGCGTGCGCCCGGTGCCCACCAATCGCCCCCGCCAGCGCGAACATCGCGGCCATGTGATGTGGCCCGATCAGGCGCTGAAGTGGGAAGCGGTGGCCCTTGCAGTGGAGACAGTGCGCCGGGAAGAGGGCAATCGCCCGGTGCTGATCGGCACCCGCTCGGTGGCGGATTCGGACGCCGTCGCCGCCGCGCTGGCCAGGCGGGGCATCGCCTACCGACTGATCAACGCACTGGTCGAAGCCGAGGAGGCCGAGATTGTCGAACAGGCCGGGCAGATTGGCGCGGTTACGGTGGCGACCAACATGGCCGGTCGCGGAACCGATATCGAATTGTCGCGCGAGACGCATGCCGCAGGTGGGCTGCACGTAATCCTGACCGCCTTCCACGAAACCGCCCGGATCGATCGCCAGCTCTATGGCAGGGCGGGGCGGCAGGGTGATCCCGGCAGTTCCGAAGCAATCACCGCGTTGGATGACGAGTTGTACCAGCACTTTGGCGGGGTCGCCTTGGGCATAGTTTCGCGCTCGGCCAAGGAATGGCCAATCGAGAACGCGATGGCTGAAATGCTGCGCAAATGGGCGCAACGCAGTGCTGAACGTAAGCACGCGGCAACGCGGCGGCAGGTCGAACTGGCGGAAGAGCGATTGCAGCAGCAAATGGCATTCGCTGGCCAGAGCTGAGCAGCAACTTGAATTCTTGGTAATCCGGCAACTTCCAAGGAACTTGGAGTTCCGAATACAATCTCTACGCATACTAGACCCGAATTCGACCACATCTGTATACCGCGACGGAGCCGATTTTGGCCGAGTGCAAGGAGCGAGGAGGAGCGCGATCTGGCCGCATCGCGCCCGACGAGCGACGCAGCAATCGGCCAAAATGGGCCCGCCGCTTTGCGCTTCCAGCAGCAATCTCGGCATCCAGATGTGGTCGAATTCGGGTCTAGGCGCCGGCACCGACCTCAGCCCGAAAGGGATGGGCCTCACTATCGATGCAATCGAAGTGCGGCCCCGATCGGAACTCAGTTAGTCGGCCTTGGCTACATCTGCAGCAGACCCATTTAGGGGCACCATTGGGGGCTCATACAGGATCGGAATCGTCAAATAACATTAACATTCAACATTCTGCAGAGAAAAAATGGTGGCCACCCGCTCCGCCACTAACCCACAGCACTGGTCTCTGGCTCGTAGACGGTCCCCGTAAGCCGCGCAAAACCGCGCTTTCCTACCCCTAATCCGTCACTTGGCTTCCGTAAACGGGCGATTTCCCGCGCCTTTCGGCGTGCTTTGCGCCGCCAGTCTCCGCGCCATTTGTGCTCGGTGCGGTTTCCCTGCCATGCAGGGAATTGGCAGGGTATTCTGCAAAGAGGATGCGGAATCGGGCGGTTCCGCCGGTTTTCGTCCGAACAAAATGTGCGGATTTTCGGATGCTTAGCCTGGTTATGAAATCAAAATTCCCTGCAAATTCCGGCAGGGAATTTTTCTTCTCCGGCAGGGTACGTTGACAGGCGCGGCAGGGTAACCCTGGCGGCCCGGTCAGCGGCTCGCAGACCAGCCCAGCAGCTCGCGCTGACGCTGCCAGCACAGCGGGATTTCAGCGTGGCGCAGTTCCTCGAGCGTGAGCGTGCGGGCTGACGCCCGGCGAGGATATCGCGCTGGATGTCAGGGGCGAGGAAGGCAAGGGCGAGGGTGCCGCGGTGGTAATGCGAGGCGGGCGCGGTTTCGAGGAAGGGGAGACCGCGATGCAGCTCGATCATCGAATGCGCCCGGCGCAGGCTGTGGATGAGGGAGCGATCGGGCTTCGATGTGCGCGAGCCCAGCGCGATGGTCTTCCGGCCTCCGCGCAGCGGCAGGGTCATGGGGACCGCGACGCGGCATGCCAGCCTTGTGGAGTGCAGCACCCGCTCACTGTCGCGGAGCTGTGTCGAAATGTCGGCAGCATGCTCGCCGGGCAGGTCGATGAGTATCTCATGTTCGCGCAGGCGGATGGCGAGGGGAAGGTCGAGCGGCGCGGCGGTGTTTGGAAGCCAGCGCGCGACAGTCTCGCTCACCAGCTGCTCGAATGCTGTCGCGGGAAGCCGCATCATGCGGTCGTCGCTCCTGCCGCCCTGCTGGAGCGAGGCCGAGACGTAGTAGCGGTAGAGCTGCCCACTGCGTCCGCGCGAGAAGGTCGGGTTCATCGGTTCGTCCATCGCATCGAACAGCGGCATGTTCCGCAATGGCGCGACCACCGGCACCGCGTTTGCCGATTTCGACGCCAACCACCGCACGCTGGCGGGCGGAGCGCAAGGGAGCGGGCCGGGCAGCCACTTGGTGCAGGCGGGCGAGACGCTGCAGGGGATTGCGGCGGCCTACTACGGCGATGCCGGGCTGTGGTACAAGATCGCCGAGGCCAACGGTATCTCGGGCGGGGCGATCACGGCGGGCCAGCGGCTGACCGTGCCGCAGGGGATCAACAACTCATACCACAACGCGAGCACCTTCACCCCCTACGACCCCGCCCGAGCCCTCGGCGACGTCGCCCCGCCGGGGGCATTGCCGCCGAAGGGGGGCAAGGGTTGTGGGATGGTCGGGGATTATCCTGCTCGCCGCGATTGCGATTGCGGCGACTATAGTCACGGCGGGCGCGGCGATTGCGGCGCCGACCCCGCTGGGACTTTCAGCCGGCATCGGGGTCGTCATGGGCGGCGGGCTGGTGGCCAAGATGGGGCTGGTGGCGGGCGTGGCCATTGGGGCCGGAGCCGCCGCTGTGGGTTCGGCGGTCAGCCAGGGATCGGCATTGCAACCGAAATCCAGGAAAATTCAGTTTCAAGGGCGTGGCGCTGGCGGCGCTCGGCGGGGGGATTGGCGCGGGGATGAACCTCAACGTGATGGGCGCCAAGGTCTCGGGCGCGTTCGAGACAATCGGCAATGCCGCTGTCAACGGCGTGGCGAGCAGCGCGACATCGCAGGCGATAGCCAGAGTGACCGGGCTGCAATCGAGCTTCAGCTGGGCGGGCGTGGCGGCGGCTGGCGTAGGCGCGGCGGTGGGCAATTTTGCGGGCGGCAAGCTGGGCGGGGGCGGGTTCGCCAGTGCCGTCGGCCCCACGGGCACCGGGCTGGCAGTCGGCGCAGCCTCGCTGATCGCCAGCGCGGCGACGCGCTCGGCGATCGAGGGGTCGAACTTTGGCCGGAACGTGATGGCGGGCCTGCCCGATGTGATCGGACAGGTGCTGGGGAGGGCGCTGGTGGGGGTGGCTGGTGGATCAAAAGGGCCAAGCGCAGTTAAAAGGGACCGAGATGATCAAACGGATGGCGATCCCACGCTGCAGCAACCGAACCAGATGATGACGGGCAAAGTCGTCATACAAGGACAGGAAAATAGGTCGGGTGATCAACCTCTCGTTGACCTATCTGAGCTCGTAGCACTGGGACTGGATATGGAGGATGTGGAAGTTCTTCTGTCGTTTGATGAGCAGGGCACATCCGCGATCAATGGTGAATCCGATATAATCCATGTGACTGCAAATCCATCTCATAGAAATTTCGAAATATTTCGTCGAAATATGGAGGAATTTTATGATAGTGACAGCAATGTACGAGCCCTCTCCGACAGCGTTTTTGGGAATGAATATGTCCCTTCGGATCACATCAGAGATGAAAATTTTCAAGCGACGCTCCGGCTGATCGATCGTCTGGAGCGAAGGGGCAATTCCTTGAGTACCGCGCGTGCGAACGATGTCGAATACCTCTATCTGGTAGCGAGGGGAGGCCTTCGATTAGCTACATTTGACCGCCTCACCTTTTCTATGGCCCGACTGGAAACTCAATTTATGTTTGCTGGCGCAAGCGACCCAGAAGCAGTTGCAGCAGGGGTAGTAGCCAATCTTTGGAAGGAAAGTGGCGGCACGTTTGACCCTTCAGTGACGGAGGATGGAGGTGCAAGGCGGCGTGGACCGGGAGAAGGCATAGCCCAATGGACTACCCGCGACAGAAAAGACAAATTTCTTGAAAGATTTGGCGTGCCGGTGTTAGAGGGTACCTTGATGCAGCAGCTCGATTTTCTGGTACAGGAAATGACTGATCGGAGGCTGTATTTCAGCGGCCCCAATCCGAGCAACGACACGTCTTTGTACAGTGCTGGGCAAAACGTGATAAACGCCAGAACGCCGGAGCAGGCTGCAAGGGTGTTTATGGTTGACATCGAAAACCCTAGAGACCAATCGCAAGCCGCTCAGACTGGGCGAGCTGATATTGCACGCGAGATATATGATTTCGGGCAACTCCGGAGCGCGAGATTTCAGTATTACTTACAGATGCGATCAAGAATATGATAAAGCATTTTCCCGCCATCCCAGTAGTGGTTTTTTTTCTGAGTGGAAGCACTGCTGTTACCGACCCTCAATGGCGGCAAGACTATCCTAGAATGTGCATTTTCCCAGATGATGGCCTCGAAGTGCCTGAACCTTGCAATCAGTTCGACCGAACATCGTATCATCGAACTGAGGATGGGGAGTTATACACAATTTCCCAATACAAGTGGACAGGCGAGAATGGCCGAGAGGTTATTTACAGTCCAGAAACTGGGGCATTCGGGGTTAGCAGATTTACGGTTGGCACCCTCTTCGACAGTCATTATGACGAAGGGCGCACGTTCGAGCTAGCAGTAAGTCATGCCTTGCATCGGGATAAAACGGTGATTGGTGTTCCAAATGATCTTTATGTTTTTACAGTTTGTGACCAACAACGAGATGGGACAGATCTCGATTGCGAATGAATCGAGTGGTAGTGTCAAACGGCTCTGTCAGGAATCACGGTGACAGGTGCGTTAACCCCTAAATTGGAACAGTTTCGCACAAAGCCATAAAATCACAAAGCAAGCGTAGGGTGCATTGAGCCATGGCGAAATGCACCGCCCAGCCGGGGCGCACCACCCCGCGCCCGGCCCATTTATCCCCGATCACCCTTCCCAGCCGTGCATTTCGCCTGCGGCTCAATGCACCCTACTGGCTGGCAAACCGATCGATAAATCCCACGTCCGTCTCGCCTATCCGTATTGTCGAGCGAGAAGGAATGATCTTCACTTTGGATAATCGAAGATTGTACGCTTTTCAATCGGCTCGAGTAGAAATACCATTTGAACGGCTAAATTCTGTACCGAGAAGTCAATTATTCAAATTCACCACAAGGAATAACGGATCATCGATCATCATCAGAGGTAATGGAGAATAAAAAATGGACGGTGATGCTATTTACGACTTAGCATCTGAAGTAATATCTCGGAGCGATTTCGTAATATTTGTCGACTACCTTAACCGCAATTATGTTTCCAACAGGGATGAGTGGGAAAATAATAATCTTCCGAGGTTTTTAAGTGGATTGTCTGCATTTGCCAATGATATGGATGGATACTATAAAAAATATGGGGGAAAATGTCGACACCGAAGTTGTGACTTGGCGGATGGCTGCACAGATGCTTTTAGCGGCTAAAGTCTATGGAAACTAGCAAGCGTAGGGTGCATTCAGCCATGGCGAAATGCACCGCCCAGCCGGACTGCACCACCCCGCGCCCGATCCATGTCTCCCCGTTCACCCTCCCGCAGCGGTGCATTTCGCCTGCGGCTCAATGCACCCTACTGGCCTGCGGCCCGGAAAGTCTCCTCTGCTACCTCTCCTGTCTCTGCGTCTCTGCGAGAAACAAGATCAGAGATTGAATTCACCGGCGAGGGCCACGAACCCGCAATGTGACAGACGGTTGCCGCCACACCCCGCACCCTTCTTCGCCCCTTCGCGCCTTCGCGTGAACCCACTTCCTCCACCACAATCTCGGCCTCGTCACGCAGGTGACCATCGGCGGACAGGTCCGCTCGACCAGCAGCTTCGACACGCTCGGGCGGATGGACGGCTATGTCGAAAAGGATGCAAGCCTCACCACGATCTACGAACGCCACTCGTTCGTCTACAATTCGCGCGGTCAGGTGCTGAGCGAGAAGGCGAAGCAGAAGCAGGGGACGAACTGGCGCTTCACCCACACCGCCAGTTACTTCAACGATGCCGGCGCGACCGGGATCACCACGTTCCCCGGCGCGCTCACCGCGAGCGGCAATACGGGCGCGTCCACCGGCACCCAGCTCTACTACACCCAGACCAAGGCGTGGAGCAGCAGTTCCTCCGGCTACGCCCCGGCGTACAACAATCCCTCGCAAGACACCGCCGCGCCAGACTCCTCGCTCCAGTCCTACTACACCTTCTTCAGGGAGCGTGGCTGGCAGCAGGCTAGCCAGCAGACGGTCAACCAGTACGGCACGGGCTCCTCGGCGTTTCAGTACGATAATGACGGGGCGATTCTGGCGGTTGTCCGCAACACCACCGGGCAATTTGCCGAGGACATGTACTACTCCACCGATATCAGCGGGCAGGTGGTCCGCTCGTGGGAACTGGCAGACCAGCTCTACGCTGTGGCCGGTGACGTGACCCCCTGATTTTCCTCCAAGCTTGATTAGAGTCCGGCCCTGAAGGAAGGACGGACAGATGAAGCGAACGAGGTTCACGGAAGAGCAGATCATTGGCGTGCTGAAGGAGGCGGAGGCGGGTGCGAAGACCGCGGACCTGGCTCGGCGGCACGGCGTGTCGGAAGCGACGATCTACAACTGGAAGTCGAAGTATGGCGGGCTGGAGGTATCCGAGGCCCGGCGGCTGAGGGAGCTCGAGAGCGAGAACGCGAAGCTCAAGCGGCTGCTGGCCGACACGATGCTGGACAACGTTGCGCTGAAGGATCTTCTGGCAAAAAAGTTCTGACGCCCGCCGCCATGCGGGAAGCTGTCGCTCATCTCCAGGCCTGCCACGGGATGAGCGAACGGCGGGCGTGCCGTGTCATCGATGCTGATCGCAAGAGCGTGCGTTACCGTTCCACGCGGGACGATGATGCCGAGTCTGCGTGAGAAGCTGCGCGAGCTGGCCAACCAGCGTCGCCGGTTCGGCTATCGCCGTCTGCACATCCTGCTGCGCCGGGAGGGCGTGATGATCAACCGCAAGAAGACCCAGCGTATCTACCAGGAGGAAGGGCTGGCGGTCAGGCGGCGGCGCAGCCGCAGGAGGGCCGTGGGCACCAGAGCGCCTGCTCCGGTGCTGGCGCTGCCGAACCAGCGCTGGAGCCTGGACTTCGTGCACGACCAGATGGCGTCGGGCACGACGGTTCCGCGTGCTCAACGTGGTCGATGACGTGACCCGGGAGTGCCTGGCAGCGGTGCCGGACACCTCGATCTCGGGGCGCCGGGTCGTGCGCGAGCTGACCGAGCTGATCGCCCAGCGCGGCAAGCCCGGCATGATCGTCAGCGACAACGGCACCGAGCTCACCAGCAATGCCGTGCTGGCATGGTGCGGGGAGATCGGCGTGGAGTGGCATTACATCGCGCCGGGCAGGCCGATGCAGAACGGCTACGTCGAGAGCTTCAACGGCCGCATGCGCGACGAGCTGCTCAACGAGACGCTGTTCCTCAGCCTGGCCCATGCCCGCGTCGAGATCGCCGCATGGGTGGATGACTACAACCGGGAGAGACCGCACTCATCCCTTGGCTACGCAACCCCGGCGGCGTTCGCCGCCGAACTGGATAAGCAATGGCCTGCTTCGCTACGCCCTACGGGCTCCGCTACGCAGCCCATTGCTTCAACCGCGCTCATGCGCAACAAAGCGGCTCGGCTCTAATCCCAGCTGGAGGAAAGCTGGGGGTCACGTCA
>CAVZHE010000018.1:0-310286 GCA_963774985.1 uncultured Alphaproteobacteria bacterium
AGCCGCGCCATCTTCTCAGCCCCCTTGGGGCCGATCCCGTGAAAGCGCCGCACCGGCAGCCCCTGCACGAAAGCCGCGCCCTCGCCGGGGCGGATTACACAGAGGCCGTCGGGCTTGTTCTGGTCGCTCGCCAGCTTGGCGAGGAACTTGTTGTAGCTGACCCCCGCGCTGGCAGTAAGTTGCGTCTGCTCACGGATCGCGCGGCGGATGGCCTGCGCGATGGCAGTGGCCGAGCCGATGCCGTGAACATCCTCGGTCACGTCGAGATAGGCTTCGTCGAGGCTGAGCGGCTCGACATGCGGAGTGTGGTAGTGGAAGATCGCCCGGATCTGCCGTGAGACCTCCTGATAGACATCGAACCGCGCCTTGCAGAAGATCAGATCGGGGCAGAGTCGCTTCGCCGTGACAGAAGGCATGGCGCTGCGCACCCCGAACTTGCGCGCTTCGTAACTCGCCGCTGCCACCACCCCGCGACCACCAGCGCCGCCCACCGCCACCGGCTTTCCGCGCAGGTCCGGATTGTCGCGCTGCTCGACGCTGGCGAAGAAGGCATCCATATCGACATGGATGATCTTGCGCGGGCCCGCTGCGCCTCGTCATCGCCTCGTATCCGGATGCCATCTGTTCCCTTCTATATACCCAATACAGCCTTTCGGGGGAGAGATTGACTTAGCCCTTTTCTCGCAGGTGCAGCACGGCTAGGCCCCAGGACATGGCCTCAGCACCCGCATCCCCTATCGACTCGTTGCCGCTGGGCAAGCGCGAGTTGATCGCGCTGCTGGCGCTGCTCATGAGCCTCAACGCGCTGTCGATCGATGCCATGCTCCCCGCGCTGGCAGACATGGCGCGCGAACTGGGCGCGGCGGACGGCAACGACCGGCAGTTGATCGTGGCGGTCTATACCATCGCGATGGGCATCGGCTGTCTGGTGCCGGGCGCTTTGCCGATCGCTTCGGCCGTCGCCCCATCATCCTGATTTCGCTGACCGCCTTCGCCGTGCTGTCGCTGGTGACCGCCATGTTGACCGATTTCACCACTTTGCTGGTGGTGCGCGCTATTACCGGCCTGCTCGCCGCCGGACTGATGGTCGCGCCCGTCGCGGTGGTGCGCGATCTCTACGAAGGCGACGGAATGGCCCGGCTGATGAGCCTGATCTCGGCGGTGTTCATCACCGTGCCGGTGATCGCGCCGAGCCTGGGGCAGGCGATCCTGCTAGTGGCGGGCTGGCGGTGGATATTCGTCGCGCTTTCCGCAGTCAGTGGTTTGGCGGCGGCGTGGGTGTGGTTCCGCCTGCCCGAAACGCTGGCCAAGGAGAACGTGCAACTGGTCAACGTGCCGATCATTGCCCGCAACATGAAGGCGGCACTGATGAACCGCGCGGCCATCGGCTAGTGCTCGGCTCATGCTGCTGATGGGCAGCGTGTTCGGTTACGTCAATTCGGCGCAGCAACTGTTCCAGCAGCATTTCGGCGTGGGAGAACTGTTCCCGGTGGTGTTCGGCGGCACGGCAGCGATGATGGCGGTGAGCAATATCGCCAATTCGCGGATCGTCATGCGCTTCGGCGCGCGGCGGGTCTCGCATTTCGGGGTGATCGTGTTCGTGGTGGTGAGCGCGGTGCAGGTGTGGTCCTCTTATGCGCACCCGCAGAGCCTGGCCTGGTTCATCGGGCTGATGAGCATCAATCTGGCACTGCTCGGCTTTCTCGGCGCGAATTTCGGTTCGATCGCCATGCAGCCGTTCGCGCAGATTGCTGGCGCGGCCTCCAGCGTGCAGACGTTCCTGCGGATGTTCGGCGCAGCGATGGTGGGGGCGGTGATCGGGCAAAGCTATGATGGGTCCGCCGTGCCGTTCGCCTGGTCGCTGCTGATCTGCTCCTCCTGCGCGCTGCTGCTGGTGCTGTTCAGCGAGCGCGGGCGCTTGTTCCGCCGCCTCCACACCGGGCCGCGCGAGCACATGGTGCCATGAGCGAGCTGTTCGACCTGATCGTCGTCGGCGGCGGGGTCAACGGCGCGGGGGTGGCGCGCGATGCCGCCGGGCGCGGCGCGCGCGTGTTGCTGCTGGAAAAGGGCGATCTCGCCAGCGGCACCTCCAGCAAGAGCACCAAGCTGGTCCACGGCGGGCTGCGCTATCTCGAATACTACG
This sequence comes from uncultured Alphaproteobacteria bacterium, assembly GCA_963774985.1. Lineage (GTDB taxonomy): Bacteria > Pseudomonadota > Alphaproteobacteria > Sphingomonadales > Sphingomonadaceae > Alteraurantiacibacter. The sequence goes on from CAVZHE010000018.1 coordinate 2,144, forward strand.
AATTCGCCTTGGTGCGCGAGGCGCTGGGGGAGCGCGACACGCTGTGGCAGATCGCCCCGCACATCGTGCGCCCGATGCGCTTCGTCCTGCCGGTCACCCCGCAGATGCGCCCCAAGTGGATGCTGCGCGCGGGACTGCTGCTCTACGATCACATCGGCGGTCGGGGTAAGCTGAAGAAGGCCAAGGCGATCAGCCTGAAGACGCACCCGGCGGGGGTGCCCTTGGAGGCCGCGTGCAAGAGCGCCTTCGAATACTCGGACGGCTGGGTGGACGATGCGCGGCTGGTGGTGCTGAACGCGCTCGATGCCGCCGAACGCGGCGCGACGATCCGCACCCGCTGCCCGCTCACTTCCGCACGGCGTGAAGGCGACCTGTGGCACGTCGAGGCGGGTGGCGAGCGCTTCATCGGCTCTGCGCTGGTCAACGCCGCTGGGCCGGGGGCGGACGAACTGGCGCGGCTGGCGGGCGAGCACCCGGCCTACGGCCTGCGCCGCGTGCGCGGATCGCATATCGTCGTGCCCAGGCTGTTCGATCACGATTACGCCTACATCCTCCAGCAGCCTGACACGCGGATCTGCTTCGCGATCCCGTGGGAGGAGGACTTCACACTGGTAGGCACCACCGATGCCGATCACACCGGATCGCTCGACGATCTGGAGCCGAGCGCGGCGGAAGTGCGCTACCTCTGCGATGCGGTGAACCGCTATTTCGAGCACGACGTGACGCCTGCCGACGTGGTGCACAGCTTTGCCGGAGTGCGGGCGCTGGTGGACGACGGCTCGGGCCGCCCCGAAGCGGCAACGCGCGGCTACCGGCTGGCGCTGAGCGATGCCGCGCGCGGTGCGCCGCTGCTGGGCATTTATGGCGGAAAGCTGACCTCCTATCGGCACGTTGCGGAGGACGCGGTGGACCGGATGGCTGCGCGGGTCCCGGCGTTGAAGGGGGAGAGCTGGACGGGCAAGCAGCCACTCCCCGGCGGGGACTTTGCCCACACCGCGCAAGCCTATCTCTTGCAGGTGCTGGCTGAGGAGTACCCCTTCCTTGCCCCGCGCGATGTCACCCGCATCGGCCGCGCCTACGGCACCCGCGCGGTGGACTGGCTGGGTGAGGCGAGGAGCTGGGGCGATCTGGGGCGTTCCTTTGGGGCTGGGCTGAGCGAGGCGGAAGTCGGGTATCTGCGGCGGGTGGAGTGGGCGGTGACGGCTGAGGACGTGCTCTGGCGGCGGACCAAGCTGGGGCTGCACATGAGTGCCAGCGAACAGGCGGGGTTGATGGAGTATATGGGCGGATAATCCTCCCCGGAACGGGGAGGGGGACCGCCGCGAAGCGGGGGTGGAGGGGCTTCCGCGAATTCCGGCATTCGAGAAGCCCCTCCACCATCCTGCGGATGGTCCCCCTCCCCCTCCGGGGGAGGATGTTACGGCAGTGCCTCACCCCGCGCCGCAGCAAACACCGCATACCAATCCGCGCGCGTCCAGCGCATCGCCAGCGCCCCGGCAGCCTCGGCAATCCGCGCCGGGTTCTGGGTGCCGACGATCGGGATGATCCCCGCCGGATGCGCCATCAGCCAGCCGTAGGCGGCGACGGAGCGGGAGACTCCCGCCGCCTCGGCAACAGTATCCAGCGCCGCCGCAACCGCCCGTTCACGCGGCGTTTCCGGTGCCATGATCCGCCCGCCACCAAGCGGACTCCACGCCATCGGCCCAGGCCGAGCCGCATCGCCTGATCGAGCTCGCCATTGTCGATGGGCTCGATCCGCAGCGGGCTGATTTCCGGCTGGGTCGCGGCGAGGGGGGTGTCGAGCAGTGCGGCCAGCGCCTCGATCTGCGCCACGGTGAAGTTGGAAACCCCAACTCTGCGCACCTTGCCGCTCGCCACGGCGTGATCGAGAAAGCCCGCCAGTTCCTGCGGGTGGGTAAGCAGGTCGGGGCGGTGGATCAGGTAGAGGTCGATCACCTCCGTGCCCAGCCGCGCCAGCGAAGCGTCGAGCGCTGCATCCATGTAGCCGCGCGACTGGTCGTAGGGCACCGGCGGAGTGATGCCGCCCTTGGTGACGAGCGTGATGCGCTGGCGCAGGCCGGGATCGGATCGCAAGGCCGCGCCCAGCGTCGCCTCCACCGCGCCGAACCCCTCGCTGCCGTTCCAGCCGTAGATGTCGGCCGTGTCGATCAGGTCGATCCCCGCATCGAGCGCGGTGTGCAGCAGGCGGGCGACTTCGGCGGCAGTGCCTGCGGATCGCCACATGCCCCAGGCGAGCGGGCTGGTTTCGATGCCGGACTGGCCGAGCGTGCGGCGGGTGGGGAGGGGGAGGGTCATGCGCCTAAACCACTCGGTTCGTCGCACGTACGGCACTTTTGGAGCACATGGAGCACTGTTCTGGCGTTGAAAACCAATCGATCAATGCGGGGGGCATTGATCGAGTGGATCGATCTGTGGGCGGGGGAGTGTGGCTCGGTCTGCATCCGGCATCAATCCCACAATTCCAGCGCGTAGGAAACTGTCGCTGACGTTAAGCTCGACCCCTCCCTCCCCTTAAGGGGAGGGATCGCGAGACTTGGGGAGCCGAAGGCGAGCCTAGTCGCAGCAGGGTGGGGCCTGCGGCCCCAGCGGTTCGCTCCGCTCTCCGCCCCCACCCCCAGCCCCTCCCGCCAGCGGGAGGGGAGTTTTCAGGTCTCCGCCGCCGCCTCCACCGCCTCCACCCGCACCAGCAGCGTTTCCACCTGCACCTGCGCGCCGAGGCTCGCGTTGAGCTCCGCCACCACCCCGTCGAACGGCGCGGTGAGGGCGTGTTCCATCTTCATCGCTTCGAGCACCAGCAGCCGCTGCCCGGCGGTGACCGCCTGCCCCTCGCTGACATCCACCGCGATGACCTTCCCCGGCATCGGCGCGAGGATGTCGCCATCGTGGGCGTGGTGGTGGCCGGTGCCCTCGTGCGCGCGTCCGCAGTAATCCGGTAGTGACGCCATACTCGGTCAGGCGAATTGCATCACCGTGCAAGCTTCCCCGACGTATGAATGTCGTCTCGCTGATCGTAAGTCGGATTTCCGTCGAACATTCGGCCGTCATAGCTTCGCCGTTGACGCGCAATTCGAAACTGAGTCGCAGGCTGGAGCATTGAGCCGAAACCCCGTCAGCGAATTAGCCGTCTGTCGGATCAGTTCTTTCTCGAGCCGCACTTGTCGAGCGCCCATCGTGGCGGAGAGCTCATTCTCCGAGCAGCGAGATCAGTCTTCGTGTCGCGCGATGAAGCCGGTATCGAGTCTTCACCTTGAAGAAATCCGGATTCTCCAGAGAGCGAGTTAAGGAAGCGCGGCATTGGTCTTGACCGGCCAGACCAGTCGACGTCACCGCAGATCCTCTGCAAGTGCTCAATCGCTTCACTGCCTGTGTCTCGGCGTGACAGATGAGCTTTGCGATCATCGGATCGTAGAACGGACTGATTTCGTCGCCCTGCTCAACGCCCGTTTCGATTACGATAACGGCGCTTATGAGGTCAGATCAGGGAAGCCGGTAAGTATTCCAACGCCCCACACTCGGCAAAAACCCCTTCGCCGGGTCCTCCGCATACAACCGCGCCTCAATCGCCCAGCCATTGATCGACAACTCATCCTGCCGCTTCGGCAACGGCTCCCCGCTCGCCACGCGCAATTGCCATTCGACCAGATCGACCCCGGTGATCTCCTCGGTCACCGGGTGTTCGACTTGCAGGCGGGTGTTCATTTCCATGAAGAAGATGCGGTCCGCGCGCAGCCCTTCCAAGCATCGGCGATGAATTCGATGGTGCCCGCGCCTTCGTAATCCACCGCCTTGGCCGCGCGCACCGCCGCGCCGCAGATCGCTTCGCGGGTCGCCTCGTCCATGCCGGGGGCGGGGGCTTCCTCGATCACTTTCTGGTGGCGGCGTTGCAGCGAGCAATCGCGTTCGAACAGGTGGACGACATTGCCGTGGCTGTCGCCGAACACCTGCACCTCGATATGCCGGGGCGAAGTAATCCACTTTTCCAGCAGCACCTCGTCGTTGCCGAAGCTGGCCTTGGCCTCGCGCCGACAGCTTTCGAGCGCGGCGGCGAAATCAGCGGGTGCATCGACCTTGCGCATCCCCTTGCCGCCGCCACCTGCGACGGCTTTTATGAGTACCGGATAACCGATTGCGAGGGCTTCCTTTTCCAGCCGTTCGAGCGACTGGTCCTTGCCGTCAGTAGCCCGGCGTCACCGGCACCCCCGCCGCGCGCATCAGCTGCTTGGCGGCGTCCTTCAGCCCCATCGCAGTGATGCTGGCGGGCTTCGGCCCGACCCACACCAGCCCGGCATCGATCACCGCCTGCGCGAACCCCGCGTTCTCGCTCAGGAAGCCGTAACCGGGATGAATCGCATCCGCCCCGGTCGCTTTCGCCGCAGCGATGATCTTTTCCCCGCGCAGATAGCTTTCGGCAGCGGGCGAGGGGCCGATATGCACCGCCTCGTCCGCCTGCCGCACATGCAGCGCTTTGGCATCGGCATCTGAATAGACCGCCACGGTGGCCACGCCCATCGCCCGCGCGGTGCGGATGATGCGGCAGGCGATTTCGCCGCGGTTGGCGATGAGGAGCTTTTGAATCATGGCGCGACCTTAGCGCCCTTCGGGGCAGCCGTCAGGGTCCATCGTGTATTGGATGCCGCTGATTTTCCACTCATCGTCCACGCGGAGCAGGTTGAACACGTCGATCCCGCAATGCGAACGCGCGCCGTTCACGTCGATGGAGTAGGGTGCCCAGACCACCGCGATCGGCCCCTGCACCAGCACGATGGGATCCCAATAGACCTCGTTGAGCGTGACCTGTCGCTCCGCCATACGGGCCAGCGTTGCGGCGAATGCCTCGGTCCTCACCTGGTCCGGCCCATCGCGCTCGAACAGCGAGACCATTCCGGTGCCGTCGACCAGCACCGATGCCGTCAGCTCGGTATTGCCTGAATTGAAGCCTGCGAAGAAGGTATCGACCGCGGCAAGAATGCGCGCGTTGCTATCATCCTGCGCCGAGGCGGTGGCTGGCAGGAGCAGCGCCGCAAGTGCAGCCAGTCCGGTAAGAATTCGCATCATGTCCTCCCGCAAGTTGCCGACAATCAGTCTTCCTTGCGGCGGACTCCCTCGTCACGCAAGGGGGTCATCGGCGTATCGGCCACCGGCCCCGCCATCCGCGCCATGACCAACAGTTTGCCGCGTGTCCATTCGGGCGCGATCTGCGGTTCCCACGATCCGGTGATCGCTTCGCGCAAGGCGGTGATGACATGGCCCAGCTTGGCGACGAAGCTGGTGTGTACCCGGTGGTCCCAGGCGAATTCGCCCTGCCGCACCACTTCCTCGCCAATCGCGCCGTAGATGTTGGCGGCGGCAAGGATCGCCCAGCGCTGGCGGAAGCCGAGCCGCCCGGCGCCGATCCGGGCATGGGCATCGTGGATCCGCGCCAGATCGACCAGCCGCTTGGCCAGTTTGACCAGTTGCTTGCGGTGCTGCGGCTTCATGTGCTCGCCGGGGGGGATGTCCATTTCCGCCAGCCAATCCATCGGCAGGTAGCAGCGTTCGGCGGCGGCATCCTCGCTGATGTCGCGGGCGATATTGTTGAGCTGGAAGGCGAGACCAAGGTCGCAGGCGCGGTCCAGCGTCTCTTCCTCGTCGGCAGGAACGCCCATCACCCGCGCCATCATCACGCCCACCGCGCCCGCGACATGGTAGCAATAGCGCATCAGATCGCCCTCGCTGCGGGGCATCCAGCCCTGCGCATCGAGCGCGAAACCGTCGATCACGTCGTCGGCCATTTCGCGGGTGAGGCCGGTTTCGCTGGCGACCTGCCCGAGCGCATCGAAAGCGACATCGGCGGTCGGTTGCCCGTCCAGCGCGCGGTGGGTGAGCACGCGGATCGCGCCGACCCTGTCCTCCGCGCTGGACTCATCGAGCTTCAGCGTGCCGCCATGATCCTGCCCGTCGGCAATGTCGTCGCAGCGGCGGCACCAGGCGTAGAGCAGGTGCGCGCGTTCGCGGGTGGTCTTGTCGAACAGCAGGCTGGCGACGGCGAAGCTTTTGGAGCCTTTGGCGATGCTGGCCTTGGCCTGCTCCACCAGCGCCGAACGCTCGCGCCCGCCGCCCATCTGGCGCGGGGTCGCCTTCACCACGTGGCTGGAGACCAGCGGGCGGGGTTTGATGCGTTTCACAGGTCCTCGGCGCGCATCTGCACGATGGTTTGGGCTGGGGTGAAAGCGGCCATCTTGCCGAGCAGTTCCCCGATGCTCTCCCCGATGATGATGATATCGCGGTGCATCGGGCGGATAAAGCCGGTGTCGGCCATCTGCCGGTTGAATGCCACCAGCCCGTCATAGAAGCCGAAGGCGTTGAGCAGGCCGACCGGCTTGGCGTGATAGCCCAGCTGCGCCCAGCTGACCGCTTCCCACAATTCGTCCATCGTCCCCACCCCGCCGGGCAGGGTGACGAATCCGTCGCTGAGATCGGTGAAAGCGGCCTTGCGCTGGTGCATGGTCTGGACGACGTGCAGCTCGGTGCAGTCGTGGTTGGCGACTTCCATGTCCACCAGCGCCTGCGGGATCACCCCGATCACTTCGCCCCCCGCTGCCAGCGCCGCAGAGGCCAGCGCCCCCATCAGCCCGGCCTTGCCGCCGCCATAGACAACGCCGATCCCGCGCTCGGCCAGCCGTGCCAACTTCGCGGGCAAGGGCGATATAGCGCGGATCGGCGGGCGTGGCGGACCCGCAATAGACGGCCAATCGGGCAATGGGGCTGTTCATGATCGAGCTTCTTTATTGTTCACGCGGAGACGCGGGGAAGCGGAGGGGACTATGACTGCGCTGGAGGCGCATGATTTCTTGAGACGCTCACACAGACACAGAGGCACGGAGGAGTAGCGCACAAGCACTCTGTGCCTCCGTGTCTCTGTGAGCGCAAAACCTTTATGCGCCTGCGGAGAGGGAAAGTTGACTCCGCGTCTCCGCGTCTCTGCGTGCAAAAAATCCTATCCAAGCAAGTCCTCGATCATCAACCCCGCCGTCGCCTTCGCGCTGCCCACCACGCCGGGAATCCCCGCGCCCGGATGGGTGCCCGCGCCGACCAGATAGAAGTTCCCGATCACATCATCGCGGTTGTGCCCGCGGAACCACGCGCTCTGGGTCAGCAGCGGTTCGAGGCTGAAGGCGCTGCCGACGTGGGCGTTGAGATCGTGGGCGAAATCACTCGGCGCGTAGTGGAACTTGGTCACGATCCGGTCATGGATATCGGGGATCAGCCGCCGCCCGACTTCGTCGAGCACGCGCTTTTCCAGTTCGGGGCCGACCTTGTCCCAATCCACCGCCAGCTTGCCCATATGTGCCACCGGGACCAGCGCGTAGAAGGTGCTCTTGCCCTCGGGCGCCATGCTCGGATCGGTGACGGTGGGGTGGTGCAGATAGATCGAGAAATCGGCGGGCAGCACGCCGCGATCGTAGATGTCCTGCAGCAGGCCCTTATAGCGCGGGCCGAACAGGATCATGTGGTGCGGAATCCCCGGCCAGCTGCCTTCGATGCCGAAGTGGACGACGAACAGGCTGGGCGAGAATTTCTTCTTCGTCAGCGCCTTGCCCTGCGCCTTGCCGCGCGGGCTGTCCCCCAGCAGTTGCTTGTACGAATGGACGATATCGGCATTGCTGGCGACGGCATCGAAATTGCTCTGCCAGCCGCTCTTGGTCAGCACCCCGGTGGCGCGGTTGCCGAGCGTTTCGACCTTCTCCACCGCATCACCAATGCGCATGGTGCCGCCGATCCGTTCGAAATGGCGGACCATCCCGGCGATCAGGCGATTGGTGCCGCCGCGCGTCCACCACACCCCGCCATCCTTCTCCAGCTTGTGGATCAGCGCATAGATGCTCGACGTCTTCATCGGATCGCCGCCCACCAGCAGGGTGTGGAAGCTCAGCGCCTCGCGCAGCTTTTCGCTGCGGATGTACTTGGAAACAATCGAATAGACGCTGCGCCAGGCCTGGTGCTTGATCAGCGCGGGCGCGGCCTTGAGCATCGACTTGAAATCGAGGAAGGGCACTGTGCCCAGCTTGACATAGCCTTCATCGTGGACAGCGGCGGAATATTCGAGGAACCGCTCGTAACCCGCGACATCGGCAGGATCGAGCTTGGCGATTTCCTTGCGCAGCCCTTCCTCGTCGTTCGAATAGTCGAAATTGGTGCCGTCGGGCCAGTTGAGCCGGTAGAACGGCGAGACCGGCATCAGTTCCAGATCCTCGTCCATGTCGTGCCCGGTCAGCGCCCAGAGCTGGCGCAGGCAATCGGGATCGGTGACGACTGTCGGCCCGGCATCGAAAGTGAAGCCGTCCCGCTCCCAGAAATAAGCGCGCCCGCCGGGCTTGTCGCGGCTTTCGATCACGGTGGTGGCGATGCCCGGCGCTTTGCAGGCGGATGGCGAGCGCCATGCCGCCGAAACCGGCACCGATAACGCAGGCTGTTCGACCTTGGGGGGTGGTCATTTCTTGTCCTTTGGGGGGGAAGGGGAAAGGGGAGGGGAGTGCGACAACAGCGCGGAAATGCCGCGATGCACGGGAATGGGCGGCTTGCCGATCAGCACGCGGGCGCGATCGAGCAGCGACGAATGCCCGGCATAGAAGCGTTCGATCAGCGGTTCGCGCAGCCGGTAGAACCGTTCGAAAATGCGATAACGATGGCGCGGCAGCGCGCCGTTGAACAGCATCCGCCCGAGCACGCGATAGAAGCCCATCGCCCGCCAGTGCCGCCGCGCGCGGGCTTCCAGCTTGGCGGCGAGTTGCTCGCCCGGCAGGTCGGCGTCCGGGGCAATCGCCAGCGCCACTTCCACCGCGATGGGCAGGGTATAGCTGGTGAGCGGATGGACAAACCCGCCCCGCGCCCCCGCCACCGCCACGCCGGAAATCCGCTGGGCGCGCTGGAACGCGGCGAAGTTGCCCCCGGTGATGACCGGCAAGACGCCGGTCTCGAACCCGACCGGATCGCCCTTGATCCCCGCCGCGTGGCAGTACTGGTCGATCCGGCCCGACAGCGCGTTGCGATCCAGCGCCGGACTGTCGGCGTAATAGGTATCCTCCACGAACACATCGTGCGCGCCGAGCGGCAGGACATAGACGAAGCGATAGGCTCCGCCATTGCCCGCCGGGGCGGTCTGGTCGACCGTGGCATCCATCACCACCGGGCGGGTAATGCCGTGCGGTTCGTGGGTGCGGACGTGGCGGCCCATGAACACTTGCCAGCCGCCCTCCAAATCGCTGGTGGGCGCAAAGCCCCGGCAGTCGATCACGCTGCGCGCGGTAATGCGCGAGCCATCGCCCAGCACCACTTCGCGCGCCGAAATTTCGACGGCGTCCTTGCCCATCACCAACGTGCCGGGAGCCAGATCGCGCTCCAGTCCGCGGCAAAATCGGCGCTGGCGAGCGAGCGGTATCCCGCCTCCAGCCGCCGCGAATGGCCGGGGAAGCGCACTTCGTAGCCTTCGCTCCATTCGGTCTTGCGGAAGCCCGCCATCAGCGCATTGCCTGCTGGGGAGAGATCGGTGGCGAACCAGCTCCAGCGGTGATTGCCGCCCGGCTGTGCGCCGCCTTCTATGAGCCGCACCGACAGTTCGGGCCGGAGCCGGGCCAGTGCCAGCGTGATCAGCCCACCCGAAAGGCCGCCGCCGACAATGGCGATATCGCAGTCACGGATGGTCATTGTGCGGGTGCTTTAGCGCAATGCCGGGGAAGGGCAATCACGGCGCAAAGGCGGTAGGTTACTGGTCGGCGTACATCAGCCCGTAACGCCTCAATGCCACCCTTATGCGATTTACCACCTCATCGCGTTCCAGGTCCGTCATTTGGGATGTACGCATGGATAGCTGGCTTGCCTGCATCCATTCCCCGACGCGTTGAACATTGCGCTGCAATCGCGGGTTTTGCGACATATATTGGCCTAGCGCTTCCAGATCGCGGGGTGAAACTGCTTCGATTGTTGCTTCGAGTGAAGCTGAATTGGAATGGGCCAAGTCGGCTTCGGAAATGCCCCCACCCGAAGAACTCTGTTCTGTCGGGGTTGCGAGCTGGATATTTTCGCGCGAAACCCGCAATAGAGTTTGGCCCATACTGCCTTCAAAAAAAGCAAGGATTTCGTAGACTTCTTCCGCGCTCATTATCTCGTGCATATCTGCGATGAAGATCGGTCGACGCTCGATCCGCAAACGTTCAAAATACGCGCTGATAGCAGGACGCACAGCTTCGCGCAGATCAACGAGAAAGCCGGGATTTTCCGCCTCGACCTCGGCAAATGCTGCGTCGCCGGTCGTGACAGTATCGACGAAGGACTGGGCGATCCGCGTAACGGTGACGTTATCAGGATCGGCGGTCATAGTGTCGAACAGTCAACTCAAGCCTTCGTCACTCGGGATTGCAGCAGGATCATCCTGTGCATTTGCAGCCGAGGGCAAGGTCAGCCACATGATCGAGCAAGCCGCCGCAGCGGCAAGGAAAAAGGTGCGCATGGCCTGCTGGATAACATCACTGCCTATCCGGGCAAGCGGGAAATTTCCGCACTTGCCAGCGGCGCCACAGCAAGCAATCCATGCCGATGAGCAAACTCCTCCCCCACCGCGCCGCGCTGATCGCCTCGCTCCTCATCACCCTCGCCGCCATTGCCGTGCTGTTCGCCATGGGCCGCCCGCCGATCTGCACCTGCGGCACTATCGAGCTGTGGCACGGTCAGGTGCAATCGGCGGGCAACAGCCAGCACATCACCGATTGGTACGCGCCGAGCCATTTCACCCACGGGCTGATCATGGCGGGGGTGGCGTACCTGCTGTGGCAACGCTGGAAGCTGTTTGGCGGACGGCCCGAACGCTGGGCACTGCCGATTGCGGTGCTCGTGGAATCGGCGTGGGAGATTTCCGAGAACACCCCGATGGTCATCAACCGCTATCGCGAGGCGACGGCGGCGTTCGGTTATCGCGGCAATTCCATCCTCAATTCCGCTGCCGATATCGGCTGGATGACGCTGGGCTTCCTGCTCGCCGTGCGGCTGCCTGCCTGGGCGACGGTGGCGCTGGCGCTGTTTCTCGAACTGCTGGCGCTCTACGCGATCCGCGACAACTTGACGCTCAACGTGGTGATGTTGCTCTATCCGATCGATGCGATCCGCGATTGGCAGGCGGCGGGCGGGGCGCTGTAGGGAACCGCTTACCGCTCTGCATGGTTGTCATGAAAAGTTCATGAGGAATTTCACCACCATGCGCCTTCGCCCGCTTGCGAATATTTTTGCCTTTGGTTCTGTCATGCTTGCCGCAACAGCACTGGCGCAGGATGCCTCCGAAGGCGGACCGCCTGCGGGAGTGGAAGACAGCGTGTTCTCCGGCGATTACCTCTCGGTCGGCGTGGGTGCGGCGCTGAACCCGTCCTACACCGGGTCGGACGATTACGTGGTCACAGTGTTGCCGATCATTCAGGGATCGCTCGGCGGGATTGACATCAATCCGCGCGCTGGTGGGCTGAAACTCGATTTCGTGCAGGACCCAGCGGAAGGGATCGCCTTCGATGCCGGGATTGCGGCGCGCATTCGCGGCAATCGCAATAACCAGATCAAGGACGAGGTGGTGCTCCAGTATGGCGAGCTCGATACCGCCATCGAAGTCGGCCCACAGTAGGTTTCAGCGTGCCGCAACTGCTCAATCCGTATGACAATCTGTCCTTCAGCACCGATGTGCTGTTCGATGTCGGCGGGCGCGCACGGGGGAATGACGGTCAGCCCCTCGGTGGCCTATTTCACCCCGCTCAGCCGCTCAATCGTCGCCAGCCTTTCGGTCGGCGCGGAATGGGCGGATGAGGATTTTCAGGACTACTACTTCGCCAACAGTCCCGCCGACTACATCGGCACCGGCCCTGCGCCGCTCGCAGCCTATGAGCCGGACGGCGGCGGGTTCACCAGCGTGGGGTGAACCTGCTGCTGGGGATCGATCTCGATGGTGACGTGACCAACGGCGGGCTGGGGCTGGTGGTGATCACCGGCTATTCACGGCTGCTGGGAGACGCGGCGAACAATCCGTTCACCACGGTGCGCGGTTCGCGTGACCAATTCCTTGGTGCGGTGGGCGTGGGCTATACTTTTTGAGCGGCACGAGGTTTGGTCAGCCCGGACCTGTTCCCGGGCGGAGGTTGGTGGGGGTTACTTCTTGACGATGCTAGGAACAAGCACTCGCCCGGAAGGAGTCCGTGGTTAACGAGGATCCAGCGCTCACTCCTCCCCGTCAGCCAGCCCAAGGTCCGGCCTCGGCGCGGGCAGTGCGGCGTCGCGATCACCCGTCATCAGGTAGGTGTCGAACCACTCCATCATCCGCAGGTTGTAATCATGGCGCGACGCAGCGCGGGCGTTGCCGTGGCCTTCGCCGGGATAATACACCAACCGCAGGGGCGTATCGGGGCGACGCACGCGGATGTGGCGGTAGAGCTCGGCGCTCTGCGTCGGGCTGACGCGCGGATCGGCGCTGCCGTGCAGGATCAGCAGCGGGGTATCCGCCTGGTCGGCGTAGAACACCGGGCTGCGGCGCAGCGTGTCCTCGTAATCCTCCCACGGATAGGCGAGCGCGTGGACATTGTATTCCTCGGTCGGGATGTCGGTGGTGCCCCATTTGGAGAGCACGTTGGATATCCCCACGAACATCACCCCCGCGGCGAATTCCTCCGAATAGCGGGTGCTGCTCCACGCGGTGGCATAGCCGCCGTAGGAGCCGCCGGTCACCCCGACACGCGCGCCATCGGCCACCAGATCGGCGACCAGCGCCGCCTTGGCATCGACCAGATCGTCAAATTCCACCCCCGCCGCATCGCCCTGGTGCTGGCGCGAGAAGTCGCTGCCATAGCCGGTCGAGCCGCGATAGTTGGGCAGGAACACCGCATAGCCGCGCCCCGCCGCTACCTGTCCGGGGCCGGAATAGTCGGTCTGCCAGCCGTTGCTTTCGTGCGACTCTGGCCCGCCGTGAACGTCAAGGATCAGCGGTGCCCCGCCCAGCGGCAGGCCGCCCAGCGGCTCGATCAGCACGCCTTCGATCTGCTGCCCGTCGCGCGCGGTATAGGTGTAGGCGCGCTGGGCGCCGAGGCTGCGCTGCGCGAGCCACGGGTTGTGATCGGTCCAGCGTTCGAAGCCGTTGCTGCCATAGAGGAACAGTTCGTTGGGATGGCTGGGTGAATGGGCCTCCACCGTCAGCCGGTTGCCGCCCTGTTCGACGCTGGACAGGATCAGGCCATCGGGATCGACATTGCGCAGCACTTCGCCATCGTCTGAATAGAACCGCAGCACGCTCTGCACCCCGACATGGACGATCACCGCCAGCCGCCCGTCGGCCATCCATTCGGCATCCGCCGCTGCCTCCGCCGCGCCTGCGTTGAGCGCGCGGAAGGTACCGGTGGCCACATCGACCAGATGCAGCGTGGTGGCGGCGGGATCGTTGGCATCAGTCCCGGCGATCATGGAAAGCTGGCTGCCGTCGGGCGAAATCTCGACATCGCCAAGCTTGCCGGTGGTTTCCACGGTAGTCAGCGCGCCCGTCGCCAGATCGAGCATGTGCGCGCGTTTGGACGTATAGGAATCGTCCACCAGCGGGCTTGGCGCGCTGGTAATCAGCGCCCAGGCGCCACCGGGAGCAAGCTGGAAGCTGTCGACATAACCGGGGACGGTAACTTCACGTGGCGCGGCATCCAGCTCCGCGCCGCCCAATGCAGCGGCGAACAGCCGGTTGAGGTGTGGTTCCTCCTCATAGACCACGGCATCGAAGCCCGCTTCGCTCTCAGCAACGCGCGCTTCGTCGGGCGCGGCGGCGACGAGCAGATAGGCGGTCAGGCCATCGGGAGCGATAGCATAGGCGCTCACCCCGGCGTCCTCCACGGCGGCGAGTTTGCGCTGCGATCCGCCATTGACCGGAATGCCCCACAGCGCCCGCTCGGCTCCGGTGCCCGAAAGGAAGGTAATCATCGATCCGTCGGGGGAGAAATCGATGGCGGAGACAGCAACGTCTTCAGGCAAGAAGGCCCGCGCCGCCATAGCCCCGTCCGCCACGAACAATTGCTGCCGCGCCCGGCCATCGTCCTCGCCTTGCGTCACGTCGGGATAATGCACGCGAGTAAACGCGATCTGCGTGCCGTCGCGCGATACCGCCACCGTGCCGGTGGTTTCGATGCGGGCCACGTCCTGCGCGGTCATTGCCTCCTGCGCCAGCGCGGAACCGAAGGGCAGGGCCAGCGCGGAAGCGAGCAGGGCGGAGCGGAGCATCATCATTATGTGAGGTCCTCGTTGATCGGTTTGGGTTGCAACGGGCATAGCGAAAGCCGCGCTGATGGCAAACACCGCTCTAGATCTCACACATCAGCGACGAGGAATACGGCTGGAGCAGCGCGCTGGCCTTGTCCCAACCGCCGTGCAGCCATGTCGCCCAGGCTCCGCGATGCGACGGCAGGATTACCGGCATGGCATCGCGGCCCGTTGCTTTCAGCGCCGCATTGGGCGCGCAGGTGAGCAGGGCGAAGGCGGGCACGTCGCTGTCCTTCCACACCCCCGCAAAGGCGAACAGCGGCTGGTCGCCCGCGCCGAACCAGTGCTGGCGGCGCTTGCCATCGCGATCAGTCCCCGCGCCCCATTCCATGAAAGCCGTAGCGGGGACGAGGCAGCGAAATTCCGGGTTGCGCAGATTGCCGGTCCAGAACGGGCTGTCGGGATTGCGCACAGTCAGCACCGGGCGCGCGGCGTCGGTGGCAGAGGGCGGCGGAGGCACGCCCCACAGGCGCGGAACCATGCGCCACGGCTGCCGCGCCGCGCCCGGCCCGGCAATGAACTCGCGCCCGGCGGTGATGACCGGGGCAAAGCTGCCGGGAGCGACATAGCCGCCTGCCCAAGGATCCTCGCCCGCGTCGATCCCGATAACGTGCCCGATGGTCGCAGCATCGGCATCCAGACGGTAGAGCACCGTCATTCCCGCACGATCACCTTCCGCGCAGGAACATGTTGATCGTCAATCGCCCCTCGCGCGGATCAGCAGACAGCGCGGCGGGATCGGGAATGACTCCCGAATGCAGCAGCCGCCCGCGATAGAGGATCAGCCGGTCGGGCTGCGCTTCCACTTCGCCGATCAGTTCGTAGCGGTCGCTGTCACCATAATAGTATCCCCGCGCGGGCATCCCGTATTCACGCTGATCAGCGCCCAGCGCGGCGTTGTAGTGCGGCTCGCGCGCGTCGGTAATCGTCTCGAAGCCAGTGCGGCGGTGGCGGTAGAAGGCGGTGCCGCCGGTTTCGGGGCCGAGCAGATAGTGCATGATCGCGATCAGTTCGCCGCTCGAATGGTCGTAATGCGGAATGCATTGCAGCGGCGACAATTCTTCAGGCGCCAACGTCACCAGCGAAAAGGTGGAGACCTCGCAGGAAATTCCGCGCCGGAAGCCGAACACCTGGCCCATGATCTGGAACATCAGGTCGCGGCGTACATCCAGATAGTCCGGCTCCGCCCACGATCTGAGGCCGGGATAGGATGCGCCGCCATCCTGATATGGGGCTCGCCGACCCGCTTCCAGCAATTCCTCAGCCTTGCCGCTGAAATTGTCGATCACCACCACCGGCTCTTCCTCGCGGCCGAAGCGGTGGATCGTGACGGGAGCGGGCGAGGGCGCGGCCATGGCACCGGAGTGCCCAAGCCGCGCCCTCGCGTCAATGCGGACTGATGGCCGATCAGAACCCGAAGGCGAAGCCCGCCTGCGCCACGATCTCGCCATCGCCGGTATTGCCCGCGATCCCTGCGCCGACGGCGAAGTTCTCGCTCACCCGCCCGGTGATGGTGGCGGCATAGCCCTGTTCACCGTTGTAGGTGGCGACATTGCCGCCCACGGTGAAGCTCTGGTCGGGCAGGGCAATGGCGCTGCCCAAAGCCGCAGTCGCCGCGATCCCGCCGGAGAGGCGCTGGTTGACATCCTCGATGCGGAAATTGGTCGCCGCCAAGCTGCTTTCGAGGTTGCCGACCCGGCCCGACAAGGCGCTGAACTGCGCGTCGGTGACGGCGGCGAGGTAATCGACACTCACCCGCACATTGGCCACGCTGGCGGCAGAGGCGACTTCGGAGGTGCCGAGGGTGCCTGCGCTGTCGATGGTGACGACCTGCTCGGCCCCGACCTGCACCGCGTTGGAGGCGGCAATGTCGGCCACCCGGACCGAGGAGCCAGCGCCGCCCAGCGTCACCTGATCGACCCGCGTGGTGGTCGCCCCGAAGCCGACTGCGGTGGAGCGGTCAAACGCCGCCACCGAGGCAGAGCCGAGTGCGGTCGAGTCAATCCGGCTGGCATTGGCCGTGCTGCCCACAGCTGTCGCCCGCAGGATGGTCGCCCGCGAGGCGTTGCCCACTGCGGTGGCGAAGTTTGCGGCCTGGGCATCAAACCCCACCGAAGTCCCGCGCGCCTGGGTCACCCGGCTGTTCATCCCCACCGCCGTGCTTTCATGCCCTGCACGATAACATTCGCGCCGATCGCCGTGGCATTGTTCGACAGCGCCTGCGCGTTCACGCCCACAGTTGCCGCGTTGATCCCGCCCGCAATCGTGTTGCGCCCCAGCGCCATCGCGTTCTGGCCAAGCGCATTGCTGTCCGTCCCCGCCGCAAACAAATCCACCCCCTGCGCCTGCGCCCCGATCCCCGGATTGCTGACATTCCCGCCGTCAGCCCCAATGGCGACCCCGCGGATGCCGGTGGCACTGCGCCAGCTGCCGCCAGCGCCACCGCCGCTGCGCCAGTCGCCTGCGTCGCCGTACCGATGGCGATCGCTGTTGCCGCCATTGGCGGTGGTGAGGGTGCCGCCCGAGGTGCCGCCGACAACGCCCGACGAACTGCCGATGGCGATGTTGCCATGGGTTTGGGTGACACGATTGACCGTGGTCGCCTGGCCGCCAAGGCAATGCGCCATTGCCTGCGGCGATGCTGTCAAGCCGTCGGCCGTGCTGAAGTCCGCTGCGCGCTGCTGAAGCCCCCGCTGGCGGTGCTGTGTCGCCGCTGGCGATGCTGCCAGCGCCCGGTGGCCGTGCTGGCTGCTCCGGTGGCGGTGCTGTTGCGTCCGCTGGCAGTGCTGCCGGGCCGAGGCGCGCTGGCAGACCAAACAGCCCGGCCTTAAGAGCGCTGTGCATCCGCGCCAATGGCCACCGCACGCGCATCGCGGTCGCCTGCGCGCGCGAAAATATCTCCATCGCTATCACCCCGATGGCGATGGCTGCACTTTGCGTTACTAAACGCTCCAATGGCGATGGATAGAAGACGTCGATGTGCGTCGGTCCAAGGGCCATGGAGTAGCCGCCATTGGCGGTGGTTGCCGCACGCCGCCAACGGCTCGCGGCAGCTATTGCCGGCCTGCCGATGGCGATATTGCCGAGCGTTTGCCGCCAGCTGAATGTTGTAGCTTGTCCCCCAAAGCAATCTCACCATTGCCAGAAGCTGCTGGGCAACAGACCCGGTGCGGTACTGGCGCCGGTGGCAAAACACGCCGCGCTCGCTGGCGGTACTGCCAGTCCGCGGTGGCGCCGATGGCTAATCGCAATCGCGCTGGCAACGCGCCTCTGCCGAGCAGCGACACTGCCAAGCACCAGCCCGCGTATTCGCCCGCTGCAATGGCGCGCCGAAAATCTTGTTGCCCACCGGGATTACCGATCATCGATATAATCGGCTGCCGATGGCAAGGCGGAATATGCCGGTGGCCTGGCGCCAGCGCATTGGCATTCGTTGTCGAGGATTGGCGCCAATGCAGACGCAGTGCGCTATTGGGATGCCTGAGAATGCGTCCAATGGTAGGCTGGGTTGCGGATTGCGTCGGCTGTTGACCAATCGCGGTCGAAAGGGCCCGCCAGCATGTAAAGCGTAGCAAGAGATAGTGGCATAGACCGTTTCCGAGCTCAAAGAGATCCTACCAATAGCTAGACTGCGAGTTCCGGAGGCGACGAGGATGTCCCGAATGCGCTCGATTCACCGGTGAGTCTGCGTGTCTGTGACTTAGAGCCGAGAAAACTTAAAGCATCGAACGCCATTCCGACGCCCGCCAAGGGCAATCGCGCCATTTCCGGACGCTTGCGCGACAGACTACCAACGGCAGTTCTCTGGCGCCTGAGGCTGCGCAATAGGCACCAAGGCCGTGCTATAGTTCCCTGAGGCATCGGTCTCGTAGCCAATCGCCGTGCGTCAAAGCCGGTTGCGTGGCATTGCCGCAGGCGAGGCGGTATCATCGTCACCGAATTGGCCCCGGCATCATTGTCGGTCCCTGCATCGACAACGCCATCGTTATCGCGATCGAGCAGGCAGTCCTCGGCCTTGGCCTGCTGCGGGGCGAGCAGCAGTGCCGCCCCGGCAGTGCTGGCGAGCAGGGTGGCGGCGAACAGGGTGCGGTTGGTGGTATGCATAGGTAAGTCCTCCCAAGGGTTGGCCCCCGCCGGAAGAACGCTCGCCGCGCCTCACCCGAAAAGGACAGAAAAACGCAGCGACCCGAACAAATGTAAAATAAACGCAGTGAGTTACAGTCGGGACATTTCCCGTACTTGAGCATTGCGGTTAATCACGCGATTACCGCTGCGTCAATACTGTGGCGCGGTGCTTGTCCCGATCCGGGACCGGGCAGGGCGGGGCGGGTCCGCCTAGAACCCGATCCCCAGCCCCACGCGCCCGCCCCATTCGCCGCCGCCGGTGCTGCCAGAGACGCCCGCCGAGACGTAGACCGCTTCGGAGACCTGCCCGGTCAGCGATCCGGCGATCCCCTGCTCGCCGCCATAGGTCGCCGCATTGACCCACAGCGAGACACTGCTGCCCGGAATGATCGGCGCATTGCCCATCGCCATCGCCGCCGCAATCCCGCCAGAGAGTTGCTCGTCGAGCTCATCAAGCCGGAAGTTGGTGGCGACCAGCCCGGTTTCCAGCCCGCCCACGCGGCCATCGAGCGCCGAGAACTGCGCATCGGTGACGGCGGCGAGATAGTCGACACTCACGCGAACATTGGCGACACTGGCGGCGGAGGCGACTTCGGAGGTGCCGAGCGTGCCATTGGCTGTCGATGGTAACGACCTGCTCCGCGCCGACCTGCACCGCGTTGGAGGCGGCGATGTCCGCCACCCGGACCGAGGAACCAGCTCCCCCCAGTGTCACCTGATCGACCCGCGTGGTGGTCGCGCCGAAGCCGACGGCGGTCGAGCGGTCAAACGCCGCCACCGAGGCTGAGCCCAGCGCGGTTAAGTCAATGCGCGAAGCTGTGGCAGTGCTCCCCACCGCCGTTGCCCGCACGATGGTCGCTCGGCTTGCATTGCCAACAGCCGTAGCAAAGTTCGCCGCCTGCGCATCAAACCCCACCGAGGTCCCGCGCGCCTGCGTCACCCGGCTGTTCATCCCGACAGCCGTGCCCTCGTTCGCTTGCACCAGCGAGTTCGCCCCAATTGCCGTGCCATTGTTCTGCAACGCCTGCGCATTCACCCCTACCGCCGCAGCGTTGATCCCACCCGCCACCGTGTTCCGCCCAAGGCCATCGCGTTCAGCCCAACAGAGTTCGCATCAGTCCCGCAGCAAACGAATCCTGCCCTCCAGCCTGCGCGCCGAGCGTGTTCACGTCGCCCCCATCTCCGCCAATCGCTACGCCGCGCGCACCACTGGCAAAGGCCCCCGCCGCCAGCGCCACCGCCCCCGCGCCGGTCGCTTGTGTTGCCGTACCGATGGCGATTGAGTTGCCACCATTCGCCGTTGTCTGGGTGCCCAGATCGGCGCCTGCGACAAGCCCGCTGCTGCTGCCGATGGCGATATTGCCGTGCGTCTGGATGGCGGCGACTGTCGTCGCCAGCCCGCCCAGCGCGATCCCGCCATTGCCCGCGGCGGTGCTGCGGTCCCCGCTGGTGGTGCTGGACAGTCCGCTGGCGGTGCTCAAAATCCCGGTGGCTGTGCTGTTGAATCCGCTGCCGAGACTGAATTGCCCGGTCGCCGTACTGTTCCCGCCGCTGGCCACGGCGACCGCCCCGGTGGCGGTGCTGCCGTAGCCGCTGGCATGGCTGAACGACCCGCTGGCAGTGCTGCTGTTGCCACTTGCGCGCGCCAGGTTCCCGATGGCCTGGCTGTTGGTGTTCGATGCCAGCGCATCGACACCCAGCGCCAGACTGTTCGATCCAAGCGCAATCGCTCCGGCATCGGCATGGCCCGGAATGGTGATTTGGGCAGTCGCAGTGTTCGAATCATGGTCATAGGTGGTGAACGGGTCATCCCCGTCACCGCCAATCGCGATGCTGCGCGCACCCGTCGCTTGTGTCGCCGTGCCGATGGCGATGGCGTTTCCACCGTTGGCGGTTGTCCGCGTTCCCCCCAACGCAGCGGCGTTCACAACCTGGCTGCTGCTGCCGATGGCAATGTTGCCGTTCGCGCCAATTCCGCCACTGGTGTGCGCTTCTCCTCCCAGCGCGATCGCCCCGGCGCCGATCGCGCTTGCGGCAGACCCGGCGGCGGTGCTGGCAAATCCGGTGGCGGCGCTGAAATAGCCGAAGGCGCTGGCCCGTTCCACAAGGGCATCGGAAAAGCCGCCGATGCTGGTCGCAGAACAGACCTGTCGCCGTTGCCGCTGTCCCGAATGCACTGGCGCTGCCCAGGCTGGCTTGGGCGCCCGAACCGACAGCGGTTGAATTGATCCCCGTCGCCTGTGCCGCATAGCCGAAGGCGCTGGCACTGGTATTGGTCGCATCCGAAAACGCGCCGACGCTGGTCGAATCAGGACCGGTCGCCCGCGCGTCGTAGCCAAGCGCGCTGGCGTTTTGCTCTGCACGCGAATAACTGCCGATGGCGGTCGATCTGGTTCCCACTGCTTCCGTGAAGTAGCCGAAGGCGCTGGCGTTGGTTGCAATCGCATTCGCTTCTGCACCCACGCTGGTCGATTCCACTGCTGTCGCGTGGGACTGATAACCGAACGCGCTGGCGGAGTGTTGCTCGGCACTTGAAAAACCGCCGACGCTTGTTGAAAATACGCCGGTCGCGTCTGCCGCTGTCCCGAACGCGCTCGCGCTTCCCAAGGTGGCGGTGGCACCAGAACCAACTACCGTTGAATTGAGTCCCGTTGCCTGCGCAGCCGAACCGATGGCGACAGCCCCTTCAGTCGTTGACCGTGCGGCAGAGCCGATGGCGATGGAATTGCCGCCGTTGGCGGTGGTCAAGATGCCGCCGACACCGCCCGCGACCACGCCCGATGCGGAGCCGATGGCAATATTGCCGTTGGTCAGGAAGGCTCCCACCGTCGTCGCGCCATTGCCGAACGCAATCGCGCCATTGCCCGCCGCCGTGCTGCTCGCGCCGACCACCTGGCTGCCGTAGCCGCTGGCGGTGGAGAACGCGCCGAGAGCAATCGAGGCCGTATTCGGCGGAAATGGTATCGGTGCCGATGGCAATTGCATGACTGCCCCCGGCCGCGCTGTTGCCCGCATCCGCGCCTACGCCACTGGCATTCGCATCGGCACCGATGGCAATCGCGAAGGGCGATGTCGCGCGGGCAAGTGCGCCGCAGGCCAGCCGCGTATCGTCGTCACCCGAATTGGCCGCCGCATCATTATCTGTCGCAGCATCCACCACACCGTCGTTGTCGCGATCAAGCAAACAATCCTCCGCCATTGCAGGAGAAGCGGCAAACAGGCCGATAGCGGCAGTGCCGGACAAGAGCGCGGCGCGGGTGGCGAAAATCATGCTATGGGTCATCGATGGCTCCTTCGGTGCGCGAGGGAGTGAACCGACATGGTCCGCGAATTGCTCCGGTCGAAACCCGCGCAGCATACAACTGCGCGCATTTGCCGCGCTTGCCGCCGCGCCCGCAACTCCCGAAAATGAGCTTGATTGTGCTCCCTTATGGGAGCAGTTCGACAATGCTGTTGGTCAAGCCGTCCCGGCCATGCAGGGGCAGCTTCGCGTGGCATTGTGGGGGGTTACCATGCGTTCAAGCGAAGCGGTGCGCCATATCCAGCAGGTGGCATCCATGGGGCTCGCGCCGCATGTCGCCATTCCGGTGATGATGGATACGCTGAACCGGCTGGTTCCCGGCAATCCCAATCCGTTCTTCTGGGCCAAACCCGATGGCACGATCACCGACTTCCACATCGACGAGATCCGCCCGCAGACGATGGAATCCTCGATGATGCTGGGGCGGCACAACACGCCCGACGACATGCCCACCTTTGACCGGCTGATCAGCGGGCCGCGCCCGGTCAACAACACCGGCCTGCTGCGGCAGATGGCGGGCTGGTCCCGCAGCGCGTTCTACAACGATATGTTGCGCGGGAACTATGCCGAAAACAGCGTGGATTTTCAAATTCGCGATGCCAGCGGCGTGCGCGGAATGTTTGCGCTCACCCGCGGCGTAAGGGATCGGCAGGTCAATAGCGCGGAAATCCGGCGGACAGCGGCGCTGGTGCCGCATTTCCTCCACGCGATGGACGCCCCGGCGCAGATTGACCTGCAGGGCGCGCGCGCAAGCGATCAATTAAGCCACATCATCATCGACGGGCAGGGCGCAATCGAAAGCCTGTCAGCCGATGCCGCGACTATGATCCTGCAATTGCACAATATGCCGTTTGGCAGCGGCTCGCCCTTGAACGAATTTGCCGGCCGACTTCCACCCGTGGTGCAGATGGTGCTGGAACGGCTACGACTGATCAGGACCGAGCAGGACACCCCGCCCGCCTCGATTGACGTGCCCACGCGCTGGGGCCTGTTCCGGGTCCGCGCGGTGCCGATGCGGTCGGCGGTAGACGCGGTTTCCGGCAGTGCTTCGGATCGCACCATCGTCACGATCCAGCCGCTGGTTGAACGGCGCGTGCGCCACGTCCAGAAGCTGCGCGATACCGAGCTCACCCCCGCCGAGCGCCGCGTGGCGCTGCGAATGGCCGGGGGTGAGGACGGTGCGAGTATCGCAAGCGAACTGGGCATGGAGACATCCAGCTACCGCCAATATGCCAAGCGCATTTACGCCACGCTTGGCGTCGACGGGCGGATGGGCGTGCAGGCGATGCTGGACAGCTGAGGGGGAGGGGAGCCCCGCCCCCTCGCAGCTGTCAGAACTCCCCCGCCACTCCGGCACGCACGCTAGTGGAATTGCCGCCTGCATAGGTGACCCCGGCAGTGATCGCGAAATCGCCACCGAAGCGGTGCATCAGCCCGGCGGAAAAGCCGACCTCGCCGCGATAAGTGGCGACGTTGGAGGCGTAGGAAGTGCGCCCTGGTGAACTGGGGAAATGCGGATTGGCCGCCGCGGCGATGGAGGCAATGCCGCGCTGCGCATCGCGGTCGATATCGGCGGTGAGATCGAACAGCGTATCAATGCTGCCTTCGACCCCGGACACTCTGGTTTCCAACGCCGAGAACTGCGCATCCGTCACCGCCGCAAGGTAATCTACACTCACGCGGACATTGGCGACACTGGCGGCAGAGGCGACTTCGGAGGTGCCGAGGGTGCCATTGCGCTGTCGATGGTGACGACCTGTTCTGCCCCGACCTGCACCGCGTTGGAAGCCGCGATGTCCGCCACCCGGACCGAGGAACCAGCACCCCCCAGTGTCACCTGATCGACCCGCGTGGTGGTCGCCCCGAAGCCGACTGCTGTAGAGCGATCAAACGCCGCCACCGAGGCTGAGCCGAGCGCGGTTGAGTCAATGCGGCTAGCATTGGCCGTGCTCCCCACAGCGGTCGCTCGCACGATGCTCGCCCGCGAGGCATTCCCCACCGCTGTCGCAAAGTTCGCCGCCCGCGCGTCAAACCCCACCGCAGTCCCGCGCGCTTGCGTCACCCGGCTGTTCATCCCGATTGCGGTGCCATCGATCCCCTGCACCAAAGCATTGGCACCGATAGCAGTGCTGTTGTTCTGCAGTGCCTGAGCGTTCACCCCCACGGCCGCAGCATTGATCCCGCCCGCCACAGTGTTCCGCCCCAAGGCCATCGAGTTCAGCGCGACAGCGTTGCTATCCGTGCCCGCCGCAAAAGAATCCTCCCCTTGCGCCTGCGCTCCGAGCACGTTCGCATCGCCGCCGTCAGCGCCGATGGCAACGCTGCGAAACCCGCTGGCATTTGCCGCCGCTGCCAGCGCCACAGCCGCCGTACCAGTCGCTTGCGTGCCCGAACCGATGGCAATGCTATCGCCGCCATTTGCAGTGGTCACGGGGCCATTCGCAACACTGGACGGAGGCGCTTCGCGCCCGTTGCCAATGAAAGCAGAGCTGTTGGCCTGGCCGCCGATGGCGATGTTGCCATCGCCACCCAGCCCTCCGGTTGTCGTTGCATGTTGACCAATGGCAATCTCATGGCTGGCATCGGTGGAAGCAAAGGCACCTTGGGCGATTGCGCCAAGCCCGGACGCGATGCTCCCTGCACCGGTCGCCACGGATAACGAACCGGAGGCCTCGGCAAATTTGCCCACGGCAACCGCGCCGAAATCGGCAGTGGACTGCGCGCCCAGCGCGGTGCCGCCCCAGCCGTTCGATACCGCCTCATTGCCCAGCGCCACACCGTAATTCGTGTTTGCCGAGGCATCGGTGCCGATTGCCATGGCAAAATCTGCCGTCGCCTGCGCACCATCGATGTTCGCGTCGACGCCATCGCCGCCGATGGCGATGGCTCCGGCGTTGGTGGCATCGGCCAAGCCGCCGAGGGCTATACTCGCCAAGCCACCCGACGCCGAACGATCACCGATGGCAATCGATTGGGCACCGCTCGCTTGCGCACCGGTAAAGGAAAAATCTGCGCCATCGCTGCCCAGAGCAATCGCACCGACATTGGTGGCATCGGAGAACGCCCCGATGGCGGTCGCCCCCTTGAAGTTTCCGGCAATGGCCTCCAAACCCAACGAGGTGGATAGGAAGCCGTAAGCCTGCGATCTATTGCCGATTGCTGTCGATGCCTGCCCGGTGGCGTCCGAATCCCGTCCGATAGCGGTTGATTCCTGCCCAGTCGCGGTGGCGAAACCGCCTATCGCAACTGCCCCAAAAGCGCCGGTGGCCACCGCGCCCTCGCCGCACGCCAGCTGGTCGTCGACATCATTCGAATTGGCCCCGGCATCGTTGTCAGGCGATGCGGCTACAATAGGATAAGTCCCGCCAGCGAAGGTCGGAACTGTGACCGTGCCCGTGACAGTGACCACACCATCGTTATTGCGATCAAGCAGGCAGTCGTCAGCACGGGCCTGCTGCGGAGTGAGCATGAGCGCGGCTCCGGCAGTTCCGGCGAGCAGAGTGGCGGCGAACAGGGTGCGGCTGTGAATAGGCATAGGTAGTCCTCCCAGGGATTGGTCCCCGCCGGAAGAACGCACATTACGCCTGCCCGACAGGGGACATGGATAAAGCGGTGCGACCCGTTATTGGTAACGGTCTGATCTTACATCACTCCACCGTGCCTGCGTCAATCGGCTTGCAGGCGGAGTGTCCCGCTGCGGCACGGGCCAGGCGGGCGGCTAGAGCCCGAACGCCACCCCTACGCGCCCGCTCACCGAGCCATCGCCGGTCGATCCCGCTGCTGTGGCCGAAACGTATACGCGCGGCAGGACGCGGGCGGTGATGCCCCCGGCAAAGCCCTGCTGACCGCGATAGGTGGCAGCGTTGAGGCTGACCGACACGGCGCTGTCGGGCACCACCATCATCCCGCCCATCGCCATCGAGGTGGCAATGCCCGAGCGGGTCGAGCTGTCGAGATCGTCGAGCCGGAAGTTGATATCACTCACCCGCCCTTCGAGCGAACTGAACTGCGCATCGGTGACGGCGGCGAGATAGTCCACGCTCACCCGCACATTCGCGACACTGGCGGCGGAGGCGACTTCGGAGGTGCCGAGGGTGCCGTTGCTGTCGATGGTGACGACCTGCTCGGCCCCGACCTGCACCGCGTTGGAGGCGGCAATATCGGCCACCCGCACCGAGGAGCCAGCGCCGCCCAGCGTCACCTGATCGACCCGCGTGGTGGTTGCTCCGAAGCCGACTGCGGTGGACCGATCAAACGCCGCCACCGAAGCTGAACCCAGTGCGGTCGAGTCAATGCGCGAAGCATTGGCCGTGCTGCCCACCGCCGTGGCCCGCACGATGGTGGCGCGGCTTGCATTGCCAACAGCCGTAGCAAAGTTCGCCGCCTGCGCATCGAACCCAACCGAAGTCCCACGCGCCTGCGTCACCCGGCTGTTCATCCCGACAGCCGTGCCCTCGTTCGCCTGCACCAGCGAGTTCGCACCAATCGCCGTGCCATTGTTCTGCAACGCCTGGGCGTTCACCCCCACTGCAGCCGCATTGATCCCGCCCGCCACAGTATTCCGACCCAAGGCCATCGCGTTCAGGCCAACGGAGTTCGCATCAGTCCCCGCAGCAAACAAATCCTGCCCCTGTGCCTGCGCCCCCAAAGCATTCACATCACCCCCATCCGCCCCGATGGCGACCCCACGAATTCCGGTGGCGTTGGCGGCAAGACCCAGGGCCGTTGCACTTGCTCCACTGGCCACGGACGTTGCCCCCAGTGCCGTCGCGCCGATGCCACCGGCATTGGCACCGAAGCCAAGAGCGCTGCTGTTGGTCTGGGCGGCAGCGGCGCTGTTACCGATCGCTATAGCATTTGCGCCGGCAGCCTTTGCACCAGTGACCCCGCTATCACCGCCGCCAATGGCAATCGCATAGGCGCCACTGGCATTGGCTGAATCGAGCAAGCTGGATCCCCCGCCCAGCGAAACTGAGAAAATTCCGGAAGCTTGGGAATTGGCGCCCACTGCCGTGGCACTGTTTGCCGATGCCACTGAATTGCGCCCCAGCGCGTGGGCGCGAGAATTGCTCGCCACGGCATTGCTGCCGAGCGCTACCGAGCCTCCCCCGGAAGCACTGGTGTTCTGGCCTAGCGCAGTGGCTTCGACATTGGTCGCCCTCGCACTAGTCCCGAGGCTGGTCGCTTGGCTACTGCTGGAAACCGCATCAGCGCCGATGGCGACAGAGGCAGGGCCTGTAGCCTGGGCACCAATGAGATCAAGATCGTCGGTGTCACCACCGATGGCGATACTGCCAGTGAAACCGGAATTGGCCTGTTGTCCGATGGCGATGGCGTTCCCAACCGTTGCAGTGGCTTGCGCGCCGAGCGCAATCGCGCTTTCATCGCTGGCCACCGCCAAATAACCGAGCGCCAGCGACTGGATGCCACTGGCCCGTAAATCGGTGCCGATGGCCACGGCGAAATTGGCATTGGCTTCCGCGCCGAGCAGCAGCGCATCGCCAGCGTCCCCGCCGAGTGCAATGCTGCCGATGCCCACGGCACGGGAATTGTAGCCGATGGCCTGGGCGCCTTGGGCGCTGGCAATCGCGCCAGAGCCGATGGCGGAAGACTCCACGCCGTCAGCAGATGCAGCGGTGCCGAGTGCGAGGGTTTCGCTCTGGTTGGCACTGCTCTGAAATCCAATCGCTACTGCTGATGTCCCGCTGGCCGTGGCAAAGGCCCCCAGCGAACTCGACTGCAAACCGGTTGCCTGGGCGCTGAACCCTGCGGCGGTAGCGTTGGAATTGGTCGCATCGGCGGAAGTGCCCAGCGCGGTGGACTGAATTCCTGTTGCCTGTGTCAATGCACCCAGTGCCACGGCGCTGGTGAAAGTCGCGTCGCTGTCACGCCCGACGGCGACCGTATCGACGGCATCGGAAAACGCCCTTTCGCCGATGGCCACGCCATTAGTTGCAGTTCCGCCGACGGTGGCCGCGCGCCCGACTGCGACAGCGCCAGTGCTTGCGGCATTCGCAGACTGACCTACCGCGACGGCGTTGAGGGCACTGGCAATCGAGGCATGGCCGACAGCGGTCGATTGTTCGCCGCTGGCGGTCGAAATTCGCCCGACCGCGAGTGTGCGGGCATTGCTGGCGATGGAAGCAGCGCCGATAGCGGTGGCAAAGGTTCCGGAGGCGCTGGCACCGGCACCGCAGGCCAAATTGGTATCATCGTTGTTCGAATTGGCCGAGCCATCGTTGTCGGTGGCGGCATCGACCACCCCGTCATTGTCGCGATCCAGCAGGCAATCATCGGCCTTGGCTGGCGTAGCCAGAAAAGCCGCAGCGATCGCCAGCGCGGCGGCGGAGGTCGAGAAGGAAATACGGGACATTGCAGCAACTCCTGTGATGAGGCGTTGCCGGCGGTGAACGTGTTCTGTCGTTTCGCCTTGCGGCTTCTTGCAACCCCAGCGTCCCCCTCGCCGGCCACGCCCTTTCGTCATGCCAGCGAGCGGAATGCCGCGCCGGAGCGAGGCCAAGACTATCGCAAGGCCGCGTCTGCGCAAGCCGGTTGTTGGGTGTGACCAGGCAATTTTCCTGATGCGGGCCAACTACCGCCCGAAGCGTTACTCCGGCTGGAGCGTGATCTCGCGCTGCGGATAGACGATGAAGGTCTGCCCGCGCACGGTGATGGTCTCGCCCTTGAAGGTGCGCATTTCCATGTCCCGCGCGCGGTGGCCGGTGATGATCGCTTCGTCTCCGGCGCTGGCATGATCTGGCCCAAAGCCCGAAGCTGCGGCAACGATGGGCGGGGAGAGATCGACTTCCCAGATCTCGGTGCCGCCAAAGCCGCTCAGTTCACGCTCCAGTTGCAGGTGCATGTGCGGATTGCCGAAGCTGATCGCAACGATCCGGCCGGAAATCCGGCTCTCCTCGTCCTGCGTCCAGCCCCAGCCGTGGTGCGCCGCCGCCGTGAGAGACAGCGTGGCGGGCAGGGCGATGATGGCGGCTGCGGCGGCAAGGGTGAGGCGAAGGGCGAGGGGTTTCATGGCATATCTCCGACTGTTTCCCGTCGACAGCCATCGTAACAAAGTTCTGCGTCTTTGTCCCGCTCGACATCATGAACGGCAACCGGGAAACCTGAAAAGTATCTTGAAGTGGGAAGCGGTGTGTCGCGAGCAGCCGGCCGGGGAGCGTAACCCCGACCGGCCCCTACGACTAGAATTCTCCCGCGAATCCCGCCTGCACCGCGGCATTGTTGCCGCTGTAGCTGACCCCGGCGGAAATCGCGATATCGCCATCAAGCCGATGCATCAGCCCCGCCGAGACACCAACCTCTCCCCGGTAATAGGCGAGGTTGGAAGCGTAGGACGTGCGTCCCGCAGCGCTGGGGAAATGTGGCCGTGCAGTGGCCGTCGCCAGGGCGATGCCGCGCCGCAGATCCAGGTCCTGTTCGGCAGCAAGGTCGAACAGGCTGACCACCTGCCCTTCGAGCATCGCGGTGCGGCTGGGCAACGCGCTGAGGGTCGCCACGTCGAGTGCGGCGGTGGCCAGATTGCCGCTGGCGTCCGCGGTGACAAAACTGA
Organism: uncultured Alphaproteobacteria bacterium; assembly: GCA_963774985.1. GTDB lineage: Bacteria > Pseudomonadota > Alphaproteobacteria > Sphingomonadales > Sphingomonadaceae > Alteraurantiacibacter. Next base: position 31,456 of record CAVZHE010000018.1, read on the forward strand.
CCGCGCCGGTCTGCCGCGCTTCGCTTTCCGAAGAGCTGATCCCGGCGAAAGTATAAGTGCTTTCGTCAGAACCGATAGAGACCTGCCCGGCTAGTGTGGCAGCAACCCCGTCGCCAATCGCCACGGCTCCGTTGCCGCTCGCAATTGCGCCATTGCCGATTGCTACGGCGCCATTGCCGGTCGCGACATTGGCATTGCCGAGCGCGACCGCGCCGGTGCCTTCGGCACTATTGTTGGCCCCCATTGCGATGGCCCCCGTGCCGGTGGCAACGTTGGGATCGCCGATGGCCACCGCGCCATTGCCAGTCGCGGTGTTGCCTGCGCCAATCGAAACGGCCATTCCCCCGCGCGCAATCGCGCCGCTGCCCAATGCGACCGACCGGTCGCCCGATGCAAGCGCGCCCGGCCCGATGGCAACCGCGTCCATGCCCGTTGCGTCGGCCGCCGCTCCGGTCGAGTTGACGTCGAAATAGGCGAGCTCGGCCGAGTTCGCCTGCGAAGCGGCGAGCGCGGTTGCCGCATCGGTCTGCGCCTGGGCGGCAGCCAGTCGGGCCGTATCGGCGCCCGCCTGGGCCCGAACAGCCTCTTCGAAAGCGTCGTCGGCACGGGCCTGCGCCAGACCGGCATCCTCGCCCGCCGACATCGCCGCCTGCTGCGCAAGCCGCGCTTCGCTGCGCGCCTCATCGGCCCTGGTCTGCGCCACGACGGCTGTGTCGAAGGCCTCGTCAGCACGATATTGCGCGGTCGCGGCATTGACGAGCGCGGTGTTGGCGGTGGTCTGCGCGCTCTGGGCGAGCGCGGTGTTCTGCGAAATGAGCACGTCCTGCGCAGCGTTTTCGGTCCGCGCGAGGTTTGCGTTGGCGAGTGCGGAATCGGCGGTCGTCTGCGCGCCGTTGGCAGCGACGAGTGCCGCATTTGCATTTCCGGCGGCTGCCGAAGAATTGGCAAGCGCCGTGTCCGCCGTCGATTGCGCGGTTGCGGCGTTGACGAGCGCCGTGTCGGCTGTCCCTTGAGCGGCGGCAGCGTTTGTTAGGCTGTGTCGGCAGTGGTTTGTGCAACAGTCACGTTGGCAGAAACCGCATCGAGCTGCGCCAGATTGACGGCATCCAGGGCTTCAGTGCCCGCAGCGACATTGACGATCTGGCGTCCCGCTTCGCTGTTGCCCACCGAGACGGTGTTCTCGCGCTCAGCGCGCGAGCCTGCGCCAAGGGCGACGGCATTTGTCGCGGTTGCAACTGCATTGTATCCAATTGCGGTGGCCAGAAATTCACCGGCGAACGATGAAGAGCCAAGGGCGTGGGCTCCAAAAGCAAGTGCCTGCGTACTGGTTCCAAACGCAATTGCTTCTCCTGCTGTAGCCACTGACCGATCGCCAATCGAGACACTAAAGTCGCCTGCAGCCCGCGCATCGTTCCCCAGAGCGACCGATCGGGCAGCGCTCGCGTTGGCATCCGGGCCTATTGCGACGGCATACTCCGCTCCAGCGCGTGCTCCTAAACCCAACCCTCCTTGGCTCCCAATGGCGAGGGAGAACCGATCAGTGGTTGACGCTCCATTTCCGATCGCCAATGATTCAAAGCCATCCGCCTGCGCCCCTTGACTATTGAAAGCGTTGAAGTCGATGTGCAAACCATCTTCATTTAGTTGGTTCAAATTGACCGCGTCCTCGCCCGATGTCCCAGCTCTCACCCCCGTTACTTGACGAAATCCCATCGCGACCGAATCTTGTCGGTCAGTTTGAGTTTGAAATCCAATTGCGACCGAGTTTTGATGTTGTGCCGTTGCCCTGTGTCCAATCGCGGTCGCATTTTCTGCGATTACTTGACTTCGAAACCCCAACGAAGTCGCCCCGTTTGCTCCTGCATTTGCAAGTTCGCCCATGGCTAACGAACTTGGCAATGCAGCAAGTGCACCTTGGCCAATTGCAATACCAAAGGTGGCAACTGCATCCTCACCAATCGCAATTCCTGAAATCGAAGATGACCCTGCACCAAAAGCAATGTCCACTTTCGGTCGCAGATCCGGTACCAAAAGCAATACCTTCGTATTGTGCCTTTGCGTTTTGTCCGATGGCGATTGCGGCACCTCGATCAATTACGGTGTTAGCGCCGATGGCGATCGCGCCCTGAGGAGTTGCATCCGCGTTTCGACCAATCGCTACCGAGTCAGACGCGAGGGCTCTCGTATTGGTCCCGATCGCGACGCCGCCAGTAGCAGTAGCGTCCTGCCCGATTGAAACGCCGAGAAATTGCGAAAGCGCCGAGTTTCCGATCGCAACACCTCCACGCTCTGCAACGGCACCAATCAATCCGGCCCCACCCAAGGTATTGCCTCCGATCGCGATGGACCCAGCGTCTCGCGCCTTTGCGCCGCTGCCGATTGCCACACTCTCGGCACCTGTCGCCTCTGCCAGTTGCCCTATGCTCGTTGATTCAATTCCGCTCGCCCGCGACCGAGTTCCGATTGAAATCGCAAAGTCCGAGGCGTTTGCGAAAAGTCCAACTGCAACTGCTTCAGTAGCCGAGAAAGTACGCGACCCAAGGGCAACGCCACTGTCTCCGGTAACATTGCTGCCGACGCCGCATTCGAGAGTGTTGCTCGGATCGTCAGCGTTTCCCGGAATACCATCCGGGCCAGCAGCCTCGTTACATTCGACAGTGTCATCCGCCACCGCAGGCGTGGCCATGGCCAGTGCAAGTGCAGATACGGATACGGCGGCGCAGAAACGCAGTTTGCTCATTGGATGACCCTTCGATGATCGGAGGGCAAATCCCCATTGGCCACCCCCAACCGCGTTAGAAATGCAGCAAAAAAATCTGCTGTCCACCGGAATTGCCTCCGGAATGCCTGCATCCGCCAAGAACTCTGGACCACGCCCCCGCAAGCGCCTACATCAGCCCCATCCCCGGGGAGCGAGCCTATCGCTGAGAGGGGTGGGCTAGGCTCCACCCGACCCGTCGAACCTGAACCCGTTAGCACGGGCGGAGGGAGGGGCGGCCAGTGTTTGATCGCTGCATGACCGTACCCTCTCGCGCCTGCCAGAGAGGAAATGCACATGGCCGACATCAACAGCCAGTTCGAAATCGGCGTCACCACCGGGCCGATCCGGGGGAGCCGCAAGATTTTCGTCGGGCCGCGCAAGGTCGCCATGCGCGAGATCGATCTGGAGCCGAGCGCGGGCGATCCGCCGGTGCGGGTCTACGATACCTCCGGCCCCTACACCGATCCCGCCGCCGTGATCGACATCCGCGCGGGCCTGCCGCAATTGCGCCGCCAGTGGCAGCTCGAACGCGGCGACGTGGAGGAATATACCGCGCGCGAGACGCAGCCGGAGGACAATGGCCAGCTCGGCCCGGACCGTTCGCGGCGGCGTTCCCGCCTTCCCCAATGTCCACAAGACCGTGCTGCGCGCCAAGCCGGGGGCGAACCTCAGCCAGATGCATTACGCCCGCCGGGGGATCATCACCCCGGAAATGGAATATGTCGCCGAGCGCGAGAACCTCGGCCGCGCATTCGTGCGGCGCGAGATCGACGGCAATTCGTGGGGCGCGGAAATTCCCGAATATGTCACCCCCGAATTCGTCCGCAGCGAAGTGGCGCGCGGGCGGGCGATCATCCCCGCCAACGTCAACCACCCCGAAGCCGAACCGATGGCGATCGGGCGCAATTTCCTCGTCAAGATCAACGCCAACATCGGCAATTCTGCCGTCGCCAGCGATGTCGCCTCAGAAGTGGACAAGATGGTCTGGTCGATCCGCTGGGGCGCGGACACGGTGATGGACCTTTCCACCGGGCGCAACATCCACGACACCCGCGAATGGATCATCCGCAACAGCCCCGTGCCCATCGGCACCGTGCCGATCTATCAGGCGCTCGAAAAGGTCGGCGGGATTGCCGAAGACCTGACTTGGGAAGTGTTCCGCGATACCCTGATCGAACAGGCCGAGCAGGGGGTGGACTACTTCACCATCCACGCCGGGGTGCGCCTGCCCTACGTGCCGATGACCGCCAAGCGCGTCACCGGCATCGTCTGCCGCGGCGGCTCGATCATGGCCAAGTGGTGCCTCAGCCACCACAAGGAGAGCTTCCTCTACGAGAAGTTCGACGAGATCACCGAGATCATGAAGGCCTACGATATCGCCTATTCGCTGGGTGACGGCCTGCGCCCCGGCTCCATCGCCGATGCCAACGACGAAGCGCAGTTCGCCGAACTCTACACGCTGGGCGAACTCACCAAGCGCGCCTGGGCGCAGGACGTGCAGGTGATGATCGAAGGCCCCGGCCACGTGCCGATGCACAAGATCAAGGAGAACATGACCAAGCAGCTCGAAGCCTGCGGCGAAGCCCCGTTCTACACCCTCGGCCCGCTCGTCACCGATATCGCGCCGGGGTATGACCATATCACCAGCGGCATCGGCGCGGCGCAGATCGGCTGGTACGGCACGGCGATGCTCTGCTACGTCACGCCGAAGGAACACCTCGGCCTGCCCGACCGGGACGACGTGAAGGTGGGCGTGGTGACCTACAAGCTGGCCGCCCACGCGGCGGACTTGGCCAAGGGCCACCCGGCCTCGCAGGTGCGCGACGATGCGCTCTCCAAAGCCCGCTTCGAATTTCGCTGGCGGGATCAGTTCAACCTGTCGCTGGACCCGGACACGGCAGAGAAATACCACGACCAGACGCTCCCGGCGGAAGGCGCGAAGACGGCGCATTTCTGCTCGATGTGCGGGCCCAAGTTCTGCTCGATGAAAATCACGCAGGAAGTGCGCGATTTCGCGGCGAAGCAGAACCAGCCTGCGACCGGTTTCATTGCCGCCGATGAAGCGGAGAAGGGAATGGAGGAGATGAGCCGTCTCTACGAGGAGAAGGGTCGGGAACTTTATCTGGGCGCAGGCGGGCGCGAGCATGACTGAGGGCGGTTCGCGCATGCGGGAGGTGCAGGCCAGGTCCGGACTCGGTTAATGTCCCGCAACGCCCGATATGTCGCCCAATACTTCTGCAGCCTCGATGATCCGGAGGCGACAAGGACCTGGTTCGTGATCGACCGGCGGACCGGCATGCCGCTGTTCGAGAATTTCAAGCTGCGACTGTTTGACCGCAGGGAAGTTGATGCATTCTTGGCGGAGGCGGATTTGGTGGCGGTGCAATCGCTGTCGGCGGGAGGCGGTGGGCCTGTCGACGAAGCAAGCGTAGGGTGCATTGAGCCGCAGGCGAATTGCACCGCAAGGTAGCGCGTCTCGGCGAACGGTGCATTTCGGCGCTGCCTCAATGCACCCTACGGTTGTTTAAGGAACCCCGACGATGAGCGACAAGGTGAAAGGCCCGGCAAGCTACTTCCCCTCAATCGAGGCGAAATACGGCCAGCCGATCGCGCACTGGCAGGGGCTGATCCGCGCGCGGCTTCCGGCGAAGCACATGGAACTGGTGGCGTTCCTGAAGGACGAGCACGGCATGGGGCATGGGCACGCCAATGCGCTGGTGGCGGCGGTACTGGCTGAGGGGTGAGGAGAGCCAGCGCTATCGAGCTCTGAATTCACTGATGGCGAGGTGGATATGCTGCTTCGCTGATCCAGCAGTCTCGCTACAATTCCCTCATCGACACGCTGAAAGCTGGTCTTGAAGCCTAGCAGCATCTCATGTACGAACCGGTTAATAACATAACTGGGTGAGGTAGGTTGGTGTCCAAGAGAACACGATTCGTGGCGGCGGCGTGCGCGCTTGTCGGATTGGTGCCGAGCCATGCGGCGCTGGCGCAGCAGCGCGATTTTCCCATTGCCGCAACCGCTACCAGCGAGGATCGCTATCCGGCGCGCGTGCTCGCCTGGCCCCAAGGCGTCACCAGCATGGCGGATGTGACCTATTCGACGCTGCCGGGTTACCGCCCGATGATCCTCGATGTCTATCTGCCCCCGCGTGAGATGGGGCCGCGTCCGTTGGTCCTGTACGTCCACGGCGGCGGCTGGGTGGGCGGCAATACCCGCCATTCGGGCGCACTGGCGAATTTCCCCGGCGCGCTGGCGGCGTTGGCGGCGGAGGGTTTCGTCGTGGCCAGTGTCGAGTACCGGCTGGCGCGCGAGGCGCAGTTCCCGGCGCAGTTGCAGGATGTGCGCGCTGCTTTGCGCTATCTGGAGGGAAATGCGGCGCATTACGGCATCGATCCGCAGCGCACCGGCATCTGGGGCGGTTCGGCGGGCGGGCATCTGTCGGCGTTGGCGGCGCTCAGTTGTGGCGCGACTTCGCTCGATCCTGCGGGGATTGCCGCCGAAGCAGGCAGCGAATGCGTGCAGGCGGCGGTGATCTGGTACGGGGTGTTCGATTTTGCCGACGCAGGCTGCGACCAGCGCCGACGGCCGATTCGGCGGTCGCGGCGTTGCTCGGCTGCGCATGGCGCGTGCCGCCCGGAGGATTACGCCCCCGCCAGCCCGGTCAGCTATATCGACGCGCAGGACCCGCCGATGCTGCTGATCCACGGCGAGGAGGACCGGGTGGTTCCGGTGGCCCAGTCCCGGCTGGCCGAGGAACGCCTGCGCGCGGCCGGGGTGGCGGTGGATTCGATCTATATCCCGGCGGTCGATCACAGCTTCCTGGGGGCGACGCCCGAGGTCACCCGCGAGGCGACACTGCGCGCGGTGAACGCCACCTTCGATTTCTTCCACGCCACAGCTGGACGCAGCCGCCGAATGAAGCGGCTGGCCTTCTGCCTTCGGCGCAGCTCTGCTGGCCGCGGCTCCGGTCGCGGCTCAACCGGTTGCGGTGGATGGCGGGCTGATCGAGGGCAAGGATATGGGCGAAGGCGTGACCGGCTGGTTCGGCGTGCCCTTCGCCGCGCCGCCGCTGCGCGAACTGCGCTGGCGCGCGCCGCAACCGGTCGTACCGTGGCAGGGGGTGCTGCACGCGGATCGCTTCGCGCCGATGTGCCTGCAACCGTTGCGGGCGCGGACGATGAACCACTATTTCGGCAATGAGGCAACTTCCGAGGATTGCCTCTATCTCAACGTCTGGGCGCAGGACGATGCGGTGGAAAGCGGCGGCGGGAAGCCGGTAATCGTGTGGATTTACGGCGGCGGGTTCAATGTCGGGTCCGCCAGCATGGCCAATTATGGTGGCGAGAACCTGGCCCGAGATGGCGACGCGGTTTACGTCTCCATCGCCTACCGGGTCGGGCCGCTGGGGTTTCTCGCGCACCCGGAACTGAGCGCCGAAAACGGCGGGCATTCGGGCAATTACGGCTTGCAGGATCAGGTCGCGGCACTCGAGTGGGTGCAGCGCAATATCGCGTCGTTCGGCGGCGATCCGGATAATGTCACGATCATGGGGCAATCGGCAGGGTCGATGGCGGCGTCGCTGTTGCAGATCGATCCGCAGGCGCGACGGACTGTTCGACCGGATCGTCGGGATGAGCGGCAGCGTCCACGGCGGGCAGATGGCCCCGGTTCCGCTGGCGACGGGTGAGGAGCAGGGCCTGGCCTTGCAGGCAGGCGCTGGGCGCGGGTTCGGTGGAGGCAATGCGCGATATAGCGGGAGACCGCATCCTCGCCGCCGCAGCCGGAGTGCCGCGATCGCCCATCGTGATCGACGGCGAGCATATCACCGCCAGCGCGGCGGAGGTGTTCGCGGCAGGCCAGCACCACGATGTGCCGCTGCTGCTGGGCATCACGCGCGACGAACGATTTACCGATATCGGCCCGGTGGCCACCCTTGCAGAATACGAAGCCCGGGTAAGCGGGACCTTCGGGGCGCAGGCGGGGGAGGTGCTGCGCGCCTTTCCCGCCACCTCGGATGCTGAGGCGCGACGGGCAGCAGTCGATCTGATGCGCGATATGTCGGTGGGCGCGCAGATGTTCGCTTGGGCAGAGGCGAATGCGGCGCATGGCAGCGCGCCCGTCTACGGCTATTTCTTCACCCGTCGCCAGCCTTATGCTGAAGGGATCACCTTCGTCGATCACGATCCGGCCACTGTCGGGGCCTATCACACCGGCGAAGTGCCCTATTTTCTGCGCAATCTGGAGAGCCTGAACCTGTTCCGCCGCACCCGCGACTGGACGCCGATGGATTTTGATCTGCGCGATACAATGTCGGGCATGATCCTGCAGTTCGCGCGCGGTGAGGCTCCGGCGCAGGGCTGGCCCGTGTTCGATCCCGCCGCGCCGCAAGTGATGGTGCTGGGCGAGCATATCGGCGTGGCGGAATGGCCCAATTGGCGCGCGCTGCCGCTGCTGGCCGAAGCACAGACCGCCCCCGCTGCACCGCGCCCGCCCGAACGCCCGCGCGACTGATCCCCCTGAAAGAGAACCATTGATGGCACAGCCAGTTACCAGCGATACCTCCAACGCGCCGACATCATGGACCCGGCAGGGCGCAATGGTGGTGGGACTGTGCTTCCTGATCAACATGGTCGACGGCATGGACGTGAACATCATCACTTTCGTGCGCCAGGCGTTGCAGGATGGCTGGCAGGTGGGTGACGAGGCGATGGGCGCGGTGTTCAGCGCCGGGCTGCTCGGGATGGGGCTTGGCGCGCTGCTGATCGCGCCGCTGGCGGACAGGTTCGGGCGCAAGAAGATCATTCTGGCGGCGCTGGCGCTGATGTCCGCAGGCATGATCGCCTGCGGCTATGTCACTAGCCTCGATCAACTGGTGGTGGCGCGGGTGGTGGTGGGCACCGGCATCGGCACCGTGCTGGCGACAATGGCGGCGCTGGCGAGCAGAGTCGGCTCCGGCGAAGAACCAGCACATGGCAGTGGGCATGGTGCAGGCGGGCTTTCCGCTGGCGGCGGTGTTCACCGGGTTTGCGGTGGCTGCGCTGCTCGAACATACCGACTGGCAGACGCTGCTGCTCTGGGCCGGCTGGCTGACGGTGCTGGTGCTGCCCATCGCGTGGTGGATTCTGCCCGCGCACGATCCGGTGACCACTTCGCAGGCTCCCAAGGTGCGGCTGGGCGAACTGTTCGTGCCCGCACTGCGCCCGCGCACTCTGTGGCTGTGGGCGGCGATATTCTTCGGGCTGATGGTGCTCTATTTCATCCTGAGCTGGATCACTCGCCTGTCAATCGAGGCCGGGCTCTCGGAAACCGATAGTATCTACGCCGGAGCGATCTACAATTTCGGCGCCTTCTGCGGGACCATGGCGATGAGCTGGCTGACCACGCGGGTGGCGCTGGGCAAGCTGATCCCGTCGCTGCTGGTGGCGGCGGCGGTCACGATGATGGTGTTCGCCACCGTGCCGCTCAGCCTGGCGCTGGCGCTGGGGCTGGCCTTCGTGATCGGGGTGACCTTGCAGGGCGGCTACAACGGCGTCTGGCCGCTCGCCGCCTCGGTCTATCCCTCGCGCTGCCGCGCCACCGGCATCGGCATCGCGATGGGCATCGGCCGCAGCGGCGCGGTGGTCGGGCCGTGGTTCGGCGGACTGCTGATCGCTGCCAATGCGCCGCTCTGGGCGCTGTTCGCCGCCTATTGCGTGCCGCTGCTGATCTGCGCGCTGGCAGCCTTCATCATCGGAAAATTCGGCACCCGTGAAGCCGCCTGAGCAGGGCCGGAATCGGGCACGATATGCAAATTGACTTGACGTGTACTAACTAGTTCACATACTGCACGGCAAAACACAATCGGGAGGAAGAGGATGAACATTCGCAATTCGGGGACATTCCGCGCATCCGTGGCCTGCGCCGCACTGGGTGCAGCACTGTGCTGGTCAGGAATGGCCAGCGCGCAGGATACTGCCGCTGGCGCCGAAGCAGACGACGAAAACACGATCGTCGTCACCGGATCACTGATCCGCCGCCCGAACAACACTTCGGTCAGCCCGATTGTTACGGTGGGTGACGAGGCGATCGAGGAATCGGGCCAGATCAGCCTCAACGATGCGCTGAACCAGTTCCCCAGCTTCACCACTGCGGGCAACGCCGCCACCGGCGGACAGGGCACCGGCGGCCGCGCCACGATCAACCTTCACGGGCTTGGCTCGAACCGCAATCTGGTGCTGCTCGATGGCAGGCGCCTGCCGGTTTCCGACGTGAACGGTAATGTCGACATCAACATTATCCCTGAATCGATCATCGGCGGGATCGACGTGATCACCGGCGGCGCTTCGGCGGTTTATGGTTCAGACGCGATGTCGGGCGTGGTCAACTTCAAGACTATGACCGGGTTTGAAGGCGTGATGCTCGATGGCCAGTACGGCATCAGCGAACAGGGCGATGCCCAGCGGTACAATATGTCTGCCGCCTTCGGTACACAGTTCGACGAAGGCCGGGGCAACATGCTGGCCGCCTTCAGCTACGCCAACCAGGATTCGCTCCAGGGCAGCGAGCGCGATTTCTTCTTTGACAAGGTGCCCTCCTCCTTCATCGGCAGCGGGGTCTTCGTGCCCAGCGCCACCAATGCGCCCAATGCGGCGGTGACCACGGCAATTTTCAACGGTTATGGCGTAGCCGGAACGCGCGGTTCGCTGGATCGGCTCGGCTTCAACAACAACGGCACGCTGTTCAACCAGAACGGCGGTCAGAATTACCTCGGGCCGAATGGCACCAATGGTTACGGCGTTTTCGGCGGCAATGTGCGCATGCCCGTGGGTCAGCAATTGCAGGTGCTCAACGCGTTTGAGCGAACCACAGCTTTCATCAATGGCGATTATGAGCTGACCGATTCCATCACTGCCTACGGCCAGTTCCTCTATGTCGATCTGACAGTGAACACCGAAAGCGGCGGCAGTCTGACCCAGTTCCCCAGACTAACTACTATTCCGGTGACCAACCCGTTCATTCCCACTGATCTGCGGGCCGTACTGGCGTCGCGACCAGACCCCACCGCACCTTTCGCGTGGAGCGGGCGTTACGTCGGTATCCCCGACAAGAACTGGGACGAGAACTACTCGGTCCAGCAGTATATGCTCGGTCTGCGCGGGGATATCACCGATGGCTGGCAGTTCGATGTGTTCGGCTCCTATGACCAATCCACCCACACCCAGGTGATGCACTTCGCTACCCTCAAGTCGCAGGTTCAGCGATTGCTGAACGCGGCGGACGGTGGCGCATCGCTGTGTTCGGGCGGGCTCAATCCGTTTGGCGATACCAATGCGCGGAGCCTTTCGGCGTCCTGCGTTGATTTCCTGACCAAGGATGCGATCAGCATCGAAGACCTCAGCCAGACCCAGTTCCAGGCGCAGGTAAACGGCGAATTGTTCGATTTCGGGGCTGGGCCGGTGCAGCTCGCGGTGCTCGGCAGCTATCGCGAGAACACCTATGCCTTCTCGCCCGATCAGGATCTGACCGGCGATAGCGGCTTTGGCCCGGGTGCGAATATCGAAGGCGTGGTCAACACCTTGCCGCTCGCCGAAACAGCGATCGATGTGTACGAACTGGCGGCGCAGATCGACATTCCGATCCTCTCCGGTCAACCGTTCTTTGAAGAACTGGCGATCGGCGCGGCGGCACGTGTTTCCGACTACTCGATCAGCGGCTCGGTGACGAGTTATGAGGTGGACGCGCGCTGGCGTCCGGTCGATTTCCTGCTCATTCGTGGCAGCTATCAGCGGGCGGTGCGCGCGCCCAATATCGGCGAGCTGTTCTCGCCGCAGCAGGGGCAGCAGCTGGTGATCGGTACACCTCCGGGCGGCATCGGTGATCCGTGCGACGTGCGCTCCACCGCGCGCGCCGGGGCCAATGCGGCGCAGGTTGCCGCCCTGTGCGTGGCGCAGGGTGTGCCACAGGCGGCGATTGCGCACCTATCAGTTCCCCACCACCGCCACCGGCCAGACCACTTCGGGTAATCTCAACCTTACGCCCGAACGCGCCAACACCTTCAACGTGGGCCTTGTGTTCAATTCGCCCGCCAGCAGCGGCTTCTTTTCGGATGTGTCGCTTTCGATCGATTACTACAACATCGATATCCAGAACGTGATCTCGCCGATCCCCGGTCTTACGGTGCTGTCGAAGTGTTTCAACCTTGATGGCAGCAATCCGACCTATTCGGACACCAACGAATTCTGCGAGCTGATCCAGCGTGACAACACCGGCCAGCTTTCGACCGTGGCGACGCCGTTCCTCAATCTGGGCGCGCTGACCACCGACGGCGTCGAAGCGCAGATTCACTGGGGCGTGCCGATGACGCTGGTCCAAGATTCGGGCAGCGTCTACATCGACAGTGCGATTGGCTGGCTGAACGATTTCAGCGTGCAATTGCTGCCGGGCGCGGCCTTCCTCGACTACACCGGGATCAGCAATGGCGGTGCCGGACCCAACTCGGTTCCGCCGCGCGTCACCCCGGAATGGAAGGCGCTGACCACCTTCGGCTACCGTTCGGACAACCTTGGGTTCGGCTTGCGCTGGCGGCACCAGAGCGCGGTGGATGATGTGTCTGCCGTGCTTACGCCGAATAACATTCAGCCAAGCGTTGGTGCATACGATTTGTTCGACGTGTTCGGTCGTTTCTCGTTGACCGACACTTTGGAATTCCGTGCCGGTGTGAACAACCTGTTCGATGCCGACCTGCCCTTCGTCGCCAGTTCGCAGATATCGACCGATCCGGCGCTCTACGATCTGGTTGGCCGTTCTTTCTACATTGGTGCGAACTTCACCTTCTGATGCATTGGCACAGGCCCCGGCTTTGGCTGGGGCCTGTGCCACGCTCGTTCCGAGGAATTTTTGATCGTGCCGCACCACCACCACCAGCACGATGGAGCCGACGGCAAGGTGCTGGTCGGGCTGGCCGGGCGGGGTATCGGGCAATCGCGCACGCCGTGGATGCACGAGCGGAAGCCGATGCGCAGGGGCTGCGGCTGTTCTATCGCTGTTCGATTTCACCGCGCGCGGCTGGAGCGACGGACAGCTTGAAGCCCTGCTCGATGCGGCGCAAATGATCGGCTTTGCCGGGCTCAACGTGACCTTGCCGTTCAAGCAGGCGGTGATCCCGCTGCTGGACGAGCTTGACCATGCCGCGCGGCGCGTCGGGGCGGTCAACACCGTGTCCTTCCGCGATGGGCGGCGGATCGGCTGCAACACCGATATCAGCGGGTTTGCCGCCAGGTTTCCGTGCGGGCCTGCCCGAGCGCGGCGTTGGCGCAAGTGCTGCAACTGGGCTGCGGCGGTGCGGGCGCGGCCACGGCGCACGCGCTGCTCGGCCTGATCGGGGTCGAACAGTATCGTGCTGCACGATTCCGATGCCGGACGCGCGCAGGCGCTGCGTGAGCAATTGGGTGCGGCCTATGGCGCAGGGCCGGGTGAGCATCTGCGCCGATCCGGTGACTGCCGCCGCCGGGGCGGACGGGATCGTCAACGCCACCCCGATGGGCATGGCCAAGTTCCCCGGCACTGCCGATGCCCGGCAGCTGCGCTCGAAGCGCGGCACTGGGTGGCGGATATCGTCTATTTCCCGCTCGAAACCGAACTGCTCGCAGCAGCCGCGGCGCACTGGCTGCGCACCCTCGATGGCAGCGGCATGGCGATGCACCAGGCGGCGGATGCGTTCGAGATATTCACCGGGCGCACGGCCGACCGCGCGCGGATGGCGGCGAGTTTCGCGGCCTTCGCCGCAGCCTCCGGCAATCGCAGCAGAGTAAGGAATATCCGGCGATGAAAACCTCGATCGCCACCGTCTCGATCAGCGGCGCTCTGGCTGACAAGCTGCGGGCGATTGCCGATGCCGGTTATGCGGGCGCGGAGATCTTCGAGAACGATCTGCTCTCTGCCCCGCAATCGGCCGCGCGAAATCGGCGCGATGATGGCGCGATCTCGGCCTCGCCTGCACCATGTTCCAGCCGTTCCGCGATCTGGAAGGCATGCCCGCCGGCCTGCGCGAGCGCGCGTTCGAGCGGATGAAGCGCAAATTCGGAGTGATGGAGCAGCTGGGCACCGATCTGGTGCTGCTGTGCTCCAATTGCTCGGCGCAGGCGCTCGGATGATCGGCAGCGGATGCTGGACGATCTGCACGAACTGGGCGAACTGGCCGCCGCGCACGGAATGCGCGTGGGCTATGAGGCGCTGGCCTGGGGCCGCCATGTCGCCGATCACCGCGATGCCTGGGCGCTGGTGCGCGATGTCGATCATCCCGCCATCGGGCTGGTGCTCGACAGCTTTCCACTCGCTCGCCCGGCGTATTCCCTCGGCCAGCATCGGCGATATCCGGGCGGACAAGCTGTTCATCGTGCAGGTGGCGGACGCGCCTTATGTCGAGATGGACTACCTCAACTGGTCGCGCCATTTCCGCTGCATGCCGGGGCAGGGCGATTTTCCGCTGGCCGAATATGCCGCCGCGATCCGCCGCACCGGATATGATGGCTACTGGAGCCTCGAAATCTTCAACGACCGGTTCCGCGCCGGTTCGGGCAGCCAGATCGCGCGCGACGGGCACCGCAGTCCTGCGCCTGCTCGATGACCAGTCGGCGCGGCTGATCCGCGCAAGCCGCCGCCGATGCCGCCGCGCGTGGCCAGCAGCGGGTTCGAATTCATCGAATTCGCCGCCAGCCATGAAGAGGCGGAGGAATTCGGGCGCTTCTTCTCCGCGCTCGGCTTCGCCCCCACCGCGCGCCACCGCAGCAAGGATGTGGTCCGCTGGCAGCAGGGCGCAATCAATCTGGTGGTCAATTCGGAGCCCGAGGGCCTCGCGCACAGTTTCGACATGGTCCACGGCGGTTCGGTCTGCGCGCTGGGGATCGCGGTGGCCGATCAGGCGGGCGCGCTGGCGCGGGCCGAGGCGCTGGATATCCCGCGCTTCGCGCCGCGGTGGGGCCGGACGAATGGGAAATCCCCTCGCTCCGCGCGGTGGGCGGCAGCCTGCTCTATCTGGTGGATGAGGCCAGCCGGGCACAGATGTGGGCCGACGAATTTCCCCGTCCCGCTCCCCGGCGTTCCAAGCGCGGACTTGATCCGCATCGATCATGTGGCGCAGGCGATGCATTACGAGGAATTCCTCAGCTGGCTGCTCTATTACACCGCGCTGCTGGAGGTGGAGAAAACCCCGCAGCTGGAAATCACCGATCCGATGGGGCTGGTCTACAGCCAGGCGGTGGAGAACGCCGATCAAGAGCCTGCGCTTCACGCTCAACGGTTCGCAGGCGGCGCAATCGCTGACCTCGCGCTTCATCCAGAACTATTTCGGCGCGGGCGTGCAGCACGTCGCCTTCTCAGCCGCCGATGTGTTTGCGGCCGCAAAGCGCGCGCAAACGGCGGGATTGCCGATGCTGGAAATCGGGCCGAACTACTATGAGGACCTCGAAGCGCGCTTTGGGCTTGATCCCGAGCTGGTGGAACAGATGCAATCGCTCAACCTGCTGTATGATCGCGACGGGGAGGCGGAGTATTTCCAGTTCTACAGCCGCGCGGTGGCCAAGCGGGTGTTTTTCGAAGTCGTCGAACGGCGCGGGTATGATGGCTATGGCGCGGTCAACGCGGCGATCCGCCTGAATGCGCAGGCGCGGCATCGCGATCCGGCGGGATTATAGGCCGCATCCGGCGTTGCCGGGTCGCAATGTGGCTTTAACGGATCGAGAATTCCTGCGATGAAGCGACGATAATGGTCAGCAATCCCACCACCCGCCGCCAACGCGACGACGCCAGCGAAACGCGCGAGAACATCCTCGAAGTCGCCACCCGCGAATTTGCGGACAAGGGGCTGGCGGGCGCGCGGATCGACGAGATTGCCGAGCGGACCGCGTCCTCCAAGCGGATGATCTACTACTATTTCGGCAGCAAGGACGAATTGTACCGCGCGGTATTGGAACGCGCCTACCAGCGCATCCGCGATCAGGAGCAGCAGGCGGGCTTCGAATCGCTCGCCCCGGATACCGCCCTGCGCGCGGTGATCGGGCACAATTTCGATTACCACTTCGAGCACCCGGAATTCGTGCGGCTGGTGATGAACGAAAATGTCCACCACGGCACCCACATCGCCCAGATCGAGGGGCTGAAGACGCGCAACCGTTCGGCCATCGAACAACTCGCCGCAATTCTGGACAAGGGGCAGGCGGCAGGCCTGTTCCGCGCCGGGATCGATCCGGTGGACCTGCACATGACGATTTCGGCGCTGTCGTTCTACAACGTCTCCAACCGCTACACCTTCATGCACAATTTCGGCGTCGATTTCACCGCCAGCCAGACAAAGGCCGCGCGGCGCGAGCAGATCATCGACTGCGTGATGGCGTGGATCGCGAAACGCTGAAGTAGCGGGCGGAGCTTTGCCGCGCATGTGCGCGGGCAGACCAAGGGGGCGGTGGCGCTGCGGTTTGCCTTCGGCACTATGGAAGCGCAGCCGCAGATGGAGCCGGGCGAACGCGAGGCGCTGCGGCAGCGGATGCGGGGGCGGTATGCGGTGCATTATTCGGCGCTGGGGACGGCGGCGGGTGGTGCGGCGGAGGGGGATGGGTTGGCCGAGGATCGGGCTGGTGGGGCGGGGGTTGGTGGCGAGGGTGGGCCGACTGGGGCTACCTCACGCAAGGGGCAGATCGATACCGATGCTGGGGAGGGGTGGTGAGGCCGCTGGTCACTGTCCTGTTTGCGCGGCGGGGCACCTCACACAGTCCCTGTAGGGTGCATTGAGCCACGGCGAAATGCACCGTTGAGGGAGGGTCCGCACATGACACCGTGCATTTCGGCTACGCCTCAATGCACGCTACGCTTGCTGCGAATGCTACCGTTGAGGCGTCGGCACATGCACCGCGCATTTGCGGCTTCGCCTCAATGCACGTTATCGCTTGCGAACGTCTGGATGCAATTGCAAGCCTTCATTTTCGAGCAAAATGTAATAGATACGACGGTCAAAATTTTCACAAAAATCCCTCGATCAATGAATAATAAAGAACTGCGCATCTACGTGATCACAATCACGCAAAATGGGTCAATATCATCCCGTCATAAACAATCAATCTATAAACCTGTCACTACTAAAATATTCTAATCACAATATCGCAATATAGAAATAGACAATCCAACTAGTATAAGGTTAAATACTTTTCCATTTCGATCAGTTCTACATCGTGCAGAACTCGTATCTGATCGAACCTTTTGCCATGCCAAAGAATTGAACGTCCATCGCATGGGAACTCGAGAACTGCTGACCAGCGATATCCTAATATCAATGAGTCTCCCCTCAATCGCTAGCATCCATTAATCGAGCGTTGAACCGCCTTCCAATCGATATTCCCCTAACGTTTGCTGCATTAAGAATGCCTCCAAGTACCTCCCGCAATCTACATAAACGGTCTGCAAGAAACATCGCCTGATCATCCGTGTTAGTGCATTACTGTTGCTGGGACTGTAAGCCTGACGTAGCTTCCATTTGCTAAATGTTGACTGCAATACGCGAGTTATGAGATGCCGTAATCGATGCTATCGGCCAGCAAATTCCGACAAACTGCTACTCTCGTCCAGTACTTCTCCCTCTGTCTAATCAGCACTGTCTGCACTTGCACCGGCTCACGCTGATCAGCCATCACTGACGTCATGTCCGGTTCGGCCCAGCGCACTACAGTCCGAATCTTACCCAGCTCAGAGCGCCAATGCTTCGACATGCCTAGAAAGTCCACTGTAATACAGATCGAATCGGATATTACCACCCACGTTAGCGTTGCTCCAGCATCTTCACCCGTTCATCCCCTCGATCCACCCCATTCACCGGATCATTCCCGACATAGGCGTACATGTTCATCCCGTCGCCGTAGCCGATGGGGTCGGTCTGCATGAAGCGGCCCAGGGTGGGGGAGTACATGCGGGCCTTGTAGTAGTACATGCCCAGTTCGGGAACCCAGGCCTGCCCGGTGTACTGGAAGCGGCCCATGTTGTTCGCATCGGGCACGCCGAACTCGTCATAGGCGTTGGCGGCGAGGAGGGTGCCCTGATAATCGGTCACCGCGACGATCGAGCCGAGCCGGTCGGCGTGCAGATGCCGCCGCACGGTGGAGCTGATCGTCGGCGCCTTCGTACCACAGCAGCGCATCATCTCCCGCCGAGGGGCCGTGTACAAACCGCCGCTGGCTGCCATCACCTGATAAGTGATCGCACCCGCATTGCGGCAGGCGGTTGCCGTTTTCGCGCCAAACGCGTTAGGGGAATAACTCCAGCTCCTCGCAGAAAGACCAATATGCAGCTTTCCGATCTCATCCGCAGTCAGTGCCTGATCGGCGGGGAGTGGTGCCTTGCCGATAGCGGGGAGACGCTGGCGGTCGAAAATCCTGCGACGGGCGAGACCATTGCCACGGTTCCGCGCATGGGCGCGGCGGAGACCGAGCGCGCCATTGCCGCCGCCGCTGCCGCGCTGCCCGCATGGCGCGCGCGCACCGCCGGAGACCGGGCGAAGGTGCTGCGTCGGCTGTTCGATCTGATGATGGAAAACAAGGCCTTGCTGGGCGAACTTCTGACGCGCGAACAGGGCAAGCCGCTGGCCGAGGCGGAGGGCGAGATCGCCTATTCGGCCAGCTTCATCGAATGGTTCGCGGAGGAGGGCAAGCGCGCCTACGGCGAGGTGATCCCCATCTCACGCGGTGGATCGCCGGATCGTCACGCTGCGCCAGCCGATCGGGGTGGTGGCGGCGATTACGCCGTGGAATTTCCCATCGGCGATGATCGGGCGCAAGCTTGGCCCGGCCTTGGCGGCGGGCTGTACCGTGGTGCTCAAGCCCGCTTCGCAGACTCCGCTTTCGGCGTTGGCCATCGGGGTTCTGGCGGAGCAGGCGGGGCTTCCGGCGGGGGTTTTGAACATCGTCACCGGCAGCGCGAAGGATATCGGCGGGGCGATCACCGCCAGCCCCGTGGTGCGCAAGATCAGCTTTACCGGATCGACCGAGGTGGGCCGCGAACTGATGCGGCAGAGCGCGGAGACGATCAAGAAGCTCTCGTTGGAATTGGGCGGCAACGCGCCTTTCATCGTGTTCGACGATGCCGATCTGGATGCGGCGGTGGAAGGGGCGGTGATTTCCAAATTCCGCAATGGCGGGCAGACCTGTGTGTGCACCAACCGCTTCTATGTGCAGGCTGCGGTGTATGAGCAATTCGCCGCCAAGCTGAGCGCGCGGGTGGCCGGATTGAAGCTGGGCTCCGGGATGGACAAGGGCGTCGATATCGGCCCGCTGATCGATCTTGCGGCGGTCGAGAAGGTGGAAGAACACCTCGCCGATGCGCTGGCGCAGGGCGCAGGTCTCGCAACCGGAGGCAAGCGCAGCGAACTGGGCCGCACCTGGTTTGAACCTACTGTGATCACCGGGGTGACACAGGACATGCAGGTGGCGCGCGAAGAGACTTTCGGGCCGCTCGCCGCGCTGGTTAAGTTCGAGGACGAGGGCGAGGCCATTGCGATGGCCAACGATACCGAATTTGGGTTGGCGGCCTATTTCTATGCCCGCGACATGGGCCGCGTATGGCGCGTGGCGGAAGCGCTGGAAACGGGGATCGTCGGCATCAACACCGGGCTGATTTCCACCGAAGTCGCGCCGTTCGGCGGGGTCAAGCAATCGGGCTTGGGGCGCGAGGGATCGCGGCACGGGCTGGAAGATTACATGGAAATCAAATACCTCTGCATGGGTCTTTGAACGGGAGTTAGCGAAGCATGGCGGGCAGGTTCTTCGAAGAATGGCAGGTGGGGGACACCATCGCGCACGAAATCCGGCGCACGGTGACCGAGACCGACAATCTGCTGTTCTCCACCATGACGCACAATCCGCAGCCGCTGCACATCGATGCCGAAGCGGCGCGGGCGAGCGAGTTCGGGCAGATCCTCGTCAACGGCACTTTCACTTTCGCGCTGATGGTGGGCCTGTCGGTCAGCGAGACCACGCTGGGCACGCTGGTCGCCAATCTGGGCTACGACAAGCTGCTGCATCCCAAACCGACGTTTCTGGGCGATACTCTGCGCGCAGAGACCGAAGTGGTGGAAAAGCGCGAGAGCAAGTCGCGGCCCGGTTCCGGCATCGTCACCTTCAAGCACCGCCTGCTCAACCAGCGTGATGAGGTGGCCTGCGAATGCCTGCGGATGGCGCTGATCCGGGGCGGTCAGGCTGAGGCTTAATCCGCCACCACCAGCTTGATATCGTGATCCGCCAGCATCGCGCGGGTCTCCGCAGTGATGCCATTGTCGGTCACCACCACGTCCACTTCCTCCAGCCCGCAGACGATGGCGCCGGAAGACTGGCCGAACTTGCTCGAATCGACCAGCAGCACCACTTGCCCGGTGCGTTCGATGAAGCGGCCGCTGCGCTCGCCACCAGCACGATATCGGCCTGCATCGCCCCGCTCGGCCCCACGGCGGCTGCGCCCATGAACAGCTTGTTCGCGTGGAAGCGCGGCATGCTTTCCTCGCCGCCGGGGGCAAGGATGATGTTCTGTTCGCGGAACACCGTGCCCGATGGCACCATCAGCCGCGTGTCCTCCTGCCCCAGCAGCGCATCGACGATGTGCAGCGAATTGGTGAGCACTTGCAGGCCCTTGCCCGCCAGATGCGGGCACATGCGGAAGGTGGTGGAGCCGCCGTCGATAATCACCCCTTCGCCCGGCTGGCACAGCGCCGCCGCCGCCCTGCCGATGGCCGATTTGGCCGCGACATTGAGCGTCAGCGACTTGGCGAACGGGGTGCCTTTCAGGCTGCCGAACCCGCCATCGCTGGCCGGTTCTTCGGGCAATTTCGCCCCGCCGTGGACGCGGACGATCTTGCGCGTCTCCTCCAGCCGGGCGAGATCGCGGCGGATGGTGGCGGGGGAGGCGTCGAGGCTGGCCTCCAGCTCGCGATAGGAGACAAAGCCCGTGCGCCCCAGCACTTCGAGGATCAGTTTTTCGCGTTCGGCAGCGTGCATCGCGCGCTCTTTATCACGCCCTTTGTGGGTGTCGCTGGATTTCTTCAAGCGATTTGCCCGCATTGTCGGGTGCCCACCACCAGCCGACCACCGCACTGACGGTGAGGAAGCCGGTCAGGATCCATGCCAGCACGGTGAAATCGTACGATGCCAGCGCCGGAACCGCGAGGCTCCAGATCCCCAGCCCGATCCGCACCACAGCAAAGGTAATCCCCTGCGCGGTGGAGCGGATTTCGGTGGGGAACATTTCCGCGCTCCACAGCTGGAAGAAGCTCTGCGCCCCGAACCCGGCGGCCATGCCCATCACGAGAATGTGCACGATCACGGTCTCGAAATTGAACCCGAACACCGCCAGCAGCGCCATGCCGAACACCTGCATCAGCGCCGAAATGCCGAACAGCGTGCGGTGGCTGACCTTGTCCGAAAGGGTCATGAACACCACCAGCACCGAGACGATGGCGAGCAGGAAGTAGCTCGCCGGGAGCACGGTGGCGGCCCATTGCGGCAGGTTGTTCTGTTCGATCAGATAGGGGGTGAAGAAGCCGTTGTAGCCCGCCCACAGGTTCCAGAACCCGTACATCACAATCAGATAGAGCATCGATTTGAGATAGCGCGGGCTGAACAGTTCGCTCCAGTTGATCGTCCCCGCCTTGCTGCCCAGTTCCTTCTGCGTATCCACCCAGCGTTGCGATTCCGCCATCCGTGAACGCAGGAAGGTGAGCAGCAGCGCGATCACCGCCAGATGCACGAACAGCCAGCGCACCGCGTCAATCCCGTGCGGGGTGAGGAAATAGGCCGCGCCCAGCACCACCACCGGGCCAAGGTTCCACAGCACCTGCGCCACGCCGGAATGCGCCCCGCGCCGCTTGTCCGGCGCTTGTTCGGCGATCAGCGACCAGCTGGCGGGAATATCCGCGCCCACGGCCAGGCCCGACCAGCAGGAAGCCGACGATAATCATCCACGCCGCGCTGGCGAAGATCAGGAACAGCATGCCGAAAGCGTAGAACAGCATATCGTACTGGTAGATCTTCTTGCGCCCGACCTTGTCGCACAGCCAGCCGCCGATGAACGCGCCGACCCCGGCGGAAATGGCATTGGCGCTGAAGGCGGCGATCAGGCCGATGAAGCTGTCGGACAGGCCATAGAGGTCCTTCCACAGCGCCAGCGCGACCGATCCGGAGACGATCGAGCCGGAATCGATGTAATTGGCGAGACCGGCGAGCACGGTGTTGTTCCAGTTCTCAGGTTCGCCCTCGGCTTTTGCCAGTTCGGTCACGCGTGTTCTCCCGTTGGGTTCTGTTGTCGGGTGGCCGCCGCCATTGTGCGGCGTAGGCGGAAATGTCGGTATCGAGCGGGTCCACGCGGCGCAGAGTGCCTTGCGGGCGCAGCGCGGGATCGATCAGCCGCAGCGCGCCGAAGCTGACATCGTTGTGCGCATTGGCGACGTAGACCGCGTGTGCGGGCCGCAGGCTGGCGAGCGCGCGGATGAACACTTCGGCCTCGGCAAAGCGGCCTTCGATCAGCAGGCACTCGCGCGATCCGATCAGGTCGAGCGCGGCATCGGCCACCAGCGCGGCATAGAGGCAGGCCCCGGCGCGGCGGGCGAACCAGTCTGTCGGGGCGATTGATCCAGCCGCCTTGTGCTGTCGGGGAAGGGGCCGGTGCCGGGGGCGAGGGTGGGGAGCACCATTGCTCCGGCGGCGATGACTTCCGGGCACGGCGGCGAGCAGCGCGGGCTGATCGGGCCTGATATCGACCTGCCGGGTATCGATCTCGATCAGGCTCTCGATCTCGCGCCCGCCCATGAACCGGGCGGAGGGGACGGCGGGCGCCATAGGCATCGACATTGACGAGGCAATCGCGGGCTTCGGGCAGGGCTAAAAGCCCCTCCCCTTTAGGGGAGGGGTTGGGGTGGGGGCTGTCCTCCGACCTCCAATGCTGCTTTAGCCGGACAAACCCCACCCCCGGCCCCTCCCCTGAAGGGGAGGGGCTGAGATTGCCCGAGCGCATCGCGATGAACCAGGTGCCGGTCGAAAGCACCGTCGCTCTCGTTGTCGGCCACTTCGGCAAAGCCGCGCGCCGCCAGCAGCGCGGCGTTGGAATCGTGCAGGCCCGCGAGCACTTTGCACATCGCGGCGACAGGCCGGTGCGGGCGGCGATCTCCGGGCGCAGAGCGTGCCCACCACATCGCCCGCCTTCACCAGCGGGGCGAATTGCGCCGCCCAGCCGCGCCGCTCCGCCAGCGGGGAGAAGCGCGCCTCGGCAGGGTTCCACAGGTCCGAATGGCAGCCCAGACTG
This sequence comes from uncultured Alphaproteobacteria bacterium, assembly GCA_963774985.1. Lineage (GTDB taxonomy): Bacteria > Pseudomonadota > Alphaproteobacteria > Sphingomonadales > Sphingomonadaceae > Alteraurantiacibacter. Next base: position 54,525 of record CAVZHE010000018.1, read on the forward strand.
GTGACTTCGCTCACCGCCGCGCCGCTCAGCAGCCAGGCCCAGTATTGCGCATAGGGCATCAGCGTGGCCCCGGCGAAACCCTCCGGATCGCGGCTGATCCAGCCAGTGCAATTGCGCGCCCAGATTGAGGCCGCCGGGCAGGGCGGGGGAGCCGGTGAGGGCGAAGGGATCGCGCTGGCGCGATAGTCCGCCAGCAGGTCAGCGGGCAGATCCGTTCTCGTAATCGGGCGGAGGCGAAGGCCAGCGCCCCATCGCGAATCCCTGCCACCGCCGCTCCATGCGCGACCGGGACGATATACTCCACCGGATGCGCCGCATGGCTGGCGAGCACTTCCATCAGCCAGTCCGCCGTCGCCGCCGTGTCGAGCGTGGCGAAACCACCCGAAGGCCGCGCATTCTGCCGCGTCTGCCGATCGAGCATCCGCCCATCGCCGGACCACAGGCTGACCTTGGCCTGGGTCTTGCCCACATCGACAACGATGAAGCGACCCTTGCGGCAGTGAAATTCTCCCTGTCCTGCGCCTGTCATCGCAGATTGCATGATTGGCCATTAGCGAAAATGATTGCTTATGAAAAGCGCTAATGCTAACAGATGACTCACCATGAACATGCACGCATCGCTGGCCGGAGCGGCCATCCCCTTCGCCATCCCCGCCAGTCGATGGGACACATCGGCCGCGCGCCGCAATGTGCGAATCGGAGCTGCTGCTCTATCGCTCCAACCTGCTCGGCAGCGATCTGACCGTCACCAATTTCGGCGGCGGCAATACCTCGGCCAAGATCATGCAGACCGATCCGCTGACCGGCGAGAGCGTCGAAGTGCTGTGGGTCAAGGGCTCGGGCGGCGATATTGGTTCGATGAAGCTGGATGGCTTTTCAACGCTGTATCAGGCGAAGCTGCTGGCGCTGGTGAACCATTATGCCGGGCCGGACGATGACGACAAGATGGTCGGCTTCCTCCCCCATTGCACCTTCAACCTGAACAGCCGTGCTGCCAGCATCGACACCCCGCTGCATTCGCTGCTGCCTTCGCGCATATCGACCATGTCCACCCCGATGCGATCATCGCGCTGGCCGCATCGAGCGAAGGCGAGGCGGCGACGCGCGAGATCTGGGGCGACCAGATCGGCTGGCTGCCGTGGAAGCGCCCCGGCTTTACGCTGGGGGTGATGATCCGCGATTTCGCGCGGCCAATCCGCAGGCGAAGGGCGCGATGCTGGCCGGGCACGGGATCATCTGCTGGGCTGATACGTGCGAAGGATTGTTACGAACAGACCGTGCGGCTGATTGCCGAGGCGGCGGAATATCTCAACCGCAAGCTGGCCGGGAAACCGGCCTTTGGCGGGGCGGTGGCCGAGGGCGCGGAGAACCGCGCCGCCATTGCTGCCGAGCTGATGCCGCGCCTGCGCGCGCTGATGACGGGCGCGCGCCGCAAGCTGGGGCATTTCTCCGACGATGCGCGAGACGATCGAATTCGTCAATTCCGCCGATCTTGCGCGGCTGGCGGCGCTGGGCACAAGCTGCCCCGATCACTTCCTGCGCACCAAGATCGCCCCGCTGGTGCTCGATCCCGCGAAGCTGGCGGACGAGGCCTATCTGGCGCAGCGCTCGCCGATTATCGCGCGCTCTACGCCGCCTATTATGACTCGCTGCAAACGGGCCAATTCGCCCGCCATGCGCGATGCCAATCCGGTGGTGGTGCTGGTGCCGGGCGTGGGCCGCATCACCTTCGCCGGCGACAAGGCCACCGCGCGGATCGCGGGCGAATTCTACCTCAATGCCATCAACGTGATGCGCGGCGCCGAAGCCATCGGCGACTATATCGCGCTGGATGAGCAGGAAGCCTTCGATATCGAATACTGGCTGCTCGAAGAAGCCAAGCTGCAACGGATGCCCGCGCCCAAGGAAATGGTCGGGCAAGATCGCGCTGGTCACCGGCGGCGCGGGCGGGATCGGCGCGGCCACGGCGGCGCGGCTGCTGAAGGATGGTGCCTGCGTGATGCTGGCCGACCGCGATGGCGCGGCGGTGGAGGAAGTGCGCGCCGGGTTTGCCAGGCAATTCGGCAAGGATGTGGTCCGCGCGGTCACCTGCGATGTGACCGACGAGGCGCAGGTCGCCAACTGCCTTCGCCGACCTGCGCCCGCGAATTCGGCGGGCTGGATATGCTCGTCGCCAATGCCGGGATCGCCAGCTCCGCGCCGATCGAGGATACCACGCTCGAACTGTGGAACCGCAATTACGACGTGCTGGCGCAGGGCTATTTCCTCACCGCCAAACACGCCTGGCCGCTGCTGAAGGGCATGGCCGCGCAGGGCGGCAGCCAGCGTGGTGTTCATCGGCAGCAAGAATGCGGTGGCGGCAGCGGCAGGGGCTTCGGCCTATGCCAGGCCAAGGCGGCGGCGAACCACCTCGCCCGCTGCCTCGCGCTGGAAGGCGCGCCCGCAGGGCATCCGCGTCAACGTGGTCAATCCCGATGCGGTGATCCGTGGCAGCCGCATCTGGGACGGCGACTGGCGCAAGGAACGCGCGGGCACCCACGGGATCGATGCCGGCGAGGAACTGGAAGCGCATTACCGCAACCGCTCGATGCTGAAGCGCGACGTGCTGCCTGAAGATATCGCCGAAGCCACCTATTGGCTGGCCAGCGAGGCATCGGCCAAATCGACCGGTAACATGATCAATGTCGATGCAGGCAATGTGCAGGCGTTTACGCGGTAACGGCCGCAAGGGGAGAGACCAATGCCTGATCTGCCGATTTCCGCCGACCTGATCGCCCAGCACAATGCCGCCGCGCTGCGCTGCGCTGGCGGACGATTACGCCGCGCTGGGGCGCAAGCTCGAACGGCGCGGGGTCGATATTGAGGCGGTGAAGGACAGGGCGAAGGCGTGGTCGGTCGCCGTGCCCAGCTGGGGCGCGGGGCGCGGGGGGACGCGGTTTGCCAAGTTCCCGATTGCCGGGGAGCCGACCAATATCCACGAAAAGCTGGAGGATTGCGCCGTCATCCACCAGCTCGGCCAGACCACCCCGCGCGTTTCGCCGCATTTCCCGTGGGATTGCGTGAGCGATTATGCGGGATTGCGCGAAGAGGCGGCAAGCTACGGCCTCGGCTTCGATGCGGTCAATTCGAACACCTTTCAGGATCAGCCGGGGCAGGCGCAGACCTATGCCACCGGTTCGCTCTCCAGCACCGTGGAGGCGACCCGCCAGCAGGCCATTGCGCACAATATCGATTGCATCGAAATCGGCCAGCAGCTCGGCTCCACCGCGCTGACGGTGTGGGTGGGGGACGGCACCAATTTTCCCGGCCAGCAGGATTTCGGTCGCTCGCTTGATCGCTATCTGGAAGCCGCCGCGCAGGTCTATGCCGCGCTGCCGGGTGACTGGCGGATGATGCTCGAACACAAGATGTTCGAACCGGCGTTCTACTCGTCGGTGATTTCCGACTGGGGCAGCTCGCTGATGGCGGCGCAGGAACTGGGCGCGCAGTGCAAGTGCCTCGTCGATCTTGGCCATCACGCGCCCAATGTGAATATCGAACAGATCGTCGCCCGCCTGCACCGCGCGGGCAAGCTGGGCGGGTTCCATTTCAACGACAGCAAATATGGCGACGACGATCTCGATTCCGGCTCGATCAACCCGCACCAGTTGTTCCTGGTGTTCAACGAACTGGTCGAGGCGGAGCTGAATCCGAGAGACGGCTTCGATCCCGCCTACATGATCGACCAGTCGCACAACGTCACCGATCCGATCGAGTCCATGCTGTCCTCCGCCGAAGCCATCGCCGGATGCTATGTCCGCGCGCAACTGGTGGACCGCGCGGCGCTGCACGCGGCGCAGGAAGCGAACGACGTGATGCTCGCCTTCCGCACCCTGCGCGGGGCCTACGAAACCGATGTCGGCCCGATCCTGGCAATGGCGCGCGCCGAGCAGGGCGGGGCCATCGACTGGCTGGAGACCTACCGCACCAGCCAATACCGCGCCCGCAAAGCGCAGGAGCGTAAGGCCGTGGGGCTGGGCGCAGGGATCGTCTGAAGTTTGAGTGCGTGTGGATCGATAAGGGCAGAGCTGCGCGTACGAATGAGCGAAATTGATTATAAACGTTTGATAATAGTAATAATTGGGAGGGAAATGAAAATGCATAGACTAACTGGAGTTCTCAACACCGCTGTGTCGCTGTCGGCCTTGGCCTGTTCAGCCTTGTCCAGTTCGGCAATGGCGCAGGATGCGGCTGCTGGCACCGACGAAAACGCCGACCAGACCATCATCGTCACCGGCGTGTTCGGCGCCACCGCGATCGAGGATGCGCCGATCTCGATTTCGGTCATCACCAGCGAGGAACTCGAGCAGCTTTCCCCCGCCAGCGCCGCCGACATCCTCAAGAGCGTGCCCGGCGTGTTCGTCAATTCCAGCCTTGGCGAAATCCGCAACGTGGTGTTTTCGCGCGGCGTTTCGGCCAATTCGCTCGATGGCGCGGGCGGCTACTACTACATCTCGCTGCAAGAGGACGGCCTGCCGGTCGAGCCGCTTACCCAGGGCAATTACGGTCCGGACTATTTCTCGCCGCCCCGATATCATGCTCGGCCATCTGGAAGCGCTGCGCGGCGGCACCGCCACGATCACCGCGTCGAACGCGCCGGGCGGGGTGTTCAACTACGTCTCGCGCAACGGCCGCACCGATCCGGGCTTTGAAGTAAGCGGCAAGTTCGGCCTCGAAGGTGACGGTCGCAATCCTTATTACCGGGTCGATGCCTATGCTGGCGGTGAGATTGGTGACGGGCTGTATTATGCCGTCGGCGGTTTCTATCGCCAGTCAGACGGCGCGCGCGATCCGGGCTATCCGCTCAACGATGGCGGGCAAATCCGCGCCAACCTGCTGTGGGATTACGGCGATGGCAGCCTGACGCTGGACGGCAAGTATCTCGATGATCACAACGGCTGGTTCGAATTCCTGCCCGCCACCAATTTCTCCGATCCGACGATCCCGGCGCCCTTCACCAATTATGATTCGGTGCTGCCTGCGGCGGGTTCGCACACCTATACCAACGCGGACGGCAGTGAGCGCACTTATGATGCCAGCAATCTGATCCATTCGCGCTCGCGTTCGATCGGGGTGGCGTGGGAGCATGAATTTGGCGCGATTACCCTGTCCAATCGGGCGCGCTACACCCACAACACCACCGAATGGAACACCGGCGCGGTGATCTTCGGGCTTGATCTCAACGCCGATATCTTCCCCTACATCTTCACTGGCACCTTCGGCATTCCCGGCACGATCCGCTTCTTCGAACAGGGCACCACCAATCTGGCGGCGCAGATCCAGTCGTTCAGCGGGTTCGATCATACCGTGGTGGTCAACAATCTGCCGGGGCAGGATGTCTTCCCCAACGCAATCTTCTCGCAGGCGGCGCTGGATCAGGATTTCTCGAACAAGACCTTCCAGAACCAGTTCATCGCCAATGTCGATCTCGGCAGCAATCAGCTGGCCATCGGTGCCAGCTATGCGCGCAGCCGCTTTTCGCAAGTGGGCGGCAGCGCGGGCTTCGGGCTGTCCGGGTTTCGAGGACAATCCGACCAATTATGACATCACCCTGACCACGCCGGATGGCACCGTTCTGCTAGTGACCGATCCCAGCGGCTATGCCGCGACAAGGCGGCGGCGCTTTTGATGGCGATGGCAACGGCGGCACGCAGGAAACCTTCGCCATATTCGCAGGTGACACGTGGCAGATCACTGATGCGCTGTCGCTGGAAGCGGGTGGGCGCTACGAATGGGTGAGCTACGATGTCACCAACCTGACCTTGGCAGGCGGTGTGCCGGTCAACGGCGGCGGCGGCACGGATGGCAATCCGCTGACCTTGTGGGACAACAATGTCTCCACCTATGGAGCCGCCACGAATACCGAGCGCAGCTTTGATTATTTCAACTATTCGCTGGCGCTGAACTATCGGGTCAGTGAGGATTTCCAAGTCTATGGGCGTTATACGCAGGGGCGCAAGGCACCCGATTACGGTGCCATCCAGGGGATCGATGAGCCGCAGGAAATCGCCAATCTGTTCCCCGAACCGCAGAACATCCTGCAAGTGGAAGTGGGCCTGAAATACCAGACCCCCGACATCCAGATTTCGGTCTATCCGTTCTACTCGCGGCTTTCGAACGTGGCGGACAACCAGATCTTCATCGACGAGAACAACCTGTTCTACTCACCGCCGCCGGTTTATGGCCAGATCGAGACCTATGGCATTGAATTTGAAGGTGATATTGAGTTCAATGACATGCTCTCGTTCCGCACGGCGATCACCTTGCAGAACCCGACGGCTTCGGAATTCGGCACCTATCTCGCCAACACGCCGGGCCGTACCGATGATACCTTGGTGATTACCCCGGATGGCGATGCGGACAACAATCCCAAGTTCCTCGCCCGCTCGACGCTCACCTTCGATCCGCTGGAAAGTCTGTCGGTGTTCCTCACGCACAGCTTTGTCGGCAAGCGCGCGGCGAACCGGGCGAACGCGTGGTACATGCCGTCGTATAACACCTTCGATCTGGGGGCTTCGTTCGAAATCAGCGAGAACTTCCGGTTGCAGGCCAATGTCAACAATCTGTTCAACAACTTTGGCGTGATGAGCTGGGCGCGGGCAGGCGGGTTCTTCGATTCGCTGGATCGGCAGGGGCTCACCCCGGCTTCGGTACAGGCCAATCCGAACCAGTTGTTCTACATCGTGCCAATCCAGCCGCGTTCGTTCTTTGTGACGGCGACGGTGGAATTCTGAGCCATCGCCGCCGCCTGTCGCTCCATCCGGGGCGGCAGGCGGCGGCGAGCAATTTTTATGGTTTGTCCCGGCGAGCATCGATAGGCTGGCGGGGCACAGCAGGCCTAGAACCTGCAAAGGGAGAGAAGCATGATCCAGCGTCCGATGATGACCGCACTTGGCCTTGTAATGATGCTGGCCGCCTGTGCCACCGCCCCGCAGGAGCGCGCTGCGCCGGTCATGGCCACAGCTGCTCCCGACACGCTGCTGGCCGGTTTCGTCGATCCCCCCAATGCCGCGCGCCCGCGCGTCTGGTGGCACTGGATGAACGGCAATATCACCCAGGAAGGCATCGCCGCCGATCTGGCGTGGATGGATCAGGTCGGCATCGGCGGGGTGCAGAATTTCGATGCCAATCTCTCCACTCCGCAGGTGGTCGATCAGCGGCTCGTCTATATGGAACCCGAATGGCAGGATGCCTTCCGCTTTGCCGGCACGCGGGCGGAGGAACTCGGGCTGGAAATGGCGATTGCCGCTTCGCCCGGCTGGTCCGAAACCGGCGGGCCGTGGGTGCCTCCCGAAGACGGACTGAAGAAGCTGGTCTGGAGCGAGATCGTGGTCGAGGGCGGCGCGCCTTTCACCGGCACGCTGCCGCTGCCGCCGGGCACCACCGGTCCGTTCCAGAACATTCTCAAGCAGCCGGGCATCGCCGAATTGATGGGCGGTGGTGCACCTCCCGCCGGCTGCTCCGCAATACTATCAGGATGTGCGCGTGCTCGCCTTCCCGGTGGCGGCAGCGGCCCCGATGGCGGCACCGCGCATTTCGCTGGTCGGCAGCGACGGGGTCGATCTGGCGGCACTGAACGATGGCGATCTGGCCACCAGCGTTGCCATCGCGCGCGCTGACGGAGTGGTGCCGCAAATCCGCTATGATTTCGCGCAACCGCAGACGGTCAGTTCGATCCGGATGTTCATGCCCGGTGCTGCGGCGATGTTCCTTGGCTCGAGCGTGGCTCCAGTGCTCGAAGCGAGCGACGATGGGACGACCTGGCGCAAGGTGACCGATCTCAGCGCGATGCCAGTGCCCACGACAGCCAGCTTTGCGCCGGTCACTGCGCGGCACTTTCGCGTTGTCATCGGTGCCGGGCGCATTCGGGGTTGGTGGAATGATGCAGCCCTCTCCCGGCGTTGCCATCAGCGATACGATGTTGGCGATGGCGGGCGCAGGCAGCGCACCGGTCAATGTGGCCGAGCTGGCGCTTTCCGCCGAGCCGGTGATCGACCATTTCGAGGCCAAGGCCGGGTTCGAGATCGAGCGCGACTATTACCATCTGCCGCTGGTTCCAGACGAGGCACCGGCGGTCGATCCCGCCAGCGTGATCGATATCAGCGACCGCCTCCAGCACGATGGCACGCTGGAATGGACCCCGCCCGCCGGGCCGCTGGCAAGTGCTGCGGCTGGGCTGGTCGCTGCTCGGCACCACCAACCACCCGGCCACGCCCGAGGCGACCGGGCTGGAGGTCGACAAGTATGACGGCCCCGCCGTGCGCCGCTATCTGGAGCATTACCTCGGCATGTATGCCGATGCGCTCGATGCGCCGGTGGCGCAGCAGGACATGCTCGATGCGATCCTGACCGATTCGATCGAGGTCGGCGCGGCCAACTGGACGCCGTTGATGGTCGAACAGTTCACTCGCCTGCGCGGCTATGATCCCACGCCGTGGCTGCCCGCGCTGACCGGCACCATCATCGGCAGCCGTCTGGCGAGCGACCGCTTCCTCTACGATTACCGCCGCACCCTGGCCGATCTGATCGCCACCGAACATTACGGCACCGTTGCCGAAGTCGCGCATGAAAACGGCCTGATCGTCTATGGCGAGGCGCTGGAGAACGGCCGTCCGTCGCTGGGGGACGATCTGTCGATGCGGGCCTTCGCCGATATCCCGATGGCGGCGATGTGGACCCACAGCCGCGAAAGCGGGCCGAACCCGGCGCATGTTTACGACATTCGCGGCGCGGCCTCGGTGGCGAACCTCTATGGGCGCGATTTCGTGGCGGCGGAAAGCATGACTTCGGCGATGCAGCCGTGGGATCATGTGCCGAGCTACCTCAAGCGGATCATCGATCTCGAATTCGTCAACGGCATCAACCGCCCGGTGATCCATACCTCGGTGCACCAGCCGGAGGACGATGTGGTGCCCGGCCTGTCGCTGTTTATCTTCGGCCAGTATTTCAACCGCCATGAAAGCTGGGCTCCGCTGGCGCGGCCGTGGGTCGATTACCTCTCGCGCACGTCCTACCTGCTGCAACAGGGCCGCAACGTGGCCGATGTCGCCTACTTCTACGGCGAGGACGCGCCGCCCGCCGCGCTCTACCAGTTCGGCCCCGCACCCGCTGTGCCGACCAGTTATGCGTGGGATTTCCTCAATTCGGACAGTGTGGGCACCATCCTTTCGGTCGAGGACGGTGAGGTAGTTTCCACCGGCGGCGCGCGTTACCGGGCGATCTATCTTGGCGGCACATCGCACATGATGACCCTGCCGGTGCTGGAGCAACTGGCCGGGCTGGTGCGCGCAGGGCGCGACCGTGATCGGTATGCGCCCGCAGGCCACCCCCAGCTTGGCGGATGACGCGAGCGAATTCGCTGCGCTCGTCGAGGCGCTGTGGTCCGGCGATACCGGCGCGGGGCGGGTGATCGCCTCCACAGATGTCGAGGCTGCGCTGGTATCTGCTGGCGTTGCCCCGGCCTTCCACTTCACCGGCGGCAGTTCGGCTGCGCGCATTCCCTTCGTTGAGCGCGAGTGGGATGGCGGGCGGTTGTTCTTCCTCAGCAATCCGGGCGCAGCGGGCGAGACCATCGAAGCGCGCTTCCGCGTCACCGGCAAGGTTCCCGAATTGTGGGACAGCGTGACCGGCACTTCATCGCCCGTAAGCTATCTGGTCGAGGGCGGCGAAACGGTAATCCCGTTGACGCTCGCGAGCGATGATTCGATCTTCGTGGTGTTCCGTGAGGATAGCACCGCCACTGGTGCTGCCGTGGCGGAACCGGGCGTGGCAGTCGCCGCCAGTATCACCAGCCCATGGACGGTCAGCTTCCAGGAAGGGCGGCGCGGCCCGGCGACCATGCAGATGAGTGAGCTGGTCCGCTGGGACGAGTCCGCCGATCCGGCATTGCGCTATTTCTCCGGCGTGGCGAGCTATGCCAACAGCTTCACCGCCCCGCGCGGCTGGGCGCGGGCGAACCGCTGTGGATCGATCTGGGCGAGGTTCACGATCTCGCCGAAGTCTGGGTCAACGGCGAGCGGGCAGGAGGGCTTGTGGCGCGCGCCGTGGCGGATCGATGTCGGCGCGCTGGCGCACTCTGGCAGCAACACGCATCGAAATTCGCGTGGCCAATCGCTGGGTCAACCGGCTGGTCGGCGATGCAAATCTGCCCGAGGCGGAGCGGGGAACCTTCACCGCCCTGCCGACCTACGCCCCCGATGCCCCCTTGCGTCCATCGGGCCTGGTGGGGCCGGTCAGGCTACTCACCAGCGAGTGAATTAGAACGGGCCTTCTATAATCCACCCCGTCAATGGGCACCTATAGAAACAGCCCGTTTTACTTCCCCACGGCCCCGGTCAAATGAGCGATCAGGGATCAAGACCGTGCGGCCAATGGCGCGCACGGCCAACCAGGGTGAGGGAGTTTCTGATATGCGTTTTACCGCAACTAGGGTGAGTCTGCTGTGTTCGGCACTGGCCGGATCGGCCTTTGGATTGGCGCCCGCCGCCTATGCACAGGATGCCGGGCAGGCTGCGCAGGAAGAGGAAGCGGACAGCACGATCTTCGTTACCGCTCGCAAGCGTGAGGAAGACCTGATCGACGTGCCGCTGCCGGTAACGGTGGCGACGGCGGAGCAGCTCGCGCGGGATCAGGTCTACAATGTCAACGATCTCGCCCGCATCACTCCGGCGCTGGAAATCAGTCAAACTTCGGGCGGTGAAACCAACGGCGGCGGTCGCCTGCGCGGCGTCGGCACCGGGGTGTTCAATCCCTCGGTCGCGTCCTCTGTGGCGCTGGTGATCGATCAGGTGGCGGTGGGCAATACTAACTTCCCGCTGCTGTATGATCTGGCGCAGGTCGAAGTGCTGCGCGGCCCGCAGGGCACACTGTTCGGCACCGGCGCTTCGGGCGGGGTGATCAACGTCACCACCGGCCGTCCCGATACCGATGCGCTCTCGGTTTCCGCCGGGGTCGATTTTGCCGACAAGGGCACGCTGGGTTCCGAAGTGGGCGAGCTGATTGCGCGCGCCGCAATCAACGTGCCGCTGGGCGACATGTTCGCCGTGCGCGTCGCCACCCAGTTCAAGCGCGAGACCGGCCTGCAGCGCAGCGTCACTACTGGCGAGAACAACGTGCTCGAAGATTGGGCAATCCGCGGGCGGTTGCTGTTCGAACCGACCGATACGTTCAGCGCTCTGCTCAGCGCCGAACATGGTGAAAGCACCAGCGACGGGCAGACCTTCTTTGCTGTCGCCATTGCGCCGAATTCGCCCGTGATCTTCGACCCGCCGGGTCCCGCAGGCCCGATCGATCCCGACGGTCCCGGCGGACGGGGTCCGCTGACAGTCGGTGAAGTATCGACTGGAGCCTACACGGACCCGGCTGGCTGTAACATGCCTGTGATTTCCGAACGCGCTGAGTTCTATTGCGAGTTCGATCCGAGCTATCTCGAAACCGAATTTGCGGCCTATTCGGCTGTCCTCGATCTGGACCTCACCGACGATGTCAGCCTGACCTCGGTCACCGGCTATCGCAATCGCGTGTTCCGTACCGTGCACCGCGATTATTCGCGAATCCTGCCGCAACCCGCCGCCCAAGATAACCGGATGCAGGAAGAAGGCACGCAGTTCAGCCAGGAACTGCGGCTGGCCTATATCAGCGACAATTTCGATATTGTCGGCGGCGGCATTTATCAGGATTACTCCTTCGATCGTTCGCCGACAGGTTCGCCGCTCAACTTCGGGTCAAATCTTCCCGGCGAACGCATCGGCTTCAGCGTCTGCAACCCCGGCGGCACGTTCTGCCCCGTGGGCAGCCGCTATACCGATGAGAGCACCGAAAATCGCACGTTGGCGGGCTTTGTCGATATGACCGCGCGGCTTGGCGATGTGTTCAGCATTTTCGGCGGCTTGCGGTATGACGATTACAAGAACACCACGGTGATCCAGACCTTCCCAAGGCTACCGGGCGATCCGGCCAGTGGCAACGGCCTGGTGGGAACCTTCGTTACCGAGGACAGCAATCTGTCAGGCCGGATCGGGGTTAGCTTCCAGCCCAATCCGGATACCAATATCTTCGCCTCTTACTCGCGAGGTTACAAGCCGACCGCTGTAGGCACCAATCCGGCCGGGAACCTGTTCCAGCTTGAACCGGAAATTTCCAATGCCTACGAACTGGGGATCCGCACCAACGTTGGCGACATTCAGCTTTCGGGCAATGTGTTCCTGACCAAGATTGAGAACTTCCAGAGCCAACGCAGCGTTTTTGTCGGCACTGCGCTGGTATCGGAGCCGATCAACGTGCCCGAACTGGAATCATATGGGTTCGAACTTGCGGCTTATGGCGAGATTTTTGAAGGGCTTACCATCAATGCCGGCTATCAGTTCAACGTGCTGGAATTCCCGGACGGCTTCCGGGGCGATGACCAGACGCCGACCTTCACGGCGGACCTGGGCGGTACACAGTTCCTCAACGCGCCCAAGCACAAGTTCACGCTTTCGGCGGACTACACCCTGCCTTTGACGAGTGGTCTCGACCTCTTCGTCAATGCCAACGTCGTCTATAAGAGCGAGACCCTGCTCGCCGCCCGCGCTGATCCGCGTTACCGCTATCCGGCGCACGAGATCATCAACGGCGGTATCGGGGTGCGCGATCCTGACGGGCTGTGGACCGCCTCGCTGTTCGTCCGCAATCTCACCAAGGAACGCGAACCCACCGCCTATCTCGCTAGCACCTTCGCCGGACAGACTGATGGCGGGCTGCGCGCCTGGCCAGTGGCTGGCCTCACTGCGCGGGTGGTTGGCGTGCGGGTCGGCTTCGAATTCTAAGCCCGCAACGGGTCGCAAAGTAAAAAGGCGGGGAGGTGCAAGCGCATCTCCCCGCCTTTTTCCGTTTGTGGATGACATAAAACTCCCCTCCCCAAAGGGGAGAGGCTGGGGGAGGGGGCTCCGAAACCCGATAATCGGGCACCGTACACCTTCACCCAACCTCCCCCTCTAGGGGGAGGAGTTAAGAAATGGGGAGAATTTGAGGGCTTACTGCGCCTCGGCATCCTCGCGCTTGATGCGCTTGTGGTCTTCCTCGGTCAGGCCCGATTTCCAGTAGGACGAGATGTACAGCCGGTCCGGTCCCAGCCCGCGCTCGTCGCGCAGGTATGTGCGCAGCGCCTGCATCGCCCCGAATTCGCTGGCGCACCAGGCGTATATAGCGCCCTCCGGCCATGCGGCTTCCCTCAGTGCATTGGCCAGCGCCTCAGGCTGCGATCCCGGCTGCGGCACAACCAGCCATTGCAATTCCACGCCAGCGGGTCGCGCCAGATCCTGCGCGTCGGCGGCATCCATTACCTCAATCACCGCCAGCCCGCGCGCCTCGGCGGGCAGGGCAGCGAGATTGACGGCGATGGCGGGCAGGGCGGTCATGTCGCCGGCGACGAGATAGAAATCATGCCCCAGCGGCAGCGGCTTGGCGGGGCCGGGACCGCCGGCTTCGATAGTATCCCCCGGCTGGACCTTGAGCGCCCAGTCGGTCGCGGGCCCGGCGTGGCCGGTCGCGGTTTCGGCGTGCAGTGCGAAATCGACATCGAGCGCATCGGCGCGCTGGGCACGGATGGTGTAGGTCCGCACCGCCAGTCCGCCGTCCGCCGCCGCCAGCCGCAGCTTGACGTAGCCTCCCGCACTGCCCGCCGGAAAATCCGCCATCGCTTCACCCCCCAGCGTGATCCGCAGCAGGTTCGGGGTGACGTTGTGCTTGGCCAGAACAGTGAACGCGCGCGGTGGCGGGCGATTAGGAGGAGCCATCAGGCAGCAGTCCTGCCGCCAAGCGTCTCGGCAAACCAGTCGGCGATATAATCGATGGCGAAGGCGTGGTTATCCGCGCCGACATGCTCGACCCCGCCTTCGCGCGGGGTGAACCATTTCAGCTCCCTACGCGGCGAATTGACCAGCTGGTCGTAGGTCTGGTTGGCGTAGTTCGGCGAAATCTGCCGGTCCTGCACCCCGTGGGTGACGAGGAACGGCACCTTGATCCGGTCCAAATGGCCGTTCAGGTCCATGTCCTTGGTCTTGACGAGGAAATCGTCCATGTCGCTGGCGCCGAACACCCAGAACACGTGCTGCCAGTAATGCGGCACCGGGTTTTCGCCTTCCTTCTTCATCCGCCCGAACTGGACTTCATACCAATTGTGGTTCGCGCCCCAGGCCGCACCACTGGCGAAGCGCGGTTCGTAGGCGACCGCGCGGGGGGCGTAGTGCCCACCGAGCGAGATGCCGGTCATGCCGATCTTGTCCTTCAGCACATCATCGCGGGTTTCCAGCCAGTCGACCCACTTGCTCGCCCACTTCTCCGAATGCGGCGTGGCGGGCAGATTGTGCACCCGCAGCGCATCGCCGGTGCCCGGCTGATCGACGCACAGCGTGTGCATGCCGCGCTTGGCCATCGCCATCGGAAAGCCGCCCATCCACAGCATTTCCTTCATGCTGTCGAGCCCGTTGCAATAGACCACGCAGGGCGCGGGGCCATCCACCGGGGCGCGGTGGAACAGGCCGGAAATTTCCTTTCCCTCGTAGGGGATCGTCACATGCGTCACCGGATCGCCCGCCAGCTGGGTGCCGCGCAGGAAATTGTCGATGCGCCTTGCGATAGGTTTCCATCCGCCCGGGTGAGCCGTGCGCCTGCATCCGTTCGCCGGTCTGGTAATAGATCGCAGAACGCTTCAGCTTGTTGCCCGCGCTGAACATCCGCCCAGCGGCGATATCTTCCTCGGCCAGTTCGGACAGCTTGTCCGCCATCTTGACCCATTCGCGCATGAAATCCTGGGTATTGGCATCCTCGCCTGCTTCGGACTTGGCCATCAGCGGGGCGATGATATCGACGATTTCGCCGATCTTGCCGCCGTTTTCGAGCGCGATGGAAACGCCAAGGTTCCAGACGTAATTGGGAAAGGGTTCGAACAGCGCCATGCTGGATGCTCCGGTTCAGAAAAGAGGGGGGGGTTCAGAAAAAGGGGTGGGGGTTTGCGGTGCTGGGGGTGATCGGCTGGAGCACGTCCCAGTGCTCGACAATCATGCCGTCTTCCAGTCGGTAGATATCGGCCACAGCTGCACCGGGCGTCGCCGGATCGCCCCGACCGTGCAGGTGGATGACGGCGAACTCGCCATCGACGATAATGCGCTTAACGTCGAAACTGGCACCTTCGCGGCTGAACATCGGTTCGAGCGCGGCAATCGCCGCGTCGCGCCCGTCGCCGATGCCGGGGTTGTGTTGGATATAGTCGGTGGCGACATATTGCTCGAAAGCGCCGCGCACGTCCCGCTCGTCATAGAACTGGCGGGCAAAGGCGGTGACGACTTCGCGGTTGGCCGCAGTGGTCGCGTCGGTCCCCGCCGGTGCAACGCTCGCAGCGTCACTGCAAGCGGCAAGGGCGATGGCCAGCAGGACCGCCGCAAACCGGTGCATCATATGCCCGATGGCTGGAACAGCCCGGCGTCGGGCGCGGGCTTGGGCATGGTCTGCGGGCCGCCGGAGCCGATGCCCCACTGGTCCATGATCTCGGGCGCGGGGGCGAAGGTGCGTGGTTCCCAGCTTGCCTCGTCGATCTCCTCCAGTTCGGAGGTGTATTCGACCGCGAAACCCGCCGGAGTGACGAAATAGGCGAAGGTGTTGTCCCCCGCCGTGTGCCGCCCCGGACCCCAGACGGTGTCGAAGCCTTCATGGCGCAGGCGCTTAAGCCCGCGCATCATTTCGTTCACATCGGGCATGTCATAGGCCACGTGGTTGAGACAGGGCGGGCCGGGCAAGAAGGCGATCCGGTGATGCGCGGAATTGCAGCGGATCAGGCTCATGAAATCGCCGATCCAGTCGGTCAGGCGGAAGCCCAGCGTGTCGATGAACCACTGGGTGATTTGCTTGTGCTGCGGCGAGTGGAACACCACGTGGCTGATCTTTTCCGGGATCGCCTCGCGCGGTTCCAGCGGGCGGGCAGTGCCGCGTGCGACATCGGCTGGAAATCTCCATTTCCATCCCGTCCGGATTGAAGAAGCGGAAGCCATAGCCGCCGCCGAGAGTTGTCCAGTTCGCGCGGGGCGAAGATGATCTGTGCAGCCCGAAGCCACGCACCTGATCGTGCAGTGCATCGACATCGGCGCGATTGTCAGCCGCCAGTGCCACCACGTCCACCCGCTGCACATCGCTCTGCCGCAGGCGCACGACATAGAGCTCATCATGCCCCTCGGTGGCGAAATAGGTCAGCCCGTCTTCCTCGGCGACCAGCTTCAGCTTCCAGGTATCGAGGTAAAAGGCCCGCTCTGCCGCCAGATCGGGCACGGCATAGCCGACATAACGGACATCGGTAACACGGCTCATGTGGTTCTCCTTGTGCCCCGCAATTAGGCGGAGTGATCGCGGCAATGAAGCCCATTCCATCGATAGCACGGAATCCAAAGGCTCCATGCTTGGTGCGAGCGCCTCAGCTGCCGTCGGTAATCAGCGTCCCGCCGTCCACCACCAGCGTCTGCCCGGTGACGAAACCGCCCGCTCGGCTGGCGAGGAACTGCGCGGCTCCGGCCACTTCCTCGCGGCTGGCCGGGGCGGCGGAGCGGGGTCATGGCCATGCGGCGGGCCATGAATTCTGCGTTTTCGAGCAAGGGCTTGGAAAGATCGGTGGCGATGAATCCGGGCGCGATCGCGTTGACGCGGACATTGCGCGGCCCCCATTCCACCGCCAGATTGCGTGCCAGTTGCGAAACGCCGGCCTTGGCCAGCGCATAGGCGTTGATCGCGCCATTGCCGCGCAGGGCGGAAATGCTGCTGATCAGCACCACCGCGCCGCCGCCCGCTGCGGCGATATGCGGCAGGGCAAGATTGCACAGCACCACCTGGCTGCGCAGGTTGAGCGCCATCACCCGGTCGTAATCGTCCATGTCGATGCCGGCGAAAGGGCCGGGCTTGCCGGTGATCCCGGCGTTGCAGACGAGGATATCCAGCCCGCCCATCTCCGCCAGCGCGCCCTCCACCAGCGCGGCGAGCGCGGCATCGATCGGTGACATCGGCGGGAATCCCCGGCTGGCCCAGTTCCGCCGCCACGGCTTGCGTTTCGTCCGCGTCCTCGCTGGAAATCACCACCCGCGCCCCGGCGGCGACGAAGGCTTCGGCAATCGCCCGCCCGATTCCGCGCGTTGAGCCGGTGACAATGGCGCGCTTGCCGGTGAGGTCGAAAGGGGAAATCACGCCTCGGCAGCCGCTTTGGCTTGCATCGTGCGCAGCAGCGGCTTGCGCGCGAGCAAGAACAGCACTGTCGTCACCGCCATCGCCCCGGTCGCGACCATGCGCATGGCCTCGCCCAGCCGCTCCTCGCCCAGCACATATTCGCTCAGCGCAGCCGACCAGCGCAGGGCCCGATGGCAAAGCCGATGATGCTGATCGAGAAGATGAACAGCGCCGATATCCGGCTGCGCAAGGCAGGCGGGGCGATCATCTGCGCCACGGTGTTGTTGATCGCGTTGAACGGCGCGGTCGCCAGCGCGAAGGCAAACAGCAGTAGGTAGAAGCTGCTGGTGCTCTCGGCGCTGAAAGGCGATCCACGCGAGCGGGATCGGCCAGCGCCGTCGGCAGAATGCCCGATCCGGAGCGGCGCATCGAGCACCCCGCGCGCGGCGAACCAGTCGACAATTGCGGCGTAGGTTCCCTGGCCCAGCAAAGGCGGTGGTGAGCATGATCAGGCCGAGCATGCTGCCTGCCTGCCGCCGGGGAAACGCCGAGCGTGCGCTGGAGATATTCGGGAACCCAGCCGGTAATCACGCCCCCCGCTATCGCCGAAATTCCGCTGCCGAGCACCATCAGCGTCATCAGCGTGCGGTTCTCGCGCAGGAACGGCATGATGCGGCACCTTGGGCGCAGTGCTGGCAGCTGGCGCTGGTCTGGCGCGCGCGGTCGGGATCGTGGAGCAGCGGGATCAGTGCCAGCGCCAGCAGGCCGGGCAGGCCGATCAGGATGAAGGCAACCCGCCACGGCGCCAGATCTTGCAGCAGCGGTATCCCCTCGAAGGCCCCCGCCGCGCCCGCGCCAAGGATCGCGCCCGCCGCCGCCACGCCCACCGCCGGGCCGACCTGAAAGCCGATGCCCTGCAAGGCCAGCGGTTTGGACAGCTCGTGCCGCGGGAAGCTCGCGCCGATGATGCCGTGCGAACAGGGGCCGATCCCCGCCTCGCCCGCGCCCATCAGCATCCGCAGCACGGAACAGGCTGATGAACCCGGTGGCAAAGCCGCAGGCCACGGTCGTCGCCAGCGACCAGATCGAACAGGCACACGCCCAGCACCTTGGCGCGGCTGTACGGTCCGCCGCTGCGCCGATGGGCAGCAGGAACATCACGTAGAACAGCGTGAAGGCAAGCCCGATCAGCAGGCTCGCCTGAAAATCGCCGAGCCCGAATTCGGCCTTGATCGGGCCGATCAGCATGGCAATCGCCATCCGGTCCGCCAGCGCGATGGCGGTGAGCAGGAAGACGATGACGGCGGAAGCCCAGGCCTTGCGCGGGGCGGGTAGGCTGGTCTGTGGCTTCGGTCATCGCTCTCCTCCCCGTTACTCCCAACGCTCGTTCGCGAGCGTCAAGCCGGAGCAACCTCTCCGCATGAAAATGCTGAGGCGGCAGGAGATGGATCCACGTCAGGCTTAGGATCAGCGGAAGGACGGGCCTTAGCTAATCCGCACCCCGTCATACCGGTCATCCACCGCTTCGGGCTTGTACTCCGCCAGCGGTTGGCCCTCGTGCAGATAGGCCGGAGCCTCGATCAGGATGAAGGCGATGCGGCAGACCTTGTCCGTGGTATTGCGCCACAGATGGTTGGTGCCGCGCTGCACGATCACGCCGTGCTTGCCCACGGTGGTCTTGCGCCCGTCCTCCAGCTCCAGCTCGATCTCGCCTTCGAGCACGATGCCGTAATCGATCGAATTGGTGCGGTGGAACGGGCTTTCCCCGCCCGGAAGCATGTCGACAATGCGAAACGCGCTGCCGCCCTTCAGCGTGGTGCCGACGTCGCGCTCGCGCCCGTCGGTCTCGATCGTTGTTGTCGGCGGGGACGGTCTCGGTGGTCCACAGCAGCAGGAAGTTGGCGTCGCCGGTGGGCACGGGCTGCGGTTCCTTCACATCCTCGCTGACGAAGCAGGCGCGGCCTTCGGCATCGTGCCCGGTGACGACCCGCTGGATCGGCGGCAGCGCCGTCGCCGCTCACGGGCGCACCACCTGCTGGTCGATCGCGCCGAACGGCGTGCGGCCATCGGCGGTGCGCGCTTCCATCCGCACCCGATCGCCATAGCGCATGAATTCGGTCTTCGGTGCGCCCTCGTCGACAATCTCGATCCCGCGCCGCTCGGCGATGCAGGAGGAGCCGACTTCGCGGTAATTTTCGTTCGAAACGGTGCCCGATCCGATCACCGTGCCCGCCACCAGTTCGCGGGTGCGCGCGGCGTGGGCGACCAGTGCGTCGAAGCCGTGGCCCATCGCCTTGCCGTGGGCATTGCCGAACTGCGCGCCGTTCCAGTGGACGGTGAGGTGCATGTTGGGCTGGCAGTCCTCCCAGCCGTCGCCCAGCTCGTCCGGCGTCACCGCGAAGGGGGCCATCGAGCACGGCGGCTTGGCCTGGATCCAGCCGAACCCGGTCTTCATTTCCGGCCCGGCGAGCGCGCGCAGGCTCCAGTCGTTGATCTGCACCACCAGCGCGATGTGGCGGCGCGGCATCGGCGGCGTTGGTGCCCATCGGCACCTGCGGTGGTGAGCATGCCGAACTCGCCTTCGAAATCGATCCCCAGCGCCTCGTCCGCCATCACCACGTCTTCGCCGGGGCCGTAGAACTTGCTGGACACGCCCTGATACATCAGCGGCCATGCCACCGGGGCCTTGTCGATCCCGATCACCTTGTCCATCAGCGCGCCGTGGCTGGCATAGACCGACCCATCGAGCCATTGCCACGCGCGCGGCAGCGGGGCGGTGACCTGTGTGATGTCGAGCGCGTCGGGGAAAGCAGTGATGGCGCGCAATTGCGGCTCCACCGCGTCCCACTGTTCCAGCGCCTGCTGCAAGGTCTTGACCGGCGCAGCGGCGCAATGCGCGCCATCGGGCGAAACCACCACCAGCTGCCCATCGGGCGTGCCGTCGATCAGCGTGGCAAGGCGCATGTGAAATCCTCTCTCGATTGTCGATGATGCGGAGCTACGCGGGCCAGCGCAAGCCAGCAATGGCATTCAACCGATAGCAAGCCATCGATAACATGCGTTGGTCGCTCGGCGGAGCTTGGGGCATTTGGCGCCATAGCCAATTCACGCAGCAATCGAGGGAATACTATGGCCATCTGGCTCAAGCGCGGCACCAGTGCCGAAGCAAAGCGCGACGCGGACCGCAAGGTGCGCGATATTGTCGAGGCGGCGCTCGCCGATATCGAAGCGCGCGGCGATGCGGCGGTGCGCGAAATGAGCGTGAAGTTCGATGGCTGGGACCGCGAGGATTATCGCCTGAGCCAGGCCGAGATCGACAATTGCGTCGACCGGCTGACCGCGCAGGAGCGCAAGGATATCGAATTCGCGCAGGCACAGGTGCGCAATTTCGCGCAGATCCAGCGCGCCAGCATGACCGATGTCGAGGTGGAAACGCTGCCCGGCGTGGTGCTTGGCCACAAGCACATCCCGGTCAATGCGGCGGGCTGCTATGTCCCCGGCGGCAAGTATCCGCTGCTCGCCTCGGCGCACATGAGCGTCATCACCGCCAAGGTGGCGGGCGTTGCCCGCGTCATCACCTGCGCCCCGCCGTTCGACGGCAAGCCTGCTCGACAAGATCGTCGCCGCACAGGCGATGGCCGGGGCCGACGCGATCTATGCGCTGGGCGGCATCCAGGCGATCGGGGCGATGGCGCTGGGCACGCAGAGCATCGGCGCGGTGGACATGCTGGTGGGGCCGGGCAATGCCTTTGTCGCCGAAGCCAAGCGGCAATTGTTTGGCCGGGTGGGGATCGATCTGTTCGCCGGGCCGACCGAAACGATGGTGATCGCCGACGAGACCGTGGACGGCGAACTGTGCGCCACCGATCTGCTGGGGCAGGCCGAACACGGGCCGGAAAGCCCCGCGATCCTCATCACCAATTCGGAAAAGCTGGCGCGCGACACCATGCGCGAAGTCGAACGGCTGCTCGCGATCCTGCCCACCGCCGATTATGCCCGGCCTGGCCTGGGAGAATTTCGGCGAAGTGGTGGTCTGCGACAGCTACGAGGAAATGGTCGCGGTGGCGGACGATATACGCCAACGAACACGTGCAGGTGATGACCGCCGATCCGGACTACTTCCTGAAAAACATGACCAATTACGGCGCGCATGTTCCTCGGCCCGCGCACCAATGTTTCCTATGGCGACAAGGTGATCGGCACCAACCACACACTGCCGACGAAGAAATCGGCGCGCTATACTGGCGGGCTGTGGGTGGGCAAGTTCCTCAAGACCTGCACCTACCAGAACGTGCTGACCGACGAGGCGACCACGCTGATCGGCGAATATTGCAGCCGCCTCTGCGCGATGGAAGGCTTTGCCGGCCACGGCGAACAGGCGAACATTCGCGTGCGGCGGTATGGCGGGCGCAACGTGCCCTATGCCGGGGCGGTGGAGCCGAGCCGGGAGACGATGGCGTGAGGATGGGGGCGTGAGGCGAGGGGCAATCCAGTCCCCCTCCCGCTTGCGGGAAGGGTTAGGGGTGGGGCGCGGCCCGCAGGGACGCGCTACTGACTCGCCGTTTCAGGCCCACCCCCGGCCCCTCCCGCCAGCGGGAGGGGAGTTGTGATTCCCCAAACCCCCTCCTTCCGCCTCGACGGCAAGCGCGCGCTGGTGACCGGAGCAGGGCGGGGGATCGGGCTGGCCGCCGCCGCCGCGTTGGCCGAGTACGGCGCGCAGGTGACGCTGGTGGCGCGCAGCGTGGGCGAGATTGCCGCCGCCGCGCAAGCCATTGGGAACGGAGCGGAATTCGCGACGCTCGACGTGTCCGACATCGCCGCCGTCCGCCATTTCTTCGCCCACCACGAACCCTTTCCCATTCTCGTCAACAACGCCGGGACCAACCGCCCGATGCCGATGTGGCAGGTGGAGGAGGCCGATTTCGACGCGGTGCTTGATCTCAACCTCAAGAGCGCCTTCTTCGTCGCGCAGGCCTGCGCCAAGCGGCTGATAGAGACATGGAAAAACAGGCTCGCTGATCCACATGGGCAGCCAGATGGGGCACGTCGGCGGGCCGAACCGCAGCCTTTATTGCGCCAGCAAATGGGCGCTGGAGGGGATGAACAAGGCGCTGGCGCTGGACCTTGCGCCGCACGGCATACGTTCGAACACCGTGGCCCCGACTTTCATCGAAACCCCGCTGACCAAGCCCTATTTCGAGAACCCGGAATTCCTCGCCAGCGTGCTTGCCAAGATCAAGCTGGGGCGGCTCGGGCCAGGTGGAGGATCTGATGGGCGCGGTGGTGTTTCTCGCCAGCGATGCCTCGCGCGCTGATGACCGGCACCAGCATGGTGATTAGACGGAGGCTGGACTGCCGAATGAGCACCATTTCTGTCCCTTGAAATCAATCCCTTCGACGAGGCATTTCTCGCCAATCCTTACGCGCATCATGCGCAGTTGCGCGATGCCGGGGCGGTGGTCTGGCTGGAGAGCATCGGCTGCTATGCGATGGCGCGGTTCGACGAAGTGCAGGCGGCGCTGAAGGACTGGGAGAACTTTCATTTCCGGGCGCGGTGTGGGGCTGGCCGACTTCGCGCGCGAGGAACCGTGGCGTCCGGTTTCGCTGCTGCTCGAAACCGATCCGCCGCTGCATGATCGCACGCGCGGGCTGATGAACAAGGTCGCCTCGCTCTCCGGCCTGCGCGCAATGATGCCCGAATGGCGCGCAAAGGCCGACCAACTGGTGGCACAATTGGTTCAATCCGGCACGATCGACGCGGTGGCGGACCTGGCCGAGGCCTTCCCCTTGCAAGTCTTCCCCGAACTGATCGGCCTGCGCGAAGAGGGCCGCGAACATCTGATCCCCTATGGCACCACGGCCTTCAACGGATTCGGCCCGCGCAACCGCATTCTGGCGGAATCGATGGCGGCAGCGACCGATGCCATCGCGTGGGTTGGGGAGAGCTGCAAGCGGGAGAATCTCAAGCCCGGCGGCTGGGGCATGGGAGTTTACGCGGCTGCGGACCAAGGCCTCTGCACCGAGGCCGAAGCCGAGCGGCTGGTGCGCAGTTTCCTCACCGCCGGGGTCGACACCACGGTGAATGGCATTGCCAATCTGGTGCTCGCCTTTGCGCAAAACCCCGGCGAGTGGGCAAAGCTACGCGCTGATCCTACGCTCGCCAAGCGCGCTTTCGAAGAGTTGCTGCGCTGGGGCGGGATTGTGCAGACCTTTTTCCGCACCACTTCTCGCGATGTGGAAGTGAGCGGCGCGACGATCCCCGAAGGGTCGAAAGTCCTGCTGTTCCTCGCCGCCGCCAACCGCGATCCGCGCAAGTGGCCGGACCCGGACCGCTTCGACATCAGCCGCAACGCCGGGGGCCACGTCGGCTTCGGCTTCGGCATTCACCAGTGCCTCGGCCAGATGGTCGCGCGGCTGGAGGCGGAAGCAGTGCTGGATGCTATGGTGCAGCAGGTCGCCGAAATTCGTCCCGCCGGGGAGCCCCAGCGGCGGCTCAACAACACGCTCTACGCGCTTGCCGAGCTGCCGGTGGAGCTGATCGCCGCCTAGGGCTTCGGCGCGGTTCCCAGCAGGCCGCGCGTTTCATCGTCGTAATCGCCATCGAGCAGCACGAAGCAGATCCGTGCATTCACTTCGCTGCGGTTTTCCCAGCTGTGGTTGGTGCCGACCTGCACCACAATATCGCCGGGGGTAAGCACGCGTTCGCCCTCTTCCATCACCAGCACCAGTTCGCCTTCGATCATGATCCCGAAGTCGATCGATTCGGTGCGGTGCATGAAGGCGTGCTTCCAGTTCTCCTTCGTTGGAACCGCATCCTCGGAGCCGACCGATTTGAAGTGTTCGACAATCTCTTCGTAGCTCAGCTTGCCGGCCTTGTCCCCGGCGGGATCGAAATCGTGCATGCGGATGCGCACCCCGCCGCGCGGGGGCGGGTGGTTGAGCGCGTCCTCGTTGTCCTGCATGTGGCGCGAAACGGTGACGGGCACCGCCTTTTCGTTCCAGACTTCGTAGAACGTCGTCAGGAATTTGGGACTGGGATAGGTGCGCGGCGCCTTATCGGAAATGATGATTGCCGTGCCGTTTTCATCATGGCCGGTGACGACCACCCTGGGTTCGCGTGACATGGATGTCCTCTCTTGATGGGATTGCTGCGATTTATCTTAGCGGTCTCCGCCCAGGTCGGGAAACCCATTGCGCAGGACCGGCAAAATCGTCTCGGTCGATAGCATTGTCATCGCTGCTTGCGCGGTGCAGACGGTCGCATCAAACAAGAACACACAAGCCGAGGATTGCCCATGCCCCGCCGTTTTGTCGACCTTTCGATGACGCTTGAAAACGATGTCATCAGCGATCCGCCGTTCCTCGCGCCGAAGATTGAGTATGAAGTCCACGCCGATACCCGGCACGAGCTGGAGAAGTTCTTCCCCGGTGCCGATATCGACGGCATGCATGGGGGCGAGCCGTTCTGTGCCGCCGAATGGGTGCGGCTGACCACACACAGCGGCACCCATGTCGATGCTCCGTGGCACTATCACCCAACACAGGATGCCAAGCTGGATGGCGGCAGCCGCCCGTCGCAAACCATCGACGAGATGCCTTTGGAATGGTTCATGAATCCTGGCGTGAAGCTGGATTTCACCGCCAAGGAAGACGGCTATCTGATCACCGCCAAGGATATCGAGGAAGAGCTCGACCGGATCGGCCATGATCTGAAGCCGCTCGATATCGTGGTGGTCAACACCTCGGCAGGGATGGCGCTGAAGAACCGCGATCCGAAATATGTCAGCCGCGGCGCGGGCGTGGGTTACGAAGGGACGATGTACCTGCTCGAACGCGGAGTGCGGGTGACCGGGATCGACGCCTGGAGCTGGGACGCGCCCTTCGTCCACACCAAGGCGAGGGTGCAGGAAACCGGCAATGCCAAGCTGATCTGGGAAGGCCACCGCGCGGGCGTGGACATCGGCTACTGCCACATCGAAAAGATGCACAATCTCGAAGCTGCTCCCCGGCACCGGCTTCACGATTTCGTGCTTCCCGCACAAGATCAAGGGCGCGAGCGCGGGCTGGACGCGGGCCGTGGCGATCTTCGACGAATAGGGAGCTGGGTCAAATGGGGGAGTTTCCGCGCAATTGCTGGTACATGGCAGGCTGGTCGGACGAACTGGGCGAGGGCGATCTGCTCGCCCTCCGCATCGCTGACCGTCCGACCGTGCTTTACCGTCTGGCCGACGGTTCGGTTACCGCGCTGCTTGATCGCTGCCCGCACCGCTTCGCCCCGCTCAGCCGGGGAGAGCGCGACGGCGACAGTCTGGTCTGCCCCTATCACGGGCTGACCTTCGATGCGGCTGGCAGTTGCGTGCGCAATCCATTCGCCGAACGCATTCCCGCTGCCGCCAGAGTGGATAGCTGGGTCTGTGTCGAACGCGACGGGATAGTGTGGCTGTGGGGCGGGGATCGGGACGCGGCGGACCTTGCCGCCATTCCCGATTTTGCCGTCGTCCGCGACCAGCCGGGGCGCAAGGTCCTGCGCGGCTACACCCATGTGAAGGCGCCCTACGAATTCTGCACCGACAACCTGATGGACCTGTCGCACATCGAATTCGTCCATCGCGGCACCTTTGCCGGGGACGGGGTGATCTTTGCTGGTCGCCATGAGGTGATCGATGAAGGCGCGACGCTGCATTCGAACTGGTGGATGGAGAATGTCCCCGCGCCAAGCGCCTGCCGCCCGCCCTATGCCGAGGGGCAGTTGACCGACCACTGGCTCGACATGCGCTGGAACGCGCCCGCCAGCATGAAGCTGGATATCGGCGCGACGCTGCCGGGTGCTCCGCGCGAGCAGGGCTATGCCGTGGGCGGGCAGGCGCATATCGTCACCCCGGAAACCGCCACTACCTGCCACTATTTCACCGCCAATGCGCGGCACAACGAGGTGGACAATCCGCACGTCGATGCCTTCCTGACCGAACTGTTCCGGCAGGCGTTCGAGGTCGAGGACAAGCCGATCATCGAAGCCGCCTTTGCCAATATGGAAGCGGCGGAATTCTGGGCCGGGCAACCGCTTTCGCTCGGTATCGACCAGGGCGGCACTCGCGCGCGGCGCAAGATCGAAGCGATGCTGAAGGCGGAAGCAGCGCTTGGCTGAATTCGCCTTCCACCACGGCGGCGTTTCCGTCCCCAGCCTTGAAGAGGCCATCGACTGGTACGGGCGGGTGCTCGGCTT
Source organism: uncultured Alphaproteobacteria bacterium (assembly GCA_963774985.1). Classification (GTDB taxonomy): domain Bacteria; phylum Pseudomonadota; class Alphaproteobacteria; order Sphingomonadales; family Sphingomonadaceae; genus Alteraurantiacibacter. The sequence continues at coordinate 80,968 of CAVZHE010000018.1, forward strand.
TGCGGTGGAAAAACGCTTCCACATCGAAGCGGCGAACGCGCAGGCGGCGATGATCCGCAAAGGGCCGCTGCGGTTCGAGCTGTTCGAAGTGGCGGGCGCGGCTCCCTTGCCGGAGGATCGCCGCCATCCGCCAGCCGATCTGCGTACCCACGGGAACAAGCATCTGGCCTTCCGGGTCGATGATCTGGATGCCTTCCTCGCCGAAATGGCGGAGAAGGGGGCGGATATTGCCTTTGTCGTGAAGGAAGACTTCGGCAGCGGCGCATTCATCCGCGATTGCGCGGGAAATCTGATCGAATTCGTGGAGGAACCTGATGCCTGAATACACGCTCTATCACCTGCCCGGCGCCTGCTCGCGCGTCGCCATGACCGCGCTGGAGCAATGCGGGGTGGACTACGCCGATCACCCAGTGAACCTGATGAAAGGCGAGCAGCATTCGCCCGCCTTCCGCAAGGTCAATCCGCGCGGCAAGATTCCGGCACTGCTGGTGGATGGCGAACTGCTGGGGGAGAATGCGGCGATCCAGTGGTATCTCCACCGCAGCTTTCCTGAAGCGCAGCTATTCCCCCATGCCGCGAGCGGTTGGGACGAGGCGCAGATCCTCTCGGACCTGTTCTGGATCAGCTCCGGCTGGCACCCGGCGGTGCGCGCGAACATGATGCCGATCCGCTGGACCACCGGCGATCCCGCCCCGGTGCGTGCGAAGGGGAAGGAACTGGTGAAGCCGCTTTTCGAGGCTTTCGATACGCGGGTGGCCCACCAGCCGTGGTGGTTCGGTGACGAGTGGTCGATCATCGATGTCTACGCCTACTGGAACTACACCACGGCAGAGGAGGGCGAATACGACCTTTCCGGGCTGCACAATCTCGCCGCCCACCGCGAGCGGGTGGAGGCATGGCCCGCCTTCCAGCGCGCTTTGACGCGCGAAAATGCGGCGCGGGAGCGGTTGAACGATGCCGCATGAGCTGATCCTCCACCACGCCTACACCACTTGTACGCGGGTGACACTGACCGCGCTTGAAACGGTGGGCGTGCCTTATTCAGACCGGCTGATCGACTTTGGCGCCGGGAACAACAAGACCCCGGAATACCTCGCTATCAGCCCCGGCGGCAAAGTGCCCTGCCTGCTGGTCGACGGCGCACCGCTGGTGGAGAATGCCGCGATCCTGCGCTGGCTGCATTCCGCCTATCCCGAAGCGGAGCTGTTTCCGCCTGCCGGGAGCGCGTGGGAGGAAGCGCAGCAATTGTCCGCGCTGGCCTGGGTTTCCTCCGGCTGGCATCCCTCCGTGCGCGCAGTGAAAGTGCCGTTCGCCTTGACCACGGGCGATCCGGCCCCGGTGCGCGAACGCGGGAACGAACTGTTCTCCGCCCTGCTCGATCAACTCGATGCGGAACTGGAGACGCGCCGCTGGTGGTTTGGCGAGGCATGGTCGATCGTCGATACCTATTTGTGGTGGGCCTATATCAATTCCGAATTCGGCGGCTTTGACTTGGCGCCGTGGCAGAACGTCGCCCGTCACCGCGCGGATAACGAGGCGCTGCCGCAATTGCAGCGCGCCCTCGCGCGTGAACAGGCGGCGCAGGACGCGCTGGAGGCGCGCAAGGCATGAATTTTGAAGACCCCAAAGTGCAGGCGGTGCTGGAAGAATACCGCACCCGCCTGGCGCACGATTCTGCGCTGATGGCATCGCTCGGCCCGGCAGGACGTGCCCGGCGCGATGAATTCCTGCTGCCGGTGGGCGAGGAAGTCGGCTGGCTGCTCCACGCGCTGATCGTGGCCCGCCGCCCCAAGCGGATTCTCGAACTGGGCACCTCCTACGGCTATTCCACCCTGTTCCTCGCCCAGGCCGCGCGCGCGGTGGGGGCGCAGATGGTGACAATGGAACTGGCCGATTACAAACAGGCCTACTCGCGCGAAGCTCTCACCCGCGCAGGACTGGCAGACGTGGTGGATTACCGCTGCGGTGACGCGCTGGACCTGTTGGAGGCGGATAAGGGTGTGTGGGACTTCGTGCTGCTCGACATCTGGAAAGACCTCTACGTGCCGTGCTTCGAAAAGGTCTATCCGCAACTGGCGGAGGAGGCCGTGCTGTGCTCCGACAACATGGTCGAACCGCAAACCGCCCGCCCCAACGCCCGCGCCCTGCGCGCCGCGATCAGCGCGAAGGGCGACATGCAGACCGTGCTGCTGCCAGTGGGGCAGGGGGTGGAACTTAGCGTGCGATGGAGTGCGGGGAACGGGAAGTTGTAGGGGTTTCGCTGCGAGCGAAACTATCAGGTGCCACCATGCGCCGCCGCGCGCCGAACGATTCGAGCTATCTCTTGCCTTGGACACTCGGATATGATTCCTTACGCATCAGCGGGTGAAGTCCATATTGCAATACGGGCCGACCTGCTGTACGTTCCCTAAATGTTCTAAGGATTTCCGTATGGCTGATGGAAGCGCAATTGAGTGGACCGACGCTACTTGGAATCCTGTGACCGGCTGTACGAAAATTACTGCGGGTTGTGACAACTGCTATGCTGAGCGATTTGCGGAACGTTGGAGGGGTGTACCAGGGCATCCGTTTCAAAATGGGTTTGATCTAACACTTCGCCCTGATCGCCTTGACCAGCCGAGGCGATGGAAACGAAGCCGAATGATCTTTGTCAATTCCATGAGCGATCTTTTTCACAAAGGTGTGCCGACGTCGTTCGTCGATGCGGTATTCGACACAATGGAAGCAAGCGATTGGCACGTCTTCCAGTTGCTCACGAAGCGTAGCTCGCGAATGCGAGATTACTTGCGGAGCCGATATCAAGGGAGTGAAGCACCCGAACACATATGGCTTGGGGTTTCAGTAGAGGATGCCAAGGGGGCCAGTCGGATAGGGCATCTTCGTGCCGCTCCGGCCAGCGTTCGATTTCTTTCGGTGGAACCGCTAATCGGCCCGGTTGGTCAGGTTGATCTTACTGATATCCACTGGGTAATTGCGGGAGGTGAGAGCGGTCCTGGTGCGCGAATTTTGAATATAGATTGGGCCCGACAAATTCGAGATGAATGCGAACGTCAAAATGTTTCTTTTTTTTTCAAGCAATGGGGAGGAATCAGGCCTAAGAGTGGCGGTCGCAAACTCGACGGACGAGAATGGAATGACTTCCCAAATACCTATTGTGTAGCTGGATAATGGCGATTGATTTCGCAAATTATGAAGGGCGTGAGCAGGCCTTCGTTAAACATACGTTCCTCGACAAATATTTACCGGCTCTTGTTGGAAAAGTATGCTCGAAGTATGACGAATTTGTTTATGTCGACGGATTCTCCGGGCCTTGGCAATCCGTAGCAGGTATGGAATTTACCGATACCTCTTTCGGAATTGCGCTCAATCACATGACGGCGCAAAAGTTGTTTTATCGAAACAATGGCCGTAATTTAAAAATGCGGGCATTCCTTGTTGAAAAAGATGCCCATACATTCACTCAACTTAGAGAAGCAATTGCGCGATTCCCGGAGATCGCCGTTGAACCGCTAAATGGAATGATGGAAGATCATGTAGCATATATCGCGTCGTCTATAGCCCCGAGTGCTTTTTCCTTTACACTGATCGATCCGAAGGGCTTTCCAGATATTTCTGCAATGATTCCATTGCTTAGGCGCAACAACGCAGAAGCACTGGTGAATTTCATGTTTGACTTCGCCAACCGTTTTGCGGGTACCGATCTCATCCCAGCCTTGGAGGCTTGGCTATCGACCTTTGAAGGCACTGAATGGCGCGAACAAGTCGAAGGTTTATCAGGCTTGGATCGCGAACGAAAATTAGAAAGACTGGCAGCTGGTGCTTTGCAAATTTCTGGTGATTACGCGTATTCGCCTCTGATTACCGTCGACAAGGTTCATCAAGACCGTCCTTTGTATAAATTAATATTTCTCTCCCGTAGTCTAGAAGGTTTGATGGTCTTTAGGGATAGTGAGAAGAAGGCTCTTGATGCTCAAGCAGAAGTTCGATCATTGTCAAAAGCGCAGAAAAGGGCTGAAATTTCGGGAGTTGGCGATTTATTCGCGGATGGTGCCGACGCAATTCCCAACGACCGAAGTATCCAATTGATTCGACGAAATCAAAAGTTGGCATCACTGAAACTCAACGAGATTATGGATTCCATCGGCCCTTTAGGCCTAACTTGGAAGGAGCTCTGGCCTCCAATTCTCGAGGAATTTTCTGTGACCCGATCTTGGTTAGGGAGGTATGTGAACGGCGAGCGAAAGTTGGGACTAATTTTGGCTCCTGATTGGCCAAATGAGAAAACGCAAATCCCTAAAGACGGTCAGAGGCTAATTCGCTCGCTCTCGATTTCATAACCGAACTCTTAAACACCCCTACCGCAAAACCTTCCCCATCGCCTTCCCCTTCGCAACCTCGTCGACCAGCTTGTCCAGCCAGCGGCATTGCTGCGTGAGCGGGTCTTCGATCTCTTCCACCCGGATGCCGCAGATCAGGCCCTTGATCTCGCTGGCACGGGGGTTGATCGCGGGGGCTTCGGCGAAGAACTGGGCGAAGGTGGTGGCGCGGGCGAGTTGGTCGGCGAGGCCTGCCGCGTCGTAGCCGGTCAGCCACTCGATTACCGCGTCCACACCCGCCTTGTCGCGGCCCTTGCGTTCCACCTTGGCGATATACAGCGGATAGACGGTGGCGAAGGTCAGTTCGCCGATGGTTTTGCGCGCCATGACTTGTCTCCGGAAGGATTAGGAAGGGGCGCTTATGCTACATTGCGGGGCCGGAGTCAGCCGCGCGAAACTTCGCCAGCATGTCGCCAAAGGTCAGGCGGGTGTCGATCTGGGTATAGACGCGCATCGGGCGGCCAGCGGGATTGTCGGAATAGCTGCCATCTGCATTCAGGTGCGGGGTGGGGCGCGCGGAGTAGAAGCTGGAGGACGGATCGGGCTGGAAGAAGCTTTGCAGCGCGGTCAGCGTCACCAGCGGACTGTCCCCGAGAATATAGGTTTCGCTGCGCGGGAATCGGCCGGGGATCATCTGTTCGATCATCGCGGCGATGGAATCCAGTTCGCCGACCAAATATGCTCCCAAAGGCCCGGTCCGGCGAAGTTCCTCCAACTCGGCTTGACTGAACAGCAGTTGGCGGTAGGCGTTGCGTGGAACCTGCCACACTTCGATATCGCTTTCGTTGAACACGATCTGCGCGGCGAGCGGATCGATGCCGAAATTGAATTCCATCGGATCGGGATTGGGCGGGGGCAGGGCGAGGCCGGGATGTTCGGCGCCGCCGATCCAGATCAGCCGCAGACGCGGGCCGATGCGCGGCTCGGCCTGCCAGGCCAGCGCCAGTTCGGTCAGCCCCGCACCGGCGGCATAGACGAGCTGGCCGGGGGCATCGTCACGCATGGCCTCGGCAATGATGGCTGCGGTGGCGGGGCTGGGATCGCGGTTGCCGCTCGTGGCGATGCCGTGCTCGGAACCCGCCAGCACCGGAGTGGCGGAGTCTCTCCCCATCACTGCCAGCAATTCGCGCACCTTGCCCGCCGCTTCGCTCGCGGTGCGCCCGCTGTTGGGCCAGCCGCCGGAATCGGGCAGGTGCGTGCCGACGATCAGCGGAATATCGATCGAGGGCGAGAGCAGGTGATGCGCCAGCTGGAACAGGCCATCGGGATCGCCCGAAAAGTCGTTATCCAGGATCACCCGCGCCATCGGCGGCGATGCGGCAGCGAGGGCGGGCAGTCGCCATCCGGCGAGGGCCAGCGCGCTGAGGGAAGCGGCGAAGTTCCGTCTTGTCAGTTGAACCATGCCGCCTGTCTCCCCTGTGCAGTAAGGTTTCAGATGGCGTGTTCGTCCGCCTCGGTCAATTCCGCCAGCTTGCCTTCGACTGGCAGGGCGCCGGGCTTGCTCTTGCGATAGGGCTCGAAACTTTCGCGCTTCAGGTCGAACGTCATGTCCCACGGAATATTGTCGCCACGGAAGATCGGCGGCGCATTGTTGCTCCACAACAGCGAGCCGAACCGGAAATCCCACGCGCGCGGGACCCAGTTGTCGTCCAGATAGTCGCTGTCGGCGTGATACTCGGCCTCGCCCGATTTGCCGGGGATGTCGCAATAATAATAGATCGCGCTGGTGGCGCGGTGGCGCGAGATGCCGCCGCTGGAATTCATCGACTGGTTCTTCCAGCCTTTCGCTTCCATGATGTTGGCACCCAGCATCACTTCGTCGATATCGTCGCAGCCAAAGGCAATGTGCATGAATTTGAAATGATCGGGCGCGATCGGCAGGTCGCAGTTCACCCAGAAGATCGAGTGATGCTCGTAGGTGCCGGGTGCGCGGGCGAAGATGCCGGTGCCCTTCGAATGATCGGTGTAGCGGAAGCCGAGGTGGCGGTCGTAGAATTCGAAGCTGGCGACGTAATCGGGGCTGAAGAAGACCACATGGTTGATCGTCTTCGGCTGGCACTTGTGCCGCCAGATGCGGTGTTGGTTGAAGCGCGGATAGCTGGTGGGGGTGTTGACCGGGCTGGCTTCGGACTTGAACGTGCGCTTGGTCCACAGCCGTAGCGCGATGGGCTGGCCATCGGGGCACACGGCGCGCACGGTGCCGTCAGCGGCCGTGGTGACCGGGACTTCGGTGGCGAGGCTGGCGGCGATAGCGATCCAGCGCCGCCTGATCGGCCACGCCCCAGACGGTTTCCTTCAATCCATCGCCGGGGAACGGATCGGGCGAGGGCAGGCGCGCGTCGCCATGCTTGTAGAGGATCACCCGGCTGCCGGAGGGGAGGCGGAACACTGTTTCGCGCTCGTCTCCGCTTTCCGGGGTCAAGCCGAAGTCGGTCCAGAAACGCGTATGCTCGGCGAGGTCCGCCACCCCGAAGACCACGCTTTCGACACCCAGAATGCTCATCGCCAAACCCTATCCGCCCGATTGCGCCGGTCCAGACTAGGGCATCGGGCCGGATTGCTAAGCGCATTTCGTGGGAGAATAGCTATCCACCGGGGCGATAGGTCACTTCCCCTTGCGGAACAGCAGGGTCAGCAGGAAGAAAATCGTCCGCGCATCGAGCAGTTTCAGCGCCGCGCGCGCTTCCTGCGGCTTCAGCCGCGCGACCATCGGCATCGCCCCGAAAATCTTGCCGCGGATCACCAGATCGTTGCCGTCGCGCACAATCTCGCGGACGTTCATCAGCTCGCCGTCGTTGGCGTCGTAGATTTTCATGCCTTCATCACCCTCACGCTGCCATGACTTTGTCGAAATCGATCCCCAGATCGTCCATCACCTTGATCGCGGTGGGGCGGCCCACGCCGAAAATTGCTCCGCCGGGGTGCATGAAGGGGCCACACAGGTAAAGCCTTTCGATCCCCGGCACCGCATAGCGCGCCAGTTCGGGGGTGGGGCGCATGCCCATTGTCTGGAACAATTGCAGCCCCGCGCCGTGGACCTCGCCGTTGACGAAGGAGTTGGGGGACCAGCGTTCCATGTCCAGCGGGCTGTCCACTTCGCGGGCGATTATGCTTGTCGAAAGGCCGGGGAAGAAGTGGCTGAGGCTGTCGATCAGCCGGTCGGCCACGTCTTCCTTGATGTCGTCCCAGCGGGCGGGGCCTTGTCGGTCGAGGCTGTAGGGCTGGTAGCTGGTGAGGTAGAGCTGGCTCTTGCCCTCCGGCTGCAATCCGGGGAAGCCGACGATGCCGCCGCCGTGGAGCGGGTTCTCCAGCCCCGGCTGGCCCCGGCGCAGCGGCTCGAAGCTGTCGAGGAAGCCTTGCAAGCTGGTGGCGGTGATGCAGTTGGCGGCGGATTGCGGCGAGTTCGGCCGGGATTTTGGAGGACAGTTCCTCCACCGACTTGTCCAGCGCGGCGTCCACCTTGAACAGCGTGTAGGGCGCGTTCTTTACGCGCTTGGCGCGTGCGAGCATGTCGGCATCTAGCCCGGTGACGAACGAATCCAGCCGCGCCGGGTGAATGCCCGCGACCACCGCATCCTTCGCCCGGAACTCCTCGCCATCGGTGGAGCGCAGGCCGACCGCGCGGCCGCTTTCCACGATCACGCTGTCGATCTTCACATTGCAGCGCACTTCGCCGCCGTAATCGGCAATGCAATCGGCCAGCGCCTGCGAAAGCGAACCGCTGCCCTTGGTCGGGAAGCCGACGGGGTAGAAATGCACCAGCAGGATCATGATGATGAGGCCGAAGCCGGTGCCCATGTCGTCGGGGAATTGCAGGATGCCTTCGGACACCCACTTCAAAAGGTGGATCTTGAGGATGTCGGTCTCGAACAGCTCATCGACGATCTGCAAGGGCGATGCGGAACATCAGATCGAGCATCCGCCGCCCGTCCTCGCTCGATTCCATCATCGCGAAGAACGGGCCGAGCGGGATCGGCACGTTGAACATGCCTTGCAGCAGCATCGGCATCATCCGCGCGCCCCAATTGACGAATTCGCGGTAGGCGTCGGCGTCCTTCTCCGAATACTCGGCGATCCGCTGGCAGGTCCGGTCCACATCGACATAGGTGACGAAGGAGCGGAAATCCTTCAGCAGCAGCCCCATCGGCGCTTCGGGGTAGAAGTAATCGAGCCCGTATTTTGATTTCAGCCCCAGCTCGTCGTTCACCAGCAGCGGGTTGGCCTGGATCATCCCGTGCATGGCCGAATGCTTGTTGTGGAAGAAGCCGGGCACGGTGCGTTCGAGCGTCACCGCGCCGCCGCCGATGAACTCCTTCATCTCCAGCACCAGCACCTTCTTGCCCGCCTTGGCGAGATAGGCGGCGGCACCCAGCTGGTTGTGGCCTGCGCCCATGACGACGATATCGTAGGTCATTCGATGATATCTCCTGCATCGTATCTGACAATTGAGGGCGATGGTCGCTCACGAAGAAACGAAGAAACGAAGCCGATTCGACTGTTGATCACCCGCTTGCATCCTGATTGAAAAGTTTCGGCACCGAAATTCATCAACAGGCCGAGCGGCAAGTTCATCAAACGCAAGTAGGTCTGTGTTTGCTTCAGATGCACCTTGGCGATGCTTTCGGTCGATTTGAGCTCGATCAGCAGCGTGTTCTCGATCAAGATATCGGCGCGGAAGGCGTCTACAATCCGGATATCGTCGACTTCGATACTGATCGCCACTTGGCGCTTCACATCCAATCCCCGGCGCCGCAGGCTTTCCAGTAGTACAAGTTCATAGGCCGATTCGAGCAGACCGGGGCCCAGTCTGTCATGAACCTTGTACCCGCAATCCACTGCAATTCTTGCCAAATCCTCCAGACCCGGCCACCTTTCTTCGTTGCTTGGTTGCTTCGTGTGAGACATTCTCATTGCTCCGCAAAGAAGGCCCGAAACCGCGAAATGCCCGGCACATGGGCGGTGCCGCCGCCATCGCAGACCAGCACTTCGCCGGTGATATTGCGCGCGGCGTCGGAGGCGAGGAAGGCGACGGCTTCGGCGATGTCTTCCGCCACGCCGAGCCGGTCGCGCAGGGTTTCGTCCTCCACCGCCTGGCGCAGCGGCGGGGGGAAGGCTTCGAGCAGGGCCGGGGTCACGGTCATACCCGGAGCCACCGCGTTGCAGCGCACCCCTGCCTTGCCGTGGCTGGTAGCGATGGCGCGGGTAAGCTGGATCAGTGCCGCCTTGCTCGACGAGTAGGCCGCCTGGATCATGTGCCCTTGCAAGGCCAGGTTGCTCACCGTGTTGACGATGTTGCCCCGGCTTGCGCGCAGATGCGGCAAAGCGGCGCGGCAGGCGATCATCGTCCCGCGGACATTCACCGCGAAGGTGCGATCCCACAGCGCGGTGTCCATCTCCTCCACATTGCCGTCCGCCTGCGCCACTTCCGGCCCCAGCAAAGCGGCATTGTTGTGCAAGATGTCGAGCCGTCCGAAGTGCGCCACAGTTTGCGCCACCATCGCTTCGGTCGAGGTCTCGTCCTCCAGATCGAGGTGCACCGCGATGGCCCCGTCGATCTTGCTCGCCAGCGCCTCGGCGCGGTCCAGCGCGATATCGGCTATCGCTACCCGCGCACCGCGTGCTGTCATCAACCGCGCGGTCGCGCCGCCGATGCCGCCCGCTCCCCCGGTGATGATCGCCACCTTGCCATCCAGCCGGATCGCATCTGCCACCATTCTCTCTCCCGCAGTCTTGCCTGTCTTGCCAATCGTTCTAGGCTGGCGCGAAACAATGGGAAGAAGGCACTTTTTTGTGCCCGGCAGATGGATGGCAGACCGCAACGAAACCGACCCGAAAACCCGCCAGCGGCTGGCCGAACTGGCCGCCGAAATGGGCGAGCATGGAGTGGAACGGGACGATCCCGCGCGCTCGGTCCCCGCCATGCTCGGCGATCGCTGGTCGCCGCTACTGCTGCTGGTGCTGGAAAGCGGCACCTGGCGGCACGCCGATCTGCGGCGGGTGACGGCGGGGCTATCCTCTGAGCAGGCGCTATCGCAACGGGTGATGACGCTGAAACTGCGCGCGCTGGAGCGGGACGGGTTTGTGCTGCGGGAAGCGACCGGAGATGTGCCTCCCAAGGTCAGCTATTCGCTTACCCCGCTGGGAAATGATCTGGCAGCGGAACTGCGCCGCACCCTCGATTGGCTCAACGCGCGCCGCCCGCAAATACTGGCAGCGCGGCAGGGTTTCGATGCGAGCGTTTAGGATTACAGACCCCGGATTCGCTATTGCGTAAGCTTCCAGACGACCAGCCAGACAAACGCAGTTGGGAAGACCAATCCTACGACTGAAACCACGAACCAGTACGTCTTCGGCTCCTGTTCGCGATAAACACGTCGCAGCCTGTCGCCAACGTGGACGTAGCCTGATCTGATACCCCAGAATGCGTAAGCGCAGCCAGCCAATGCGCAAAGGAGGGCAAAGATCAGCAATAGAAGTGTTTCAGTAGGAACACTTTCCCAAAACGAGGCGGGCGGAGATGCGGGCACAAGGTTGGCGCCGGTTTCTGTGCTGTAGATACCCATTTCACCCCCCCGTTAACGCACTGGCAGTTCGCGCTGGAACTGGAAGGCAATCGTACTGTCGCCTTCGCTCTCCCCGCCGTCAGAGGTCAGCGGCCCCGGCACTTCCTCGCGCGCCACCTTGCGTAGTTCCTCCACCAGCCAGCGCAGACCTGCATCGTTGTTATGCGCGATGTCCCACTGCGCCAGTTCGCGGACCGGCGGGATTTCGAACGGCACTTCGGCGAACGCGACCGGATAACGCCGTCCCAGCTTTTCGGCGAGGCGGCGGTGCATGGTGGCGATGCGATCGGTGCCGACGATCAGCGCGGGCATGGTGACAAAGCTGGCGGTCACCACCTCGATCCGCCGCTGCTGCTTCTTGCGCCGCATGTACCAGTCATCGAAGGCCGGAATGCGCGCCTTGCCGAAGCGGACGGTGACATGCGGCAGCGAGAGGTAGGTTTCGACCGACATCGCGCCCTGCATTGCCGGATTGTCGCGGTCCCCCACCACCACGTAATCGTCCACGAACATCAGTTCGCTGGGATGATCCGACGAGGTGGCAAAATCCACCGTGACCAGCAGATCGACAATCCCGCGTTCGAGCGCCTCGACCGGCGCGCTCGACATGTGCTGGATTTCGAAGCGCATTTCCGGGGCGATCTCGGCAAACCGCTGGAAGGCGGGGGCGAGCAGCACTTCGGTGGTGTAGTCCGAAGCCATGAAGCGGAACAGCCGGTCGCTGGTTCGGTAGTCGAATTCGGGTTTGACCGCGATAGTGGCGGTGATCTGTTCGAGCACCGCGCGGGTCGGCTCGATCAGTTCCTCGGCGCGCTTGGTCAGCACCATCTGCCGCCCCTTGAGCACCAGCAGATCATCCTCGAAATACTCGCGCAGGCGGGCGAGCGCGCTGGAGGTGGCGGATTGCGAAAGGCACAGCCGGTCCGCCGCGAGCGAAACGCTCTGTTCGGTCAGCAACGCATCGAGCGCCACCAGCAGATTGAGATCCAGCCGCTGGAACCGCATAATTCTCCCCGATCGCTATTCGAGCGTCTTGAGTGCGCTCTCCACCAGTCTAGCCACGCTGCCGTCATCCGCAAATCCCGCACGGTGTGCGGCGAGCGTTTTCAGGCCGGGGTGCGTCCCGAATGTCGCTTCCAGCATGGGATCGGGCTGATAGCTGACGAGCGAAAGCTCAGTGCCGCACTGGCGGGCGATTTCTTCGGCGAGGTCTTTCATGGCGATCCGCCGCGCGGGCAGGGTGACGGCGCGGGTGGACGGCAGCAGCGCCGAGTCGAGCGTCAGCGCGTGGATGAAATTGTTCGCGCAGCAGTCCACCGATTGCGCCCAGATCGTCGCCTGCGGGGAGACGGGGCAGGTGAACGGCTCACCAGCGCGCAGGGCGTGGAACAGGTCGCTCATGAAGGCCGATTTCATCCCCGATGGCCCTTTGGGGCGGGCGAGCACGCCGGGAAGGCGGATCGTCACCCCGTCAATCGCGCCGCGATTGGAGAGCATGGCGACGGCGGTCTCCATCATCGCCTTGTGCCCGCCGTAGGTCATGCGCGGGGAAAGCGGGGTGGCATCGTCCACGCCTTCGGGCGGCAGCGGATCGCCGTAGACGGCGATGGAACTGGCATAGACCACCCGCGCGCCGCGATTGACTGGCCGCAAGCTCCTCCAGCAGATCGTACATCGCGTCGATGTTGATGCGGCGTGATGCCGCCGGATCGGCCTCCGCCGCGCCGCCGGGAACGGTGGCGAGATGGATCAGTGCATCGCAGCCTTGATCCAGCGCCTCGGACCGCAGGCCCTGTATCGCCCAGATCGCCCGCTATCCGCCGCGCGCCATCGGGAATGCCACCGGCAGCGGTATCGAGCCCGGTCACTTCGTGCCCGCTCGCCAGCAATTTGCGCACGATATGCCGCCCGACAAATCCTCCGGCCCCTGTCACCAGCACTTTCATCGCTTGTCTCCCGCCCCCAAAATCGACATGCTTGGCGCATGATAACTGAAATTGCCTACCTCACCATCGATCCCGCCCGTGCTGCGGAGTTCGAAGCCGCCGTGGCCCTTGCCGCCGAACACTTTGCGGCGGCGGAAGGGTGCCACTCCATGCGGCTGGAACGGGTGATCGAGGACCCGGCGCAATACCGGCTGGTGGTCGGCTGGCAATCGGTCGAAGCGCATATGGTGACCTTCCGCAAATCCCCCGGCTTCGCGCGCTGGCGCGAACTGGCGGGGCCGTTCTTCGTTGCGCCCCCGGTGGTCGAGCATTGGCAGGTTGCTGGCGATCATTATCCTGCCTGATTACCGCGCGCTTTGGCGCTTGGCCTGCGGATTGAATCGATAGGCTGGCATCCACCGCAGCGGAGCGTCCGCCAAATCGATATCGAAGCATCCAAATTGCAGGCTTGGCGGATGCTGACTTGCGGTCATAAAGCCGGGGAAATGCAAGTGATGGAGAGACTGGGCCAATGATTTCGAGCGTATCGAAGGTGCTGATCGTGGGCGGCGGGATTGGCGGGATGGCTGCGGCAATTGCGCTGGCCGAACGCGGCGTGGCGGTGGACCTGATCGATCTCGATCCCGACTGGCGCGTTTACGGCGCGGGCATCACCATCACCGGCTCGACCTTGCGCGCCTACAAGCGGCTGGGCATGGTGGACGAAATCGCCCGCGAAGGTGCGATCACACCCGGCTCGGCGGTGTTCACTTTCTTCGGCAAGTTCCTCCACGATCTCGATGAGCCGCCGCTGGAAGAGGGACTTCCGGCAACCGGAGGGATCATGCGTCCGGTGCTCCATCACCTGATGCAGCAGCGGGTGCAGGCAGCGGGCTGCAACGTGCGGCTGGGGATTACGGTGGACGAATTGGAGAACGTGGCGGGCGGCGTGGACGTCACCTTCTCGGACGCCACCAGCTGGCCATTACGATCTCGTGATCGGCGCGGACAGCGTCCACAGCCGGGTGCGCAAGCTGGCTTTCCCGCACATGGGCGAGCCCGAACGCACCGGGCAGGGCTGCTGGCGCGTCTCGATGGCCAAGCCGCCTACCCTGGAAAAGGGCGAGATGTTCTTCGGCCACCCGCAATACACCGTGGGCATTACCCGCTGCGGTGAGGAGCAGGTCTATCTTTGGCTGCTAAGCAAGCACGAACGGCGCGAGAAGCACTTCGAGGACGCCGAGCTTTGCGATGAAATGAAGGCGCGGCTGGCCGATTTCGGCGGCAATGCGGGCTGGGTGCGTGACAATATGAGCCGCGAGGACTGGGTCAATTATCGCCCGCTGGCGGCGAAAATCCAGCCGCGCCCGTGGCATGACGGGCGGGTGGTGCTGCTCGGCGATGCCGTCCACGCCACCACTCCGCATCTGGCTTCTGGCGCGGGCATGGCGGTGGAAAGCGCGGTGGTGCTGGTGGAGGAACTGGAGAACGCCAGCGATGCCGAGGCTGCGCTCGCTGCCTATGAGGAACGCCGCTACGAACGTTGCCGCGACATTGTCGAAAGCAGCATCGCTATCGGCGAGGCGCAGCTTGGCGGCGCGGGAGGAGACGTGGTCGGCGGGCTGATCGGCGCGGCCTCGCACCGGCTGATGGCGCCGTTCTGATGCGGACTCAGGTCTGCATCATCGGCGCAGGGCCAGCGGGGCTGCTGCTCGGCCACCTGCTGCGCGCCGAAGGGATCGACTGCGTGGTGATCGAGCGGCAGGCGCCCGATTACGTGCTGGGGCGGATTCGCGCGGGCGTGCTGGAGAACATCACCGTCTCGCTGATGGAGCGGCTGGGGCTGGATGCGCGGCTGAAGGCCGAAGGTCTGCCGCACGGCGGGTTCAACCTTGCCGATGGCGAACGTCTGATCCGCATTGATATCGAGGAACTGACCGGGCAGCAGGTGGTGGTCTACGGCCAGACCGAACTGACGCGTGATCTGATGGAGGCGAGCGCGGATCGCGGGCTGGAAGTGATCTACGGGGCGCAGGATGCAGTGCTGCACGATGTGGAGGGCGATGCGCCCTATGTCACCTTCACCAAGGACGGGAGCGAGCACCGGATTGATTGCCGGATGATCGCCGGGTGCGACGGCTTCCACGGCCCCAGCCGCCGCGCGATCCCTGCCAGCGCGGGCAAGGAATATCTGCGCGAATATCCGTTCGGCTGGCTCGGCATTCTCGCCGATGTGCCGCCGTGCAATCACGAACTGATCTACGCCAACCACGAACGCGGCTTCGCGCTGGCTTCCATGCGCAGCGCAACGCCGCAGCCGCTACTATGTCGACGTGCCGCTGACCGACACGGTCGAGCAATGGAGCGACGATCGGGTGTGGGACGAACTGGCGACCCGGCTCGGCCCCGAAGCGGCGGCGGGGATCACACGTGGCCCCAGCATCGAAAAGAGCATTGCCCCGCTCCGAAGCTATGTGTTTGCGCCAATGCGCCACGGCTCGCTGCTGCTGTGCGGCGATTCTGCCCACATTGTCCCGCCAACCGGGGCCAAGGGGCTGAACCTTGCCGCCAGCGACGTCCATTACGCTGCCGATGCGCTCGCCCGGTACTTCCGCGCACATGATAATGACGCGATCATCAGGCTATTCGGACCGGGCCTTGGCACGCGTCTGGAAGAGCGAACGGTTCAGTTGGTCGCTCACCCGGCTGATGCACCGCTTCCCTGAGGACGGCCCGTTCGAACGCGCGATGCAAGTGGCGGAACTGGACTACATCGCCACCAGCCGCGCGGCGCAGACCAGCATCGCCGAGAATTACGTCGGTCTGCCGGTTTAAACCAGTATAGTCGTCGATGACTTGCAGGCGCCGCTAGAACCGCTGCTGCTGGCCGTAAAAGTTGCCGCCGCTGCTGCCGAGGAAGCTGACGATCGAGTTCATGCTGTGCGCGGCCATGCCGCTGGTGCCGTTGTTGATGATTAGCTCTTCACCCAGATGACTGCCGAACATTTTTGTCGCCAGTGAGACCGGATCGTTATACTGATTGACGCAAAGAAAATTGCGCTTGGGGCTGATCGAATATCCAAGTTGTGAAGTGGTGGGCGAGTTGAAAGCTATGCCCTTGATGCGCAATTGCGCTGCCACTATTTGCGCAAGCCCGCCACCCAGTGAATGGCCGACAATATAATTCGAACTACCGCTGCCGCCTTCTCCAATACATATGCGGGCCAAAGCCAGCGCGTCCCGCAATTGCGATTCCAACATCTGTCGGCCTAGTTCCATCGTTACAGCAGTACCCGGGCTCAAGATCGCTGTGGTAGCGGTCGCCGTCCGTCCGGCAAAGCCCGTATCGGCCAGCACGTCAGCCGCATCGAACCCGCCAGTATCGTCACCAATGTCAGTACCGGCTAGGGCTATAACCTGGATCATGGAGCCGCCACTCCCCTGCTTCCATATTGAACCCTTGAAGCCATTTGCGTGCAAGAGAGGATGCACGCGCGTGAAATTGGGCACCAGCACGCTGCCGTTGGGGAGTAACAGGCATTGGCGATGCAGGCGAATTCAAGGATAGTCGGTCCAGGCATCAAATTTCCCCCCAAGTGGTCTGGCGCGCTGTTTCGCGCTTCTCCCTCGCTACTTGCGCCCACTTTGTAAGCGAGATTCGCGCGCTGGCAAGTCCCGCCACGGCGTGGATTGCTCATCCCATAGATTTTACACGACTTCAGAGAATCTGCACGATTTCAAATCGGATGTTGTTGGTCCGCTGCCCAAATGATAGCATTGACCATTGCGGAGTCGGGGGGCTGGAATCATGTCGGATGCGCTTGGTATTTATTCGCCGGTAGTCAATCAGAAGCAGAACATGCAATTTTCGACCAACTACGATGTTGCATCGCTTACGGTCACTTCGCAGACAGCCGACAACTGGCCGAGCAAGCTGGAAACGGTGTGGCACCTGCACTTGCTGGCGTGGTTCGTGCTTGAACCGATCGCTGCCCATTTCGGCACCGCGCCGAAGGTCTCCAGCGGTTACCGCTCGGACGCCGTGAACAAGGCAGTGGGTGGGTCCACCAAGTCGCAGCATTCGTGGGGGCAGGCAGCGGATTTCGAGATTGCCGGGACGGACAATCGCGAACTTGCCAAATGGATCAATGACAATCTGTCCTTCGATCAGCTGATCCTGGAATTCTACACCTCGGCAGGCGGAATGGCATCGGGCTGGGTGCATTGTTCGTACAAGCCGAGTGGCAACCGCAAGCAATTCCTCACCGCGATCAAGAAGAACGGCAAGACCCAATATCTTCCGGCCACGACAACCCGGCTCGAAGGATTGTAATTGCCGGAAAGGGGGCGTTTGTCCCCCAATAGCGCGAATCCCCGCAGGTTGGCCCTTGCCGCCTGAAGGCGTTGACCCCAATACATAACGATGGAAACCATCCTCGATATTCGCGGCCTCGAAAAGACCTACAAGGGCGGGGTCAAGGCGCTTGGCGGCGTCGATCTGAGCATCAAGCGCGGAGAGATTTTCGCGCTGCTCGGCCCCAACGGTGCGGGCAAGACCACGCTGATCGGCGCAGTCTGCGGGCTGGTGCGCCCCACCGGCGGCACTATCGAAGTGTTCGGGCAGGACATCACCCGCAACTGGAAGGACGCGCGCCGCCGCATCGGGCTGGTGCCGCAGGAACTCAGCTTCGACATGTTCGACAAGGTGATCCGGCAGGTCCGCTATTCGCGCGGCATGTTCGGCTGCCCGCCGGACGAGGCGCGGATCGAGGAAGTGCTGCGCAGCCTCAGCCTGTGGGACAAGCGCGATGTCACCATCCGCGAACTTTCGGGCGGGATGAAGCGCCGGGTGATGATCGCCAAGGCGCTGGCGCACGATCCCGAACTGCTGTTCCTCGATGAACCCACCGCCGGGGTAGACGTGGAACTGCGGCGCGACATGTGGCGGCAGATCGACGCGCTGCGGGCGAAGGGCGTCACGATCATCCTCACCACCCATTATATCGAGGAAGCCGAGGAAATGGCCGACCGGGTGGGCGTCATCAACAAGGGCGAATTGCTGCTGGTGGACGACAAGGATTCGATCATGGCCAAGCTGGGCCGGACCGAGGCGCTGTTTCACCCTGGGCACCCCGCTGGAGGCAGTTCCCGCACCCTTCGCCAGCTTCCCGCTGCATCTGGAAGACGGCGGCAGCGAGCCTCGTCTATCGCGGCGGCGACGGCACCGGCAAGGGCAAGCGCGAAGTGGCCGACGTGGCGCAATTGCTGGCGCGCGCAGGGATCGCCTTCACCGCGCATCGACACCCGCGAAAGCACGCTGGAGGATATTTTCGTCGACCTGCTAGAAGGCAAGCGCGAAGGACTGGCGGCATGATGTTCGGCCTCAACCTGCGCGGCGCTTTCGCCATCTTCAAGAACGAGGTGATGCGGATGTTCCGCACCGCTTTCGGCTCGATCCTGTCCCCGGTGATTACCACCTCGCTTTATCTGGTCGTGTTCGGCGCGGCGATCGGCGGGCGGATGGAGCTTCCGGGAGGGGTCGATTACGCCAGCTTCATCGTGCCGGGCCTGCTGATGCTGACGCTGCTGACCGAAAGCACCAGCAATGCCAGCTTCGGCATCTACATGCCCAAGTTCACCGGCGCGATTTATGAGCTGCTGTCGGCCCCGGTGGGGGTGATCGAAACGCTGATCGGTTTTGTCGGCGCGGCGGCGGTGAAATCGCTGATTCTGGCCGCGATCATCCTTGGCACGGCGGCGCTGATCGTCGATTATCAGATCGCCCATCCGCTGTTGGCTTTCGGCTATATCCTGCTGATCTCGGCCACTTTCTCGCTGTTCGGCTTCATCATCGGGCTGTGGGCGGACGGGTTCGAAAAGTTCCAGATCATGCCGATGCTGGTGCTGATGCCGCTGACTTTCCTCGGCGGGACATTCTACTCGATAGACGTGCTGCCAGGCCCGTGGCGGGTGGTCGCGCTGGTCAATCCGATGGTCTATCTGGTCGAATGGCCTGCGCTGGACTTTCCTCGGCACAGTCGGATTTTCCGATCATGGTGTCGCTTCGGGGTCACGCTGGCGTTCCTGCTCGTGTGTGTTTGCGTGATCGCATGGATTTTCAAGACCGGCTGGCGGCTGCGGGGCTGATCCGCTAGCGGCCAGAAATGACCCGCTTCGCCTTCACCATCCACGCCACCGACGGCGCGCCCGCACCGGCGAAATCGCCATGCGCCGCGGCACGATCCGCACGCCCGCCTTCATGCCGGTGGGCACCGCCGCCACGGTGAAGGCGATGAAGCCCGAGACGCGTGCGCGCCACCGGGGCGGACATCATCCTCGGCAATACCTATCACCTGATGCTGCGCCCCGGCGCGGAGCGGGTGGCGCGGCTGGGGGGCTTGCACCAGTTCATGCACTGGGACCGCCCGATCCTGACCGACAGCGGCGGCTATCAGGTGATGAGCCTGTCCGAGCCTGCGCAAGCTGACCGAACAGGGCGTCGAATTCCGCAGCCATATCGACGGCCGCAAGCACATGCTCACGCCCGAACGCAGCATGGAAATCCAGCGCCTGCTCGGCAGCGATATCGTGATGGCCTTCGACGAATGCCCGCGCGCGGACCGTCCGCTGGCGGAGATCGAGGCCAGCATGGAACTGTCGATGCGCTGGGCGCAGCGCAGCCGCGACGGCTTTCGATGCAGGGGGCGAGCATGCGGGCAATGCGGCGCTGTTCGGCATCCAGCAGGGCGCTCTCGAATCGAGGCCTGCGCGCCCGCTCTGCCGAAGCCCTGCGGGCCATCGGCTTTGACGGTTACGCCATCGGCGGGCTGGCGGTGGGCGAGGGGCAGGAGGCGATGTTCGCCGCGCTCGATTACGCCCCCGGCCTGCTGCCCGAAGAAGCCCCGCGCTATCTGATGGGCGTGGGCAAGCCCGACGATCTGGTCGGCGCGGTGGAGCGCGGGGTGGACATGTTCGATTGCGTGCTGCCCACGCGATCCGGCCGCAACGGGCAGGCCTTCACCTGGAACGGCCCGGTGAACCTGCGCAACGCCCGCCACGCCGAGGATCAGCGCCCCGCTGGATCCGCGCTGCACCTGCCCCACCTGCACGCAGTACTCGCCGCGCCTACCTCCACCACCTGCACAAGTCGGGCGAGATTTTGGGCGCGATGCTGCTGACCGAGCATAATCTGGCGTTCTACCAGCAGTTGATGGCGGCGATGCGCGAGGCGATTGCCGAGGGGCGGTTTGCGGAGTGGGCGAGGGGGTTTCGGGGGGATTACTTGGGGTAGCCAGCCCCCCGCTTGCGGGAGGGGCTGGGGGGCCTTTGACGCTGACGTTTAGCGATCAGCAAGTGTGTCGGGGACTTGAGCGGGCTCTAAGAAGCGGGCCGGTCATCAACCACTCTTGCTGGTGGGGACGGAAAGTCGGGTGCAAGCTTTTCGGTACCACGAGTTGCAAGCTTTTGGTTTTACATTTCCGAAGTCTGGTTCTCCGAAATTGCAGGCTCTAGCGTAAGCAAGTGCTTTTCTTGAATTCGAACGGCTCGGATAGCACCTCGGCACAAGCGATCCTTGAGAGTTGACTTCGCTCCGAGCATGGTCAGCTGGGAAGAGGGAAAACCGGGGCTTCCGATAGGCAGCTTGGCTTGGAAACAGAAAATCCGGTTTGTTTCTGTTTTCAGTCTCCGCTTGCCACGCACGTGAGCGATGTCATGCGCAGTAAAGATCGCCTCGAGATGGTGTTCCAGCGCTTGGCCAGCGCGCGATTTCCGGCGGTTCTGGACGCTGAGTGAAAACGACAGAAAACCGTCAGCATCCGCGCCGTCCGGAGACCGGAAGCCGCCGCCGATCCGTTCGGTCGACAATCCTGCGTTCCAGACGCCGAAACATCTGCTCTTCCCACTCCAACCAAGCGATGGAGAGCCAGGTCGGGATCATCCACAGCCGATATGTGCGGCAATGAAGTTCTCGCCAAAAGAGAGAATGCGCCAGTTTTTGGAAAGATGAGTCCAAACGGTTCGATCAGCGCATCAATTTGATCTTGCGTCCGGCTCTTCGGGTTCGATTGTCGAGTTCTTCGAGGATATGGCGCGCAGCAAATCCAGTTCAGGCACTGCCCTCTCCAATCTCCTGATAGAGGCGAATTCGGTTTCCTGCTCTTCGATCCGAACAGCGGGACGCAGTTCGACGATGGTGGCGGACGAGGTGACGACGGCGAGCAGGTTCCATCGCGTTCGAAGCGCCAGGAAACCAACCGGTCACCCGGCTGCATCGTTCTGCGACGGCATTGATGGAGTGATCGAGGTGGTATTCGGCAGCCGAGGCTTGCCCTTATCACGTTTAACCAACGGGAAATAAAACTTCGCTTCCGCACTGGACCGTGGTCTGTCGTTAGCTCTAATCCATGGAAGAAAAAGCCAATCAGAGACGGGGAATGGTCGGAGGATGAGACGCTCTTGGCGCTTTATCTGTACTTCCAACTGCCGTTCGGGAAGTTGCACTATTGGAAATTCAGAAATCCGGCAGCTCTGCCGCTGCCATAGGCAGGTCGCCTGACTCCGTGGCTATGAACTATGCAACTTCGCCAGTCTCGTACCCTCAATCACGGAGAGCAGGCATAAAGGACTGGACGGTGCATCTAGGCAGGACCGTGCTTTGTCACCGAGTTCGGAGAAGATGGTCTGCACTGGTTTTGCGGAGCAGGAGCTATTTGGGAACGCCAAATTCAGCAATCGCAGAATACTGAAAGTTCGAAACGATTAAAAGAAATCGGACTGATTTCCGCTGTCGGCCATTATTCTGGCGAAACGGTCAAACAGGCACCTGTTGATCACGTATCGGTCAAGGCTTTTTCGTCGAGCCGTTCTGGCAGATTATGATGAGCGCTGCTGCATAACGGGTATCGCCGATCCAAGATTGCTCGTACACAAGCCGTATGAAGCCGTGGGGCCTTGATGCCGCCAATCGCCACAATCCTGCCAATGGCTTCTTGCTATCTGCTACCTTTGACAAAGCGTTTGATCGAGGCCTTATCACGATAAACAACAATTGGCGCTTCCAAGTATCAAAGGCGCTAATGCAAAGCACCAGCCAAGAAACTCGTCGTTATTTTCAAAAATATGACAACGCACCGGATCACGCACCAGTCGGTTTGATCCGGACATAAATTTCCTTGAATGGCATAACCGTTACTGTTTTATTGACGGCCATACATCTTAAATCGGTAGTATTCCCAATGCAGAAGCGGTGTAGCTATTAACCGAAATTTGGTGACAAGTCGGGTTTCCATTTCCTGCCGATTTTGAGAGACCCTGCCAAGAGGTCGGTGGCCCTGCCCCAAATCGGAATTCCAGAGGGTATATCTAACTCGTCTCGAAGCTCACAAACGTATGCCATCCGTGATCGTCTTCAGTTCTCCCAGTCATTCCAAAGAGTGCGGCATATAGAGGAGGCACACCCAATTGCTCTGCGATGAAAAACTCCTCGGCTTCCAAACTGCCAACGAGGGCGGTTCAGTTCGTCCTGAGAAAGCGAGCCACGCGACCAGATCTCGCCGAACGCCTTATAATTGCTAGCATCTCCGGTAGAGATATTCGAAAATGAGGTAAGGCTCTGCACCCACTCGCGTCGATGAGGATTCTTGGGTGAAATCAGTTGCAATCAAATTTGCCATTAATTCTTTCGAAGTCTGCCGCAGTCATTATCATAATGAAGGTAATTAATAGGCGCTACAAAGTAAAATAGCAGGAAATCCAATCCCAGCGAACAGATCAACGAAGCGAAAGGAAACGGGACGCGGGCCTGTCGCGGATGCCCGAACAGCTTCTCTCAAGACCTTCAGCGCCAGAGCTGGCGGGCGGCTGACGCCGTTGGCATAGCGGGCGACCGAGCGATCCGACACAGACAGCAGGCTTGCCGCATCACGAGGGGTGAGACCTGCCTGTTCACAAAGATGATTAAACTCGTTCTGCCTCTTGATAGAAGCGCGCATCGAAGTTCTCCCTGTGTCGATTTTGGTCAACTTGGCCAAGGAACTCCCAGCCGTCAATATGTTCTTTAAATGTTCCATGGAACATGTCAACAGAGTCACGCTGCTGTCTGGTCCACAATGGATGCAGTCGTTCCTTTTCCCTGTTCCGCTACAGCAATCCGCCCGCGCCCTTGCGCCGCGACAGCCGTCACGCGTCCGCCAGTATGTCCACACCCTCGCGCCACGCACATCCGCTGAGGGTCTGGCCGTCAAGTTGGACGGTAGCGGTGAAGGGATAGGTGCGGTCGCTCATGCCGTCGGAACAGTCGCCCGGGGTGATGGCGATATCGATTTGCTGGCCGTCCAGCTCTCCGCTGAACGATAGCCCGCCGCGCCCGGCAAACCGCTCTACCGGAAGTGTGATCCCGTCAATATTCTCTGGCGTGGACCAGGTGAGCTGTCCGTCTGCGATGGTTCCACCCCAGAAGGGTTCGGTGCCGGTGACGCGCAGCACGGCATCCTCGGCAATGCCGGAATAGGGCTGGGTGTCGGAAACGTCGCCGGGAAGGGCTTCATCAGAGCTGGGGTGACATGCGGCCAGCGCAATGGCCGGTGCAACAAGGAAGAATGCCAGTTTCATCCGGTTCACCCTGAAAGGTCGGGTCAGTTTCCCGCTTCGACGGCGGTAGACGCCCATTCCTCGGCATCGGCGGCTTCACGGTCGATCCGTTCTTGCCGCACCACGGCGGCTTTCTTGCGGTCGTCCTCCACCTTTTGTGCCTGATCCGCCAGCGCGCGCCAGGTCTTTTCCGCCCGCAGATTGCGATCCCGCACATTGTCCAGCGTGGAGACCTGCGCCTCGGCAGCGGCATCACGGGCGCGCTGATCGTAGAAGGAGTAGGACTGGGACATGGGCGCGACTCCGGGGGGCGGGGGGAGGGGGAACTTCAATTGCGCAACCGGGCGCAGGATCGCTCCTGCGCCCGGTCACACGAATGCGTAATCAGTCGGCGGACGACAGGTTCACGGCGCTTTCCTTGCCGTTGCGGCCCTGTTCCACGTCGTAGGACAGGCGCTGTTCCTTATCGAGCGTCTGCATGCCAGCGGCCTGCACGGCCGAGATGTGCACGAAGCTGTCAGCCGAGCCATCGTCGGGCTGGATGAAACCATAGCCCTTGTCCGAATTGAAGAATTTTACGGTGCCGGTCTTCGACATATCGAGTTCCTTTCAAAGAACATTTGGTACCTGCGCCACGAAAGTGCGGCGAAGGGTCGTGCGTCAAATCGTCAAGGGAAAGGAAGTCGTCGTCTGGTTTGCGCCGGGGCCTTTACAGGCAAGCGGCGGTCGGCAAATCTCGAAGTCCGTCGCAAATTCCGACGTCAGCGCGCAGGGCTTAGCACGGCGGGCCTGCTTTACCTATTGCTTTGTTGCGCGGGGGAATTGCATGGCCTCCACCAAGCTGCCCAATGGAGACCAGACGATGCCCGGTGATGACGAAGATTATGTCTATGACGAAGACAGCGGCGAATGGCTGCCCGCTTCGGAACTCGCCGCAAAGCAGGCCGATGCCGACAAAGTGGAAGTGCGCGATGCGGTGGGCAATCTGCTCGCTGACGGCGATCAGGTGACGCTCATCAAGGACCTGACCGTGAAGGGTGCGGGGCAGACGCTGAAGCAGGGGACGCTGATCCCCTCGATCCGCCTCACCGGCGACGCGCAGGAAATCGACTGCCGTTATCCCGGCATCAAGGGGCTGGTGCTGCGCGCCGAATTCGTCCGCAAGCGGTAGTTGGTCGATTTGATGCGGGGCTGAACGCGCTGCGGGTGTAGGGGCAGTGCAAGGGCATTTCGCTCTGATTGGAACTCCACATGGTCAAAGAAAAGCGCAAGTCCAGCAAGGAAACCCGCAAACCCAAGGCCGACAAGGGCCCCAAGCAGAACGCCAGCCAGCCGAGCACTAAGGCGGGCGGGATCAAGGGGCTGGAGAACATGAAGAACGGCTGAGGACTTCTCGCTTCCGGCGGATTAAGGGAGCGGAGATGAATGCTGCTCCTGTCACCATCCTCGTCGATGCCGATGCCTGCCCGGTGAAGGAGGAGATATACCGCGTTGCCGAGCGGTTTGCCGCGCAGGTGCGCGTGGTGAGCAATTCCCCCTTCCGCGTGCCGGTGAGCGCGCTGGTGCAGCGGGTGCTGGTGGGTGACGGGTTTGACGCGGCGGACGACTGGATCGCCGAACAGGCAAACCCGCGCAGTCTGGTGGTGACGGGCGACATCCTGCTCGCCGAACGCTGCCTGAAGGCGGGCGCGCGCGTGCTCAAGCATGACGGGCGGGAATTCGACGCCGCCAGCATCGGCAGCGCGATTGCCACCCGCGCGATCATGGCCGATCTGCGCAGCGGGATGGACGGAGTGGGCGGCGGCCCCGCGCCGTTTTCAAAGGCAGATCGTTCGCGCTTCCTCCAGTCGCTGGATCGGGTGCTGGTGGCCTTGTCGCGATGATTTTCTGCTGCCTGTAAATTTTACATGCGCCAGCCATCCGGTTGTGTAGGATGTTGCCGGGGGCATGCTGCCTCGGAGGAAGTGCGGGATGGATAAAGGTCAGGATAAGGCGACTGCGGCTGCGGCTGCGGGGCAGGCAAAGGGTGCTGCGGGCGGGAAGCCTGTGGCGGGTAAACCCGGCATGGCTGATGGCAGCGGCAAGCCAGTTGCGGGCAAGCCGGGAATGGCTGCCGGTAAGCCGGGCATGGCTGAAGGCAAGCCCGGCATGGCTGCGGGCAAGCCCGCTGCCGGAGGAAAGCCGGGCATGGCTCCTGGCGCTGGCAAGCCAGTCGCGGGTAAACCCGGCATGGCCCCGGCCGGCGGCAAGCCGGGAGCGGGCAAACCAATTGCCCCGAAGGGCTGAGGCGAGCAGCGGCGGGGATGATCTTCCCGCCGCTCCGCAGTGCGAATCGACTGGTTGCCTTGCCTTGCCGCGCAGCTTGGCGCAGCATCGCGGCATGATGACCACGCGCTATGCCAGTTTCGCCGAGTTCTGGCCGTTCTACTTGCGCGAACATGCGCGCCCGTTGACGCGCGCATTGCATTACATCGGCACTACGCTGGTCTTCGCCGTGGCGCTGTTCGCGCTGCTGACCGGCGGCTGGATGTGGCTTCTGGCCATGCCACTGGCCGGGTACTTTTTCGCGTGGTTGGCGCATTTCACCGTCGAAAAGAACCGCCCCGCCACCTTCACCTACCCACTGTGGAGTCTGGCGGCGGATTTCCGCATGTATTTCACGTGGCTGAGTGGACGGCTGGGGCCGGAGCTGGAGCGCGCCGGGGTTAGCCGTCCCTGATCGAAGCCTTGCGCTTCTGCTCGAACCGTCAGAACAGTCCCGGCATCTCGTGCTGCGCCGCGCTGCGATCAGGCAGTTCCGGGGCCAGCAGGCCACGATCAATTGCCGAAGCCGTGCTCGCCGGACCACCAGCAATTGCAGTGCAGGATCGGCCCGCCAGGTAATCGAGCGCCACCGCCGTCATCGTTTCGCGCGGATCACCCATTTGAAAGGCGATGTTGTCCGCAGCGCGGCAAGTGTTGGGAACGGTACTGGCGAGGCCAGTGTAATATTCGCCCTGATTGTTGCCATTGGCGATCTGGATCGTCACCACCCGCAGCCGATCGTCGCAAACGGGAATATCGAAAGCTGACTGACCCACCGGCTTGCCATAGGTATTGGACCCGATGAGGGCGATATTCGGCACATGGGGCTGCATACCATTGATCACCAGTTCGCTTGCCGATGCGGTGGATCCGGTGCCAATGAACGCTATCCGCGTGGGCGCGATCGATTGCGGCTGGGCGTTGAAAGGGTTGATCTCGTTCAGGCTTGATTTGGAGGGACGATAGTTGATCCGCTCGAAAGTCTGGCCTTCGCGCCCGCGCCCCATCAGGTCACCCAATATCTCCGCCAGATAGATGAAGCCGCCGCCGTTGTAGCGGAAATCGACGATCAGTTCGGTCACCCCGGCGGCGCGGAAGGTGGCGAAGGCATCGCGCAAGTCCTGCTCTGCCGAACGCACCGAGAAGGTACGCAGATTGAGATATCCGACTTGTCTGCCGCCATCATTGATGATCTGCGCGCCATATCGGTTCGAGACGGGATCAAGATCGAAATCGGTTTTGGTGAGCGAGACTTCGCGCTGCACGCCTGACTGATCGCGCACACGCAGCACGCGCGTGGTGCCCGCCGTTGCCGGACCAAGTGCGTCCGACACCGCCCCCGCGCCACCGCTCACCATCAGTGAATTAACTGTCTGGATATTGGCAGCACTGGTACCCACGCCGAGCAGTTCGGTGCCGCGATCAAGATTTGCGCCCAAAGCCGCTGTGCCTTCGAAGGTCTCGATCACAAACACACGGCGGTTGGCGGTGTCATAATTCAGGCGGAAACCGAAACCCGCCGTAGCCCCGCTGCTGGCGAAGGCATCTTCTTCCGCGATCGACGTGACGTAGGAGAAAAAGCGATCGCGCGACTGTGCCCGCGCCGGGGCGACCAGCGCATCGATATAGGATTGCAGATTGGTGTGACTGGCCTTGTTGACGGAAGTGTTGAGCAAGTCGGGGAACAGGTACCACTCGTTGAACACATCCAAGGTAACATCCTGCCGCGCGGCAAGCGTACAGGCAGGGTTGCTGCTGGACGGAGAAGGGGTTGGCGTTGGAGTCGGGAGTGGGGACATTGCCCGTGTTGTTGTTCCCGCTGCTCCCGCCACCGCAGGAAACCAGCATCGCAAAACACGCGAGCGACAGGGCGAATTTCGAAGTGCGCATGATTGTTCCACACTTTTCAGATTGTTGGTCCGGCAAAACGCCAAGCATCATCCTATCGGGCACCTGGAGGACTGGCAAGCTGACCGTTAGGGTGGGCAAGCGAATTGTGGACAAAGCCATAGAAGCGACATTCCTTCGACAGGCTGAACGGATACTGCCCTTGCAATAGCGCCAAGCAAGCGGCACATCGCGGGGCCTTCAATCCGTAAACGTGCTGCGAACGCGCGATCCAACTGAGGTTTTTGCATGTCCGATCCGGTTCCCGCATGGCTCGCCAAGGCTCTCGGCAAGGCGCCGGGAGAGGGTGGAATGGGGCTGGGCGGCATAGTTGCGGCGCGGCTGGGTGCCGGCGAACTTGTCGGCATGGGTGGGTTTGCCATCACTTCTGCCGCCTTCAATGCCGGCGGGCCGCTCGATCCCTGTTTCACTGCGGACGAGGAAGATTCAGTTGCCCCGCCGGTCGAATGGACCGCGCCGCCACCCGGCACGCAGGAACTGGTGCTGGTGGTGGAAGATATCGACTGGCAGACGGGTGAGCCCTTCTGCCACTGGCTGGTCTGGGGCCTGCCTGGCCAGCGCGGCAAATTGCTGGAAGGTGAAGCCCCACCGCGGGTGGGCAAGAACGCGTTCGGCAACTCCGAATGGCTGCTGCCCGACCCTCCGACGGGCAGCGACCCGCACGAATATGTGTTCCAGCTTTTTGCGCTTGATCTGCCGCTCACGCTGATGCCGGGGGCGAGTTCGCGAGGAACTTGTTGCAGCAATGGCAGGCCATGTTATGGGTCTTGCCCTGATTACAGCGACTTATACCCGCGAAGAAGGCGGGGATTACGATTGGGATGATGGCGACGAAGACGATTGAACAATGCTAGGCTGAAAGTCGGCATAATTTTTGACTGAAAGGAAATACCAATGGCTGCCAAGAACAATGCTCTCACCAAGCCGGTCAACCTGACCCCGGAACTGGAAGAAGTCGTAGGCAAGGGCCCGCTGACCCGTGCACAGGTTACCAGCAAGGTCTGGGATCACATCAAGGCGAACAGCCTGCAGGATTCCGCCGACAAGCGCATGATCAACCCCGATGCCAAGCTGAGCAAGGTGATCGGGACCGAACAGATCTCGATGTTCAAGATGACGGGTGCGGTTTCCAAGCACATGAGCTGATTGCTCTATCGCTTGAGTGATATGCGGGCGGGCGGGAAGCGCAGGCTTTCCGCCCGCTCTGCTGTGTGGCATGCTGGAATGCATGAACCGCCGTTTCGCCGCGCTGTGCGCATTCGCCCTGTTCGCCACGCCCAGCCACTGCAGGCGCGCGCGATATAGTCCTCACCAATGACGATGGCCTGACCAGCAATGTGCTGGCGCTGTATCACGCGCTGGAGGAGGCCGGGCACGATGTGATCGTATCCGTGCCGTGCCGCAACCAGAGCGGGCAGGGCGCGGCGTTGCAGATTGGGCGGCCGCTGGTGCCGCTCTACCACGCCCATGCCGCGCCGATGCCGCGCAGGCGGGCGATCCTGCCGCAGGGCCGATGACGCGAGCGGACTTGCCGCCGGGCGATTTCTACTATGTTGATGGTACGCCAGTGATGGCGCTGGCCTATGGACTCGATGTCGCGGCGCAAGCGCGCTGGGGCCACGCGCCCGATCTGGTACTGTCGGGTCCGAACGAGGGGCAGAATGTCGGGGCGATTGTGATCTCTTCGGGCACTGTCAGCAATGCCCAGTTCGCGGCGCTGCGCGGCCTGCCCGCGATTGCGCTGTCGGCGGGGGAGAATTCCACCAGCGAAACGCTCGACAATCCACTTTCTCAGGAAGTGGCGCGGCTCACGCTCGATCTGCTGCGTGCGCTTGAGGGCGGAGCGGGCGGCGGGCCGCTGCTGCCCGCAGGCCTCGCTCTCAACGTCAATTTCCCCAATGCGCTGGAGGATGCCGAATGGCGGGTGACGCGGATCGGGACTTACAATGCTTACCGCCTCGGCTTCACCGCCAACATGGCTGCCAGCGCCTCCCCCGAAATGCAGGAACGGGCGCGCGAACGCGGGATCGCCTTGCCCGAACTTCCCGGCCTGAGCTTTGACGGTAATAGCGACGCTCCGTTGCCCGGTCAGGAGAATGACGAAAGCGTGGTGATCCTCCGACATATAACTGTCAGCCCGATGCAGGCGGGCTATGCCCATAGCGCGGCGGGCGAACAGTTCGTTGCGTGGCAGATTTCGGGATTGCTCGAAGCTGAAGTAATTCGCATATCCGAACTCTTCGCATTTCCGGATAATTGGCTTGCCGGAAGGCGGCTCTGCGTGGCAAATGCCAGCGAAGCAAAAGGGGCGCGGCCAACCGTCGTTGCCCGAGAGGAAAGGTCAGCAGCATGGCTCGGATCGTCGGCGGCGTCGCCACATCGCACACCCCCACCATCGCTTTCGCCAAGGATGGCGGCAAGCAGAACGATCCAGTGTGGGCGCCGATCTTCGAAGGCTATGAGCCGGTGCAAGCGTGGTTTCGCGAGAAGCAGCCCGACGTGCTGGTCTATATCTACAACGATCACATGACCTCGTTCTTCGATCATTACAGCCATTTCGCGCTGGGCGTGGGCGAGGAATTCAAGGCGGCGGACGAAGGCGGCGGCCCGCGCGATATCCCGGCGATCAAGGGCGATCCCAAATTCGCCGAACATGTCGCGCGGGTGATGGTCGGCGAACGAATTCGACCTGTCCTACTTTCAGGGCAAGGGGCTGGACCACGGCGCCTTCTCACCGCTTAGCGTGATGGTCGATTACGACGCGAACGGCTGGGCCTGCAAGCTGCTGCCGGTGGTCTGCGGCGTGCTGACCGTGCCGCTGCCCTCAGCGCGCCGGTTCTACAAGTTCGGCAAGAGCCTGCGGCAGGCGATCTTGTCCTATCCCGAGGATATCAAGGTGGCGATCGCCGGGACGGGCGGCCTCAGCCATCAGGTCCACGGCGAGGGTTGCGGGTTCAACAATCCGGCGTGGGACCATGAATTCATGGAGCGGCTGGAAAAGGACCCCGAGAGCCTGCTCGACATGACCGTGGCCGAACTGGCGACGCTGGGCGGCTGGGAAGGCGCCGAGGTGGTGATGTGGCTGATGATGCGCGGCGCGCTTTCGGCCGATGTCGAGTGCGTGCACAAGACCTATTTCCTCCCCTCGATGTGCCCCATCGCGACGATGATCCTCGAAGAACGCAAACCCCGATGCTCCGGTGGAGCCGCCGAAGTCACCCGTGCGCGCGCGGATCGCGAATATGCCGGGGCGGAAGAGCTGGCGGGCACCTATCCCTTCACCATCGAACGCAGCGTGAAAGGCTTCCGCCTCAACCATTTCCTGCATTCGCTGACCCAGCCGGACATGCGCAAGCTGTTCCGCGAGGACGAGGAGGCCGCCTATGCGAAGGGCGGGCTGACCGAGGAAGAGCAGGACCTCGTCCGCCGCCGCGACTGGATCGGCATGATCCATTACGGGGTGATCTTCTTCATGCTGGAAAAGCTCGGCGCGGTGACCGGGATCGGCAATATCGACATCTACGCCGCGATGAAGGGCATGACCGTGCCGGAGTTCCAGAAGACCCGAAATGCCAGCATCAATTACGGGGTGGCGGGCAAGGAAAAGTGATCCACGCCGCGCAATACGTTTGCACCGGGGGGTTGTGAGCGTGCCGTCCGGATGGCGGTCGGCTGGGCGAGCCGGGCCGGTTCATCCACTTCGAAGCGTTTCGCCCCGTTCTGGTTGCCGCGCTGGCCAAGCGTGACGATGCCAATCTGTCGATCTGCAAACGCGTCCCACTCCGCGTTATGATCGAAAAACGCTTTAGTAATTAGAGTTGATCATCGGTTCGTCAGTCTCGCTTGCTCTCATTCGACACCTCGATTTCATCTGATGGTCTGTCGAGATGAGCGATTGTCTCGATCACCAACCTCGGCCACCGCCCAGGCCAATGCCAAAATCTCCAAGCCAATCATGGAGATGAAGAGCGCAAGGGCAAATTCAGACGGTACTCCGGAGACCCACTCCTGCCAACCGATAGAGGTGATCGGGGCAGACCACAGGGTAAGCGCGCAAGTTGCAGTCCCCGTGAGGATACCGACAACCAAGGGCCAGTTCTTTTGATGCCGTTTTGAGGGCAACAACTCCATCACACGGTCGCAAAAGCCGTCATCCGGCACCGGCCCCTCGAATTGCCCGCGCAGCAAACTGTTCAAGGCCTCGTCCATCTCGTCGTTCATGACCCGAGCTCCTCCGGCGATGTTTGCTGCCAGTCCGCCAGCAGCGCGCGCAATTTTTCCTTACCGCGTCTCGTGTGCGATTTCACGGTGCCGAGCGGCATTCGCAGCACATAGGCTGCCTCGTCTTGGCTTAAGCCCAGCTGCACTACATGCAACAATACAATCCGTTCGGGATCGGATAAGCGGCGCATCGCACGCTCGACATCGAGACGTAGGTCGACTGAATGACCCGGCGAAGGTCGCTGGTCGAATGTTTCGCCGTCCGGGTGGTCCGCAGGCGATGGCCGCTTTCGACGGTTTTGCAAGAAGCAGGAATAGGCAATTCGATAGAGCCAGCTGGAAAACCGGGCCTCGCCGCGAAATTGATCCAGCTTGCGCCATGCCAGCAGGAATGTTTCCTGAGCAAGATCATCGGCCCTTGCGTGGTCGCCATGCAGGAGGCGGCGCAGCTGCGCGCGTATCATGCCTTGATGACGCCGCACCAGTTGTTCGAACGCGCGCCGGTCATTCGTCAGAACGACACGGGCCACCAACGCATGATCGACCTGTCCTGCGGCAAGCCGATCAGCCACGCATGTCATCGCGCCGATTGAGCCACCAGCTCGCAAGATAGCCGAGGCCTGTCATCAGCGGCAACAGGCCAAGTCCCCAAAGGCTCCTACTGTGCAGACCGCTATGGAACTCAAGCGGTAGGGCCAGAAACATCGCCATTATTCCAAGACCACCGCTGATGAGGACCAGCGCTCGGCGCCGATCGGAGTCGGAGTGGAGTGGCTCGACCAGCAGATTATGTGGCAATTCGACCCCTTTTTCCGCCAGCTGCAGCAGGGTACGATAGCGCTCTTTCATCAGTTCCGCGCGGTGGCGCAGGAAGATCAGGAGGATGGCGACGGGTGTCAGCATAACTATAGCCGGAATGAACAGCATTGAAAAATTCATCTCTTTCACTCCTGAAAAACTTGTCTGGATATCACTTGCTCGCAACCAGACGTCATGGCTCTTCTCCCTGGGTGGCGAGGAGATCGGCGATGCGCTCGCTGAGCAACATCGCAGTCGGCGTATCACCCTGATTGCTTGTCACGGCAACCGCAGCACCGGTTTCCCAAACAATTGCGAGATTTGCGCTCATCCCTGGCGCACCGCCCGCATGGCCGCGAATATGGCGACCGTTCGAAAGGCGATCACCGAAACCGGCCGCATATGTGCCTGGCCCCACCGGCACTCCACCTTCGAACATTTCTTGCAGGGTCGCAGAACCAACCAAATTGCCATTGTGCAGTGCGCTCGCAAACCTCTGCAGATCGCCGTTAGTCGAATAACCGCCCCCAGCCGGGCTTCCGTGGAATGGCAGGGTCATCCAGTTGGCTTCCCAAGTGGTAGCAAAAGCACCATCCCTGAAATAGCCGGTAGCCAGTCTTTCCGTGACGTCTTCCAGACTGTCGAAGCCGCTGGAAGTCATGCCTGCGGGCGTAAAGACATGATTCTGGATGTAATCATAGTAATTTTCACCGGAAACGTTTTCAATGATCCGCCCCAGCAGAATGTAGCCGGCATTGCTGTAACTCCAATCATCACCTGGCTCGAAAATCCTTGGCTGGCGGGAAACAAGATCCAGATAGTCGCCTGGATTGACGAATTCCTGGCGGTTCTGGAAGAATTCCGGAACGAAGAAATCTCCTAGGCCGGCTGTGTGGTGCAGGAGTTGCCACACGGTGATGCTCGCTGCCGCGCTATCGGGATATTCGGGTACCAGTTCGGCGAGCGTCATGTCCCATCTCAGCCGACCCAACTCCACAAGTTGGGCGATCGCGACAGCCGTGAACATCTTGTTCATCGATCCAATACGAAATTTCGTCGATTGGTCTGCCTGCACGCCAAATGTGCGGTCTGCCAATCCGCGGCATTGATCGAAGAGTATGCTCACGCCGTCAGAAATACTCAGACATCCTGAGAATTCCGTTGTCCGCTCAAGCTGGTCCAGCGCATCGCTGGCGAGTTGAACGATTTCTGCCTGCGATGCGCCGGCTTCAGGCCAGTCAGCATAGAGCGCGGGATCATCAACCGGGACCATGTCTACCATGGCCAGCGTTCCGGGAAGCTCAGGATCTGGGAGCAGTACCAGAGCGACCAGTTGCCCGGTTCGCCGCCCTCTGATGGTCAAGACGAGCATTCCGGGCGGTCCTTGTGGCCGCGCATCGACAAAATCGACACCGCCGCTGTCGCGCACGGCGACGGTAAGCTGGTGGAGAAAGGTCGCACGCGTCTCCGAGTCGATCGACGGGGAGAGGATCGTCTGCGCCCACTGTTGGATGCTTTCAGCGGAATCGGTATTGATATGCGCCATCACCATCTCGCCGATCTCCCCTGCGGCCGTGTCCGGTACAGTGGTGCTAATCTGATTGGCGCTCGCGGACGTACTGGCGACGACCGCGGTGATTGCGAGGATCGGAGCCAAAAGAGGCGAAACGAAGTGAATGGACCGGATTACTAGCTTCATTGTCAGAATCTCCAGAGAAGCCATGTGGCCGTTGGTTATGATTTCGACATGTTAGATGCTGGATTGAGTGCATTTGGATGCAGCAAATTTTGCAGCGGACTTTCCAGACTTGGACATCCCTACATCAATGTCAGCGCCATCATCGTCGATTATGACGGGATGGCGAGCGGGCCGGTAGGGATGGAGGACGTGAGCGGATATCCGGCGCTGTTCACCGAATTTGCGCGACGCGGCTATTCGCAGGCGGAGCTGGAGAAGATTTCGTACCGCAACATGCTGCGGGTGATGCGCGCGGCGGAGGCATATGCAGCGGGGCAGGCGGACATGCCGCCTATCGAAACTCCGGTGGATAAAACTACGGCAGAAAGCCTATTCGGTCGGCTCTGCTGCCGGATCGTCGCTCGCATAGGCAGCGGCTTCGTTGTCATTGCCCGCCTGCCAAGCCCCGGCGATCCATATCACCGAGAGGATCAGGATCGCAGAAAGCAAGCTGATGAGCAGCACCCAGCGCACTACGCCTTCCTTGGAAGCGCCGGTGGCGTCCTCATCCTCGATGTGGATTTCGTCACCTTCTTGGTAGCTCATGGCTGGTGCCTTCCGTCTCTGTCCGACCTCTGTAGAAGCTAACTAGCAGCCACGGGCAATGTTCCGCATTGGCCCGCCGTGTCGCAATCAGTCGCGCAGCAAATCGTTGATCGCAGTCTTGGCGCGGGTCTGCGCGTCCACCGTTTTGACGATCACTGCGCAGTAGAGGCTGGGGCCGGGCGAGCCATCGGTCAGGGGCTTGCCGGGTAGCGATCCGGGCACCACCACCGCATAGGGCGGCACCGCGCCGATATGGACTTCGCCGGTGGCGCGATCGACGATCTTGGTCGAGGCGCCCAGATAGACACCCATCGAAAGCACCGCGCCCTGTGCCGATCCGCACCCCTTCCACCACTTCGGATCGCGCGCCGATGAAAGCGCCGTCCTCGATCACCACCGGGCCTGCCTGGAGGGGTTCGAGTACTCCGCCGATGCCGACCCCGCCGGAAAGATGCACGTTCTTGCCGATCTGTGCGCACGAACCCACGGTGGCCCAGGTATCGACCATCGTGCCCTCGTCAACGTAGGCGCCGATATTGACGAAGCTGGGCATCAGGATCACGCCCTTGCCGATGAAGCTGCCGCGCCGCGCCACTGCGCCCGGTACTACGCGAAAACCGCCTGCGCGGAAGCGAGCATCATCCCACCCGGCGAATTTGCTGGGCACCTTGTCGAAAGCCGGAGCGCCCGCCGCGCCGCCTTCGACGATCACATTGTCGTTCAAGCGGAAGCTCAGCAGCACCGCCTGCTTGAGCCACTGGTTGACCTTCCAGCCACCCTCACCGTCAGGTTCGGCCACCCGCGCCTCGCCACTGTCGAGCAATGCGAGCGCGGCTTCCACATCTTTGCGGACAACATGGCTGGCGGGGGTAACCTCAGCGCGGTTTTCCCATGCGGTTTCGATGGCGGCGGCTAGATTGGCGGACATGTTTGCGGGTCTCCTGTGGCGGAAGGGCGGCTGCGGCCCCGGATATGGCGGAGCGGCTAGCCTTTCATGTCTTCGGGCACAAGCGGGAGAGGACCAAGCTGGCAACACATGGCATTCCGGCAGTGTTTGCAGATACTTCGCTACCGCAGAAATACGTAGTTAAACACCCGGAATCGCATGAAAATTGATTCTCCGGGCGAATCCGTAAGCGCAATTTCGGGCTGATTGATCCATTATGGTTAATTAATTCCCGCGCAGTTCCGCGCGCTTAGCTTGCTTGTCCCCGGCAATAGGTGGGTTTCCGTAGTAATACGGAATGGTCATTGCAGTTTTCTCCGGCAAAATCAGCGGCATGGAACAACGTATCACCATGCACATCGTCGGCGGCGACAGCCGCTCCCGCGCCACGCAATCCCGGATGGTCCTCGCAATGGGGCACCATGCAGAGGTCTATTCAGACCTCGTAGAACTGCTCGACCGGCCTCCGCAGGAAGGGGTAATCATCGCGTCAGACAATGTGGTGGAGCACGGCATCGCCGCGCTGCTGGAAGTGTTTGCCGACAACGGCGTGTGGATCCCGCTGGTGGCCGCCTGCGAGGAACCGGGACTGGAAGAAGTGGTGCAGGCGATCCAGTCCGGCGCGCTCGATTTCCTTACCCTGCCGCTGACCGAGGGCGAACTGCGGCGGATGGTGGCGCATTATCATTCAGACGCCGGTCGCCACGCTGAAGCCCGACGCCGCCTGATCGATGCCCGCCGCCGCATCGCAGTGCTCTCCCGCCGCGAACGCGAAGTGCTCGACTGGTTGAGTGAGGGCTGCTCGAACAAGGCGATTGCCCGCGAACTCGATATCAGCCCGCGCACGGTGGAAATTCACCGCGCCAATATGATGGACAAGCTGGGCGCTTCACACGCCGCCGACGCAGTGCGGATGCGGCTGGAGGCGGGGCTTCGAGTGAGAATCGAGGACGAAGGGAGCGAACGGCGCGATGCCGCGCCACGTCGATTTCGGGGCGCGCCGGTGATGGTCGACAATGTCATGATCCCCGCGTCCCCGCGCGGTATCTGACTGCTCCGGCCCCACAGGAAGGCGGTTCCGTTCCCCCACTCCTCCGGGGCCGCCTTCCACCTCTGACGTACCAAACCTAACGACAGTAGGAATTGCCTTCGATCACGCCCTCGACGTGGAAATGATCGCGGTGCGCGGCGTTGTAATCGGGGCCGAGCACGGTGCCGAAGCGGCGGCAGGCGCTGCGTTG
The DNA here is from genome assembly GCA_963774985.1 of uncultured Alphaproteobacteria bacterium. Taxonomy (GTDB): domain Bacteria; phylum Pseudomonadota; class Alphaproteobacteria; order Sphingomonadales; family Sphingomonadaceae; genus Alteraurantiacibacter. The sequence goes on from CAVZHE010000018.1 coordinate 118,124, forward strand.
GATCGTGCGCAGGAACTCGCGCTCCTCGGCGTTGCCGTTCCAGCCCGCTTGCACGCTGATCCGCCGCCCGTCCTCCAGCACGAAGCCGCCGATATCAATGGCTGCGGCGCTGGCGTGGCCGGAACGGCGGCTGGTGCCCGCGACATTGCGGCACGAATAGCTGCCCATCGTCTGGATGCTGGCGAGGCCGGTGCCGAAAATCTGCCGCGCCGCACGGTCCACGCCGTAGCGCGCCCAAGCGGCAAAGGCAGTGCTAACCGGGCAGGTGACCGGGCCGAGATTGCTCACGTCGAGCTGGCCTTCGTCGCCCTGCAAGGCGTGCATCTGTACTGCGCCGAGCGTGCTGCACCCCTGATCGAGATACTGGTCTGGCAGGGCATCGAAGCGCGCCCCCGCCGTTCCCAGCTGCGACAGGCACTGCGCTGCCGAGGCGCTCACCGGTGCGGCGGCTGCGGCCATGCGAGGTGCGGCGGGGCCGGAACTCACCGGGCCGCTACTGCAATTCGGCTGGCCCGAACTGTAATCCGCACGGCCCCCATTCGACTGGGGCAGGACAGAGCAAGCCGAAAGGGCAAGGCTAACGAGAGCAAGGAGAGCAGCGTGTTTCATGGCCGTATACATGGACATACAGTGGTTAAGGTCGTTCCCGTAGATGTGGTTAACGTCGCCTAAACCGAATCCGGAACGGTTGATCGTTTCGCAAGTAACCTTTGACACGAGGCCGAACGCCACTAGGGGCCGCTGCGGGCCACGCGGTCCCAACGCCGCGCGAGCTCTCTGCAAGGAGAGAATACATGACTGACCAACCAGCCCTCCGTCCGGAGCGGCCGTTTTTTTCATCCGGACCAACCTGCAAGCCACCCGGCTGGGCACTCGAGAAACTCGACACCCGCAGCCTTGGTCGCTCGCACCGTGCCAGCTATCCCAAGAGCCGCCTCAAATACGCGATCGACCTGAGCAAGGAATTGCTCGGCGTGCCCGAGGATTACCTCGTCGGCATCATGCCCGGTTCTGATACCGGCGCGCTCGAATGCGCGATGTGGACGATGCTCGGCGCAGGCCCCGCCACCGTCGCGGCGTGGGAAAGCTTCGGCAATGTCTGGATTCAGGACGCGGTCAAGCAGTTGAAACTGAAGGACCTGCAGGTCCTCAACGCCGATTACGGCCAGATTCCCGATCTGACGCAGGTGCCGCAGCAGAACGATGTCGTCTTCACCTGGAACGGTACTACTTCGGGCGCGAAGATCGGCAATACCGATTGGCTCGCACCGGGCCGCGCCGGGGTGACGATCAACGATGCCACCAGCGCCGTCTTCGCGCAGGAGATGGACTGGGCCAAGCTCGATGCCACCACTTACTCGTGGCAGAAGGTACTCGGCTCCGAAGCGCAGCACGGAATGCTGATCCTCAGCCCGAAGGCGGTCGAGCGGATCGAAAGCTACGATCCCGAATGGCCGCTGCCCAAGCTGTTCCGCCTGAAGAAGGGCGGCAAGGTGGATCGTGCGATCTTCGAAGGCGCGACGATCAACACCCCCTCGATGCTGGCGACCGAGGATTACATCTGGGCGCTCGAATGGGCGCAGTCGATCGGCGGACGCCACGCGATGTTCGCGCGCGCCGATGCCAATGCCAAGATGGTCACCGACTGGATCGAGGCCACCCCGTGGCTGCGCAACATGGTCGCCGATCCGGCGCTGCGCACCAACACCGGCGTCTGCATGGTGTTTCAGGGCGACTGGTACGAAAGCTTGTCCGCCGAGGACCAGGCCAATGTGCCGAAGAAGATCGCTCGGAACGCTCGAAAAGATGGACATCGGCTACGATTTCAACGGCTACCGCGATGCCCCGCCGAGCTTGCGCATCTGGTGCGGCGGGAGCCTCGAGCAGGAGGACATCAAGCGCCTGCTGCCGTGGATCGAATGGGCCTATGAAGAGCTCAAGGCCGGACGGCTTTAAATTCCATTCCACCGCTTATCCTGAGGAGGCGCGAAGACGCAGTCTGAGTGCCGTCTCGAAGGACCCTTCGAGACGCTCGGCCTGCGACCTCGCTCCTCAGGGTAAGCGGGATCACTCCTGGAGTTAATCATGACCAAACCCCGCGTTCTCATTTCCGACAAGATGGACCCCAACGCCGCGCGCATTTTCGAAGAGCGCGGCTGTGATGTCGATGTCATCACCGGCAAGACCCCCGAGGAACTCAAGGCGATCATCGGCCAGTACGATGGCCTCGCGATCCGTTCGGCCACCAAGGTGACGGGCGAAATCCTCGCCGCCGCCACCAATCTCAAGGTCATCGGCCGCGCCGGGATCGGGGTGGACAATGTCGATATCCCCAAGGCCTCGGCGCAGGGCGTGGTGGTGATGAACACCCCGTTCGGCAATTCGATCACCACTGCCGAACACGCCATCGCCCTGATCATGGCGCTCGCCCGCCAGATCCCCGAAGCCGACCGCCGCACCCAGGCGGGTGAATGGCCCAAGAACGCTTTCATGGGCGTCGAAGTCACCGGCAAGACGCTCGGCCTGATCGGCGCGGGCAATATCGGCTCGATCGTCGCCAGCCGCGCGCAGGGGCTCAAGATGAAGGTCGTCGCCTACGATCCTTTCCTTACGGCAGACCGCGCGGTGGAACTGGGCATCGAAAAGGTCGATCTCGGCACTCTGCTCGCGCGGGCTGATTTCATCACACTGCACACCCCGCTGACCGACGAGACGCGCAACATCCTCAGCCGCGAACGGCTCGAACAGGCCAAGCCCGGAGTGCGCATCGTCAACTGCGCGCGCGGCGGCCTGGTGGACGAAGCGGCGCTGAAGGACCTGCTCGACAGCGGCCATATCGCCGGTGCCGCGCTGGACGTGTTCGCAGTCGAACCGCCCGCCGCCGATCACCCGCTGTTCGGCACCACCGGCTTCATCTGCACCCCGCACCTTGGGGCCTCGACCACCGAAGCGCAGGTCAACGTGGCGCTGCAGGTGGCCGAACAGATGGCCGACTTCCTCGTCGATGGCGGCGTCACCAACGCGCTCAACATGCCCAGCCTCAGCGCCGAGGAAGCACCCCGGCTGAAGCCCTATATCGCGCTGGCCGAAAAGCTCGGCTCGCTGGTCGGCCAGCTTGAAGGGCCGGACATTACGTCGCTCACCGTCGAAGTCGAAGGTGCAGCGGCGGAACTGAACCTCAAGCCGATCACCGCCGCGGTGCTGGCGGGGATGATGCGCACCTGGTCAGATACGATCAACATGGTCAACGCGCCGATCCTCGCCAAGGAACGCGGGCTGGACGTGCGCGAGGTGCGGCACAGCAACGAAGGGCATTACCACACCCTGCTGCGGGTGATCGCCAGCACGCCCACGCGCCGCCGCGAGGTTGCGGGTAGCCTGTTCGGCGGGTCCGAGATGCGGCTGGTGGAAATCGCCGGAGTGCGGATCGAAACCGATCTCGATGGCCACATGCTCTACATCGTCAACGAGGACCAGCCCGGCTTCATCGGCCGGCTCGGCTCCACGCTGGGCGCGGCGAATGTCAACATCGGCAATTTCCACCTAGGTCGTCGCTTGCCCGATCGTGACAAGGATGGCGATGCAGTGCTGATCCTGTCGCTCGATCAGGAACCCTCGGACGAAGTGCAGCAGGCCATCTGCGCGCTGCAGGGCGTGAAGAAGGTGAAGCCGCTTTCGTTCTGATCCTTCTCGCCTTAGGGGAGGCCGCATGACCGATCCGACGCAAGACCTGCTGCCCGAAGGCCTCGAAGACCGCCTGCCGCAAAGCGCGGCGGCGGCGGCGCGGATCGAGGCGGCGGTGATGGCCGTGCTGGCGAGCCACGGCTATGGCCGGGTGCGTCCGCCGCTGGTGGAATTCGAGCGCAGTCTGGCTGGGCGAATGGGCGCGGGGCGCACGCGGCATCTGGTGCGCTTCACCGATCCGCGCAGCCTGCGCACGCTCGCGCTGCGCAGCGACATCACCGTGCAGGTGGGGCGCATCGCCGCCACCGGCATGGCCGATCACCCGCGCCCGCTGCGGCTGTGCTACGCGGGTCAGGTGATGCGGATCATGGGCGTCGCGCTCGATCCCCGGCGCGAGAACCTGCAACTGGGCGCCGAACTGATCGGCACCGACAGCGTGACTGCCGCCGCCGAGATCGTCGAATTGGCGATCGAGGCGCTGGAGGCTGCTGGCGCGAAAGGGGTTTCGGTCGATTTTACCCTGCCCGATCTGGTCGATACGCTGGCCGACGGGCCGCTGCCACTGGATGCAGAGGCGCGCGAGGCGGTGCGGCGCGAGCTCGACATGAAGGATGCCGGCGGACTGGTGGAAGCGGGCGGGGCGGCCTACCTGCCACTGATCCACGCCGCCGGGCCCTTCCCGGAAGCGGCGGCACGGCTCGATGCCATCGACAGCGCGCATGTGCTGGACAGCCGGATCGACGCGCTGCGCCAGATCGCCGCTCGCGTCGAAGGCCGGGCGCGGCTGACGCTCGACCCCAGCGAACGCCACGGCTTCGAGTACCAGAGCTGGTTCGGCTTCACGCTCTATGCCGAGGGCGTGCGCGGCGCGCTGGGGCGGGGCGGCACTTACCGGATCGGCGGCAGCAATGAAGTGGCGACAGGCTTCTCGCTCTATCCCGAAGAACTGGTGGAAGCGGTGAAGGCCGACGAAGCGCTCGGCGACAGGTTGTTCCTGCCGCTGGGCCATGATCGTGAGGCAGCGGCAAGGCTGCGCGCCGAAGGCTGGCGGACGGTGGCGGCGTTGAGCGAAAGCGACGATGCTGCGATAATGAGATGTTCCCACGTGCTGGAAGAAGGCGTTGCCAGACCAATCTGACCGCGCCGGGCAATTTTCCCAATCCACCTCCCCCCAACTGACGGGGTAGAGTTAGTCGCAGGGTGCAGGCATCGATACCAGAATGGACACCGCGCAGACTCCCCGTTCCGGCTGCAAATCGCGAATAATCGTGATCGAGGACGACGAACGCCTGCGCCGCTACGCCATCGCCGCGCTGGCAGGGGCGGAAGAACTGGAACTTGTGGGCGAGGCGGGGACGCTGGCGGCGGGATTGCCGCTGGTCGACCTGCTGCCCGATCTGGCGCTGCTCGATCTCGGCCTGCCCGATGGCAGCGGCATCCGCGTGATCGAGGCGATCCGCGCCCGCGTGCCGCAATGCCGGGTGCTGGTGTTCACCGTGTTCGAGGATCGCGCCAGCGTGCTCGGCACGCTGAAGGCCGGGGCGGACGGCTATATCCTCAAGGACACCAGCGCCGAAATGGTGCTGGCCCATGTGCGCGCGACGCTGGCGGGCGAAACCCCGATCAGCGCGCGGGCGGCGAGCCATTTGCTCAGCATGGTGCGGGACGAGCCGCTGGCTGCCGAAGCCGTCGCCCGAGCCCGCCGCGCCGCACCTGTCCCCGCGCGAACGCGAGCTGCTGGAATATCTCGCGCGCGGGCTCAGCCGCAAGGAAGCGGCGCGAGTGATGAACCTCTCGCCGCATACCGTCGCCGAATATGTGCAGGCGATCTATCGCAAGCTGCAGGTGCGCTCTCGCGGCGAAGCGGTGTACGAGGCGATCCAGGCCAATCTGATCCGCATAAACCGCGACTGAACAGCGCCGCCCCGCTTCCCCCTCTTTCTGGGGGGATATGCCCGCAAGGCGGCATCCCCGAAAGCGATGGAGCAAAATCAAGCTCATCCGGGGGATTTCCATGTCTGTTTGCCGTACCCACAAGCCCATCAAGCTGCTCGCCAATGCCAGCCTGCTGGCTTCCGCCTCGCTGATGTCGATGCTGCTGGCGGGAGAGGCACAGGCCAATTGCACGGCAGCGCCCGGAAGCCCGCCGCTCAACAACTTGCCGACCGATGCCGTCGCCACCTGCACTGGCGTGACGACCGGGGAGACGATCATTCTCAATGGCGTGAGTGTCGATGTGAATGTCGCTGCGGGTTCGACGATCAGCAACAGCACGATCACGATCAATGGCCCCGATGGCCGCGTCATTATCGGCTCGCCCGCCGGTGCAGTGACCACCGCGCTCGACCTTGCGATCACCAGCCCCGGCAATCCGGCGGTGACAAACGTTCGCTTCCACAATGTTTCGGGCACCAATATCACCGCGCAGGTTGGTGGCCAGACGAGCGACCTGCGGTTCATGAGTGGCAGCGCGATTACGGCAGTGCCCGGCAGCATAACTTTGACCGGCGCGACCAATAATTCTGGGCCGGGGGGCAATGGCTTGCTGGCGGTCTGAGGCGGATCCTCCATGTTTGCCCTTGGCGCGGCCAATGGCAGCTACTTGCTGACCCTTGGTGCGGGCAACGAAACCATCGGTGTTTCCGACAGCACCTTGATCGCAGCATCGGATGGCCTCCTGATCTCGGCAGGTGCAGGCAGCGATCTGATCGACATTCATGGCAACAGTGTGCTGGCGAGTTTCGGCGGAGCGACCCCCTCGATTGATGGCGGCGCCGATTTTGACCGCATCCGTTGGCGGAGCAGCACCGCGGCGGTCAGCCACAATGCCAATGTCACCAATGTCGAGGAGGCGGTGTTTGAAGCGCAGACAGCATCCGCGCCGCTGATCATGAGCGGATCGGCTGACTATGCGACTGTCTACATTGGCGGCGCAGGCACCACCCGGTTCGATGACATCGCGGCGCTCGGGGCCAACACCGCCGCTGTGCAGGTGATTTCCGGCTCCACATTGCAACTGAACGCGGCGACCAATTCGACGCTCAATCACGTTTTCACCGGTTCGGGCACTATCCGGCAGACCGATGGCGTGAACACCTATAACGGCAATAGCGCAGGCTTTTCCGGAACCTTCGTCCTCGATTTCAACCGCGCATTCCTTGGCAATGCCGATGCCATGGGCACGGCGGACATCATTAACAACAGCCTGCTGTTCTTCGGCGGGTTCAATCTTGCCAACGACATTTCCGGCACCGGACAGGTGATCGTGACGGGAGTGGGCAATGCGCGGCTGAGCGGAGCCAACACGTTCTCCGGCGGGCTGGATATTCGCGGGGGCATCCTCGACGTGGCCAGCGTTGGCTCGCTGGGTACCAGGTTCGTCACTTCGAGCACGGCGGGGGGGATTCTGGCGCTCGGCAACAACGCAGACGAGGTTTTGGCCAACGACCTCACCGGCAATCTCGCGCTCGTCAAAGCGGGCGCGGGCGTGCTCGATCTGACGGGCACGAACACCTATGCAGGCGGCACGCTGATCAATGGCGGCGCGGTGCGTGTGGACGATCTGGCGCGTCTAGGCAGCGGGCAGGTGATCGCCAATGCGGGCGGCAGCCTCATCCTCAATTATAGCGGGGCGGCGCAACTTCTCCAGACAACGCCCTTCCTGACCGGCGGCGGTTCCTTCATCAAGGAAGGCAGCGGCGATGTGGTGATCTCTGTCGCCAACACCTACACCGGCGGCACCACGATCCGCGATGGTCGGATCGGGCTGAACGATGGCGCGGGGCTGGGCACGGGCGCTATTCAGGTGGATGCCGGAGCTACGCTGGGGATCGGCAACATCGTTCTGCTCAACGACATCACCGGCGCAGGCACGATCGTCAAAACCGCCAGCAGTACGGCGGAACTGGGCGGCGACAACAGCGGCTTCACCGGCACGATAGACCTTCAGGATGGCCGCATCAATGTGACCGATGGGCGCAGCCTTGGCAGCGGATCGGTGCAGGTGGGTGTTGGAACCACCGTGCGGGTGGATTCGGCGACTGGCGACACCACCGTCGTCGCCGATCTTTCTGGCGATGGCGATTTCGAGAAGCGCGGCTCCAACCGGGTCACGCTGACCGGCACCAACGCACTTAGTCGCAACGTGTTTGTCGGCAATGGCACATTGCAGATCGAGGGCAGTCAGAACATCGGCACCGCCAATATCGACCTGACGCAGGCGACGAGCGCGCTGGAACTTGCCACCAACGGATCGACCACCCTGTCGAACAATATCGGCGGGCTTGGCGGGCTGGTCAAAACTGGCACCGGCACGGTCTTTGTCACGGGCAGCAACAGCTATGCGGGTGGCACCGATATCCAGCAGGGCGCAATCCGGGTGACGGATGTGAGCTTCCTCGGCACGGGCGCGATACAGCGTGCAGCAGGGCGCGGCGCTCGATCTGTCGATTGCCACGGCGCAGACGCTCAATCAGGCGATTTCCGGCGCGGGCATCCTGCGCAAGTCGGATCAGGGCGATCTCACTCTGCTTGGCAACAGCCTGACCGGCGGACTGGATATCATCGGCGGGCGGGTGATCGTGAACACGGCGGCGGCGCTGGGCAGCGGCCCGGTGACGACGGCTGCGGATACGCAACTGGTGTTCGACAATAATGCGACCGAAGGCCTGTCCACGCTCGTCAGCGGCGCAGGCACCCTGACCAAGGAAGGCACTGGCATCCTCGCGGTGAACAGCGCCAACACCTATACTGGCGGAACTCTGGTCAATTCCGGGCGGCTGGTGGTCAACGCTAGCGGCGCTTTGGGTACGGGTACGGTGCTGGTTAGCCAGGGCGCGGAAATCGGGCTGGGCGGCGTTACCCTTGCCAACAATGTCAGCGGCGCGGGCCGGATCATCAAGACCGCCAACAACACCGGCATCCTCACCGGGCTGAACAATCACACCGGCGGCACCGACATCCAGCAGGGTACGCTGGCTGGTCAATTCCACCGCCGCGCTGGGCAATGGCGCGGTGACCATGGCGGCGGGCACTTTCCTCCAGATTGACTACAGCGGGGCCAGCAATGTCTCGCTGAACAATTTGGTGAGCGGTGCTGGCACGCTGGTGAAGGATGGAACCGGCACGGTAATCGTGAGCGCTGCCAACAGCTATTCCGGCGGCACTGCGATCAATGCCGGGCGGCTTGGCCTGAACAATGGGCTTGCGCTGGGTACTGGCGGAGTGACGGTCAACAGCGGGGCCGAACTGGCGCTGGGCGATGTCATCCTCGCCAATGCGGTCACCGGCGCTGGCAGCGTGATCAAGACTTCGGCCGGCAATACCGTGCTCACCGGTGCCAACAGCTTTAGCGGCGGGCTGGAATTGCAGGGCGGCAACCTCACCGCCGCCAGTGTCGGCTCGCTCGGCAGCGGCACGATTGCCACGCTTGGCGGGACCTCGCTGACTGTCGGCAATGCGACCAACCAGACGCTCGCCAACAGCCTGACGGGGGCGGGCAGCCTGATCAAGGTGGGTGCGGGTGATCTTACTCTCACCAATAACACGCTCACCGGCGGCCTTGTGATCAATGGCGGGCGGGTGTTGGCCAGCAGCAATCCGCTGAGCCTCGGCACGGGCGCGGTCTCGGTCGGCGCGGGTGCGGAGCTGGTCTATACCAACGCCGCCAATGCCACCTTCGCCAACGGCCTGACCGGCGCGGGCACTTTCCGCAAGCTGGGCGCGGGGCAATTGCTGTTCGGCAATCCCTTCGCCGTTGGGCACGCTGGCGGTGGATGCGGGATCGGTGCGGCTCAATGCCAATCTCACCGGCAACGCGGTGATCGCCAGCGGGGCGCGGCTCGACGGCACCGGGCGGGTGATCGGCAACCTGACCAACAACGGCACGGTGGCGCCGGGCAATTCCATCGGCACGCTGACGGTGCAGGGCAATTACACCCACAATGCCGGATCGGTGCTGGAGATCGAATTCGACGGTGCGGGCAATATCGACCTGCTGGCCGTGACCGGCAATGCCACGCTGAACGGCGGCACGCTGCGGTTCATTTCCACCGGCGGGGCCGAGGGCAACGGCGGCACCTTCCTCACCACCGGCGGCACGCTGACGGGGACTTTCGCCACGGTGGAAACGGTCGGCGCGGCACTGCCGCTGGCGGTGATTTATCAGCCCAATGCCGGGATCATGGCCCCATCGGTGCTGACCGCGCGGCCCAGCACCTTCAACGCGCAGTCGCTGGCAGGGGCGGATACCGCGCTCGGCTTCATCGACAGCCTCGGCGTGATCGACCAGCGCCACGGATCGGGCAATCGCCTGTGGCTGAGCGGTTTCGGCGCCTGGGGCAGCCGCAGCGCCTCGGGCACCACGCTGGCCTATGACCATGACGTGCAGGGCATCAGCGGCGGGGTGAACCTTGCTGCGGGCGAGGACCTGACGCTGGGCCTCGGCATCGGCTGGGCAAGCGGCGACATCACGCTTGGGCAGCAACGGCGGCAGTGGCGAGCAGGAGAGCATTCTGGGGAGCCTGACGCTCCGCTACGCTGGCGAAGGCGTCACGCTGGGCGGTGGCCTGCTCTATGGCCAGATCGAACAGGAGACGGTGCGCAATGTCAGCTTCAGCGGGTTTTCGGCCAGCGTGGCGGGCAGCACCCGATCGGACGTGTGGGGCGGCTTTGCCGAACTGGGCCTGCCGCTGCTGGAATCGGGCGACTGGACGCTCGATGCGCAGGCGCGTGGGTCATATGTGCACATGACGCAGGACGCCTATACCGAAAGCGGCACCAGCCCGCTGCGGCTGGCGGTCGGCGAACTGAGCACTGCCGCGTTGGAGGGGGAAGCCTTGCTGTCCGCCACGGTCAATCTCTTCAACGGCGGCATGGCCGCCGAAGACTTGCCCGAGGCGCTCGATCTGCGGTTCGATCTGGGCGCGCGCTATCTCGGCACCCTGGGGGATCGGGCCATTCCCGTCAGCTTTGCCGCCAGCAATGCCGGGGTGGTATTGCAGGGCGACCGGCGCGACGGGGTGCAGGCCGTCGGCGGGATCGGGGTGAACTACACCACCCGCAGCAACGTGACCTTCGATCTGGGCTATCGCGCCGAAGTGGGCGGCCGCGACAATCATGTGGTGCAGGCCACCATCGGGCTGGCCTTCTGACCATGACCCATCCGGGCAGCGCATCGATCCCCGGCGAGCGCTGCATCGGGTCGCGGGCGAACAGGTCCGGAGAGCGACGCCCCTTCCACTCGCCTCTCCGGGCCTGTTTTCTCGTCCTCCTGCTGGGGCTTCCGCAGCCGGCAAGTGCACAGGACGAGATCGCGCAGCTTTCGCCTTACGCCCAGGCGGTGTTCCACGGCGAACGGGCGTTGGAAGTCGCCACCATCGGCGATTGGCAACTGGCCTGCGACAACACTGCCCGCTGCACCATGCTCGGCCATGCCGATTTCGCCGATCCGAACCATGTGGTGGCGAACACCACCCGCAGCCTCGGGATCCGGCTGGAAGTGGGCGCGCAGGGCGAGGTGGACAAGTTGGAGTTCATTCCCGACGAGCAGGTGATCCGCGAAGGCGGCGAAGAGATCGACTGGTCCGGGCCGTTCGTCCTCTCGATTGACAATCTGCGCGGATCGCCGGTCGAAGTGCCTTTCAACCGGGTAGTTCTGGCTCCAACCGAGCGCGGTTTGCTGGTCGATCATTTGCGCGGCGGCCTGCCGCTGACGGGCACGGATCAGCAATCGGGCGAACTACGACTGCGGTTTCCCTATGTCGGATTTGCCGAGGCGCTGGAGGAAATCCGGCGACGGCAAGGTCATATCACGCAATGGCGGGAGGCAGTGCAGCCCGATGATGGGCCGGTGCATCTAGTGCGCGGCACGCCGGTGATCATTTCTGGCCGTCCCGCAGTCACCGCCGAGCAAATGGACTGGTGCGGCTCTGGCATCGATGCTTTCGATCTGCTGGCCTTCGCGATGGGGGACGGGCCGCAGGTATGGCAGCATTCTTGCCCGGTTTCGGACGGACGTAACCGCTGGTCGCGCTGGTTTCAGGTCACGCCAGGAGTTCGGCCAGCGCAGGTCATCCGTTTCGCCCCGGCACCCGGGTTTCAGGAGGGTGAGGCGGGCTCGCAACTGCCCAATGCCACGTTCGAGGCCGATTTCGGCATTATCCAGTCCTACAACTACGCATGGCCCGGGCGCGAGGATTGCGGCAGCCGGGTGATCTGGGGCTGGACGGGCGCGGATTTCGTGCCGCTGGAACGCCGGGTCAGCCTCGCCTGCCGGGGGATTGGCGCGAGCGACTGGCTGGTGACTTGGCGGCGGGTGGCGATCAGCGACGGAGAATCCGGCGAGTGAAGCGGTGGCTCGCCCTTGCCGCGATCTGCGCTTGGCTCACCGTGCCCGTGCAGGCACAGACGGTCGAGCAGGAGGGCGACTGGCTGCTGGTCTGCAATACCGATGCCGCCTGCACCATCATCGGCGCGCCGCGACCTGAGGCGCTGCCCGATTACCCGCGTGTTGAAATGCGCTTCTATCGCGGGCCGGAGCAGCACGATGTCCTGCTGGCCAACACTTTCCTCGCCGATGCCCACGGCGATCCGCACCCTGACGCGAGCACGCTGGACGGGCTTTCGCTCAGCATGGAATCAATGTCAGTGCCGCTGTTCCACTTCCAGATGAACCCGCTCGTTTCCGGGCCAGCGAATTACGACTACTTCTCCATCGCGCAATCCGCCGAACTGGCCACAGCGATCAGCGAACACGCGCCTGCCTATGTGCGGTCCGGCTTCGGTGCCTTCGCATCGATGCCGGTGGGCGATCTGGGCGCACTCTTGCGCCGGATGGACCGCGTGCAGGCTGCCGCTTGGGAGGCTCGGGAAGGGGAGGCGCCTGACGATTTCACCAGCGCCGCCCCCACCTATGAACTGTTCCCCCGTGACGAGGTGGAATTGCCGGAGCTCCATCCTGATCTATTGCGCCCTTGCCGTCGGACAACGGACGTTGTGGCCCACGGCTACGCGCTCGATCATACCACCGAGCCGACCCTGCTGGTGCTGGTCCGCTGCGGCGGGCGGGAGCGATTGTATATCTGGTACCCTTCCGGCGAAGCCGAACCGCGCCGCCTGCGGCTGGAGCGCGAGCGCCAGCGGGGTGCAACGGCGATGGCGGCGGAATTCGATCCCGATAGCGGCATCCTGACCTTGCTCGATCATCCGCCGGGCCGCACCGATTGCGGGGTCCGCACCCGCTGGGGCTGGGTCGATGGTGAAGGCTTCGTGCTGCTATCCACGGCGCGGATGCCGCTGTGCCGCGCGATCAGGCCCGAACGCTGGCCGGAAGTGTTCAGCCAGCAGGGCTGGATGGTGCGGTGAGCTTTCTCGCTGCGTTGCTGCTCGCCACGCCCGTTCCCACTACCGATCCGGTGTTGGTCTATGAGGACTGGAGCGTCACCTGCGACAATCTCGCATACTGCGTGGCCATCAGTGCCGATCTCGGCGAGCCTGCGCCGGTGGTGATGCGGATCGTGCGCGGTGGCGACTGGGAGCGCCTGCCGGACTTGCGCATCCACCTGCCGGGTGAAGTGGCAGGAACGGTCAGCCTGCGCCTCGCTGAGCTCGATCCCGCCACCGATCCAGAGCGTCGCCGCAGGACGCACTTCCGCCTCTACCGCACCGATGCAGGAGACTATGCGATCGCGGCAAGCGATGCTCAGGCCTTCTTCCATGCCGCCCGCGCCGCCCGAATTGCGCAGGTTTCCGAAAGCGCGGGAGCTGACATCGGCACCGTCCCTCTCAGCGGGCTGGTGGCGGCGATGGATCGCTTCGACCATGTGCAGGCCCGCACCGGCACCGTGACCGGAATCTATTCGCGCGGGGGAATCCTCGTCCCGCTCGCCGCCATGATGCCGCCGCCCATGCCGCTGCTGCACCCTGTCGAAGGGAGTCCAGAGGCGGTGGACAGCGCCACAGCCAGCCGCCTGCACCAGCTGGTCTGCGGCACCGGTGCGGCCCGCCACGCGGACGACGTGGAGGTAGGCGCGATGGCAGACCGCACGTGGATTGCCGGGATCGACTGCGGGCTGTCGGGCATCAATCCGGGGCGCGTGTGGCTGCTGCTCCAGGCAGACGGCAGCTTCTCCCGCGCCATTTTCGCGCTGCCCTATCTGGGCGGCGACGATACCGGCTTCGGATACCTCGAGAACAGCCATTTCGATCCGGAAACCGGCGTGATGGAGGCGCTGGCCTTGCAGCGCGAGGCGGGGGATTGCGGCACCTGGCATCGCTGGCAATGGTCTCCGGCAGGGTTCCGCCTGCTCGAAGCCCGGCTGATGCGCGTCTGTGTCGGGCTGGCGAGGGAGCACTGGCCGCATGTCTGGCGAGCGCAAAGGGTCGGCTTACCCCCACAAACGGAGGGAGTGCAGGGAATGCGGCGGGTGAGACCGGACGCGAACGCCCGGCCCCGCAGGCCGTGCAGGAATATGGCGATTGGTCGGTCGCCTGCGACAATGCCCGCCAATGCGTCGCCGTCAGCGTTAGCCGCGCTTTCGTGCAGCGGATCGCGCGCGCCGAACCGGGCGATCTGGCCCAGCCCAAACTGTGGGTGCGGCGCGAGGCCGGGCCGCTGGCAGCGGTGCGGGTGATCCTCGATACCCGCGTCTGGGGCGAAGCGACGGGCGAGGGGCCGCCCAGCCTCGTCATTAGCACCGAATGCGATTTCGACTGCCTGACGCTTTCGTACCCGATGACCCGGCTGGAGCCTGGACTCTACGAACTGGCCCCTGCCGATGCCGAGGCGTTCCTGATCGAAAGCCAGTACGGGCTGCGTGCCGTCACCCGATTCCCCGGTGGCGAGGAGCACAGCATTGTCAGCACGGATGGTCTTTCCGCCGCGCTGCGCTGGATCGACGAGACGCAGCAGCAGGCGGGGACTGTCACCGCAGTTCTCGCCTATGGAGAAACCGCCGCAAGCACAGTTCCTCCCCCACCGGAGCGACCGATGGTGCCCGTGGTGCGGGCGATCGCGGATCAGGAATTCGCCTTGGTCGATCGTCCCGATCTGGCCGAATGGCAGCGGCAACATTGTCGTGCCACAACAAGCGATGCGGACCTGCCGGTGCAGCAATTCCTGCTCGGCAACGGGCAGGCGCTGTGGTCGCTCCCCTGCGGTTCGGGGCCATACCGCGAGGTGCGGCTGTGGCTGGTGGAATTGGACGCCGGGGAACTCGGCCTGCATTTGCTGCCGCGACCCGATGTGGCGTCAGTCGCCGAGCCGCCGGTGCTGAGGAACAGCCGCTTCGACATGCAATCGGGAATGCTCACCAGCAATTCGGGCGGCCTGTGCGGATGGCAGCGGCGCTGGGCCTGGACCGGGCAGGCGTTCGCCATGATCGACAGCATCGAAATGCCCGCCTGCCACGATATCTTGCCGCACAATTGGTTGCAGACTTATCGCGCGGTGCCGGATTGACGTTTGGCTCAGCATTGCCGAGCATTGGTCTGGGCAAGGCCGGGGAGGGTAGACGGATGCACATTTCGCGCGCACTGGGTCGTGCCGGCTTGCTGCTGCTGGCCGTGCTCGCCTGCTTCTGGGCCATGCTGCTGCTGGGAGAATCGATAGTGCGTCCCGCCGGGATGCAGGCCCGCGCCGAGGTGACTTACCAGCCGGTGGACGCAGCGGGCCATCCCATCGCGGCGGCACCGCGCTACACCGCACCCTACTCGACAGATCCGATCTATCGCTCGACCGTCGAGCAGGGCGGTTCGCGGGTCGGTTTCAGGATTCCCTTTGTGGCGGAACGGCAGGCACAGGACCTCGCCTTCTTCATCGGCGCAACGCCCGGATTGCAGGAAATCCGCCTGAACGGGCAGGTGATCCAGCCCAACGTCCCCCTCGATACCTTCCGCGGCGCATGCCGATGGAACGGCGCTCTACTACATGCTGCCGCCCGCCCTGCTGCGCGAGGGTGCCAACGAAATCCTCGTCCACGTCGAGGCGCAGAGCACGGTGCTCGCGCTGGCGCCGTTTCACATCGGCCCTGCCGCCGAAGCGGCCCGTGCAGCGGACATGGTGGAACTGATCACCGGGGTGGTGCCGGTGATCGCGATCTCGTTCCTGATTTTCGCCACGCTGCTGTGCTGGGTCACCAACTGGCCGCAGCAGGATCGCGCGCGGGTGCGCAGTCTGATGCTGCTGATGATCGTCTGGGCCGCGCGCACGTGGTTCATCAGCTTCCAGAACTCCGATCGAAGTGCCGTTCCTGATCACCAGTTTCATCTATTACCTGCTGGAGGTTTCGGTGATCCTGGCCTTTGCCAACCACCTGCTGGCCGGAGAAGCACTGGCGGGAAGATGGTCGCGCCTGATCGTGTGGCTGTGGATCGGGCTGGCGGCTTACCTGGCGCTAATTACTGGTGCCGGCTTCATCGTCGGCCCCGCAGTGCGCGACTGGTTCATGGCGCTGGCCTTCGTCAATTCGGGGATGCTGGCGCTGCTGGCGCTGATCGGGCTGGCGCTCCTGGCATGGGGCGTGGTGACGCGGCGGGACGGACGCTGGCTGGAAAGACTGGCGCTGATGGCCTGCTTGTTGGCGCTGTCGGTTGATGCGGCTGATTCCGCTTTCAGTCTCACGGTACCCTTCGTCCACGATCTGCCGCTGACCTTCTATTCGGCGGCGCCGGTCGGGCTGCTGCTCGGGCTGGGGGTGGTCGCCTCGATCGCCCGCGAAGCCAGCGATGCGCGCCGCACCGTCACCCGCGCGAACGAAATCCTCGCCGCCCGGCTGAGCGAACAGGATGCCGAACTGGCGCGCAGCTACGATGCGCAGAAGCAGATGCTCCAGCGACAGGGGATGCTGGAGGAACGCCAGCGGATCGTCCGCGACATGCATGACGGGATCGGCGGGCAATTGCTGGGGCTGATGATGCAGGTCCGCAGCGGCGGGGCAGAGCCGAAGCAGGTGGAGGAAGGCCTGCAATCGAGCATCGCCGACCTGCGGCTGATCGTCGATTCGATGGACTGCGCGGAGGACGGGCTGGCGCAGACGCTGCGCAGCTTCGAACACCGCGCCCGCCCGCAGGTGGAAGCGGCGGGGATGGCGTTTGTTGTCCGTCATGGCCTGGCTGAGGACACTCCCGGCCCGGGGCCGAGACCGACGCTGCAAATTTTGCGAGTACTGCAGGAAGCCGTGACCAACGCCATGCGCCATTCCGGGGCGAGTGAAATCGCGCTGGAAAGCGAAGTGCTGGCCGATGGCCGGATCAGGATCGTCATCGCCGACAATGGCGGCGGCCTGCCCGATGAAATTCGCGGCGGACGCGGGCTCACCAGCATGAAGAGCCGTGCAGAGGCGGTGGGTGGAAGGCTGGATGTTGCCAGCGGGGCTTCGGGAACGACAAGTTACTGTCGTGTTGCCGCCGCCGGATTTGGGGGACAGCGAACGAGGTCCCCCCGGTGAAGTCACCTGAATATCCGCGCCAACCACGCATCCACCACCGCTGTAGCCGGATAGTCCGGATCGCCGAGCTGGCGGTTGATCTGCATGTGCCCGCGCAGGCCGCGCCCCGCGAATTCCTGCACTTGCGCCCGCGTTCCCGCAGCTTCCAGCGCCGCGCCCAACGCCTCGCTTTGCGCTCGGCCATCGTCGCGCTGGACGTGGAGGATCAGGAAATCGGGGGCGTTTGGTCCGCCAGCGTGCAGGGTGGGGGAGAGCGCTCGCTGCCGCGCGGGATCGGTGCCGAAGGCGTCGACATAGGTATCGCGCATGAAATCACCGCCCTCGGCAATCTGGCGCGGCACGTCGTAGCAGGCACCGTCGAGGGGTAGCACGCCGCGAAGATCGGCGAAGCTCAGCCCAGCAGCCCGGAGGTATTGCGGATCGGTGCCCACCAGCGCCACCAGATGCGCGCCCGCCGAATGGCCAGTCAGCGCGATCCGCCCCGCATCGAAGCCCAGCCTGCGCGAATTGCTCTTGAGATGCGCCAGCGCGGCGGCGACATCGGCGGCCTGCTGTTCCACCGTTGCCTCCGGCACCAGCCGGTAATTGACCGAGGCGACCGCGTAGCCGAGCGACTGCCAGTGCTCCAGCTTGTCCGAATCCTCCATCATCCGCATGTCGCCGCGCGACCAGCCGCCGCCGTGGACAAACACCACCAGCGGCGCATCGGGAGCAGGGCCGGGCCAGTAGAGCATCCGCTGCAATCGGTCCTCGCCATAGGAAAGCCGCTGCATCGCTTCTTCGTCACCCCGACGCCGATCCTGCGGCGTTTCGGACAGCGCGGGTACGGCAATGGCGGCGGAAGTGGAAAGAACTAGGGCACAGGAAAGCAGGATACGCATGGCAGGCTCCTCTTGCAGCCAGCATGGCATCGCCCGCTGAACGCCGCCTTTCCAGTCGCAAATTGCCGCAATTTGTCGCGCGCCAGCCTTCAGGCAGGTGCTCGCATGAACCCCAGATCGGACGTAGCAAAGCGACCGATGTTGGGCGAAATGCTTGGCATTTCGCTTGCCGAGACGCCGAACCAACGCGCCAGCGTGGCCGAATATTGATCCACAGATGTGGTCGGCAACAGCCGCCCCTGCCCGACCTGATCGTCGGTATCGACCGAGACGCTGGGGGCGCGGCCAAAGAAGCGCCCGCCATTCACTGCCCCGCCGAGGATGAAGTGATGGCTGCCCCAGCCATGATCGCTGCCATCGCCATTGGAACTGAGCGTGCGCCCGAAATCGCTGGCGGTGAAAGTGGTCACCTGATCGGCAACGCCCATTTCCACCGTTGCCCGATAAAAGCTGTCGAGCGCAAAATCGACCTGCGCCAACAATTCTTCATGACTACCGAGCAGCCCATCATGGTTGTCGAACCCGCCCATGCCGACCAGGAACACTTGCCGCGTCACACCCATGCCGCCGCGCGCACCAATCAACCTTGCCACCACACTCAGCTGAGTAGCAAGCCAATTGCCCTCGCCAAAACTGGTTCCCAGCGTGCTGCCCGCCAGCGCATTGTTGACAAACCCGCCATATTCGATCGAGCGGGCCATCGTTTGGGCATAATCCATTTCAAGCACATGGCCGTTGTGCGCCCTGAGCAGCGCATCAAGCGCAGTGCGCGCGGCTGAAGAATCATAAGGCCGATAACGCAGACCGTTGATCGTCACTGCGCCACCGGGCGACACCTGATAGGGCAGTGCATTCTGGCCAGACAGGAACACTGCATTGCCGGTGGCATTAATCGCAGTGAACATGGAATTGGTGTTCGATGACAAGGCGAGATCGCCCATCCTACCGCCCCAACCGGTTACCGAGCCTTCGGGACCGGAGCTTTGCCATGTCGACTGCTGGTCGTTATGGGAAAACAGCTTGGCCGGGCGCGGAAAGCTGGAGTTATTATCGCTTTCATATTGCGCACGGGTCAGCGGCACGATCAGCGGGCCGACATTGAGCAAGGGTGCCATAACCCCGGCATCGAAGCGCGCCTTCATCCGCGGCATCGACGGTGCCAAGGCATACCGGATGTTATCAGTGAGCACTTGCGCCTGCGGCTGCATCAGCACGGTATTGGCCAGGCTGGCGCGAGACAGGGCGATGCCGCCGCCCGCTTCACCGGTGCCTCCGCGAATGTCGGCGTAGCGGGCGTAGTTGGTGGGATCGAACGGGATTAGCGTATTGGATTGATCATTGCCGCCGTACAGAAACACGCAGACCAGTGCTTTGTAACCGCCATTGGCGCTGAAAGCTGCCGCCTCGCCGATGCCTGCCAGCCCCAGCGCATAGGACGACGCTGCCCCCGCCACGGCGAGTTGGCTGGACCGGCGCAGAAAGGCGCGGCGCGAAAGTTCGGTGCTCTTGCCGATAAACATTTTCTGCGCGCCCCTACTTCTGGATCAGGTAATTGTTGCACGCCATCACCAGCAACACGCCGATGTGGATGCGCCGCAGCTTGGTTGCCTCATCGGAGGCTTGCGTCACCACCTCCGCATTGAGCGCGGTGAGGATGGTGTCGCGGGTGCTTTGCGCCAATTGTTTGCCGGTCAGCAGCAGATCAAGCCGGTCGAGCAGCGCGGGCGCATCGTGCGCAATTGCGAGTTCCTCGGTGTAGCTGGCCCGCACATCCCCCAGCCACCAGCCGCGCCCGTCAATCGCCTCGTCCATGAAGTTGACGTAGGTGGCGACCGTGCTTTCGTTGACGATCTGGAATTCTGGCGCGAGCAGATTGTTGCTCGCAGCGGAGGAATTCAGCGGCACGAAACCGGGCCGGAAAAAATTGAACACCGACGGTGAGCGGAGCGGCGATTGGCCGAGCCGGTCGGCACTATCCGAAAGATTGGGTATTTCCCACCGGGCGCTGGGTGACCGCGCGCCAAAGGTGCGGCCCCATTGCACAAACCGCAGCATCGGTTCACGCAACTTGCCGAAGCGGAAGTCTGTCAGTGTGGCGGGAGCCAGTGCGTCCTCGTCCATTAGGATGGCCTTGAATACCGCGCGCAGATCGCCGCGCTGGCCGCTGCCGTTGTTGTTAAACACGTTGGCCACCCGCTGAACGTAGGCGGGCGAGGGATTGCTGGTGACGAGCCGCTGGATCATCTGCTTGCCGAAGAACGGCCCGACATTGGGGTGATTGAACAGCGTATCGAGCGTGAGGCGCAACGTCTCAGCGGCCCCCGTCCCTGCCGGGATGGTGGTGCCGAGGAAGCTCTTCGCCTCGCCCGCGTGATAACTTTCGGTCTGCGGCCACTGCCACTTGCTCGGATCAGCAGTCATCGCCCGGCGGACCATTTCGGCAGCCGGAATCTCCCAACTATCGTCACCTGGCGCAGGAGTTCAGCGAAACGCCGGTCAGATCATAGTCATAGCCGGTGAATGACTTAGCAATGCCGCTGACATCGTCATTATCATAGGTTTCCACCGGGCCGCCGCCTGGACCAGCCTTTTGCGAGCCGTCCGGATTGAGTTCGTACAGACCGATGGAAAACAGCTGCATCACTTCACGCCCGAAATTCTCGTCCGGCACCCGGCCCGTTGATGGATCGGCCTTGCGATTGCCCAGCGAGTTGAGGAACACCCCCATCGCCGGATTGAGCGCGACATCCTGCAACAGATCGCGGAAATTCCCGAAAGCGCGCTGGTTCAGCGTATCCCAGTAATAGCCAATGGCCTGGCTGCGCCACAGAATGTCGAGATTGTTGAGCGAGACGACGAAGAATTCGGACAGTGCCAGCGCCACCCGCTTGCGCACACCGCTGTTGCCTTGCATCAACTGCTTCCAGAGCATCCGGTCGCCGATGTTATCGTTGAAGAAGTAATTGTTGTTATCGATGGCGTCGAAGCCATTGGATTCGAAGTATTGTTCGGCGCTCTGATCGTTGGCGAGGCTCATTTGCGCATCGAGCCAAGGCTCGTATCCGCGCGAACGTACATCGGCGATGGCGGCAGTTGAGGCAGCCAGCGAGGCGCGCAAGATGAAGCGCGCGGCTTCGGTATCGGTTTGCGGCTTGAGCACGACGGGCGGCGCGGGGCCACCACCGCCGGTATTCCCGCCACCGCCACTGCTCGATCCCCCTCCGCATGCCGCCACCGCACTGGCCAGTGCCACGACTGTGGCGGCGCGGGCTGGGGCCGAGGCTGCGCCTGCGAGCGCTTGGGTAGTATCTTGATCGGGCAGCGGAGAGTTTTCCGGCAGAGCTTCGCAAGGTGTGTCTTCCAGCATGCGAACCCGTCCCCTGTGATGTGGTAGCCCTGCTATTGGGGCGTTGCCTAATTTCGCGCTAACGAACGTGGTTAAATAGCAATTTCGCCTATGTAATCCGCTGGAGGAACACCGCGATGCATCCTGTCCACAGCGGGGGATAAGCCATTGCCCAGCCAAGCACGAGCGCCTAGGGCGCGGCTTGTCTTGGAAAGGGCAGGGTTCACCGCATGGCCAACGTTACCGTAATCGGCGCCCAGTGGGGCGATGAGGGCAAGGGCAAGATTGTCGACTGGCTCGCCGCCCGCGCCGATGTCGTCGTGCGCTTCCAGGGCGGGCACAACGCCGGGCACACGCTGGTGGTGGGGGACAAGACCTACAAGCTTGAGCCTGCTGCCCAGCGGCATCGTCACCGGCACGCTCAGCCTGATCGGCAACGGCGTGGTGCTCGATCCGTGGGCCTTGCAGGGCGAGATCGCCAAGCTGGAAGCGCAAGGGGTCTCGATCACGCCGGAGAACTTCGGCATTGCCGACAATTGCCCGCTGATCCTGCCGCTGCACCGCGATCTGGACGGCCTGCGCGAAACCGCGGCGGGCAAGGGCAAGATCGGCACCACCGGGCGCGGGATCGGCCCGGCCTATGAGGACAAGGTCGGCCGCCGCGCGATCCGCGTCTGCGATCTGGCGCATCTCGACCAGATTGGGCCGATGATCGAGCGGCTGTGCGCGCATCACGATGCCCTGCGCGCGGGCTTCGGCCAGCCGCCGGTGGATCGCGCGGCGCTGCTCGCCGAACTGGCGGAAATCGCGCCTTTCGTTGCGCAGTTCGCGCAGCCGGTGTGGAAGCGGCTCAACGAATTGAAGAAGGCGGGCAAGAAGATCCTCTTCGAAGGCGCGCAGGGCGTGCTGCTCGATGTCGATCACGGCACCTATCCCTTCGTCACCAGCTCCAACACCGTCAGCGGCACCGTGGCAAGCGGCACCGGGCTCGGCCCCAATGCCGCGGGCTTCGTGCTCGGCATCGTCAAGGCCTACACCACCCGCGTCGGCTCCGGCCCGTTCCCGACCGAGCTGGAGGACGAAGTGGGCCAGAAGCTGGGCGAGCGCGGCCACGAATTCGGCACCGTCACCGCACGCAAGCGCCGCTGCGGCTGGTTCGACGCTGTGCTGGTGCGGCAGACCTGCGCGCTTTCGGGCGTCACCGGCATCGCGCTAACCAAGATCGACGTGCTCGACGGCTTCGAGAAAATTCGCATCTGCACCGGCTACCGGATCGGTGACAGGGTGCTCGATTACCTCCCCGCCCACGCGCCGATCAGGCCGCGGTCGAACCGATCTACGAGGAGATCGACGGCTGGGAAGGCACCACCGTGGGCGCGCGCAGCTGGGCCGACCTGCCCGCGCAGGCGATCAAGTATATCCGCCGGATCGAGGAACTGATCGATTGCCCGGTGGCGAGCGTCTCGACCAGCCCGGAACGCGAAGATACGATCCTGGTGCGCGATCCGTTCGCGGATTGATGCTTAACGCTGGTTCTTGACACAGACCCGTTTTGTTCTACTCCTGTTCGCTCAATGCGAATCAGGAGTGCTGAGCGATGGCGCAGGTCGATTTTGCTTACGGACTGGCGGCGGATGGGGCCGGGCTGCCGATTGCCGTCTCGATCTTCACCGATTGCGCTGATTTGCGCGAGGAACTGGCTGGCGATGTCGCTGCTGCCGGACTGCAATTGCGCGAAAGCGGTAATCTCGATCAGCTTTTTGCAGGTGACGCGCGGGCGCTGGGGGAACTGGTGCTGGTCGATTGCCCGCGTCCCGATGCGCAGGCCTTGGCCACGCTGGCACGGCTCGACAGCCGGGCGGTAAAATCGGGCGCGCGGCTGGTGATTTCGACCTCACTGGAGGCGCTTGACGCGGTGTTCGGCTGTTGCGCGCAAAGCAATCCGCAGATTCTCGTCGACCCACAACGCGCCGAACGGGTGATCGCGCTGGGGCGCGTACTGGCCGAAGTGCCGAGCCTGCGGCTGCGCGAACTGTCGGAGGATGATCGGCTCACTCTGCTGCGGCTGACCGAGCAGGTCGGCCATATTGCCGAACGGCTGGAGAAGCTGGACCGGTCGGCCGGGGGCTGGGGTGCTACCGGCTGGGGCCAGCGAGCCGGGGGCGGGGCCTTCCGCTTTGAGAGCCCCTCTGACGGCTACCGGGCCGAACAGCAATTGATCCGCAAACCACGCCCGCCTTTGCCCGATGCGCGGCTGGTGCGGCAGATCATCCGCCAGCGCCGTGCGCGGGCGAAGTTTCTCGACGCCGAACTGTTCGCCGATCCGGCGTGGGACATGCTGCTTGATCTCACCGCCGCGCGGGTGGAACATGCGCGGGTTTCGGTCACTTCGCTGTGTATTGCAGCAGGTGTTCCGCCGACCACTGCGCTACGCTGGATCGGGCAGATGGTGGAAGCGGGCCTTTTCGACCGTGTGGAAGACGACGCCGACCGCCGCCGCGCCTTTATCGAACTGTCGGACAAGAGCGCCGATGCGATGGCGCGCTATTTTGCCGAGGTTGGGCAGGATGCTCTGGTGCTGGCCTAACGCAAATCGAACGCCGCCTGCGCATCGCGCCAGTCCGTTACCCCGTTCGCCAGCAGCAATTGCAGCAGGATACGTGCTTTCGCCGGGCCAAGCGCGCGGGCGGCGATGAAGCCGTGGGTATCGTCACCGGGCTCGCGATCGACCAGCCCTTCATCGACGCGGGTGGCGCGCACCACTGCGATCCCTTGCCGCACCGCCTCGGCCAAGGCTGCGCGGACAAGATCGGGCATATTGCCATCGCCGAAGCCCGCCAGCACGATCCCTCGCGCGCGCGCCGTCAGCGCTTGCTGCACACAGTTTTCGTCCATCCCGGCGAAGGCGTACAGGATCGGTACTTGCGGGAAGTCGACGGGGAAGCCGAACCGCGCACCCTCCTCTTCGCGCCACGGCGGCGAAAGCCAGTCGAGCGAAGCCGGAGTTGCCAGCGCGACCGCGCCGCGCGGGAACCCGGCAAAGGCGTTGGTCCCCCCGGTGCGGGCCTTGCGCGCGTCGCGGGCAGAAAACACGCTTTCACCCATCACCAGCAGCACCCCGCGCCCGCTCGACTCGGGATGCGCGGCAACCTGCACAGCATTGGCGAAATTGCGCAGCCCGTCGCTGCCCACCGCATCGGCGGGGCGCATTGCCCCCACCAGCACCACAGGTTTGCCGGTGGGCAGGGTCTGGTCGAGCAGGAAGGCGGTTTCCTCGGCGGTATCGGTGCCGTGGGTTACGATCACCCCGGCGCAATCGGGGTCTGCCAGAGCATAGGCGCAGGCCGCGTGCAGCTCGCGCCAGATGGCGGGACCCACATTGGCCGAATCGATGGCAGCGATCTGCCGCCCGTCCAGCCGCGCCGCCACGCCCAGCGCGCGGAATTCGGCGAGAAAGTCGGCGATATCGATCTGGCCGGGGCGATAGTCGCGGCGGGTGGCCGAACCCGCCTGTCCGGCAATCGTGCCGCCGGTGGCAAGGACGAGAATGCGGCGCTGGTCGCTCATCCCTTGCGGTTAGCGCTCCGGCTGGAGCATGGCAAAGGATTGCGGGAAAAGTCGGCCTTAACCCGCGCGCAGTATCGGCTACCTCCGCCTGAAGACTGTCCGGCGATCGCGTTCTTGTAAGCCATGCCGCGTGGAAGGCGCACGGCGTGCGTTAACATCGCCCGATGTGAACGGGTAAGATCGCAGTCTGCAGCCGCCGGTGGCAGGCCCGAGCACCGTGGAGTGCAGCACAATAACGCCTTCGCTCCCATGTCGCCGGTGATCGATCTGCGGATTGTTAACTGCGAGAGAGAGGTCCGCGAGCGTTTCATCTTTGACAAGCTATCGCAGGTGTCCGGAGTGTAAGAGATCAATTCGATAGTCGTAATTTCGGAAATCAAGAGAACAATCGCACTTCCACTGCCCAGTCTATAGAAATACCTGAAGAATGTCGTGGTATCGCGCTGAGTTTGCCGAGGGCAACTTCGCCAAACGGCTCGCCGAGGGGCAGACTTGGACCGCTGACAACAATGGGGGCGTGTCCGACTATTTCGCAGGGTCAATCGCCGGGGAACAATTGCCCTTTGCCCTCGCGCACACAGTGCTGCAGCCATTCCTTTCCTGCCTTGACCCGCATGAGATTTTGCGTGTCGCGGTGAGTCACCAGCCAGAAACTGCGGGTGATTGATTGCTCGGTAAATATCACCGTCAGGTCCTGGGCAAGATCGCCTATAAAGCACGGCAGCACGCCGATACCCACGCCATTGCGCAGAAGTTCAAGCTGGGCATTGATGCTTGAGGAGCGAATACGGGCAGTGAGCCCGCTTTCGAACTCGCCCAGATAGTTCAACTCGGGTGCGAAAACCAGATCGGGCACGTAGCCGACAAGGGTGTGGTCCTTGCGCAGGTCACGCAACGTATCTGGCGAGCCCATGTGCTGTAGGTAATCGAAGCTGGCATACAGCTTCAATTTGTAATTAGCCAGCTTCCGGCTGAGAACCGGGCCTGCCTTGGGGCGCGACAGCATCACCGCAATATCCGCCTCGCGCTTGGACGGGCTGAGGAAGCCGCTGTTGGCGACAAGATCCAGCGTGAGTGCCGGGTGCGCGGCGCCGAAATCCTTGATGTAACGGGTGAGGAATTTGCTGCCGAAGCCTTCCGATACGCTGATCCGCAGGTTGCCGCTGATCCCCCGGTCGGCATTGGCCTTGATGCTGATATCCTGCGCGGCCTGCGCCATCGCTTCCACCTGTTCGAGCAGGGCGTGGCCACTTTCGGTCAATATCTGGCCGCTGCGAGACTGTTCGAACAAAGTCCTTCCCAGCCGGGCTTCAAGCCGTCGCAGCCGGCGGGCAATGGTGGTAGGATCGACCCCGATTACGCTACCAGCGCGGGCCATTTGCCCGGCGCTGGCGACCGCAAGGAAGTCTTGCAGGTCATTCCAGTTGAGCGGGGCGTTCTTGGGCTGCATAATTGCAGGTGGTCATTGCATAATTGCATATTGCCTGCAATCGCGGAAGGGTTCACGGCTGGTCCACGACGATAATCACGCGGCTGGATTCGAGTCCGTACTTGGGCCAAAGTCGGGTTACATAAGCTGTCTACGGGATTGGAATTGCCATGGCCACTGCGCTCAAGATTGCTGAGACCCCTGATTCTGTCGAGATTGCTCAACTTGTAGCCCGGTCGCGCGTCGCTCAGGCGCAGATCGAGCATTACACGCAAGAGCAGGTGGACCGTCTGATCCGTGGAATGGTGTGGGCTGTGGCCAAGCCCGGTGTCGCTGAAAAGATCGCGCAGCATACTGTCGATGAGACCCAGCTTGGCAATTATGACGGCAAGTTCCTCAAAATCTCCCGCAAGACCCGCGCGACCTTGATGGACATTATTGGCGATAAATCGGTTGGCGTGATCGAGGAAGACAAGGAGCGCAACCTGGTCAAGATCGCCAAGCCCGTGGGCGTCATCGGCGCGCTCTCGCCTTCAACCAATCCCGAAGCGACCCCGGTGATCAAGGCGATTTCGGCGATCAAGGGCCGCAATTCGATCATCGTCGCCCCGCATCCCCGCGCCAAGCTGACCAACAAGATGATCTGCGATCTGATGCGCGATGCACTGGTGAAGATGGGCGCGCCTGCCGATCTGGTGCTCAGCATTGATGTGCCGTCGGTCAACAAGACCAACGAGCTGATGATTCAGTGCGATCGCATTCTGGCAACCGGCGGCGGCGCAATGGTGACGGCGGCCTATTCCAGCGGCACGCCTGCGCTGGGCGTCGGCGTTGGCAATGCAGTGATCACGGTGGATGACACGGCGGACCTTGACGATGCGGCGGAGAAAATCCGCGTGTCCAAAACCCTCGATCTCGCCGCGTCGTGCTCTTCCGACAATGCAGTCATCCTGCTCGATGCAATCTATGACGCCATGCTCGCCAAGCTGGTCGCCAAAGGCGGCTATGTGTTGAGCGAAGAGGAAAAGGCCAAGTTGCAGCAGGTGCTGTGGGTCGATGGCCATATCAACGCCAAGGTGGTGGCCCAATCGCCGCAATTTATCGCCGATTTCGCCGATTTTTCTATTCCCGAAGGCACGCAATTCTTCATCGCGCACGAGACCGGCGCCGGGCCGGAGCATCCCTTCTCGGGCGAAAAGATGACGGTGACGATGGCACTGTATCGCGCCGGGGATATCGACGATGCGATTGCCCTCACCAACCGCATTCAGGCCTATCAGGGCCAAGGTCACAGCTGCGGAATCTATTCGCAGTCGGACGAAAATATCATGAAGTTGGCCAATGGTACGCGCACCAGCCGGGTGATGGTCAATCAGCCGCAGTCGGCCTCGAACAGCGGCAATCTGTGGAACGGCATGCGCCAGACCTTCTCGCTCGGCTGCGGCTCATGGGGCGGCAATGCCACCAACAACAATATCACCTGGCGGGATCTGATCAACGAGACCTGGGTTTCCAAGCCGCTGGCGGTGGCCAAGGAACTGCCGAGCGACGAGGAGCTGTTCGGAGAGGATGTGATGGCGCTGGTGGGCTGATCCCCAAGCCCAATCAGTTTCAGCTCGCCGAAGACCAGCGCGCCATTCAGGAGATGGCGCCCCCTTCGCCGTCGACGCGATCACCCCCACACGCCGCCAAGTAAGACGAGGACCTCGGCAAAAATTGGGACTGGGAGTTCGAGCGATTCTTCACATGCGCGCCAACTCTGTTGTGCTGCGGCATCCTTCGCCATCGTCGCGGAAAGCCCCGTTGGCTGTACGTTTGGGATCGGCGTCGCCCTTCGCTCGAACGTTATAGCGATAGTGGTGTCGAGCACCCGTGATCGACCGCCATTGAGCGATCCACCGGCTGGCTGTTGCGAGACAGGTCCGCAAGCGTCTTTGCTATCGAGTAGATCGCGACATCGACCCACGCCAACCGAGAACGCCACGTTATCGCCCAATGACGGGGTCGAATTCACAGCAATCCTCAGCTGGAAAATGCGATCTTACATGATTCATCCCCAATGAGAATCGGCTTCGGCACCCGGTGACAACCTGGCGAATTTTGCAACTCGCTCATGGCCGCTTTGAGCATCCTGCGGCAGACGTACTTCGCGGTGACCCGCAATTGAGAGCCGCTCAAAGATCGGGGCATTCATTGGCAAATCACTTCGGGACTATTTCGGGGCCTTTATCCAATTTAGGCCCCCACGAGCACACTGCGGCCCTGCAACACCTGCCTTGACCGCGCTACATCCCATGCGTAATTGCGCGGTTTCGCAGCACAGGGGCGGTTAGCTCAGTTGGTAGAGCATCTCGTTTACACCGAGAGGGTCAGCGGTTCGAGCCCGTTACCGCCCACCAGTGTTTCGGACATGAAACCGTCCGGGGGACGGTTTCAGCCGAAACACTCCCGAGCGAAGCGAAGGGGTGCGCGACTGCAGGAAGCCATGTGGGAGATGGCATCAGGTCGAAACCACCCAGCGACTTCGAAGGGTGACTTCACGCATGACCCCTGAGCAGTGAACCCTCTCTCCATCGCCATCGCCGGATGCGGCATCGGCAGGCTTGGCCGCCGCGCTGTTGCTGGAGCGGCAGGGGCA
The DNA here is from genome assembly GCA_963774985.1 of uncultured Alphaproteobacteria bacterium. Taxonomy (GTDB): domain Bacteria; phylum Pseudomonadota; class Alphaproteobacteria; order Sphingomonadales; family Sphingomonadaceae; genus Alteraurantiacibacter. The sequence goes on from CAVZHE010000018.1 coordinate 147,114, forward strand.
TCAGGTCACGCTCTACGAACGCTTCGACGAACCGCGCCCGTGGGCTCCGGGCTGATGCTGCAACCCAGCGGCATGGCGGTGCTCGCTGCTCTGGGACTCGCGGAAGCGGTGGTGGCTAAGGGGCGCACCGGTCGACGCGCTGCTGGGGCGCAACACTGAGGGCGAGGCGGTGCTGGAAGCGGCCTATGCCGATCTGGCGATACCGGATGCCTTCGGTCTGGGCATCCACCGCGCCAGCCTGTTTAGCACCCTGTTCGACGCGGTGTTGGCCAGCGAGATCGAAGTGATGACCGGCCACGAAGTTACTGGCTCCACTTGCGAAAGCCAGGGTCGCCACCTGACCTTCACCGATGGCACCCAATCCCCGCCGCACGATCTGGTGATCGATGCGCTCGGCGTTGGCTCGCCGCTTGTGCCCCAAGGGAATGCCATGCTGCCGTTTGGTGCGCTTTGGGCAACGGTTGACTGGCCCGGCAACAACGCATTCGATCCGCGCCTGCTCGAACAACGCTATGCCCGCGCGGACCGCATGGTCGGCCTGCTGCCGGTCGGGGTGGGGAGAGCGGCGTTCTTCTGGTCGTTGCGGGGGAGCGAATATCCGGGCTGGCTCGCCACAGGAATGCCCGCCTTCCGCGATGAAGTATGTCGCCTGTGGCCCGCCTGTGAGGCCGTGTGCGACCAGTTGACCGATCCACAGCAGCTTACCTTTGCCCGCTACGCTCATCGCACCAGTCCCGCCGCTACAGGAGAGCGGATCGCGCACATCGGCGACGCTTGGCACGCTGCCAGTCCGCAGCTGGGGCAGGGGGCGAACATGGCGCTGCTCGATGCCTTCGGGCTGGCGCGGGCGCTGGGTAAGGCGAAATCGACTGGACGCCGCGCTCGCCCGCTACGTGGCGCTGCGTCAAGGGCATGTGCGGCTGTATCAGTGGCTTACATGGGGCTTCACCCCGCCGTTCCAGTCGAGTTCGATCTGGCCCGCGCTGTTCCGCGATCTGCTGATGGCCCCTGGCTCGCGCATTCCGCCGGGGCCGAGGCTCAAGGCGTATCTGGTTGCCGGACTGGCAGGTGCGCGGCTGGAAGAGCTGGGGCTGGAACTGCCCGATTATTCTGCGCTGGCGGCAGTTTCCGCCGCAAGCGCCGCATCGATGGCCGCGCGCGCTTCCTCGCTATCCCATTCCCACGGGCCGATCACGCGCCACACTTCGCGGCCCTCGGCATCGTAGAGAACGCTCAGCGGCAGCACTGGCCCGCCGCCAAAGGACTCCGCCAGCGCGCTCTCTGCATCGATCCAGCGCGGCAGGTTTTCGAGATTGTTTTCGGCGAAGAACTGCTCCACCGGCTCCGCGCCGAAGCCGTCCTCGTTCACGGTAATCACCTGCAATCGCCCCGAATAATCCGCCGCCAGATCGTCAAGCAGCGGCATTTCGGTGACGCAGGGCACGCACCAGGTGGCCCACAGATTGAGCAGCACCGGCCCCTCGATCTCGGCTAGCGCCAGTTCCGCGCCGTCCGGGTCCACGAGCGTCACCGCCGGGATCGTCTCGCCCGCGAGGATCGGATCGGGCTCCCCCACCAGCGGCACAGCAATCGCTTGTTCTCTCCGCAGCCGGGGTTTCTTGCGCTTCCCCCCTCGCGCCGTTATCGCACCCCGCCAGCAGGACCGCCCCGAAACAGGCAGGGGCAAGTAAGGAAAGACGCATTTTGGCCACGGACAATTCCTCGAATGCAATGTGGGGCGGCAGGTTTGCTGAAGGACCTAGCGCGATCATGCGCGAAATCAACGCCTCAATTCCGTTCGATAAAGCATTGTGGCGGCAGGATATTGAGGCAAGCTGTGCGCATGTTGCGATGTTGGCGGCTTGCGACATTGTGAGCGATGCCGATGCCGAGGCGATTATTGCCGGGCTGGAGAAAATCGCGCAGGAATATCAACAGGATGGCGTTCCTGAAAATTGGGACCTCGAAGATATTCACATGACCACAGAGGCGCGGCTGGCGGAACTGATCGGCCCCGTTGCCGGTCGGCTGCACACAGCCCGTAGTCGCAATGACCAGGTGGCGACCGATTTCCGCCTCTGGGTGCGCGACACGATAGAGGTTACATTAGAAGGACTTGCAGCGCTGCAACGCGCGCTTGTCACCCGCGCGGACGAGCACGCGGCCAGCATCATGCCCGGTTTCACCCATCTGCAAGTCGCCCAGCCGGTGACGCTCGGCCACCACCTGATGGCCTACTATGAGATGCTTTCCCGCGACGTTTCGCGCTTCAGCGACGCGCACAAAAGGCTCAACCAGTGCCCGCTCGGCTCTGCGGCGCTGGCCGGGACCGGATTCCCGATCGATCGCGACATGACCGCGCAGGCGTTAGGTTTCGCCGCTCCAACCGCCAACAGCCTAGATGCCGTCTCGGACCGCGATTTCGCGCTCGATTTCCTTGCCGCTGCCAGCATGTGCGCGCTGCACCTGTCGCGGCTGGCGGAGGAATTCGTGATCTGGGCCAGCCAGCCGTTCGGCTTTGTGCGGATGCCCGATGCGCTCTCCACCGGTTCCTCGATCATGCCGCAGAAGAAAAACCCCGATGCCGCCGAACTGGTGCGCGGACATGCCGGGCGGATCGTCGGCTGCCAGGTGGCGCTGATGGTGACGATGAAGGGCCTGCCGCTCGCCTATTCGAAAGACATGCAGGACGACAAGCCGCCGGTGTTCGAAGCGGCGGGGCTGCTCCAGCTCTGCCTTGCGGCCACGGAGGGCATGGTGGCAGGCGCCGACTTCCGCACCGAGCGGATGCGGCAGGCGGCCGAGCTGGGCTATGCCACCGCCACCGATCTCGCCGACTGGCTGGTGCGGCAGGCGGACATTCCGTTTCGCGAGGCGCACCATATCACCGGCGCGGCGGTGAAGCTGGCCGAGAGCCGGGGCGTGGCGCTGGAGGCCTTGCCGCTGGCGGATTTGCAGGCCATCGATGCGCGGATCGACGAACGGGTGTATCAGGCGCTGTCGGTGGAGGCATCGGTGGCGGCGCGCAGCAGCTACGGCGGCACCGCGCCCGCCGAAGTAACGGAGCGCGTGGCCGAAGCGCGCAGGGCATTGGGAATGGATGCATGATGATTCGCAAGCTCGCCCTGTTCGCCACCGCGCTATTGCTCACCGCCTGCGCCCAACGCACGCCTCTTGTACCCGTTGCCCCGCAAGCCCTGCCGCCTGCTCCCTATGGCGCGTCCGAACCGCTCAATTCCGAGGAACTGCTCGTGATTGAGCCGCAGGCCGCGCCCGAACGCAGCGTTGAACTGCGGAGCGAGAGCGAGGAACGCGCGGATGACCCCTTCGATCTCCCACCTGAAGAGTAAGCCGTGAACCACTTCGATATCACCAGCGGCGAACTCCACGCCGAAGACGTTCCGCTTTCGCGCATTGCGGAGGAGGTGGGCACGCCCGTCTACGTCTATTCGCGCGCCACGCTGGAACGCCACGCGCGGGTGTTTCGCGAAGGGTTGGCTCCGGTGGCGGCAGCATCGGGACGCGAGCCGCTGATCGCCTTTGCGGTCAAATCGAACCCCAATCTGGCGGTGCTCAAGGTACTGAGCCGCGAAGGCTATGGTGCAGATGTCGTCTCCGGCGGGGAACTGATCCGCGCGCTGGCGGCGGACATCCCGGCAGACAAGATCGTGTTTTCGGGTGTGGGCAAGACCCGCGCCGAATTGCAAATGGGGCTCGACAAGCGGATCGGCCAGTTCAACATCGAGTCGTCCGAAGAGGGCCGCGAACTGGCGGAACTGGCCGCTGCACAGGGCCGCGAAGTGGCGGCGACGCTGCGGATCAATCCCGATGTCGACGCCAAGACGCACGAGAAGATTTCCACCGGTCGCGCCGAGAACAAGTTCGGTATTCCGCTGCTGCGGGCGCGCGAGGCGTTCGGCGAACTGGCGGCGCTCGAAGGGCTGAACCTGCGCGGGGTGGCGGTGCATATCGGCAGCCAGCTGCTCGATCTGGCGCCGCTCGAAGTGGCCTTTGCCAAGGTCGGCGCGCTGGTGGCGGATTTGCGCGCCGACGGTCACACCATCACCCACGTCGATCTCGGCGGCGGGCTGGGGGTGCCGTACAAGGCGGGCGAGAACCCGCCGTCTCCCGCCGAATACGGGGCGATGGTCGCGCGCGTCACCGCCGACTGGGACGTGCACCTGACCTTCGAGCCGGGGCGCGTAATCGCGGGCAATGCCGGGGTTCTGCTCACCCGCGTGGTGCGGGTAAAGCGCGGCGGCAACGGCCCGCCGTTCGTGATCGTCGATGCAGCGATGAACGATCTCGCCCGCCCGGCGCTCTACGGCGCGTGGCACGATTTCGACGCGGTCAGGCCCACGGGCGAACGGATGACCGCCAACATCGTCGGCCCGATCTGCGAGACCGGGGACACCTTCGCGCGCGACCGCGAATGCGATGCGCTGCAATCGGGCGATCTGGCGGTGTTCCGCACCGCCGGGGCCTATGGCGCGACGATGGCCAGCAGCTACAATTCGCGCGGCTTCGTGCCCGAAGTGCTGGTCGATGGCGCGCGCTTTGCGGTGGTGGCGGACCGGATTCCGGCGGACGCGATCATGGATGCCGAGCGCGTGCCCGACTTCCTGCTCGACTGATCTGGTGCATGCAATCGCTGCCGCTCTTCCACCAGATCACCGGACAGCCGGTGATCGTGCTGGGCGAAGGCGGCATGGCCGAACCCAAGCGGCGGCTGGTCGAGCGGGCTGGGGCGCGGGTGGTTGCCGACATGCAGGAGGGGCTGGACCATGGCGCGCGGCTGGCCTTTGTCGCGCATGACGATCCGGCGATGTGCGAGGCCGATGCGATCCGCCTGCGCTGCGCCGGGTGCCTCGTGAACGTGGTTGACCGGCCCGAGCTGTGCGATTTCACCACGCCGAGCATTCTCGATCGCGATCCGGTGCTGGTGGCAGTGGGGACGGGCGGGGCTTCTGCGGGCCTCGCCAAGCAATTGCGGCTGCGGCTGGAGAAGCTGCTGCCCGCCGATCTGGGGGCTTTGGCGGACCGGCTCTCCGGCGCGCGCGACGCGATCCGCGCCCGCTTTCCGGCCATGCACGAACGCCGCCGCGCGCTCGATGCAGCGCTGGGCGAGGGCGGCGCGCTTGATCCGCTGGTGGAGGGGAGCGCGGTGCGGTTTGATGCCTGGCTGGCCGCTGTGGACGATCCCGAAGCGACCCAAGTGCATGAATTCACGCTGACGAGCGACGATCCCGAAGACCTTACCCTGCGGCAGGCGCGGCTGCTCGGCATGGCCGATGCGGTGATCGCCGATCCGTCTGTTCCCGCCGCCATTCTCGCCCGCGCGCGCGCTGATGCTAAGCGGCTGCAACTGCCGCACGGCGGGAACTTTCCCACCGGGCTGGTGATTGTGCTGAAAGTCGGAGAAATCCCAATAAGGCGCGTATATTACAGTAATTTAATTTCCAAACCTGCCATGTGACCGGCACTCTCTCCGACGGATCGACACTCGCGTCGCATCCCCCAAACGGAGAGCAATCGATGAAATTTCCCAAACTCGATCTCAGCACCTTGCCCGATCTCAGCTCCCTTACCGGGATGTTCGGCACCACCACGCCGACAGGCCCCGGCCACAATGACGCGATCATCATTCTCGCCACGCTGGTATATGATAGTGCCCCGCCGACCGGCGGCCTGCTGTAAATTTCTGGTCGCGCGAGAATGGAACTCAATCCTTTCATCGCGGCGTTGCGGACCGATCGCGGTCCGCAACGTCAGGCCCAGACCGCGATGGAAGCAGCGCGGGTGGCGTGGCGGGCGGAACCGGGCGGGGAGCAACTGGCTAAGGAGCTCATCCGCTACGGCGAAGGAGCGCCGCTGGAGGCCTGCCCCCTGCTCGAATCCGATGTTTACGCAGGTGGGGGAAGCGGAGCGGCTGATGGCACTGCTGGTGCGGCACTATTGCGCCGCGCTTGCTGCCAATCCCATCGGCCACCCGCCGTTCCGCCACGGATTTGACGGCGCTGCGGGCACGCTGCTGCTGGCGCGATCGGGCCGGGCGCAACTGATGATCCAGGCGCGCGAGCCGGGGCGGCTCGATCATCGCGCCTATACCTTCTCGGACGCCAGCCGCTTCGACGCGGTGCTGGCAGGCGAGGGGCAGGGGCGGATCGTGCGTGCGCGACCGGCGGGTGGCAGCGCGGTGCAATTCGACTGCGAAGCGCTCTCCCTGCGCGGCGGGGAAAGGATCGCGCTCGATAGCGCCAGTGAGACGTTGGTGATTGACGCGGTCGAGCGGCGGCTGGTGGTGCTGCGGCTGATGCGCAGTGCTGCCGAGCCGGAGCCAGGGCGCGAGTATGACGCGGCGAGCGGGGCGCTGCTTTCCCAGAGCGCGGGCACCTTGGCCACCAGTCGGCAGGAGATGATTGTCACGCTGCTGGGCCGCATGGGCCGCACAGAGGCGGCTCCAGAAATGGCGCGCTTGGCCACGGGGCAGGGCGATACCTCCTTGCGCTGGCAGGCGCTGCGCGAATGCCTTGCGCTCGACAGCGCCACCGGATTTGCTGCGCTGAGCGAAGTGGCGCGTGCGTCAGATGATCCGCTGGCGGCGAATGCCGGAGCGCTGCGGGCGCAACTGCTCGAAACCTATCCTGAATTTGCCGAACTGGAGTCCGCCCGATGCCGCGCGTGATCGATTGCCTGGACGACACCGCATTGTGAACTCGGGCGACTGCATCGAAGGGCTGCACGCCAGCGGCTTCCACCCGTGGGAGGAGGAGAGCCTGCTCGGCGCGGCGCACTGGCTGCGGCGGCTGGGCAACAACCGCGATTTTCTCGGCGACATGCTGCTCGATGAACTGAAGCGCGGGGTGAAGGCGGCTGAGGATGCCAGCGACTATGGGCCGCAGGTTATCATGCTCTCCACGCTGGGCAGCGAATTCTACATGCGTGCCAATTTCTGGCCGAGCCGCGATGAACACATGTTCCGCGCCAGCGGACGCAGTGCCTTCAGCTACGAATTGCCGCACGATCACGATTTCGATTTTCTCACCGTGGGCTATTTCGGGCCGGGCTATGCCAGCGACTACTGGGAGTACGATTACGAGCGGGTCGCCGGGGTCGATCGGCGAGGCGGCGGGGCTGCGGTTTGTCGAACGCTCGACGCTGACGCCGGGCAAGCTGATGCATTACCGCGCGCATCTCGACGTGCATTCGCAATTGCCGCCCGAAAGCCTCTCGGTCTCGCTCAACATCATGCACGCGGGCGGGGCGCAGGGGTGGCTCGATCAGTACCGGTTCGATGTCGAGAAGGATCGAGATTGCGGGTGTGATCAGCCCCGGCGGGAGCGAGACGTTCCTGCGGGTGGCGGTCGGTCTGGGGGGCGAGGAGGCGCGCGATCTGGCGCAATCCTTCGCCGGGTCGCACCCCAGCGACCGGATGCGGCTGACCGCGCTGGAAGCGCAGGCGGGGGTGCTTGGTCTGGCGGAGCGGGATGAGCTGTGGCGGCGGGCGGAGGGTTCGGGCAGCAGGCTGGTGGCGCTGGAGGCGGTGCGGCGGCGGCGGTTGCTCGAACTGGCCTAGAACATCCCCCCCGCCAGCCGATCAATCGCGCCTTGCAGGATCACCGCAGCGGCGTGGCTGTCGATCATCGTTGCGCGTTTGGCGCGGCTGAAATCCTGCGCGATCATGTCGCGTTCGGCGCTGGTGGTGGACCAGCGTTCGTCCCACAGCAGCACCGGCAGGCCCAGTTGCAGCAGGTTGCGGGCATAGCTGCGGCTCGCCTGCGCGCGTGGGCCGCTGGTGCCGTCCATGTTGAGCGGCAGGCCGATGACGATGCCGACCACGCTGCGCGCCTTGCAGATTGCCTCCAGCGCCGCCTTGTCAGCCCCGAACTTGCCCTTGGCGAGCGTCTTGCCCGCCGTGGCGAAGGACCATCCGGCGTCGGCAATAGCGATGCCCACGGTTTTGGTGCCGAGATCGAGCCCCAGCAGCACGCCGCCATCAGGCAGTGCATCGCGGAATTCGCCCGCGTTTTCGGTCAGGACTGGCTGGCTGTCCATGCTTCCACCCGCCGCACCACGTCTTCCTGCAAATTCCGCCAGAACAGCGGGATATCGTAGACGTGGTAATTGTTGCCCGGCAGCACGTATGGCCCCAGCTCCGGCGGATCGCCCACCAGCAGCAGGCCATTCTCGCTGCACCGTGCCGGGACTGCTCCCGCCACCAGTTCGCCGGTGGTGAGATCGTCGCTGGGCACAAGCGTGCCGAGGTTTTGCGCCATGTCAGCCTCACCGTTCAGCACTCCGGAGAGCGGGTTCACGCACAGGATCGGGTCTTCGCCACGCGGCTCGCCGTCATTGCCGGGGATTGCGGAATAGCGGCGGAAGAACTGGCCGGGATCGGCGGGTTCGGCAAAGCTCGCCCAGCTGACAATGCAGCCCGCCTGATCGGCCGTGGCGCAGGCGGGCAGGCCGAGCGCGGGCAGATCGTGCTCGACGCGAGATCGGCCAGCCGACCGGATAGGCCATCGCCACCCGCGCCGCCAAGTCGGTTCCCGCGACCCTGTCCTGCAAAAGCCGGGTGACGTGATAGCCGCCCTGGCTGTGCCCGGCGAGGACGATCGGCAAGTCTGCCGGGATCGAATTCGAGGAAGAAGCTGAAGGCCTGATCGATATCGCGGTAGGCGGCGTCGAGCGCCTGCGTCGCTTCGGGCCTATCGGTGATAAAGGCACCGAAGGTGGCCTGCCGGTAGCGCGGCACCCAGATCTCGCTCGCGCCGTTGAAGGCACTGGCCATGCCGCGCACCATCAGCCGCGCGCGGTTCTGCGATTGCTCATCGTCAGCGGGCGTTCCATTGCGGTGCGTCGTAGAAGCTGGTCGGGTGGATGAAGAACACCGCGAAGCGCGGCGGACCGTGGTCAAGGTGGCGGCAGCGTGCCCGGTTGCGGCGCTTGCATTCCCGTGAAGCGCGGGCTGCCACCGCGCCGGATCGTGACGCACAGCCGATGCCGGGGCGGCTGAACCACATCGCCGGGTCCTGATAGGCGTTGTCGGCCAGCGGGTCTTGCTCGACGAATTCGCTGCGCGGCACCAGCGCCATTTCGGTCAGTTCGTCGCCCAGACATCCGCAGCGCAAACAGACCGGCGATCGCCAGCACGATCAGAAACACGATAGTATAGAGGAATTTACGCAAAGCCTGACTCCATCATCGCGTCGTCCATCGCATTTGCTGCCTTCTCGTTCGCATCATTGTGCCGCGCCCGTTCTTCCAGCGCCACCTTGATCATCGCCAGCAGCGGATCGGCGAGGAACAGGCCGAGAATGCCGAACAGGATGCCCATCACCAGCTGCATCGCCAGCACCAGCGCGGGGGCGAGGTCCACCGTCTTGCGGGCGATCATCGGGACGATCACATAGCCATCGATGTTCTGCACCATGAAATAGACGGCGATGGTATAAATGCCCATCTGCGGCGCCGCCGGAAAAGCCCACCAGCACCATCAGCACGCCCGAAACAATCGCGCCGATATTGGGCACGAAGGCGAGCAGCCCGGTGAGGATCGCCAGCAGCGCCGCCATCGGGATCGCATCGCCCGTCACCAGCCCGTATCCAGCCAGCATCGCGTAGGTGAAAATCCCTTCCACCACCATGCCGACGATCCGCCCGAACATCAGCCGCCGCATGGTGAAGCCCATCCGGCTCGCCGCCTGATAGAATTCGCCCCGCCGCGAAACCGGCAGCATCCACGCTACCCCGCGTTCGTACAGCTTGGGTTCGAGAGCAATATAAAGGCCGATGATCGCCACCAGCAGCAGCGTGGTCAGCCCGCCCAGAATGCCGCCAAGCGCGCGGGTAACGGTGCCGAAGCCGCTCGCGGCCTGCGAGATCATGCCCTGCACAGAATCGAGACTGATCTCGAATCCCTGCCTGCGCATCCACGCCAGCGCCCGCAGCGCCTGTTCCTGCACGATGGCGGGAAATTCCGCCGCTTCCTGCGAGATTTGCTCCCGGCATAGAAGGTCAGCCAGACAGAGGAAGGCCACGCCGGAGAGCAGCACGATCGCGATCCGCCAGCCGCGCCCGATCGGCAGCACCCGACCCAGCAGCCGCGCGCCGCCGTCGATCATCGAGGCGAAAACCATCGCCCCGAAGATCACCAGCAGACTCTGCGAGATATAGATCGCCAGCGCGATCAGCCCGACCACGCAGGCCCACACCAGCGCGCGCTTGGCTTCGAAGCGCAGTTCCGGGCTGGCGATGCGGGTGGGGCTGGCGCCCAGATGCTCCTCACCCGCCATTGCCCGTGCTCATGGCACCGGCCTGAGTTCGGGCCGCAGGCTGGTCCATGCGCGATCCGCCGCGCAGGGCTTCCCACCATGTCAGCGGGTTGTAGCTGGAGCGGCCATCGAGCGAGAAGGTGATGAACTCCGCCCGCCCGCCGACGCTGGACAGCGGCACCGGCCCGCCAAGGCCGTTGCCGAACAGCGCGGCATCGGCGCGGCTGTCTGCCGAATGGTCGCGGTTGTCGCCCATCAGGAATACGTGGCCATCGGGCACGTGATTACCGGTTCCATGTCGTCAAGCCTCTGCTGCATATGGTCGATGATGAGGTAACTCGCGCCGTTGGGAAGGGTTTCCCGGAAGGTCGGCGGCTCGTAAACTTGGCTGCCGTTCTCCAGCGTCACCAGATAGGGCGCGAAATCGTCGAGACAGGGGTGTTCGAAGCCACTCTGGTCGCACACATTGTCGTTGGCGGCGGGCAGGCGGACGGGCGGTTCCATGTCCTGCGGCACCGGCCTGCCGTTGAGTATGATCTGGCCGTCGACCATCGCCATCGGTATCACCCGGCAGGCCGATCACCCGCTTGATATAGTCCTCCGCCGCGATCCGGCGGGACGACGATCACCACGTCGCCATATTCGGGCGTGCCGGGGGCCAGCCGCCAGCTATCGCGCGGGAGCACGTGGAAACTGGCCGAAACCCAGCTCCAGCCGTAGGGATATTTGCTCACCACCAGCCGGTCCCCCACCAGCAGGTTGGGCACCATGCTGGCGCTGGGGATATAGAACGGCTTGGCGATGAAGGTGTGGAACGCCAGCACGGCGAGCAGCATCATGGCGAGGCCGCGCACTTCGGCCCACCAGTTGATGCGTTCGGGTGGTTTTTCGGTCATGCAGGCAATGCCTCAATAATCACGAAACGCCTGCGCCCACGGGTGATCGTCGGTGAGGGTAACGTGGATCGCGGTGACATGCCCCGCAGGGGTCATTTCCGCCAGCCGCAAGGCCGCGCCGCCGGTAAGCGCCAGCGTCGGCGCGCCGCTGGGGGCGTTGACCACGCCGATATCCTTCATGAACACCCCGCGCTTGAACCCGGTGCCGACCGCCTTGGAGAACGCCTCCTTGGCGGCGAACCGCTTGGCATAGGTGCCCGCCATGGTGTGCGGACGGCGCGCGGCCTTGGCGTTTTCGACATCGGTGAACACGCGCGCCCGGAACCGCTCGCCCCAGCGGTCGAGCGAGTTCTGGATCCGCTCGATATTGCACAGGTCCGAACCGAGGCCGATAATCATGCCGCTACTCTCACCGCGCCAGATCCATCAGTTCGCGCATCCTCAGCACCGCCGGTTCCAGCCCTTCGAAAATCGCCTCGCCGATCAGGTAATGGCCGATATTCAGTTCGGCCAGTTGCGGGATCGCGGCGATGGGCTGGACGTTTTCATAGGTGAGCCCGTGGCCCGCGTGGGGTTCGATGCCGTTCTTGGCGGCGAGCGCGGCCATGTCGGCGATGCGCCGCAGTTCCACCGCGCGTTGCTCGCCTTCCGCGTGGGCATATTCGCCGGTGTGGAATTCCACCACCGGCACGCCGAGCCGCAGTGCCGCGTCGAGCTGCACTTCGGAGCGGCGATGAACAGCGAAACGCGAATCCCCGCATCCTTCAGCCGCCCGACAATCGGCGCGAGATGGTTGTGCAGCCCCGCCGCGTCGAGCCCGCCCTCGGTGGTGCGCTCCTCGCGCTTTTCGGGCACGATGCAGGCGGCGTGCGGCATGTGCGCCAGCGCGATGGCGAGCATTTCCTCAGTCGCCGCCATTTCCAGATTGAGCGGCAGATCGGTCGCTTCCTGAATGCGGCGCAGATCATCGTCGCGGATATGCCGCCGGTCCTCGCGCAGGTGCGCGGTGATCCCGTCGCCCGCCGCAAGCCGCGACAATCTGCGCCGCGCGCACCGGATCGGGATGATCGCCGCCGCGCGCATTGCGGATAGTGGCGACATGATCGATGTTGACGCCGAGACGGAGGTGATTGGGGCTGGGGTGGAGGGTCTGCTTCAAAGCGGTGATCCCGTCGCACATAATGCTGCGCGCATCACATCATGGGTGATTCCCGCCTGCTGCCAGATTTCGCCAAAGGCAGCTTCGGCCTCGGCGCGGTTCGAAGTCATGATGATTACCACATCCAGATCAGGCAAAATGATATTGCGCAGTACCACGCCGCCAATAAAGCCGCGCCGCTCGACAATGCGAACAGAAGTATCGCCGCAATCCCTGAGAGGGACGCTGAACGACCACTGACCTAGCGCGGCAAAGCCATATTGCGGGCTTGCCGTCCCACATTACCGCGCGCTGTGCTTCGGGAATAAGGGTGCCGGTCATCAACGCCCGATCAAAGGCGAGCAGATCGCGGGTCGTGCCATAAAGCGCGCCCGCGCCGCCGAAGTTCTCCAGCCGGAAGGCCTGCGATTCCAGCTCGCCCTCAGCATAGCCGGTGACCGTGGGCTCGCTGCGGGGGAAAAGGCCGACGCTGGTGAGTCCGAGTGGTTCTGCAATGCGCTCAGCTATCAAGGTGGCGTAAGGCCTGCCGCTTGTCGCCTCGATCACGGCGGCCATCATGATAAAATCACAGTCACCGTAAAAGAACTCGGACAGCGGTTCACGGGTGGTTGGCCCTTCGCACCATGTCCGTCCGGTTTCGGGGCTGCCGGGATCGACCATGTAAAAGGTTGGCCAATCGTCCCCGCCGATGGGGCCTTCCTCGGTTCTTGGCAGACCGGAGACGTGCTGCATCAGCATCCGCGAAGTGATGCGGCTGGCATAAGGCGCGGTGCTGTCAGGCAGATAGCGCGTGATGGGTGCATCAAGATCGAGCCGCCCGGCTGCGACTTCCTGCATCGCGATCGTCGCGGTGATCTGCTTGGTCACCGAAGCCCAGCGCCAAACCGCACCAAGTTGATGATCTGCTCCGCCATCAGGGGTAAGCGTGCCGATGCTGCGTTCAAACACAATCGCGTCGCCGCGCGCGATCAGGATGGTGCCAGGAGCGGCTACCGGATCGAGCGCAGCGGAGACCGCAGCTTCATCAATCGCTGGCGGTGGCGCAGGGGTTTGCGCAGCAGCAGAAACCGCTCCGAAGATCAACGCGGCACATGCAAGGAGAACTCTCACTACATCAATCCTTTCGGCTCCCGGGCTTCGTCACAGCAATGCCGCCAGTTCCGGCGGCACATCGTCCTCCGCATAGGTCGGGAAATCGATGGCGATCAGCGGGAAGAACGGCACGCCCAGATCGACCGTGCCGTTGAACGGTCGACCAGCGCCGCTTCGGCGAGCACAATCGCCGCCCTCGCGACCCACGGCGGCGATCGCCTCGCGGCTGGACAGGCCGGTGGTGACCACATCCTCCACCATCAGCACCCGCGCGCCCGGTGTCAAGCGCGAAGCCGCGCCGCAGATGGAATGTGCCGTCGGGCCGTTCGAGGAACATCGCGTCCAGATGCCAGCGCGCGGCCCATTTCGTGGCCGATGATGATCCCGCCCATCGCCGGGCTGACCACGGCATCGAGCGAATCGAGAATGTCGTCGCGGCAATCTGGCCGCCAGCGCCTGCGCCAGTTGGCCGGCGCGGTCCGGGTTCATCAGCACGCGCGCGCATTGCAGGTAATGCGCCGGAGTGGCGGCCCGAACTGAGGCTGGAAATGCCCTTCCAGCAGGGCCCCGCTGGCGCGGAATTCGGCGAGGACTTCGTCGTTGGTCATGGCGGTGTTTCGCGTGGCCTTGCAACGCTGGGGGCGATATGGGACCAAGGCCCGTATGGACCCCGGTGAAAAAAGTCCCTAGAGCCGCTTGAGACATGGGGCAAGCGGGCGTATAGGCCCGCGCGAATGCCGCTGGCTTCGGGCCGGCTGTGGTCGCCCGTGACCGGGATGGCGGCATCGGCCAGGATTAGAATGGAAAGCATCGTCGCAATGAATTTCGCCGAAATTGCCCGCAAGAAGCTGCAAATTGCTCACGCTGGCGCTGGCGGCGCTTGGTCTTTCCGCTACGTGTTGCCGCAGACGGCGCTGGCGCAGGAAGCTGGCGCGCCGGTTGCTGCTGCCGAGTGCACCGGCTGAAGTGGTGGCTGAGGGCGCTGCCCCGGCAGATGGTACCGCTGCTCCCGCGTTCGAGCATTTCGGCGCCGACATGATCAAGGGCCAGCCGACCTCCTACGAAGACGATCCGTGGGCTTCGATGACTTTCCAGGAACAGCACACCGACACCGGCCACTATGCGCTGTGGATGCACGATGCGATCCTGATGCCGATCATCACCGTGATCAGCGCTGTTCGTGCTGGCGCTGCTGCTGTGGGTGGTCGCGCGCTTACAATCGCCGCAGCAATCCGGTGCCTTCGCGCACCAGCCACAACACCCTGATCGAAATCATCTGGACGGTCATCCCGGTGATCATTCTGGTGGTGATCGCGGTGCCTTCGATCACCCTGCTGGCGCGCCAGTATCAAGGCCCCGCCGGAAGACGCGATCACCATCAAGGCCAATGGCTACCAGTGGTATTGGGGCTTACGAATATGTCGACAATGGCGGGTTCGAAGTGATCTCGAACATGATGACGGAAGACGAGGCGCTCGACGCGCGGGTATCCGCACCAGCTGGAAGCGGACAACCGCATGGTCGTGCCCGTGGGCGTGCCAATCCGCTTGCAGACCTTCGGCTCGGACGTGATCCACTCTTTCGGTGTGCCCGTCGCTGTGGTTCAAGATGGATGCCGTGCCGGGCCGGATCAACGAAAAGATCCTCGATGATCAATGAACCGGGCATCTATTACGGCCAGTGCATGGAATTGTGCGGCGCGCGCCACGGCTATATGCCGATCGCGATCGAAGCGCGCACGCCTGGAAGATTACAACGCCTGGGTGCGGAACCAGCCGGGCGGGCAGACCCGCGCGCAGATCGAAGCGGCGGAAGCTGCCGAAGCCGCTGCCGCCGCTGCCCCGCCTCCGGCACCTGCTGGCTCCCGCGCCTGCCGTTGAAGCAGCGCCTGCTGCTCCTGCCGCCTGATTTTGACTGACGAATAGAAGAACAAGGTCCGATACGACATGGCCACCACCGCCGACAACTTCGTCGCTCACGCCGATACCCATGATGCGCATCATGGTGCCGATCACAAGCCGGGCTTCTTCGCGCGCTGGTTCATGTCCACCAACCACAAGGACATCGGCACGCTGTACCTGATCTTCGCGATCATCGCCGGGATCGTCGGCGGCGGCATTTCGGGTGCGATGCGCGCCGAACTGGCGGCGCCGGGGCTGCAATATCTCGGCATGTTCGTGGATTTCCTCGGCGGCGATGGCACCAGCTTCGATCAGCAGGGCCACATGTGGAACGTGCTGATCACCGCGCACGGCCTGATCATGGTGTTCTTCATGGTCATGCCGGCGATGATCGGCGGTTTCGGCAACTGGTTCGTGCCGCTGATGATCGGCGCGCCGGACATGGCCTTCCCGCGGATGAACAATATCTCGTTCTGGCTGACGGTGGCGGGCTTCCTCTCGCTGCTGTTCTCGCTGTTCGTGCCCGGCGGCACCGGCATGGGCGCGGGCGTGGGCTGGACGGTCTATGCCCCGCTGTCGACCACCGGATCGGTTGGGTCCGGCGGTCGATTTCGCGATCTTCTCGCTCCACCTTGCGGGCGCGGGCTCGATCCTCGGGGCGACCAATTTCATCACCACCATCTTCAACATGCGCGCGCCGGGGATGACCCTGCACAAGATGCCGCTGTTCGTGTGGTCGGTGCTGGTCACCGCCTTCCTGCTGCTGCTGGCCATGCCGGTGCTGGCGGCGGCGATCACGATGCTGATTACTGACCGTAATTTCGGCACCACCTTCTTCACCGCAGCGGGCGGCGGCGATCCGGTGCTGTACCAGCATCTGTTCTGGTTCTTCGGCCATCCGGAAGTCTACATCATGATCCTGCCGGGCTTCGGCATGATCTAGCCAGATCGTCTCGACCTTCAGCCGCAAGCCGGTGTTCGGCTATCTCGGCATGGCCTATGCGATGGTCGCGATCGGCGTGGTCGGCTTCATCGTCTGGGCGCACCACATGTATACCGTGGGCCTGGACGTGAACACGAAGATGTATTTCACCGCCGCCACCATGGTGATCGCGGTGCCGACCGGCATCAAGATCTTCAGCTGGATCGCCACCATGTGGGGCGGTTCGATCGAGTTCAAGATCGCCGATGGTGTGGGCGATGGGCTTCATCTTCCTGTTCACCGTGGGCGGGGTGACCGGCGTGGTGCTGGCCAATGGCGGCATCGACGACAACCTGCACGACACCTATTACGTGGTGGCGCATTTCCACTACGTGCTGTCGATGGGCGCGGTGTTCTCGATGTTCGCGGGCTTGTATTACTGGTTCCCGAAGATGAGCGGCCGCTGGCACTCCGAATTTCTCGCGCACGTGCATTTCTGGGTGTTCTTCATCGGCGTGAACGTGGTGTTCTTCCCGATGCACTTCCTTGGTATGCAGGGCATGGCGCGGCGTTATCCGGATTTCCCGGAGGCCTTTGCGCACTGGAACTGGGTGGCGAGCTATGGCTATCTGATCGTGCTGGCGTCGATGGCGATTTTCTTCGTCAACATCATCTATGCCTTCACCGTGGGCAAAAGGCTGCCGGAAATTACTGGGGCGAAGGGGCGACCACGCTGGAATGGAGCCTGTCCAGCCCGCCGCCGTTCCACCAGTTCGAAACGCTGCCGGTGATCGAAAGCCATCACACCGCAGACGATCACACCAGCGATCGGCCCGCGACCGCCTGACGGTTGCGACCTTCGCCTGAATGACGAAAAGGGGAGGGGCGCGCCGGAAACGGGAGCGCCCCTTCTTACACCGATAAGGACCATGACCGCCATTACCGCCCCTTCCGCCCAAGAGGTCTCTCGCACCGCCGTTGCCGTCAGCCCGGTGGCTAGCGGCGTGGCAGGCGCGGGTGCGGCTTTGAGCGGGATGCCGGCGGACTGGCGCGATTTCTTCGCGCTGACCAAGCCCAAGGTGATGCGGCTGGTGGTGTTCACCGGGCTGTGCGGCCTGCTCGCGGCACCCGGCATCGATCCATCCGGTGATCGGCTTCACCGCCATCCTGTGCATTGCGCTGGCCGCCGGGGGCGCGGGCGCGCTCAACAGTGGTGGGAAGCCGATATCGACGCCAAGATGAAGCGCACCTGCGCCGCCCGCTGCCCACAGGGGCAATGCGGCGCGAGGATGCGCGCGATTTCGGCCTGCTGCTGTCGGGCGCATCGGTTATGGTGATGGGGCTGGCGGTGCACTGGCTCGCCGCCGCCGTGCTGGCCTTCTCGATATTTTTCTACGTGGTGATCTACACCATGTGGCTGAAACCGCGCACGCCGCAGAACATCGTCATCGGCGGGGCCGCCGGGGCCTTCCCGCCGCTGATCGGCTGGATCGCGGTGACCGGCGATATCACCCTGATGCCGGTGCTGCTGTTCGCGATCATCTTCATGTGGACGCCGCCGCATTTCTGGGCGCTCGCGCTGTGGGTGAAGATCGACTACGCCGAGGCGGGCATTCCGATGATGCCGGTGGTGGCGGGTGAGACCGCGACCCGCCGGCAGATCCTGGTCTATTCGCTGCTGCTGCTGCCGCTGTCCGCCGTGCCGTGGTATGATCGGCGGGACCGGGGCGATTTACGGGGTGGCGGCGCTGGCGCTGTCGGGCGTTTTCCTCGCGCTGTCGGTGCCGGTGGGCCTGCGCCGCGCGGTGGAAGGCGATGGGATGAAGCCGGAAAAGCGGCTGTTCGCCTTTTCCATTTTCTATCTGTTCGCGCTGTTCGGGGCGCTGGTTGTGGATCGGATTGGGTGCTTGCATGACCCCGGAGGAAGAGACTGAATTCAAGCGCCGCCGCAAGGCCCGCAATATCGTGCTGATGCTGGTGCTGTTCGGCTTCGTGGCGCTGTTCTACGCCATCACCATCGTGCAGATGAGCGACTGATGGCTGCTGCAACCCTCGAATATCGCAACCGCCGCACCATGCTGATGGCCTTTGCCGGCGCGCTGGCGATGCTTGGCGCTGGGCTTTGCCGCGGTGCCGCTCTACGATCTGTTCTGCCGCGCGACCGGCTTTGGCGGGACCACGCAGGTGGCGACCGAGGCGCAGGCCGATCTGGCGCAGCGAATGGCGGCGAGCGCGGGCGGGCAGACCTATTCGATCCGCTTCGATGCCAATACCGCGCGCGACATGCCGTGGGATTTCCGCCCGGTGCAGGTGACCGACACCGTCGCCATCGGCCAGCGCGACATGGCGACCTATATCGCCCGCAACAATTCCAGCGTGCCGATCACCGGCACCGCCACCTTCAATGTCGAACCCGAAGCGGCGGGGCGCTATTTCAACAAGATCCAGTGCTTCTGCTTTACCGAACAGACCTTGCAACCCGGGCGAGGAAGTGCGGATGCCGGTGCTGTATTACGTCGATCCGGCGGCGCTGGACGATCCCAATATGCAGGGGGTGGAACAGATCACACTGAGCTACACCTTCCATCGCGCAATGTGCAACCCGAACTCACCGAAGAAGAAAGCTAAGCCTCTGGACCCGCGGCAAAGCGGGTATTAAGGGCGAGACAAACCCAAGGATCAGGACACGACCATGGCCGGCGCCAAGAACCACGATTACCACATTCTCGATCCCGATATCTGGCCGCTGATCGGCGCGCTTTCGGCGCTGACCTTCACCACGGGCATGGTGCTGTTCATGCACAGCGATCGGGCGAATTCGGCGAGAGCGCCTGGCGGATCGTGCTGGGGCTGGGCGTGGCCGGACTGATCGCCACCTTCTTCGCTGGTTTTCCAACGTCGTGAAGGAAGCCCAGCGCGGCGATCACACGCCGGTGGTGCAGCTGCACCTGCGTTACGGCATGATCCTGTTCATCGCTTCGGAAGTGATGTTCTTCGTCGGCTGGTTCTGGTCGCTGGTTCGATTTCGCGCTGTTCCCCGCTCCGGTGGAACTGATGGGCGACAGTGCCGACAACGTGTGGCAGAACCTGATCGGGCAGGAAGGCGCCGATGCGCTGGCAGTCTTCCCGGCCCACGGTATCGGCGTGCTCGATCCGTTCGCGCTGCCGCTGCTCAACACCATCATCCTGCTGTGTTCGGGCACCACCGTCACCTGGGCGCACCATTGCCTGATCCACGGTGATCGCGAAGGCCTGAAGAAGGGCCTGTGGCTGACCATCATTCTGGGCGTGCTGTTCACCTCGATCCAGATTTACGAATACAGCCACGCCAGCTTCGGCTTCGGCGGGGTCAACTATTCGAGCGCCTTCTACATGGCGACCGGGTTCCACGGCTTCCACGTGCTGGTCGGGACGATCTTCCTCTCGGTCTGCCTGGTCCGCGTGTACAAGGGCCACTTCACTCCGCGCCAGCATTTCGGCTTCGAAGCGGCGGCGTGGTATTGGCACTTCGTCGACGTGGTGTGGCTGTTCCTGTTCGTCGCGGTCTATGTCTGGGGCGGCTGGGGTGCCGAACTGCACTAGGATTTTCGCGTGACGGCTGAAACGCCAGCATCCGAAGGGGCAGCCCCTACGGGTCAGGCTGCCCTTTTCGGTTTGTGCCCGCGCTGCGGCGAGCGGACGCTGTTCGCCAACTGGGTGAAATTCGCCGACCGCTGCCGGCCTGCGGGCTGGACTATGCGAAGTTCAACGTGGGCGATGGCCCTGCGGCCTTCCTGACGATGATCGTCGGCGCGGTGGTGGTGGGGCTGGCGCTGTGGCTGCAACTCAGCTTCGAGCCGCCGTGGTGGGTGCACGTGCTGCTGTGGCTGCCGCTGATCGTGGCGGGCGTGATCGGCGGGCTGCGGCTGACCAAGGCATGGCTGCTGGTGAGCGAATACCGGCGCGGCGCGGCGGAACACCGGCATGACGGGAGCGATCTGTCGTGAATTTGCGGCGGGTCCCGATTTTGCCGACCATTGTGGTGGTGGCGGCTGCGGCGGTGATGGTCTTGCTGGGGTTCTGGCAGCTTGGGCGGCTGGAGGAGAAGGAGGCGATGATTGCGCGGTATGCTGCAAACCAGCAGTTGCCACCGATCACTGATCTTGCGCCGTTCGCTGATCAGGCGCGATTGAGCGCAGCGAGCAGGCCGGTGGCAATCGACGCATCTGGATGATGCGCTGTTTCGCACCGTGCAAATTCGGTGCCCTGATCCACCGACTGGAAGACAGTGGCCGGCCGCAATCTCCAAGGGCAGGCCGGTTATGTTCACATGTTTGTGCTGTGACAGATTTTCAGTCGGGTTCATGAGATGGTGGGACTCTCGATCTTCGGGCTTACGCAACAATTGGTTGGTCCCGCTCGCCCCAGCAACCGCAATGGGATGGCGGCGCAGTTTCCGGAGTACTTTCACCGGCGGGCGACGACTACGAAGTGATTGCAAGTGAGCCGCTAGCTGGTCTTTCAGCCAATGGCTCCGCCCGATCCCAACGACCTGCCCAACAACCACCTCGCCTACGCCGGGCAGTGGTTCTTCTTCGCGCTCACCGCGCTGGTGATCTACTGGCTGGCGCTGCGGCGGCGCTGGCGAGAGAAGGGGTGAGTTCCCGCGCAGCCTGTTCCTGCAATTGAACTTTTTGTTTCTCGCAGAGGGCGCTGAGTTAGCAGAGGGTGCGGAGGGGTTGGTCCAAGCCGCAGGCTTGCCTCAATCTCACACAGGGCCGCTTGGCGCAAAATTGCCATTTGCAAAGCGGCTTCGCCGCAAGCGCAATCTCTCAGCGCCCTCTTTTTCCTCTGCGCCCTCTGCGAGAAACCCCTTCTTTCCCTCCAGCGACTTCGGCGAAACACCTGCGACGATGCTTGCGGCTCACGCCCTCTAACGCTACGCCGCGCCGCACCATGAAATACGTCTCCACTCGCGGCTCCGCCCCTGCGCTCGATTTCAAAGGCGTCACCCTCGCAGGCCTCGCCAGCGATGGAGGGCTCTACGTCCCCGAAAGCTGGCCGCGCTTCACCGAAGCCGAGATCGCGGCGATGGCGGGCCTGCCCTATGCCGAGCTGGCGGTGCGGGTGATGACGCCGTTCGTTGCGGGCAGCCTTACCGAAGACGAGCTGCGCGTGCTGTGCACCGCCGCCTATGGCCGCTTCTCGCACGCCGCCGTCACCCCGCTCACCCAGTTCGACCAGCAGCACTGGCTGCTCGAACTGTTCCACGGCCCGACGCTGGCGTTCAAGGATGTGGCGCTGCAATTGCTCGGGCGGCTGTTCGAGCATTTCCTCAAGGGCAGCCAGGATCACCTCACCATCGTCGGCGCGACCAGCGGGGATACCGGCAGCGCCGCGATCGATGCGGTGGCGGGGCGCGAGCGGGTGGACATCTTCATGCTCCATCCGCAGGGCCGGGTGAGCGACGTGCAGCGCCGCCAGATGACCACGGTGCTCGCGCCCAACGTCCACAACATCGCCATCGACGGCAGCTTTGACGACGCGCAGGCCATGGTGAAGCGCATGTTCGTCGATGCCGAGATGACCGGCAAGTACCGCATCAGCGCGGTCAATTCGATCAACTGGGCGCGGCTGATGGCGCAGGTGGTCTATTATTTCGCCGCCGCGCTGCAACTGGGCGCGCCGCAGCGGCGGGTGGCCTTCAGCGTGCCGACGGGCAATTTCGGCGACGTGTTCGCGGGCTATGTCGCGGCGCAGATGGGGCTGCCGATCGAACGGCTGATCGTGGCGACCAATATCAACGATATCCTCCACCGCGCGCTTTCCAGCGGCGACTATTCGGCGGGCCATGTCACCCCCACCGACGCGCCGAGCATGGACATCCAGGTGTCGAGCAATTTCGAACGGCTGCTGTACGATCTGGGCGGGCGCGACGGCGCGGCGCTGGCCGAGCAGATGCGCGGGTTCGAGGCGAGCAAGGCGATGCAGCTGACCAATGCGCAGCGGCAGGGTGCGGCGGCGCTGTTCACCTCCGCGCGGGCCGATGCGGACCAGATGGCGCGGGCGATGGCATGGGCGGCGGAGAAGTGCGGCGAGATCATCGATCCGCACACCGCCATCGGCCTCCACGCGGCGCGGGCTGCGGGGATCGATCCGGCGGTGCCGGTGGTGACGCTGGCGACCGCGCATCCGGCCAAGTTCCGCGACGCGGTGGAACGCGCAACCGGCCACCGCCCCGCGCTCCCCACGCGCGTGGGCGACCTGTTCGAACGCGAGGAACGCTACGACCGCCTGCCGGGCACTTATGAAGCCGTGCGCGACTACGTGGCGGAGCGCGCCACCCTTTCGTCGTGATCGTATTGGGAATCACGCGGAGGCGCGGAGACGCGGAGGGGCTGTTGCTGCGCCGAAGGCGCTTGAAAGATTGACGCTCACAGAGACACAGAGGCACGGAGGATTTGTGCACATCCTCTCTGTGCCTCTGTGTCTCTGTGAGCGCAAAAATGGAATGCGGCTCCGCCGCGATAAAGTCCCCTCCGCGTCTCCGCGTCCCCGCGTGAAAAAAAACAATGGCTGACCTCGCCCAGCAACCCCTCGTGATGGCAGGCGAGGCATGGCCCGATTACGGGCTAATCGACTCGGGTAATGGCCGAAAGCTCGAACGTTACGGCCCGTTCCGCTTCATCCGCCCCGAGCCGCAGGCGATGTGGCAGCCGCGCCTTTCCGAAGCCGAGTGGCAGGCGCACGGCGAATTCATCCCCGGCAGCGACGAGGATGGCGGCGGGCGGTGGCACTTTACCAAGGCGGTGCCCGATGCAGGCTGGCCGCTGGCCTGGAATGAGGCGAAGTTCACCGCGCAATGCACGCCGTTCCGGCATCTCGGGTTCTTCCCCGATATGGCGCCGGTTTGGGAGTGGATGCGCGGGCTAACCCCTCCCCTTAGGGGAGGGGCTGGGGTGGGGCATGTCCTCGCGCGGAAATCGACAGCCCCACCCCAACCCCTCCCCTGAAGGGGGGGCTAAGTGTCAAGCTCAACCTGTTCGGCTACACTGGAGTCGGCTCGCTGGCGCTGAGCGAATGCGGGCCGGTCACCCACGTTGATGCGAGCAAGAAATCGGTGGCGCAGGCGCGCGAGAACGCCGCGCTGTCGGGAATGGCCGATCGCCCGATCCGCTGGCTGGTGGACGATGCGGCCAAGTTCACCGCGCGCGAGGTGCGGCGGGGAAAGCGCTATGACGGGATCATCCTCGACCCGCCCAAGTTCGGGCGCGGTCCGGAAGGCGAGGTGTGGCGGCTGGAAGAGGGCCTGCCGCCGCTGATCGCCAACTGCCGCCAATTGCTCGATGCCGACAGCCGGTTCCTGTTCCTGACGGTCTATGCCGTGCGCATGTCCTCGCTCGCCATCGGCGGCCTGCTGGCGGAGGCCTGCGCGGGTCTGCCCGGCACGGTGGAACACGGCGAACTGGCGATCCGCGAGGAAGGCGAGGGCGGACGGTTGCTGCCCACCGCCATCTTCGCGCGCTGGTCGAACGCTTAATCCGCCGCCTGCAAATCGGCGAGAAATTCAGTGATCCGCGCGGCATTAAAGCCGATGTCGCCAAGTCCTACTTCGCTGGTCGAACGCATGTCCACGCGCGAGCTGCCATCTGCAATCGGCGTCACTTCCACCACGACGAAATCGTTGAAGCGGACGTAGCTGGCAAAGGCAATCGCTTCCATCCGGTCCGCCTGCTGGTTCACATCGACGATCTCCCAACCCTTGCTTTCGGCCAAGGCGCGGGCATCGGCCAGCACCACGTCGGGCGCTTTCTCGATAATGATCGGCGCCATGTCGGGATAGCCCAGCCGGTGCGCGGCCTGCCACTCGGCCTCGGTTTCGAACCCGCGCAAATTGTCTGCGGGCAAGGTGATCGCGGAAAATTGCGGCGGGTCGTCGATATTGGTTGTCACGTCGTGCATCATCGGTGCGCCAAGCCCCGGTGCGACCTGGCTGGCGATAAGACCAAGATAGACCACCACAATCCCGATCGCGGCGAGTGCAGGCCTTTTGGGGCCAGACTTGCGGATCAGCCCGACGGCCAGCGCCACAATCCCGATCACCGCAGCGGCC
Organism: uncultured Alphaproteobacteria bacterium; assembly: GCA_963774985.1. GTDB lineage: Bacteria > Pseudomonadota > Alphaproteobacteria > Sphingomonadales > Sphingomonadaceae > Alteraurantiacibacter. The sequence goes on from CAVZHE010000018.1 coordinate 171,450, forward strand.
AGCGCAATCAGCACAGAATTGATCAGCCAGCCGAACCCCGCCAGCTTCGCGACCGCATCGTAGCGCATGGCGGTGGCCGCTGCGAAGGCAACGATCACCGCCAGCACCGCGCCACCCAAGGCGAACACGCCGATGCGCCACGCCCAGCTTTTGCCGGTGCGCGGCGGCTCGGCTGCTGGCGGAGCGGTTTCGCCCACGAGTGTCTGGTCGTCCATGCGCTGTCTCCCCGAAGTTTTGCGCGTTTTGCACCGCTGGAAGGGGAAAGGTCAACTGGGACCGAAGTTCCCATTTCCTCCGTCCCGCTTGCCAAGCTCGCCATGCACTGCCATTTCGCGCGCCTAGCATGGCAGACAGCCTCTATCTTGAACTCGTGGACTTCGAACACCACGTCCACACCGGCATCTATTCGGAAGAAACCGGTCGCCCGCAGCCGTTGCGTTTCAGCGTCCGCGCGCGACTGAAGGCGCAACGGTTCTTCGATGCCGATACGCCGCTGGTAGCCAGCAAGAACTACATGGACCTGAAGTTCGCCTGCTCGGAAGCGCTGGGCACCACGCATTACAAGCTGATCGAGGCGGTGGCCGATCACGTGTGCGAAACGCTGTTCCTGCAGGATGCGCGGGTGGAGGAAGTGCAGGTCAAGATCGTCAAGCTCGCCTTGAGCGAGGCGAACGAGCAGATCGGCATCACGCTCACCCGCGAGCGGCGCTGATGGCGAATCAGGGAATTGTCGAGGTGGAAGGCCTGCCCGAACATCCGCTCGATGCGGCGGCGCATTTCCTTGACCAGTTCGTGCCGAAGGTTCGCTCCATGGCGACCAGCGGCGATGTGGTGGTGATCCTGCCCCCCGCCGATCACACCCATGCCGCTTGGCGGCTGGCGGCGGTGCAGGAACTGGCGCGCGAGGCGGTGCCCAACCGGGTCAACGCGGTGGAGGGCGAGGATGAAGCGGCAGTGTCCGACACGCTCTATTATCTGCAATCGGCGGACGGGGTGACGGGGCAGGTCTTTACCCTCGCATAACTTCCATTGTTTGATTCTGTCCGGCTCCCCCGCCATAGGGGAGAGGTCATGTCCTGCGCCAAGCCCCTCGTCGATGCCTTCCAGCGCCGCATATCCTATCTGCGGCTGTCGGTGACCGATCGCTGCGACCTACGCTGTTCCTATTGCATGCCCGAACGGATGACCTTCCTGCCCAAGGCCGAAGTGCTGAGCCTGGAGGAACTGCACAAGCTCGGCCTCGCTTTTATCGAACGCGGGATCTCCAAGATCCGCCTGACCGGGGGCGAGCCGCTGGTGCGGCGCGACGTGATCGAACTGGTGCAGGCGCTGGGGCGCAAGCTGGGGGACGGGCTGGACGAACTGACGCTCACCACCAACGGAACCCAGCTGGAGCAATTTGCCGAACCGCTGTTTGCAGCAGGCGTGCGGCGGATCAATGTCAGCCTCGATACGATGGACCGTGCGCTGTTCGAGCAGCTTTCGCGGCGTGACCGGCTGGTGCAGGTGCTGCGCGGGATCGCCGCGGCCAAGGCGGCGGGGCTGAAGGTCAAGATCAACACCGTGGCGCTCAAGGGTCTGAACGAGGAGGAAATCCCTTTCCTCGTCGAATGGGCGCACGCCAATGGCCACGATCTGACGCTGATCGAAGTGATGCCGCTGGGCGAAGTCGATGGCGAGCGGGTCGATCATTACCTGCCGCTGCCCGCTGTGCGAGACCGGCTGGAAGAGCGGTTCACGCTGGAGGATATCGGCGACAACACCGGCGGCCCCGCGCGCTACGTGCGGGTGGCGGAAACCGGCGGGCGTCTTGGGTTCATCACTCCGCTGAGCAACAACTTCTGCGCCACCTGCAACCGCATCCGGGTGACCGCGACCGGCCAGCTCTACGCCTGCCTCGGCGGGGCGGAGCAGGTTGATCTGCGCGCCGCGCTGCGCTCCGAGTCGCCCGACGAGAGGCTTTCTGCGGCGCTGGACGAGGCGATGCGGATCAAGCCCGAACGCCACCATTTCCGCATCGCCGAAGGGGAAGCGCCCGCGCAGCCACGGCATATGTCGGTGACGGGGGGGTGATGGCGGTAACAGTAGTCTTCCTCGGCAAACTTGCCGATCTTGCGGGCGAGGCGGAGCGGCACTTGCCAGCACCGCTCGACTGGCCAAGCCTGTTGGCGGCGCTTGGCGGCGAACTGGCCGAAGCGGTGGCGGGGGAAAAGGTCCGGCTGGCGGTGAATGGCGAACTGCTGGCGGACAAGACCGCGCTTCTCGCGCAGGATGGCTCCGAAGTCGCGCTGCTGCCGCCCGTTTCCGGGGGCTGACATGGCCATCTCGGTCAAGCTGCTCGATTCGCCGTTCAATCCGGGTGCGTTCGTCGGCCCGTTCACCAATGCTCATCCCGGCCTTGGCGGGGTCTGTACTTTCGTTGGCGAGGTGCGCGGGGAGGGCGAGGCAGAGGCGCTAGAGCTGATCCATTATGAACGCATGACCCTGCCCGCGATGGAGCGGCTGGCTGCCACAGCGGCGGAGCGATTCGCGCTGATGGGGCTGCTGATGGTCCACCGCACCGGTCTGATGCACCCCGGCGAGCCGATCGTGCTGGTATCGGCCTGCGCCAAGCACCGGCGCGGGGCGATTGATGCGGTGGATTACTGCATGGACCACCTGAAGTCCGACAGCTGGTTCTGGAAGCGTGAGAAGCGCAAGGATGGCTGGCACTGGATCGAACCGCGCGGCGAGGATCACCGCGATCTGGCGCGCTGGGAAAAATAGCTGCGCGAATTTGATCGGGATCAAGGTTCGCGGCCCCGATTCGCTCCATTCCTTCGCCAACACGAAGGAGTCTTCCCATGGCCGAACAACTACCCCGCGAGCAGCTTGCCCTTAGCGCCGATATCCATGCGCAGCCGCCTGCCGTTACCAGCATGGCCCCGACTGACCGAACTTTCGAACTGCCGACCGCGCTCTATGCCATCACAGCCGCGCTGTTCATGGGCTTCATCGCGCTGATGGCGGTGGGCTTTGCGGATCGGGAACTGGTCATTCCGCTGGCGATCTGCGCGGTGTTCATCGTCTGCTTCTTCGGAATTCCGTCGATCTGGACCCGGCTTGAACCCGAAGCGTCAAGCAAGGCGAGCTCATGGGCGCGGTTCCAGCAGAACGGAATCATGACCGCCTATGGCCACACCAGTGCGCGCGATGCGACGGTGCAGGTGCTGATCCTGCCAGTGCTGATTTTCGTTTGGGGGGTTGTCACGGTGGTTATCGCCGCGCTGGTTTGACGGGACCTCGACCCACTCGCCAACCATACCCCTCACGCGCGCGGGGCCCTCGCGACGGGCTCCGCGCGTTGGTTTAGTTTGCCAGCCGCCTCAGCAGTTCGCCGATCAGCGTGCTCTCTTCTTCGACCATCTCTGCCACCGCATTGCGCTCGTCGGCCACCGGGTCCGTTGCTTCACCCGCGTTGGAAGCATTGGCATAAATCAGATCAAGATCAGCGAGCGCGACCATTACCCGGCTGCGTCGTGCTTCGAGATCGGCGACGGCCACTTGCGCAACCGCCCAACTGTCGCTGCCAGCACCTTGCGCTGCTGAAACGCTGCTCCGCGCACTGGGTGCGGCGGCAAGGAATTCTGCGTGAATGCTGCGTGCCTCCGCCGTCAATTGCGCGGCGCGTTCCAGCGTAGGGGCACCCGGCGGGACGGGGACATAGGGTTCGGCCTCGCCAGCCGCCATCGTGCCCGTCCAGCGTTCGGCATCGCGCACTGCCAGCGATGGGTAATCACCGCCCTGGCTGGCGCAGGCGGCCAGGGGGAGGAGCAGGGCTAGAATAGGCAAGCGCGCTTGGATCATCACCCGCTCGCCCTACAGCGTGGCAGTGGCGCAATCCAGCGCACAAATGGGCAGTTTGGCGCACATCGGGGAGTTGACAGCCAAGGGAGCTTGGCTTAACGGCGGCGTTCTTGACGGTGCCCGTTTCGGGCGCCCTTTTTGTTGTTGCCCCGGTTTTCCGGGTGCGGGAACACCAGATAAACGGAAACGAACACCATGTTCGCAGTAGTGCGCACGGGCGGCAAGCAATATCGCGTCGCCGCCGGAGACAAGATCGCGGTAGAAAAGCTGGCTGGTGAAGCCGGTGATACAATCGTGCTGGCAGATGTTCTGCTGGCTGGCGAAGGCGGCGAAATGGCCGATGCTTCCAAGATCACGGTCTCGGCCGAAGTGATTGCTCAGGCCAAGAGCGAGAAGGTGATCGTCTTCAAGAAGCGTCGCCGTCACAACTATCGCCGCAAGGCGGGCCACCGCCAGCAGCTTACGCTGCTGCGCATCGTCGGCGTGGGTGAAGCCTCGAAGGCTCCGGCCAAGAAGGTCGAGACCGCCAAGGCTGCGCCGGTGAAGGATACCTCCGAAGAGAAGGCCGCTCCCAAGGCGAAGAAGGCCGCTCCGGTGAAGGACGCCGCTCCCGCCGCCAAGGCTGAGCCGAAAAAGGCTCCGGCCAAGAAGGCCGTGAAAGCGACCGACAGCGAATAATCCCGGCCAGTCCGGCAGCAGATGAAGACGGAGTAGTACACAATGGCACATAAAAAAGCTGGCGGTTCGTCGCGCAACGGTCGCGATTCAGCCGGTCGTCGCCTTGGTGTGAAGAAGTTCGGTAGCCAGTCGGTGATTCCGGGCAACATTATCGTGCGCCAGCGCGGCACCAAGTTCTACCCCGGCGTCAATGTCGGCATGGGCAAGGACCACACGCTGTTCGCGCTCGAAGCGGGCCTCGTCCGCTTCCACGATGGCAAGCAAGGTCGCAAATACGTGTCGGTAGACGCGATGGCGCAGGCAGCCGAATAAACGGATGATCCGATAAAGGGCTCATCCACCGTGGTGGGCCCTTCCGGAACCTGATTTCCGGAAAGCTGGAAGGAGATGGGCCCGCCCCGTCTCCTTTTTTTATTCTCCTTTCGCTGTTTTGACACACCGGCTGTCCACTGGAGGCGGGCACCCGGCATGAGGGAGAATTCCGATGTTCATGCGTACTCGAGAGGCTGTTCCTGCGGCCGGTCTTCGCCGAGGACTGGCGCGATATCCTTTCCGGAATTGCCGATTTCGACGTGGTGCGGATGCTCGCCAGCGCGCCCTGGCCCTATGGCGAGGAGCAGGCGCGTGCCTATTGCGCGTCGCAGGCGGCGCAGGGCGAGATTCGCCTGTCGATCACGCTACCCGAAGTGGTGGGTGCCCCGGTGATCGGGCAGATCGGCCTGCGCCCGGATGCTGAAGGCGTGCATGAGCTGGGCTACTGGATCGGGCGCGACTGGCAGCGGCGCGGCTATGCGGTGGAAGCGGTGCGCGGCATTCTGGCGATGGCCGATGCGCTGGGCTTTCCCGAATTGCGCGCGGGGCACTATCTCGACAATCCGGCGAGCGGCAAGGTGCTGCGCAAGGCCGGTTTCGTGCCGACCGGCGAGATCGCCGCAACGCGCTGCATGGCGCGCGACGGGGAGGCCGTGATGACCCGCCGCTACCGGCGTCAAGCGCCCGGCGCGGCAGCCATCGAGCGCCCGGTCAGCCGCCTGACCGTCGAATTCATGGGCAACCGCCGTCTGCACGCCATCCCAATGCGGCGATCAGGTGGCGGTCGTCGTGATCCCACGGGTGGAAGCCGGGGCGGAAATAGCCGAGCCAGGAGGGCAGGATCTTGCGTAGTATGCCCGGCTTGCCGAACAGGTAGCCGGTCAGTGCCCGCTTTGCGCCGCCAGCCGGTGATGCCGTCCTGTGCCAGCAGTTCCAGCGCATCGGTCATGCGGTTGCGCAGGAAGCGGAAGGTGACGAGGAACATGATGAGCGAGCGCATCCGCCAGCGTTTGCGCCGCGCTCCAGTCGCGGGTGGCGTGGAGATAGGTGTCGAAGGCGACCGCCTTGTGCTCGATTTCTTCCACCGCGTGCCACAGCCACAATTGCGGATCGCCCATGCCTGCGGTGGCGAGCGCCGAAGGGTTCTTGAGGAACTGGTGGGCGAACATGGCGGTGAAATGTTCGAGCGCGCAGGTAATTGCGAGCTGCACGATGGTGGGTGCGGACTGGGTGTCGGCGACGAGACTCTTCACCCGTGCGTCGATATTGGTGAGATCGTACCCGGCTTCCTCCACCGCGCGGTTGAAGGCAAGGTGCTCGCGCGAATGATTGACTTCCTGGCGGATGAAATCGCGAATTTCGGCGGCCAGCTTGTTCGGGCACGCCCTCGCGGTGCGCCTTCACCGCTTCGATGAACATCGCCTCGCCGCGCGGGAAGCTGGCAGAGAGCGCGGCGAACCATGCCGAGGCGACCGGATCGGTCCCGCGCTGGCGGCTCTGCCCGCGTCCGAAGCGCAGGTCTCGAACGGTCAACGCATGGTCTGCTGGGGTGCTTGCTTGCCAGTGTGGGTGGGCGGTCATAAACGTGTCCGATTGCCTGTGGTGTGTCCGACAGCCGCAAAATGGGATGAACTGACACTAATGTCAATAAGAAAGCGACTACAGCCCGAGGAAAGCCGCTCGACGGCGCTGGCAGCGGCGCGGGCACTGCTGATCGAAGCGGGGCCGCAGGCGGTGACGCTGAAGGCGGTCGCCGGACGAATCGGGCGCACCCATGCCAATCTGCTGCACCATTTCGGCTCGGCAAGCGGGTTGCAGAAGGAACTTGCCGCGCATTTGGCACGGACAGTGTGCGAATCGATTGGCGAGGCTGTGCGCGCGACTCGCGCCGGGATCGGCTCCCCGCGCGAAGTGGTGGACCTGACCTTCGACGCCTTCGGGCGCGAGGGAGGCGGGCAGCTGGCGAGCTGGATGCTGGCATCGGGTAATGAGGATGCGCTCGACCCCATCGTCGAGACCATCCATGCGCTGGTGCACGACCTGCGCCCGGAAGAGATCCACGCAGGCGCAGACATGCGGATGCACGAGACGACCTTTACGCTGGTGCTTTTGGCTCTGGGCGATGCGCTGCTGGGGGAGCAGCTGGCTGATTCGCTGTCGGTCAGCCGCTCGGTGGCGCGCGATCGGGCCGAGGCGATGCTGGTCGCCGCGTTCGAGGCGACCACAGTGAGCGGTTGAGCGCCGGTTCGTCAGCCCGGACTTGTTCCGGGCCAGTGCTTCCTTTCTCCAGCGTCTGAAGAGAAGCACCGGCCCGGAACAAGTCCGGGCTGACATCAGGAGTGGATTGTCATCCACGCAGGGAACAGATCGGCGGGGATATCCTCAACGCGCAGGTGATCGACTGCCAGCCCCAGAGAGGGGTATTCGGCCTTGCGCCGCTTTGCGTCCGAACGGTCGAGCGGCACCACCACCAGCCGCCGGTTGACCTTCTGCCCGCCAGTTCATCCGCGCGGTGTTTTCCTGGCCGATGTAGCAGCCCTTGGTGAAGCTGACGCCGTTGAGTTCGGCGGCATTGGTTTCGAGCCACAGCATGTCGCCCAGTTCCGCCACGCCCTTCCGCGACACCGTGCGAAAGGCGATGGGCAAGGTATTGTTCGTCCACGGCTTCGATCGCCGTCGAGGTATTCCGCCACCCGCCGGAAACCCAGCGCGGGATGGCGCGGATCGGGAGTGTAGCCATCCACCGGATCAAGGCTCCAGAACACCCCCAGCAAGGGATCGACCGTGATCTCCAGCTTGCGCCGCAAGCGATAGAGCGACAGCCGCTTGGCCAGCGCCTCGGCCTGGTCCGCCTCGCAATCGAGCAAAAGCGAATTGCCGTCGCGCCACACAATCATGTCGAACATAGTCTTGCCCTGCGCGCTCAGCAACGCGGCATAGGCGGGAAGGTCGCCGGTCACGTCGTTGGTCAGCAGTCCTTGCACGAATGCGGCGGCATCCTCGCCAGCATCTGTCGGGGAAACGCGCACCACGGCGCGGCTGTTCAATCGGCCCATTGTCATGGGTGACAGATAGGGCGGGGCGCGGCATAGGCAATGGCATGACGACCAGCCTCACTATCCGCCGCCCCGACGACTGGCACGTGCACCTGCGCGATGGCGCGATGCTGGAGGCGGTGGTCGGCCACACCGCGCGCCAGTTCGCCCGCGCGATCGTGATGCCCAATCTCACCCCGCCGGTGACCACTGTGGCCTTGGCGCGCGCCTATCGCGAACGGATCGTGGCGGCGCTGCCTGCGGGCATGGCCTTCACCCCGCTGATGACCTGCTACCTCACCGACAATATCGATCCCGAAGAAGTGCGGCGCGGGTTTGTCGAAGGCGTGTTCACTGCCGCCAAGCTCTATCCCGCCGGGGCGACCACCAATTCGGACAGCGGTGTTACCGACGTCGCCAATATCCGCGCCGTGCTCGAAGTGATGGCCGAGATCGGCATGGTGCTGTGCGTCCACGGCGAGGTGACCCATGCCGACATCGACATTTTCGACCGCGAGGCGGTGTTTATCGAGCAGGTGCTGCGCCCGCTGCTGGCCGAATTGCCCACGCTGAAAGTGGTGTTCGAGCACATCACCACCAGCGAAGCGGTGGATTTCGTCGAAGCCGCACCCGCCAATGTCGCGGCGACGATCACCCCGCAGCACCTGCATATCAACCGCAATGCCATGCTGGTCGGTGGCATCCGCCCGCACATGTATTGCCTGCCCGTCGCCAAGCGCGAAAAGCACCGGCTGGCGCTGCGCCGCGCCGCCACTTCGGGTTCGCCCAAGTTCTTCCTCGGCACTGACAGCGCCCCGCACGCGCGCGAAGCCAAGGAAAGTGCCTGCGGCTGCGCGGGGATTTTCAATGCGCCCTACGCGCTGGAAAGCTACCTCGCGGTGTTTGAGGCGGAGGGTGCGCTGGAGCATTTCGAACATTTTGCCAGCCTCCACGGCCCGGCGTTCTACGGCCTGCCGGTGAACGAAACCACGGTGACGCTGGAGAAGCGCGATTGCGCCGTCCCCGCCAGCATTCCCGCCGCCGGAACCGAACTCGTCCCCTTCCACGCCGGGGAAACGCTCGGCTGGACTTTCGTCGACTAAACCGGAACCGCCGCCTCAGCCGCCCGCGCCGCGCGGGCATTGCGCCACATATCCCAGCTGAACAGCGCCACCGCGCTCCAGATGGCAATGAAGCACACCAATTGTGCTGCGCTCATCTCCTCATCGAACACCAGCAGGCCCAGCAGGAAAACGATGGTGGGGGAGGAGAATTGCAGGAAGCCGATCAGCGTGTAGGGCAGCGCCCGTGCCGCTGTGGCGAACAGGATCAGCGGAATTGCCGTGATCGGCCCGCCCATTACGATAGCCACGCTCTCCACCCCGTCGCGTCCGAAAACCAGCCCGCCACCCGCTGTCCCCTGCCAAAGCAGATAGCCGGTCATCAACGGCAACAGGATGAATCCTTCCACGGTCAGCCCGACCACCGGCCCGGCATCCACCGTCTTGCGCAGCAGGCCATAAACGCCAAACGTCGTGCCCATCAGCAGACTGAGCCACAGTGTCGTCAGAGAGCCAGCTGCCAACGCCGCCACGCCGATTGCCGCAAGCGCAACCGCCAAGCTCTGCACCCGCGTCAGCCGTTCGCCCAGGAACAGCATCCCCAGCAGCATCATGTTGAGCGGCAGGATGTAATAGCCAAGGCTCGCAGCATAGACGTAGCCGTGCTGGATCGCCCAGACATAGACGAACCAGTTGATTGCAATCAGCGCCGAACTCGCCACCAGCGTGCCCAGCGCACGGGGTTTGCGCAGGCAGGCGCGCAACTGGTCCAGCTGATCCAATCGCCAGACGAAAAAAAGGCACAGCGGCAGGGTGAACAACGTGCGCCATGCAACATATTCCAGCGCTGGCACAGCATCCACGAGCAGCAGATAGAGCGGCATCGAGCCCCAGACGCAGTGGCACATCAGCGCATAAAGCAGCGCCCTTCCGCGCCCGATCTGGTTTTCGACCATGGCCGCCGCGCTAGGCGTTTGGCGGCGTGGCGACAAGCTTTGGGAACGGTTGTGCGGGGTTCAGAGTAGTTGCGTTAGTAACTAAACAAATCTTCGCAGAAGAGAACTTCAGATCCGGGCGGCCATCCCCTGTTGGGCCGCTCCGGTAGCGCGGCCTCTTCGGGTCGCACCAGTGGGGGGTCGCGCCAGGGCGTCCGTGCCTAGCGGCACGGGCGCCCTGATACTTCTCAGTTACCTCTGAAACCCACGCCCACGCTGGCGCGCGGCTGCACCACTTCGGTGCTGGTGACAGGATAGGCGCAATAATCCGCCGCATAGAACGCTGCAGGACGATGATTGCCCGAATAGCCGACCCCGCCGAACGGCGCGGCGCTGGATGCGCCATTCGTCGGGCGGTTCCAGTTGACGATCCCCGCGCGGATATTGGCCCAGAAGCGATTGTACTGCTGCGGGGTGCCGCCCACCAGCGCGGCGGAGAGGCCGAAGCGGGTGGCGTTCGCCTCGGCAATCGCGGCGTCGAAATCATCCACCTTGATGACCTGCAACAGCGGCCCGAACAGTTCGACATCGGGGCGGTCCGCCATCGCCGTGGTGTCGATGATCGCCGGGGTCAGGAACGGCAGATCGTCCTGCAAACGCTGCATATGCTTGATCGCCTTGCCGCCGTGCGAGAGCAGGTAGACGAAGCTTTCGGTCAGCTGGTCGGCGGTCTTGTTGTCGATCACCGGGCCCATGAACGGCGGCGGGCTCGTCAAACGGCGCGCCGACGATGATGCCGGTCGGCCAGCCGCTTCACCTCGGCCACCACTTCGTCATACATGCTCGCCTTGACGATCATCCGCCGCGCGGCGGTGCAGCGTTGCCCGGCGGTGGTGAAGGCGCTCTGCACCACCAGCGCGGCGGCATCGGCGATCTTGGGCGTATCCCACACCACGATCGGATTGTTGCCGCCCATTTCCAGCGCCACGATCTTGCCCGGATCGGTGGCCAGCTTTTTGTTGATGGCGATGCCGACCTGCGCCGATCCGGTGAACAGCACGCCGTTGACATCCGGCGTGGGCGACCAGCGCCTTGCCTTCGTCCGGCCCGCCCACCAGCAATTGCACCACCGCCTTCGGGAATGCCGGCCCGGTTGAAGCAGGTCCACCAGCCGTTCGCCCACCGCCGGGGTCTTTTCCGATGGCTTGAGGATCACCGCATTGCCCGCGATCAGTGCCGGAACCATGTGGCCGTTGGGCAGGTGCGCGGGGAAATTGTACGGGCCGAGCACCGCCATCACCCCGTGCGGCTTGTGCCGCAGCGCCGCTGTGCCCTGCAGCGCGTTATCCAGTTTGCGCTGGCCGGTGCGTTCGGCATAGGCGCTGATGGAGATATCCACCTTGGCCATCACCGCTTCCACCTCGGTGCGCGCTTCCCACAGCGGCTTGCCGGTCTCGCGCGCTATCAGCCGGGCGAAATCTTCCTGGTCGGCGCGCACTTCATTGACGAAGCGGCGCAGCAGTTCCATCCGGTTGGCGAGCGGCAGCGCGGCCCATTGTGGCCATGCTTCACGCGCGCGGGCAACGATGCGGTCGACATTGCCATGCGCCCCGCGCCACAGTTCGGCACCGGTTGCGGGTTCGAAAGAGATCAATTCCTGCGTCACGGGCAAACTATCACGGCCTTCCATGCGAACGGGGTTGCGCGTCCTTAGAGCGCGATTCGCGCGCGGCGCAAAGTTACATTTGTGACCAAGCTTGCGGGTTTCCGCCATGACCTGCCGGAACCGGCGGATTGCCGAGTGCGTGGCCCATCCGCCGTACGGCAGCGATCTTGGCTTCGAGTGGTTTCCAGTCATCACGTTGCGCAATTGTATCCCACAGCGTTTCAACCTCGTCTATCAGCATGGTTACGGGGAGACTCTCCTGCCAATAGGTGTCTACCCCTGCGAGCGGCGCGTAACCCGCCAACGCCTCCGCCAGCCTTCCTTCCGCAGCGCGCCCGCCGCGATGACGGAAGAAAAAGTCATCGGGGCCGATATCGCTTTCGCGCATTGTCGCTTCCGCCGCGCCGATCAGCGCCAGATCGCTCTCCGGCCCGCGCTGCTCCACCCCCAGCCGCCAGCAGAACCGCCGCATCATCGCCTCCCTGATAGAGCGGCCCGAACCGTTCGAGCGCGGCGATCAGCGGCGCGGATTCCGCCAGCGGGCGCAGCGCGATGGCGAGCTGGCCAGGTTCCAGCGGATCGCTTCGGGCTGGCGACCGAAGGCGTAGAGCCCGTAATGATCGAAATAGGCGGCGGTGAAGGCAGGATCCCAGCGCGGCAGCAAGCGCCACGGGCCGTAATCGAAACTTTCCCCGGTAATATTGATGTTGTCGGTGTTGAGCACGCCGTGGACGAATCCGGCGACCATGTAGCTGGCGGCGAGATCGGCGAGCCGCTCGACCACCTGATGCAGCAGCACCACTGCCGGTTCGTCGCTGCCCCGGCGCATCCGGCGGGCGGAGCGGGACCGGGATAGGTGGCGAGGCAATAGTCGACCAGTGCTGCCAGCGTGACGTGCTCTTCCAGCGCGGCATCAGCCGCTGGAAGGAGCCGATGCGGATATGCCAGTGGCTCAATCGCACCATCACCGCCGAACGGGTGGGCGAAGGCTCATCCCCGCGCCACAATTCCTCGCCCGTTTCGATCACCGAAAAGGTCTTGGAGGTATAGACGCCCAAGCGCTTCCAGCATTTCGGTAGCGAGAATTTCGCGCACCGCGCCTTTCAGCGTCAGCCGGCCGTCCGCCGTGCGGCTGTACGGCGTGGTGCCGCTGCCCTTGGTGCCGCAATCGAGCAGGCGACCCGCGCCGTCGCGCAATTGCGCAAGCGAGGAACCCGCGCCCGTCGCCGATATCGGGATTGTACACGCGGAACTGGTGGCCGTGATAGCGCAGCGCCAGCGGTTGCGGCAGATTGTCGGGCAGCGGCTGGAATTGGCCGAAGTGCTCCACCCATTGCGCATCGGTGAGGCTCGTTGCAGCCCCACCGCGCTTATCCCAGCGGCGGTTGCGGAAGCGCAGATCGTGGCTTGCGGAAACTCCGCCGCCGCCACCGGATCGGCGATGAAATGGCGCAATTTCGGCGATTTGCGGGTCGGGTGGTAGGGTGCGGTTGCGGTTCGTTGCGCATCCTCGCATTAGTGGCCCCGTTGCACAGGGTCGGCCGCAAGGTGGGGCGATTTGGCCAAGGAGCAGGTGGATGGTCGCGGCCGACTACACGGACGGACATTGGGAAAGCGGTGACGGCCTTGACGCTGCATTACCGCGATTATGCTGGCCGCGATGACGCCCGCCGATCCTGTGCATGCCCGGCCTGACCCGCAACGCCCGCGATTTTGAGCCGGTGGCCGCTGCGCTTTGCCGGGAATGGCGGGTGATCTGCGCCGAGCTGCGCGGGCGCGGGGACAGCGATTATGCCAAGGACTCGGCCAGTTATAACCCGCTGCGAACTATGTCAGCGATATTGCCGCGCTGTTCGAGCAGGCGGGGCTCGGAAAAGGTGGTGGCGATGGGCACATCGCTGGGCGGGATCGTCACCATGCTGCTGGCCGCGCAGGACGCCGAGCGGCTTTGCCGGGGTGGTGCTCAACGATATCGGGCCGGATATCGAGGAGGCGGGGCTGGCGCGGATTCGCGACTATGTGGGGCAGGGCGCGCAGCTTCCCACCTGGATGCATGCCGCCCGCGCGCTGAAGGAAACCAATGGCGCGACGGCCTATCCCGAGTTCGCCATGTCCGATTGGCTGGCCCTGGCCAAGCGGCTGATGGTGCGTGGGCGGCAGCGGGCGGATCGCGTTCGATTATGACATGCATATCGCCGAACCGATTTGGCCATGCCGGGCCGGTGGAAGGCGAGGCGGCAGGGGCTGATATGTGGCCCGCATTCCGGGCGCTGGCGGGAAGGCCGGTGCTGGCCCTGCGCGGGGAATTGTCCGATATTCTTTCGCCCCGCCACGCTGGCGCGGATGCAGGCCGAACTGCCCGATTGCGAAGCCGTGACGGTGCCCGCGCGTCGGCCACACGCCGACGCTGGCTGAACCCGAAGCCCAGGCCGCCATCGCCCGGCTGCTGGGGAAGGTGGCATGAGCAAGGCCACGGCCCCGCGCATCCTGCATCTGCATTCCACCTTCGATGCCGGCGGCAAGGAAGTGCGCAATGTCCGCCTGATCAACGCCTGGGGGCGCGAGGTGGCGGATCATGCAATCGTCTCGGGCGAACCGGAGCGACGCGGCGCGGCGGAGCTGCTCGGACGGCAGCGCGCGTGTCAGTTGGCCCGAGTTCCCCGCGCTGCGGGCAGGCCCACGCCGGGGCGGCTGAAGCCGGCTGGCGCGGCGATGGCGGGTTATGACCTGATCTGCACCTACAACTGGGGTGCGATCGACGCGGTGATGGCGCACACGTTGTTCGCCGATGCCTTCAGGCTGCCGCCGCTGGTGCACCACGAGGACGGCTTCAACGAGGACGAGGCGCAACGGCCTCAAGAAGCGCCGCAACTGGTATCGCCGGATCGCGCTGGGGCGCTCGTGCGGCGCTGGTGGTGCCGTCCGCCACGCTGGAGGATATCGCGCTGCGACGTGTGGCAGCAGCCGCGCACCCGCGTGCAGCGGATCGCCAACGGCATCGACACCCGCGCCTTTGCCGCGCCGCCCAAGCCGCGAATTTTGCCCGGTCTGATCAAGCACAAGGGGCGAATTTTGGCTTGGCTCGCTGGCGGGCTTGCGCAAGGTCAAGCAGCTGGAAGTGCTGGTGCGCGCCATGCCGCTGCCGCCCGAAAGTGGCAGCTGGTGATCGCGGGCGAAGGGCCGGAGCGCGGGCATGCTGCTGGCCGAGGCTGAGCGGCTGGGGCTGGAGGACCGCGTGCATCTGCCCGGCTTCGTCGCCGAACCCGCCAAGCTGGTCGGCCATGTTCGATATTTTCGCCCTGTCCAGCCAGTTCCGAACAGTTGCCGATTTCGGTGGTCGAAGCGATGGCTGCGGGCTTGCCGGTGGTCGCGCCGCGGGTGGGCGATATCGGCAGTATGGTGGCCAGCGACAACGGCCCGTTGCTGGTCGATGCCGGGGACGAGGCGGGGCTGGCGAGATCGCTCGTCCGGCTGGCGCGCGATCACCGGAGAAGCGCGAGCGCATCGGCGCGGCCAACCGTGCCAAGGCGCGCGAGGAATTCGATGAAGCCCGGATGATCGAACGCTATCGCGCGCTCTATTGGGGGCTGATGGGAAATAGCGCCCACCACTTGAGTGCTGCTTCATCGCCGTTCACGGCCGGGGACAGGCTCGACTCATCGATTGAATTGGCGCGGGGCACGGGTAAGAGCGCCCCTGCCCTTCTTCAAGCCGGAAACCCAAACAGTGGCCAGAACGCCCACCCGATAACCCGACCATCGCCGACAAGACCGCCAACCGCCGCGCATCCGAACAGGAAGTGTTGATGCGCGAGGTGGACGAAGCCGTGCGCCAGGATCGAGGCGCTGACCAGTCTTTGCCCGCCGCTATGGCTGGCCGATTGCGGGTGCGGTGGTGCTGGGGCTGGCGGCGTTCGGCGGCTGGCTGTTCTGGCAGGACCGCAGCGAAGCGGCGCTGGAAACCCAGTCCGAAACAGCTGGTGCAGGCGATGGACGAACTGGATGCGGGCAATCTCGACTACCGCTGACGAGGAACTGGCGGCGATTCGATGGCGGCGGGCGCGCCGCCGATGCCGCAGCCATGCTCCGCGCCGGGATGGCCATGCAGCAGGATCGGCTGGCCGATGCGGTGGCGCTTTACGCCGTCATGGCCGAAAATGCCGAACTGCCGCAGCAATTGCGCGATGCTGGCCGCGATCCGGATGGTGACGGCGCAGTATCGACGATCTGGAACCGCAAGCGGTGATCGACCGGCTCGGCCCGCTGGCGGTGGCGGACAGCCCGTGGTTCGGCAGCGCCGGGGAACTGGTGGCCATCGCCTATCTCGAGCAGGACAAGCCCGAACAGGCTGGCCCGCTGCTGGTGGCGATTGCGCAGGACGAAGAAGTGCCGCAACCGATCCGCGCGCGCGGACCCGGCAACTGGCCGGGCTGCTGGGCTTGGATGCGATCGAAGGATGTGGAAGCCGCGCTGGCGGAAATTACTGGCGAAGCACCGCAGCAAGCAGCGACGCCGCAGCTGGCGGAGCGCAGGACAGAACGGACCACATATGAGCATGACCAACGTTCCGCGTCAACTCGCCATTCCGCTTTGCCGACCGCGGTGCTCGCCTGGCACTTGGCACTGGCCGGGTGCAAACGCTCGCATTGGCGGCGGCGGGAATGACGAGGTGGAAACCCCCACGCGTCGGCAACCGCAGCCCGATTCTGTCGCGCATCGCCACCGAGAGTTGTCGCTGATCCCCTGCTTGCCAGCGTGGCGGTGGTGGTGCCCCCGGCGCAGCCCAATGCCGCCTGGCCGCAAGCGGGCGGCAATGCCGCCAAGGTTACCGGCCATGTGACGCTGTCCGCCACCCCGGCGCGGGCTGTGGAGCGCCAGCATCGCCGGCACCACCAACACCCGCCGCCTCGCCGCCGCCCCGGTGGTGGGCGATGGCAGGTGTTCGTGGTCGATACCGGCGCGCCGTGATCCACGCGTTCGATGCGGCACAACGGCGCGCCGCGCTGTGGAGCCATCGCGATTGCCGTGGCCGAGCGATTTGCGCGATGCGACCTTCGGCGGCGGGGCCGCTATGACGGCGGGCGGGTCTATGCCACCAACGGCGTGGGCGATGTGGTGGCGCTGGATGCGGCCACCGGCAACGAATTGTGGCGCGTCAAGCCCGCCGGGCCGCTGCGCGGTTCGCCCACCATTGCGTTCAATTCCGTATTCGTGATGACGCAGGACAACCAGATTCATGCGCTCAATTCGAGCGCCGATGGGCGATGCACCTGGCAGAATCGGCGGCCATCGGGCCAGTCCGGGCGTGTTCGGCGTGGCCGCTCCCGCCGCCGGGCAGGGCACCGTGGTGGCGGGCTATCTCCAGCGGCGAGCTGGTCGCCTATCGCTATGAAAACGGGCGCGAGCTGTGGTCTGATGCGCTGGCGCGCACCTCCATCTCCACGCAGGTCGGCGCGCTGACCGATGTCGACGCCGATCCGATCATCGATCGGCGGCCGGGTCTATGCGCTGGGGCAGGGCGGGCGCATGGCGGCTTATGAACTGGTCACCGGGCAGCGCATCTGGGAACTGACGCTGGCGGGGATTTCCACCCCCGACGCTGGTCGGGCGAATGGATTTTCACCCTTACCGACGATGCCCGGCTGCTCGCCATCCAGCGCAACACCGGGCGCGTCCGCTGGATGACCCAGCTGGAACGATGGCGCGATGCCGGAAGACCGCGAAGGGCCGATTTTCTGGACCGGGCCGGTGCTGGCCAACAACCGCCTGTGGATCGCCAGCTCGCGCGGGGCGGTGCGTTCGGTGGACGTGATGACCGGCGAGGCGGCGGATTTCACCCGGCTCGGTGCGGCGTCTCGCTGCCGCCGGTGGTGGCGGGCAACGCCATGTATATCCTCGACGATAGCGGGCGGCTCACCGCCTGGCGGTAAGAACTCCACTTCAGTCAGCCCGGACTTGTTCCGGGCCAGTGCTTCCTTTTTCCTTCCGCTGAGAAGAAAAGCACCGGGCGCGGAACAAGTCCGGGCTGACAAATGGGAGAGGTTGCGCGTTACCTGGCTTTAACCCTCAAGGGTTATGCAACGAGGGCAATGAGCGCCGATCAACCAAACCAGTCGCGGCCCGCCCGCCAGCGATGTATCCCCGTGGGTCGGCATGGTCGGCCTGGTCGACGCTGCTGGCCTACGTGCTGTTGCCCGCGACTGGCCCGGAAATTTGCCGCCGCTTTCGGCTATGCCGATGAACTGCGGGCCGCTGTCCGGCCCCTATTCCGCGCTGCTGGCGATGGTGCTGACCGGGGCCGCGATGGCGGCATGGTCGGTGCTTGGTGGACAAGGTTCACCGCAATCCCTCCACCGGGCATCGACTGGGCCAATCCGCGCAAGGTGGCGCGATATCGCCGATATTGCGGTCACCAAGCTGGCCGGGCTGTGGGCCACCTGGTGCGCTGATCGGCGGGCTCTATTGCCTTGGCCGCTGGTACTGGGACGGGCAATATCTGTTCGCGATGCAAGTGATCGGGGGCCTGCGTGGTGCCGATGGTCGTGCTTTCGGTGCCCTATGTGCTGTGGATGGACCGGGTGCTGGTCAACCCGCGCGATCAGGCTGGCATTTCGGGGCGATGCTGCTGGGCCGCGATGGCTGGGACACCGAGCTGGTGAAGAAACACTGCCCGCGCGTGGATCATCAAGGGCTTCTTCACCGCCTTCATGATCTCGATCCTGCCGCTCGGCTTTGCCACCGTGGTGAATGCCGATCTGGCGCAGGCATTCTCAACGATCCGGTGCGGCTGGGAGTGCTGCTGTTCGAACTGCTGTTCGTGATCGACGTGCAGATCGGCACGGTCGGCTACCTGCTGACCATGCGCCCGCTCGATGCGCATATCCGCAGCGGCAATCCCTATCTGGCCGGGCTGGCTGGCGGCGCTTGCTTGCTATCCGCCGTTGGCCATGGGGCGTGCTCGGCAGTATCCTGCAATACGAGGTGAACACGGCGGGCTGGGGCTACTGGTTCGCCGACTATCCGGCGCTGCTGTGGCTCTGGGCGGGCTGGCTGGTGTTCCTCACCGCGATCTATGCCTGGGCGACAATGGCCTTCGGCATCCGCTTTTCCAACCTCACCTATCGCGGGGTGCTGACCAACGGGCCCTACCGCTTCACCCGCCACCCGGCCTATGTGGCGAAGAACCTGTTCTGGTGGTGCTCGACCCTGCCGTTCCTCGTCACCAGCGGTTCGCCGGTGGACATGATCCGCAACACCGTTGTTCCTCGGCGTGGTCAGCGCGATCTACTACTGGCGCGCGCGGACCGAAGAGGCGCACCTGCTGGCGCGAGGACGCGAAGTACCGCGAATATTACGACTGGATGGAGGAGCACGGCCTGCTGACCTCGCGGCTGGTTCGTTTGTTCCGCTGGGCCAATCCGCGCAAGGGCCGGGCGATGGAACCGCAAGCGGCGGAGTAGCTGACCTACTCCCCTCCTCTTCAGAGGAGGGGCCGGGGGTGGTGGGCGAGCGAAGCGAGCCTCACTCTGTCCGGGCAGGTGCGACCTAGCGGTCGCAATTCCACCCCCAACCCCTCCTCTGAAGAGGAGGGGGGTTATCTTGCCCTCAACTTCCCGCTTTCCTACAGCACCAGCCTTGGCCTAGCCATGCTGCGCCTGACCCCTTGGCGGTCCGGGCCTGCTCTTTCTCCTCGTCGATCTCCGCCTGCAACAGGCGATAGTTGGAGACGGAAAACGCAATGCGAGATTTCCTTCGCTTGCCAGTGGGCTACGAGGAAATCGGCATGTTACGTCAGCTTTCGGGATGAGGTTAGCTTTCCGCCAATGACTGACTTGCGTTGGGATGGTAAGCGGACATTGCAGCGTGTCATGATCGCAGCATGAATCTCGCTATCCAAAGAATCGCAACTCAGTCGACTTAGACATGATTGGGTGGCGACCATTGGGACCCAATTGGCATCCGATCGTTCGACACCGATGATTGGAAAGAAAACGCCGCAGATGAATACGACAGCTACCTGCTGCAGGTTGTCAGCAAATTGCATCGAGGCGAGCCGACCGAAGAGGCTGTTTCCTACCTAGATCAGATCGGATCGGAATATATGGGCTTGGGTCCGGTCACGGACGAAGCTCACCGCGCCTCCGTCGCCACCGTCAAAGCGATCTTGGACTATCTCAAGACGTTGTCGGATGGGCCGCTAGGCGTCCGCTAATGGGTCGTTTGCTGACAGGCTGCTTTTACCGCCTAAACCACCAGAGTTCCCTCAGGATTCTACGGACAGCATTTTTGCACAGCGGGAAAATGCCCAATTTTTCCACGTCCTGGGCGCTCATCCTGCAAAGGCCAAATGCGCAGAACGCGATTTTGGCGTCAACTTCGTGTAAACTTAGAGCGGGATGACAATGTGCTGACCGTCCTGCTCCTCCCCCTTGAGGGGGAGGCTGGGTGGGGGTGTACTGCCCTATCGAGTAACTGGGACCCCCCACCGCCGCCTCCCCCAGAGCAACGTTCTACCTCCGACCCTCACCCCCCCGCATTCCCGACAATAAAACACGCCGCCGCCACCAGCGCCCCGGCAAAGCGGTTGGAGCGGAAGCGCGCCAGCGGATTGGCCCCGTCGGCCGGATCGAGGCTCACCACCTGCCAGCCCAGATGCAGCGCCGCCGGGACCAGCGCCAGCAGCGCCAGCAGATCGGCTCCGCAGCAGCCAGAAGGCCAGCGCCCACAGCGCCAGCGCCAGCGCATAGAACAGCGCCACCCCGCCGCGCACATGGCTGCCGCAGCCGCAGGGCGGAGCTCTTGATCGCCGACCAGCGCGTCATCCTCGCGGTCCTGCAGGGCGTAGATCGTGTCATAGCCCATGCACCAGAAGAACGCCCCGGCATCACAGCGCGGCCATCACGTCGAGATGGTCGGGCCGCAGCGCCGTCCACCCCACCGGCGCGCCCCAGGTGAACACCAGCCCCAGCCACGCCTGCGGCCACCAGGTGATCCGCTTCATGAAGGGATAGGCGGCCACCAGCCCCAGGCTCCCCAGCGCCACCAATTGCGCGAGGCGCGAGCGCAGTTGCGAGCAGCACCACCAGCCCGGCGAGGCACAGCAGCACCAGCCAGACCCACGCCGCCTTGCGGCTCACCCGCCCGCTGGCGACCGGGCGCGCGGCGGTGCGCGCCACCTTCCGGTCGAGATCGGCATCGACGATATCGTTGTAGACGCAGCCCGCGCCGCGCATCGCGACGCTGCCGAGCAGCAGCCAGCAGGACCAGTTGCCACTGCAACCCCGCGCCGGTCAGCCACACGCCCCAGGCGCAGGGCCAGAACAGCAGCCACCAGCCGATCGGCCGATCGAACCGCGCCAGCAGCGCATAGTCGCGCAGCGGCTGCGGCAGGCGTCGGCGAGGCTGCGGTGTTCGCTGTCGGGAGTGAGCGTTTCGGCGGTCATGACTTGCCTGTTAGCCTCCACTGGCCCTAGTGGAAAGCCAATGCCCGCTACCCCCGCCTGGCCCCCAAGGAGCGCCCCGCGCCTGTTTGTCGAGCAGGAGCTTGGTGCGGGTGCGCAGATCGTCCTTGACGGCCCGCAGGCGCACTATCTCGCCCGGGTGATGCGGGTAGGGGCGGGCGATGTGGTGGTGCTGTGCGATGACCTGACCGGCGAATGGGCCGCCGAGGTGGTCGAGGCGGGCAAGCGGTCCGTGGTGCTGCGCGTGGCCCGGCAATTGCGCCCGCGCGAGCAGGTGCCCGATCTCTGGCTGGTCCCCGCGCTGCTCAAGAAGGACCGCTTCGACTGGGTGCTGGAAAAGGCCACCGAACTGGGCGTGGCGCGGATCGCCCCCGTCATCACCCGCCGCTGCGTGGCGGACAAGCTGAATGCCGAGCGCGCCCGCGCGCATCGTCACCGAAGCCGCCGAACAATGCGCCCGCACCGCGCTGCCCGAACTGGCAGAGCCGGTGAAGCTCGAAGCCCTGCTGCGCGACTGGCCCGAAGGACCGCACGCTGTTCTTCGCCGATGAACTGGGCGGCGAACCCGCCGCCGCACGCCTTCGCCGCCACATCCGCCGCCCGCCGCGATCCTGATCGGCCCCGAAGGCGGCTTCGACGACTGCCGAACGCGCAACCGATCCGCGCCCATCCGGCGGCGAAACCGATCACGCTCGGCCCGCGCATCCTGCGCGGCGAAACCGCCGCCATCGCCGCGCTCGCGCTGTGGATGGGCACGGCGGGCGACTGGCGCAAACAAGATTGACCCGCACCGGGTACAAGCAATTTTACAGGTGGCAGCTTGCAACCCATCGGCTAGAGCGCGCTAAAGGGAGAGCACATGAGCACGCGCAAGGCATCGGCGGCAGACCTGACCGCATCGAAAGCCGCGACCAGCTGGTCGAGCCGATGCAGCGCGGCGAAAAGCCGCGAGAGCAGCTGGCGCATCGGCACCGAACACGAAAAGCTGGTCTACAAGACCGACGATCACCGCGCGCCGTCGTATGACGAGCCAGGCGGCATCCGCGACATCCTGATGGCGATGCGCCAGTTCGGCTGGGAGCCGGTGGAAGAAGGCGGGGCCGGACGGCCGGTGGACGTCATCGCCATGTGCGGGCGAAGACGGCACGATCAGCCTCGAACCGGCGGGCCAGCTGGAACTGTCCGGCGCGCCGGTGGAAAACCTGCACCAGACCTGCGCCGAAACCGGCCGCCACCTGACCCAGTGCAAGGACGGTGGGCGACGAGCTGCGGCGTCGGCTTCCTCGGCCTGGGCATGTGGCCGGACAAGACCCGCGCCGAACTGCCGGTGATGCCCAAGGGCCGCTATGCCATCATGCTGCGGCACATGCCGCGCGTCGGCACGCATGGGGCTCGACATGATGCTGCGCACCTGCACCATTCAGGTGAATCTCGATTACTCGTCACGAAGCGGATATGGTGAAGAAGTTCCGCACCGGCCTCGCGCTGCAACCGCTCGCCACCGCGCTGTTCGCCAATTCGCCGTTCACCGAAGGCAAGCCCAACGGCATGCTGTCCTATCGCAGCCACATCTGGTCGGATACCGATCCGCAGCGCACCGGGATGCTGCCCTTCGTGTTCGAGGAGGACTTCGGCTACGAACGCTATGTCGACTACATGCTCGATGTGCCGATGTACTTCGTCTACCGCGACGGCATATACATCGACGCCGCCGGGCAGAGCTTCCGCGATTTCATGCGCGGCGAACTGCCCGCGCTGCCCGGCGAATTGCCGACCGCGAGCGACTGGCAGGACCACCTCTCCACCGCCTTCCCCGAAGTGCGGCTGAAGAGCTTCCTCGAAATGCGCGGTGCCGATGGCGGGCCGTGGAACCGCATCTGCGCGCTGCCCGCCTGCTGGGTGGGGCTGCTCTACGATCAGAGCGCGCTCGATGCGGCGTGGGATCTGGTCAAGCACTGGACGATGGACGAGCGCGAGGCGCTGCGCGATGCCGTGCCCGCGCAGGCGCTCGCCGCGGCGATCCCCGGCGGCGGGAAGCTGCGCGATCTGGCGCGCGAAGTGCTCGATGTCGCCCACGCCGGGCTGGTCGCGCGCGCGCGGCTGAACAGCATGGGCGACAACGAAAGCGGCTTCCTCGAATCCGCTGCGGCAGATTGTCGAGAGCGGCAAGGTTCCCGCGCAGCGTGCTGCTCGACAAGTACCACGGCGAATGGGGCGGGGACATTTCGCGGGTTTACGAAGAGAGCTTCTAGGCCTCGACTGGCATGTAGCTGACCACTTCGAACTCGATCCCGTCCCAGTCGAAGAAATAGAAGCTGCGCGGGCCGGGTTCGTAGGTGCCGTGGCTGTAGGGGACGAGGCCGTGCGCCACGACCACCGCTTCCGCCGCATCGAGATCGGCGACCTGCAGCCCCAGATGATTGAGCGGCTGGCCCTTGCTGTAATCCCCCGTCACATCCTCGCGCGAATAGAGCGACACGTAGCAATCCGCCGAACCGACATGCGCTGTTTCCCCGCCGAGATGGTGCGGACCACGCCAGCGGACGTGCCAGCCGAGCATGTCGCACAGCAGGTCTGCCAGACGGTCGATCTGCGTCACCGAAAGGTTGGCGTGTTCGAGTGTTCCTGAATTTTGCATTCCAAACTCCTGGTTTAATGTGCAATTGTTGTGCCGTTGCATGAAGTCCGCGAATCATCACGCTTGCCCCTTGTGCAACCTCAAGCTAAGTTGAGGTCAAGCTATTTGGGAAAAACTGTTGACGGTAGGGGATTGGCTGTGGACGAAGTTTCCGACATGACCGAGGCGCGCTTTGTCACCATCGGCGAATTGGCCGGGCGCACCGGGGTCGCGGTGTCGGCGCTGCGGTTCTACGAGGAGAAGGGCTTGCTCGATCCGGTCCGCACCGGCGGCAACCAGCGGCGCTTCCTGCGCGGCGATATCCGCCGGGTCAGCTTCATCCTGATCGCGCAGAAGCTGGGGCTGGGGCTGGCCGAGATCGAGGAACAGCTCGCCGGCCTGCCGCATGGCCGCAACCCGACGCTGGCCGACTGGCAGAAAATCAGCCGCTCGATGCGCGCCTCGATCGACGCCAGGATCAAACTGCTCACCCGCACCCGCAACCAGCTCGACCAATGCATCGGCTGCGGCTGCCTCTCGCTGACCAAGTGCCAGCTGTACAACAAGGACGACAGGCTGGGGCTGAAGGGGCCGGGGCCGCGGGCGGTGCTGGATTGAGGAGTGGTTTGACGGCCGATTTCGCTCACGGCACGGTGCATGAGGCGCGAGAAGACATGCGCACGGCGCTGATGGCGGACGCCGAGAGGCTGGCGCTATGGCAAAGCCTCACCCCGCTGGCGCGCAACGAGTACATCTGCTGGGTCGATGACGCCAAACAGGGGCGACGTGCGCCAAGCGGATCGCACGAACCTGTGAGTCCTTGCTGAAGGCAAGCGACGGCCTTGCTGCTGGGCGGCTGCATTCACCGGACGGACAAGGCTCCGGGCAAGTGGCAGCAGGCGGTGCTGGTGGAGGGGAAGGGGAGGTAGGGGAGAAATCTAAGAGCGCCTGATCTTCCTCCAACTTCTATTGATTGACCGGAGAGGGCCGATCAAATATTCTAAAGAAATATGAACTCCGCAGCGATATCTTTCGCCTTGCAGTCCACATCGCCTTCGTTTGTTTTTGGCTTAGCTTCCTGTCGTCGTCGGATTGGATGTTCGGCTTGATCCTTGTGGTCGTTGCATGGGTATCGAGCGAGATTTGCGCGAGAGGTCTGATCCGTTAACGATTCCGGGCCCTGTCATTGCTTGGGACGATATGCATGCAGGTCGACAAGCTCGCCTACTTTTTCCCCGTTCTACTTATCATAGCTTTCGGATCGATTGGGATCATAATCGCTGTCATGGTGATCGAGAACACATACTCGATATTGCGATTTCATGCAGCAGGTTACCGCGCTGACGCTGGTGCTAAGTATCTGGAGCTATCGCAGTTTGTGGCTAGTCAGGTACAACGATCCAGCGGTTTGAGGTGACGGAGCCGTCAACCCTACTCCGCCGCCAGCGCCTCGGCCTCGCCCAGGTCCACGCTCACCAGCCGCGAAATGCCCTTTTCCACCATCGTCACGCCGAACAGGCGGTGCATCCGGCTCATGGTGACGGCGTTGTGGGTGACGATCAGGTAGCGGGTCTGGGTTTCGCGGACCATCGAATCGAGCAGGTCGCAGAAGCGTTCGATATTGGCGTCGTCCAGCGGCGCATCGACTTCGTCGAGCACGCAGATGGGTGCCGGATTGGTTAGGAACAGCGCGAAGATAAGTGCGGTTGCGGTTAGCGCCTGTTCGCCGCCGGACAGCAGGCTGAGCGACTGCAGCCGCTTCCCCGGCGGCTGCGCGTAAATCTCCAGCCCCGCTTCCAGCGGATCGTCCGAATCGACCAGCGCCAGATGCGCCTGCCCGCCTTCGAACAGCCGGGTGAACAGCCGCCGGAAATGGCCGTCGACTTCCTCGAACGCGGCGCGCAGCCGTTCGCGGCCTTCGCGGTTCAGGTTGCCGATAGAGCCGCGCAGCCGGTGCACGGCTTCGGCCAGTTCGGCCTGCTCCGCCGCGCTGGTGCCGTGGTCGGCCTCCATCTTGGCCAGTTCGTCGGCGGCGACCAGATTGACCGGGCCGATCCGCTCGCGGCTGGCCATCAGCGCGTCCATCGCTTCGGATTCGAGCCCCGCATTGCGCACGCTCTCGGCGTCGAATTCGAACCGTGACGGCAGCAGCGACCGGCGGGCACTGGAAGCGTTCGCCCGAAATGCGCGCCATTTCCTCGCGCCGCTGCTCCTCGTTCTCGGCCCGCGCGGCCAAAGTTGCGCGCGCCTCGCGGATCGTGGCGAGCGCTTCGTTCACCTCGGCCAGCGCCGCATCGGCCCGCCGCGCTTCCTCGCCCGTCGCCGCAACCGCCGCTTCCGCCGCCGCCAGTTCCGCGCCCAGCCGCGCGCGCACCGCTTCGCCGCCTTCGATCTCGCGCAGCAGCCCGGCCGGCTTGGCGGCGATCACCGCGCGTTCCTCGGCGATCTCGGTCGAAGCGCGACTCCATCCCGGCGAGGCGACTGGCGGCATCGCCCGCGCGCGCCTGCCAGCCGCGAATATCGGCGCGCTGGGTCGCCACCCGCTCGCGCAGCACCGCCAGCGACTGGTCGTGCGCGGCGAGCCCGGCAGTGGCGGCCTGCAAGGCGGTGCGCGCTGCCTCATGCCGCGCGCGCGATGCTTCCAGCGCCGCGCGCCCCGCTTCGGGATCGGGCAAAGCCGCCAGTCGCGCCTGCGCTGCCGTGAGTTCGCCTGCCGCCAGCTCGCGCTGCGGCCAGACTGATCCGCCAGCGACGCCGCGAGTTCCTCGCGCCGCGTCGGCCAGCCGCTCGCGCCGCGCCTCGGCCTGATCGAGCGCGCGCAGGGCCTGCGCGCTCCTGCTCCGACGCTTCGCCCAGGGCCCGCTCGCGCGCCACCAGATCGCGTTGCAGCGCGCCAAGCGCCTCCTGCGCCGCGCCCTGTTCCGCCTCCGCCGTGGCCGATGCCGCACGCAGCGCGGGGAGCGAAGTCTCAAGTTCCTTCAGCCGGTTATCCGCCTCCAGCCGCGCCGCTTCCGCCGCGCCTTCGCCGCGCGCGACGAAGCCGTCCCACCGGCGCAGCTCGCCGTCGCGCGTCACCAGCCATTCGCCCGGAGCCAGAGCGCGCCCATCGTCCGCCTCGGCAACATGCACCAGCGCCAGCCGCGCGGCGAGTTGCGGCGGGCAATCGCGCACGTGCTTGGCCAGACTGTCGGCCACCGGGGCGGGGGCCGCCGAGCCGGTCCAGAACCGCCCCTCGGCCTTGCCTTCCGGCGCACCCAGTGGCGACTTGGCATCGCGCCCCAGCACCGCCGCCAGCGCGCGTTCATACCCCGGCTCCGCCGCCACCCGGTCGAGCGCAGCGGGCAGGCCGTGCTTGTTCGCCTGTTGCCGCGCGCGCGCCTGCCGGTCCCGGTCGAGCGCCTGAAATTCGCGTTCCACCCCGGCCAGTTCGGCTTTGGCCGTGGAATGTGCCGCCGCCGCCGCATCGCGCGCTTCCGCCAGCGCATCCTTGCGTGCGCGTTCGGCTTCCAGCGCCGCGCGGAGCTGCGCCAGCCGGTCCTGCGCCGCGCTCACTGCCGCCTGCGCCTGAACCACCTCAGCCTCAGGATCGCTTTCGCCCACCAGCGCGGCCTGCGCCGCAGCGATCCGCCGCGCCTCGCTATCCAGCCGCTCAAGCCGCGCCTGTACCTGCGCAATCTCGGACTGCGCCACGCGCCAGTCGGCCTCGACCCCGGCATGATCCGCCGTCGCCCGCGCCAGCGCCAGTTCCGCCGCGCGACCGGCGCGTTCGGCATCTTCCATGCGGGCGTGGAGCGCAGGTCGCGCCGCCTCGTCAGCCGCCAGTGCCTTCTCGCCCGCAGCCAGCGCGCTTTCGAGGTCCTGCAAGGCCTTGGCCGCGTCCTGCGTCATCCGGTCGGCGTCGAAGCGGTCTTCCTCCAGCCGCGCCTTCTGCCGGTCGAGATCGCGCAGCCGCTGTTCCGCCGCTTCGAGCTGGGTGGTGAGCGAGGCCATGCGGTGGCCGTGCGCGCTGGCATCGTCGCGCCGGTCGGCCAGTTCGTCGCGCAGTTCAGCGAGCTTCGCCGCCAGCTCGTGCTGCGCCTTCTGCGCCAGCTTCGCCGCTTCCTGCGCCGCGCCGACCTGCGCATCGGCCACCTTGGCCTCCTCGCGCGCGCGCTCCGCCGCCGCCGCCGCATCGCGCCAGCGGGCGAACAGCAGCCGCGCTTCGGCCACGCGAATCTGGTCGGACAGCGCGCGATAGCGCTCGGCCTGCTTGCGCCTGCCGCCGCAGTGAAGCGATCTGCGTGTCCAGCCCCGCCATCAGGTCCTGCAACCGTTCGAGGTTCTTCTCGGTCGAGCGCAGCTTGGCCTCGGCATCGCGGCGGCGGACGTGGAGGCCGGCGATTCCCGCCGCTTCCTCCAGCATCATCCGCCGTTCGGTGGGACGGGCGGCGATCACCTGCGCGATCTTGCCCTGGCTCACCAAGGCGGGCGAATGCGCGCCGGTGGCGGCATCGGCGAAGATCAGCGAGACGTCCTTGGCCCGCACATCGCGCCCGTTCAGGCGGTAGGCGCTGCCCGCGCCGCGCTCGATCCGGCGGACGACATCCAGTTCCTCGCCCTCGTCATCGCGGGCGTAGAGCACCACTTCGGCAAAATCGCGCGGCGGGCGGGTG
The DNA here is from genome assembly GCA_963774985.1 of uncultured Alphaproteobacteria bacterium. Classification (GTDB taxonomy): domain Bacteria; phylum Pseudomonadota; class Alphaproteobacteria; order Sphingomonadales; family Sphingomonadaceae; genus Alteraurantiacibacter. The sequence goes on from CAVZHE010000018.1 coordinate 199,712, forward strand.
GCGGTGCCCGCGAAGATCACGTCCTCCATCCCGCCCGAGCGCATGGATTTGGGCGAGTTTTCGCCCATCACCCAGCGGATCGCTTCGAGCAGGTTGCTTTTGCCGCAGCCGTTGGGGCCGACCACGCCGGTCAGCCCCGGTTCGATACGCAGTTCGCTGGGCTCGACGAAGCTCTTGAAGCCGCTCAGCCTGAGCTTGCGGAACTCCACTCGTGCCTCGCCCCCAGCCCCGACTTTACTCGGTCCGCGCGCCGGCGCGTTGCAGCACGGGTTCGAGATCGTCCCAGCTGATCCCGTCCACCCGGCTGCCGTTGACGAAGAAGGTGGGGGTGCCGGTAACTTCGAATTCCTCGCTCTGTGCGTCAGAACGATCACCGATGGCCTGGACTGAGTCGGCATCGGCCAGACAGGTCGCCGCCTGATCGCGGCTGATCCCGCGTGCGGCGAAGAAATCGTAAAAGCCCCCAGCTTCGGCGATCAGCGGATAGAGCTGTTCAGGCGGCAGGCCTTCCGCGCCCTGCAATGACGCTTGGCCCGCCTGCATCTGCTGCTGCAATTGTCCGAGATTCAGCCAGACCTGATGCGCCAGCGGGTGGAAGCTTTCGGGAGCGCCGCAGCGCACCAGCCTTGCCAGTGTCAGATCGAAGACATTGTGCACCTGATTGCGTATTTCGAAGGAGACGACGCCGGTGCTGACGTATTCCTCTTTCAGCGGATCGGAACCCGTCTGCGCAAAAGCGGCGCAGGCACCGCAGGTGAGCGAGGCGTATTCGACCAGCTTGATCGGCGCATCGGGATTGCCGAGCACGTAGCCGTCATATTCGCTGACCGCGACCGTTTCGGTCCAGCTGGTGCCAGCGGGCGCGGCAATCGCGGCGATGGGTTCACTTTCGGCGACTTCGCCTTCCCCGCCGTTGCAGGCGGCGAGCGCCAGCGGGGCGGCGAGGGTGGCAAGCAGGAGGCGGCGCGAAATGATCATGGCAAGAGATTCCCGGCTAAAGGCGAAACCTGAGGTTAGACGTATGCGGCAAAGCGGGCAAAGCGCCGGGGTTCGCGAAACGGCGCTTTTGCACAGGCTTTCCCCTATTGCGTGGCTGAGACTGGCGTTTCGCGGGTCGTAGAGAGCGCCTGTTGGAGCGCAGGCCAACTATGCACGCCTTCGAGCAGCGTACCGTTGAGTGCGAAGCTGGGAGTGCCCGGCACGTTGAACTGCTCGCCATTGGCGTTGGACGCAGCGACGATGGCTTCGGCGCGTGCTTGGTCCGAAAGGCAGGCATCGAGTTCGGTCACCGAATAGCCTTGCGGCTCCATCAGCTCGTAGAAGTCCAGATCGCTGGCGATGGCGCGCAGCCGCTGGGGAATGCCCCCGGCGTTCCAGCGCGCCTGCTGTTCGGGCGACAGTTCCTGCGCGCGGGTGAGCCAGGTGTCCTGCGAATGCAGCAGCACGCGGTGGTTGGCGAAGAAATTCTCCTCCGGCCCGCATTCGGCCACCAGCGTTGCCGCGATATCGACGATGTTACGGATGAACGGGCGGACTTCGCGCGCGGCGTGGCCTTCGCGGACGTAGGTATAGCGCAGCTCGGCCTCGGCCTCCTGCTCGAAATGGGCGCAGTGCGGGCAGGTGTAGCTGATGAATTCGATCAGTTGCAGCGGTGCTTCGGGATTGCCGACGCGGTGGCCGCTTTCGGTGGCGACATATTGTGCGTTCCAGTCCTGCGCCGTGGCGGGCGCAGAAGCGAATGCACTTGGGGCCAGTGCCGCAATCGCAGCCAGAGCCAGTCGTTTCATCACTCGTTTTCCTCCTTGTTCGCCACAGAACGGGCGAGCAATTCCAATACGGCGCGCAATTCCGGATCGCCGATATCGCGCAAGCCTTCGCCAAGGTCCATCGGAATTGGCTTGAGCGAGACCGGAATGCCGCGTTTCTCCCCAGCAGGTGGCGGCTTAACCGCACCTTGCCGCAGCTTGATCTTGGCCACCGCCTTGTATCCGAAAAAGCGGTTCACCCGCTCGATGATTTCGGGGATCACGTGCTGGATCAGCGGCGCGTGCGCGGGGGCCACCACCAGTTCGAGAATGCCGTCGGTCTTCTCGCCCATCGGGAAGCGGATGCATTCGGGCGCGCAGACCTTGGCGTGGTGCGGGCCGACGATTTCGGGCCAGCGGGTGACGACGCTCGACTGCACAAAGCCGAACCGGCGGAAAGCGGCGCGGCCGATCTGCGGCACCAGGTCCGCCACAGCCTTCGCCGGGCCGCCGCGCGGGCGCTCGTACGGCTTGGCGGTGCGCCGCGGGCGGGCGGGGCCGCTGTTCCCCGGTTTCGGTGTGTCATCGCGTGGCATGGGAGCGGCTCCCATGCCATAGGCGGGGCGTGGTCGCCACTGTCTCGTCATTGCTCCTGAATTGGTATGACGCCCATGCGCGCCGCCTGCCGTGGCGGGCAGAGCCGGGGGCGGCGCTGCCCGATCCCTACCGGGTGTGGCTGTCCGAAGTGATGCTGCAACAGACCACCGTGGCGGCGGTTGCGCCCTATTTCGCCAAGTTCGTGGATCGTTGGCCGACCGTGCAGGCGCTTGCTGCCGCGCCGGAGGAAGAGGTGATGGCCGCCTGGGCCGGGCTTGGCTATTACTCGCGGGCGCGAAACCTTGTGCAATGTGCGCGGCAAGTGGCGGAGCTGGGCGCTTTTCCTTCGAGAGCGAGGCGGAACTGCGCCAGTTGCCGGGGCTGGGCGATTATACGGCTGCTGCTGTGGCCGCGATTGCCTTTGGCCAGCGCGCGGTGGTGGTGGACGCCAATGTCGAGCGGGTGGTCGCGCGGCTATTTGCCATCGAAGATCCTTTGCCGGGTGCGCGAAAGGCCATTCGGGCGAAAGCCGATTCGATCACGCCGGACGAGCGGGCGGGCGACTTTGCGCAAGCCATGATGGACCTCGGCGCAACCATCTGCACCGCGCGCGATGCCAGATGCCTGCTCTGCCCGCTGAGCGCGCATTGCCAAGGGCGGGCGAGCGGCGATCCGCTGCGCTTGCCGGTCAAAGCGGCGAAAAAGGCCAAACCGCAGCCGGGTCGGCACCGCGTTCTGGATCGAGCGGGATGGCAAGGTCTGGCTGGTGCAGCGGGCGGGAAAAGGAATGCTCGGCGGAATGCGCGCCCTGCCGGACGACGGCTGGTCCGCCCGCGCTGACGGCCACGGCGATGCGCCCCTGAGCGGTGGCTGGAAAGGCGCGGGCGTGGTGCGGCACAGCTTTACCCACTTCGATCTCGAACTGGGGGTGGCGGTGTTCGCGGGTGACGCGTCAGAACCAGCGGGCGAAGGGGATTGGTGGCCGCTCGACCGGCTGGAGGAGGCAGGGCTCCCCACCTTGTTCGCCAAGGCGGCGCAGTTCGTGCTGGCTGTTCGAACCGCCGCCACTCCCCACCAATCGAATACGTGAAACCACGTAGTTTTAGCTGAGGCATTTGCTCGGGCAGTTTTGGCATGGGGGCAAGAGGTTCTCATCGGAAGGCTGCTGGTTTGACAAATCTGAAACGTATCGCGCTCGCGGATCTGGAACCGGGCATGTATGTCCATAAAATGCTGGGCGGCTGGCTGGATCATCCGTTCTGGAAAGCGAACTTCCTGATCAGCGATGCGGCCAAGCTGCAACGGCTTCGTTCGAGCAGGCTTGACGGCGTGATTATCGACACGTCGAAGGGCAAGGACACACAGCCTCAGGCCAAGCCGGCTTTAGCGGGGAATGTTGTTTCGCGTACTGTCGCTGGCAGGCAAACTCCGCGCCGCGCCGGTTCCTTACGGCAGCGCAGGTCGACTGAGCCGCCCGCGCTTGTGCCGGTGAGCACCGAGCAAGAGGTACGGGCTGCCGAGAATATCGCCGGGTCGGCGCAAAAATCGCTGTCGCGCGCTTTCCTCGCCGCGCGGCTGGGCAAGGCGCTCAATGTCCGCGCGGTGGAGCCGGTGGTGCGGGATATCTACGATTCGGTGCGGCGCAATCCGCAGGCCTTCAGCGGCCTGATGCGCTGCAAGCTGAGCAATGAATTCGTCTATCGACACGCGCTTGCTGTCAGCGCGCTGATGGTGTCGCTGGCCACCAGGATGAAACTGCCGGAACAGGAAACCTATCACGCGGGAATGGCCGGACTGTTCCTCGATATCGGGACCAATTATCTGCCCAAGGAAATTGCTCCGGCCAATGGCGACTATCGCGATGCGGGTGCTGCGATCTGGGAACAGCATGTCATCCTCGGCTTCCGCGCGCTGGAGAACGAGGGTCACGTTCCGCCTACCGTGCTCGAAGCCTGCATGCAGCATCATGAACGGATCGACGGGACCGGTTTTCCCAATGGGCTCAAGGACGAAGCCATCGGCAAGCTCGCGCGGATGGCGGCGATTTGTGACAGCTTCGACTACTTGCTCACCGACAGCGCCGGGTCAGCCGCGCTCGATCCGGCGCAGGCGGTCCGCAGGCTTTCCGGAATGGAAGGGGCGTTCGATCCGGTCATCCTGCGCCAATTTATCGAATCGGTGGGGCTCTATCCGGTCGGGTCCTTCGTCCGGCTGCGCAGCGCAAGGATCGCGATGGTGATTGATGAGGACAAGGAGGATGCCAGCCGGCCTGTGGTGCAGGCATTCTACTCACTGGAAACGCGCAAAAAGATCAAGCCGGTACGGGTTGCCCTGGCCCTGTGTTCGGGAGAGGATGACATCGTCGATATCGCCGATCTGGCCGGCCTCGATCTGGTAGAGCAGGATCGCCTGCGAGAAATGCTATTCCTGGGTGCGCACAGCGGCGGTTGAGGAGCGCACTCGGGAAGTTAAAGCAGACCCCCGCCCAGCATCAGCCGGACCACCGCAATCGCAAACACCACAAGGCAAAAGTTGCGCCCGCCGTTGCTGCTCGACAATTGCCCCAACACGATACCCACCACCACGAAGGGCAGGGCAATCCAGTTGAGTGCGCCGAGCAACGGGATCATGCCTGGAATAACGAGGATCAGCGAGAGCAGGCCAATCAGGATCGAGACGATGTTCAGCATGCGTTATAGATAGGCAATACACCTCGCCATTGCAACCTTGCCGTGCCGGTTTCAGCCGCTAGGGTCGCCTCCAAATCCTCAAGCGAGAGTGCAAAATGCAAAGCGAAATCCTCTTCTCCTCCCTCTCCCGCCGCGCCGCCCTGCGCGGCGGGGCCATGCTCGGCGCGGGCGCGGCCTTTGCGGGTCTGCCGTTTTCCTCCTTCGCTTTCGGCCAGAGCGCCGATGCCGCCAGCCGCTGGCCGGGGGTGGCGCAGTTCGTCCGTTCCTTTGTCGATGAGCGCAAGGTTTCCGGCATGGTCGCCGCCATGGGCTGGGGGCAGAACGCGCCCGATTTCCTTGCTGCAGGGGATCGCACTTTCGGCGGGGCGAGCGCGGTCGGGCCGGATACGCTTTACCGCATCTATTCGATGACCAAGCCGGTCACCGGCATGGCAGCGATGATGTGCATTGATGACGGGCTGATCGCGCTCGACCAGCCGCTGCACGAAATTCTCCCTGCCTTCCGCAACATGCAGGTGCAGAAAGTCTATGACGGAGCGATCACGGCGGACAATCTGGAGCCTGCGGTTCGCCCGATCACCATTCGCCACTTGCTCACCCACACCTCCGGGCTGGGCTATTCGATCATTCAGCAAGGCCCGCTGAAGGCCGCCTACGAAGCGCGCGGCCTCATCCCCGGTGCGATAAGCCGGATGGAAATGGCGCAGACGATTTTCGGCGGCGAAGCTACCCACAGTCTGGAAGATTTCGCCGATGGCCTTGCAGAAATGCCGCTGGTCTACCAGCCGGGCACGCGCTGGAGCTATTCGGTGGGGCTGGACCTGCTGGGCCGGGTGATCGAAGTGGTGAGCGGGCAGGCCTTCGATGCTTTCCTGCAAAGCCGGATATTCGATCCCTGCGGAATGACTTCCACCGGCTTCCGCGTGGCGCAGGCTGATGCCGTGCGACTGGCGGCGAATTACTTCGTGCTTGGCGGGGTTCCGGTGCCGGTCGATCTGCCCAACAGCTCGGTCTATCTTGATGAACCGGCGTTCCCCTTCGGCGGCGCGGGGCTGGTATCCTCTGCGCGCGACTATGACCGCTTTCTGCAAATGCTGGCGGGCTGGGGCGAGATCGATGGCCAGCGGGTGATGAGCGAGCCTGCCGTGCGGCTCGGCACGACTGACCTGCTTCCGCCCACAATGGCGGCGGACGGCGGCTTCTCGTTTGGCGAGCGCAGCTTCGGCTATGGCGCTGGCGGTCTGGTGGGGCAGGGCGATGCGGCGGGGCTGTTCGGCTGGTTCGGCGCGGCGGGCACGGCGGGGCTGGTCAACACCAATTACGGCCTGCGCCAAACGCTGATGACGCAATATATGCCTGCGCAGGAATATGACGTGCAGGGCCGCTTCCCGCTGGTGGTGGCGCAGGATGCGGTGCGGATGCTGGCCAACTGATGTCGCGCCCGATTCCGGCGATCACCGGCCACGGGCTGGACCGCGATGATCGCACCCGCGCCGATCCCGCTCTGCTTGCCGCCATGCGCGCGCGGGCTGATGCGCGGGTGATGCAGCTCGACGGTCTGGTGCCGGTGGTGGAGGGCAGTGCGCTGACTTTCGCGCCGCTCGACACGCTGGCGAGGCGATGCCGAACTGGTGTTCCTCGGCCTGAGAGACGGCGCGCCGCTGTTCGCTCCGGTTGCGCCCGAAGGCGACTTGCGGCCCGCCTACGAAATGCGCGAGGGCCGGGCGATCATCATGGCGCTCGCCCCGCGCGATCTGGCGATCTACGCGGGCGCGCGTAGTGTGGTCGATTGGCACGCGCGGCATCGTTTCTGCGCCAATTGCGGCCAGCCGACCGTAATGTCCAAGGGTGGCTGGCAGCGCGATTGCGGCGTCCTGCAAAGCGCAGCACTTCCCGCGCACCGATCCGGTGGCGATCATGCTGGTCGAACATGACGGCGCGCTCCTGCTAGGCCGCAACAGCCGCTTCCCGCCGCGCAGCTATTCCGCGCTGGCCGGCTTTATCGAACCTGGCGAAAGCGTGGAGGAAGCGGTGGCGCGCGAAGTGCTGGAGGAAGCGGGGGTGGTGGTGCGCAATGTGCGCTATGTCGCCAGCCAGCCGTGGCCGTTCCCTTCGCAATTGATGCTCGGCTGTCATGCGCTCGCGGACACGCCGGGAACTCACCATCGACACAACAGAACTGGAAGACGCGCGCTGGTTTACCCGCGCCGAAGTGGCGGAGGCTTTGGCGAATCGGAGTGAGGCGAAGAGTTTCGTCCCCCCGCCGCCCGAAGCCATCGCCTATACCTTGCTGGCTTGGTGGCTGGAGGAAACAGCATGAACACGCTTGATGTCGATATCTGGTCCGATGTCTCGTGCCCGTGGTGCGCGATCGGCTATGCGCAGTTCACCAGGGCGCTGGAGTTGGTGGCCGACGATATTGCGGTAACGGTGCGGTGGATGCCGTTCGAACTCGCGCCCGATTTGCCGCCCGAAGGCCGTTCGCAGGCGGAGCATCTTGGCGAAATCTACGGCCATACGTCCGAAGGTGTCGCGGGGATGCGCGAGGAGATCGAGGCCAAGGCCGAAGCCGCGGGCTTTCCGCTCGCCTTCGCTGGCGAGGGCGAACCGCCTGAGGCGATGATGTGGAACACCAATGCCGCCCATCGGCTGCTGCGCTGGGCGCTGGCGTGGAAAGGCCCCGAAGTGCAAACCACGTTCAAGCTGGCGCTGTTCGAGGCGCATTTCCGGCAGCGCCGCAATATTTCCGATCCGCCGTGCTGGCCGAAATCGCCGGATCGATTCCGGACATTTGGGACGAAGGTGCGCTGGAGGCCTTGGCAGATGATACCCTCAGCATGGCAGTGCGGTTCGAGGAACAGCGCGGTCGCAAGAGCGGACTGACCTCCGTGCCCACCTTCATCGTCGCGAACAAATATGTGCTGCAAGGCGCGCAGGAGCCGGAGCAATTCGCCAAGGCTTTGGTGCAGATCGCGCAGCTTGAGGCGGCGGCCTGAGATGCGGGGGATCGCTTTCGTGTCCGTCGCATTATGCCTGCCCCTCGCAGTGCAGGCACAAGACGTCGATCTGGAGGAAATGGAACTCGTCGTTCGCGCAGCGTGAACCAGTCGAAGTCACCATCAACGATCAGACAGTGCGCATGCTGATCGTGGCCGATGCCATTTCGCTTCCCGACCCTGAATGCTGACGCGGGCGTTCGGCTGGGGCTGGAGCCGAGCCGTATCCGCGTGAATTACATGATCGGCGGCACCCGCCTGTCCTTCGCTTCCGATACCGTGCGCTATTCCATGCAGGGCGGCACTTTCCGCCGCCGCACCGCCTATGGCGAATATGCAGGTGGTGGACGGCGCGGACGGGATTGCTGGCCCGGCAACTTTTCCCCACCGGCGTGTGGTGCTGACCGTCCGCGAAGCCACGCCTGAGGACCGGCCACTCACTTTCCCGCTCGAAAATCTGGGCCGCAGCCAGACCGGGACGCTGATCGAAGTGGGCGGGGTGCCGATCCATGTCGCCTTCAGCCTCGACCGGGCGACCAGCCTGGTCAGTGCCACCGGCGGGCGGATCATTGCCGATGATCGCGGCGGCTATTTCGACGGTGAGACGCGCGATGAGCATATCCTTTATCGCGTGAACCGCCCCGTCCGCCCCTTGGCGCTGCGCTATCCGCTGATGCTTGGAGAACTGGAGGTGCGCAATCTGGCGGTACGAGTGAGCGATTTCGGTTCATCGCGGGGGATCGACGAAGCAGCGCCACAGGAAGGCGATCCGGAGGAAATCGTGGTCACCGCCAACAGCGATGACATGCCCCCGCAGCGAATGACGGTCGGGACAGATACCATCGGCCATTGCGCCAGCATCACTTACGATTTCGCGGCAGAGACACTCACCCTGATGTGCCCGCCGCAACCACAAACGCAACCGCAACCGCAGGCAGGCTAGATCAGCCCCAGCCGGGTCAGCTTGCCCGCCAGCTTGCCGGGAATGATCTCGCCGATATCCTCGCCTTCGTCCAGATCACGCGGGGGTGTGCCCTTGAGATAGCGCCAGCCCTGATGCGCGCGCTTGGGGCGCGGCATCACCTGCACCAGCCGCGGCTCGATCATGATCCACCAGCGTCCATCCGGCTGTTGTTCGTAGGAAAGGATCTGCGAGCGGGCGACGATATTGTGTTCGTGAATCCAGAACAGCGATCCGCCGATGGTTTCCTCCCACCGCGTCGGGCGATAGCGGGTGTGGACGCCGAAATGGGTGCGATTGGCGTACCACTCGGCAATATCGGCGAACGACTTCGCGCCGAAAGCGATCTTGGTAAGATTGAGCGGTTGTTTGGCGGCCATCGTGCCAAGATAGGGCATCCGCTCCGCCTCTCAAGGCTTGCCACTGCGCCATCCCCGGCGCAGTCTAAGTCGCAACGGGTGAGGGGAATTGGTATGCGCAAGTGGGTGGCTCTGGCAGCATTGGGACTGGCTGCGTGCCAGCACAGCGGGGAAGAGGTGGCACAGGCCGCTGCGCAACCCGATGCGGGAGCGCTCGCCACGATCACCCCGGACATGGTGCGCAGAGCTGCCGGGCTTGTCACGCAAGGCAAAGTCTATCGCCTCGCGATTGTCACCGGGCGGGAGACGCCGGTGTGGGGTCCGCGCAGTTATGATATCGCCGTTTCCGAATTGGGCACCTTCGGCCCGAACCGGGTGACCGGTCACGATGACCGCGTTTCGACCCACAACGGCATCGGCACCCAGATCGACGGGCTGGGGCATATCGGGATCGACGGGGTGCATTTCGGCGGCGTCCCCGCAGCCGAGATCATGCGGCCCGACGGGCTGGTGCGCTACGGCACCGAGAGCTTGCCCCCCATTGCCACGCGCGGGGTGCTGATCGACATGGCCGCGCACGCCGGGGTAGCGGTGCTCCCCCCGATGGCGAGCTTCGGCGCGGCGGAGATTCGCGCGGCGGCCTTGGCGCAGGGGGTGACGGTGCGGCGCGGCGACGTGGTGCTGTTCCACACCGGCTGGCTGAGCCGCATGGGCGAGCCCGAGGTGTTCGTGAATCAGGCCCCCGGCTTGAATGCCGACGGCGCTGCGTGGCTGGTGGAACAGGGCGTGGTGGCCGTGGGCCACGACACCGCCTCGGGCGAAACCAACGCCCCTTCGCCAGACGGCCGCGTCCTCCCCGTCCACGCCCTGCTGATCGCGCAGCACGGGGTGTTCATCCTCGAAACAGTCGACACCCGCGAACTGGCGGCGGACGGAGTGCACGAGTTTTTGTTCGTACTGGGCGTGCCAAGGCTGGAAGGAAGCGTGCAGGCGATCGTCAATCCGGTGGCGATTAGGTAGGGGGCGTGTGTTGAGCTGGTACTACGTGAACAGGCTGCGCCGTTGAAGGTTCTGATTCTTGGCGGATACGGGGTTTTCGGCGGACGTCTGGCACATCTGCTGGCCGATGTTCCATCGCTTACGCTTCTCATCTGCGGTCGAAGTGGGGCGAAGGCAGAGGAGTTCTGCTCCAGCTTCAGTGGCTCAGCGGTGGCGTCCCCACTGGTTCTGGATCGCAACGATATTGCGGCGGGATTGAAAGATCACAGCCCCGATCTGGTCGTCGATGCCTCTGGCCCCTTTCAGGAATACGGTGTCGGGAACTACCTTGTTGTCGAGGCCTGTATCGATGCCGGGATCGATTATCTGGATTTTGCGGACGCTGCCGATTTCGTGTTCGGAGTGTCGCAGTTTGACGAAAGGGCGCGGGAAGCCGGGGTGTTCGTGCTTTCCGGGGTGAGCAGCTTTCCTGTCCTGACCGCAGCGGTCCTGCGGGAAATCGCAGCTGACATGCAGATCGTCAGCGTCGAAGGTGGGATAGCGCCTTCGCCATATGCCGGGATCGGGCTCAATGTCATGCGCGCGGTGGTGGGGTACGCCGGGGCGCCGGTGAAATTGACGCGTGGGGGCAGTCGCTCGCTTGGCACAGGACTGGCGGAAAGCCGCCGCTATACCGTGGCTGTTCCGGGCAAGGTTCCCCTGCGCAACCTGCGCTTTTCGCTGGTCGATGTGCCGGACCTGCAAGTTCTACCGGTCGAGCATCCGGAGTTGGAGGATATCTGGATGGGCGCCGGTCCGGTTCCCGAAATCCTGCATCGCACCCTTAACCTGCTTGCCAAAATGCGGGCAACCTTCCGGCTCCCGTCGCTGGTGCCGTTTTCCCGGTTGTTCTACATCGTTCTCAACCTGATGAAATTCGGCGAACATCGCGGCGGGATGTACGTCCATGTCAAGGGCTTGCGGAACGGATTGCCTGCGGAACGCAGCTGGCATTTGCTGGCCGAAGGCGACGACGGGCCGTTCATACCGTCGATGGCGATCGAGGCGATTATCCGCAAGTTGTTGCGGGGAGAAAGGCCCGATGCAGGTGCTCGCGCAGCGACCCGTGCACTTGACCTTGCCGACTATGAGCAATTGTTCGCAGGCCGCACAATTCATTCGGGATTTCGGATCGAAAATGGCGAAGGATCGCTCTACCAGACCATTCTTGGTCCTGCTTTCCAATCGTTACCATCGACCATCAGGCAACTGCACGAAAGTGCGGTGCCAAGGAGGTGGTCGGGTCTTGCCGAGATCGTCCGTGGCAGGGGGCTGGCGGCACGGCTCGTCGCACGGATTGTAGGTTTCCCGGAGGAAGGGCGCAACGTTCCTGTTACAGTAGAGTTCGCGCCAAAAAGCGGCGGTGAGCTCTGGACCAGGACGTTTGGCGGTCGGTCATTCAGCTCGTTTCAGAAAGTGGGCGACGGTCGCAATCGACACTTACTCGTCGAAAAATTCGGCGTGACGGAATTCGCGCTTGCACTCGTTGTTGATGAAGGACTGCTTTTCCTCATCCCCCGAAGCTGGAGCGTGTTCGGCGTGCCGATGCCTCGCTTCCTACTCCCTCGCGGAAAAAGCTTCGAAATCGAGAGGGATGGAAAGTTTCACTTCGACGTCACGATTGAGGTTCCCTTTGTCGGCCCCATCGTTGCTTATCGAGGTTGGCTTGTTCCAGATTAAGGTGCGCCCGGACCCGCGCCGGCGCATACGCTTGGTTCAGCAAGACAGGACGCGGCAGGCGAGGTAATCCCCGCTCGCCGCGCCAAAATCACATCCCCTCAACCGCCTTGCTCACCAGAATGTTCACCGACACCCGGCGGTTCTGCGCCCGACCGGCGGGGGTGGAATTGTCCGCCGTTGGGTCGGCTTCGGACATTCCCGTCGGAGTCAGCATACGCCACGGAGCCCAGTCGCATTCCTGTTGCAGGTGATTGACCACGCGGCCCGCGCGGCGTTCGCTCAGGGTCTGGTTGTAGTCCTGATCGCCGACCGAATCGGTATAGCCGACCACCAGCAGCAGCGCGTTGTCGGTCGCCTCGGCCTGTGCGGCGATGGCGCACAGTTCGGTGCGGGCGGCGGGGGTCAGTTCCCAGCGGCCGGTGTCGAAATAGGCATTGGCGGTGTCCAGCACATTGTACTGGTCGATATTCGCCACCCGCCCGCGCAAGGCTTCGGTAGCGGCGGCGTTCACTTCGATCGCTTCCTCGTTCATGCCGAACCGCTGCTCGGTGCCGGTGCGGATCATCGTCGCGGTTTCGAGATCGCTGTCGCTCAGGCGGATGCGGCGCGCGAGCATGCCGTTTTCCCACATCACCGTCTCCACAGTCACGGGCAGGCCGTTGAGCAGCGAATCCGCCGCCAAGGCAGTGCGGTTGAGGCCGAGAAAGCCGCCGCGCGCGCGAATTTCGGTCGCCTGCGCCAAGGCCACGGTGGAAACGGTGCCATCGGTGGCAGTGATTTCCAGTTCGTTGCCGTGGCGCGCGGAGATGAAGCCTTCGATCTCCGGCCCTTCGGTCAGCGCGGAGAGATCACCGGGCGGGGTGCCGAACACGGTGATCTGGTCTCCGTTCACGGCGCTGACTGGCGCGCTGCCGAGCGGGCGCAGTTCTTGCGCACTGGCAGAGCTCCACGCGGGTGCAGCAAGCATGGCGAAGAGGATGGCGGCTTTCGGACCGCTGGAAATCATACCCATAAAGTCACTCCTTCAATCTGGTTGATCCGACCGCGCAGGTGCACGGCCAAAGTCCCGGCAGGCCGTGTATTGGCCTTCCGGATCGTCAAAATCCCGTTAATCCCGCTGCTGTTCTGTCTGGCATACAAGCAGTCCTTGAACGCCCCCGAAAGCGGGAGTGTCAGGCCAACCTGTCTGCCAGATGAACGAAATCGCGGATTGAACCTATTGTGCGGGTGGTTGGGGCGGGTTGTGCGGCGAACCGTTGTGCGAGCCGCCCGCCTACCGGCCTCACATCGTCGCCAGACCCGCCGCGACTGCCAGTCCGAGGAAGGCGAAAAAGCCCATTGAATCGGTAATCATGGTCACAAACACGCTCGATGCCACCGCCGGGTCCTGGTCCATCCGGTCGAAAGTCACTGGCACCAGCACGCCTGCCATGCCCGATACGATGATGTTGACGATCATCGCCAAGGCAATCACCGCGCCCAGTTGCGGGGTGAAGATCAGCGCGGTGGCAATGCCGATCAGCACGGCAATGGTCGCGCCGTTCATCAGCGCCACCTTCAACTCTCGCAGCAGGATACGCTTGGTGTTCGAACGGGTAAGCTGGTTCATGGCGATGGCGCGCACCGTCACCGCCATCGTCTGCGTTCCGGCATTGCCGCCGATACTGGCGACTATCGGCATGAGGATCGCCAGTGCCACCAGTTGCTCGATCGCTGCGCCGAACATGGCGATGATCGAACTGGCGACAACGGCGGTGCCCAGATTGGCGATCAGCCAGCGCACTCGTGCCGAGTAGGCGTCGCGGAGCGGCTCGTTGATGTCGCCATCGCCCGCGCCGCTCATCAGCAGCGCATCTTCGCCCGCTTCTTCCTGAATGATGTGGACGATATCGTCGACCGTGAGCTGGCCCACCAGCCGCCCGTCATCATCGACCACGGCGGCGGAAATCAGCGCGTATTTCTGGAACCGTAGCGCCACTTCTTCCTGGTCCATATCGACCGGGATCAGCGTCTGGTCGCGCTTCATCACATCAGAGAGGGCGATGCTGCGCGGGGTGCGCAGGATCCAGCTGAGTTGGCATGATCCGACCGGGTGGAACCGGTGATCGACCACGAACACTTCCCAGAATTCGGTCGGCAATTCTTCGTTGCTGCGCAGGTAATCGATCAGATCGCCTACGCTCATGCTTTCGGGCACCGCCACCAGCTCGCGCTGCATCAGGCGGCCGGCGGTCTCCTCATCGTAGGCCAGCGCGCTTTCGATGGCGGCGCGGTCTTCGGGCTCGATCTCGGCGAGAATGGCGCGGCGGTCATCGAGATCGAGATCCTCGATCAGCTGCACCGCATCGTCGGTATCAAGCTGTTCGACGATTTCGGCCACCAATGCGGCGGGCAGGTCTTCGACCATGTCCTCGCGCACGTAATCGTTGAGCTCGGCGATAACCTCGCTGCTCATCAGATCGGTGATGGCGGCGGCCAGATCGCGCCGTTCGTCGCGCTCCAGCAGTTCGAGCAGATCGGCGATATCGGCGGGGTGCAGCGGTTCGACGAGGTCGTAAACGCTGTCCTCGTTGTCATCGTACAAGGCGTCGCGGACCTTGCGGACAAACTTCGATGTCAGCCGATTCTCCTCGTCGAACTGCTCGCCGTCACCCTGCACCGGGGTATCGGTTTCCTGTTCGCGAAGATCGGTCTCGGCCATGGGCGTCGGTCTATTGCGCTGCGCTGCAAAAGCAAGCGCGCCCGCCCTGCCAAGGGTGACAATCCGCGCGTTACTCCTATATGGGCGCGAACCAATTCTAGGAGACTTACCAAATGGCCGACGAAAAACTCACTTTCACCCTCGATTGCGGCGACGGGAAGGGCGGCGATGTGGTGATCAAGCTGCGTCCCGATCTCGCCCCTGGCCATGTCGCGCGGATCACCGAGCTGGCGAAGGATGGCTTTTACGATGGCGTGGTGTTCCATCGCGTGATCCCCGGTTTCATGGCGCAGGGCGGCGATCCGACCGGTACCGGGATGAGTGGATCGGACAAGCCGAACCTGAAGCAGGAGTTCAACGACCTGCCGCATATGCGCGGGGTGTGTTCGATGGCGCGGACGCAAAATCCGGACACTGCGAATTCGCAGTTCTTCATCTGTCTGGACGATGCGCGCTTCCTTGATCGCCAGTATACCGCCTGGGGCGAAGTCGAGAGCGGCATGGAACACGTCGACGCGCTGCCCAAGGGCGAACCGCCTGCCGCGCCGGGGAAGATTGTCAAGGCGACTGTCGGCTGATCCTAATCTCCCCTCCCCTTCAGGGGAGGGGCCGGGGGTGGGGGCTGTCAAGTTGTCTCAACATCTGCGCAGTTGGACATACCCCACCCCAACCCCTCCCCTTAAGGGGAGGGGCTTAAGTGTCTCACCCCTCGGTCGGCACCACATTGCGGCTCTGGATCAGCCATTCGCCATCCACCCGCACCACATCGTCCACCCCGCGTCCGCCAGCGGCAATCCGCGGAGGATTGGCGAGATCGTTGCCGGCAAACATTGTCTGCCAGTAATAGTGCACCCGCGCATGGTCGGCAGAGACGAACTCGATCGTCTGGTTCGCCATCACGTGGTACATGTTGCCGGTCAGCGTGCCCTCGGCACGGCGCTCGGCCTGACCTGAGGCCATCCCTGCGATCATCCCGTGCAAAGCCTCGCGCCCGGCAACGTTGTTGAACCGACCGTCTTCAGTGAAAACGCTGGCATAGGCTGCGGGATCGAGCGTGTCGGCAGCGCGGACATAGCGCCACATCAGGCTCTCGATCGCCGCACGGTCGGCCATCTGTTGTTCGGGCGAGAGAGCGGCGGCCTGCGGCGGCGGGGCCGGGGGAAGGGTGGCGGGATCCCAATGCTCGTCCGCCCGGCCATCGACAAACCGCCAGGTATCGAACCAGGTGGTGGTGTAGCTCTGCGTCGGATCATCAGCATAGGGCACGATCCGGCGGGTAAGGATGGTGACGTAGTCATCCTCCGCGATCACCGCCACCACGGCATTGGGATCGTCCGCCGACAGGGCCGGGCAGGGATCGAGCGGCTGACCCGGGCGATTTCGGTGAAGTAATAGACCACGCCAGCGAGGCCCGATGCGGCAACCGGATTGTGCTGGATATAGGCATCGGTCAGCCATTCGCTGGCGCGCGACCATTCGCCGCATTTGAGCAATTCGCGCTGGATATGCAGCGCCGCCTGCTTGTTGCGGTGGATGCCCGGGTCCTCGTCCGTGAACAGGCTTTCAGGATCGGGATGGCCTACCACCGGATCGCTGAGCGCGCGCATCTGCGCAGCGGCGGGGGTGGCGAATGTGATTACAGCAGTGGCGGCGAGCAGAGCGGCGGCGAATTTCATCAGGCAGTCCTCCCAGATTGACTTTGCCCGATTGTGCCGCAAATCCGCGCGCGTGGCTAGAGGCCCGTTCGTCAAAGCCCCGCGTTGACCAGCCAGTCGTGGAAAATCTTCACCGGCCGCGCTTCCAGATCGGCGGGGCGGCACATGAACCAGTACGAATAGGGGCTGGCCACTTTCACATCGAACAGCCGCGCCAGCCGGGGGTCCTTGTTCCGCGCCAGATGGTCGTCGTGCATGATGGCGATGCCAATGCGCTGCGCGGCGGCTTCCATGATGAGCTGGCCCGAATCGTAATGATCGATGGCGGAAGGCTGGAGCCGCTCCATCCCCAGCGCGGCTTTCCAAGCCTCGAAACTGAGCGGCATGTCAGTGTGGACAAGGAAGGTCTGCTTTTCCAGCGCCGCCGCATCGGGCTTTGGCCCTAGCGCCTTGGCGACATCGACATTGGCGATGGCGTGGACGGTGTTCTGGTCCAGCTGCACGCCGTAAAGCCCTTCCGGCGGCTTGGTCATCAGCGTAATCGCCGCGTCCAGCGTGTCTCCCACCCGGTCGATCAGGTGCGCGCCGGTATCAATATCGAGATGCAGGCGCGGGTGCCGCTCGCGCAGTTCGACCAGCCGGGGGAACAGTCGCTGGGTGCCAAACAACGGCATGACGCCGAGCCTTAGCCGCAGCAATTGCAGATTCTCGCTCTGCGATTCGACTGCCGCTGCCAGTGCTTCGAGGTGCGGGGCGACCATCTCGTAAAACGCGCGGCCTTCATCGGTCAGCCGCATCGTCTGCCCGGAGCGGGAGAACAGCTTGCGCCCGGTAAAGCTTTCCAGATTGCTGATCCGGCGGGATAGCGCGGACGGGCTCAGCCCCAGCTCATTCGCCGCCGAGCGGGCCGAACCCAGCCGGACAACGCGAATAAACGCCTCAAGGGCGCGCAGGGGGGGGAGGCGACGCACTTGCTATATGTCGCCACCGCAAGGCCTGCTGTCGAGAGGCAAATGCTGCGTTGAAGCAATTTTCTGCTGCAATGCACCAACGGCTTGCCCCGCCGAGCGCGTTCAACCGTCGTCGGCGACTTCCATAAGCTCAGGTCTATGCAGGCGCAGGCGAGTGACGTGGGTCTCATCGCCCTCGGTCACTTCGATCCGCCATCCGGCGGGATGTTCGAGCACGGCCCCCGGCTGCGGCACTTCGCCAGCGAGCACGAAGGCGAGCCCGCCGAGCGTGTCGACCGCCTCGTCGATCTCCGCCAGCGCCGGATCGCCGACCTTTTCGGCCACGTCGTCGAGTTCGGCGCGGGCATCGGCGTCCCACATGCCGGGGCTGATCTCGATCACCTGCTCGATCGGCTCTTCATCGTGTTCATCCTCGATCTCGCCGATGATTTCCTCGACCAGATCCTCGATGGTGATGATCCCGTCGGTGCCGGAAAATTCGTCCACCACGATGGCGAGATGGGTGCGCTGGTGGCGCATGTCCGCCAGCACGTCGAGCGCGCCGCGCGCCTGCGGCACATAAAGCGGCTGGCGCATCAGCGTGGACCAGTCGTCGGGCGGCTGCTGTCCGCGCGCAAGATAGACGAACACATCCTTGATGTGCATCATCCCGATCACGTCATCCAGTTGCCCGCGATAGACCGGCATCCGCGAAATGCCGTGTTCAGCGAAGGCTTCGACCATTTCCTCCCACGAGGCATTGGCATCCACCGCGATGATCTCGCCGCGCGGAATTGCCATGTCGTCGGCATCGTGCTCGCTGAAATGCAGCAGGTTGCGCAGCATGGTGAGCTCGAAGGGCGAAAGATCGCCCTTGGCCTTTTCGTCCCCGCCGTTGCGGCTGGCCTCGTCCTCGTGCTCGTCGATGGCTTCTTCGAGCTGCTCGCGCAGCGTGGTTTCGCTGTCGCTATCGAACAGCCCCCGTATCGCGCTCCACAAGCCGCCGCCAGAGCACTGGATTGGCCGGAGCTGGATTGGCCAGAGCTACTACTGTCCGCGTCTCCGTTTGCGGAGCCGTCCGGTTTGTCGCTTTCGGGCATAGCCCTGTCTCTTTCCCCTATTGTGGCCCGCTGCCGGGCGTGACGGCGCTATATGGGTCGGCAATGCCCAGCAGCGCAAGCACCTTCACTTCGAGCGCTTCCATTTCCTCGGCCTCGGCCTCGCCCAATTCGTGATCGTAGCCCGCCAGGTGGAGCAGGCCGTGGACGATCAGGTGGGTGGCGTGGTTGGCGAGCGGCACGCCCTTGTCGGCGGCTTCGCGGGCGCAAGTTTCGTAGGCGAGGGCAATGTCGCCGAGCATTTCGGGCGGGCCTTCCGCCGGATCGAGATGCACCAGATCGGTGCGTTCGAGCATCGGGAAGCTGAGCACGTTCGTCGGCTTGTCGCGATCCCGCCATTCGCGGTTGAGCGCGTGGACTTCGGCGTCGGAGGTGAACAGCAGGCTGGCAAGCAGGCGCGGGTTCGCCAGTTCGGGCGCGATCTGCCCGGCGGCAGCAGCGGCGCGTTCGGCCAGCGCTTCCCACTCGCCGTCCGGCCAGTCTTCAATGTCGATATCGAGTTGCATTGCAAAAGGACCGGGAATTACAACAAACCCCGCTCAGCCTGAGCCTGTCGAAGGCCAGCCACGATATCGGCCCAACTGTGGGGCTGACATTGGCGCGTGTCCTTCGACAAGCTCAGGATGAGCGGGTTTGGCTGAGTGGAGGCAACTCGAAAAGCCATCAAGGCAAAGCATTCTCACCCTCATACGCCTCGACGATCCGCCCCACAATCGGATGCCGCACCACGTCCGCCACGGTAAACCGCGTCACCCCGATGCCTTCGACGCCTTCCAGCCGCGTTACCGCATCGGCGAGGCCGCTCATGTTCACCCCGCCGGGAATATCGACCTGCCGGGGATCGCCGCAGACCACCATCCGGCTGCCCTGGCCGAAGCGGGTGAGGAACATCTTCATCTGCTCGCGGGTGGTGTTCTGCGCTTCGTCGAGGATGATGAAACTGTCCGCCAAAGTCCGCCCGCGCATGAAGGCAATCGGCGCGATCTCGATTTCGCCGCTCGCCAGCCGCCGCTCGACCTGTTCGGGCGGCATCGTGTCGTACAGCGCATCGTAGAGCGGGCGCAGGTAGGGATCGACCTTCTCCTTCATGTCGCCGGGCAGGAAGCCGAGCTTTTCGCCCGCCTCCACCGCCGGGCGCGACAGGATCAGCCGCTGCACGCTTCCGGTGATTAGCTGGCTGACCGCCTGCGCCACCGCCAGATAGGTCTTGCCCGTGCCTGCGGGGCCGAGCGCGAAGATCACGTCCCGGCTGGCGAGCTGGCGCATATATTCGGCCTGCATTGCCGAGCGCGGGGCGATGGTTTTCTTGCGGGTGCGGATGACGATGGGTGGGATAATCGGCGTCGCCGGTGATGATGCCTTCGAGCACTGGCTCGTCCGCCATTGCGATCAGCGCATCGATTGCACCCGCGTCCAGTTCCTCGCCGGTCAGCAGTTTTTCGTGCATTTTCAGCAGCACATCGCGCGCGCGGGCGACATTGTCCTGCGATCCCTCGATCACCACCCGGTCCCCGCGCGCGCCGATATAGACGCCCAGCCGGTTCTCGATCTGCACCAGATTGGCATCGAACTGCCCGAACAGCGCGCCCAGCTTGGCCTGTCCGTCAAACACCACCTCGATCCGGGCGCGGCGCGCGGTGTCACGATTGTCTTCGGGGTGGGCGAAGTCCGAGCGGTCAAACTCGGCGCGGGTCGTCTTGCGGGCCATCAATTCCTTTCGGGCTGATGGAGCGAATGTAGGCGGTGGCGGCGGAGTGGCAAGCGGGGTGCGGTGGATGGACGGTGGAAAGTAGTCGTTCGGTCACAAATGGGCTATGCGATTCCAAAGGGAGCTTGGGTCCATGCGTAATCTGGCATCCGTGGTTTTGGTTGCGGCAGGACTTGTTTCCTGTTCCCAGAATCGCCCGTCCGACCAAGATGCGCCGGCCGTTCAGCCATCCCCTGCAATACCTGCTGCACAGGAAACCGCTGCACAAGATGACGTGATTGGGCTGAATCCGCTGAATGAAGGCGATCTCGCATCTATTCAGCAATGGCTGCTTGAGAATGAACGATTGTACACTGACTTGCCGGACTTCGCCAACAATCGGCCCGCATTTCGGGCGGTAACGATTGACCTCAACGATGACGGAAACAGGGAAGTACTTTTACAGTTCGATGGCTTCTGGCAGGGTACGGGGGGTGGAGGCTTGTATATCCTTGGTTATCGCGGCAACCGGCTTGTCGAAATTGATAGCTTTTCGATTGGGCATCTTCCGGTGGGAGTTCTGTCGAACAAAACAAATGGATGGCATGACATCACAATTTTTGTTTCAGGCGGAGGCTATGCCAATCCGGGCCAGGTCCGGATGAGTTTTGACGGCGAAAACTATCCTTACAATCCCTCGATGCCGCCAGCGGAACCAACCGACGAGGTTGGAACGATTGCACTCTCAGAAGAGACACCGCTGTTTGAGATTCCTTTGATGTGATTACTCTTGCAGTGTGCCCAGCAGCGAATTCGGCCCCGCCTGGTGCAGTTCCGCACGCACCATATCGCCAATCGCCAAGTCACCCTCCACCAGCACCGATTGCAGCCACGGGGACTTGCCCAGCCACTGGCCCGCGAACTTGCCGCGCCGTTCCATCAGCACCTCGCAGGTCTTGCCCACGCTCGCCTGATTGAAGGCCAGTTGATGGCGGTTGAGCGCGGCTTGCAGGCGCTGGAGCCGTTCGTCCATCACCTCCGGCGCGATCTGGCCGTCCATCGTCGCAGCGGGGGTGCCGGGGCGGGGGGAGTATTTGAAGCTGTAGGCCTGCGCGTATCCCACCGCATCCACCAGCGCCAAGGTCTCGGCAAATTCGGCTTCGGTCTCGCCGGGAAAGCCGACGATGAAATCGCCGCTCAGCGCGATGTCCGGGCGCACCGTGCGGAACCGGTCCAGCAGCTTGAGATAGCTCTCCACCGTGTGGCTCCGGTTCATCGCCTTGAGCACCCGGTTGCTGCCGCTCTGCACCGGCAGGTGGAGGTAGGGCATCAGTTTGGGATTGTCGCCATGCGCGGCGATCAGGCCCTCGGTCATGTCGTTGGGATGGCTGGTGGTGTAGCGAATCCGCTGCAATTCCGGCAGCTTGGCCAGTTCACTTGCTCAGCCGTCCAAACCGACTTCGCGCCCCGCATGGTCCGCGCCGCGCCATGCATTCACGTTCTGCCCCAGCAGCGTGATCTCGCGCGCCCCGGCTTCGACCAGCTTCTTCGCTTCGTCCACCAGATCGCTGAACGGGCGCGATATTTCCGCGCCGCGCGTGTAGGGCACCACGCAATAGGTGCAGAACTTGTCGCAGCCTTCCTGCACGGTGAGGAAGGCCGAGGGGCCGACCCGCCGCCGCTCCGGCAGCGCGCCGAACTTGGCGATTTCGGGCATGTCGGTATCGGTGCCGCGCTCGCCCAGCCGCCGCCTTGCGTCACCATCTCGCCCAGCCGGTGATAGGCCTGCGGGCCGACCACCACGCCGACCGCCGGAGCGCGGGCCATGATCTCCTCGCCCTCCGCCTGCGCCACGCAGCCCGCCACCGCGATCATCGGCGCTTTTCCGCTGATGCGCCCGGCCTTCACCAGCCGCCCGACATCGGAATAGACCTTCTCGGTCGCCTTTTCGCGGATGTGGCAGGTGTTGAGCACCACCAGCTCCGCCTCCTCGCCCTCAGGCGCGGGCGCAATGCCCTGCGCTTCGAGCAATTCGCCCATCCGCTCGCCATCGTAGACGTTCATCTGGCAGCCGAAGCTCTTGACCCGGTAGGTCTTGGGGGGAGGGGTGGGTTTCATGATGGCGTGCGCTTACAACAAAGCGCCAGTCCGGTGAAGTCTAGTCGATTGCTGCTCCACTGCGGCCGCGCCGGACTATCCCTGCATGCCCACATGCATCTCCTCGGGACATCGGTCTGCTCGTATCATTCAAAATCATCCTGAGCGAATCTGTAGCTCATACTTTTCCAAAGCTTCAGCACCGCACTGTGCCATGCATGATGGCTTGGCTGTTTGCGTATTTCTGCGACAAGTTCAGGTGAAGTCCAGTCGATCATGAGGCCCAGAATATGAGATCGGTCTGAAAAGGCTGCGCCGAGCGACTGGCCAAGAGACAGCGAAAAACCTGGGCGCGAAGGAGCCGAGTACCGTGTCAATGCTTGAATATCCAATGCATCGAGAAGCATTTGGCAATCAAGCCTTGTTGCATCGCGCCGAAAAGATCACTCAATGAAGTGGCAAGGCTATATCGCGGGCAATCTTGCCTCGAGGTCTGTTGCAAGCTCATCTGCAGAAGACCGCCGTAAAGCCTTGCGACCACATAGCTGGCAGTAGTTTCCAGTGGGTGGACGCATGATCTGCTCATCAGTTCGGTAAGGCCGGGCTCTCGCGATCCGAAAGTCGCACTGCCTGCCTTGAGTAAAGGAAAGATCGGCAGAGTATTCTTCATCGCTCGAGCAAGTTCGCGCCAAAGCTGAAATCAAAATCGTCCGGATCTCCCGCGCTCTTCGCCATTCATCGCATCGCCCCCGCAATCGCCGCCCTTGCCGCCGCGCTCATCGTCTTGCGGTCCGTCAGCTCCGCGCCCGACAGCGGTGGCAGGAAATGCACTTCGAGCCGCACGGGCCGCAGGCGGGCGAGAATGCGTTTGAAATTGTCCAGCCCCGGTTCCTCGCCCACCCAGGCCATCCCCGGCACGTCCTCATAGGCGAGCAGCACCGGCTGGATCACTGCGCCTTCAGGCAGTGGCTCCAGCGCGCCGAGCAGCGAGCTCTTGAACGGCAGCAGTCCGGTGCCATCGCTGGTGGTGCCTTCGGGGAACAGCGTCAGCGTGGCGCCGTGGTTCATCGCGGCGCGGATATCGTCCGCCTGCTTGCCGACATCGGCGCGGCGGTGGCGGGCGATGAAAACGGTTTCGTTCATCGTGCACAGCCACTTGAGGAAGCCGAACTGCGCCAGCCCGTCATGCGCGACAAAGGCGCTGTTGGCGGCGTGGGCGAGCGCGGGGATATCCAGCCAGCTGACATGATTCGCCAGCAGCAGCGCGCCCGGCACCCGCTTGCCGCGCCGCTTGAGATGCAGGCCGGCCGCCATGCCAACTCCGGCGAGGAACAGGCGCGGCCACATCCGGTCCAGCCCCAGCAGCCGCCACAGGTAATGCAGCGGCACGCAGACCGCGAGCAGCAGCACCATCAGCAAAATGCGGAAAGCGATCAGCGCATAGGCGGGAAGGGCGATCTGCCGCCGCTCAGCCGGGGCCAGCGCCTGCGCCACGCGGCTGGCCTCAGCCCTTTTCTTCGCGGTCGAGCCGGACGGCGTAAAGCTCCATCCGGTGATCGACCAGGCGATAGCCCAGCTTCTCGGCGATCTGCCGCTGCAAGGCTTCCAGTTCGGGATCGACGAATTCCACCACCTTGCCGGTTTCCACGTCGATCAGGTGATCGTGGTGCGCTTCGGGCGCGGCCTCGTAACGCGCGCGGCCATCGCCGAAATCGTGGCGGTCGAGAATCCCCGCCTCCTCGAACAGGCGGACGGTGCGGTAGACTGTGGCGATGGAGATTTTCGGATCGATCGCGGAAGAGCGTGCGTGCAGCTTTTCCACGTCAGGATGATCGTCGCTTTCGGACAGCACGCGGGCGATGATCCGGCGCTGGTCGGTAATCCGCAGGCCGCGTTCGGCGCACAGGGCTTCAAGATCGATCATCTGGGTCAAATATCTGCCTGCCTGAATTCTGCACCCGCCAAAAAGCAAAGCGCCCCGTAAGCCATAGTGGCACGGGGCGCTTCACTCAAGCACGGGCTGAACAGCCTGTGCGGGATGGATCAGGCGACGGCCTTTTTGCGGCCGCGCTTCTGGCCGGGCTTGCGGCCAAGGCCGATCTTCTTGGCCAGTTCGCGGCGCTTTTCCGCATAGTCGGGGGCGACCATCGGATAGTCGGAGCCGAGGCCCCAACGTTCACGATATTCGTCCGGCGTCATGCCGTGATCGGTCATCAGATGGCGCTTGAGCATCTTCATCTTCTTGCCATCTTCGAGGCAAACGATGTGATCGTTCTTCAGCGAAGCGCGCACCGAAACGGCGGGCTCAGGGCGTGCCACCACGGCCGCTGTTGTTCCCAGACCGGCAAGTGCGCCGTAAACATTCTGGATCAGCGAGGGCAGGGTGTCCACATCGACATTGTTGTTGGCGACGTGTGCGGTGATGATGTCCGCCGTCAGCGTAATCAGCATTTCGTTCGTATCAGATTGGAGAGTATCCATGTGTACCTCTGTGTTTGCGTACCCGTTGTTTACACCGACTCTCGTTTAGTGGAATCGGCTGGGAGTGCCCTTTGCGCCAATTGCTTTCGCGGCTCAAGGCCATTCGCGCCATTTTCAAACGAATTTTCGACGAATTACACGATGTGGTATGAAAACATTACTGATTGCAAAGTCATCCCAGATCGAGCGCGAAAGTAATTGCGTCGATAGGTCCACCCACTGCACCGCGATAATAACCGCGGCGAATGCCCACCTGGACAAAGCCGCAGTTGCGATAGAGATGTTCTGCCGGATTGCCGCTGCGCATTTCGAGGAAGATTTTCACCGTGCCCCGCTCGCGTGCGTCGGCGATGAAATCGTCGAGCAGTTTCCGCCCCACGCCCGCTGCCGCGAAATTGCGGGCGGACGGCGATCAGGAGCAGTTCTTCTTCGTCCAGCGCCTGCCGGGAGAGCACGAAGCCGGTTACCGCTGCGGGATCGCAATCGTCACCCGCTTCCCATCCGGACAGCATGAAGTAGGTGTTTGGCGTCACCAGCGCATCGCCGACCTGCCGCTCGTTCCACGCCTCGCCATACCTGCTGTCAAACGCCTCGCGCATCACCACCATGATCGCTTCGACCGGATCGCTCATCACGCGGCTCCCGGCAGGCGTGCGTCGGGTGGACGGCCGTAGATTGGGGTGAGGGCAGCCGTGAGGAGTGCGGGCGGCAGCAGGTGGGTGAAGCGCGCATCGGGCAGGATGTCGAGCGCGATGGTGTCCGCACCACGGCTACCCATTAGCTCGCCCGCTTTGCTGCCAGCGGCTATTGCGTTCCGAAGGATAAGTTTCGCGGCGTCAGGCGTCATCGAAACTACCTCGGCCTCAGGCAGGCCATCACAGCCGAAATCCTGCACGAACCATTCGCCATGACCGCCAGCCATGCACACTGTCAGCGGCTCCCGCGCTGCTCCGCCTGCGCCATCGCCGCCACCAGTGCCAGCGTCGGATAGCCGAGCACCTCGCTGCCCCATGCCAGCCCCAGCGCGCGCGCCGCCGCCAGCCCGATCCGCACCCCGGTAAAGCTGCCGGGGCCGAGCGAGACGAGAATGCGATCCGCGCGGCCCTTGCCCGGCAGTTCGGCGATCATCGGCACCAGCCGTTCGGCATGGCCCCGATGCAGCAGTTCGAACCGGCCATCGACCAACGTGGTGCCGTCGAACAGCGCGCCGAACAGGCCTCGGTCGCACAATCTATCGCCAATATCCGCATTGCTGCGGCTATGCGCGATCAGATCAGTTTGTTGAAGGTGGCAAATTCCGGGCGCGGGCTGCGGCCGAAAATTGTGGCCTTGTCGCCATAGCCGATCGAGCACAGCCAGTCGGCGCGGACGCGGGGTTGGTCGGCGAAGAATTCCTTCGTCACCCCGTCCTGATTGAAACCCGACATCGGCCCGCAATCGAGCCCCAGCGAGCGCGCCGCCAACATCAGATAAGCACCTTGCAACACCGAATTGCGGAAGGCGCTTTCCTTGCGCGCCTCTTCGCTGCCGGTGAACCAGCTGCGGGCATCGGTATGCGGGAACAGCCATGGCAACTGCTCATGGAAATCGAGATCGTAGCCGATCACGACGCAGACCGGCGCGGTTAGGATTTTCGCCTTGTTGCCATCCGAAGCGTGCGCTGCCAGCCGTTCACGCAATTCTTGCGACTTGCACCAGACGAAGCGGCCCGGCTGCTGGTTGGCCGAAGTCGGACCCATCTTGAGTCAAGTCGTAGATCGCGTGAATTTGTTCGTCGCTCACTGGCGTGTCGAGCCAGCCGTTGTAGCTGCGGGCTTCGCGGAACAGCTGGTCGAGCGCGGCGTCGGTAAGAGATTCGGTCACGGCGATTGCTCCGTTCGTGGCAAAGTGGATTGGCTTCGCGCGCGCTATCAGGCGGCGCGCACTTCCTTCACTTCGGGGACGTAATGCTTGAGCAGTCCTTCGATCCCCTGCTTCAGCGTGGCGCTGGAGCTGGGGCAGCCCGAACAGGCACCCTGCATTTGCAGGAACACCACCCCGTCGCGGAACCCGCGATAGCGGATATCGCCGCCATCGCTGGCAACGGCGGGGCGGACGCGGGTTTCGATCAGCTCGTTGATCTGGGCGACGATATCCGTCGGTGCCATCGTCATTGCCGATCTCGCTTGCTTCGTCCTCGGCGGGAACTGCGAAGCCGGTCGCGTCTCCGCCTGCAAAAAGCGGGGCTTCGGACACGAAATGATCGAGCAGCACCGCCACTACTTGCGGCTTGAGGTCGCTCCACGAGGTGCCGGGCGCGGCGGTGACCGAAACGAAATCGCTGCCGAAAAACACGCCGGTCACTTCGCCGGTATCGAACAGCGCCTGCGCCAGCGGGCTGGCCTCGGCATCTTCGGGCGTGGCGAAATCGCGGGTGCCCGATGGCATCACCGCCCGGCCGGGCAGGAATTTGAGCGTCGCGGGGTTGGGCGTGGTTTCGGTTTCTATGAACATGCGCGTGATGTAGGCGCGCGCAGGCTCTCCGGCAAGGCGAGCCCTAAGGGAGACTGGCGCAAGCAATTCTTCGCGCCTATTCACCGGACCTTCATTCATCGCCCAGCAGTTGGAGCGCCATGACTTTTCTCTCCCGCGTCACTCGCGCTTTTCTCCCGTTTGCGCTGCTCGCCCCGCTGGCCGCGCCGATCCCTGTATTCGCGCAGGATTGCGCCATCCGCGCGACCGCGCCGACCAGCCGCAATTTGCCCGGCCCGACGATCCATGGATCTATCGCGGCACGGATATCCCGGTGGACGAGCAATGGCTGTTCGGGCGAAATGCCCAACGGCGTGCGCTATGCGGTGCGCCAGAACGGCGTGCCGCCGTGCCAGGATCAGTCTGCGGGTGCCGCATCGATGCCGGTTCGCTGCACGAGACCGATGGCGAGCGCGGCTTTGCCCACCTGATCGAACACATGGTGTTCCGCGAATGCTCGATTTCGGGCCGGGCGAGGCGATCCCGCATTTCCAGCGGCTGGGCGCGAGCTTCGGGTTTCGATACCAATGCCACCACCAGCCCGACCGCAGACGGTCTACAAGCTCGACCTGCCCAACGCCAACCGCACCACGCTGGATGATAGTGTGCGGCTGTTTTCCGGGAGTGATCCGCGAACCGGCGCTGTCGGCGGAAAATCTAGCGGCGGACGTGCCGATCGTGCTGGCGGAACGGCGCGAGCAGGCGGGGCCGCAGCAGCGCATGGCCGAAGCCACGCGCCGAGCACTTTCTTCGCGGGCAATTGCTGGCCGAGCGCAGTCCGATCGGCACCGTGGAAACGCTGCAGGCGGCCACGGCGCGGGCGGTGCAGCGCCTTCCATCGCCGCTGGTATCGCCCTGAGAATGCCGTGGTGGTGCTGGTCGGTGATGCCGATCCGCGATTGCTGGCGGTGATCGTGGAACAACATTTCGCCGATTGGCAGGGCAATGGCCGCGTTCCGTACCCGCGCCCGATTTCGGCGATCCGGCCGCGCCGCGCGGGGCCGATCCGGCCAATCCCGGTGGGCAGGTCGACGGTGATTGTGCGAGGCCGGGCAGCCGCGCGGCGTGACCTATGCGGTGATGCGCCCGTGGGTGCAGGTGGTCGACAATCTGGAATACAACCGCGGCTTGCTGCTCGATGAAGTGGCGGCGCAGATCGTCAACCGGCGGCTGGAAAACCGCGCGCGCGGCGGGCGGCAGCTATCCTGTTTGCGCGGCGTGCGGACGCGAGAAGATCAGCCGTTCGGTGGACGGCACCTATCGTCACCTTCGCGCCGCTGACGACGATTGGCAAACCGCGTTGGCACGAAGTGCGCGGCGTGATCGCCGATGCGCTCGCCATCCCGCCGAGCCAGGCGGAGATCGACCGGGCGGCTAGCGCAATTTGATATCCGTTCGTCAATATGGTCGAACAATCGCGCATCCAGGCGGGTCAGCGGGCTGGCCGACGAGATCGTCAAGGCGGTCGACATCCGCGAGGCAGTGGCCGCGCCGGAGACCTTTCTCGGCGTGTTCCGCGAGATGGGCGACCGCGCTTGACCCCTGACATGTGCTCGCCCACACGCAGCCGAACTGTTCGCAGGCAGGTTGATCCGCGCGGTGATGCTCAACGCCTGACCCCGGGCGAAGCGAGCGAGGCGCAATTGCTGCGCTGCGCTGGCCACGCCGGTCAGTGGCCGAGCGGCAGCTGCACGTGATGCTGCCGCAGCGATCGAATTTCGCTGATCTGCCCGCCATCGGTGCGCCGCAGCAGCCGGTGCAGCGCGGCCGCGAAGGCATCGGCGTGCCGAGGATCGAGCGGCTGCAATTTCGCCAATGGCGTGCGCGCGCTGCTGATGGACGCCGACAATGAACCCGGCCGGGTGACGGTGCGGGTGCGCTTCGGCGGCGGCTGGCGGGCGTTCGCCGAAGATGAGGCGGTCTATGCCGCGGCTCGGCCAGATGGCGCTGGTCAGGCCGGGCATCGGCCCGCTTGGGCAGAACGAACTCGATCGCATCGCCGCCGGGCGCAAGCTGGGCTTCGATTTCAGCATCGAGGACGGCACCTTCGTGTTCGAAGGGGCTGACCCGGCAGGAGGATCTGGCCGATCAGCTCTATCTGTTCGCCGCCAAGCTCGCCAATCCGCGCTGGGACCCGAGCCCGGTCGAACGCGGCCGCGCGCGGCGGCGCTGCTGGGCTATGAAGCTATCGGGCGCGATCCCAACTGGCGTGCTCAACCGCGATCTCGACTGGCTGCTGCGTGATGCGCGATCCGCGCTTCGCCACGCCACGACCCGGCAGCACTGCAGGCCGCCACGCCAGAGGGCTTCCGCAAGTGTGGGAGCGGCTGCTGGCACAAGGCCCGGTGGAAGTGGCGGTGTTCGGCGATATCGACCGCGCAGCAACGGTGCGAGGCGCTTGAGCCGCACTTTCGGCGCCATGCCCGCGCGCGACCGCGCTGGGCGCCGAAGTGTGGCAGCGAACGGCGATCCTTCCCCGCCACCGGCGCAGGCACCGTTGCGGCTGACCCATCGCGGCGATGCCGATCAGGCGGCAGCGGTGATCGCCTGGCCGCTGGGCGGCGGTGTCCGCGGCATGTGCAGAGCCGCAAGCTGGATCTGCTGGCGCAGATATTCTCCAACCGCCTGCTCGATGGCCTGCGTGAGCGGGCCGGGGCGGCCTATTCGCCCTTCGTCGCCTCGAACTGGCCGCTCGATATCGACACCGGCGGCAGGATGTTCGCGCTGGTGCAGATCGCAGCCGGAGCTGGTGCCGACGTTCTTTGACATGCCGAAGCAGATCGCCCGCGATCTGGCCGCCAACTGGCCCGACGCCGACGAACTCGCCCGCGTGGTCGAACCGGTCGAGGCAGTTCCTCAACCGCGCGCAGACCGGGCACACCTTCTGGCTGAGCCAGCTTGATGGTGCGGGCTTCGATCCGCAACGGGCATCGCCTATCTGCGCGGCGCTGTTGCGCGATTATGCCGAGGCCACGGCGGAGGAAATGCAGGAGGTGGCGAAGCGCTATCTGCTGGCGGCCCGGCTGGCGCTTGCGGTGCTGCCCGAAGCGGGCCGGCCGGGGCGAGCACGGCGGCTGCCAGCGCTGAGCGGAAGTCGCTTGCCGCCAAGGTAGCGCAAGAAACCTTTGCGCTCGCCGCGCATGGTGACTGTAGGGACTGCCAGCGCCCCGCGAGTATTGGTTTATCGTGGGCCCGCCGGCGACGGCGCTGACATGGAGACGAAACACGTGGCACAGAACTGGATCCCGGCAAGCTGGAGGCAGGACGACTTCACCGCGAAGCACCTGCCCGATTATGAGGACGCGGCCGCGCTGGCCGATGCCACGCAGACGCTGGGCGGCTATCCGCCGCTGGTGTTCGCCGGGGAAGCGCGCGAGCTGAAGGCCGAGCTGGGCAAGGTCGCCAAGGCGGCGCGTTCCTGCTGCAGGGCGGCGATTGCGCCGAAAGCTTCGCCGAATTCAGCGCGAACAATATCCGCGATACCTTCCGCGTGATCCTGCAGATGGCCGCCGTGCTCACCTTCGCCAGCAAGATGCCGGTGGTGAAAGTCGGGCGCATGGCCGGGCAGTTCGCCAAGCCGCGCAGCTCGCCGATTCGAAACCATCGGTGACGTGACCCTGCCCAGCTATTTCGGCGACAATGTCAACGGGATCGAGTTCACGCCCGAAACCCGCCGCAACGATCCGCAGCGGATGCTGCGCGCCTATCGCAGGCGGCGGCCACGCTCAATCTGCTGCGCGCCTTCGCCGGGGGCGGCTATGCCAACCTGCGCCAGGTCCACCGCTGGACGCTCGATTTCATGGGCCGCAGCCCGTGGGCGGACCAGTTCCAGACTATCGCCGACCGGATCGGCGAGGCGCTCGATTTCATGGAAGCCTGCGGGGTCGATATCGAAGACCAGCCGCAGCTGAAAACCGCCAGTTTCTACACCAGCCACGAGGCGCTGCTGCTGCCCTATGAAGAGGCGATGACGCGGCAGGATTCGCTCACCGGCGACTGGTACGACACCTCCGCGCACATGCTGTGGATCGGCGACCGGACGCGCTTCATCGACTAGCGCCCACGTCGAATTCCTGCGCGGGGTGAACAATCCCATCGGCGTGAAATGCGGGCCGAGCCTGGAGCCGGACGCGCTGCTGCACATGCTCGACGTGCTCAATCCCGCGCGCGAGCCGGGGCGGATCACGCTGATCGCCCGCTTTGGGCACGACAAGGTGGAGAAGGGCCTGCCGCCGCTGGTCCGCGCGGTCACCCGCGCCGGGCATCCGGTGGTGTGGAGCTGCGATCCGATGCACGGCAATGTCATCAAGGCGGACAGCGGCTACAAGACGCCGCCCGTTCGACCGCATCCTCGGCGAAGTGCGCGGGTTCTTTGCGGTCCACCGCGCGGAAGGCACCCATGCGGGCGGCATCCATCTGGAAATGACCGGGCAGGACGTGACCGAATGCACCGGCGGCGCGATGGCGATCACCGATGCCGGGCTGAACGATCGCTATCACACCCATTGCGACCCGCGCCTCAACGCGGCGCAATCGCTGGAACTGGCCTTCCTGCTGGCGGAAATGCTCAATCTGGAACTGAAGGAAAGCGGGCGGGCGGCGGCGTAGCAGGCTGGCGCTTTCTGCGTAATCGGGCGGGAACATGACCCTTTGCCGGGGGTTCCCTTCGGCATAGCCGTAGCCCATGTGGGAGAAACGGACCCGATCACGCCGACAGGAGAGGGCCTTGCCCGCACCCAGCAGTCAAGCCCAGCCCAACGTGGTTTCTAGCGATGCGCCTTCGCTCGCCGAGCGCTTCCGCCACACCCGTGCGCTGACCGAAAGCCTGCTCGGCCCGCTGAGCGAGGCCGACGCCACGGTACAGTCGATGGACGACGCCTCGCCCGCCAAATGGCACGCGGCGCACACCACGTGGTTCTGGGAAACCTTCCTGCTGCGCGATCACGCGCCCGATTATCGCCTGCATGACGAGCGCTTCCCGTTCCTGTTCAATTCCTATTACGAGGCCGAAGGCGACCGGATCGCCCGTGGCAATCGCGGGCTGCTGACCCGCCCGACGCTGGGCGAGGTGCTCGACTGGCGCGCCCATGTCGATGCCGGGATGGAGCGCTTGCTCGACGATCCGGATTGCGCCGAGCTGATCGCTCTCGGGATCGCGCACGAGGAGCAGCACATCGAACTGCTGCTGACCGATATCAAGCACGCTTTCAGCAAGAACCCGCTGGGGCCGGCTGTATATCTCCCCTCCCCTTCAGGGGAGGGGCCGGGGGTGGGGGCTGTCCGGATGGAGCAGAAGAGCGCGCTCAGCGGACAGACCCCACCCCCAACCCCTCCCCTAAAGGGGAGGGGCTTTGCTGCCGACTGGCTCTCCCACCCCGGCGGCATTGCCCGTGTCGGCCATCAGGAAAGCGTTTTCGCCTTCGACAACGAAGGCCCCGCGCACCGCGTGCTGCTCGAACCGTTCGCCCTTTCCCGGCGCCTCGTCACCAACGCCGAATGGGCGCAATTCATCGCCGAGGGCGGCTATCGCGATGCCCGCCTGTGGCTGTCCGATGCCTGGGCCTGGGTGCAGCGCCGCAGTATCACTTCGCCACTCTACTGGCGCGAAGACGAACAGTTCACCCATTCCGGCTGGCAACCGCGCGATCCCGATGCGCCCGTCTGCCACATCTCCTATTACGAAGCCGACGCCTTCGCCACCTGGGCAGGCGCGAGGCTGCCGACCGAGTTCGAATGGGAAGCGATCGCGCAGGATCACGATGCCAGCGCCGGCAACCAGCTCGACATTGCCGCCCCGCCGCTCCCGCTCGGCACCGCCGAGTTGTTCGGCGATGTCTGGCAGTTCACCCGTTCGGCCTATCTCCCCTATCCGCGCTTCAAGCCAGCCGAGGGCGCGGTGGGCGAATACAACGGCAAGTTCATGGCCGGGCAGTGGGTGCTCAAAGGAGCAAGCTGCGCCACCGTGCGCGGCCATTCGCGCGCCTCCTACCGCAATTTCTTCTACCCCCAGCAGCGTTGGCAGTTCACCGGCCTGCGCCTCGCAAAGGACCTGTGATGAGCGAGCCAGCTGGCATCCGCCTTGTCGATCTGGACGCTGACGGCGTGGACCGGGCCTTTCGCGCCGACGTGCTGAAAGGCCTGGCGCAGGAGCAGAAGGCGATCCCCGCGCGCTGGTTCTACGATGAACGCGGCTCGCGAGCTGTTCGAGGATATCACCCAGCTACCCGAATACTACCCGACCCGCGCCGAAACCGAAATCCTCACGCAACGGGGCGCGCAATTCGCCGAACTGATCGGGCCGGGGCGGGCGGTGGTCGAATTCGGCTCCGGCTCCTCGGTCAAGACCCCGCTGCTGCTCTCCGCCATCGCGCCCGGCGCCTATGTACCGCTCGATATCTCCGGCGATTTTCTGCGCGCTGCCGCCGCCGATCTTGCCGCCAAGTTCCCCGGCCTGCCGGTGCATCCGGTCGAAGCGGATTTCACCAAGCGGGTGCAATTGCCGCGCGAAGTGGCAGACCTGCCCAAGCTCGGCTTCTTCCCCGGCTCCACGATCGGCAACATGGTGCCGCGCACCGCGGTGGACCTGCTGCGCGAAATGCGCGCCACACTGGGCGACGGATCGCTGCTGCTGATCGGGATGGACCTGATCAAGGACCGCAAGGTGCTCGAAGCTGCCTATGACGATGCAGCGGGAGTGACCGCCGCGTTCAATCGCAACCTCATCACGCCGCATCAACCGCGAACTTTCGCGGCACGATCCCCGAAGACGCGTTCCGCCACGAAGCGCGCTGGGTGGATATCTACGCCCGGATTGAAATGCATCTGGTGGCCAGCCGCGACCTGCGTTTCGCAGTTTCGGGCCGGGAGTTCGCCATGCAAGCTGGCGAATCGATCCACACCGAAAACAGCCACAAGTTCGGCAAGCGTAGCGGCAACATGCTGCTGCTCGCGGGGCACTGGACTCCGGTAAAGCGCTGGACCGATAGTGAGGACCGCTTCTCGCTGGTGCTGGCCAAGGCCACGATCCCCCGCAGCGCTCCGTGATGGTGTTCATCGCCAAGCGCGAATTGCGCGCTATATAGGCGGCATGGACTTCGCTGCGATCTTCGACCAGCTGGCGCTTTCGATCCGCGAAATTCCGCGCTCCGGTTTGCTTTTGGCGGCGCTGATCGCGATGTTTGCAGGCCTCATCGGTTCGCTGTTGATGGCGCGCATCCCCGTGCTGGGGCGGCTGCTGCGCTGGGGAAGTACGCTGGGGCTGGTGGCGGTGCTGCTGCTGGTGGTGCTGCAATTGTCCCGCCTCGATCCGCGCTTTTCGCTGGCAGTGCCTGAGCTTGGCCTGCCCGAACAGGTGGTGGTGGGCACCGAAACCCGCGTGCCCATGCATGTGGACGGGCATTACTGGCTGGAAGCCGAGGTGAACGGCCATCGAGCTGCTTTCCTCGTCGATACCGGGGCGACACTGACGGCAGTGTCGGAAGAAACGGCGAAGGCCGCCGGGTTGGAAGAGCTGCAAGGAGGGCTGCCAATCCAGCTCAACACCGCCAATGGCACCGTGGCTGCCTATATGACCAATATTGATGCCCTGCGCTTCGGCAATGTTGCCGCCAATGGGCTGGATGCGGTCATCGTGCCGGGGCTGGACAACACCAACGTGATAGGGATGAACTTGCTGTCGCGGCTAGCTTCAGTGCGGATCGAGGCGAACGAACTTATCTTGACGCCGAACAATCCGCAGCCGCCATTGCCGTCAGCCGATTGACGTAACCGCCGGACAAGGTCAATCTCCCACCCCAAGGGAGAGCACATGGCCAGCCAGACTGCCAGCGAAACGCGGTTCGATGTAGCCGCATTCATCGACGAACGCCCCATCGGGCGGCACGAGATCATGATGCTGGTGGTCTGCGCCACCGTGCTGTTTATCGACGGTTTCGACATGTATTTCTTCGGCAAGATCCTGCCCGCGATTGCGGAGGGATTGAACGTCGAGCCCGCTGCGATGGGGGATGTGATCTTCTGGACCGCTGTCGGCATGGCCATCGGCGCCTTCCTGATGCCGCCGCTGGCAGACCGGATCGGACGCAGGCCGGTGCTGGCGATCTGTGCGCTCGGCTTCGGGGTGCTCTCCATCGCCGCTGTCTGGGCGGAAACGGTCATGCAGATGGCGGTGCTGCGCGGGATATCGGGGATTTTCTTCTCCGCCATGCTGCCCATCGCGCTCTCGCTGCTGTCCGAAATGACCCCCAAGCGCAAACGATCCTTCTTCATGGCGCTGGCGCTGATCTTCTTTTCCAGCGGCTCGGCCGCAAGCGGGGTGGTGGCGGCGTGGCTGCTCGATCTCTACGGCTGGCAGATCGGCTTCTGGGTCGGCGGGGTGCTCGGCTTCATCGCGGTGCCGCTGCTGTGGCTGGTGCCCGAAAGCCTGGCTTTCCGCGTGGCGCGCGATCCGGCGGACCCGAAAATCGCCGCCACCATCCGGGCGATGGAACCGCACCAGCCACTGACCGGCAACGAGACTTTCTATCTGGGTGACGTCAAGCCGCGCACCGGCAAGGATATCGGCCCGCTGGCGCTGCTGCGCCCGCCATATCTCGCGCAGACGCTGATCCTGTGGTGCGCCTGCTTCCTGGCGCTGGGCAATATCGCGGTACTGGCCAACTGGATGCCGACCTTCTTCCTCGAACTGGGCGGCGTGCCGATCCAGGAATTCGCCATTCTCGCGATGATTTCCTTCGCGGGCGGGGCGGCGGGCACGGCGACGATGGGCTTCCTGATGGACCGGGTGAATCCCTACTGGCTCATCACCCTGTTCTTCCTGATCGACGCGGTTGCGCTCTACGCGATGGGCCAGCTGCCGTTCGGCACCGGGGCATTCCTGGTCGCCATGATTGTCTGGCAATATATGCAGATCGGCGGGCAGACCGGGATCAACACGCTGGCAACGCTGGGCTACCCGCCCGAAATGCGCTCCACCGGGATCGGCTGGGCGGGTGGCTGGGGCCGCATTTCCGGCATCATCATCCCTGCGTGGGCCGGGGTGATGGCGCTGGAAATGGCACTTGGGCTGGACGTGGTGATGAGCCTGATCGCGCTGCCTGCGCTGGTGATTGCCGCGCTGGTGTTCCTGCTCGGCGTTGTAAATGGCGGCAAGGTGGGCGCGCATCAGGCGACCGGGGAGGCCGTGGCAGTGCCTGCCGAATAGGAAGTGTGGCTGGGGCGGCAGGGATCGAACCTGCGAATGC
This sequence comes from uncultured Alphaproteobacteria bacterium, assembly GCA_963774985.1. Classification (GTDB taxonomy): domain Bacteria; phylum Pseudomonadota; class Alphaproteobacteria; order Sphingomonadales; family Sphingomonadaceae; genus Alteraurantiacibacter. The sequence goes on from CAVZHE010000018.1 coordinate 236,220, forward strand.
CGGCATCAAAAGCCGGTGCCTTACCGCTTGGCGACGCCCCAGCAAGAGGCTGCCCCTATAGCGTCCACTTGGCGGGACGCAAGCCGGGGCGAAGGTCTATTCAAACGTCCGCGCGCTGGCGCACCGGATCGAACAGGCTGCGATCTTCCACGCTGTCGAAATCCGCCGCCGAGTGCCGTTCGGGCAGCGCCTTGGTGTTCACCAGCCGCCCGCGAATGACGCCGGGCCGCGCATCGATGTTCGCGCACCCAGCGCCCGACATGCTCGTATCTCGTGCAGCGAAAGGAACTTGTCGCAGCCGCTGTAGGCCCCGTGCCAGAGGTTCCCCAGCCACGGATAGGCGGCAATATCGGCAATGCTGTAGTTCGTCGCCCGCGAGGTATCGTGTCTCGCCCAGCCGCAGGTTCGCCACAGAGAAAATCCGCTTGGTTTCCATCGCATAGCGGTCGATCGGGTATTTGTACTTCTCCGGCGCGTACTGGTAAAAATGCCCGAACCCGCCGCCGATGAACGGCGCGGTGCCCATCTGCCAGATCAGCCAGCTGAAGCACTTCGGCGCGCGCCGGGTTGGCCTTGGGCAGCAGGAAATCGAACTTCTCCGCCAGATGCTGGAGGATCGCCCCGCTTTCGAACACCCGGAAATGCTCCGGCCCGGAACGATCAAGCAGCGCGGGGATCTTGGAATTGGGGTTGAGCGCGGTGAAGCCGCTGGACGAACTGGTCGCCGTCGCCGATACCGATCTTCCACGCATCGTATTCGGCCTCGGCGAAGCCCGCTTCGAGCAGTTCCTCGAACATGATCGTCACCTTCACCCCGTTGGGTGTGCCGAGCGAATGCAGCTGGAACGGATGTTCGCCCAGCGGCAAGTCCCTGTCGAACCGCGCGCCTGCCGTGGGGCGATTGATGGAGGCAAAGGCTGCCGCCGCTTTCCGTGGGTTCCAGACGGCGGGCGGGGTGTAGGTGGGATCGGACATCGGGTGGCTCCTATTTGGATCGTTTGACGCCCAGATGGCCAGCGGAGAAGCGAAGGGCAAGCAAGGATAAGTATTCGCTGCCTCCAATCTGTGTTTGCGCTCGACAGGCAGGTGCCCGGAATGCACACTGGTCATAGCGTGATCGAGGCAAAGGCGGTGCAACCCATGCGTAACCTGTTTTTGCCAGTCACTTTTCTCGGCGCATTGCTGCCAGTGTCGGCCTTGGCCCAGGAGACTGACGAGGAAACCATTTGCACGGCGGAGGTGGCAGAACCGGCGACCATCGAACAGCTCGTCGAGAACTTTCGCGACTGGGCCGGGCGTTGTGTTCGTGTGCAGGGGCTGCATGTCGTGCGACAAGGCTTGGTCGAAGAGGGACTTCTACATTAGTCGCGAAGGCATCAGCGAAACCGGAACTCCGCGGACAGGGGCGCTCGGCCTTTACTGGCCAAACGATGCCGATCACGACCCACACCGCCCCGAATGGGAAGAGGTCGTCGGTCGATTTGGCTCGTGCCTGTTCACCGCCGAAGCAATCGCGCAGTTGTGGGCGGAAAACCCGGACGGGATATATATGGCATCAGGCTACTGCCACTACACCTACGATCACTACATTGTACCGGGCGAATTCCTGTCTGCGGAAGGTCCAGCACAGTTCCGTCGATTGGCAGCTGACAGTCTTCTCGGCCCAGCGGAATTGGTGATCGGGACAGTCGAGACCGATGCGGAACGCGAGCAACAGCAGAACGCCGCGACCATGTTCAACGCGCTCAGCAACCGCGATTTGATCTCTACCTCAGTCTCGACCATCCGCCACTTTCCGACGATTACCGCGCCGGGACATTGGAGGATTATGACCGCGAGGACCTTGTCGACGCTGGCGGCTCCTTTGCGCTCCTCACAACTGTTTCCGCGAGGCTGGTGCCACGTGGGATGGTAGGCTCGTAATGCTTCGCAGGGCCGAAGATGACGACGCGGCCTATTGGTGTCGGCTGGCTCCGGGAGCGAGCGAGGCACTGCTGCCCGTCTACTTTGAGGATGTCGACAACGATCCCATGCGCCCCTATCGCTGCGTGGAAACCGCCCGTTACATGACGTTGAATGGTCCGCGGCCCTCGGTCATGGTCGCGTTCAGTACCGTCGGTTTCGCCGAGCCGCACAGGTGATCGAACCACGTCGCCTGCCCATGAATTGCGGGAATTACGGCAGACAGTACTTAATTGAGGGAAGCAACTTACGCGCGAGGTGGTTGGCATCCAATTAAGTATACTGTCCCCGTAATTCTCCACTTTCTTCGCCTCGTGACGGACCTGGTCGATCCGCTAGATCGTTGCACCTGTAATCAGCCCGAGGAATTCGCCCATGCGCCGCGCCCTTATCGCCCTTTCGCTCGCCACCGCGCCGCTGGCGCTGCTCGCCGCCTGCACTCCGGCCACCGAGCAGGCAGGCGAGGGCGGGTATGACATGGCCGCCAGCCGCGCCAACGTGCCCGATGTCGAGATGATGCCGGACACCTCCTACCTCACCGAGGAGGAGCGGCGCGTGGTCAACCTGCTGATCGAGGCGAGCGGCTACATGGACCAGATCTACCTGCGCCAGCGCGGCGCGGAGCTGCCCGCCATGCGCACCGAGATCGAAGCCAGCGGCGATGCCGAAATGCTGGCAATGTTCGACCGCAATTTCGGCCCATGGGATGCGGTGGACGACAACCGGCCTTTCTATGGCGAAACTGAATGGCCCGAAGGCGCGGGCTTCTACCCGGCGGACCTGACCCGCGAGGAATTCGACGCCTATCTGGAGGCGCAACCCCGACCAGCGCGAGGCGCTGATGAGCCCCTACACGGTGGTCAGGCGCGTCGAAAGCGAGACGAGTGGCTTTATCGCCGTGCCCTATTCGCGAGGAATACGCCGAATTCCTCCAGCCCGCCGCCGAACTGCTGCGCGAAGCGGCGGCGATCACCACCAACGCCAGCCTCAAGCGCTTCCTCACCCTGCGCGCCGACAGCTTCCTTTCGATGACGACTATTTCGAAAGCGAAATGGCGTGGATGGACCTTCAGCGGCACCCCCATCGAAGTCGCCATCGGCCCCTACGAAGTCTATACCGACCGGCTCTACGGCACCAAGACCGCGTTCGAGAGCTTCGTCACCCTGCGCAATCCCGAGGAAAGCGCCGCGCTCGATCGCTATGTCGGCTACCTGCGCGATATGGAAGGCAACCTGCCGATCGACGCGCAATACCACAATTTCGCGCGCGGCTTCGAAAGCCCGATTGCGGTGGCGGACCAAATCCACGGCGGCGGCGACAATGTGCCCGGAATCCAGACCATCGCCTTCAATCTGCCCAATGACGAGCGCGTGCGCGAGGCCAAGGGCGCGAAAAAGGTGATCCTCTCCAACGTGCTCGGCGCGAAGTTCGACATGATCCTCGATCCGATTGCCGACGTGGTGCTGGCCCCCGATCAGGCCGCGCTGGTGAGCCGCCGCTACATGCAGCTGTTCACCCTGTTCCACGAATTCGTCGCACTCGCTCGGGCCGGGCACGATCACTGTCGCTGGCCGCGAGACGACCGTGAACGAGGCACTGCGCGAGCAGTATTCGGCGCTGGAAGAGAGCAAGGCCGACGTGATGGGCGTGTACAACCTGCTCTACATGATGGAGCGCGGCGAACTGCCTTCCGCCGAAAAGAGCGAACTGTTGGCCACCTATTTCGCGGGAATTTTCCGCTCGATGCGGTTCGGGATCGAGGAAGCCCACGGCAAGGGCTCGGCGGCGCAATATGGCTTCCTGCTGGAATACGGTGCCTTCGCGTGGGACGAGGAAGCGGAAGTGTTCGTGATCGATGAGGCGAAGCTGGAAAGTGGCATCACCGAGCTGCTGCGGGTGCAGCTGATGCTGCAGGCGCGCGGCGACTATGCGGGGACGCAGGCGTTTTTCGAACGGTACGCGGTGCTTGATGAGCACGCCGAGGCGGTGATCGCAGGGATGGATGGCATCCCGGTGGATATCCGGCCGGTGTATCCGGATAGTATTTGAGTGCGAAAGATTTGCGGCGGTGCATTTCGCCTGCGGCTAAATGCACCTGACCGATGTTGGTCGGGGCCGTAAGGTTTGCATGAGGCGAAGCCGAAATGCACCGCCGCCTACGCAGATCGGATCACCCCCATGCTCGACCTTCCACCGGTGCCATGACGAAAACGGCCAGTCGTCGATTTCACTCACAAGCCGATGTGTCAGCGGACCATGAACATATGCAATATGGGCGGCAAGATCGTCGGCATCGGTGATGACATGCTCCCAGAACCGCCGCTGCCAAATGCCGCGCTCGCCTAGGCGGCGGCCTTCGGCGATGTCCATAGAAGGCGGCAGGCGGCGGAAAAGCCGGCCTTGATCCGTCGCCAGCGGCCTGGGAAATCGACTGTCGTCGGTGGGCAGTGTCCATATGCAGTGAAGGTGGTTGGGCAGGACGCAAATCGCAACGGTGGTGAACGGCTGGCGCTTCGCTGCTCGGCATAAGCGGCGCGCAGGGCACCGATCTGCTCGACCAGCAGGCGCGAATCCGGCGCGCAGCAAGTTGACGGTGAAGAAATAGGTTCCACCAGGCACGAACCAGCGACGGTAATTCGGCATGGAAGTAGGCTAGCCGAACTTTTGGCCATTTTCTCAGCGTCGATGGATTGGGTTTGGTGCAGTATCACCTTTGGCTCAATGCACCCTTCTGGCCAACTAGCAAATCCCCTTTCCTACTCCACCTCAAAGTAGGCTTTGCTGGCGGGTATGACCCAGCCATTCGCGTCGCCTCTTCCGTCCGTCAGCCGCTCCGCTCCGAGTGACACTTTAACGCTCAAGGTCAAACAATCCCACCCAGAGTTGCGGAACGGCTTTTTTGCTCCTGAACAGTGCTCCATGTGCTCCATAATTCCCCCATCCATCCGAAAACCACCCCACTGGCCCCGCCGCCCGACAGAAGCTAAAGCCCCCGCCATGTCCCTGAGCACTCCCGCCATCGACGGACCAATCCACGTCGCGGCGCTCTATCGCTTTGCGCGGTTCGACGATCCGCAGGCCTTGCGCGGTCCGCTGGCGGAGCTGTGCACGGCGCAGGGCGTCAAGGGCACGCTGCTGCTGGCGCAGGAGGGGATCAACGGCACGATTGCCGGATCGCCCGAGGGCATTGCGGCGGTGCTGGCTCATATCCGCAGCCTGCCCGATTGCGCCGGGATCGAGGTCAAGTTCTCCGGCGCGGCCACCATGCCGTTCCACCGCATGAAAGTGCGGGTGAAGCGCGAGATCGTGACGATGGGGCAGCCGGGGCTCGATCCGCGGGCAGCGGACTGGGGTCTATGTCGCGCCGCAGGACTGGAACGCGCTGATCGCCGATCCGGGCACGATCGTGATCGACACGCGCAACGATTACGAAGTGGCGGTCGGCACAGTTCGCAGGCGCGATAGACCCGCAAACCGCCAGCTTTGCCGACTTCCCCGCATGGTTCCGGCAGCACCGCGAAAGCCTGCTGGCGGCGAACCACGGCCAGCCGCCCAAGGTGGCGATGTTCTGCACCGGCGGCATCCGCTGCGAGAAATCGACCGCCTTCCTCAAGCGCCGAGGGGGTGGAGCAGGTCTATCACCTCAAGGGCGGGATCCTGAAGTACCTGGAGGAAGTGCCCGAGGAGCTCAGCCTGTGGCGCGGCGAATGCTTCGTGTTCGACCAGCGGGTGAGCGTCGGCCACGGGCTGGTGCCAGGGCACCCACCTGCTCTGCCACGCCTGCCGCCGCCCGGTGAACGAGGCCGAGGCCGCGCTCCCGCTCTACGAGGAAGGCGTCAGCTGCCCCGCCTGCCACGCCGAACGGACCGAGGAGCAGCGCGCCAGCTATCGCGAACGCCAGCGGCAGGAACTGCTCGCGGCGCAGCGCGGCTATGCCCATGTCGGCGCGGTGCGGCGACGGCGACGGCCCCGATCCGGGCGATGGCTGACCCGGTCCTCTACAGCTTCCGCCGCTGCCCCTATGCGATGCGCGCGCGGCTGGCGCTGGTGGTGAGCGGGACGGCCTGCGAACTGCGCGAGGTGAAGCTCTCGGCCAAGCCGCAGGCCATGCTCGATGCTTCGCCCAAGGGCACGGTTCCGGTGCTGGTGCTGGCGGACGGCACGGTGATCGACGAGAGCCTGGCGATCATGCGCTGGGCGCTGGAGCGCAGCGATCCCGAGGGCTGGCTGGCGCGCGACGACGCGGCGTTGATTGCCGCAAATGACGGGCGCTTCAAGCACGATCTCGACCGCTACAAGTACCCCGACCGGCACGGCAGCGATCCGCTGGCCCACCGGGAAAGCGGGCTGGCTTTCCTGCGCGAACTCGATGATCGGCTGGCTGCGGCAGGCCAGTTGTGCGGAGCGAGCGCGCGGGCTGGCCGATGCGGCCTTGTTCCCCTTCGTGCGCCAGTTCGCGGCGGTGGACCGCGAGTGGTTCGCCGGGGTGGACCTGCCGCACGTCAAGCCGTGGCTCGCGGGGCACGTCGAATCGCCGCTGTTCCAGACGATCATGCAGCGGGAGCAGCCGTGGTCACCCGGCGCCGCCGCAGTGGCAATGGCGCTGTGACCTCAGCCCTTCGCCTCCAGCGGCATGAAGCGCGGATTGCGCAGCAGCGCCGCGCTCACCAGCGGGACAATCGGCAGCACCGGGCCAATCTCGGTCAGGGTCAGCGGCATCCGGTAAAGCGGATCGCCGTAATCGGGAAAGCCCATCCCGATGACCACGTCGACATAGGCATAATCGGTCGCGAACAGGTAGATCTCCCAGCCGATCACGTAGAATATCGCGGCGACCAGCGCGATGCCGAGGCCCAGGCCGAGGGCCGGAAGGAAGCGGATCACTCCGCCCAGTTCCACGTCGCGGTATCGCTTCACGCCCACGAAGATGGTCGACAGGGCGATGAACATGGTGAGGAAGCCGATTGCTATGCCCCACTCGCCAGCATGCGCGCCGAGCGTCAGCGATGTGAGGAACAGCGCTTCAAGCACCAGCCCGGTGATGATGCCGTAGACGAGGATTGCGCGGGTGATGGTCATGGATTGCCTCCCTGTTGTTGGGCTATGCCTGCCACGCGCCGCGCCGTGAAGCCATCGCCCGAACGGGTGATTGCGGGCCAGTCACCCGGATTTACGGCAGCAGCCGCAGTTCGCGGGCGCGGGCGATGGCTTCGGTGCGGTTGTTCGCCTCCAGCTTCTCGAACAGGCGGGCGAGATGCGTTTTGACCGTGTTGGGAGAGATGCCGAGTTGCCGGGCGATCACCTTGTTCGCCGATCCCTTGGCAAGGTGTTCGAGCACTTCGCATTCGCGCGGGGAGATGCCGAGGCTGGCCAAGGCCGCTTCATTGCGGGTGAAGGCTGGCGGCCCGCACTTGCGGGGTCAGGCGGTTGCCCAGCCAGATGCCGAACCCGGCGAAGAGGAAGGCGATGGCCAGCACATAGAACTCGGTCGACCACTGGCGCGACAGGTGCCGCCAGTCCAGCCAGGCCAGCAACAGGGCGAATACTGCGATCATCGCGCCATAGGCAAAGGCGATCCGCAGCATGGCCCGGTTCATGGCCCGCGCCTCAGTCGAGCCGCATCACCCAGCCGTGCCGGTCTTCCGCCGTGCCGCGCTGGATACCCACCAGTTCGTCGCTTGCAGGCGGGTGGTCAGCTGCCCCGGCCCGCCGCTGCCGATGGTGAAATCATGCCGTCGCGCCCGGCCACCCTGCCCACCGCCGTCACCACCGCAGCGGTGCCGCAGGCGAAGGTTTCGACCAGCCGCCCGAAGCGGCATCATCGCGCCACTGGTCGAGCGAATAGCGTTCCTCGCGCACGTCCAGCCCCTGTTCGCGGGCGAGCGTGAGCAGGCTGTCGCGGGTGATGCCGGGCAGGATCGTGCCGCCGATAGCGGAGGGGTGATCATGCTGCCGTCGTCGAACACGAAGAACAGGTTCATGCCGCCCAGTTCCTCGATCCAGCGGCGCTCCGCCGCGTCGAGGAACACCACCTGATCGTGGCCCTTGCGCGAAGGCTTCGCCGGTCGGCACCAGGCTGGCGGCGTAATTGCCGCCGCACTTCGCCTCGCCCGTGCCGCCGGGCGCGGCGCGGGTGTAGTCGCTAACCCAGACCGAAACGGCGGGCGCGCCGGATTTGAAGTAGTTGCCTGCCGGGCGAGAGGATGACGACGAACTTGTACTTCGTCGCCGGGCGCACGCCGAGGAAATGCTCGTTGGCGAACATGAACGGGCGGATATAGAGCGAGCCGCCATCGACCTTGGGGAACCAGTCGGCATCGGCCAGCACCACCTGCCGCACCGCTTCGACGAACACGTCTTCGGGCAGTTCGGGCATGGCGAGGCGGCGCGGCGCTGGCGTTGAAGCGGCGGGCATTGGCATCGGGGCGGAACAGCGCCATCGTGCCGTCGGCCAGCCGATAGGCTTTCATCCCCTCGAAGATTTCCTGCGCATAATGCAGCACGCTGGATGCCGGGTGCAGAGGTATCGGCTGAAGCGGGCCGAGCGTGGCGGTGTGCCAGCCTTCGCGCCGCGTCATAGTCGATCGAGACCATGTGATCGGTGAACACCTTGCCGAAACCGGGATCGGCAATGGCCTGATCGCGCGCGGCGGAGGGAACCGGGGACGGGTGGGGAACATGTTCGAAGTTCATCCGCGCCGATTAGGCGGGGCGATGGAGAGAGGCAAGAGTGCTTGGGGCAGGCTGCGCGGCACAAATGAGAAGGGCGGCCCTGCCGAAACAGGAACCGCCCTCCGCATGGTCAGCGGTCAATGCGACCGCCCACGAAGCCTCACTCGGCGAATTGAGAATTACCGAATATGCTCCGCGTGGATCGTCACCGACCTCCCTGCTGAACCATGAGACATCGGATCACCTCCTTTCGCGCTGTAAGAGCCAGGACCGCCATTTCACCGGGGCCCAAGACCTGCGTGGGCCGCCGGTCTTGAGGGGTAATGTGAATCGGCGCGCGCGCGAAAACAAGTCTTGTAATTATCTTTTTCACAGTCAGTATTGTGCGTTCCGCAAAAGCACCGGCTGCGGACTTCCGAACCTACCTGCGGCACTCCTCGATCACCCGCGTGACTTCGGGCCAGGCGGGCACGTAGAGCGTTGGTTCGCCAGCGATTTCCACCGCGAAACGGCCTTTGGTGAAGGCCATTGCATCGAGGAAAGAGTCGCTCGCGGGGATGCTTGCAGCAAGTCCGCTCAGGCTCGGCTCGGCGCGCAATTCCCGGTCTTGCAGCTCGGTGCGCACGCGCATTGTGCGCGCAGCCTGCACGCTGCTCTGCCGCGAAAGGGTGACGTTGCGGCTGGCGCGGTCGCATTGAAGGCTGAACAGCGCCCCGCTGGCAGACGGGCCGAACGCTGCGGCGGGCACTCCACCTTGCGGCGCGTAACGCCAGTCACCCGGGGTCTGCGGAGCATCCATCCAGTTGGCGTATTCCGGCGTAGCGACCGGGGTAGCAACCGGCGTCGGGCGGGCTACCGGAGTAGGCGCGGGCGACGGCGCGGGCGTGGGTTCGGGCGCGGGCGGGATGCAGGCGGTCAGCGCCAGCGCACCCGTTAGGGCGGCGGCTGTGGCGAGGAATTGAAGGTGCTTCAAGTGCATGAGGCGAGAACTCGGCTGATGCCCGGATGGGCGGGGAACTGGCGTGGCTGGCCTTGCGGCGAGGTGAGCGTGAAGACCTGCCCTTCCGCACCCATTGCCTGAATGATCGGCAGCGCTTGATCGACACTGGCATAGAGTTCCGGAACTTCGCCATTGGTGGGCACCATGTCGATCCGCGCGGCGATCCCGCCCGCGTCAAGCCGCCACGCCTCGCCCGTGGTGGTCCCAGAAGCGAGGAACAGTTGCACCGTGCGCGTTGCCGGGGTGCAGATCAGCGCGAGCGTGGGCTGGGTGCCGACCGGACCGAACGCCGCGCGCGCACCATTGGCATCCTCGGTCACGCTCCACTCGCCTGCTTCGAGCGCGGTGCCATTTGGCGCGGCGGTGGCAACGGCTGCCGGAGTCAGCACCGGCGCTGGCGCGGCGACCTGCTCAGCCGCAGGATCAGCGGCTTCCTCGCTGGAATTGCACGCGACTAGCAGCACTGGCAGCGCCGCAATCAGGAACTGGCGTCTGCACATCGCAATCGAACCCTCCAAAATCACCGGATAAACACGCGATCAGGGCAAGAACCACTGGCCCTGCCCACTGTGCCCCCCTATCGCTGCGCGCATGGCCGAGCGCAAGAGTTCACGCACCCGGATCGACCAGTTGCTTGTCGAGCGCGGCGAGGCGGAAAGCCGCACCCGCGCGCAGGCGCTGGTGATGGCGGGGCTGGTCTATGCCGGGCCTACTGGAAAGCTCGAAAAGATTGCCAAGTCCGGGCAGCAAGTGGCTGAAGACTGGGCCATCGAAGTGCGCGGGCGCGATCATCCCTGGGTCGGGCGCGGGGGGATGAAGCTCGATCATGCGCATCCGCGAGTTCGGTCTCGATCCCACCGGCGCGGTGGCGATGGATATCGGCAGTTCGACAGGCGGCTTCACGCAGGTGCTGCTGCACCACGGCGCGGCGCATGTTTTCGCGGTGGATGTCGGCACCAACCAGCTTGGCGTGGCAATTGCGGCAGGACGCGCGGGTGACGGTGCTGGAACAGACCAATGCCCGCGCGCTGACGCCCGCCATCATCACCCGGCCGTGCGAGCTGGGTGGTCTGCGATGCCAGCTTCATCGGGCTCGCCAAAGTGCTCGAAGTGCCGCTGCAACTGGCCGCTCCCGCAGGCGCGGGTGGTGGCGCTGATCAAGCCGCAGTTCGAAGTCGCCAAGGGTGAAGTCGGCAAGGGCGGGATCGTCCGCGACCCGGCGCTTCACCAGCGCGTCTGCGACGAAGTGACCGGCTGGCTGGAGGCGAGCGGCTGGCGCATCGAAGGGCTGATCGAAAGCCCGATCACCGGGACCGAGGGCAATGTCGAATTCCTCGTCCATGCGGTGCGCGGGCAATGACCGCCGTCGCAGCACCGCCCCGCAACCGGACAGCCTGCACGGCTATGCTTGCCCTTGACCTGCGCCGATCGCCAAGACTGTGCCGGACCCGAATCGGAGACCGCATGAACCGCCTCGCCTCGCCCGGACAATTGCGCGCCAGCCTGATCCGCTGGGCCTTGTTCATCGTTCCCGCCGTGATGTTGCTCGGCTTCCTCGCCGGGCAACTGGGCGGCACGGCGGAGAGCGCGTGGTTCCAGTCGCTCGACAAGCCCGCCACTTTCCCGCCGCCTGCAACCTTCGGGATCGTCTGGACCATCCTCTACGCGATGATGGGCTTTGCCTTTGCGCTGGTCTGCGCGGCCTGGGGATCGAAGCTGCGGCGCTGGGCGATTATCGCTTTTCTGATCCATCTGGCGATCAATCTGACCTGGTCACCCGTCTTTTTTGGGCAAGAGGACATCCGGCTGGCGCTGTTTGTCATCATCGTGCTGGATGTGGCGGCGATTGTGACGACCATTTTGTTCTTCAAGGTGCGCAAATGGGCGGGCTTGCTGATGCTGCCCTACATCGCCTGGATCCTGTTCGCGACGCTGCTCAACTGGCAGTTCCTCCAGCTCAATCCCGATCCGGTTGGCGTCGAAGGCGAGGGCGCGGTGCAAGCGTATGAATTCTGATTGACGGCGGGGGCGCGCGTTCCCAGATAGAGACCATGCAAAGCGAAAACCCGATCATCGCCGATTTCGTCAAGATCGCCAATTCCGCCGCCGGTACGCTGGCCGGAATGGGGCGTGAAGCGCGGGACAATGCCCGCAGCCGGATGCGTGAAGCGATGGGCGGGCTCGATTTCGTCAGCCGCGAGGAATTCGACGCGGTGAAGGACATGGCCAGCCTCGCGCGCGAGAAGGTCGATGTGCTCGAAGCGCAAGATCGCCGCGCTTGAAGCGAAATTCGCCGACAAGTAGGCTTCGCTTGCGCTAGGACAGGCGCAATGCACGTCCGCGCCCCTGCCATCCTTGTCGCTGCCCGCCAGCACGGCGAAACTGCGGTGATCGCGCGGTTCTGACCGAGGAATATCGGGCTGGTTGCGGGCTATGTCGCGGGCGGGCGCGGGCGGAATCTGCGGCCGGTGGTGATCCCCGGCAATGTGGTGGACCTGCAATTGTCCGCCCGCTCCGAAAGCCAGCTGCCCTTCGCCAAGGTCGAACTCGTCGCCAGTCGCGGGCCGTGGCTGGGGGAGCCGCTCGCCGCCGCCGCGATCGGCTGGGTGACTGCGCTCACCGCCACCGCGCTGCCCGAACGCCAGCCCTATCCCGCGCTGTATCAGGCACTGGGCGGCGCGCTCGATGCGATCTGCCATGCGCCCTCCGCGCGCGGCTGGGCGGAGGCGCTGGTGGGCTATGAAGTGCTGTTGCTGCGCGAACTGGGCTATGGCGGTGCGGACTCGCGGCCTGAAGGCGGACTGGTCGCAGGTTCTGGCAGCGATGGACGCGCTGGCGGCTCCGCTGGATCACTACCTGCTTGCCGACCGGCGCGGAGACGTTATGGCCGCGCGCCAACGCTTGCGGGAATTGCTGGGACGGATCGCCTGACATGAAAATCGCATTGCTTACCCGGAGACGGGATCGGCCCGGAAATCATGGCGCAGGCCGCCGCGTGCTGGATGCGCTCGACATGCCGGGCCTGGAAGTCTCCGAAGGCGATGTCGGCGGCATGGCCTATCGCCGCCACGGCCACCCGCTGCCACCGGAAACGCTGGACCTGGCCAAGGCCGCCGATGCGGTGCTGTTCGGCGCGGTGGGCGATCCGTCCTGCGACAATCTGGAGCGGCATCTGCGCCCCGAACAGGCGATCCTCGGCCTGCGCAGCGCGCTGGGCCTGTTCGCCAACCTGCGCCCGGCCAAGATGTTTGCCGGGGCTGGAGAGCATGTCCGCGCTGCAAGCCCGAAATCGCCGGCATGATCGATCTGCTGATCGTGCGCGAACTGAACGGCGATGTCTATTTCGGCGAGAAGGCCACCCGCGTGCTCGATGACGGGCGGCGGCAGGGCTACGATTTCATGTCCTATGCCGAGGACGAGGTGCGCCGCATCGCCCATGTCGCCTTCCGCGCGGCGCAGGGGCGCGAGCGGCCGCTTGTGCAGCGTCGACAAGGCCAATGTGCTGGAAACCAGCCAGCTGTGGCGCGATGTGGTGATCGAGAGTTGCACGCCGAATATCCCGATGTGACGCTCAGCCACATGTATGTCGATAATGCCGCGATGCAGCTGGTGCGCGATCCGGGCCAGTTCGATGTGGTGGTGACGGGCAATCTGTTCGGCGACATCCTCTCCGATCAGGCGAGCATGTGCGTCGGCTCGATCGGCCTGCTCGCCAGCGCGGCGCTGGGGGAGCGGCAGACGGCATTCGGCACCTTCGGGCTGTACGAACCGATCCACGGTTCCGCGCCGGATATTGCCGGGCAGGGCAAGGCCAATCCGATGGCGATGATCCTCTCGCTGGCGATGCTGCTGCGGCATTCGCTGGGGCTGGAGGCGGAGGCTCTGCGGATCGAGGCGGCGGTTGCGGCGGCGCTGGCCGATGGGGTGCTGGGCGGCGGACCTTGGCGGCGATGCGGGGACTGCCGCGAAATCGGCGATGCGGTGTTGGCGCGGCTGTGAGGGTGCGCACGAAGGCCACCAAGCACGAATTGCGCGGCGCGAGGCCATGTCGATTCGCCGCGGAGACGCGGAGACGCGGAGCTATTGCACTTTTCCGCGTGTCTCGGCGTGCGCTCGTACCACTGAACGGGCGGTGGAATCCAACTTCGTGTGCCGTGTGAACCAGCGATGATTGCAGTAACCTTATGGTTAACATTTCGCCTAACGCGCGGCATGGACATGAGCCTTACCGACCTCCACACCCAGGCCGAAGCCGCCAGCGCACCACGCTGCGAACTCGCCGTGGTGCTGCCCACGCTGAACGAGCGCGCGCAATATCGCGCCGATGGTCGCGCGGCTGGAGGCGGCGCTTGGCCCCAGCGGCTGGGAAGCCGCTGTTCGTCGATGACAATTCGCACGATGGCACCGCCGAAGAAGCCCGCCGCATCGGGCGCAGCGATCCGCGCATCCGGGTAATCCAGCGGATCGGCCGCCGGGGCCTCGCCAGCGCCGCGATCGAGGGCATGTGCGCCACCGCCGCGCCCTTCGTGGCGGTAATGGATGCCGATCACCAGCACGATCCGGCGCTGCTGCGTGGACATGCTGGCGGCGGTGAAATCGGGCGAGGCGGACCTGGCCTATGCCAGCCGCTTTGCCGAAGGCGGCAATGCCGATGGCCTGTCCACCAAGGGCCGCGAGAAGGGCAGCCGCGTCGCCAATGCGCTCGCGCGGCGAGCTGACCGGCACCGAACTGTCCGATGCGATGAGCGGCTTCTTCCTGCTGCGCACCGAGCAGCTGCGTAAGCAGGCTGCCAACCTTTCGGGCATAGGTTTCAAGATCATGCTCGACATTCTTGCCACCGCCGCGCCGCGCCTGAGAGTGAAGGAATTCCCGTTGAAATTCGCCGAACGCATGGCCGGAGAAAGCAAGCTCGATCACGGCGTGGTGCTGGATTTCGTCGCCGGGCTTGTATGAACGCTATTTCGGGCGCTGGATCCCCACGCGCTTTGCGCTGTTCGGCACGGTCGGCGGGCTGGGCGTGTTCGTGCACATGGCGGTGCTGGCGGCAGTCTGTTGCCGCACGAGCGTGACCGGCTTCGCGCTGGGCGCAGGCGATCGCGACGATGGTGGCGATGACGTTCAACTTCTGGCTCAACAACCTGCTCACCTATCGCGACAAGAAGCTGGGCGGGGCCGACGGGCTGTTCTGGGGCTGGCTGAGATTCTGCGGCGACCTGCTCGGTCGGGCGCCTTCGCGAACGTGGCGGTGGCGACGGTGCTGAAGGACCAGGGCGTGCTCTGGTGGGTGGCGGCGCTGGTGGGCGTGGTGATTGCCGCGGTGTGGAATTATGCGCTGTCGAGCAAGTTCGTGTGGGGGCGGTTTAGGTAGGCGGTTGCACGGTGAGCCTATTGCGGCCATCCGCTTATTCGCTAGCGAGGCATGATTGCTATGCAGACATTCGCTCGGTGGCTGGCTGGCCTGCTATTCTGACACTTTGGTCAGTTCTGCTACTCGTGCTGCCGACGGAGGCCGGCGTTGTTTGAGTACGACTGAGACGCCTTTCTGGCTGATGCAGCTAGATTGTGCCGGTCGGCCGCGGCCTGGTCTAATGCAGAGCGGACTTTGGGCGTCACAATATCTACCTCGTCATTTGCGCTGTCTCTGTTGAAACGTCCACATCGAATGCCTGACGGCGATAGCACGTCGGTTTGAGCTGCCTAAATTTCCCTCCCTATTTGCAGCGATCACCGCCACCCCGCCGTCCACGCCCAGGTCAAGAACCCCTGCTCCCCGTCCAGCGGCGCGGCGGTGAGGATCGGGTAGAAGAACACGAAGAACGCCAGCGCGCCCAGCACCATCGCCCAGGGCACCAGCCGCTCGCCGCGCTGCCACAGCCGTTCCACCGCCAGCGCCAGCGCGCCGGAAAGGAACATGCGCGGGCAGCAGATAGTGGAAATAGAACTGCACCGGCTTGGGCGCGATCGACCCACAGCGCCATGACTGACCGCGTAGAGCAGCACCAGCGCCAGCAGGTCGCGCCGCTTCTCGCTGCCAGCCCGGCCCAGGCGCACCAGCCGAGCGCGGGCAGGCCGAACCAGCATCGTCACCGGATTGCCGATCAGCATCACCCCGCGCTGCGCGCCGTCGATGGGCTCGTACAGATACCAGATCGCCCGGCTGTTGCCGACCCATTGCCACCATACGCTCTGATAGGGATGCGGTTCGGGCACCTGCGTTTGCAGCGCGAGCATCTGGCGGTGGAGATCGATCAGCCCGGTCGGATCGCCCGATGGCACCGTCCAGAACAGGAACGGCCAGAAGGTCAGCGCATAGACCGCCAGCGGCAGCAGCCCCAGCCACAGCGCCCGCTTCCCACAGCGGAATCCCCGCCACCGGCGCAGCCGCGCGCCGGCATCAGGAACCGCCGCCGCCCGCTCATCGCCCGCGCAACGAGGAAGGCCAGGCCCGGCAGCATCGCCACGGGAATCGCGTTCCACTTGCTCGCCATCGCGCGCGCCGAGCGCCGCGCCGGCACAGCGACCAGCCGCCAGCGTGCCGGTCTCGGTCTCGCGCACGGCGGCGGCGAACATCCACAGCGCCACCATCACGAAGCCCACCATGAACACGTCGAGCATGGCGATGCGGGCGTGCACGAGCAGCAGGAAATTGGTGGCGACGAACAGCCCGGTCAGCAGGCTGGCGGCGCGGGTCTGGCTGGAAAACCACACCGCGCGCATGGCGGCAAACAGCGCCAGCGTGCCGAAGAGCACGCCGGACAGCGCGCCAGCCGGTGGCATTGTCGCCGAACAGCACCATGCCCAGCGCGATCAGCTGCTTGCCCAGCGGCGGATGTTCGATGTTGAGTGGCGAAGGCGAGATCCAGCACCGCGCTGCGCGGCGGGCAGATAATGCACTTCGTCGAAGTAGGGCGCGGTGGGAATGCCGAGCCGCACCAGCGCCAGCGCGCCAAACGCCAGCGCGATCAGGCGCAGTTCCAGACACAGCGGATCGCGGGGATGGGGCGGGCGCAGCGCTCATGCTGGCCAAGGGATAGGCGGCAATGCCTGCGCTGGCAAGGGCAATTGGCAAACGCCCTTGCCCCCCTAAACGTCAGCCCACATGAAAAAACCACCGGAACCGATCCCGCCATCACCGCCAAATGGCGCCCCGCAACCCGCGCCGTGCGCGCGGGCACCATGCGCAGCGAACACGGCGAGACGAGCGAGGCGCTTTCCTCACCAGCGGCTATCTCCTACGATCGGCAGCAGCCACCGTCGCCGCGCGGTTCGCGGGCGAGGCGACCGGGATGCAGTATTCCCGGTTCCAGAACCCGACGGTCGACAATGCTGCCAGCAGCGCATCGCCGCGATGGAAGGGGCCGAGGCGTGCATGGTGCAGGCGAGCGGCATGGCGGCGATGACCAGCGTCGCTGCTGTGCATGCTTCAGCGCGGGCGATCACGTGGTGGCCGGGCGCGCGGCCTTCGGTTCGTGCCGCTGGATTCTCGACAATGTGCTCAACCGCTTCGGCATCACCCACACCGCGATCGACGGGACGCGACAATGCCGCGTGGGAAGCGGCGATCCAGCCCAATACCAAGGTGTTCTTCTTCGAAACCCCGGCCAATCCGACGATGGACATCGTCGATCTGGAATTCGTCTGCGGCCTGGCCCGGTCGAAGGGGATCACCAGCATGGTCGACAATGCCTTTGCCACCGCCGGTGCTCCAGCGCCCGCTGGAATACGGCGCGGATGTGGTCGCCTATTCGGCCACCAAGCTGATGGACGGGCAGGGGCGGGTGATGGCGGGCGCGGTCTGCGCCAGCCGCGAATGGATCAACAAGAAGCTCAGCCCGTTCCAGCGCAACACCGGCCCGGTCTGCGCGCCGTTCAACGCCTGGGTGGTGCTGAAGGGACTGGAAACGCTGCCGACCTGCGCGCCCAGCGCGCAGAGCGCCAACGCGCTTGCAGGTGGCGCAGTTCCTTGAGCAGCGCGGGCTGCGCGGTGCTCCACCCCGGCCTGCCCAGCTATCCGCAGCACGAACTGGCGAGCGGCAGATGGACGCCGCCGGGCCGATCTTCGCGCTGGTCGCACCGCAAGGGCGGGAACAGGCGATGGCGCTGTGCAACGCGCTGGAACTGATCGATATCTCGAACAACATCGGCGATGCCAAATCGCTGATGTGCCACCCGGCCAGCACCACCCATCACAATATGGGCGCCGAAGGCCGCGCCTTGGCGGGGATCGAAGACGGGATGCTGCGGCTGAATGTCGGGCTGGAGGATGTGGCTGACCTGATCGAGGATCTGGATCAGGCGCTAGGGAGGGTGGGGCTGTAAGTCCCCTTACCGCTCCACCGCAGTCATTACATCCTTCACGCTGGATGGCCTGACCCCGCGCTGTTCGAGATAGCGGAACACCCTGCGCCACCAGTCATATAACTTGTCGAGATCGTCTTCGGTGCGGACATAGGGCGTATCGCCGGGGCGCAGCGAGGGACTGTGGAAGGAGAACATCAGCAGGGGGGCGCCATCGTCCAGCGCCATGTCGATCCCGCGAATGGCTTCCTCCACGCTCACGCCTTCGGGCGTCAGCGGCACCCGTTCGAGAATGCCGAGCCGCGCGAGCAGTCCGCGAAGTGAAGGCACCCGCCACAAGCGCGGATAGATGTAATCGCCCTGCCTCCGCAGCATGCCCCAGAACGTGGTTGTCAGCGGCAGTTCCAGCAGGCTGCGCTCCTCGTCCAGCCAGTAGGGATGGATCGGGTGTTGGCGATAATCGGGGCCACCACCCGCCGAATAGTCAAACTTGGGCCGCACCGAACTGTCTACCGCGATGCCGTTTTCAACCAGAAGTTCGGCGGTGTTGGGACCGGCACCGTAGCGTCCAGCGCGATAGATCAGCGGTGAGATGCCAAAGTTGGCCTCGATGGCGTTGCGCAGACGTGCCAACTTGGCGGCTTCCAGTTCGCGCGGCAGATTTCCGGCAAAGGAATTGGCCTGGGTCACGTCTTCATCGAACGGCGGGTTCACCCACGGGTGCAACTGAACACCGATTTCGGCGCGACCGGCCGCAAGCGGTTCGCACAGGATTTCCGCCGCCATGTTCGAATTGGCGATCGGCCAATCGACCAGATAAACTGGCACGACCTTTTCGTGCTCGCAGAATTCCTGAAACTTTGACAAGCGCCCGACATGTTCGATGCCGTGGGTGTCTCGGGTGAGAGGCTTGTCCCAGTCGAATTCCTCTTCGGTATCGACCGTCAGGAGGAAGCGCGGAATGCGGTCGCGAAAACGAGCGCGACTGCCTGCCTGCGGCGGGTCGAGCAGGCTCCGCATCGGCAAATCACTTCTCCAAATCAACTGCCGGTCAATTACCGGCTGATACGTCCCTTACCCGCGCTAAGTTCGCCATTGGAGGCGGTCAAGGCGGGAACGACGAGCGTTACGCGATTTGTTTTACAAATTAGTTGACCGCCTGCAGCACTCGCCTCGGCCTGCGCCAGACGGAAGGCGAAGGCAGGGCCGAACATGCCAGCATTGACCGCCCGCTGCCGCCTTACCTCGCCAATTTGAGCATTGGTTTCGGCAAACAGCGGGCGGGGTGCCTTCACTTTCAGCCGAATATGTGAGCCTTCCATGCTGAGAACCAGTTGCGCTTGATCTCCAGGGGCCAACGCCCCTGCGGCGGTCGCCAACAAGCGCCAGCACAGCACCAGCGCTTCGCTACGCTCCAGGGCGACATTGAATTGTCCATCGCCTTTTACCCTGAGCAAAAATTCTGCATTGCGCGAACGCAGGACGGGTTGCAGCCGCTTTACTGTTTCTTCGATAGCGGCGCGCAGATCGCTGGTGCCTGGTTCCAGCGTCATTGCCCCGCCTTCCAGCTTTACCAGCCGGTCCACTTCGTCGAACCCGGCGAGCAGCTTGGCTGCATCGACCGCGATGCTGGCGGCATGGGCGCGGTACTGGTGCGGAACCGGGGCGAACAATTGTTGCTGGATGATCTCGGCAAAGCCCTGAATGGCGTTCACCGGCGTGCGCAATTCATGCAACACCTGCCGCATCCGGTCGGCCTCGCTGTCTGCAATGGCGAATAGTTCGTGGATAACTGGGCGGCGCAGGCAACCGCGATAGCCGGTGAAGTTGCCGCGTTGCGGATCGAACAAGGGTGCGGCATCGAGCCTCCATTCGCCAGAAATCTCTCGCGCCGCATCGATACTGAGCGGCGCGGCGGAGATCGGCTGGTACGCAACAAGGCTAGCGTTAATCTGATCGTTGCGGTTGATGAGAGTTCCGGGATGGGGAGCAGTCAAATACATCCCCACAAGCAGCGGGGCGACTGCCTCGTTCGCCCAGGTGACCACGCCTTCGGCATCGCAGGCGAACTCAATGTTGCTGAGCTCGTGCGCTTCGACTTGCTCGTCCAGCGGCAGGCGCGGGGCGACAGGCTGGTTTCGCCGCTGTTCTCGAAACGCCTCGATCTTGCGCAGCAATGTGCCGATGCCCTGTTCAGCATTGGGGGAAAGCGGGGTCATGGGTGCAGGCAGCACTTCCGATGCCGCAATCCGGGCAAAGCGGGCATTGTCGGGTTCGGGCAACACCAGATCGCCGATGCCCAATTGCCCCAGCAGATCCTTCACCCGCGGCGATAGATCGCGGCGATGGCGCAGGAATCCGCGCGCGGTGACGGGCAGTTGCGGGATCAGTTCAAGCCATTCGCGCTCGGCCAGCCGCGCCGTGGCTATCGCCGAGGCGGCGGGCTTGGCCTCTCCGGCGGCGAGATAGCGCACCAGATCGGGGTTGCGCAGCCGCAAGCCCGGTTCGCGCAGGATTCGCGACTGGTCTTCCTGCGGCAAAGCCTTCGCCAGCTCTCCCAGTCGCGTGAAAGCCGCTCCGCGTAAACCAGAGGCCCCGGTGTCGCTGGTGGTGCCGAGCAGATCGAGCAATTGCCGGTATTGCGTGCGCAGCACCGCGTCGCTTTGCGTGCGCGTGCGCAGCACCGTGGCGAGGCGATCGTCGAACTGCATTGGGCTCCGGTCTGGCAAAGGTTAACACTTTCCTGCCTTGCCAATAGCCCGCCCTGCGCCCCAGCACATGTGCGCTGCGGGGTGCGTTGCAAAAAGGGACAATTGCGGGCATACAGAATAAACATATTGTCCGGCGGCATCCAATTCGTGCGGGATATTTCACGCGTGGCATACAGGCTTGCGCAAACCACAGGGGAAAAGGGCGATGGCTACGCTCGATACAATTGATCGCAAGCTGCTGGCGGAATTGCAGGCCGAAGGGCGGGTAACCAATGTCGATCTCGCCCGCCGCGTCGGCCTCACCGCGCCGCCGTGCCTGCGCCGGGTTCGCTCGCTGGAAGAGGCGGGGGTGATCAAGGGCTATCACGCCGATCTCGACGCATCGAAGCTGGGCTTTGCGATCACTGTCTTTGCGATGGTTTCGCTGCGCAGCCAGGCTGAGGAAGACCTGCGCGCTTTCGAGGAACACGTGAAGACCCTGCCCGAAGTGCGCGAATGCCACATGCTCAACGGCGAGATCGACTTCATCCTCAAGATCGTCAGCCGCGATCTGCAGAGCTTCCAGGAATTCCTCACCAGCCGCCTGACGCCCGCGCCCAACGTGGCCAGCGTGAAGACTTCGCTGACGATCCGGACTGCCAAGCACCAGCCGGGTGTGCCGCTGGATTAGGGGCGATGAGCTGGCTTCTTGGACTTGCCTTAGCCTTGGCTCCAGAAGCTGGCGCACAAGAATCCGCCGAAACGACGAACCGCGATTCTCATGAAGCTCATTTCGCTCTCTGCCGGGAGCGCGTTCCGCCACTTGACCCTGATTGGCTGACGACACCTGCAAGGCGCACCCTTCGGTCGCGATCAATTCCTTTGGACATCCTCGACAGCTACCCTGAAGAAAACGACGGCTACGATTGGCTTGAAGTCGGGTCGATGCGGGAAGCACATGTCCGGCTTTGGCAACGCGCGGATATTCCGCTTCCTGACGCATTGCCGAGGATTCTCATATTTGGCCAAAGCAGCCATTGGGGCACCGTTCACCAGAGCACCGTCGTGCAGAGATTGCATAACGACCACTGGCTGGTTTCATGGGTGCAAGCAGTGAATCCTGAAACCGAATGGGAGTATTTCGAATCCGGGAGCCATGTATTGCCACAAGCAGACGGCGAGGCGCTTGACGTTTTGCTGGCTGACCCATGCTTTACTGCTGAACCGACGCGCAGCGAGTGGGCTATGTTCTGGAGTTCCGCCAACTGGCGCTGGAATATGGAGTTTGTCGGCCTAGCCGGAAATCGAATTGCTTCAGGTGCAGACAGCGGGTTTGGCCGAAATGGGCTGGCTCTCGAGCTAATCCTGCGAACCCCTGATTGAGTTTCTTCTTAACAATTCCGCGTAGTGATCGAACAGCGTTTCGCTGCCGGTTTCGGTTGTCAAATCCGCGCGATATTTGCCTGTTTGTAGATCAAGCACCAGCATCGATTCGGTCGCATAGTATCGCCCTATCCGCGCATACTCGGCCTTGGCCTTGGCGCGGCGGGAGACTTTGCCTGCTGCGCTGAGTATCGCAATAATCGCGTCCATCATGGCCACCGGCATGCGGCGGAAGCGCGGCTCGCGGCCTAGCAGTTCGAACAGCTTCTCGCCCTGCTGCTTGGGGGTGATCGCCGGGCCGGGGCCGCCGATGGGGAGCACCTTGTTGTGCATCTCCGGGTCGGTCACCGCTTGGCTCAAGTAACGCGCGAGGTCGCCATCGCTGATCGGCTTGCAGCCGGTCAGTTCGCCATTGCCGAACAGGAGGAAGGGCTTGCCGCGGCGGACCCGCTCGACTTGCCCCGAGAGCGATTTGAAGAAGGCAGTGGGGCGCACCACGTTCCAGGTCAGGCTGGACTCCATCAGTTCGGGTTCGAAGGCCAGCTTGGCGTGCTGGAAGGCGAGGCGTGGCTTCTGGACGCAGATGGCCGAGACCAGGATCATGTGCGGCACGCCTGCTGCCTTCGCCGCCGCGAGGATGTCAGAGTTGGCCTGATAGTCTACCTCCGAGGCATCGGCGGGCTCCCCGCTGCGGGAGGCGAGGCAGGAGATTACGCAGTCGAAGTGTTCGCCGGCCAAATCGCTGCCGGGTTCACCGATCTGACATTGCGCTCCGGCGGCTTCGAGCTCCTCCCGCACCGCCAAGCCCGAAGCCGAACCGCGCAACACGCACGTAACCGCATGACCATCCGCCAGCAGCGCCTTCGCGGTCGCAAAGCCGATAGTCCCGCTCGCGCCGAACAGCAGGACGCGCTTGCGGCCCACCTCTGCCGGTTCAGCTATCGCCAGCCTCCGCCGCGCGCTTTTCCAGCCATTCCTCCAGCCACTTGATCGTGTAGTCGCCGCTGATCACGTCGGGCTGGCGGATCAGTTCCTGGTGCAGCGGGATCGAGGTTTTCACGCCTTCCACCACCATTTCCTCCAGCGCCCGGCGCAAGCGCATCAGGCAGCCTTCGCGGGTGCGGCCGTAGACGATCAGCTTGGCGATCATCGAGTCGTAGTAGGGCGGGATCGTGTAGCCCGCGTAGAGCCCGCTATCGACGCGCACGTGCATCCCGCCCGCCGCGTGGTAATAGCTGACCTTGCCGGGGCTAGGGGCGAAGGTGAACGGGTCCTCCGCATTGATCCGGCATTCGATGGCGTGGCCGGTGAAGCGCAGGTCTTCCTGTTTGACCGACAGCGGCTTGCCATCGGCGATGCGGATCTGTTCGCGCACCAGATCCATGCCGGTGATCGCCTCGGTAACGGGATGTTCCACTTGCAGCCGGGTGTTCATCTCGATGAAGAAGAACTCACCGTTTTCCCACAGGAATTCGATCGTGCCCGCGCCGCGATAGCCCATATCGGCCATCGCCTTGGCGACGATGCCGCCCATCCGGTCCCGCTCTGCGGGGGTGATGACGGGGGAGGGGGCTTCCTCGAACACCTTCTGGTGGCGGCGTTGCAGCGAGCAGTCGCGCTCGCCCAGATGGATCGCATTGCCTTCGCCATCGCCGAAGATCTGGAATTCGATATGGCGCGGATTGCCGAGGTATTTTTCCAGGTACATGGTGTCGTCGCCGAACGCGGCCTTGGCCTCGCTCATCGCCTGCTTGACGAGGCTTTCGAGCTGGGCTTCGTCAGGAATGACCTTCATCCCGCGCCCGCCACCGCCCGCTGCGGCCTTGGCCAGCACCGGATAGCCGATCTCCTTTGCCACGCGGCGCATTTCATCGAAATCGGACACAGCCCCATCGCTTCCGGGTACCAGCGGCAGGCCGAGCGCGCCGGCGGTCTTCTTCGCCGCCACCTTGTCGCCCATGGTGCGGATATGTTCGGGCTTGGGGCCGATCCACTTGATCCCGTGCGCCTCGACGATGTCGGCGAATTGCGCGTTCTCGGAGAGGAAGCCGTAGCCGGGGTGGATCGCGTCGGCATCGGTGATTTCTGCCGCCGAGATGATCGCGGCGGTGTTGAGATAGCTGTCCTTGGCCGCAGGCGGGCCGATGCACACCGCGCGGTCGGCCAGCCGCACATGCATGGCATCGGCATCGGCGGTGGAATGCACCGCCACCGTCTCGATCCCCATTTCATGCGCGGCGCGGTGAATGCGCAGCGCGATTTCGCCGCGGTTGGCGATCAGGATACGCGAAATGCCCATGCCGCGCCTCAGGCGACCACGATCAGCGGCTGGCCGAATTCGACCGGAGCACCGTTGTCGATCAGGATCGCCGCAACCGTGCCTTCCGCCGGGGCGGTGATCGGGTTCATCACCTTCATCGCTTCGACGATCAGCAGCGTATCGCCCTTGCGCACCTTGTCACCCACGGCGACGAAGTTGGCGGCGCCGGGTTCGGGCGTGAGGTAGGCGGTGCCGACCATCGGCGACTTGACGGCGTTGGCGGTATCGGGCTTGGCTTCGGCGGCAGGTGCAGCGGCGTGCGGAGGCAGCCACAGGTGCGGCAGCGACGCTAGCCACCACTGGCGCGGGGGCAGCAGCAAGAGCGGCGCGCGAGACGCGGATCCGCCGGTCGCCTTCCTCAACCTCGATTTCGGTCAGCCCGGTTTCGGCCAGCATATCGGCCAATTCGCGAACCAGTGCCGGATCGACGTTCATGCCGCCACGGCGGGCGGTGGGTCCAGTTTTGTCGGACATGCAATCCCCAATGCGAAGGTAAACAGGTTGCGGGCGGGGCTAGAACCTGCCGCGCCGCATGGCAAGAGTTTGGGGCAAGAGTGCGCCGTTACAAGCGCGCCGCTGCTTCCAGTGCCAACTCGTAGCCATAGACCCCGAACCCGGCGATCGAACCCACGGCCGCCATGCCGACATAGCTGTGGTGGCGATAGGCCTCGCGCGCGGCGGGGTTGGAGATATGCACTTCGATCACCGGCGTGCGGATCGCCTTGATCGCATCGTAGAGCGCCAGGCTGGTGTGGGTCAGCGCGCCCGCGTTGAGGATCACCGCCTTGGCCCCTTCGGCCTGCGCCTCGTGCAGCCAGTCGATCAGATGGCCTTCGTGGTTCGACTGGCGCACATCGACGGTGAGGCCGAGCGCCAGCGCCTTGTCCTCCAGCCGCGCGGCAACATCGTCCAGCGTCTCCGCGCCGTAGATCTCCGGTTCGCGGGTGCCGAGCAGGTTCAGGTTGGGTCCGTTGAGGACGAGAATGGTCTGGGTCATGCGCTGCCCTTAGCCGTTCTGCGTGCGAACGGCCAAGGGCAAAGCGGCTTTCAGCGCCCCATTTCCCCCGATCAGGGCAATTATGGAGCACATGGAGCACTGTTCAGAGGATCATTTATCCACCCCCTTCATCTTGCCCCATTGGCGGGCGGCGGTGTAGCCGAGGTAGCCGGTGCCGAACAAAGCGTAGAGCGGTTCGGGCAGGCCCGCGAGATAGGCGTTCATCCCCGCGCCAATTTGCCCCGCCATCTGCGGCGCGAACCCGGCCAGCACGCCCATCGGCATGGCGAACAGGATCATCGCGTACATGACATAGAGGAAGCTGGGCCGCGCGCGGCTGGTCCACGGATCGGTGCTTTGCGCTTCGGCGATGATCGCGGAGAGGCGCTGTTCGACCTGCTCCATTTCCTGCGTGCCTTCAAGCCGGAGCAATTCGAGCTTGGCCCGGTCGCGCGCTTCCTTGTCGGGGATGATCTTGTCGATGATGCTGGCGAGAGGGCCAATGAGCGATTCGATGAAGGGCATAGGTTTGGTTCCTTTTCGGTTGTAAACCTTCGAACCATGAACCAGAATGGTTTGTGTAGGAAAGGGGCTTGCCCATTGGTCTGCGCGATATATCGTGGCGCGATTGGACAAGGAGCAGACGGTGGACGAAACGCAGCAACGCTATTCGGGTGGAGCAATCCTGCTGCACTGGCTGATTGCGCTCGCGCTGGCCGGGCAGATGGCGCTGGGCTTTGCCATGCCGAAGGATGCCAGCGGGTTCGAGCTGTACCAGCTGCACAAGTCCATCGGCATCGCTATTCTGGTGCTGAGCGTGCTGCGGCTTGGCTGGCGTTGGCGCATGGGCGGCAACCGCCCGCCACCCTCCGAACGCGGTTTCACCGGCTGGCTGGCGAGTGCGGTGCATGTGGGCTTCTACGTGGTGATGATCGCTCTGCCGCTGACCGGATGGGCGCTGGTTTCGACTGCCGAGATCAAGGTGCCGACCGTGCTGTTCGGCGATAGTGCCGCTGCCACATCTGCCGCTGCCCGATAGTCTGGGAGAGCTGTTCGAGGAAAGCCACGAGCTGCTGGCCTGGGGCGGGATCGCCTTGTTCGTGCTGCACGTGGTGGGGGCGTTGCGACACCAGTTTTTGATCAAGGACCGGTTGCTGGCGCGAATGTCGCCGAGCGGTGCTGGCGGTTTTGCGCTGCTGATGGGCGGCGCGGTTGTGGCGCTGGGGCTGGTGGTGCTGAATGTCGTAGGCAAGCGCGGGGATGAGCCTATTTCACCCGAAATAGCGTCGCGGACATTAAGCGAAGCGGTCGTCGCAGCCGACGACGCGCCCGAGACCGAAGAAGTGGCAGAATTGGAAACTGTCCCCGAATTAGAGGAAGTGCCTGAAGCCGAAGAAAGCGCAGCAGCCGCCGGTCCGCCGCCCCAATGGACGATCAGGCCCGGTGGTTCGTTGCGCTTCGCAGTCGACAACGCCGGCAGCGCGATGAATGGCAGTTTCGCCCGCTGGAGCGGCGACATCGTGATGGACCCGGACAATCCGCAGACCGCGCGCATCGCCATCGATATCGATCTCGCCAGCGCCAGCATGGGCGATGCCACGCAGGATACCATGCTGCGCGGGGCCGAGTTTCTTGCTGCCGGGAGCAATCCCACCGCGACCTGGCGCAGCAGCTCGGTGCGGGCGCTGGGCGGTGGGCGGTATGAGGCGCAGGGGACGCTGTCGCTCAAGGGGGCTAGTCGCCCGCAATCGATCCGCTTTACCCTTTCAGGCGAGGGCGCGCAGCGGCAGGTGACGGGCTCTGCGACGATTGATCGCAATGCCTTTGGTGTCGGCACGGGCGAGAATGCGGCGGGGCTGGCTGGGAATGTCAGCGTGAATTTCGCCTTCTCGGCGAGTCGGTGACGGTAATTTCTGCGGCCCCATCATCCCTCTTCGCTCATGCTGAGCCTGTCGAAGCATAGCACCGTGTTGGCCCAGCCGGGGACCATGGTGGCTTGCCTTCGGCAGGCTCAGGCTGAGCTGGGTGAGTTGATTGGGGCATACTCCAGAAAGAAATTCGCCGTCAGCCGCCCTTGCACCGGATCTCCGCTCAACAAGTCAGGCCGGCCTGCGCCGCCACGCCGAAGCGCGCGGAGTGCGGCGGGTTGAAGGCAATACGCGCCGCCCGCGATCAGGCTGCTTTCGCCGTCGTCCTCCATCCTGGAATTGCCGGATGCAGCTGGCGACGGGGGTGACGGCAATCCGCACCAGTCGCTTATCGCGTCATTGCGGGATTTGGCCCCGGGTCTTGGCCAGGCTGAACAAGCCGCACTGAACCTGATCTTCACCGATTGCGGGCTGATCGGCGAATGGGTTGGTATTCGCCTGCAAGAATTGCACAGGTTGTCCGCGAATTCCCTGAACCCTATGCCGTCTCGCGTAGCACCAACTTCGGCGGCAATATCAGGCTTTCCGTGTCCTCGCCGTTCAATCGCCGCAACAACAGGTCGACCAGGCCATGCGCACCTGCCGAAATGTCCTGGTGAATGGTTGTGAGCGGCGGGACCATCTGGCTGGCAATCGGCAAATCGTCGAAACCTACCAGCTTGATGTCGTCTGGCACGGCAATGCCCAGTTTCTGCAATTCTCTCATGCAGGCGAAGGCGATCGAGTCGCTGGCAGCGAAAACGCCGTCGATTTCCCTGCCATGCCCGGACAGAAACCTGCCTATTTCAGTGCCCGTTTGTTCGGGCGATAGATGGATTGGAACAGAAGTGATCGAGACGCCCATTTTCGTCGCGATATCGCAGGCTCCCGCGTAACGCGCGGCGAATTCGAAAGGCGCGGTGTCGCCGAAAAAGGCCAGATTCGCGGCTCCAGCGGCAATCAGCCGTTCCGCAGCCAACCTCCCTCCCAGGCGGTTGTCAGCCCCGACCACGCAATGGCGCTGGCCCTCCTGATGATTGCCCCATACGACCATCGGCAGGTAGCCTTCGGCCACCTCCTCGATCCGCTCGAACTGGTTGGACTGGCCGATCACGACCACCCCGTCGATCATGCCAGAACGGATGAAGCGGTCGAGCCAGTCTTCGTCCTGTTCGGGTATGACACGGCGCAGCATCAGGTCATAGCCTTTGTCGGTCAACTCGTCGGCCAGATGCCCGAGAAGGGTCATGAAGAAGCTGTCGGAGACCTGCTGCTGCTTGTCATGGCCAAGCGGGATGATGACGCCGATGACTCCGGTTTTCTGGCGCCGCAGCTTGCTGGCCATCTGGTTGGGCTGGAACCCGTGTTCGCGCGCCATTTCCTGAATGCGGTCACGGGTTTTGGCGTTGACGAGGCTCTTGCCAGCCAGCGCCCGGGAAACTGTGCCCGGAGAAACACCCGCCATCCGCGCAAGATCGGTGATCGTGCGGATGGGGCGTGCAGTTACAGCGTCACCCTTCGCCCCAGCATCCCCATCGGAACCATTTATCGTCAAATCATTCCCCTGTAACCAGATTCTGACTGCGCGGAACGCGGTGTCCCGCATCCACAAGCAGTGTCGCCAGCGCACCGAGTATCATAAGTCCGCCACCCAGTAGCAACACATTGCGCGGATCACCGCCGAGCAGGGATTCGTAATACAGCGGCATGGTGAGCGTCTGGAACAGCATCGGGATCACGATGAACATGTTGAAGATGCCCATGTAAATACCGGTTCGTTCGGCGGGGATCGAATCCGCCAGCATCACATAGGTGTTGCCCATCATTCCCGCCCAGCCGATACCGATGCCCAGCATAAGTATAAACAGGCCAGCGGTTGTTTCTACACCAGGGATCAGGAGCATCGCAATTCCTGAAGCCGTAAGGCAGACGGCGTGAGCCCAGCGCGCGCCAATTTTCGCGACGATCGGAATGAGCGCCAGCGCGCCCAGGAAGGCGATGAAATTGTAGAGTGCCCCTGCCTGTTGGGTGGTCAGGGTCGCCTCGCGAAAGGCCGTGCTGGACGGATCGGACGTATCGTAAAGCGCCCGGCCTACGGCGAAGGTGATATACTGCCAGTAGGCAAACATCGCGTACCATTGGCACAACATCGCCAGCGCCAACTGGCGCATCGGCTTTGGCATGTCCCTGATGGCATCGGCGATCTCGCGCGCAGTTGCCGAAATCGTCATCGGTTTCGCGTCAACCAGCGCCTGCTCTTCGGGGTCGAGCGGCAGCTCGGGGACGCGCCAGACCGACCAGACGATCGTGCTGATCGAAAGGATCGCGCCGATGACGAAGGCAATGCGGACGATCACCGGAATGCCGTTATCGTCCAGCACGTCCTGCGCGACAAAAGCGGTGAGCAGGGTCGGCGCGAGATAGGAGAGCGTCTGCGCCAAGCCGGTGAAGGCGCTTTGCGTCAAAAAGCCGACCGAGCGCTGGTTTGGCTGAAGCCGGTCGGCAACGTAGGCCCGGTAAGGCTCCATCGTGATATTGTTGCCCGCATCGAGTATCCACAGCAGGCTGGCGGCCATCCAGAGGGTGCTGGAATAGGGCATCAGGAACAGGCCGATCGTACAGATGATCGCGCCAATCAGGAAATAGGGCGTGCGCCGGCCGAGGCGGGAACTTGTGCGGTCGCTCATCGCGCCGATGATCGGCTGGATAATCAGCCCGGTCATCGGCCCGGCCAGCCACAGTAGCGGCATGGTGGCCTCGTCCGCGCCGAGAAACCCGTAGATCGGCCCCATATTCGCCTGTTGCAGGCCGAAACTGAATTGCAGGCCGAAAAAGCCGATGTTCATTTCGACGATTCGCATCAGCGAAAGCCGCGGTTTTGCGACGCTTGTCATGCTTCCAGATCCTCTCAACCGGCAGCGCTGACGGCTACCCTTGGCAACTGGGTGACACAAACACTGGATTAATGCAAACGTTTGCAGAATTGCTCTTGCAAACGTTTGCAGCGCCGTTATGGATATTTGGCGAATCGCGGGCCTGAGAAGCCTGCGCGTGTCTTGGATGAGGAGTAAATTGCAATGAAGTTTCGTCACGTTTTGGCCTTTAGCGTCGCGCTTTCGGCCTTGTCCGCTCCTGCCTTTGCGCAAGACGCAGCCGATAATGAAGACGCCGCAGACGGAGAACACCATCTTCGTCACCGCCGTGGCGCGTGGCGGGAATGAACTGGAAACTTCGGTTTCGCTCAGCTCGATCGACGCAGCAACGATCACCAACATCAATCCACGGTCATCAGCAGACCTGATCCGCCTGATCCCCGGCATCCGTTCGGAAGCATCGGGCGGTGAAGGCAATGCCAATATCGCGGTGCGCGGGATTCCGGTTTCCACCGGCGGCGCGCGCTATATCCAGTTGCAGGAAGACGGGCTGCCAGTGCTTGAATTCGGCGACATCATTTTCGGCAATGCTGACAATTTCGTGCGTGCCGACCGTTCGATCGGCCGCGTCGAGGCAGTGCGCGGCGGTTCCGCTTCTACCTTTGCTTCCAACTCGCCGGGCGGGGTCATCAACTTCATTTCCAACACCGGCGAACGCGAAGGCGGCTCGATCGCAGGGACGATCGGGCTGGATAACGAATCCTATCGTCTCGATTTCAACTATGGCGCTCCCTTGGGCGAAGACACCTATTTCCATGTCGGTGGTTTCTACCGCACCGGTGAAGGCGCGCGCGATACTGGCTACAACGGCAACAATGGCGGCCAAATTCGCGCCAGTCTGACGCGCGAATTTGATGGTGGCTATGTCCGCTTCTCCGGCAAGTATCTGGATGACAGCACGCCCACCATTCTGCCGCAGCCGGTGTTCGTCGGTGGAACCAATGGCGATCCCGGATTATCAGGCGATTGCCGGTTTCGATCCGCGCACGGATTCGCTCTACAGCCGCTATATCACCAGCGCCGTTACGCTGGATGGATCGAACAACCCGACCAGCTATGATTTCCATGATGGCCTTTCCGTCGCGAGCAAGGCGTTCGGCGTGGAAGCACAGTATGAATTTGCCGAAGGCTGGACGCTGACCAATCGTTTCCGCTTTGCTGACAATTCCGGGTCAGTTCCTTTCGCCATTCCCTGCCAGTGCCGGTGCGGCGCAAGGCATTGCAAACGGTATCGGCGGAGCGGGTTCGTCCATCGTGTTCGCCAGCGGGCCGAATGCCGGGCAGGCCGCAAACGCCTCCAACATCGGCGGCAACGGGCTGTTGACCAACATCGTCAATTTCAACGTCCGCCTGAACAGTCTCGATAACATCACCAACGACATGCGCATCGGGCGCGAGTTCGCGGTGGGCGGCGGCACCCTGGCCTTTACCGGCGGTTTCTACGCTTCCCGGCAGGATATCGACACCGACTGGCTCTGGACCTCGCATGTCCAGACCGTGCGAGGGCAACGGCAACGCGGTACTGGTCGATATCGTCAACGCCGCCGGAAACACCGTCACGCAAAATGGCACCGTGGGCTTCAGCGCCAGCTTCTTCGGCAATTGCTGCCGGCGCAATTATGACGTGCGCTACGATACCTACGCGCCCTTTGCCGCCGTCTCGCTGGAACTCGATCGCCTGACGCTCGACGCCAGCTTCCGCTACGATTTCGGCAATGCCGATGGTACGATCACCGGATCGGACAGCGGCTTTGGCAGCGGGATTACGTCCGTTCGATTTCGACAACAACAACCTGATCGATCCAGCCGAAGCGCTGACGGGCGTCCTGCCGCTCACCAACGCGCGCCCGGTTAATTACAGCTTCGACTATTTCTCCTTCTCACTGGGCGCAAACTTCCTGCTGACGGACGATCTGTCGATCTTCGCCCGCTACAGTCAGGGTGGCCGCCATACGGCAGATCGCAGCCTGTTCTCGCCCGCTGTCAGCACCACCGACGGCAGCCTTGCTGGGCGGTGACGACAACAGCGTTATTGCCAATGTCGATCAGATCGAAGCGGGCCTGAAGTATCAGGGCGGTGGCCTGCGGCTTTATGCCACGGCTTTCTATGCCGAGACGGCGGAAACCAATGTCGAAATCGCGCCGCTGGAACTGATCGACAACACTTACGAAGCCTTGGGGCTTGAAGTCGAAGGTTCGTACAGCGTCGGCCCGTTCTCACTGAGTGCCGGTGCGACATGGACCAATTCCGAAATCTCCGATGCGCTCAATCCGGCGATCATCGGCAACACGCCGCGCCGCCAGGCCGACTTCGTCTACCAGGGCACCGCCCAGTATGAGGATGACTTCTTCACCGCCGGGCTCAACGCTATCGGCACGACCGAAAGCTTCACGCAGGACAACAATGCGCTGATCCTGCCGGGCTATACGCAGGTCAATGCCTTCCTTGCGGTGCGCCCGCTGGAACGGCTTGAAATCGGCCTGAATGCCAACAACCTCTTCAACGCATTCGGCTATACCGAAGCGGAAGAAGGGGGAATTCCGGGCAATGGGATCGTCCGCGCACGCTCGATCGCCGGACGCACGGTGATGGCTTCGGTCCGTATCGACTTCTGATCCTGGCAACGGGTCGCATCTGGTCGGCGGGGAAATCCTCCCTTTTCTCGCCGACCAGCTTTTTACTTCTGCGCGCGGAAGTCCGGCCGGACGTGAACCTCAATTGCCAACAAGGTACCAAGCATGAGTTCGAGCGCAATCGAGGCTGAGAACGTCAAGCCGGTAACCTGCCTCTGGACTACCGACGCGCTGGCCAGGTTGCGACTGGATGACAGCAATCTGGCGCCCATTATCACCGCCGATGACGCGCAGCCGATGTCCCCGCATCTTGATGTATGGGATGCTTGGCCGCTGGCCAATGCCACAGGCAGGCCGGTTGCGTGGGGCAATGGAGAATTGTGGTTTGCCCTGGCCACCGCGCGTGCCGATGACCCGGAACAGCGCCACCATCTTGCTCGTATCCACCACTTCCACCGCGTTGGAGACCGGTTCGAACACCTGGGGCAAACGTTGCCAGAGGGGCATTCACCCGGCGCGCGTGAATGGTCTGGCTCGGCGCGGCTGGAAGACGGGATGGTCACGCTGTATCTTCACTGCCACGGGGAACAAGGGCGATACATCGCCCAGCTTACCATCAGCGGCTGTTCCTGACTCGCGCTACGCTTTCTGCCGATGGTCTGTTCGTCGCATGGTCCGCCCGTCGAATTCGTGCAGGCGGATGGTAAATCCTATCGCCTTGCAGATGAAAACGAAGGCCAGCCGGGCAAGATCAAGGCCTTTCGCGATCCGGCGCCATTATCGCAGTGCAGACGGTGTGGACTACGTGCTGTTCACCGGCTCATCCGCCACTGCGTCCACGGCCCATGACGGGGTCATCGGCGCGGCAATTGCCGATGCGCACGGCAATTATCGCCTGCTCCCGCCATTGATCGATGCAACCGGCGTCTCCAATGAACTGGAGCGCGCGCACATTGTTGAGCACGCGGGTCGGCTCTACCTGTTCTGGTCAACGCAAAGGGGCGTGTTCGCGCCGGGGATCGATGCGCCGACCGGCCTCTACGGGGCCAGTGCGGAATCGATTGCCGGCCCGTGGACATTGCTCAACGGCCACGGTCTGGTCATCGCCAATCCGGCAGATCGGCCAACACAGGCCTACAGCTGGTGGGTCTTGCCTGACCTGAGCGTGACCAGCTTCGTCGATTACTGGGGCTGTGAAGACCCAAGCATTTCTGAGCAGGCTTCGCGGCGTGCGCGGTTCGGTGGGACTTTCGCCCCCTTCATACAACTCGCGCTGGAAGGGACGAGATCCCGGATCGTGAACGGATGAAGTCAACCTGGCCCCTGCTTGCCGGGATTGCGACATTCAGTCCCGCCTAGGTCGCCGTCGTTTTTCGGCGAACGCTTCATCAAAGCTATGGGAAGCGTAATGTTCAGCCACCTGTCCACACACGAAATTGCTGACAGTCCCAAGCGGCGCGTTTGCTTCGGCCTCTGGGCGACCCCAATTCTAAGTCTGGGACCTGTAGCCGCACCGACAAGTGGAGCTTCCGGCGCTCGAAATTGTATAAGGTGATATTTAAGTGCTTGCTGGCACGAAAAACGGACGAGGGGACCGTCCGAAAATGACAATTAAGTCATTGAAACCACTGGTCGGGAAGACAGGATTCGAACCTGCGACCCCCACACCCCCAGTGTGATGCGCTACCAGGCTGCGCTACTTCCCGAATCCAGTGGAAGCGCGCCTATAGAAAGGGCGGGGGTTGATAGCAAGCGCCTCGATTGCCACCTGTCGGCAATGCTGCTAGGCGCGGCAACCACACGTCGGGGGAGGTCCTTTGCCGCTTCTCGCCATGACCAGTCACACGTTCCGGATGGATCGCACCCATGCTCGATTTTCTCGCCGCCGCAGCCGCTGATGCTGCCCCTCCCGGTTGGGTCCAGTTTCTGCCGATCATCGGCATGGTGGCGATCTTCTGGTTCTTCCTGTTCCGCCCGCAGATGAAGCGCGCGAAGGAGCACCAACTCAAGATCGCGGGGATCAAGAAGAACGATCAGGTCGTCACCGCAGGCGGCATCGTCGGCAAAGTCATCAAGGTTGAAGAGACCTATGCCGAAGTCGAGATCGCGGCGAACACCCGGGTGAAGGTAGTCAAGTCCACCATCGGCGACATCGTGCAGCCCGGCGGCGCCAAGCCCGCCAACGACTGAAACGTCAGCGACTGAACGAAGGCCGGTAAACCCACCATGCAAGATTTCCCGCTCTGGAAACGCCTTTCGCTATGGCTCGGCACGATCGTGCTGGCTTTGGCGGCGGTTCCCTCGCTTGCCGCACTAACCAATATGCCGCTGCCTGATTTTCTCGCCGATGCGCCGCAGATCAATCTCGGCCTCGATCTGGCGGGCGGGAGCCACATCCTGCTCGAAGCCGATCCCGCGCAGGTCGCCGAACAGCGGCTGGAATCGACCGAAGAAACGGTCCGCGAGCTGATGGCCGACGCCGAGCCGCAGCATCGTATCGGCGATGTCTCGACGCTGGACCGGCGGCTGTCCTTCATGCTGGAAAACCCCGCCGATATCGATCGCGCGCGCGAGGAACTGCGCAATGTGATCGCCGGCACCGGGGTGGTGGCCGAATGGCGACTGGACGTGGTGGACGGCAGCCGCATTGTCCTCACCCAGTCCGAACAGGCGCTGGCCACATCGGTCGACAATGCGATGGAAAGCGCCACCGAAGTGGTGCGCCGCCGGATCGACGCGCTGGGCACGCGCGAACCGACGATCATCCGTCAGGGTGACACCCGCATCGTGGTGCAGGTGCCCGGCCTGCAGGACCCGCAAGCGCTGAAGGAATTGCTCGGCCAGACGGCGGAGCTCGAATTCAAGCTGGTCGATGCCAATGCCCTGCCAAGCGATATCGCGCAGGGCGTGGCCAATCCGGGCAGCGAGATCGTGCCCTATTCCGAAGAATCCGACCTGGCCGGGCAGTTCGAAGCCGTGCGGCGGCTGGGTGGCATTCGCGGCGATACGCTGACCAACGCGCAGCAAAGCGTCGATCCGCAAAACAACGAGCCGGTCGTCTACGATCCAGTTCGATCCGCAGGGCGGGGCGCGCTTCGCCCAGCTCAGCACCGAAAATGTCGGCCAGCGCGTTCGCCATCATCCTCGATGACGAGGTGATTTCCGCGCCGATATTCAACGAACCGATTCTTGGCGGTTCGGCGCAGATTTCCGGCAGCTTCACTGCCGAAACCGCCAACCATCTGGCGATCCAGCTCAGTTCCGGCGCGCTGCCTGTCGATCTGACGGTGGTGGAAGAAAGCACGATCAGCGCCGAACTGGGCGCGGATTCGATCGAGAAGCGGAGTGATCGCGATGGCCGTGGGCGCGCTGGCGCTGATGGCCTTCATCGTTCTCACCTATGGCCGCTTCGGCATCTATGCCTGCTTCGCGCTGGTGCTCAATTTCTTCATGATTTTCGGCGCGATGGCGCTGATGAACACCACGCTGACGCTGCCGGGCATCGCCGGGTTCGTGCTCACCATCGGCGCGGCGGTGGACGCCAACGTGCTGATTTACGAGCGGATTCGCGAAGAGCGCGCCAAAGGGCGGCGGGTGCATCAGGCGGTGGAAATGGGTTACCAGGAAGCCAGCCGCGCGATTTTCGATGCCAATATCACCAACACCATTGCCGCCGTGCTGATGTTCACCTTCGGCTCCGGCCCGGTGCGCGGCTTTGCCATCGTGCTGATTATCGGCATCGTCACTTCGGTGTTCACCGCCGTGACGCTCACCCGCATGTGGGTCGCCGGCTGGCTGCGCGCCAAGCGCCCCACTGACATTGTGATTTAGGGCCGGTACGATGAAACTCCTCAAACTCGTCCCCGACAACACCAACATCAGGTTCCTGCGCTGGCGGGTGCCGTTCTACGTCGTCAGCCTGCTGCTGATGGCGGCGAGCCTGGCGCTGGTGTTCGGCAAGGGGCTGAACCTCGGCGTCGATTTCGTCGGCGGACAATCGGTGCGCGTCACTTTCGTGGGTGAGCCGACCGCGCCGATTGCCGAACTGCGCGAGACCGTGGGCGCGTTGGATTACGGCGATCCGATCATCCAGCAAATCGGTGAGCCCAATCAGGTCTCGATCCGGATGAAACTGCCGGTGGACGAGGACGAGCTGGGCCTTGCCGACCAGATGACCACGGAAATCGTGCAGACTGTACAGTCAGCCCACCCTGAGGCGCGGATCGACGGGGTGGAATCGGTTTCGGGCAAGGTTTCCGAGGAATTGTTCAGCACCGGGATGCTGGCGCTCGGCCTGGCGATGCTTGGCATCTCGATCTACATCTGGATCCGCTTCGAATGGCAATTCGGTGTGGGTGCGCTGTTCGCGCTGGTGCACGACGTGGTGCTGACGCTGGGGCTGTTCGCGCTGAGCGGGCTGGAATTCGATCTCAATATCGTCGCCGCGCTGCTGACCCTGATCGGCTATTCGCTCAACGACAATATCGTGGTCTATGACCGGATTCGCGAAAACCTGAAGAAATACCGCAAGATGCCGCTGCCCGAATTGCTCGATCTGTCGGTCAACGAAACGCTCAGCCGCACGGTGGTGACTTCGGGCTCGCTGCTGATCACACTGCTGGCGCTGGTGGTGCTGGGGCCGGATGTGATCTTCGGCTTTTCGCTGGCCATCACGTTCGGGATTTTCGTCGGCACATACAGCTCGATTTTCATGTCCACGCCGATCCTGATCTGGCTGGGGGTGACGAGCGACA
Organism: uncultured Alphaproteobacteria bacterium; assembly: GCA_963774985.1. Classification (GTDB taxonomy): domain Bacteria; phylum Pseudomonadota; class Alphaproteobacteria; order Sphingomonadales; family Sphingomonadaceae; genus Alteraurantiacibacter. Next base: position 273,711 of record CAVZHE010000018.1, read on the forward strand.
GCTTTGTGCCGCAGGAATCGGTGGCGGACCGGCAGGATCGCAAGGCGCGCGGGGAGGTTTAGGCCTACTCCCTCCCGCTGGCGGGAGGGGTTGGGGGTGGGCCTATCGGGCGATCAGGCTTTCGTAATAGATGGCCAGCGCCGCCGCGTTCGCTTCCCAGCTGAATTGCGCGACGTTTGCGGCGACTTGCTTCCGGCGGATAGTCTGCTGCCAGCACTTCGCGCACACCCTGCACAATCGCCTCGGCATCGCGCGCCACGATCCGGCCTGCGCTCGGTCCGGTCACCAGTTCGCGCGCGCCGCCTGCGTCGGTGATGACCAGCGGGGTGCCGCAGGCGAGGGCTTCCACCCATGCATTGGCCAGCCCCTCGCTCGCGGAAGGCAGCACCATCGCTTCGCTGGCCGCGAGTACCGTGGGCAAGGCACCGTGATCGAGACTGCCGAGGAAATGCGCGCGGTGCGGCAGATCAAGTTCGTAAGCGAGCTGGCGCAGCCGCTCGCGATCCGGCCCGGTGCCGACAAAGGCGCAGTGCACCCCGGGTAGCCGGGCCAGTGCTTGCAGCACCAGCTCCTGCCCCTTGCGCGGGATCAGCGCGCCGACGCAGGCGATCAGCGTTCTCGTCGTCACCCAAGGCAATCCCGAATTCGTCCGCTATCCGCTGTCTGCTTGAGGCCCGGTCAAGCGGGCGAAACAGTGCGCGATCCAGCCCGGTGTAATGCACGGTGATCTTCTCGCGCGGCAGGCCTAGCGCTGCCATGTCCTCGGCCAGTGCTGTGCTCACAGCGAGCAGCCCCGTCGCCTGCTCGGCCGCGCGATGCATCTTCCTGAGCGCGTAGGGCTTGCCGCCCCAGTGCGAAATATCCGCCCCGCGCGCCTTGATGCTCAGCGGCAAGCCGAGTTCGGCTGCGATCCGGGCGGCGGCAGGGCCATCGGGGTAGAAGAACTGCGCATCGACCAGATCGAACGGGCTCGCGGGCATGGAGCTTGCGCGCGAGGGGCAGGGCGGCGCGCACGATCATCGTCGGATTGAAGGGTCCGCCGACTGCCGGAATCAGCGTGAAGCGCGGACGGCGAACGTCCACTCCGGCCTCCACCCCGCTCACGGCGGCTACGGCCAGAGCCTTGTACCGCCGCATCGGCACCGGGGGCACGCCGATGGGATTGATGACCGTTACCTGCCATCCATCGCGCGCGGCGAGCGCTTCCAGCTGGCGCGCCACAAAGGTGCCGAAACGCGGCACATGCGCGTTCGGATAGAGCGTGGCGATGGAGAGGACGCGGGGCATTGGCTGTCAGTCTAAAGCTTGCGCACCAGCATTTCCGCCACCGCCAGCCAGGCGGGGCTGTCGATCACGATCTGCCGCTGGCCGATCCCAGGCGGCAGCAGGCCGACCAGATTGCCCTGCCGGTCGATCAGCCGCCCGAAGGCGAACCGCCCGCCCGAACGCGGGGCGAGCACATCCCGATTGATGAGCTGGGCAGTGGCGTGGGGCGAAACCTGCCGCATCCACAGCTGATCGCCGCTGCGGTATTCGCCTTGTCCGGCCTCGATCTCGACGCACACCAGTTCTCCGCTATCGAGCAGTTCGGTCGGCAGGATCGCATCGCGCGGTTTGCCCAGGCTCTCCGCCCCCGCAGTGGTGAGCTTGGCGATCACCTGCGGCTGCGCGGTGTCTCCCGGCTTTACCAGCGCTTCGGGATCGACCCCCAGTGCCGCGCCGATCCGGTTCATCCACACCAGCGAGAGATTGCGCATCCCCGTTTCCAGCCGCCCGATCGTTTGCGCGGTGGTGGGCGGGGTACAGGCGGCGGCGACTTCGGCCAGCGTCATGCCCTTCTGCTTGCGGATGTCGCGGATGCGATTGATCATGGCCTGTCCCTTCCCACCGGCACGATTAACCGGATTGGTTGTAAATATCGCTTTCCTACAACCGATTCGCTTTTGCAAGGGGCCTCTCCGATAGCGAAGGGGAAAAGCCATGCAGCGCGAACTGGTTGAACGCGAACTCACATCCGAAGGCCCGCGCCGCGGCGGCGGGGTAGGGCGGCGGCGGCGCAGCGTGACGGTGAACTTGGCCGAAAGCCCGCTCGGCTGGCTCCACGCGCACGGCCATATCGACGCCCGCCTGTTCGACGCGGGCGAGCGGCTGCGCGCCGATTACGAACGCGCGCAGCTCGGCCCCTCGATCACCATGCGCTGGGACCCGGTGCGGATTGCCGGGACGGGCGAGCAAGGCCTGACCTCCGGCGAACGGCAGATTGCCGCACGGGCACGATTCGATGGCGCACTGGCGCAGGCGGGGCGGGGGCTGGATGATGTGCTCTGGCGCGTGGTCTGCGCGGGGGAGACCTTGCCGACGGCGGAAAAGGCGCTCGGCTGGCCCGCGCGCAGCGGCAAGCTGGTGCTGCGACTGGCGCTGGACCGGGTGGCGGATTTTTACCGGATTGGCTGAGGTTATCGGGCGACCAGGCCGCGCAGCCAGTTCCAGCAGCGCAGCAGCACCGACTTGGAAGGTTCCGGCTTGGCCTTGCGCACCTTGGCCGCTGCTTCCTCCTGAGCCTCGCGCAGCAGCTTCGCGCGCAGGGCACTTTGCTGCCCTCCCGGCGCTGCTTGCAGCACTGCCCGGCGCGGGCGCTGATCGCGCATGAAGGCGTAACCGTCGACATTGTCCTCGGAGTGATCGATCTGATCGACCACGGGTTCGGCCTGCGCTTTGGGCACTGGCTGGGGCTCGGGCTCGGGTTGCGGCTCGGCCCCGGCCAGCCAGCTATCCAGATCAAGCACTTCTTCGGGAGTGTCGTAATCCTTGGCCGGATTGAGCTCCTCGAACCGGGCAGGGCGCGGCTTTTCGAGGAGGGTCTTTTCGGGGACAGTTTCCAATTTTTCGGGCGGCGCAGGCGGGATGAACCGTGGCTCCGGCGCGGGTGGAGCAGGTGGAATATGAGCCTTGGCCTCGACCTGCAGAAGTTCGCGGCGGACAACTTCGGCCCGGATCGGCACCGGCATCGATACCGGAGCAAGCGGCGCGACAATCGGCTCGGGCGCGCGGGTGATCGGTGCAATCGGCGCTGGCGGAACGACCACAGCGGGCTTGGCAACTTCGACCGGCTGGAACGTGAATTCCACCAGCTCGTCTTCCACCACCTCGCGGATCGGCAGCGAGGGGAAGATGCGGGTGGAGAGATCGAGTTCCGTCGTTGATAAAGCCGTCGCTGGCCAGGTCGTCCAAGGCCTCGAAATCGCCCAGGGCATAGCCTTCCTCGCCCAAGTCCTCTTCGGTATAATCGAGTTCGGGCAAAGGGGTCTTGCGGCGGGTCAGCGCCAGCACGGCTTCGGGCGAGGGCAGGTCGTCGTCGGCATCGTCGTCGACTTCGTCCGAGTGGCCCAGATCTTCGGGATCATCCTCCATCGGCGCGAGACCGAGAATCGAAACGGGACGCGGCGCGCGTTCAACCTCTTCGCCCAGCAGTTCCGCGCCTGCATCGTGGAACAGCGCAAACGCCGCTTCCAGCTCTTCGGGAGCGAGCACCAGCACCGGCTTTTTCTTGAACACGCGCGGGCCGCCCAGGCCTTCCAGACTGCCGTAAGCAGGCCCGGTATCGACCCGGAGTGCGGAGGTTGCAGCAATGCCCATAGAGCGCGTTCTGCCCGGCTTTGGTGCAAACGCCGTGTGCAGAATTGGTTAATCGCGGCTTTACACCTCGGCGGCGGTCAGCCTTCGACCTGCTCGGCCAGATTGAGCCAGCGTTCTTCCGCCGCGTCCTTCTCCTCGCGCGACTTTTCGAGTGATAGGTTGATGCGGGCGAATTTGTTTGGGTCAGCGGTGTAGAGTGCGGGATCGGCGAGGGCCGCCTCGCCGTTCGCGATCAGGTCTTCCAGTTCTTCGATCCGGGCCGGGAGCAATTCGTAATCGCGCTGGTCTTTGTAGGAGAGCTTCTTGTCCCCTCCCGCTTGCGGGAGGGGTTAGGGGTGGGGGCGAGCGAAGCGAGCCTTGTTCGGACTCAGGCCCACCCCCGGCCCCTCCCGCCAGCGGGAGGGGAGAAGATTTGCGCCCGCCAGCAGCCGATTTCCGCTGCTTCTGCCAGTCCTCATACCCGCCGGCGACAATATCCACAGTGCCGCTGCCGTCCAGCCCCAGCGTCACCGTCACCGTGCGATCGAGGAAATCGCGATCATGGCTGACGATCAGCACCGTGCCTTCGTAATCGGCGACCACTTCCTGCAACAGATCCAGCGTTTCGAGATCGAGATCGTTGGTCGGTTCGTCCAGCACCAGCAGGTTCGAGGTGCGGGCGAATTCGCGCGCCAGCAGCAGGCGGCTGCGCTCGCCGCCGGAGAAGGTGCCGATCTTGGCATCGGCAAGGCCGGGATCGAACAGGAAATCCTTGAGGTAGGCCTGCACGTGCTTGCGGGTGCCGCGCACATCGATCCAGTCGCCGCCTTCGGCCAGCACGTCGCGCACGCTTTTCTGCGGATCGAGCAGCGAGCGCTGCTGGTCGATGGTCACGCCCGCTCAGCGTGCGGGCGTGGGTGACACTGCCGGTGTCGGGTTCGATCTCTTTGGTCAGCAGCTTCAGGAGCGTGGTCTTGCCCGCGCCGTTTGCGCCGACGATGCCGATCCGGTCCCCGCGCTGGATGCGCAGCGAAAAGGGTTTGATGATGGTTCGCGCCTCCCGCTGCGGGAGGGCGGGTGCGCCATCGTGAAGGTCCTTGCGATGATTCATTTGTTCCGCCACGATCACCGATTTGCTCTTGAACTCGGAATCGCTCGCCAAGGTCAGTTTGGCAGTGCCGCCGGGCGAGATCATGGCCGCGCGGGCGGCGCGCATTTCCCACAGTTTCTCCAGCCGCCCCATGTTGCGCTTGCGCCGCGCGGTGACGCCGCGTTCGAGCCAGTGCGCTTCCAGCTTCAGCCGCGCGTCCATCCGCTCCGCTGCGCGGGCTTCCTCGGCATAGACCGCCTCTTCCCACGCCTCATAGCCGCCGAAGCCGACATCCTTGCGGCGCATGTTCCCCCGGTCGAGCCACAGCGTCGTGCGGGTCAGGCGCTTCAGAAAGGTGCGGTCATGGCTGATGACCACGAAGGCGCCTTTGAACCGGTCGAGCCAGCTCTCCAGCCAGTCGATGGCGGCCAGGTCGAGATGGTTGGTCGGCTCGTCCAGCAGCAGCAGGTCCGGCTCCTGCGCCAGCGCGCGGGCGATGGCGGCGCGGCGGCGCTCGCCGCCGCTGGCGGTGGCTGCGTCGGTGGTCATGTCGATACCGAGCTGGCTGGCGATGGCTTCCACCGCATGTTCGGTCGGCGCGCGGTCGCCCGACAGGGCATAATCCATCAGCGTCTTGCACCTGGCGAAGTCGGGTTCCTGCTCCAGCCATACCACGTTGGCATAGGGCTTGATCTTGCGCACCCCGCGATCAGGCTTCGATTTCGCCCGGTGATGAGCCGCAGCAGCGTGGTCTTGCCCACGCCGTTGCGCCCGATCAGCGCCATCCGGTCGCGCGGGCCGATATGCAGGTCCAGCCCGTCGCCTTTGGCGGGATCGCCGAGCAGCCAGCGGCCGCCCTGTTGCAGGCCCATGCCTTCGAGCGAGAGGATCGGTGGTTCGGCCATGTCGGCGGCGCAGGTAGGCGTAGCACTAGGCTGGCTGGCAAGCGAGGGGTGGCCGGGAATCTTGCCTATGCCTGTTCGATTTTGTTTCTCCGCCGCAGAGACCGCAGAGGTAGGAGAGGGCGCGGAGGGGGCAATCGCGCCGAAGGCGCAAGAATGCTCCGTTTTTTTCTCACGCGAAGGCGCGAAGACGCGAAGGAAGATTACTCCTCTTCGCGTCTTCACTTTGCGCCTTCGCGCCTTCGCGTGAAAAAATCATTCCTGCGCCTTCGGCGCGAGCCCTGGCCATCTGCGAGAACCACTTGCTTGGCAGCACAATGCGATTGCCCAGGCAGGGAACCACATGGTTCACGGCAGCGTAATTCGCTAAGCCGCATATCAGCCAGCTACCACTCAAGGAGAATTCCGCATGAACCGTTCCAAGCTTCCCCTCGCCGCTGCGGCAGCAATGGCCATGTCCCCCGCGGCGGTCTCCGCTACGGATATTGAAATCCAGGTGACCGGCCCGGTGATCGAACTGACGGTGAGCGAAAGCGTAGGCACCAGTCCCGATCTGGCGATCCTCAGCGCCAGTGTGAATGCGCAAGCGCTCACCGCCGGGCAGGCGCTGGACGAGAATGCCCAGCGCATGGCCGCCGTGATCGCCGCCATCGAAGCGCAGGGCGTCGGTGAACGCGATATCAGCACCAGCGCGATCTCGCTCAATCCGCAATACGAATGGGACGAGCTTGGTCGTCGACAGGTTTTTCGCGGCTATCTGGTGCGCAGCACGGTAGAAATCCGCTTGCGCGATCTGCCGCGTACCGGCCGGGTGCTCGATGCCGTGGTCTCCGCCGGAGCGGATGAAGTGGGATCGATCAGCTGGTCGATGGAAGACCCCAGTGCGGCGCAGCAGGCCGCGCGCGAGGCGGCGTTCACAACCGCGCGCGAGCGGGCACTCGGCTATGCGAGGTCCGCCGGCTTTGCCGACGTGCGCTTGTTGGAAGTGAGCGAGGGCCAGCAAGGCTGGGGTGGCCCGATGCCGATGGCGATGGATGCGGCGGTGGAAACGCGCAATGCGATCATGCCGATCCGTCCAGGCGAAGTTTCCAACGGGATCACGATCAGCGTCAAGTATGAGATGACGCGTTAATCTCCGCTCTGTCTTTTCTGAACGGGACGCGTTGGACGAATTCACACCTTGTTCAACGCTCCTGCTTTAGGCACAGCGGCATGATGAAGCTGCCGCACGCCCTGTTTGCCGCCATCGCGCTCGCCGCCGCCCTCGTGGCTGCGCCTGCTTCGGCACAGGCGTTTGACCGGGCGCGGGGGGACCAGAACAGCGCGCGTGCGGAAATGCAGGCCGGGCGCAATCTGCCGATCCGCGATATCGAACGCCGGATCATTCCGCAGATGCGGGCAGATGATGAATACATCGGTTTCGAATACGATTCGTCTGCGCTGGTCTATCGCCTGAAATTCATCCGCAACGGGCAGATGATCTGGGTTGATGTCGATGCCCAGACCGCGCGCGTGCTGCGCATTTCGCGCTAGATCCTCCCCACTAGATAAACGCCATCAGCTTGACGCGTTCATGTTGATCGCCCACCTATCGAGCGCATACCTGCAGGGGATTTACTGAATGCGTATCCTGATCGTTGAGGACGAACCGACACTGGGCCAGCAGCTCAAGACCACGCTGGAACAGAACGGCTATGCGATCGACCTGTCCACCGATGGTGAAGACGGGCACTTCATGGGCAGCACCGAGGAGTATGACGCCGTCGTGCTCGATCTCGGCCTGCCCGAAATTGATGGGCTGACCGTGCTCGGCATGTGGCGCAAGGAGGGGCGCAAGTTCCCGGTACTGGTGCTGACCGCGCGCGATTCCTGGTCCGACAAGGTCGCGGGCCTCGATGCGGGCGCGGACGATTATCTCGCCAAGCCGTTCCAGTCCGAAGAACTGATCGCCCGCCTGCGCGCGCTGATCCGCCGCGCTTCGGGCAATGCCTCGTCCGAATTGACCGCTGGGCCGGTGCGGCTGGATACCCGTTCGGGCCGGGTCACGCTGGCGGGGGAGCCGGTGAAACTGACCGCGCAGGAATACAAGCTGCTCAGCTATCTGCTGCATCACAAGGGCAAGGTGGTCAGCCGCACCGAGCTGATCGAACATATCTACGACCAGGATTTTGATCGCGATTCGAACACGATCGAAGTCTTCGTTACCCGCATCCGCAAGAAGCTGGGTGCAGACGTGATTACGACGATCCGTGGCCTCGGTTACAGCCTCGACGACCCCGACGACCAGCCGCGCGAATAGCGACGGCGAGACCGGCGCTGTTCCCCGCGCTGGGGGCGACGTGTCCCCTGCGGGGGAGGCGCCTGAAATCGCGCCTCCGGAGCTAGAGGTTGCGCACACGGGCAGCCTGTCCAAACGGATGATGCTGATCGCAGCGGGCTGGATTCTCACCCTGCTGACGCTGGGCGGGGTGGCGCTGGACCGGGTTCTGACCAGCCAGATGCAGGCCGAATTCGATAACCGGCTGGTGATTCCGCTCAATTCGATGCTGCGTTCGGCGGAACTCGATCCGTTTGGCGAAGTGCGCTTCAATTCGATTCTGGGGGACCAGCAATTATCTGGAGCCCAGCAGCGGTTCCTACTGGCAGATCAGCGGCAAGGGTTATGAACCCTATCCCTCGCGCAGTCTGTGGGATGATCGGCTGGAAGTGAACGAAGACGCAAATGCGCTGGAGCCGATCTTTTACGATTCGGAGCAGTTCCCCGCTGAGCCGCTGCGGATCGTCCAACGCACCGTCACTCTGCCCGGCAGCGAAGTGCACTGGCAATTCGTCGTGGCGCAGAAGCGCGCCGAGATGGACGGGCAGATCGCCATCGTCCGCGCTATTCTGGCGTGGTCCTTCGCGGTGCTCGGGGATCGGCCTGTTCCTGATGGCGATGGCGCAGACCTGGTACGGGCTTGGCCCGCTGCGCCGGATGCGCGAGGCGATTGCGCGCATTCGTTCGAGCGGCACCAACCGCGTGACCGAGCCGCTGCCGCTGGAAGTGCAGCCGATGGTGGAGGAACTGAACGCGCTGCTCGCCCATTCGGAAAAGCAGGCCGAGGAAGCGCGCACCCATGCGGGCAATCTCGCCCATGCGCTCAAGACCCCGCTCACCGTGCTGAACAACGCCGCCCACGCCCACGCGACCCGGATCTGGCCGAGCGGTGCTGCGCGAAGCGGAAACGATGCGGCGCCAGGTCGATCACCACCTGGCCCGCGCCCGCGCGGTGGGGCGGCGCGCGGCCGGGCTGGCGCGCACAGATGCGATGGCAAGCGCGCTCGGTGTGGAGCGCGCAGTCGCCCGGCTCTATCACCACGTGCGTTTCGACATCGCGGGCAAGCCGGCGCAGGTGGCGATGGAGCGGCAGGATCTCGACGAACTGCTGGGCAATCTGATCGAGAACGCCGCCAAATACGGGGGCGGTTCCGTGTTCATCACCGTCGATGCCGAGCCCGACGGCCGAAGAGTGCCTGATCTGGATCGAAGATGACGGCATGGGCATCCCCGCCAAGGATCGCGACGCAATTTTCGGCCGCGGCGCGCGGCTGGATACGGGAAAGCCCGGCACCGGGCTGGGCCTGGCGATCGTGCGCGATGTGGCGGAAATCTATGGCGGCACCGTCTCGCTGCACGAGAGCGAGGATCTGGGCGGGCTGCTGGTGAAACTGAGTCTGCCGCGCGCGGGGGGGTGATTGCCAGTCTGTGTATATGTTGATATACGCTTATGCACAGATTGGAGATGTGTCATGGGCGACGAGTCAGTTCGCTGGACTGTGGTTGTCGACAAGGCAATGGATATCGGCCTCCGCACGCGACTTGCCGAGCGGGGCATGAAAAAGGGCGATCTCTCGAAATACATTGCGGAAGCCGTGCGTTGGCGGATGTTGCGTGATGCAATTGAGGATGTTCGCAAAGGGTTTGAGGATATGGAGCCCGACGCGATAGATGCCTTGATCGATGAGGCACTCGTTGCGGTTCGAGCCGATCCTGAGGCCTATGATCGCGATCCTTGATACCAACATCCTGATTAGCGCGCTCGTCAAACCGCGTTCGCTGCCTGCGAAACTAGTTGATGGCTGGGTCGAGCGGCGCTTCGATCTGTTGACGAGCGAAGACCAGATCGCTGAGTTAAGGCGGGTGACGAGGTATCCCAAGGTGGCGGCGCTTGTTTCCGCCCCCCGAGCCGGGCGCCTGGTCCGGGAGTTACGAACAAATGCATCGCTTCTCGGACCGCTGCCCGTTGTTGATCTTTGCCGCGATCCCAAGGACAACTACCTCTTGGCAATGGCCCAGGCCGCCAACGCCGAATTTTTAGTCACTGGCGACAAGGCTGACCTGCTCGTGATGGTCAGGCACAATTCAACCAGGATCGTGACCGCTCGGGAGTTTGCGGAAGTACTCCGGATTTGAATTATGGCACGGGTTGCGATTGCTTCGGATGCGCAATTTCGCAGGCTGCGGACCAGGACTTTGCAGAAATCGCCGAAGGTGCGTCTGAAGACGACATCAAGAACTATCCGACGGTCGAGTTGATCGATCAGATGCAAGAATGGGTCGAAATGGGGCGTCCCTGTTAGAGAAACGAGGCCCTATTCCCCGCGCGCGATCTGGTGGTGGCGGATCACTTCCTCGATCACGAAGCGGATGAATTTCTCGCTGAATTCGGGGTCGAGATCGGCCTCTGCCGCCAGCTTGCGCAGCCGCGCGATCTGCCGCGCCTCGCGGTCCGGATCGGCAGGGGGCAGGGCGGTGCGCGCCTTGTACTCGCCTACCGCCTGGGTGATGCGGAAGCGTTCGGCCAGCATATGGATCAGCGCGGCATCGATATTGTCGATGCTGCGGCGGAAATTGGCGAGCTGGGCATCGGTGGCGGGATCGGTCATGCTTGGGCTAACGTCCATCTCGAAAAAGGTGATCGCTTTGCCCGATCCCATGCGGCAGAAATGCCAGCTTGCCAACACCCCCCGGCAAAGCCATTGAGGCGCGCATGAGCGCCAACGTTGTCCCCCTGAAGCGCGGCAGTGGCGAAGAGCGGCCCACGCTCACCCCCATCCTGTCGCTCACCGCCACCCCGATGAACGCGGTGAACGCGATCATCCTTGACCGGATGCAGAGCGAAATTCCGCTGATTCCGGCGCTGGCCGGGCACCTGATCAGCGGCGGTGGCAAGCGGATGCGGCCAATGCTCACGCTCGCTGCGGCGCAGGTGGTCGGATATCAGGGCACCCGCCATCACAAGCTCGCCGCTGCGGTCGAATTCATCCACACCGCCACCCTGCTGCATGACGATGTGGTGGACGGCAGCGAAATGCGCCGCGGCAAGGAAGCGGCGAACATCATTTTCGGCAATCCCGCCACCGTGCTGGTGGGCGATTTCCTGTTCAGCCGCGCGTTCGAACTGATGGTGGAGGACGGCAGCCTGCGGGTGCTGAAAATCCTCTCCAGCGCCAGCGCGATCATCGCCCAGGGCGAAGTCGACCAGCTCACCGCGCAGCGCCGGGTCGAGACCGGCGAGGAACGCTATCTCCACATCATCGGCGCGAAAACCGCCGCGCTGTTCGCCGCCGCCAGCCGCATCGCCGCCGTGGTCGCCGAACGGCCCGAGGCGGAGGAGACCGCGCTCGACGATTATGGCCGCAATCTCGGCATCGCCTTCCAGCTGGTGGACGATGCGATCGATTATGACAGCGGCACCGCCGAAATGGGCAAGGACCGGGGCGACGATTTCCGCGAAGGCAAGATGACCCTGCCGGTGATCCTCGCCTATGCGCGCGGGGACGAGGAAGAACGCCGCTTCTGGCGCGATGCCATCGCCGGGTTCGCCAACGAGGACGCCGATCTCGCCCACGCGGTGGAGCTGATCCGCCGCCACGATTGCGTAGCCGCCACCCGCGAACGCGCCCGCCACTTCGCCCAGCGCGCCTGCGATGCGCTGGCGATCTTTCCCGATAGCGCCGCCCGCCGGGCGATGGTGGAAGCGGCGCAATTCGCGGTGGCGCGGGGGTATTAGGGGTGGCGACGGTTCCGCCCGATGACAAGTGAACGCAAGCGGCTGGAACGACGCATCCGGGAGCTTGAGCGGCGGCTGGTCAAATTGGCGAGCGCCGAGCGTCCGGTGGAAAAGAAGTCCTGGTGGCAGGGCGTGGTTCAATTCCTTGCCGCAACCAGCGTGGTTTCGGCCGTAGTGACCGGAAGTGTGACCATCGTCACGCAAGATGATACGCGCTGCGCCTACGCGCACGAGGCCATCCGGGACGACAGCTTGAACCAGGCACTTTCACCCGAACAGCAAAGAGCCTATATGGAGGATCAACTGCTCATCGCGCAGGAATGTGACAGGCAAGACCGATGAACGACGTCGTTGAGATCATCTTCTGGGTCAGCTCTATCGTGGGCCTCCTTTCTCTGATGGCGCTTTGGATCATGCGCCAGAACGAGCTTCGTCAGCAGTTCGCGCAGCAAGACCGCTTGCGCGAGCAGCAGATTGAGCTGCGCGAACAAATCGCCGAGTTGAAGGATTTGCTGCAGGCGAGAGGGCAAGCCAGCGATTCACGCTGACAGCCGAACGTCTTGTCGGCTTTCAACCTCCCCATCCACTCCGTCCTGCCGGACCTGCTCGCCGCCCTGCGCGCGGGCAATTCCGCCGTGCTCGTCGCTCCACCCGGAGCGGGCAAGACCACCGCCGTTGCTCCCGCGCTGCTTGGCGAAGAGTGGTGCACCGGGCAGATAATCCTCACCAGCCCCCGCCGGGTTGCCGCTCGCGCAGCGGCGGAGCGGATGGCGCAACTGCTTGGCGAGGAAGTGGGGCAGCGGGTCGGCTATCTTACCCGGCTCGACAGCAAGACCAGCAAGGCCACCCGCATTCTCGTCGTCACCGAGGCAATTCTCGTCAACCGGCTGCTGGAAGATCAGGAGCTCGGCGGCATCTCCTGCCTGCTGTTCGACGAAGCGCACGAGCGGCATCTCGATAGCGATCTCGGCCTCGCGCTGGCGCTCGAATGCCAGCAGGTGCTGCGCGAGGACCTGCGCATCGGGGTGATGAGCGCCACCATCGACGGGGCGCGGTTTGCGCGGCTGATGGGCGCGGACACGCCGGTGATCGAAAGCGAGGGCAGGGCCTGGCCGCTGGCGATCCGCTGGCTGGGTGCCTCGCCCGAGAAGCGCCTTGATGAAACTATGACATCCGCCGTGCTCACCGCCTGGCGCGAGGAGGAGGGCGATGTCCTCGCCTTCCTCCCCGGCGTGGGCGAGATCGAGCGGGTGCGCGAAAGGCTGGCCGAGCGGCTGCCCACGGTGCCGATCTTGCCGCTGCACGGCCAGGTCCAACCGCCCGAACAGCGCGCCGCGATCCGCCGCGATCCTGAAGGCCGCCGCCGGATCGTGCTCGCCACCAGCATTGCCGAGACTTCCTTGACGCTGGAGGGTGTCTCGGTGGTGGTCGATTGCGGACTGGCGCGGCGGGCGGAGTTTGATCGGGCAGCGGGGACCACCCACCTCGTCACCCACCGCGCCAGCCGCGCGGCGGCAGCGCAGCGGGCCGGGCGCGCGGCGCGGCAGGGGGCGGGGGTCGCCTATCGGTTGTGGGAAGAAGCAGGCCATGCGGGGCGGCCAGAATTCGATCCGCCGGAAATGCTCGGCAGCGATCTTGCGCCGCTGGTGCTGAGTCTGGCGAAATGGGGTGTCTCCGACCCGGCCAGCCTGCAATGGCTCGATCTGCCGCCCGCCGCTTCGGTGGCCAGCGCGCGCGAGCGGCTGGCGGCTTTGGGGGCGCTGGATGCGGGCGGGGCGCTGACCCCGCATGGCGAGCGGATCGCGGCCCTGCCGATGGAGCCGTGGCAGGCGGCGATGCTGCTTGCCGGGGCGGAGGCGGGCGCGGCGCTGCTGGCGGCGAAGCTGGCGGTGCTGTTGCAGGAACGCGGGCTGGGCGGGCGCTCGGAAGACCTTGAAGCGCGGCTGGCGCGCTGGGAAGGTGAGCGTTCGCCGCGGGCGCAGGGGGCGTTGCGGCTGGCGGAGGGTTGGGCGAGGATTGCGCGTGGGCTGAGCAGAGACTCCCCTCCCCTTCAGGGGAGGGGCTGGGGGTGGGGTCTGTCCTCCTGAGGCAATGTCGAAAATTGCGGACAGACCCCACCCCAACCCCTCCCCTGAAGGGGGGAGGGGCTAAATGCGCCCGCAATCCTCCTCGCCGCAGGTCGCCCCGACATGATCGCCCGCCGCCGCGATGCCTCCGGCGAGAACTGGATTTCGGCAGGCGGGCGGGGCTTCACGCTCGATCCCGCTTCATCGCTGGCGCGCGCCGAGTGGCTGGTGATCGGCGATGCGCAGGGGCAGGCCAAGGGCGCGCGGATTACTTCTGCGGCGGCGCTCTCACAGCAAGATGTCGAGAAGCACCTCGCCCATCGCATCGAAGCGCGCAGCATCGCCCGCTGGAACGCCGCCGAGGGCCGGGCCGAAGCGCGGCGAGAACGGCGGCTGGGCGCGATCACCCTGGCGAGCGGGCCGGACCCCGATCCTGACCGGCAGGCGCTTGTGGATATCCTTGTGCAGAAGGCGGTGGAAAAGCTGGGGGAACTTCTCCCGCCAGACCTGCTGGCGCGCGCGCGGTTTGCCGGGATCGCGGCACTGACGGTAGCCAGGCTGGCGGAGCGCGCCGACGAATGGCTCACCCCGCTACTCAGCGGTCGCCGCGATCTTGAACTACCGCCGTCGCACTATGCCGAGGCGGCGCTTGGGCCTGCTCTCGTGGGACGAACGCCAGCAACTCGACAAGGCCGCGCCCCGCGCCAGTTCACCAGCCCTGCCGGCACCAGCCACGCCATCGACTACGCAGGCGAACATGCGCCCAGCGTCGAAGTCCGCGTGCAGGCGCTGTTCGGGCTGGACCAGCACCCGATGATCGGCACCACCCCGCTGCTGATCCACCTCACCAGCCCCGGCGGCAAACCCGTGCAGGCCACCCGCGACCTGCCCGGTTTCTGGCGCGGTTCCTGGGCCGATGTGTGCCGCGACATGAAGGGCCGCTATCCCAAGCACCGCTGGCCCGAGCAACCGTGGCTGGAAAAGCCGAGCCTGAAGACGAAGAACGCCTTCACAGCGCAGCGAAACCTGAATTACAGGCCCAAGGCATGGAAGCCCGCATCTACAAACGCCCGAAGAACGCCATGCAGTCCGGCAAGGCGCGCACCGACGAATGGGTGCTCGATTTCAACCAGTCCGAAGCCAAGCGGCCCGATCCGCTGATGGGCTGGACGGGCAGCGGGGATACGCAGCAGCAGGTGCAACTGACCTTCCCCAGCGCCGAAGCCGCACAGGCCTACGCCGATAAATACGGCATTGCCGCGCGCGTCCACACCGTGCCGCCGAAGAAGCTCAAGATCCAGGCCTACGCCGACAACTTCCGCTGATCGGCGCAGGCCCAACTTAAGCTAGGTCGTCAGGCCGAGCGCCGGATTTGCCGTGCTGCCTTGCCAGCTTGCCGCACCCGAGGTGACTGCATTGCGGCAATCGGTGGCATCGTGGCCGATATCTTCGAAGATATAATAGACCCCTGCTGAATATGCGCCGGTAAAGCGGATATCGTCGCAAGTGCCGTTATTTGTAAAATCGCCACCATCGTCACCATAATTGATCGCGGCGTCGTTTGCAGGGGTGGCAAACAGTGGGTTCAGTGCGATCGTGCCCGCGTCAAACGCTGACTGGCAATCGGCGGCATCGCTGCCAATGTTGATCACCAGCAGACCATCAGCCATCGCATTGCCGGCAAAGCGCGGATCGTCGCACTCACCATCGTTGGCATAGCTGCTGGTGTTATCGCCCATGTCGAGCGCCGCCGCAGCGGGTGCTGCGCCAGCGGCTGGCTTACCTCCGGCAGCGGCATCGGCAGCCGGGGCCTCAGCCGCATCTGCTGCATCCCCAGATTCGGCGGTATCGGCGGCTTCGGGTTCCGAACCACCGGTCAGCGCATCGCAGCCTGCCAGTGCCAGTGCGAGCGTTGCCACCAGAGTAATCTTGCCTGTCTTACGCATAATACTTGCCCTCCATTGAAGTGCGCATGATGCACCCAAATGCGCGCCTTGCAAAGAGGGTGCGATCGCACCATATGCGCAGCGGGAGTCGGGTGGACGTTCGCGTCTGCTCACCGGGTCAGAACCGGAAGGTAGCAGCCCAGGTAGATGGCAGCGGGTCGCCCGGCTCCTTTTTCAATCAGCTTTGCGCTTTGGGGGACACGGAATACCGTGTCCCCGGCCAACGTGTGCGCTTCCACCGGGGACACGCTATTGCGTGTCCCCTGCCGAGCGATCCAATTCATTCGACATCCCCCCAAGCCCAACCTAGATTGCCCGCATGAGTGATTCCCCGGAAAACCCGGATACCCCGCCCTGGGCTCGACGACATCGCCGAGCCGGAGGACGCAACGCCTTCTGCCGCCGAACTGGAAGCGGCGGGGCAGAATTCGATGTTCGGCGATCTGCTCCGGAGCCTGCACCCTAAGCCCACACCCGCTCCCGCCACACAGCCCAGCGGCCAGCCCTACCGCGTCCTCGCGCGCAAATACCGCCCGCAGACCTTCAGCGAACTGATCGGGCAGGAACCGATGGTCCGCACGCTCGCCAACGCCATCGCGCGCGGTGAGGCTGGCGCACGCCTTCCTGATGACCGGGGTGCGCGGGGTGGGCAAGACTTCCACTGCGCGGCTGATCGCCAAGGCGCTCAATTGCGTCGGGCCGGACGGGCAGGGCGGGCCGACTATCGATCCGTGCGGTCAGTGCGAGCCGTGCCGCGCCATCGCCGAGGGCCGCCATATCGACGTGATCGAGATGGACGCCGCCAGCCACACCGGCATCGACGATATCCGCGAGATTATCGAGGCGGTGCGCTACGCCGCCGTCTCGGCGCGCTACAAGATCTACATCATCGACGAAGTGCACATGCTCTCCAAGCAGGCGTTCAACGGCCTGCTCAAGACGCTGGAAGAGCCGCCTGCCCACGTCAAATTCCTGTTCGCCACCACCGAGGTGGACAAGCTCCCCGTCACCGTTCTCAGCCGTACGCAGCGGTTCGATCTGCGGCGCATTCCTGCCGAAATGCTGCAGGGGCATTTCGGCTGGGTTTGCGAACAGGAAGGCGTCGAGGCCGAAGCCGAAGCGCTGGCGATGATCGCGGCGGCGGCCGAAGGATCGGTGCGGGACGGGCTGTCGATCCTCGATCAGGCGATTGCCCATGCCGACATGGAGAGCGACGGTTCGGCGGCCATGGTCCGCGCAGGCAAGGTGCGCGACATGCTCGGCCTCGCCGATCGCGGGGCGCAGCGGCGGCTGTTCCAGCACCTGCTGGAGGGTGAGCCGCGCAAGCTGCTCGATGCGATTGCCGACCAGTATGCGCTGGGGGTGGAGCCGCTGGCGCTGCTGCGTTCGCTGATGGAATTCACTCACCGGGTGGCGGTGGCGCAGATCGGCGGTTCAGATGCGCCTTCGGAGGAAGAGCGCGCGGCGATTGCGGCTTGGGCCGAGCGGCTCTCCGCCGGGCAGGTCCACCGGCTGTGGCAATTGCTGCTCAAGGGGCACGACGAGGTGCGCAGCGCCCCCGATCCGCTGGTCTCGGCGCAGATGGCGCTGCTGCGGGTGATGCACGCGGCGGACATGCCCGATCCGGAGAAGCTGGCGCGCGAGCTGAAGGATTTCGTGCTGAGCGGCGGCGCGGCGGCGGCGGGCAGTCCCGGCGCGGGTGCTCCCGCTGGTGCCCCGGCGGCATTGCAATGGGCCGAGGTGGTGGACCGGATCGACCAGTCACACCTGCCCAACGCCATGTCGCTCGCCACCATGCTGCGGATGCAGGTGCGGGTGATCGCGCTCGAAATGGGCCGCCTCGAATATACCCAGCCGCCGGGCTTCGGCGAGAACATCGCGCCCGAACTGCGGCAGGGATTGCAGGAAGTGTTCGGCACCCGCTGGGAAGTGATCCGCGCCGAAGGGGAGGGCGCACCAACGCTGGTCGAAGCGCAGGACGCCGCGCGCCGGGCAGAGGCGACGCGCATTCGCAATCACCCGCTGGTGGAAGCCGCCTTCGCCGCTTTCCCCGATGCGCAACTGGTGGAAAGCAAGGAACCCCCGCGCGGCCGCGAAGACTGGACGCGCCGCGCCTGAACCTTTTGAAAGGACCCCCCATGCAGAATATCGAAGAAATGATGCGCGCCGCGCAGGAAGCCGCGCAGAAGATCCAGCAGCAGATGCAGGACGCGCAGGTGAAGCTGGACAATATCGAGGTCGAGGGCGTGTCCGGCGGCGGGCTGGTCAAAGTCCGTGCCAGCGCGCGCGGGCGGATCATCGCGGTGTCGATCGACGACAGCCTGATGCTGGCGGAGGAAAAGGCGATCCTCGAAGACCTCGTCACCGCCGCCTTCAACGACGCCCGCGACAAGGCCGACCGCAAGGCAGGCGAACACATGGCGGAAATGCAGCAGGGGCTGGGCCTGCCGCCGGGGTTTAATTTGCCGGGGATGTGAGTTAGGTTCAGGCTCGGCAACAAGCTGAGGTGGTCAATATGCCGCTATTTCGGTCACTATCTTTAATGTCCCTTTGCCTGGTCGGATTTTGCGAAACATCATTCGCGCAGGATGAACCCGGTCGACTGGAACCAGTTTCAGACTGGGTGCTCGATTATGCTGACGAGAGCTGTGCCTTGCGTCGCGCATTCGGAGACCAGCAGAGCCCGGTCTATCTTGAGATGCGCCAGTTCCAACCGGGCTATAACATTCAGTTCACGGTTTATGGTGACGAGCTCTCAATGCGATCAAGGCCCGTCGAATTCTCCGTTGAGCCCGATACTGGGCCGCGCGTAGCTGCAAGTGCCTACAGCGTGAACTTTGCCGAGAGTGGCCGAGGAATTCTCTTCGAAGGGAACCTGTATCCGAGTGAAATTCTCGAGGAAGACAATGCGCCTGGATCGTGGAGCCTGGAAAGACTTCAGGCTCGTGAAGCCGAGGTACAGGGAATTGCGGTTGGGCAGGTTTTTGAGCATCAGATGTTTTTGGCGACTGGGAGATTGTCTGGAGTAATGAATGCGATGCGCACCTGCCTCGATGAACTAATGACACATTGGGGAATCGATCCCGAGGCGCACCATGATTTGACCCGAGCAGCGACGCCGCGAAACCAGGAATCTTGGGCGCGGCTGATTGCGAGTCGATATCCGACTGCCGCACTCAGGCGAGGTGAAGGGGGCAACGTGAAAGTCCGGGTAATGGTTGGTGCAGATGGGCGGCCCGACGAATGCGTCGTTTCGGATGCCATTGCAGATGAATCACTTCAAGAGGCGGCCTGCGAAGACATGCTGACCCACGCCCAATTCGATCCAGCGCTGGACGCCAACGGCCAGCCTATACGTAGCTATTGGTTGACGAGCGTGATCTACTCGCCACACTAGGTGTTTATCGTTAGAATTCAATTTCTTGGATTGCGATAGGCAATCATATCAACGCCCAGCAACAGGGAAACAAGCCAAGCCATGCTGAACAACAAGCCCGGCCTACCCGGCCTCTCCGGTCTCCCCGGCCTACCCGGTCTTGGCACCACGCCCAAACCGGCCGCAAAACCCGAACCTCTCAATCAAACTCAGGGCGCCCGGTCGCTGGTCGGCAAGCCGATTGGCATCAAGCACGATTTCATCACCGAGGAAGAACGGCGCGAATTGTTGCGTTTTGCCAAGGCACCGAAGACCGAATGGGAGAAGTATCTGCCGCCAAGCGATGTCTGGTACAACCGGATGATCAATCCGCGCGGGATGCGGCCCCGGGTGCTCACCCTGATGGAACAGATCCGCAAGCGCGCCGCCGCTGCGATCCGCGAGGACTATGCCATTACCCGCCCGGTCTATGCCGATACGTTGCAACTGGTCCGCTGGCGTCCGGGCGATGATCAGTCCGCGCACGCCGATTGCGAGCAGCCGGACGGGCGGCCCAACGAGACGCCGTGGCGCGCCTTCGCCTCGATCATTTATCTCAATGATGATTTTGAAGGCGGGCGCATTCATTTCCCCAAGCTGGGCCTGCAGCCGGAAATAAAGCCGCGCATGATGGCCTATTTTCCGTCAACCGCTGATTACTTGCACGGTGTAACGCGGATCACGGCGGGGATGCGCTATACCCACAGCTGCTTCTACACCTTCGAAGCCCCATACCATGACGGGTATGCCGTGTAGGGCAGATCCTCGGTTTTCCAAACCTGCGGGTTCAGTTGTTCCACATGACAACCATCCCCGGCATGGGTTTCGATGGCCGGTTCGCCTCAGACGCTGGTGCCATGGTCTTACATCGCGGCGCGCAGGAGATCCGCCCGCCGGGGATTTCGATGGGGCCGGAGGGCTGCATTCCGAACAATTTGTCATCCATGGCCGCCAGCGTCTTCGGGCCGCAGCGGCCATCCCAGTCTTTCATCGCGCCGGGGAAAGCCTGCTGCTGGAAGCTGCGCACCGTGCGTTCGGTTTCGCTGCCGTACAGGCCATCGGGCTGCCCGTCCGGACCGTTGGGATAGGACTTGGGCAGTTTGAAACCCAGCTTTACCAATGCCCGCTGGATCGCGCGGACGGCACCCGGTTCATCGTCGGGCGGCCTTTTCCGCACCGATGGCGCGGGCAATCCGTTCGCTGCTTCCTGCAATCGGGTAGAGCCCTTGAGGTCGGCTGATTTCAGCATCGTATGCTCCCTTGTTGCGGTTCGTCGCGGACTTACGGCGTGGCCGGTGGCGGCATCAGCCCGGCGGTGATCAGCGTTGCCCGCAGCGGCGTATTGGCCGTTTTGGCAGCGCGCACGGCGGTTGCCCAGGCTGCCTGTTTGACCGGGAAATCGGACGGCAGGCTTTGCGTGTCATTATCGTATTTTTCGTGGATCGCTTGCGAGTCGAGCAGCGTAAGGGCGTCGTTGATTTCGGTCTCTGCCACGCCGCTATCGGCATATTTCTTGAGCTTGATCGCGTTGAGCAGATTGTTGCAATCGCGCGCCGAAATCACGTTGATCAGGTAGTGGATTTGCTCATGATCGAGCAGGTCGGACTGGTTCTTGGCCGGCCATTTGGCGATGAACTTTGCCCGCCAGCTGGTACCTGGCCATTCGATCTGGATTACCGGAACGGCCTTTAGCGCGTAAACCGGGGGATCGGACGTGCCTTCCTGCTCGACCGACGTGCTGCCGTAACTGATGGCAGGAACTCGTGAAGGCGGCCTGCACGAATTGCTCCGGCGCAGGCGGAGGGACGTCTTTCGGGGGAAAATCGTTCCACACCAGAACTTTGTCGAGTGCGGTGGCTGGCGAAATCGACATGCGGACACTCCTAATGGTGAACTGCTTGTGCGACCCGACCGACGTTCAATCCCTTTTCATCCCGGAAAGCAAGTGATTCCCAATTCAGTGCTTCCTCCCCGCCACCCGGTACTTTCAGTTTCCGAACGACGCGGTGGAATTTGACACTTCACCGATGTTGTGCAGGTTGTCGTTTCATGATCCGGCACACACTATCTACCGCGACCGTTCTGCTCGGTTTTGCTGCGCTGGCTAACCCAGTTGCTGCGCAAGACGAGATCGACCAGTTGTCTCCCACGGTGAACTGGGTTCTTGACTATGCCGAGGACAGTTGCGCCCTGCGCCGCACCTTTGGCGGAGAAGGGCAGAGCGTGTTTCTGGAGCTGCGCCAGTATTCGCCGGGCCAAAGCCTGCAGATGCTGGTCACCAGTGCGGACTACACGCGCCGTATTCGGCGGCTCGCCATCACGTTCGCGCCCGATAGCGAAGCCGATACCGATCACGATCCTGCCGAAGTGGAGAACGGAGAATGGGGAACCGGCTTCCTCACTAACGTTACTCTACGGACCGCGAGCGAGCGCGAACTGGAAGCGGCACTGTTTTCCGAACATGCTGTCGATCTGGCTTGGAGCGACGAAGCACGAAATGCGCGGGAAGCTGAGATAGCGGGTATCATGATCTCTGGTGCCTTCCGCGAGCCGGTTTACCTGCGGACAGGATCTATGCATCCGGCCATGGCGGCGATGCGCACCTGTCTGGATGAGTTGCTGACCCACTGGGGTATCGACGTGGAGGCGCATCGAACTCTGCTGCGCCCAGTTCGTCCGCTGGACATGGATCGCTGGTCTCGTGAACTGATCGAACGCTATCCACGCAACCTCTTGCGGCAAGGCGAACAGGCCTATGTGCGCATTCGCCTCAATGTCTCTGCAGAAGGACGGGCGTCCGACTGCAACGTGCAGACCCGTTTGAACAACGAGGAATTCGATACTCTTGCTTGCGAACTGATGCTCGAACACGCCCGGTTCGAACCGGCGCTGGATCGTAACGGTGAACCGATTGCCAGCTACTGGCTGACCTCGGTGATCTATCGCATCGGCTGAGGCCACCACCCGCCTTCCACACCTGACTATCCACACCCGTTGCGCCGCGCCGCGCCTGCCCCCATATTCCGGGCCAAGCCTCAGCGGCAACAGTCACGGAAAACCAGCATGAACGCCTATCCTCTCCTCCCCCTGCGCGACATTGTCGTGTTCCCCGGCATGGTCGTGCCGCTGTTTGTCGGGCGCGACAAATCGGTGGCGGCGCTCGAAGCGGCGATGGAGGCCAGTCGCGATATCTTCCTGATCGCCCAGCGCGATCCCGCCACCGACGATCCGCAGCGCGACGAACTCTACGATATCGGCACCGATGGCGCAGGTGCAGCAGATGCTCAAACTGCCCGATGGCACCGTGCGGGTGCTGGTCGAAGGGCAGAGCCGCGCGCGGATGGGCGAGATGCGGCTCGACGGCACTTTCTACCTCGCGCAGACCGAAGCGCTCGATGAGATCGAGACCAGCGGTACCGAAGTCGATGCGATGATGCGCAGCGCGCTCGAACAGTTCGGCGAATATGCCCGCGTGAACAAGAAGCTGCCCGAAGATATCGAGGCCGAACTGGCCGACATCGAGGATGCCGGGCAACTGGCCGATGCCATCGCCGCCAGCCTGTCCGCCAAGGTCGATACCAAGCAGCAATTGCTCAACGAAAGCGATCCGGTGAAGCGGCTGGAAATGGTCTTCTCGCTGATGGAGAGCGAGCTGTCCGTGCAGCAGGTCGAACGCAAGATCCGCGGCCGGGTTAAGCGGCAGATGGAGAAGACCCAGCGCGAATATTACCTCAACGAACAGATGAAGGCGATTCAGAGCGAGCTGGGCAGCGGCGAGGACGGCGATGAACTGGCCGAACTGGCGAAGAAGATCGCCGCCACCAAGCTCTCAAAGGAAGCCCGCACCAAGGCCGAAAGCGAGCTGAAGAAGCTGCGCACCATGCAGCCGATGAGCGCCGAAGCGACGGTGATCCGCAACTATCTCGATGTGCTGCTCGGCCTGCCGTGGGGCAAGAAGAGCAAGATCAAGAAGAATATCGCCAAGGCGCAGGAAGTGCTCGACGCGGATCATTATGCGCTGGAAAAGGTCAAGGACCGGATCATCGAGTATCTCGCGGTGCAGGCGCGGACCAACAAGCTGAAGGGGCCGATCCTGTGTCTCGTCGGCCCGCCGGGTGTGGGCAAGACCAGCCTCGGCAAGTCTATTGCCCGCGCGACGGGCCGTGAATTCATCCGCCAGTCGCTCGGCGGGGTGCGCGATGAGGCCGAAATTCGCGGCCACCGCCGCACCTATATCGGCTCGCTTCCCGGTAAGATCGTCTCCAACCTCAAGAAGGCGGGGACCAGCAATCCGCTGTTCCTGCTCGATGAGATCGACAAGCTGGGGCAGGATTTCCGCGGCGATCCGGCTTCGGCGCTGCTCGAAGTGCTCGATCCGGAACAGAACAACAAGTTCCAGGATCACTATCTGGAACTGGATATTGACCTGTCGGACATCATGTTCGTCACCACCGCCAACAGCCTCAACCTGCCGCAGCCGCTGCTCGACCGGATGGAGATCATCCGCCTCGAAGGCTATACCGAGGATGAGAAGGTTGAGATCGCCCAGCGCCACCTGATCGACAAGCAGGTGGAAGAACACGGCCTCACCGAAGGCGAATTCACGCTGACGGAAGAGGCCCTGCGCGATCTGATCCGGTACTACACCCGCGAGGCCGGGGTGCGCACGCTGGAGCGCGAGATTGCCCGGCTGGCGCGCAAGAGCTTGCGCAAGATCCTCGAAAAGCAGGTGACCAGCGTCACCGTGACGCCGGAGAACCTTGGCGACTTTGCCGGGGTGCGCAAGTTCAAGCACGGCATGTCCGAAGAAGAGCCGCAGGTTGGTGCCGTCACCGGACTGGCCTGGACTTCGGTGGGCGGTGTCCTGCTCACCATCGAAAGCGTCACCACTCCGGGCAAGGGCGAGGTCAAGACCACTGGCAAGCTGGGCGTGGTGATGAATGAAAGCATCGCCGCCGCCTTCAGCTTCGTGAAGGCGCGCGCCCCTGCCTATGGCATCAAGCCGAGCCTGTTCCAGCGCAAGAATGTGCACATCCATTTGCCCGAAGGCGCGGTGCCCAAGGACGGACCGAGTGCAGGCATTGGCATGGTCACATCAATCGTCTCCACGCTGACGGGCATTCCCGTGCGGCCCGATGTGGCGATGACCGGCGAAGTGACGCTGCGCGGGCGGGTGCTGCCCATCGGCGGGCTTGAAGGAAAAGCTGCTCGCGGCGCTGCGCGGGGGGATCAAGACGGTGCTGATCCCGGAAGAGAACGAGAAGGACCTCGCCGAAATTCCTGATAATGTGAAGGCGGGCTTGGAGATCATCCCAGTCAGCCATGTCGATCAGGTGCTGGCGATTGCTCTCACCACGCCGCCAGTGCCCATCGAGTGGACCGAGGCGGACGATCTCGCCAGCCAACCTGCAGTGCAGCCGGGCGGGACGGGGCCGGATACGCCATCGGCGACAACCGCCCACTGAGTTCGAGCTACGCAGGCCCGGCTGGAGCACTTCCGGTCCAAATTCGCGCGCAACCGGCCGGATTCTCCCGGTCGCGCGCCCGATTCCTCGTTTCAACTTGTAAAACACTCGATTCCGTTGGGATTGCCTTTGACAGGGGTTGTAAAACTCGCTCAATTCGCGCCGGTCGCCAAGCGATTCACTATCGCGAGAAAAACATCACAATCAGTGAGGGGGTCTTCCTGACTATGAACAAGAACGAATTGATCGGGGCGGTGGCCGATGCCAGCGGCCTGTCACGCAATGATGCGACGAAAGCAGTGGAGGCCGTTTTCGATGCCATCACCACCACGCTTTCAAAGGGGAACGAAGTGCGGCTGGTGGGGTTCGGCACCTTTTCTGTTTCCAAGCGCAAGGCTTCGACCGGCATCAACCCGCGCACTCGCGAACCGATGACGATCAAGGCCAGCACCCAGCCCAAGTTCAAGGCCGGAAAGGGCCTGAAGGACGCGGTCAACTAAGCACGCATCAGCTACGGCAGCGGGGCAATCGCTGCCACATGCCAAGAGGGGCCGCATGTGGGGCGGCCCTTTCCTTTTGCGGCAGGCGGAGTAGGGTCGCGGTGCCGAATTCCCCGGCCGACGGTTAGGACCATATGGCTCGCAAAAGAAAATCCGCCAACTGGTTCACCCTCGGCTTCGATGCCTGGGCGCTGGCCGCTGAATTGAACATGGTGATCGGCATGCGGATGGGCGCGCTGGCCATGGGCGGTCCGGCGGCGGCCAAGGAGGCCGAGCTGATGGTCAGCGAGAAAGTGGCCTCGAACATGAAGCTGGGCCTCGCGCTGGCGACGGGCAAGTACGGCACCAATCCCGAAGCGGTGATGCGCGGCAGCATCCGCCACTATTCGCGCACCGTGGCCGCTAACCGGCGGCGTCTCGCCAAGTAAGCGGAAAAATCAGCTCCGCGTCGCCAGAGCGTAGAGCGCGATCGCGGCGGCGTTCGAGACGTTCAGGCTTTCCATCGCCGAACTGATCGGCAGCCGCGCCAGTGCGTCGCAATGCTGGGCGACATTGTGCCGCATCCCTTCGCCTTCCGCGCCCAGTACCACTACGACCGGCCCCGATGGCAGCACCTCGGCAAAGGTCGCCTCGGCCTCGCCCGCCAGCCCGATCCGCCAGTAGCCCGCTTCCGCCAGCTCCTCCAGCGCGCGGGCGAGGTTGACCACCCGGATCCACGGGACGATCTCCAGCGCGCCCGAGGCGCTCTTCGCCACCACGCCCGCTTTCGGGCGGGGCATGGCGATCCTGGGTGACGATCGCGGCGGCATCGAAGGCAGCGGCGGAGCGCAGGATCGCGCCGACATTGTGCGGATCGGTGACCTGATCGAGCACGATGATCGGGCGGGAGCTCTCGGCATCCATCACGTCGGCGAGGAACAGGTCGTCCAATGGCTCGCACTCCAGCACCAGCCCTTGGTGCGGCGCATCGCGGGCGACCAGCCGGGCGAGGTCCGCCACTTCGGCGCGTTCGAGCGGGAAGCCGTCGGGCAGCGTGCCGCTCAGCGAATCGAGCCCTTCGAGCGTCGCCCACAGCTTGCGGTGTTCGCGGCGCGGGTTCATCAGCGCGGCCTCGACCGGGTGCCGGCCCCAGATCTTCACCGCGGTCTTGCTCGTCCGCCCCGATCCGCGCCCGCCCTGCATCCGCCCGGCCCGGCCGCGCATCCTGTTCCTGTCCTTGACCATGATTTCCTCGATTACCCGCGACAATCGCGGGTGTTGCTGCGGCCTAGTGCCAGCACGCCCCATTGACAGGCAAGCGGTGCTTCGCCAAAGGGGCGCCTCTCGGCTGGACGGCCCCCTTCGCGGCGGGCCAATCTCGCGGGCGAAACCCCGCATTCCGGCACCGGTATGGACAGGTGGCCGAGTGGTTAAAGGCAGCAGACTGTAAATCTGCCCGTGCAAGCGTACGCTGGTTCGAATCCAGCCCTGTCCACCACCGCTGAAAATCACTTGAACGTGCGACCGTCCCCCCAAGCGATCCGTAGGGGAACCAGCGTTCGGCGCGCAGCGCCGATGGCGCTGGTTCGGAGTCGGAGCGCAGCGGAGACGGCCGCAGGCCAATCCAGCCCTGTCCACCACCGTTTCCTTCTGCCGACTGGAATATTCCGACCCCGCAAGGCTATGGCTTGCCGCGAAGGGGAGGCGAACGATGGACGAATCAAAGGATAGACCTGAGGACGTGGCGCGCGCCGCCGCATACTGGCGTGCCAATCTCAAGCTGCTGGCGCTGCTGCTGACGGTCTGGTTCGCCGCGAGTTTCGGTGCGGGCATCCTGTTTCGTGAATGGCTCGACCAGTGGAGCCTCGGCGGCTACCCGCTCGGCTTCTGGTTCGCGCAGCAGGGTTCGATCTACATTTTCCTCGCGCTGATCGTGATCTACTCCGTGGCCATGCGGAGGATCGAACGCCGCTTCGATCTGGACGACTGATGAGCACGCAGGCGCTCATATACCTGTTCGTCGGCGCGAGTTTCGCGCTGTATATCGGTATCGCTTTCTGGACCCGCGCGGGTTCCACCTCGGAATTCTACGTCGCGGGCGGCGGGGTCAGCCCGATGGTCAACGGCATGGCCACCGCCGCCGACTGGATGAGCGCGGCGAGCTTCCTCTCGATGGCCGGGATCATCGCTTTTGCGGGCTATGACGGCAGCGTCTACCTGATGGGCTGGACCGGCGGCTATGTGCTGCTGGCGCTGCTGCTGGCGCCCTACCTGCGCAAGTTCGGCGAATTCACCGTGCCCGATTTCATCGGCACCCGCTATTACAGCAAGGTGGCGCGGGTGGTGGCGGTGCTGTGCCTCGTCATCATCAGCTTCACCTATATCGCCGGGCAGATGCGCGGGGTGGGCATCGTGTTCTCGCGCTTCCTCGATGTGCCGGTGGATCTGGGCGTGGTGTTCGGCATGGCCATCGTGTTCGTCTACGCCGTGCTCGGCGGGATGAAGGGCATCACCTACACGCAGGTGGCGCAGTATTGCGTGCTGATCTTCGCCTATCTGGTGCCCGCGTTCTTCATCAGCTTCATGGTGACGGGCAATCCCGCGCCGCAACTGGGGCTGGGATCGCAGGTGGCGGACGGCAGCGGGCTCTATGTGCTGCAAAAGCTCGATCTGGTGCTGCAGGATCTCGGCTTTCCCGCCTATACCGACGGCAGCAAGTCCACCATCGACGTGTTCTGCATCACCCTCGCGCTGATGGTCGGTACGGCAGGGCTGCCGCATGTGATCGTGCGCTTCTTCACCGTGCCCAAGGCGAGCGACGCGCGCAAATCGGCGGGCTGGGCGCTGCTGTTCATCGCGCTGCTCTACACCACGGCAGGGCCGGTGGGGGCCTTTGCGCGGCTCAACTTTGTCGAGACGGTGAATGAGACCGAATATGCTGAGGCCCCCGAATGGTTCACCAACTGGGAAGCCAACGATCTGCTCGCCTGGCGCGACAAGAACGGCGACGGATCGATGCAGGTGCGACCGGGACCGGCGTTCGAAGGCGTGCCGGTGTTCACCGAGGGCGAGACAGGGCCATCGGGCGAACGGCTGCTGAGCAATGCCGCGACCGACACCGCGAACGAAGTCTATGTCGATAACGACATCATGGTGCTGGCGAACCCGGAAATCGCGCAACTGCCCGGCTGGGTGATCGCGCTTGGTGGCGGCGGGAGGTCTGGCAGCGGCGCTTTCCACAGCGGCGGGGCTGCTGCTGGTGATTTCCGCCAGCGTCAGCCACGATCTGCTCAAGAAAACCTTCCGCCCGCAGATCACCGAAAAGGGTGAACTGCGCGCTGCGCGGCTGGCGGCGACAGCGGCGATTCTGGTGGCGGGCTATCTCGGCATCTACCCGCCCGGATGGGTGGCGCAGGTGGTGGCCTTCGCCTTCGGCATTGCCGCGGCAAGCCTGTTCCCGGCCATCGTGATGGGAATTTTCTCCAAGCGAATGAACCGCGAAGGCGCGATTGCGGGGATGCTCGGCGGGCTGGTGTTCACCTTGAGCTACATCGCGTGGTTCAAGCTGATGAACCCTGATGCCAATGTGGCCGAGAACTGGCTGCTCGGAATCTCGCCCGAGGGGATCGGGGTGGTCGGGATGCTGGTGAACTTCGCGCTGGCTATTGGCGTGTCATCGCTGACCAAGGGACCGCCGGTGGAAGTGGGGCGGCTGGTGGAGATGATCCGGGTTCCGCGCGGGGCGGGGATGGCGCAGGGGCATTGAAGGGACAGGGGGATTGCGGTCACACACCCCAAACCCCAAAAAACCCGCTCATGCTGAGCTTGTCGAAGCATAGGCACCATATTCACCCAGCCTTGGGGCCACCATTGTGGCTGTCCTTCGACAGGCTCAGGGTGAGCGGCTGATTTGCTGGGTCAATAGCGGGGCAATCAAGCCGCGTTGTCGATCCCGAGGTCGCTCAGCTTCCGGTACAACGTCGAACGACCAATCCCCAACCGCCGCGCCACTTCGGTCATGCGGCCGCGATAGTGGCCGATGGCGAGGCGGATGACGTCGGCTTCGATCTCTTCGAGCGGGCGCAGGTTGCCGTCTGCATTGTAGAGCTGCACCCCGGCGCTCTCGCGCACCGGAATGCGCGGGGGTTCGAAATGGCCGACGATCTCGCGCAATTGCGGGAAGTCCTCTGCGGTCAGCGCATCGCCGTCGCAGAACACGGCAGCGCGGAAGAGGACGGCTTGGAGCTGGCGGACATTGCCCGGCCAGTCGAAGGCGGCGAGCAGTTGCAGCGCGTCCGAGGTAATGCCGAGCGGGCGCAGGCCCGGCTGGTCGCCGATGCGGGTGAGGAAGTGGCGGGTGAGCGCGGGAATGTCCCCGGTGCGGCGGCGCAGCGGCGGCAATTCGATCGAGGTGCGCGAAAGCGCAGAAAGGAGGTTTGCGCGGAAGTGACCGGTCGCCACCATGTCGGCCAGCGGCAGATTGCTCGCGGCGATGATGCGGACGTCGACCTTGAAGGCATAGGGCGCACCGATCGGCTTGACCTGGCCGGTGTGGATGACATCGGCGAGGCGATCCTGCAGGTCGGTGGACAGGCGGTCGATCTCGTCGAGTACCAGCGTGCCGCCGTCGCAGCTCTGCATCGCGCCGATCTGCTGTTCGAAGGCACCGGGAAAGGCCCCCTTCTCGTGCCCGAACAGCACCAATTCGAGGCTGCTGGCGGGAATCCCGGCGATGTTGAGCAGGCGGAAGGTGGTCTTGGTTCGCGGGCTGGCGGCGTGCATCGCCCGCACCAGCATTTCCTTGCCGGTGCCGCTTTCGCCCTCGATCAGCACATGCCCGTGCCCGCGCGCCGCCTTGGCCGCCTTGGCCAGGGCATCGCGGAACGGCGGCGCGGTGCCGACCATCGCTTCGAAATCGAGATTGGCGGGGAACTTCTCGGTCAGCGGGGTCAGCTCGTCATGCGGGCTTTCGCGCGTGGTGGCATTGCGCAGCGCCTGCATCAGACGGTCCGGCGCGACGGGTTTGACGAGGTAATCGGTTGCCCCGGCGCGCATCGCCTCCACCGCCAGTTGCGGACTGGTGCTGGTGGTCAGCATCAGGATCGGCAGCGCGGGGCGGCGGTCTTTCAGCTCGGCGATCAGTTCGCAGGCGCGATCGCCCGGCACCCACTGATCGAGCACGATGGCGGAAAGCTGCATCCCCTGCCGCGTGCCGAGTGTGGCGATGGCAGTTTCCGAATCGCTGACCACCAGCGTGCGCCAGCCCTCGCGCCCGGCGAGCGCGGAAATCAGCCGGCTTTGCGCCGGTTCGTCGTCGATCAGCATCAGAAGTCGCTGTTCGGGATCTGCCATGCAACCACACCATTCTGGCCCGGCAAATGCGGGCGGGGAACGAGTGGGGTAGCAGTCAGGTGTAAAAAGCCGATTAAGGCTTGCTTGGCAAGGAAAGCACGGGCGGGGCTTGAGCGCGCGCGCGGGCCGCGATAGAGCAGGGCGCAATCGAACAATGCCAGCCAAGGGATTTATGCGAAAATGGCCAATCCGCACGATATGAATGCCGCACAGGGCACCTATTCCAGCTTCATCGGAATGTTGAAATGGTCGGTGCCGCTGCTCGCGGTGATCACGCTCGTCGTCGTGATCCTGATTTCCTGACCGTCCGGCGCTGAAGGCGGATGCGGATCGCGGTCCTCAAGGAACAGGCTCCGGGCGAAAGCCGCGTTGCCGCCACTCCTGAAACGGTCAAGAAGCTCATCGCGCTGGGCGCGGTGCTGGCGGTGGAGGAAGGCGCAGGCGTCGCCGCCTCGATTTCCGATGCGGCCTACCTCGAAGCTGGGGCTGAGGTGGTTCCTGCCGCAGAGGCGGTCAACGGCGCCGATATCGTGCTGGCGGTTCAGGCACCCGATGTGGCCCTGCTGGCGGGCGCGAAACCAGGTGCATGGATCGCCGCGACCTTTGACCCGTTCGGCCAGCGCGAGCGGGTGGATGCCTATGCCAAGGCCGGACTGGAGGCGCTGGCGATGGAATTCATGCCGCGCATCACCCGCGCGCAAAGCATGGACGTGCTCTCCAGCCAGTCGAACCTTGCTGGCTACAAGGCAGTGATCGCGGCGGCGGATACCTATGGCCGTGCCTTCCCGATGATGATGACGGCAGCGGGCACTGTTTCCGCCGCGAAAGTGTTCGTGATGGGCGTGGGCGTCGCCGGGTTGCAGGCGATTGCCACCGCCAAGCGATTGGGCGCACAGGTTTCCGCCACCGACGTGCGCTCCGCCACCAAGGAACAGATCCAGTCGCTCGGCGCGAAGCCGGTGTTCGTGGAAAATGTCGCCGGGATCGAGGGCGAGGGCGCGGGCGGCTATGCCACCGAAATGTCGCCCGAATATCAGGCGGCGCAGGCAGAGCTGGTCTCCAGCCACATCGCCAAGCAGGATATCGTCATCACCACCGCGCTGATCCCCGGCCGCGCCGCACCCCGGCTGGTTTCGGACGCGCAGATTGCGACGATGCGCGCAGGCAGCGTGATCTTCGATCTGGCGGTGGCGGCAGGCGGCAATGTGGAGGGGTCTTTGCCCGATCAGGTGGTCGAGAAGCACGGGGTGAAGATCATCGGCTTTGCGAACACCGCCACGCATCTGGCGGCGGATGCGAGCGCACTCTATTCGCGCAACCTGTTCAACTTCCTCAATGCCTTCTGGGATGCCGAAAAGGGCGGACCGGTCCTCGACGAGGAGATCGGTGACGCTGTGCGCCTGACGCGCGGCGGCGAACTGGTGAGCGAGAGGCTGAAGGGGTGAGGTCGGCTGTGTCCTCCAGGATCCTCCCCCTGTGGGGGAGGTGGCAGCGCGCAGCGCTGACGGTGGGGGCTTGATGGAAGACCACACCCCCGAATCGCTCAAGCGAGCCAGGAAACTGCGCAAGGAAATGTCTCTGCCTGAGGTGCTTCTATGGACCCATCTGCGCGGTAAGCCATCCGGCCTGAAATTCCGCAAGCAACATCCGATGGGCGAATATGCGCTCGATTTCTACTGCGCTGCCAAACGCCTTGGCATCGAAGTTGACGGGATCGCGCATGACATGGGAGTTCGTCCGTCGCGTGACGCAGTTCGCGACGACTGGCTGCGCGAGCAGGGTGTTGAGGTCATGCGAGTTCTCGCCGCCGATGTGCTGAAGGACCCGTCAGAGACCGCCGACGCGATTGTCCGCTATTGCGCTCAACTGCCCCCACCGTCAGCCGCTGGCGCGGCTGCCACCTCCCCCAAAGGGGGAAGATTTACCGGAGCTTCCGCCTGATGGACTTCATATCAATCCTCTCGATCTTCGTGCTGGCCTGCTTCGTCGGCTATTACGTCGTCTGGTCGGTCACCCCCGCGCTGCACACGCCGCTGATGGCGGTGACCAATGCGATTTCCTCGGTCATCATCGTCGGCGCGCTGATTGCTAGCGCTGAGGCGGGGAGTGCGGTGGCGAAGTGGCTGGGGCTGGCGGCGGTGGTGTTTGCCAGCGTCAATATCTTTGGCGGCTTCGCGGTGACCGAGCGGATGCTGGCGATGTACAAGAAGAAGGATAAGTGATGGGGTATCGACAAATCCTCCCCGGAACGGGGAGGGGGACCGCCCGCAGGGTGGTGGAGGGGTCGCTCTCCGCTATGCGCCATGCTTCGAGGGATTTCCCAGCCGCACCCGCCCCCTCCGTCAGCGCTTCGCGCTGCCACCTCCCCGTTCCGGGGAGGATTTAGTGGAACACGCCTCTACCCCCGCCTGGGCCATGCTCGCCTATCTTGTCGCGGGCGTGCTGTTCATCCTTGCGCTGCGCGGGCTTTCCAGTCCGGCGAGCAGTCGCAAGGGCAATCGCTTCGGCATGGCGGGGATGCTGATCGCGGTGGTGACCACGCTGCTGCTCGATGCGCCAGTTCCGCCGGGCGAATTCCTCCCGCAGCCCAATGCTGACGACCTGCTGACGCTGGGCCAAATCCTCGCCGCCATCGGCATCGGCGCGGTGATCGGGCTGGTGACGGCGCGGCGGATCAAGATGACCGACATGCCGCAGCTGGTCGCCGCGTTTCACTCGCTGGTCGGCCTTGCAGCGGTGCTGGTCGGCTGGGCGGCTTATCTCAACCCCGAAGGCTTCGGGATTGTCGGCGCGACTGGGGACATCAATCCCGGTCTCCCGCCTCGAACTGGGCCTCGGCATTGCCATCGGCGCGATCACCTTCTCTGGCTCGGTGATCGCCTTCCTCAAGCTGGCGGGCAAGATGAGCGGTGCGCCGATCATGCTGCCTGCGCGCCACGTCATCAATCTCGGCACGCTGGTGGCGATCATCGGCCTGACCGGCTATTTCATGACTGATCAGAGCCTGTGGATCATCGCCACGATCACCGCGCTGGCCTTCATCATCGGCTTCCTGCTCATCATCCCGATCGGCGGGGCGGACATGCCGGTGGTGGTGTCGATGCTGAACTGCTACTCCGGCTGGGCGGCGGCGGCGATGGGGTTCACGCTGGGCAACACGGCGATGATCATCACCGGGGCGCTGGTCGGCTCCTCCGGCGCGATCCTCAGCTACATCATGTGCCGGGCGATGAACCGCAGCTTCATCTCGGTGATCGCGGGCGGGTTCGGCGTCGATGCCTCCGCTGGCGGCGGCGAGGCGCGCGAACAGCGGCCCTACAAGCAGGGCAGCGCGGCGGATGCGGCCTTCATGCTCGAACAGGCGGAAAAGGTCATCATCATCCCCGGCTACGGCATGGCGGTGGCGCAGGCGCAGCACGCCTTGCGCGAAATGGCCGACCTGCTGAAGAAGCGAAGGGCGTGGAGGTGAAATATCGCCATCCACCCGGTGGCGGGCCGGATGCCGGGGCACATGAACGTGCTGCTGGCCGAAGCCAACGTGTCCTATGACGAGGTGTTCGAGCTGGAGGATATCAACAGCGAATTCGCGCAGGCGGACGTGGCCTTCATCATCGGCGCGAACGACGTGGTCAATCCGGCGGCGAAGACCGACAAGATCTCGCCGATCTACGGCATGCCGGTGTTCGATGTGGACAAGGCCAAGCAGGTGTTCTTCATCAAGCGCAGCATGGGCGGGGTCGGCTATGCGGGGGTCGATAACGACGTGTTCTACATGGACCAGACGATGATGCTGCTGGCCGATGCGAAGAAGATGGTCGAGGAAATCGGCAAGGCGTTGGCTCATTAACCGGGGCCGATTAACCGGGGCCGATTAACCGGGACTCACTCAACGGCGCATATTGATTGGCGGGGATGCAGGGTAGATGCGCAAGCTGGGCCTGATCGGCGGGATGAGCTGGGTTTCGACCCGGTCCTATTACGAACAGATCAACCGCATCGTCCAGCGCGAGGTGGACAAGCGCGCCTCGGCGCCGATGGTGATCGAAAGCCTCGATTTTGCCGGGCTATCCGGCTCAACAGCGCGGAAGACTGGGCGCGCGGGGCCGAAGTGCTGATCGCGGCGGCGCACCGGCTGGAAGCGGCGGGCGCGGGGATGATCGTGATCGGCGCCAATTCGATGCACAAGGTCTATCGCGAGGTGAAAGCGGCGGTCTCGATCCCGATCCTCCACATCGCCGAATGCGTGGGTGACAAGCTGGCCGCTGACGGGGTCAAACGCGCGGCGCTGGTGGGCACGCGCAATGTCATGCTGGAAAGCTTCTATCGCCGCCGGCTGGTGGCGCATGGGGTGGATCTGCTGCCGCCGGACATGGGCGAGCAGACGGACCTGCTCGAACGGATCATCTATGACGAACTGATGCTGGGCAAGGCCAGCCGCGAATCCGAACGGGCGCTGCGGTCCATGTTCACCGGGCTGGGCCGCGAAGGGGCGCAGGCGGTGATCCTGGCCTGCACCGAACTGGAACTGGTGGTGGACGTCGATGCCAATGTGATGCCGATCTATGATTCCACCCGGCTGCATGCCGAAGCGGCGGCGCGGTGGGTGATCGGGGCAGGATTGAGACGGCACTTCCACTGCCCGCCGATTGCCATTCCGCCCGCCAGCCTCTAGCCCGCAGCGCATGACCCGCGCGCCCTTTGCCAGTGATCCTGCCGCCAGCCGTGGCCGCGAATTTGCCAGCGGGGCGGAAGGAGCGCGGGGCCCGCGCAGGCCGCTTTCCAGCGCGATCGCGACCGGATCATCCATTCCATCGCCTTCCGCCGGCTGGCGGGCAAGACCCAGGTGTTCGTCGCGCCCGATGGCGATCATTACCGGGTGCGGCTGACCCACAGCCTGGAAGTGGCGCAGATTGGCCGCGTGATCGCCCGCGCGCTGGGGCTGGACGAGGATCTGACCGAAGCACTGTGCCTCGCCCATGATCTGGGCCATCCGCCGTTTGGCCATTCGGGCGAGGATGCGCTGGATGCGGCGCTGGCGCAGCATGGCGGCTTCGATCACAACGGCCATACCTGCGCGCGTGCTGATGCGGCTGGAACAGCCCTATTGCGATCATGCCGGGCCTCAATCTCAGCTGGGAAGTGCTGGAGGGCCTGGC
Organism: uncultured Alphaproteobacteria bacterium; assembly: GCA_963774985.1. GTDB lineage: Bacteria > Pseudomonadota > Alphaproteobacteria > Sphingomonadales > Sphingomonadaceae > Alteraurantiacibacter. The sequence goes on from CAVZHE010000018.1 coordinate 309,250, forward strand.
CAAGCACAATGGCCCGCTGGCCGCGCCGGGCTGGGCGCTGGCGCAGCTGGATGTGGCGTTTCCGCTGGAGCTGGCGCAATGGGCCAGTCGCGGAAGCGCAGGTGGCGGCGCTGGCGGATGATATCGCCTATGACAACCACGATATCGATGATGGCTTGCGCGCCGGGTTCCTGTGCCTTGATGAGCTGCTGGAACTGGATTTTCTGGCGGATCTGTTGCCGAAGTGGAAGCGCCGCTTTCCCCATGCCGGGCGCGAGGCGCAATTGCGCGAACTGGTGCGCAGCCAGATCGGGCTGATGGTCAATGATCTGATCGGTGCCAGCCGGCAACCTTGCCGGACGTGGCTTCGCAGGCCGAAGTGCGCGGGCGCGGGCGGCGCTGGTGGGGTTTTCGCCCGAAATGGCTTGCGCGAACGGCGGATGAAGGCGTTTCTGTATCAGCGGCTGTATCACCACCCGCAGCAGATGCGCACCGCCGAACTGGCGCAAGGGGTGATCGCGCGGCTGTTTGCGGCCTATCGCGAAGATCCGGCGCGGATGACGCCGGGCTGGGCCGCACGGCTGCCGCGGGCGGAACCGGACCGCGGCCCGCCATATCGCCGATTATCTGGCCGGCATGACGGACCGGTTTGCCATGCACAGCCAGCGCCAGCTGCTGGGCGATGTGCCGGAAGGGCTGTCGCATGTCTGAGCGGCCCCGGCGCATCCTGCTGGTCGGGGCGACGGGCCTGGTCGGGCGGGCGGTGATCGCGCGCGGGCGGATTTGCCCGGTATTACCTTGCAAGACTCGCCCGTCGCGAAATACCCTTTCCGGTGGGGACGCGGATGGAACTGGTGCTGGCCGAAAGCGACCAGTGGCCAGACATCGTGGCGCAACTCACCCCGGACGCGGTCATCAGCGCGCTCGGCACAACGCACCGCAAGGCGGGCAGCAGCGCGGCGTTTCGCGCGGTCGATCACGATCTGGTGCTGGAACTGGCGCGCGCGGCCAAGGCGGCAGGGGTGCGCGATTTTGTCCAGGTGTCCTCTGTGGGGGCC
>CAVZHE010000019.1:0-559900 GCA_963774985.1 uncultured Alphaproteobacteria bacterium
TTTACAGCTTGCTACTATGATGTTGAATCTGAACTGTATCCTTCAAATGCTGGCAGCTCCTCTTGCGACACTATAGTTGCAACTTACAATGTTGTTGTTAAACCACTGATTGCGAAAAATTGCGCAATAACCGGTTGCCATATATCAGGGACTCAATTACCAGATTTATCAAGTTATAATGGTTTAAAAGCAGCTATAGAGAGAGTTAAGACTAGAGCATTAACCGAAAAAAGTATGCCTCCCAGCGGAGCAATAAGCATTTGTGATCAACAATATTTACAAAACTGGATAAATGCTGGTTCCAACAACAATTAAATTGAACAAAATTTATAGATATGAAAAAAATAATTTGTAGTCTGTTTGCCTTTGCCGTTCTTTCTTTTCCTATTCAAGCACAAGAAGACATAATGGCCCTTTTAGAAGCAGATGAACCTGTTAAGGAGTATTCAAAAAACGCTTTTAAATCAACCCGGGTCATCAATAGCCATTCACTTGAATTTATAGGTAAAAAAGTTTTGGATGTTCGAATTTTGCATCGTTTCGGACGAATTAATGGCGGTGCTTATGAAGCTTTTGGAATTGATCAAGCGCGAGTACGAATTGGATTAGATTTTGGCATTACTCCTCGATTAATGGTTGGAATTGGCCGAAGCAGTTATAAAAAAGAAGCAGATGCATTTGTTAAGTACCGTCTAATATGGCAATCAACCGGAAAAAAGTCATTTCCATTTTCCTTAATATGGGTAAGTGGGATGACCGATAGTTTTTTAAAATGGGAATATCCGGACCGAAAAAATTACTATTCATCACGTTTGAGTTATTACCATCAAATGGTAATTGGAAGAAAATTTTCAGAGTCGTTTTCTTGGCAAATTTCGCCAATACTTGTTCATCGTAATATTGTGCAAACAGCTGACCAAAAACATGATATATTCGCTATTGGAACAGGGGCTAGAATAAAGCTTACACGTAGAATTGCGCTAACACTAGATAGTTATTACCAACTACCGAATCAAGGCTTAGGGGCCAATATTAAACAGCCTATATCGATTGGTTTTGATATTGAAACTGGTGGCCATGTATTTCAATTGCATTTCACTAATGCTTTAGGAATGAATGAACGAATTTGGGTAACAGAATCAGATGGAAAATGGATGAAAGGAGACATACATTTTGGTTTTAATATATCTCGCGTTTTTTCATTATAAAACCACTTTTGGAAAACGTTAGCGTCACTTTATTTTTGTTCAATTAAGTTAATTGCTTCTTACATTTTAAATCAATTGAACGCTGAAATAGTAAATTTGAAAACTAATTACTGACTAGCCTTGAGATATAGAGTAGGGGCGATTTATTTTATCAAAACCTACAAATAATATCTGCCTAAAAACTGTTTTGTATTACTGATATTAAGCATTTTTGGGGGTGAGGTATAATCAAAACTGGATTTTTACAACATATTTTAAATTGAGCAAGACACTAAAAAACGCATTGCTTAAAAAATGCAAAGAACGAATAAGTTCAACTATTTTGTTTTTAGAAAACCATTTAAAGGATCTTTCAAGTGGCGCACAAAACGACAGCAAAAGTTCGGCCGGCGACAAGCATGAAACAGCCCGTGCGATGATGCAAATTGAACAAGAAAAAGTTGGAAAACAGTTGAAAGAAAATCAATTGCAGTTGGCCGAATTGAATAAAATCAATCCGGAAAATAAAAGTTTGCACATAAGATTCGGCAGTTTAGTTAAAACCAATAAGGCTTTACTTTTTATTGCGGTTGGGCTGGGTAAAATTAAAGTTGGTGAAGAAGAAGTGATGGTTATTTCAAGTAATTCCCCATTAGGTATGAGGTTGTTGGGGAAGAAAAAATTGGAGCAGGTTAGATATGAATGGCGCCAAATTACCTAATTAGGGAGATTTATTGAAGAGTTTTATTTATCCTGATTTTCTTATCGACTTTTGTCTGGAATAAACCGCTGTTAACGTTTTATAGTTCTGTTTCGAATTACAACCTGTCGTAAATTTGTCTTGGTATTCGCTTAAATACCTCAGCAATCAGTCTCCATCGTTTTGTGACATAAACTATTTTCTTTCTTTTTAGGATTGCTTTGTAGATTTGATTTACAACTTTCTCTACGGGCATCACCCAAAACAACCCATCTCCCTTTGCCATTTCTGTATTTACAAATCCTGGTCTTATGTCCGTTACAAAAATTGGCTTTTTAAGTTTTTTTGCTTTCTGCCTTAATCCTTCTAAATAATTTATTTGAAATGCCTTGGTTGCATTATAAGCAGGCATTCCAGCTTCCACGAAGTCCGCCGATAGAACTTATGGCTACAAAATGTCCGGATTTTTGTTTTTCAAAATAGTTAAAACTCCAATCCGCAATCGCCGTAAAACCAAGCACATTCGTGTTTATTGTTTGTCTTTCTAATTCAAAATTTAAATTTTCATTGATAAATCCTGTACCAGAACATAAAATTAGTAAATCAAGTCCCCGAAGTTCTTTTGTCAATTCTTCTAATTTTTCAAGCGCAACCTCGGTTTTAGTAATGTCAAATGATTTTACGAAATAGGAATTTGGATTTTCCTTTTTTCATTTCCTCTAACAATTCTACACGACGTCCGGTGATACCAACCTCATGATTATTATCGGCCAACAATTTTGCAAGCCCTCTGCCAATTCCGGATGTTGCACCAACCACGATTACTTTCATTATTCTGTTTGGCTATTGTCACAATAATAACATGCAATTTTAACTAAGGTCAAAAAGATGCTATGCTTTACAATGGTCTTAATTTTGTGCTTAAACCGAAAAAAAAATTTTGGTATTTATGAAAAATTGGGAATGTCTTATGATCCACAACGAATGGTATTCAAACCTTAAATCTATTTCCCTTCCCCAAGCAGCTTCCCCTTTATAACTAGGCAACAGTCCGACAAATTTAAGAAGTGTTTCATCTAACGATAAATCTGAATGCGCTCCAGCTGCATTAAAATGGCCACCGCCTTTGAAATTTTCGCGCGCAAAAGTATTCACATCAAATTTTCCTTTCGAGCGAAATGAAATTTTAACAGTATCATCACGTTCAGCAAAAAATGCGGCAAAACAATGTTTTCAATGGATAAAGCATAGTTTACAAAACCTTCTGTATCTCCCTTTTTGTAATGAAAGCGTTCCATTTCATCAGCACTTAAACTTATGAATGCTGTCTTGTATTCTTCCAAAACAGTGAGTTTGTGTGCCAAACAATGTCCCAACAAGTTCATCCTATTTTCAGAATGGGTATCGTAAACTTGCTCGTGAACAAAAGTTTTTTGCGCACCTGCATCCAATAGAGCTGCAAGAATTCTGTGTGTTTCGGAAGTGGTGGAATCAAACCGAAACGAGCCGGTATCGGTCATAATACCCGTATACAAACAATTTGCAATTGCTTCATTAAGTAATTTGGAATCCCCCATACCATCAATCAGTTCGTAAATTAACTGACAGGTGGAACAGGCAGAAGTATCCGAAAAAGAAAGATCAGGAAAACTCTGTGGCTGCAAATGATGGTCAACCAATACCTTATAACCTTTTGCTTGTTTAACGGCTTCTTCCATTTTATCAATGCGAGAAAGGGAATTAAAATCCAAACAAAAAATTACATCTGCGGCAGCAATCAATTTATCACATTTTTTTACATTGCTGTCATAAGGTAAAATTGCCTTGCTTCCTTCCATCCAATGCAAAAAATCAGGATAATCATTAGGAGTAATTACTGTTACCTTGTGTTTTTTAAGGAGCAGGTAATTGTATAATCCTAATGATGAACCAATGGCATCTCCATCCGGATTAAGATGTGTGGTGATAACGATATCCTTTTTTTTCTTGAGTAACTCGGTAAGCTTATTTAAGTGAATTGTACTTAGCATAAATTAAAATATTTTTCAAAATTAAGCATAATTAACGAGGTGAATTCTGCTTTAATTTTATAATTTCGCGCCTCGAAAAATAAAACTCAAACAATGGCCACAAACAGAACGTTTACAATGATTAAGCCTGACGCCACAGCAAAAAATTACATTGGCGGAATTTTAAAAATGATGAATGAAGGCGGTTTTCGAATCGTTGCAATGAAATATACACGGTTAAGCAAAGAGGCTGCCGGCTTATTTTATGAAGTACACAAAGCTCGTCCTTTTTATGGAGAATTAGTTGACTATATGTCGTCAGGCCCAATTGTAGCTGCCATCCTGGAAAAAGAAAATGCAGTTGCTGATTTCAGAACATTAATTGGGGCAACTAATCCAAAAGATGCAGCCGAAGGAACAATTCGTAAAATTTATGCCGAATCAATTGCTGCCAATGCTGTTCACGGTTCCGACAGTGATGAAAATGCACAAATAGAAGGTGATTTCTTTTTTTTCAAAATTAGAGCGCTTTTAATTCCGGATTCAAATTAAATAAAAAGCGAAATGTGCCGTTAATAAAATGGTCATTTCGCTTTTTTTGCTGTTTGGATATTCCGTATTTTTACAAAAAATTGATGGCACAAAAATTGTCTTGACCAATTAAAACCAAAATGAGATTACTGACTTTGTTATTTTTCTTTGCTTTGGGAACATATTCTGTTTCTGCTCAAAATGAAGTGATTGGGGATAAAAAAGGTGCCTACATCGACTTTAACCACACGCGTACATATGCAACCGTGGTTGATGGAGATACAATTCCATTGATTTATTTAAGGCCGGCCTATAAAATTGAAAGCCGTGTTTTTGCCAACCAAGCCCAAAAAAACAAATGGAATCGATTGATTCGCGATGTGAAAATTACCTATCCCTATGCAAAATTAGCAGGTATTAAACTCAAAAACTACAACCAACTGCTCATCGGAAAAACAGATGTCGAAAAAAAGGCTTTGATGAAACAAGTTGAAAGGGAATTAAAAGCTGAATTCGGTCCCAAATTGAGCGATCTTACCACAAGCCAAGGGCAATTGCTCATGAAGCTTATAGATCGCGAAACAGGAAATACCTCCTATGAAATTGTGAAAGAATTAAGAGGAAGTTTTTCTGCATTCTTTTGGCAAGGAATAGCCAAGATTTTTCCTCCGATTTAAAAAAACGATACGATGCAGATGGTGATGACCGAAAAATCGAAGACATTATCTCTCTAATCGAAAGAGGACAAATCTGAGTTTAGTTCATTAAATGTCATTAATGATTCCATTTTAACCGGCCCAAAAATACATCCGCTGAAAAGCTACAATTTAACCCAATATATAGCGCTCAATGTGAGCAACTAGCAAGGTTTAAAAAAAGGATGCATTTAAAATTTGCACAATAACAAAGATTATCCTTAAATTTGCGCCTCCAAAAAATAAACGAAGAATAAAATGAAAAGCAATTTACATCCCGAAAACTATCGTATGATAGCTTTTAAAGATATGTCAAACGAGTATACTTTCATTACTCGCTCTACAGCTGAAACTAAAGATTCAATAACCATTGAAGGTGTTGAATATCCTTTGGTTAAATTAGAGATTTCGCATACTTCTCACCCATACTACACCGGCAAAATTAAATTGGTTGATACTGCAGGACGTGTAGATAAGTTCAGAAGCCGTTACAACAAAAAGGAAGCAGCTGAAACTGCTGAGCCAAAATAAGCTGTAACCCAGTTACAAAAAGCCTTCCACCTACAGGTTGGGAGGTTTTTTTTTACCTATTAACGAATAAAAATTACCCAATTCTTCTACTATTGATTAGCAAAGAAGATTTTCTTAAAAATTTTAAAAATATCTATTGCCTATGAACTTCATCTTTTTCGACGATAAAACAAATGAACAACTATTACCGTTAACCTTTACAAGACCGGTAGCAGAAATTAGAATTGGAATTCTTACTATTAAAGAGAAGTGGGAAAAAGTATTGGGCACAAAAATTTCTTACCAGGCAAAAGAATACCTCAGTGCAAAGTTTCCATTGATAGTAAGCGAAACCGAAGATAATTTGTTTTTAAATGGTTACAATTTGCCCAAATCCGGAGCTTCTTGAAGCTATTTTAAACTTAAAATCAGGTGAAGCATTGGTGAATGGCGACGTTTTACTTGCGATTAACAATGGTGCTCAAAAGTTTAACTTTTCAAAATTTTCACTAAAAAAGCACACAAGCCAACGTGAATTCGAATCTAAATTTTTAAAAATCAACAAGCCTTGGGATATTTTCTCAAAAAATGCTGAGGCTCTTATGCTGGATTTTGTATTGCTCACAGCAGGCCGAATTTCAATGCCAATCAGTCGCAGCAATAAGTATGTAAATCCGGAATGGATTTTTATCGAGGAAGGAGCAACTGTTGAATGTGCCATTTTAAATGCCAAAGATGGACCAATTTATATTGCCAAAGATGCTGAAGTAATGGAAGGCTCTTTAATACGCGGACCATTCGCATTGGGCGAACATGCCGCCTTAAAGTTGGGCACAAAGGTTTATGGTGCAACCACAATTGGACCACATTGCAAAGTGGGTGGCGAAATAAGTAACTCTGTTATTTTCGGTTACAGCAACAAAGCGCATGATGGTTTTTTAGGAAATTCTGTAATTGGAGAGTGGTGCAATTTAGGTGCAGACACAAACAATTCGAACTTAAAAAACAATTACTCGAAAAGTTCAGATTTACAATTATGTTTCAAAAAAACAAGTTTATAGATACCGGATTTCAGTTTTGTGGTTTAATAATGGGTGATCACGCAAAATGTGGCATTAATACTATGTTTAATACAGGCACTGTTGTCGGGGTTTGTGCCAATGTATTTGGTGCCGGTTTTCCCGATAAATTTATTCCTTCTTTTACTTGGGGTGGAGTGGATGAATCAGAAGTTTTTCAACTTGATAAAGCCATTGAATTAGCCGAACGTGTTTACCAAAGAAGGGGTTTAGAATTTGATGCAGCGGAGAAAAAAATCTTGAGCTATCTTTTTAAGCTCAAAAAATAATTCATTCTCATTATTCTTTGAATTTATTCTTACAAGCCATTTGCAAGAAATTTTATTCGCTAAATGGTGCTAAATAGTGCAAATAACTTAGCATTTAAAGCAGCAGCCGAATTCTTTCTTACTTTTACAAAAAAATAATAGCGTGCAAAAAACTTTTAAAATGCTTGCCAAAACCTTAGCGGGATTGGAAGATGTATTGTATAGCGAACTTGAAGCTTTAGGCGCTAAAGAACTGGTGAAGGCAAACCGTGCAGTTGCTTTTGAAGGGGATTTAAAATTATTGTACCAAAGCAATTATCTCTGTCGCACCGCACTTCGTGTTTTGTTGCCCATAGCTACTTTTCGTGTGCGAAACCAGGAAGAGTTGTATTCTGAAATAAACAAATTGGATTGGAGCAATTACATGAAACATACCGATACATTGGCTATTGACAGTGTAGCGAATGCAAATGATGCATTTACAAATACCATGTTTGTGAGCATGAAAGTGAAGGATGCCATTGCAGATCAATTTCGGAATAAATTTGGTGCGCGTCCTTCTGTTGATACAGATAATCCTACACTTCGTATCAATATTCACATTTTTAAACAAGATTGTACAGTAAGTTTAGATAGCTCTGGAAGCTCCTTACACAAAAGAGGATACCGTTTGGATAGCAACAAAGCGCCTTTAAATGAGGTGCTTGGCGCTGGTTTAGTAATGTTAAGCGGCTGGGATAAGGAAAGTAATTTTATTGACCCTATGTGTGGCTCAGGAACTTTGCTTACAGAAGCCTGTATGTATGCCAAAAATATACCTCCCGGCTATTTTCGAAAGGAATTTAGTTTTCAAAAATGGCAAGGTGAATTTGGATTCGATAAAGAATTGTGGGCAGAAATTGTAGCTGAAGCCAAACAAAAAATTGTTCCCCTGAAGGCAAAAATTATGGGTTCTGATAGTGCAAAATCAAGTGTTTTTATTGCAAAAGACAATTTAAAGTCTGCCGGAGTTCGCGAAGAAATTACCATTCAAAATCAACTTTTTCAAGACACAACTGCGCCCGAGGGTAATGGGGTAATTATTATGAATCCACCCTACGGCGAAAGAATGGACAAAGATGATGTTACTGTGCTTTACAAAAGTATTGGAGATACCTTAAAATCAAAATACCAAGGTTATGATGCTTGGATTATTTCAAGTAATCGGGAAGCTGTAAATTCTATTGGACTTAAAGCCTCCAGAAGAATCGCAATTTTTAATGGACCTTTGGAATGTAGATTTTTAAAATACGAAATGTACATGGGAACTAAAAAAATTAGACCTGAAGGCCAAGCACAAGAATCAAAGGAATGAATTCAATTCTCTAATCCAAAATAGATCAGTTAGCAATTTCAATCTTATCAGAATCAATTCTTAAAATTGAAATTGAATGTTTTGAAAAGATTGTTTAAAGATTTAATATTCACCAAATAACTTTCAGGCTTTAGATTGTATTTTTGTGAACTAAACACAGATAGAAGACTATGAAAAAAATTGCAGTTTTTACATCAGGAGGAGATTCTCCGGGAATGAATGCCTGTATTCGCGCCGTGGTGCGAACCGGTATTTACCACCAATGTGAGGTTATGGGCATTATGCATGGTTATGAAGGAATGATTGATGGGGAATTCATAGAAATGGAAACCAAAAGCGTAGCGAATATCATTCAACGCGGAGGCACTATTTTAAAAACTGCGCGCAGCAAGCGATTCATGACGAAGGAAGGCATGCAGCTGGCTTATGAAAATCTAGTGAAGTATAAAATTGAAGGCATTGTAGCTATTGGTGGAAATGGAACATTCACGGGTGCTGCAGAGTTCAGTTCAATTTACAAAACGCCTTTTATTGGAATTCCCGGAACGATTGACAATGATTTGGCAGGTTCCGATTATACGATTGGCTTTGATAGTGCAATCAATACAGTGGTGAATGCAGTTGATAAAATTCGGGATACAGCCGAAAGTCATGATCGGCTTTTTTTCGTGGAAGTGATGGGTCGTGATGCAGGTTTGATTGCACTTAAAAGTGGAATTGGTGTAGGTGCAGAAAGTATTCTCATTCCTGAAAGCAAAACGGATATGAGTCATTTGCTTGAACGCTTGGAGCGAGGAAGGAAAAGCAAATCATCAAAAATAATTATTGTTGCCGAAGGTGAGGAAGAAGGAGGAGCATTTGAAATTGCTAGAAAAGTTAAGGAACACTTCCCACAATATGATACACGGGTTTCGATTTTGGGCCATATGCAAAGAGGAGGGAGCCCCTCTTGCAACGATAGAGTTCTGGCAAGCCGCCTAGGGTTTAATGCTGTTGAAGCTTTGTTAAAAGGTAAAGATGGTGTTATGGTGGGTGTGATCAACAACGAAATTGAATACACGCCGTTTAATAAGGCCATAAAACACATCGAAGAAACAGATCCGGAAGTGATGCGTATGATTGAAATTTTATCTCTTTAAAATCATGTCAGCTGAGCTATGTAGAGAAATTGCCAAGAACTGGATGTTGGCTTTTAACATGCATAATTTAGATGACTTGTTGGCTTTGTACCACAAGGATGCAATTCACTTTAGCCCAAAACTTTTGCAAAGAAAGCCTGAAACAAATGGCCTTATCAAAGGACAAGCAGCATTGCGCGATTGGTGGCAGGGTGCTTTCGAACGCTTGCCTTCTTTGCATTATGAACCTACAAATATTATAGCGGAAGACAATGCCATTTTTATGGAATATGTGCGAAGTGTGGATGGTGAAAACGATCTAAAAGTGGGAGAGGTGCTTGAAATTAGTGAAGGGAAAATAATTGCTTCACGCGTTTATCATGCTTAAATAAATCAATTTTGGTGAAGTCAATTTGGTACCGGTCTTTGCTCAGGTTTTTAAAATACCTGATCCTGTTTTTGGCTTTGTATTCTTTGTGCCGATTACTTTTTTTTCTCTTTAATTATTCTCATTTCGCCGCCATTTCCTTTCCTAATCTTTTGCTTGTTTTTACGGCCGGACTGAGGTATGATTTGTCTGTGTTTTTTATGCTCAATACGCTCTTTTTGCTTTTGGCATTTGTTCCATTTGTTAACAAGGAAAATAGAATTTATGCTTCTTTTTTAAAAGGAGTATTTGTAGCAATTAATTCAATTGGATTATTGATGAATTGCGTTGATTTTTCCTATTTCAAATTTACATTAAAACGAAGCACAGCTGAACTTTTTTTTATACGAAACGATGTCGGAAATTTGCTTGGTCAATACCTAATTGACTATTGGTATGTAGCCCTAATCTGGTTCTTCTTGTCTTTTTTATTGTTTAAGTTTTATCCACGAAATAAAGTCTACGAGAACCCCAGCCAAAGCTTCTGGAAAAAGGGTGGGAGTGAAGTGCTTTTTTTAATCCTTCTTTCAGGTATTTCCTTGTTGGGTATTCGCGGCGGATTTCAATTGAAACCACTCCGGGTAATTACAGCAGCAGAGTACACAGAATCAAAAAATATTCCTTTGGTTATAAATACTCCATTCTCGATTATAAAATCGGTAAACGCAAATTATTTAAGCATTCCCAATTATTACAATGTTCAAGATCCAGAATCGCTTTATCCATTTATTCATCAGGGAACAAATTCCGAAATGAAGAAACAAAATGTCGTGCTCATTATTTTGGAAAGTTTTTCAAAAGAATATATTGGGTATTTTAATCAAGGCAAAGGATTCACACCATTTTTAGATAGCTTGATTCCGCATGCGTTTGCTTACGAAAACAGTTACGCTAATGGAAAAAAATCGATTGAAGGTGTACCAGCAATTTTGGCCAGTATCCCGTCGCTAATGGAGAATCCTTACCTTACTTCGGTTTATGGTGCAAATCAAATTTCCGGTTTAGGGACCTTGCTTCAACAAAAAGGATATTCAACTTCATTCTTTCATGGAGGATCAAATGGAACTATGGGTTTTGATGTATTCTGCAAATTTGCTGGATTTAAAGACTATTACGGTCGTAATGAATACAACAATGAAAATGATTTTGATGGAAATTGGGGAATTTTTGATGAACCTTTTTACGGTTTTTTTAAGCAAAAATTGGACAATGAAAAGCAACCCTTTTGTTCTGCCTTTTTTTCGCTATCCTCGCATCATCCATACAGCATTCCTCAAAAATACAAGAGTAAATTCCCAAAAGGAACGCTTGAAATTCACCAAAGTATTGCTTATGCAGATTATGCCTTGCGTAGTTTTTTTGAAGAATCCAAAAAATCGAGTTGGTTTAAAAATACATTATTCGTAATCACAGCTGATCACACTTCCTTATCCGAAAATGCATTTTTCCAATCTAAAGTGGGCAGTTATGCGATCCCTATACTTTTTTATAGTGCAGATGAAAGCTGGAAAGGAAAATCTTCTGAAGTAGCTCAGCAAATAGATATTATACCAACCTTGCTGAGTCGCTTGAACTACAATTCCTCCTATTTTTCTTTTGGAAAAAGTTTGCTTGAGGAACAAAATGAAAGATACGGACTCAACTATTCAAATGGAATTTTTCAAAGCCTAAGCAAAACGCATTGTTTTCATTTTGATGGAGAAAAAGCAATTGGTTTTTATGATTTAAAAACAGACAGTTTATTAAATCAAAATTTGCTGAACGAAAATAAAGTAGAGCAAAAATTGCACGAAGAAAATTTGAAAAAATTTATTCAACATTTTAATTACGTCTTGATAGAAAATAAAATGACGGTTAAGTAAATTAACCGTCATTTGGAGTAAGCAGTGTGTTGGTGGTTTATTTTAAAATAGCTTCTTGCTTAATTATTTCCTTAATATCCATTATTATTTTCTCAGCTAAATTATCCGCAGTTGTTTCATGCTCACTCTCTGAATAAATCCGGATAATTGGTTCCGTATTAGATTTACGAAGGTGTACCCATTCTTTATTAAATTCAATTTTTACACCATCAATAGTATTAATAGGCTGTTTTTTATATTTCTTTTGAATGGCTTCTAAAATAGAATCAACATCAATTCCGGGTGTCAATTCAATTTTGTTTTTTGAAATATGGTAATTTGGATAAGAAGCACGAAGCATTGAACAAGACTTACCGAATTTAGCCAAATGCGTTAAAAACAAAGCAATTCCGGCAAGTGCATCACGTCCATAATGCAATTCAGGATAAATAACGCCACCATTTCCTTCTCCGCCAATTATTGCTTTTGTTGCCTTCATCATTTCCACCACATTTACTTCGCCAACAGCGGCAGCATTGTATTCGCATTTCGCTTTTTCAGTTACATCGCGCAAAGCACGAGTACTGGAGAGATTACTAACCGTATTGCCCTTTTTGTTTTTTAAGATAAAATCAGCAACAGCTACCAAAGTATATTCTTCACCAAACATTTCACCATCTTCACATACCAATGCAAGACGGTCAACATCAGGATCTACTACAATTCCTAAATGAGCTTTGTTTTTCACAACAGCTTTTGAAATATCTCTTAAGTTTTCAGGTAATGGTTCAGGATTGTGCGGGAAATTTCCATCCGGCGTGCAATACAATTCTGTAATGTCATCAACACCCAGTTGTTTAAGCAACATAGGCACGGCAATACCACCAGTAGAATTCACACAATCTATTACTACCTTAAACTTTTTAGCTTTTATTGCAGCAACATCTACTAATGAAAGTGCTAATATTTTATCAATGTGTTTTTGTATAAAACTATCGTCCTCTTTGTATTTACCAAGTGCTGTAACCTAAGAGCATCGGCGCTTCATCGAGCTCGCCCTCGCCGATCACCACGGTGCCATCCATGTAGAGCGTATCGAAAGCGCGGCGCATGGCTTCGACGGCGGCGGCATCGGCGGCCTTCTCGTCCCCGCGCCCGATCAGTTCGGAGGCGGCGATGGCCGCCGCCTCGGTCACGCGGACCAGTTCCATCACGAGCACGCGATCAAGCACGTTCTGGGTTGGGGGGGTGGCAGTGGCACTGGGCGAGTTCATGGGTAATTCAGCCTCCAATCCCGAAGTCCCGGCTCGCTTAGGGTGGAGGTGTGGCATTGTCGAGAAAGATGGCGGCACTGATCTGCGCCCTCCTGCTGGTTCCCGCCCCCGCTTTCGCGCAGCAGGTCTACGGCCCAAGCGAGGAATTCGAGGGAGAGGAGGACACGCCCAATCCGCTCGCCGAAATGCAGCCCTGCGAAACGCAGGCGCAGGAGGAGAATGTCATCCTGGTCTGCCGCGAACTGACCGAATCGGAACGCTACCGCTCGCCGATCCCGCGCGAGGTGCAGTCTGACCGCGCCATCATCCCCGGCCTCACCGATCCGCCGTGCTGGGTGACCAATCCCGAACTTGTCGGAACGATGGCCTGTATGCGCGTCGGCTATGTCCCGCCGCCCGCGATCATCGTCGATCTGACTCAGTTTCCCGAACCGCTGGAGCCAGCCGATGCCGCGCTGGTGAGTGAGGTGGAGGCAGACCCTGCCAGTGCAGCGCCAGTCACCGGCGAGCGGGTGGCGATCGATCTGTCCGAAGTGGAATAGAGCAGGAAGTAATAGAGCATGTAGGACCGCACTGCTGATCCCCCGTGAGAGGGAGGTCGGGTGGGGGTGTACCGCCCTACAAGACAGGACCCCCCACCCCCAGCCCCTCCCCCCTCGGGGAGGGGAGCAATTATTGCGCAACCTGATATCGTACCAGACTAATCAAGCAGCCGCATCACCAGCGGTTCTTCGGTCAGGCTGGGCGATCCTTCGAGCAGCGCCAGCGCTTTCGCCACTGCGCCTTCCGGCCCTTCGTGGCGTCACCATCGCCACCAGCACCGGATCGTCCCCATCGGCCTGCCCCTGCTGGATCAGGCTTTCGATCGAGACCCCGGCATCGCGCATGGCGGCGGTGATTTCGGCGAGCACGCCGGGCCGGTCGGCGACCATGAAGCGCAGGTAGGCGCGGTTACGGCGGTGGCCGGGATCGGCGGGGGCGCTGGCTTCGAGCATGGCGACCGGCAGCGAGAACGGCGGCGGGGTATTGCCGCGGGCAATGTCGATCAGGTCCGCGACCACTGCGCTGGCGGTCGGCCCGTCGCCCGCGCCCGCGCCCTGGAACAGCAGGCGGCCGGCATAGTTGCCTTCGGCCACCACCGCATTGGTCGCCCCGCGCACGCCCGCGAGCGGATGGCTGACGGCGACAAGGCAGGGCGCGACGCGCTGGAACAGGTGGCGGCCATCGCTTTCATCGGCGCAATCGGCGAGCCCGATCAGGCGAATCACATAGCCCAGCGCGCGGGCCTGCGCGATATCGGCGGCGCGGATGCGGCTGATGCCGGAGACGTCGACCGCGCCGAAATCGAGCCGCGTGCCGAAAGCCAGCGCCGCCAGAATCGTCAGCTTGTGCGCCGCATCGACGCCTTCGATATCGAACGTGGGATCGGCCTCGGCATAGCCCAGCCCCTGCGCCTCGCTCAGCACGTCGCCGAAATCGCGCCCGGTGCTTTCCATTTCGGAGAGGATGAAATTGCAGGTGCCGTTGAGGATGCCGTAAATCCGCTCGATCCGGTTAGCCGCCGCGCCTTCGCCCAAGCCCTTGATCGCCGGGATGCCGCCTGCAACTGCCGCTTCATATCGCAGGGGTGCGCCGTTCGTCTCGGCCAGCTGCGCCAGTTCCATGCCGTGGTGGGCGATCATCGCCTTGTTGGCCGTGACCAGCCCCTTGCCGCCGCCCAGCGCCTTGCGCGCCAGCGCCAGCGCCGGGCCGTCCGATCCGCCGACCAGTTCGACCACCACGTCGACATCGTCGCGCGCGGCGAACATGGTCATGTCGTCTTCCCAGGCGAATCGGGACAGGTCGACACCGCGATTCTTGCCGCGATCGCGTGCGGAAACGGCGACAATCTCGATTCGCCGACCGGCGCGACGGGCGATCAGCTCGCCATTCTCGGCCAGCAGGCGAATGACGCCTCCTCCCACCGTGCCCAGCCCCGCCAGTGCGATTCGCAATGTGTCCGCCATCTTTTCCCGTCCTGCCTTGTATGCGCGGCGGGCGTTAGTCAGCCTGTCGCTCCTTGGCCAGTGCGGAAGTGAGAGAACGCTTTAGCTGTAGCGCCGCTCGCATTCGCCAAGCTCTTGCAAGACGAAGGCGTAATCCTCGCGCGCCCGATTGCGCGATTCGCGGTCCGACTGGAGGAAGGCGTCTTCGGGCAAGTCCTTGGGCAGGAAGCAGGCAAAGCGGAACCACGCCAGCGATTCGGCTTCCGGTGCGCGGAGCGTAGTATCGACGATTTCACCCAGCGACACGCCCCACTGCGGTGATCTGCCGGGGCGGCGCACTACGGTGAGGGAGACTGGCGCTCCATTGGTGGTTTCGACGAACATCTGCGTTTCAGATTCGCCCGCCAAGTTGCCGGGAACCGAGATAATATCGCGCACGCCGGTGATTTCTGGCGGCAGGTCGGCCGAAGCCAGTTGTCGCAACACCCGGCGCACGCGTTCTTCGATCACCGGGCCGTGCGGAAACATCGCGCGGCTGGAAACCAGCTGCACTTCGCCGGGACGTGCGCGCACCAAATCTGCGAAAATGACGAAACTGCGCTCCTCCCAATCGGGCGCGTCGCCATCGGTATCGCGGTTGGTGTCGGTTACAAAAATCAGCGATTCGCCAACACCAGCGGGGCCGGAGAGCAGGTTCCGGGTGAGCGATTCGAGATACAAGCGCACGCGTCCCGGGGGAACGTCGGGCACTCTCTCTGGGCGGTAAGCGGTCTGATCCTCCACCATCACGATGGCAGAAAGCTCAGCCTCCAGCGCGAAGGTCACCAGATCGGCATAGGTCGGCTGCTGTGCCGCTCCCAGCTCGGTGGATTGGGGAGTGCGGTCGTTGCCGCGCACCTGCGCCGGAAGGCTGGTGGAACAAGCGGCGAGCACGACGCTGGCGAGTGCTGCCAGCGCAGGTGGACGATAAAGCGGGCAGAATAGGTTTGGTCGGATCTTCATCATGGCCTCTTCCTGCCCCGGCACACACGCAATTGGCAAGCGTTGTCACAGGAGGGAGTTGGCCGTGAATTGCGAATGAACCGATAAACCGTTTGCCCAGACCCTTCCGGCTGGTTAAGAGCCGCCTTGCAGCCCGCAAAACAAAATAATTTACGGCTGTTGCCAAACGGGCACAAAATTTGTCGCAGCCCGTTGGCTATCCCAGCTGAAGTTGGGCCAAGCTGAAGTTGGGCTGGACAAAGAGGAACTGCGACTGACAGGATGCGAATCCTGTTGATCGTGCCTGTCGATATTGAAAGCCGGGACTCCCCGGCGTTTGAAACGGAGTGAAGGGACTGGATGGCTTACGCTGACCAAGAAATGAGCGGTAGTCGCATCATTGCGATTATTATCGTCGCCCTTATCCACATTGGGCTTGGCTACCTGCTGATCACCGGCCTCGCCTATTCGGCGTTCAAGGAAGCGGTGGAACGGGTGACGACAGTGGATATTGAGGAGCCGGAACCGGAAGAGCCGGAGGAAGAACCGCCGCCCCCGGAAGAAAACGTCGCGCCGCCGCCGCCGGTGGCACCGCCGCCGCCGATCAGCATCGCGCCCAATCCGCCGCCGGTGCGCACACAGCCGAACATTCCGCCGCCGGCTCCGCCTGCGCGTTCTGTTCCGCCACCAGCACCGCCAGCGCCGCCGGCTGCACCGCCACCGCCGCCAACAGTCGATCGGTCGCGGGCGCTCACTCCGGATGGTCAGGAACGCTGGACGCGCCGGATCATCGAAAACTATCCTTCGCGCGCCTTGCGTCGCGAAATCGAGGGTACGGTGGGCGTTTCGGTTAGCGTGGGTGCTGATGGCCGCGTGGCCAGTTGCCGCGTGACCCGGCCTGCCGATCCAGTGCTGGACGAAGCTGCCTGCGCTGATTTGACGCGCTACGCCCGTTTCAATCCCGCTCTGGACCGTGACGGCAACCCGACCACGTCCAGCTGGTCCACCAACATCGTATATCAGATCAACTGATCTAACAGATTTCTCTAGGAAGAGGATTTTCAAGCATGCTTATCGAAACCCTGGCCAATGCAGCAACCGAAGCGGCCCCCACCACCCAGTTCGGCTTCATCGAAGCCATGCAGGAAGGCGGCCCCGTCGCCTGGTCCATCCTTACCATCATGGTCATCATGTCGGTAGGATCGTTCTACATCCTGATCACCAAGTACTTCGAACAGAACAAGGTGATGAAGGAATACCGCACCAATCGTGCCGCTTTCTGGCGCGCCGGTTCGATGAAGGAAGGCGCGACCAAGTTCGAGAAGAACAGTGCCTGGCGTCAGCTGGTGGACGACGGCATCCGCGCCGGTGACGAATCGGACAAGATGAGCGACAGCCTCGAATCGCATGACTGGCTGCACGGCACGCTGGCCCGTTCGGAAGCTGCCATCAACGCCAAGCTCGCAGGCGGCCTGCCGTTCCTCGCCACCGTCGGCGCGACTGCACCGTTCGTCGGCCTGCTCGGCACGGTTATCGGCATCTACCGCGCCCTGATCAAGATCGGTGCATCGGGTTCGGCCTCGATCGACCAAGTTGCCGGCCCCGTCGGTGAAGCGCTGATCATGACCGCCATCGGTCTGCTCGTCGCCGTGCCTGCAGTGTTCGCCTATAACTACCTGCAGTCGCGCAACCGTACGATCGCCGCGATGCTCTCGGGCTTCTCGACCGATCTGCAGGCGAACATCACCTCGCATGGTCAGGTACGTCCGGCGATCATGTCTGCCGCTCCTGCCAAGGCGACGGCTCCGGCTTCGCCCGCCGCTGCACCGTCCACCACGACGATCAAGAAGGCCTGATCCGGCAACGCTTCGAAAGGGCGGGCGCCGTCGCATGCCGGTGCCCGCTGCTTCCCAGATTACGTGAGATAGGACGAAACTATGGCTATCAGTGTAGGCGGCGAAGAAAGGCCGATGTCTGACATCAACACCACGCCCCTGGTGGACGTGATGTTGGTGCTGCTGATCATCTTCCTGATCGCCGTTCCCGTCGCCATCCAGACGGTGGAACGGCTGGAAATCCCGATCATTGAAATGGAGGAGTCGGATGACAAGGTGGAAAACCTTTTGATCACCGTCACCACCACCGACGCGGAAGGGCGCACGCCGGGAACGATCCGTTCGGACTTTACCGGGGCAAATATCAACGGCGAATGCCGGGTGTTTTTCAACAACACCACGCTGATGGATTCAACCGAGCTTTACGATGCGGCGTTCGCACGTCTTGACGCGATCGTGCAGAACTATCCCGGCGGTGCCGCAGCGATCATTAATGATCCGGAAGCGATTCCGCAGGTGCATATCCGTGGAGATATCAATGCTCCGTGGCGCTGTGTCGCGGGCACGATCTTCAACGTGCAGGCCGCCGGTTATCCAACCGTCGCGTTCATTTCCAACAAGGTCGATCCGACCCCGTAATCGGGTCCGGCCAGGCAGCAGATTTAGGAGTAGCATCTCATGGCAATGTCAGGCGGTAGCGACGACGGCGCACCGATGATGGAAATGAACATGACGCCGTTGATCGACGTCCTGCTCGTGCTCCTCATCATGTTCATCATCACCATCCCGGTGGCGACACACGCGATCAATATCGATCTTCCCGCGCCAGCCCCTCCCGAAGATCAGCCACCGGTCGATCCGGTGGTCAACAAGATCGTGCTGACCCCACAGGGCGATATCCTCTGGAACGGCGAAGCGATCACGCAGGGCGGTCTGGTGACCAATCTGCAGCAGTCGCTGGCCCTAGCGGTGGAGCCGGAATTGCAGTTCGAGCCCGAGGCGAACGCCAGCTATCAGTTGGCGGCGCAAGTGCTGAGCATCATCAAGGCTTCGCGGGTGACCAAGTTCGGCTTCGTCGGCAACGAGCGGTACCGCCAATTCGGCAGGTAAGCTCCCGCTAACAGTCCCGGTTCCGACCGGCAGCAAAGGGCGGCTTCGGGCCGCCCTTTTTTGTGGGTGCCGCTCAGAGGAATTGTCTGCGCTTGACACATGTCGCATTCCGTGATGTTATCTTGTTACATCGATGCCGTCGCAGGTGGCAGGATGCCGGCACAGGAGCAGAACGATGGCGATACGATCCCGCTTGCTCGAACGGCGCTACAGCACCCATGCGGAACCCATGCGCGAACTCAACATCACCCCCCTGATCGACGTGCTGCTGGTGCTGCTGGTGATGCTGATCCTCTCGATTCCGGTGGCCACCCACCAAATCGAAGTCGATCTGCCGCAAGATCGCGGCCCCAATGTCGAGACCCAGCAAATCGCGCTGACGCTCACTCAGGCGGGAGCGGTTCTGTGGAACGGCGAGGCGGTGGACTCCCCCGAACTGCAATCCCGCCTCGCCCTCGCCGCCGCCAGCCCGGAAGAACCAGTAATCCGCTTCCAACCCGACGCTAACACCAGCTACAACGACGCGGTGCAGGTGATCCACCTTGTTGGAGAGGCGAATATCGAACGCTTCGCCTTCGACGGGAACGAGCGGTATCGCGAGTTCGATGCGGAGTAGGGGGCGGCTGCAATTGAGCCTCGCCCCACTTACACACCTCCGCTCATCCTGAGCCTGTCGAAGGACAGCAACAATCCCAGCCCAGCATTGGGTTACCTTTGTGGCTATGCTTCGACAGGCTCAGCATGAGCGGGTGTGGGTTAGATAGGCGGGGATCATAATTCCAAAGCACTCCGCTAATCTCCCAACTCCACCCCCTCCACCCGCATCGCCGCCCCCGCCAGCGTCTCCGCCTCCAGCAACAGTTCGTCGTCCTGCGCCCCCTGCGGCACGGACTCACGACCGATCATCACCATCACCGGCACCGCCAGCGGGCTCACCCGGTCGAGCACCACGTGGTCGAGCCGTGCCGCCGCCGTATCGAGCAGGTCGGCCAGCCGCCCCACGTCGGTCATCCGCGCGCGGGCATCGGCCCAGGCGGCTTCGATCAGCACATGGTCGGGCTCATACTTGCGCAGCACATCGTAGATCAGGTCGGTGCTGAAGGTGACCTGCCGCCCGCTCTTCTTCTTGCCCGGATGCTGGCGTTCCACCAACCCGCCGATCACCGCCACCTCGCGGAAGGCGCGGCGCAGCAGGTGCGAATCCTGCACCCAGTCGATGAACTCTTCGGTCAGCACATCGGGCGAAAGCAGCGGGCGCGGGTCGGCCACCGGTTTCAGCCCCCAGACGCCGAGTGAGTAGTCGTTGGCGACGAACCCGCCCGGCATCAGCCCCAGCTTCTCCATCCGCGCAGTGATCAGCATGCCGAGCGACTGGTTCGCGTTCCAGCCAGTGAAGGTGTAATAGATGGTGTAGTGCCGCCCGGCGTGGGGGAAGCTTTCCACCAGCAGGTTGTCCGGCCCCGGCATGTGGCTGCGCCAGTCCTGCACTTCGAGCCACTCGCGCACATCGTCAGGAAACCGCGCCCAGCCCGCGCGGTCAGTCAACAGCCCGCGCACCCTGTCCGCCAAGTGCGTGGTGAGCGGCAACCGCAGCCCGCCATAGCTGGGGATCATCGCCGCCTTCTTGCTGGCGCGGACGATCAGTTCGAGATCCTTCAATTGCTCGACTTCAACGGTGACGCCGGCGAACTGGAACGTATCACCCGGGCGCAGCGAGGCGGCAAAGCGTTCCTCCACCCGGCCGAGCGAGCGGCCATTGCGGAAGCGCACTTCAAGCATCTCGGCATCGACGATGATCCCGGCGTTCATCCGGTGGCGGCAGGCCTGTTCCGGATGGGTCAGCCGCCAGACGCCGTGCCTGTCGCGGGTGATCCGCTTGAACTTGTCGTAGGCGCGCAGCGCGTAGCCGCCGGTGGCCACGAATTCGAGCACGCGGCTCCACATGGCCTCGTCCACTCCGGCATAGGGCCAGCAGGAGCGCACTTCGGCCAGCAGCGCCTTCTCCTCGAACGGCGCGGCGCAGGCGCAGGCCATCACGTGCTGGGCGAGCACGTCGAGCCCGCCGGGGCGGAAGTCCTCGCCGTCGCGCTGGCCCTCCTCCACCGCCTGCATCGCCGCCGTGGCTTCGAGGAATTCGAAGCGGTTGCCCGGCACCAGCAGCGCGCGGCTGGGGCAATCGAGCCGGTGGTTCGCCCGCCCGATCCGCTGGAGCAGCCGCGAACTACCCTTGGGCGCGCCCATCTGCACCACCAGATCGATATCGCCCCAGTCGATGCCGAGATCGAGGCTGGCGGTGCACACCAGCGCCCGCAATTCGCCGCGCGCCATAGCCGCTTCCACCTTGCGCCGCGCCTCTTTCGCTCAGCGAGCCATGGTGGATGCCGATGGGCAGGTTGTCCTCGTTCGCGTCCCACAGGTTCTGGAAGATATATTCGGCGAGGAAGCGGGTGTTGGTGAAGACCAGCGTGGTGCGGTTGTCGCGAATGCGCTGGTACAGCTGCGGGATCGCCCAGGTTGCCGCGTGCCCGCCCCACGGTACGCGCTGTTCCTCTGGCAGCAGGATTTCCACCTCCGGCTCGGCGCCCTTCTCGCCGTTCACCAGTTCGACCGAATCCATGTCCCCCCACGGCGCGATCCAGGCCGCGAAACCCTCCGGATCGGCCACCGTGGCGGAAAGCGCGGCGCGCTGCATATCGGGCGCGATGGCTTGCAGGCGGGTCGAGCGCCAGCGCCAGCAGATCGCCGCGCTTCTGGGTGGCGAAGGCATGGATTTCGTCCACCACCACCCGTTTCAGCCCGGCGAACAGGGTGAAGCTGTCCTCGTAGCTGAGCAGCAGCGACAGGCTTTCGGGCGTGGTCAGCAGCACATTGGGCGGCTTGCTGCGCTGTCGGCGCTTCTTGTCGGAGGAGGTATCGCCGCTGCGGGTCTCGATGCTGATATCGAGCCCCATTTCCTCCACCGGCGTAACCAGGTTGCGCTGCACATCATGCGCCAGCGCCTTCAGCGGCGAGACGTAGAGCGTGTGCAGGCCATCCGGCGCTGCACCCTCGCCGATGCGCGAGGGGCAGAAGTCGGCCAGCGTCGGCAGGAACCCCGCCAGCGTCTTGCCCGCCCCGGTATCCGCCACCAGCATGGCGTGCTTGCCCGCATCGCTCGCGGCAAGCATCTCCACCTGATGCCGCCGCACCCGCCAACCGCGCCCTGCGAACCAGTCGCTGATTTCGGGAGGGATGGAGGTGGACATGCAGCTCCCTATGGCAGTGCCCCGCCTTTAGTGCCCGTGTTCGTCCGCCGCCTCCGCTGCCGCATCAACAGCAGCTTCCACCGCCGCATTCATTTCCACCGCCTGGCGCATCGCTTCCTCCAGCTCGGCCTCGGTCAGTCCGGTCAGCGCAGCGAGCCGACCGCGTTCGCGGGGGGTGAGGTCGGCAAAGGTCCGCGCGGCGGGAAGCGCGGCGAGTGCCGCATCAAGCGCAGATGGATCGGGTAGAGCAGCCTGCTCCCACAGGTCCGGACGCGAATAGATTGCTGTAGACACCCGTGGATCGCTGCCCATCGAAAGCGCCTGCCGCGCATAGGCCGCGCCACTCTCGGTGCGGAAAAATGCCTCGATATCCTCAAGCTCCGCCTGGGTGAAGCGGATCGCATAGAGTTCGGTCATGGCATCGCGCATCACCGGCTCCAGCCGTTCCATCATTTGTCGCCCGTAAAAATCCTGGTAGTCGAGCTGCACCTGCTGCCGTTCACGCCATGCCGGATCGAGGATCGCCATCGCCTGCACCGCCTTGGCACTGGCGATCTCTCCGACGCCGGAGTGATAGGCGAGGGCCGAATAGAGCGCGCTGAACGGATCCGGCTCGATCTCTTCCAGATAGGATGTCGAAACCCCGAAAGCCCCGCCCAGCGTTTCGGAATAGGAGCCTGCGGGCAGCGCGAGTTCCATCACCCTTCGCGCGGTAGGAAGGCGAGCTTCCTGCTCGGGCGTGAGCGGCTCGACCGTAAAGGCTTCGGCGTAGCCATAGGCCTCCTCCTCCTGCGCCTGGGCTTCCTGCGAAGTTAACCCCTGCGCCACCAGCAGCGCCGCCGCTACAGCTCCAAAAATCCCTTTGTGCATCAACCCAAATCCCCTGTCAGTGGCCCACACTTTCACCGCGTTCGAGGCCGCTCAACTGCAATTGCTCGTCGATATGCGCGAGCAACCGCTCCAATCCCTCTTGAGTATCACTTTCCGCGCGCGCCACCAGCACATCCTGCGTGTTCGACGCGCGCAGCAGCCACCAGCCGTCGGTACTGGTCACGCGCACGCCGTCGGTATCGTTCACCTGATCGGGCGAGTTGGCCATCCGCGCCTTCACTTCATCGATAGCGGCGAACTTGCGGCTTTCGTCCACCTGGAAGCGCAGTTCCGGCGTGTTGAGCATCGCGGGCATTTCGCCGCGCAATTGCGTGACCGACTTGCCCAGCCGCGCCGATGCCGCGATCAGCCGCACCCCGGCGTAGAGCGCATCGTCAAAACCGTAATAATCGTCGGCAAAAAACACGTGCCCGCTCATTTCGCCCGCCAGTGGCGAGGAAACTTCCTTCATTTTGGACTTGATCAGCGAGTGCCCAGTTTTCCACATAAGTGCCTGGCCGCCGTGGGCCTCGACATGATCGAACAGCGCCCGGCTGGCCTTCACGTCGGCGATAATGGTCGCATTAGGTAGTTTCCCGAGGAGGTCCTCGGCGTAAATCATCAGTAGTTGATCACCCCAGATGACACGGCCCTCGCCGTCGATCGCGCCGATCCGGTCGCCATCGCCGTCGAAGGCAATTCCGAAGTCGCAGGACTTCTCGGCAACCACGGCCTTCAGGTCCGCCAGGTTCGCCTCGACAGTGGGATCAGGGTGATGGTTGGGAAAGTTTCCGTCGACTTCGGTGTAGAGCAAGTGGTGGGTGCCGGGCAGCCGCGCGGCGAGCAGTTCCAGCGCCGGGCCGGCCGCGCCATTGCCCGCATCCCAGGCGACGGTGAGGTGTTCGAGCGCGGCGCGGTCGATCCCGGCGAGCGCGCCCAGCATGTTCTCGACATATTCGTGCAGGATCTCGATGCTCTCGACAGCTGCCCGCACCGCTGAGCCAGTCGCCTTCAGCCGCCATCTGGCCGAGCCGCTGGATATCCGCGCCGAAGAACGGTCGCCCGCGAAATACCATCTTGAAGCCATTGTAATTGGCGGGATTGTGGCTGCCAGTTATCTGAATGCCGCCATGCACCTCTTCGGCTGAAGCCTCGGCATAATAGAGCATCGGGGTTGCGCCCATGCCGATAGTGCGGACATTGCAGCCGCTCGCGGTCAGCCCTTCGACCAGCGCATGTTCGAGGATCGGCGAGCTTACCCGCCCGTCATAGCCGACCGCCACCAGTGGCACCGTCTCTTCGCCCAGATCGCGGCGCAGCAGAGTGCCAAACCCGCGCCCGATGGCGCGCGCATCGTCCGGCCCCAGCGTTTCGCCGATGATCCCGCGAATATCGTATTCGCGCAGCACGGTGGAGTGGAATTGATACGTCATGCAAGGGAAGCCTTTCGTTTCCCGCGCGTTATCTCAGCCAATCTTGTGGGGCAACTCGTCAAGCAGCAAGTCACGCGCGGCATTGGCTTCGTGGACCTGATCGCTGGTGCCGCCGCGATCCGGATGGACGAGCGCGATCAGCCGTCGGTGCGCCGCCAGAATCTCTTCCCGGCTGGCGCGAGCTTCAATGCCCAGCAGCCGCCTTGCGCGGAACAGCGCCTGATTGCGCGTAGAAACCTTGGGCTCCCACGGCCAGCGGCCCATGATCCAGCGGAAGGCCACAACGCCTAGTGCGATGATGACGAGATAGCGCATCTCAGGCAGGCTCGTGCGCGGGTTCGGTGGTGGGAAGAACCGCGCTCTTGCCCGGCTCCACCTTCGGCAAAGGCAGGCGCAGGTTCTGCACCAGATTGCGCAGTTCCTGCCGCGCCACCAGATGGCTGGTGCCCAGTTCGCCCAGCTGCCCCTTGTCGAGCAGGGTCAGCCCGGAAGGGAACAGTTCGCGGTAGATCACCCGTTCGGAAAGCCCTTGAATGGCGCGGAAGCCGACCCGCTTGGACAGTTCGGTCAAGCGCCTCGTCGATGCGGCGCTGGTTGCGCGCGTCGGTGTAGCCGGTGCGGTTGCGCACCACCACCCAGTCCATCTCCCGCCGCTGCTGTTCGATCTGCGCGCGGCTGCGCTTGATCCGCGCTTCCCAGATCAGTTCGGCGTAGAAGCTCAGCTTGCGGACCTTGAAGGTCTCGGCATCGACCTGCCCGATCAGGTCGAAATCGACGAAGCTGTCGTTCATCGGCGTCACCAGCGTGTCGGCACTGGCGGCGACATGGCGAGCGAAGGGATCGTCGCGCCCCGGCGTATCGAAAACGAGGAAATCCGCGCCTTCGCCGATCCGCGCGGCCTCTTCCTCCAGCGCCTCGATGGTGTCGCCGTGGCAGGTATCGAACACTGGGCCGGCCAGCTGCACCCCGCGCCGGTCCTGCGTCGCAGCGCGGTTCTCGCAATAGCGGAAGAAGGTGGCCTGCCGCGTGTCGAGATCGAGCGCGGCGACCTTGGCGCCCTGATAGGCCAAAGCCACCGCCACATGCACCGCCGTGGTCGATTTGCCCGTGCCGCCCTTCTCGTTGGCGAAGACAATGCGGTGCGGCGTAGACATTTGCGGGCTTTCTCTGTGCTTTCGCGGCGGCTAGCGTATGCCACGTTCTACCGGAGGCATGCACCCTTGCAAACCGTCACCACAATCGAAAGCCTGCGCGCAGCTGTGGAAGATTTGCGCAAAGCGGGGACGATTGCGCTCGTCCCGACGATGGGCGCGCTGCATGACGGGCATTTGACGCTGGTGCGCGAGGCGGCGCGCGCGAGCCACGCATGTGGTCGCCTCGATCTTCGTCAATCCGCGCCAGTTCGGGCCGAATGAGGATCTCGACGCCTATCCCCGGCGGCTGGCGGAGGATGCGGCGAAGCTGGCGGGCGAAGGGCGTCGCGCTGCTCTGGGCACCGAGGGTCGAGGCGATGTATCCTGCCGGTTACGCCACCAATGTCAGCGTGGCGGGGGTGAGCGACGGCCTGTGCGGGGCGGAGCGGCCCGGCCATTTCGACGGGGTGGCGACGGTAGTGTGCAAGCTGTTCAACCAGGTGCGCCCGGACATGGCGCTGTTCGGGGAGAAGGACTGGCAGCAACTGGCAGTGATTCGCCGGATGGCGCGCGATCTCGATCTGTCGTTTCCCCATGCCGATGCGATTCAAGGCGTGCCGACGGTGCGCGAGGCGGACGGACTGGCGATGAGCAGCCGCAACGCCTATCTTTCGCCCGATCAGCGCGAAGACGCTCGCGCAGTTCCCGAGGTTCTCAAAATGGCTATCGCCATGCTGAAAGATGGGCAACTATGGGGCCATGTGCGTGCCGTTGCGGAAGACGAATTGCTGATGGGCGGATTTTCCTCAGTCGACTATTTCGACCTTCGCGATGCCGACACCTTGAAGCTTCTCGAAGCGGATAACGGCAATGCCCGCCTGTTCGTTGCAGCCCGCATTGGTATCACACGGCTGATCGACAATATGGCGGTGGATCGGAATTCTGCATGACCGCCTGCGACACCTGCGTGATCCGCAACACGGCGATCTGTTCGGCGCTCGATTCCACCGAGATCGAGGCACTGAACACTATCGGGCGGCGGCGCAGGCTGGTGGCGGGCGAATCGCTGGTGTGGGAAGGCGACCGTTCGGTGCTGGTGGCCAATGTCATCGAAGGCATGCTCAAGCTGAGCACTGGCACGGCAGACGGGCGCGAGCAGATTGTCGGGGTGGTCTATCCAAGCGATTTCATCGGCCGCCCGTTCGGCGCCACCACCGATCATTCGATCACCGCGCTGACCGATGCCAATGTCTGCGTATTCTCCCGCGCCGATTTTGACCGGTTCGCGGGCGAGCACCCCAAACTCGAACACAAACTGCTCCAACGCACGCTGGCCGAGCTCGACCGCACGCGCAAATGGATGTTGCTGCTTTCGCGCAAGAATGCGGGCGAAAAGGTGGCGACGTTCCTGCTTGAAATGTCCGAACGGCTGGCGGGGGCGGATTGCGAAGCAGGGGCGAACCCGGAGCCGCTTGACGCATTCGAACTGCCGTTCTCGCGTCAGCAGATCGGCGACGTGCTGGGGCTGACGATTGAAACCGTCAGCCGCCAGGTCACTGCGCTCAGCCGCGCTGGAGTGATTGCCCTGCCCAGCCGCCGTGCGGTGCAAATCCGTGACCGCGCGGCGCTGGAGCGGCTGGCGGGCTGAAATTGGGCTGCTGCACTGCGAGGAGGGAAGCGGAGACCTGATCCCAAGACGTTCCGCTTGCCGAGGGAATAATTGTCGGTATCAGTTCAATCCTGAAAGAGAATAGAATCACTGGCATTTTTCTGTTGAGGCGCGGCAATGGCCATCTCCCTAAGCAAGAACCAGTCGGTCAGCCTGACGAAGGAGGCCGGGTCTGGCTTGACTCAGATCACGCTTGGCGTCGGCTGGGACATGGCCAAGGCCGGGTTCTTCGGCGGACTGCTCGGCGGCGGCGGATCGATCGATCTGGACGCTTCGTGCATCCTGTTCGACGGCGGTGGGCAGATGCTGGAAGCAGTCTGGTTCGGCAAGCTTGCGAGTGACAATGGCGCGATCCGCCACAGCGGTGACAATCTGACCGGTGAGGGAGCGGGTGATGATGAGCGGATTTCCATCGATTTGCCGCGCCTGCCAGCACAATGCGAAAGCCTCGTCCTGACGGTGAGCAGTTTTCGCGGCCAGACCTTCGACAAGGTCACCAATGCCTATGGCCGGGTGATGGATACCCGCACTCGGCGAGAGCTGGCGCGCTTCGATATTTCCGAAAGCGGGCCACACACCGGGTTGATCCTGGCGGTTCTTTCACGCGATAGCGGCAATTGGACGTTCAAGGCGCTGGGCGAGCGCACCACGGGCCGCACTGTCCACGATTTGGCCGGTCCTGCGGCCTTGGCATTGTAACAAAACAATAGTTTAACACCTCTCTCTTAACCCCACTCGAAACCCCCAATTCCGGAGCAAGAAATGCAGCTGCAACAGGGTGAAAAGCGCAGTCTCGCCGATCTCGGCGTGGGTTCGACATGCGCTGTGAAAGTCGATTTCGGCCTCGACGGTGTCGATATCGCCGCCTTCGGACTGGATGCGGCCAAGAAGATCGGTGACGACCGCTATGTCGTCCTGTTCTCCAATACCTCGACCCCGAACGGCGAGGTGACCTTTCAGGGCAGCTCAAATTCCGCCACCTTTCAGGTCGCGCTTGATCGGCTGCCCGCCACGATTGATCGGATCGTGTTCACTGCCACGCATGACACGCGCCCGATTGCCGATTCGCGGCCGCTGGTGATTTCGCTGGATGGGGACAAGGCCAGTTTCGACGTGGCGCAAAAGCTCACCACCGAAAAGGCGGTGATGATGGCGGAGATTTACCGCCATTCCAGCGGCTGGCGCTTCGGCACGATTGCAGCGGGGTTTGCCGGGGGCCTTGGCGCGCTGATCGGGCATTTCGGGGGTGAAGTTGCGGATGCGCCATCGCCGCCACCTGCCGCTCCACCACCCCCTGCCGCGCCTCCTCCCGCTCCGCCCGCACCTCCGCCTCGGCTGCGCCGCCTCCGCCACCAGCGGCTCCCGCCGCGCCGATCAGTCTGAAAAAAATCTCGCTTGAAAAGAACAACCCGACGGTAAGTCTGAAGAAACAGGGTTCCTCGTTCGGGGAAATCGTCCTCAACCTCAACTGGACTGCGAAGCAGCAGAAGCGCGGGTTCTTCGGCGGCGGTAAACCGCTCGATCTCGATCTGGGGGTGATCTTCGAAATGGCCGACGGCTGGGGCGGGTGTATCCAGGCGCTGGGGCGCAGCTTCGGCAGTTTCCACCAGCCACCTTTCATCGAACTGTCGGGCGATGATCGCACCGGCGCGGTTGCCGCAGGGGAAACCATTCGCGTCAACGGCCAGTATTTCGATCAGATCCGCCGCATGGGCGTGTTCGCGCTGATTTACGATGGCGCGCCCAACTGGCTGGAAACCGACGGCATCGTCCGGCTCAACATCCCCGGCCAGCCGGAAATCGAAATCCGCATGAATGAAGCGAACTCGCGCGAGCGATTGTGCGGTATCGCGGTGATCGACAATGTCGGTGGCGAATTGCGTATGAGCCGGATGATGCGCTACTTCGCCAGCCAGAAGCCGTTTGCCGAGGATATCGGCGTCCACCTGCGCTGGGAAGCCGGTTCGAAAGACTGATACTCACCCGCCGCTTTACGCGGAATAAGGAAATTATCTGATGTTCAAACACTTTGGCGGGTCGTTGATCTTCACCGTCGTCATGCTGGCACTGGGGGCCTGGTACGGCTGGGTATCCACGGGCACGCTCGAAGGGGTGCTCAGTGTCGTCTGGATCTGCATCATCCTCTCGATCCTCGAAGTGTCGCTGTCGTTCGACAATGCTGCGGTGAATGCATCGGTGCTCAAGGACATGGACCCGGTCTGGCAGCAGCGCTTCCTGACCATCGGCATCATCATCGCCGTGTTCGGGATGCGGATTGTTTTCCCGCTGATGATCGTCATGATCGCCGCCAGCCTCGGTCCAGTCGAAGCGGTGCAACTCGCGCTCAATCAACCGGGCGAATATCAGCGGATCGTCAGCGATGCGCATATCGGGCTGATGGGTTTTGGCGGCGCGTTTCTTGGCATGGTCGGCCTTAAATTCTTCTTCGATGCCGACAAGGAACATGACTGGATCGGCGTGATCGAACGCCCGCTGGCCAAGGTGGCGAGCATCGAAGCCGTAGCCATCGGCATCGTTCTGGCGGGTACCTGGGCAACCTCGACTATGCTCGCCGATGATGACGCGCTGACCTTCATCGTGGCGGCCATCGGCGGTCTGCTGACCTATATCGTCGTCGAGATTGTCAACCACGTGCTCGAACCGCCAACGCCGTCGACCGGCGCTGTGGCCAAGGCCGGTTTCGGTGCCTTCCTCTATCTCGAAGTGCTCGACGCCAGCTTCTCGTTCGACGGGGTGATCGGGGCTTTCGCGCTGACGAACAACCTGATCGTCATCGCCATCGGCCTCGGCATCGGCGCGATGTTCGTCCGTTCGATGACGATCTTCCTCGTTCGCAAGGGAACGATGTCGGAATACCGCTATCTCGAACATGGCGCTTTTTATGCGATCATGGCGCTGGCGGTGATCATGTACGTCAACACTTTTTACCATATCCCCGAAGTCGTCACCGGACTGATCGGCGCGGTGCTGATCGGGCTGGCATTCTGGTCTTCGGTTCGCTGGAACCGGGCCAATCCCGATGGCGAATCCGACATCATCGCCGACATGAAAGCGTAATTGCATACTAAGGTAAGTGGCCGGGCGGTCCGGCCAGTTTCATAACACGTAGAAAGGATGGAAACGCCATGGCTATTTCACTCTCAAAGGGCGGCAATGTCAGCTTGTCCAAGGAAGCTCCCGGTCTCGACGAAATCATGGTCGGCCTCGGCTGGGACGCGCGCGCGACCGACGGGCAGGATTTCGACCTCGATGCCACGGCTTTTGTTCTCAAAGCCGACGGCAAGGTCCGCTCCGATGCCGATTTCTGCTTCTACAACAACAAGAACGCGGCTGGCGGCGCGGTCGTCCACCAGGGTGACAACACCACCGGCGAAGGTGACGGCGACGACGAACAGGTGCAGATCACCCTGTCCAAGCTGCCTGCGGATGTCGATAAGGTAGCAGTGGCGGTGACCATCCACGACGGTGAGGCGCGCGGCCAGTCGTTCGGCCAGGTCTCGAACGCCTTCATCCGCCTTGTCGACAACAAGACCGGCAACGAAGTGGTCCGTTTCGACCTTTCCGAAGATGCCTCGGTGGAAACCGCGATGATCCTCGGCGAAGTCTATCGCAACGGCGCAGAGTTCAAGTTCCGCGCGGTGGGACAGGGCTTCAAGGGCGGGCTCGGACCGCTCGCCTCGAACTACGGCGTCAATATCGGTTAAGCGGTACGGGATAGCGACGCGGGGCCAGCTGGTCTCGCGTCGCATGTCCTGCGGGAAGGGAGTTTGAGACAATGGCGGTATCGCTGGTCAAGGGCGGCAATGTTTCGCTGTCGAAAGAAGCACCGGGGCTGTCCTCGGTCACAGTCGGACTGGGCTGGGATGTGCGCGCGACGGACGGCGCTGCCTTCGATCTCGATGCCTCGGCATTTTCCGTGGGGGAGGATTACAAGGTCCTCTCCGACGCGCATTTCGTGTTCTACAACAACAAGACTTCGCCCGATGGCGCTGTGATCTACAGCGGCGACAACCGCACCGGTGACGGGGCCGGAGACGATGAGACGATCCGCATCGATTTCGCCAAACTCGCGCCAACGGTGAAGAAGGTGGTGATCGCGGTCACCATCCACGAAGGGCAGGAACGGCGGCAGAATTTCGGCACCGTCAGCAATGCCTATGCCCGCGTCATCAATGATGCCGACGGGCGCGAACTGGCGCGCTATGATCTGTCCGAAGATGCCAGCACCAATGTGGCGATGATCTTCGTCGAATTGTATCGCGGCCCCGATGGCGACATCAAGGTCAAGGCTGTCGGCGAAGGCTGGCAGAACGGGTTGTCGGGCCTCGCCGGCGCGATGGGCGTCAACGTCTGACGATACTTGCCCCCCGCCTCCGAATCTTGGGCAAGGCGGGGACAGTTGGGGGGAACGATGCGGATCTGGTTCAACCAAGGCTATTCGCTCGCCGCGATTGCGCGGGCGATGATGGCTGCCGATCCGGCGTTGGAAGTGTGCGTTTCCATCGGCCCGAACGGGGTTGAACATCCGGGGCCGACCTTGACTTGGCGCGAGCCTGCGCTGGAAGCGGAGGCCTATTGCGACTGGGTGCGGCACATGGTGCAGGACCACTCAATCGACGTATTGGTTCCGCATCGCCGCCGCCAGCTGCTGGCAGGGTTGGACCTGCCCTGCCGTGTCGAACTGGCCGCTTCCCCCGAAGTGCTCGACTTGCTCGACAACAAATTCGCTTTCGCCGCCGCGCTGGAGGGAGAGCAATTCCACCTGCCCACGCAAAGCGCTGCCAGCAGCGATGAACTGCGCGCCATGCTGGCAGATTTCCGCGCCGCGCAGCCCGGCGCCATCCCCTGCGTCAAGCCGCAGGTGGGGGTCAACGGGCACGGCTTCTGGAAGCTCACGCAAGGCTCGCCGATGAGCCACCTGATGAATCCCGACGCGCGCAATATCCGCGAAGACCTCTATCTTGATGCGCTGGCGGCGCAGGAGCAGACGGGCACGCTCTCGCCGGTGGTGCTGATGGAATATCTGCCCGGTCCGGAAGTCTCCATCGATGCCCTCGCCCATCACGGCGAGGCGCTGCGGATGCTCGCGCGGACCAAGCTGCACAGCCGTCAGCGGATCGAGAGCGCGCATCCTCTGCTTCCGCTTGCCGCGCGGCTGATCGAACGATTTGGCCTGCACGGCATGATCAACTTGCAATTCCGCCGCGCCAATGACGGCAGCTGGAAACTGCTCGAAATCAACGCCCGTGCTGCTGGCGGAGCCGTCTATGCCGAGCCTTTCGGCAGCCGGATGATCGCCGACTGGGGCGGTCTGCTGAGCGGGCGGCTGACGCCCGCGGAAGTGGATCGCCGCCCGCTGTCCCTCGAACTGGAGTTCGGGAAATCGATGCAGCCAGTGGAAAACTCCGAGCAATTGAAGGCGGTGGCCGCATGAGCAATCCGGTCCTGCCCGGCCAGCGGATGCCGATTTCCGCCACCGCAAATTGCCACATCCGTCTGCGCGGACCCGAAGCCGCGCGCATTGCCGTCGCCGCCATCGGCACCGATCAGCGGATTCGCGCTTTCGACCGGCAGGGCAGCGAGGAATGGTTCCTCGAAGGCATGGCCGAATTGGAGGGCGATTTTGAAGTGGTCGCCTATGTGATGGACGACCGGCACGGTGGCTTTGCCAACGCCGCCTATCCCATCGAGATGGAGATCGACGGGCAGAAGCACGCTCTGCCCCAGCCCGGTCAGGAGCTGGCGGCGGTGATCCTTGCCGAAGTCTACACCAAGGACGGCACCCGGCGGCTGAAGGTTTCCAACGACGGGTTCACCTTCGGCATCGATGCCTATGCGCGGGCGCGCAATATCACCGGGGTGGACATTCCCTACCGCAACACCCCAACTCCGCCTCCCGGCCATCCGGGCGGGTTGGGCGGCGGCGGTTCGAGCGGCGGTCCGCCGCCGATGCCGGGACAGACGCTGGGCACCGGCAGCGGGGTCACTATCGGGCCGGAACTGATCGTCACCAATGCCCATGTGATCGAGGGCGGCAGCACCTTTGAAATCGGGCGCGGGAAGGTCAAGGCGGTGACGCTGGCGGTCGATCCGCTGCACGATCTGGCGCTGCTGCAATGCCCCAGCCTTGGCAATCCTTTGCCGCTGCGGCTTAACGCGCCGATCTGGCTGGGCGAAGATGTGATGGCGGCGGGCTTCCCGCTGATGGACGTGCTCGGCGCCGATCTGAAAGTGACGACGGGCAACGTCTCCGGGCTGACCGGCGGCATGGGCGATGTCTCGCGTTTCCAGTTCACTGCGCCGATAGGTTCGGGATCGTCGGGCGGGGCGATCATCGACGAATTCGGCAACCTGATCGGCATTACTTCCGCATCGCTGGCACACCAGAATTTCCGCGATCGCGGGGCGATTTCCGAGAACGTCAATTTCGGTATCCGCGCCGCGCTGGTGTTCGAAATGGTTGCCGCCGCAGGGGTCAGCCTGCCTCAGCTTGCGCCCGCCACCAGCGGTGCGCGGCGCGATGTGGTCAACCTGGTGCGCAATTCGGTCGTCAGCATCGCCGTCATCGCCTAGGGGGCGGCGATGGTGCAAAATCCGGAATTTTCCTGGCAGATCGACCTCCCCACCGGCACGCTATCTTTGCGCGCGGAAGACGCTGCGGCGGTGGAGCGCTACTGCGCCTTTGCCGCGCGCGCCAATCCCCGGCGTGGGTTTCTGGTGGTGTCGAAAGTGCTCGGGCGGCATTTGCCGACGAGGCCTGCGGACATGCGCGCGGCGATGGCGGCACTGGCGGAACGATTGCCGCAAGACCTGCCCGGCCCGGTTGTGTTCCTGGGCATGGCAGAAACCGCGACCGCGCTGGCGCAGGGCACTTTCGCTGCCTTTCTCGCTAAGCAGGAGCGGCCCGAGGCGATCTATCTCCAGACCAGTCGCCAGCTGGTTGCGGGTGCGCAGATCGTGGCCCGGTTCGAGGAACACCACAGCCACGCCACGTCGCACATTGTCCAACTCGCCGATCCGGCGCTGGCGGATGTGCTGGCGAAGGCCCGCAGCCTGGTGATCGTCGATGACGAATGCAGCACCGGCAACACCTTTGCCGAAGCCGCCGCTGCGATGACCCACGCACTGCCGATGCTGGAGCAGGTGCATTGCTGTTGTCTGACCGACTGGAGCGATGGCAACTATCTGAATCAGATCGATATTCCGGCAAAGCGTCACACGCTGCTGCGCGGCACGTTGGAGTGGCAGCCCGCCGCCGATGCGCCCAGCGTACAGCTCGAAGCGGGAGCCAACGGGCACGGTCAGGCCCCGGCCGCCGGAATGCGCAGCCGCAGCGGTCTCATCGCGCCCGAAGCAGCGCACCGTCCTCGCGTACTAGCCGCACCCGCCGAACGGGTGCTGGTGCTCGGCGATGGTGAGCATTCGTATGAAGCCCTTCTGATCGCTGAAGAAATCGAGGCGCAGGGCGGGATCGCTGCCATGCAATCGATCACCCGCACCCCCGCGCTGATCGGCCATGCGATGCAGAGCGTGACCAGGCTCAGCGATGCCTATGGCTCCGGCGCGACCTGCTATCTCTACAATGTTCTAGCCCACCGCCCCGACCGGATCGTGCTGGCGAGCGAAATTGTCGCCGAACAAATGGTGCAACTGCAAGCTGCATTGGCCGAAATGGGTGCTCTGGTGACGGTGGAATCGGTGCAATGCCGCTATGGCGACGCCACATGACCATCAAGCCGCTGTTCCTCACCGATCTTGAC
Organism: uncultured Alphaproteobacteria bacterium; assembly: GCA_963774985.1. GTDB lineage: Bacteria > Pseudomonadota > Alphaproteobacteria > Sphingomonadales > Sphingomonadaceae > Alteraurantiacibacter. The sequence continues at coordinate 35,016 of CAVZHE010000019.1, forward strand.
GACACGCTGTTCCAGACGCGCGGGAAATGCGGCGACTATTTGGATAGCGAGCTCCAGCCGATGAGCTGGCTTGCCGATGGCGCGGAGTCCGGTCTGTCCACGCCGCGCCAACGCGTGTTGCTGCACTGGCTCGCCCATGGCGACCTGGTGCCGGTGACCGCGCGCAGCCGTGATGCGCTGCGCCGGGTGAATATCGTCCAGGCCCCGGCGATCTGCGCCAACGGCGGCTGCATTCTGACTGCGGAAGGGACCGTTGACCGCCATTGGCACGACCGGCTGGCCACCTTTTCCTCTGCAGGAGACCCATTGGAAGATGTCTACCGGCAATTGACTCAAGGCCTATCCGAGGAAGAACACCGTCACTGGATCGCAACCGAAGGCGGCGTTTCGCTCTACCTCGTCATCAAGAGCAATCGCGGCGATATTGCCGAACTGCACGCGCTGGCTGATCGACTGGTCCCGGAACTGCCCCAGGGCTGGCGCTGTCATCGCAATGGCAACAACCTCGCCTTCCTGCCGCCGTGGCTGGGCAAGCGCGCTGCGGTAGCCTATTTGCTTGAAACCATGCGGCAAAATCATCCCGACAGAATCGTGATTGGTATCGGCAATTCGTGGTCCGATGCGGGTTTCATGGATCTGTGCGACATGGCGATGATGCCTACCAGATCGCAGTTGTGGGCCGTGATGTCGCACGCCAACCCGTGGGTCGCGAAGGAGCAGGCCGCGTGACCTTTTCGGGCTCCTACGCTGCGGGCGATGTCGAATTCCTGCTCAAGCCGGCCAGCATCGCCATGACTGGCGTGGCGGACAAGGAAGCGATGATCCAGTCGGGTGCGCGGCACTATTCGGAAGTGCTTTCTGCCGAACAATTGCCCGACGAACGATATATCGCGCTGTATCGTGAGGCGCTGGATCGCAATGCGGGGCGATTGCACGCGGATGTCGATTGGCTGGCGGAGCAGCTGATTGCTCGTCCGGCCACCCATACAAGCTGCACGCTGGTGTCGCTCGCACGCGCGGGAACGCCGATCGGCGTCCTGCTCAAGCTGGCACTGGAACGGCGCGGCGTGGACGTGCGGCATTATTCGATCAGCATCATCCGAGATCGGGGAATTGATCACAACGCGCTCAAGCTGATCGCCGCAAGGCACGGTACGGCGGATGCGGTGTTCGTCGATGGCTGGACCGGCAAGGGCACCATCACTCGCGAATTGCGTCGCTCGCTGGCCGACTGCCCCTTCGGTTTTGCGCCATTCCTGGTGGTGGTGGCCGATCCTGCCGGATGCGCCAGCCTGGCAGCGACTACGCGCGATTACCTGATCCCTTCAGGCATTCTCAACGGCATCGTCTCGGGTCTCGTCAGCCGTTCCGTGCTGAATGCGCAACTGGTCGGGCCGGAAGATTTTCACGCCTGCGCCTACCAGAGCGAATTTGCCGCGCAGGATCTTTCCCGAGAGTTCATCGCTGCCGTTGCCAAGGCGGCTCCGCCTTCTGCCTACACAGCAGACTGGAGCAAAGCGACGGCAGCGGCTTCTGCCGCGGCCTGCGGCACTCTGCTGCGGCAGTTGACCGAAGAGTACGGAGTGGCCGACATCAACCATATCAAGCCGGGTATCGCGGAGGCCACCCGCGTGGTGTTGCGGCGGGTACCCTATGCCGTGCTGCTGCGCGATCCGGGCCACGCCGATGTCCGCCATCTCGTGCATCTTGCACACCAGCGGGGCGTTCCCATTATCGAAGCCGATCTGGGCAATTACAGCGCCGTGTCGATCATTCGGCAGATGGGAGGCACAGCGTGACAATGGCGGTCGAACTGGGCGCAACGCTCTATATCCCGGTGCAGCGCCCCAATCTGCTCGCTGTTGCACACGGCAGCATGCCCGGACTGCGATCTATCGTCATGTGTCTGGAGGACACGCTTCCCGTCCACCAGATCGTTCCGGCCAAAGCACGTTTCGTCGCCGTGCTGCAGGAATTGACGCAGAACCCGCCGGCGCTGCTGGTCTATGCTCGCCCGCGCGATCCGGCCATGCTCGAATGGATGCTGCGGCAGGACCACATCGGCGCGATTGCAGGTTTCGTCCTGCCCAAGATCACCACCGCCAATCTGGGCCATTGGCTGGCCGCTACGGGGCCGGGCGAATATGGCCTGATGCCGACAATCGAAAGCGCGGAAGCCTTCGATCATGGCGCGATGTCTGCCATCGCGCAGCAGCTCGATGCGCTGGGGCCGCGCATTCACGCTGTGCGCATTGGCGGCAACGACATACTCAACACACTCGGCGTGCGGCGTTCTGCCCTGCGCACCGCCTATGACGGCCCGTTGGGGCTCGCCATAGCGACGATGGCAGCGGTGTTCCTGCCGCGCGATATCGGCCTTTCCGCGCCAGTGTTCGAACATTACGACTCGCTCGAACTGCTGCGCGAGGAAGTGATGCGCGATGTCGAGCACGGGCTGCTGACCAAGACCGCGATCCACCCTGATCAGATCCGCGTGATTCACGATGTGCTGCGCCCCACCGCCTATGAAGTTGAGGAGGCTCAGGCGATCCTGCACGCCGATGCGCAGGCGGTGTTCGGCCGTGCCGGGAGCATGTGCGAGCCGACCACGCACAGCCGCTGGGCGCGCACTGTGCTCCGCCGCGCGCAGGTCCACGGGGCGAGCGGTTCGCTGCATGAAGTCGATGCACGGGTGGCATGATCGGGCGCCGGGATGAGCGACACGGGCAACCCGATCGGGGCTGACATGCCCAACACCGCGCTCACGGCAGGGGAACAGCGCCAGGTTGAACAACGGGTTTCAGCCTTCGTTGCTGCACTGGCGGCGCTCCCGCCGCTGGGGCCGGACTTTTCCGAAATGGTCGGCACAATCGCGGCGATCGGCCAGCGCGATGTCAGCGCATTGACGGCCTGTAGTGAACGGGCGATGCAGCACGCGATGCAGGCGCGCACGCACCACGCCGGTGCGGCGCTTGCCGGATTGCGGCCGCTGGCGCGCGAACTTGATCCAGCGCGTCCCGGCGGCCTGCTCAACCCCGGCAAAAGCCTCGGCCTGTTCCCGCGCGCGGTCGCGCCCGAATCCTACTTCCGCCGCTTCACCAATGCGCAGGATGAAATCGTCCGCGTGCTGGCCAAACTTGAGCGCGCGCGTGACGATTTGCTGCGCGAACAGATCCGCCTGCGCGCGGATCGCCAGCAATTGGGCGAAGCAATGGGCGGGCTGGAAGCAGCGAGCAGCCAGGCGCGTCACCTGACCACCCGGCTCGAATGGCGCGTGCGCCAGTTGGCAGACAACGACGGCTTGCGTGCCGAGCGGTTGCAGATCGATGCCTTGCCACAGGCACTTTCGCGTAGCGGGGAACTCGCTACGCAGATGGCGCTGGCGCAACAGGCCTGGCAAGTCCTCCAGCTGATCGAGAGCGGCAATGCCCAAGTGCTGGCGGCCATCGCCCAAGCACATGCTGCCATGCTGAGTGCCCTGCACGCGGCAGATCGCGCCGCCAGGGCTTTGATGCAGCGCCGGCTGGTGCTGGACAAGGTGGATGCCCTGAACGCCGCTACCAGCCGGATTGCCGAATCGGGGGCGGAAGCCGGCAATGGGGATGCAAGGGAGGCGCTGGCGCGCTGCTTTGTGGAACTTTCCGCAGCTCTCGATAACCTCGATCAGTCCGGGAACCGGGCGGGCGAAGGCCTGATCGGCCTGCTCCCGGCTGCTTCCGGTTGAACCGGACTGACTTTCGCTCCAATGTGATTGGCGCAGCAGGTTTGGAGATAGAGGGCCGTGGGTCTGTTCGATTCACTCAGAAAGTTGTTCGGCGAGGATTCGCCTCCCCCCGCTGCGCCTAGCCCGGCAGCTGCGGAGACGGCACCGCCGATCGATTACGAGGACGCGCGGATACCCGAAAGCGCGAAGGAACGCGTCCGCCGGGTGCTCGCGTGCCTGCACGAGGTCGAACATCTGATGGAGCGCGAACAGGTGCAGGCGGTCAACCGCGCGGAACTGGAACTGATGCGCAGCGAACATCTGCCCAAACTGGTGCGCAGCTATATCGACATTCCGCCCGCGCACCGCAGCGAGATTTTCCGCAAGACCGGCAAATCAGCCAGCTTCATCCTCGACGAAAGCCTCGACAAATTGCAGGCCCGGGTGGACGAGGTAATGAAGAACCTCGCCCAGCACGATATCGATACTTTCGCCAACAATGTCGCCTTTATCGGCCGCCGCTACACCGATCAGAATCCGTTTTCCTGAAGGGCTTGGCAAGGGGACGCGAATGGCAAAAAAGCTGATCGAAACGATCCGGGGCAATCGACACAAGTTCGATATCTATCGGAACGATGAGTTCCTTTCTTACCATTTTGTCGTTTATCGCGATGGAGAATATTGGAAGGGCACCTTCAGCACCCTTCCCGCAGCGGTGAAAGCGGTAGAAAAGGCGGGATGAAAAGCCGCGTCACCGCGTCTCCACCTTGGCGCGTTGTGCGGGGCTGGCGGGCAAATCCGTCACCCCACCCCCGCCAGCTTCTTCGCCCTTCGCCGCTGCACGACGACCCGATCCCGATCGCCTCGCGGTATTTCGCCACCGTGCGCCGCGCCAGGTCGAAGCCTTCGGCTTTGAGCAAGTCCACCAGCGCGTCGTCTGACAGCACCGCCCCCGCCACCTCGGCATCGCACAAAGCCTTGATCCGCGCTTTCACCGTCTCCGCGCTCGCGCCTTCGCCGTCTTCGCCGCCGCCTACGCCGCTGGTGAAGAAGTACTTCAGTTCAAAGGTGCCGCGTCGCGCAGTGGAGGAACTTGTTGCTCGTCACCCGGCTGACGGTGCTTTCGTGCATTTCGATCGCTTCGGCCACGGTCTTGAGCGTTAGCGGGCGCAGGTGGGCGACGCCTTTGCGGAAGAAGCCTTCCTGCTGCTTGACGATTTCGGCGGCGGTCTTGAGGATGGTCTTCTGCCGCTGGTCCAATGCCTTGATCAGCCAGTTGGCATCGGCCAGCCGTTCGGACAGCCAGGCCTTGGCGTCCTTGCCGGTGCAGCCGTTGCGCAGTTCCACGTAATAGCCGCGGTTGACCACCAGCCGCGGCAGGCTTGCCTCGTTGAGCTGGATGTCCCAGCCGCCAGTTCCATCAGGCCCCTTGCCTTCGCTGAGCAGGATATCGGGCACCACCGCCGCGCTGGCCACGCCGCCGAACATGAGGCCGGGCTTGGGATTGTAGCTGCGCAATTCGGCGAGCATGTCGGCGAAGTCTTCGTCGTCCACCCCGCAGATGCGCTTGATCTGCGCCACCGCGCCTTTGGCGACGAGATCGAGATTGTCGAGCAGCACCTTCATGCACGGATCGTAGCGGTCCGCTTCCTTGGCTTGCAGCGCGAGGCATTCGGAAAGGGTGCGCGCGCCGACGCCGGTGGGATCGAGCGATTGCACCAGTGCGAGGGCGCGCTCGACTGCCGCCAGCGGCACGCCAAGCTGCTGCGCGACTTCGGGCAAGGTGGTGGCGAGGTATCCCGCTTCGTCGAGCAGGCCGACAAGGTGGCGGGCAATGAAGGCGGTCTGCGCGTCGGGCGCAGCAGGGCCGATCTGCGCTTCGAGATGATCGGCGAGGCTGAGGTCTGCCCCGGCGCGGTTTTCGAGGTCCGGACCTTCTTCGCCCATGCCGCCCGATGCCGGGGCGGACCAGTCGCCGGTATCGCGGTCACGGTCGAGCGCGGTGACATCGATATCGAGCGCATGGTCGCCATCGCCGGAAGTGGAGTCGGCCACGGGCGCTTCGGCGCTGTCGGGCGGGGCCTCCTCGGCGCGCAGCTCGCCCGCCTCGAGCAGCGGGTTGCTGTCCAGCGCCTCGCCGATGAAGGTCTCGATTTCGAGGTTCGACAGCGCCAGCAGCTTGATCGCCTGCTGCAATTGCGGCGTCATCACCAGCGATTGCGATTGGCGGAGATCGAGGCGCGGACCGAGCGCCATGTTCTATTTCTCCCAGTGACGCATCACAGGGTGAAGCTCTCGCCCAGGTACAGCCGCCGCACGTTTTCGTCCGCCACCAGTTCCTGCGGGCTACCGGCGAACAGCACCTGCCCGCCGTAGATGATGCAGGCGCGATCGACGATGTCGAGCGTTTCGCGGACGTTGTGATCGGTGATCAGCACCCCGATTCCGCGCGCCTTGAGGTCCTTCACCAGATCGCGGATATCGCTGATCGAGAGCGGATCGATTCCCGCGAACGGCTCGTCCAGCAGCATGATCGAGGGGTTGGCCGCCAGTGCCCGGGCGATTTCGCAGCGCCGCCGCTCGCCGCCCGAAAGCGCCATCGCCGGGCTGGCGCGCAGGCGGGCGAGGCCGAATTCGTCGAGCAGCCGTTCGAGCTCGGCTGCGCGCACGGCCTTGTCGGGCTCGACCATTTCGAGCACGCAATTGATGTTCTGTTCCACCGTCATGCCGCGGAAGATGCTGGTTTCCTGCGGCAGGTAGCCGAGGCCGAGGATCGCGCGGCGGTACATCGGCAGGCGGGTGACATCGACGCCGTCCATCAGGATGCGGCCCGAATCGGGCTTCACCAGCCCCATGATCGAGTAAAAACAGGTGGTTTTGCCCGCGCCGTTGGGGCCGAGCAGGCCGAGCACCTCACCCTTGGCGACGGTCAGCGAGATGTCCGAGAGCACCGAGCGCTTGTCATAGCTTTTGGCGATGGAAATCACTTCCAGCCCGCCCTGCAGCGGCAGGCCGGGCGCGGCTTTTGCGGGGGCTTGCTCCGCTGCTTCACCCACAGCTTCTTCGCCGGGAAATCCGTTGTCCAACGCGCTCATCTCTTGCGCTCTAGCAAGTTCGGCGCGGCTTTGAAGGGTGTTTGGCAAGATTCGTGCATGACCTGTCCCGATTTCGTCCTTTCATCGGCTGCTGCGCTGAACATATGGTTGACGCGCTTGAAATGCTTGCGCGTATCTGGAACAAGTCTGGCAAGGGATAGGAGAGGGCGCGCATGGACAAGGCGATGGCGCATGATTCGAATGGGCAAAAGCCCGCGAATCTGCATTCGAACACGGCACTGGACTGGCGCCGCAAGGCGAGTGACCACGTGGCCTTCGGGTTGCTGGTATACACCGGCCTGCATATTTTCGTCACGATGACGCAGCTGAAATCGGGCGGCGGATCGGTGCTGCCCTATTTCGCGCTGATCGTGCTGGTTGCAGCGATCATCCCCGCTTGCCGGTGGATGGAAAAGCGCTGGGAAGGCTTGTCTGACGCGGAAGCGGGCGATCGCGCGCTGGCCCCTGCGTTCAAGCGCGAAATGGCGCTGCTGTGGCTGGCCGCGATTGGCCTGCCATTGGCGCTGACTTTTGCGTTCAAGGCGCTGGCCACAGTTCTCTGAGCTAGGCCCGGCGGCAGCGATCAGGCGTTCTTATACCGCTCGATCGCTTCCACTACCACCCGCTTGGCTTCCGCCGCATCACCCCAGGCGCCCACGCGCACCCACTTTTCGGCTTCCAGGTCCTTGTAGTGGGTGAAGAAGTGTTCGATCTGCTGGAAGATGATGCTCGGCAGGTCCTTGGTTTCCCCGACGTCGGAATAATAGGGGAAGGTGGTGTCCACCGGCACGCAGATCAGCTTCTCGTCGCCGCCGTGCTCGTCTTCCAGATTGAGCACGCCGATGGGCCGCGCACGCACCACGCAGCCGGGAATGAATGGCGAGCGGGCGATCACCAGCGCATCGAGCGGATCGCCATCGGGCGATAGCGTGTGCGGCACGAAACCGTAATTGGTCGGATAGCGCATCGGCGTGTGCAGGATGCGATCAACGAATAGCGCGCCCGACAGCTTGTCGAACTCATACTTCACCGGCTCGCCGCCCGCAGGGACTTCGATGATAACGTTCAGGCTTTCCGGCGGATTGTCGCCCGTCGGGATGTGTTCGATACGCATGGATGCTTTATCCTCTTGCGGGTTTAAGCGGCATCCCCTCCCAAAACTGTCGCGCGCCTTAGCGCGAGCCGCGCAGCAGTTTGCCGAGCAGAGAAATGGCGCACAGTGCTTCGACGAATCGGCGCCATTACGACCATCATTGCCGAAGAGTTCGATAGCGACTCCAGTGGGCAAGAGGAGAACAGACAATGCATGTCGGACTGGCAACGGGCTTTGCCCATCAGGGCGGGCCGCACGGAGCGAGATGCGGATTTTGTCCGCGACGAGGTGGCCAATCTGGTGCTGGCGGACGAACTGGGGTTCGATTCGGTGTGGATTACCGAACATCATTTTTCCGACTATTCGATGTCCAACGATCCGCTGCAATTGCTCACCTATATCGCGGCGAAAACGAAACACGTGAAGCTGGGCACGCAATGCATCATCGTGCCGTGGCACAATCCGGTGCGGCTGGCGGAAAAGATCATCAATCTGGATATCCTTTCCGGCGGGCGGGCGATCCTCGGCTTTGGCGGCGGGCTGTCGGCGCACGAATTCGCCGGGCTGGGGGTGGACCAGAACAAGGCCCGCGCTCTCTATGACGATACGCTCGACGTGCTGATCCCGGCGCTGGAAAGCGGCGTGATCGAAGGCGAGGGCGCGTTCGGCTCGATCCCCGCGCCGCGAGTTGCGCCCGCGCCCGATGAAGCAGCTTTGCCGGGCGCAAGTTCTGCGGTTCGCTTTCGGGCACCTCGATGGTCTCCGCCGCGCGCCACGGGTTCGGCAACATGGTGCTGATGCTGCCGCAGCGCGGAGCCGAAGCGCCGCCCAACCAGTATCGCGAGGTGTGGCAGCAGGTGCACCAGGACGGCAGCGAACCGCCGCCGCCGATGCTCAGCGGCAATTTCTACATCCACGAGGATGCCGACTATGCCGAGGAGCAGGGGCCAGAAATATCTCGGCAACACGATGCGCGCGGCGGTGACAAACTATCACCTCGATACGCCGGGCACCTATGCGCAGGTGACGGGCTACGAGCATTACGAGAACATGATGCTCGCACAGCCCCGAAGCGATCGACGCCTATTGCAGCCGATTTGGCCGTTCGGCGGTGACGGGCACGCCGCAGATGATCCTCGACCGGTTGTGGGAACTGAAGGAAATCTACCAGCCGCAGGGGTTCTTCCCGCACCTCTATTTCGGCGGCATGGCGCAGGCGGACGCGGTCCGCTCGATCCACCTGTTCGCCGAGAAGGTGCTGCCGGAATTGAAGAGTTGGCAGGCGGAGACGAGCATCGACGAGCGGTTTCTGGAAGCGGCGGAGTAAGGCTGGCTGACGCCCCGTGCAGGCGGGGACTTCTTGCGGCAATGGCTGAAAGTAAGGAGTTCTCGCAGAGGGCGCAGAGGTAGGAAAGGGCGCGGAGAGTATGAGCGGGCGGCGAAGCCGCTTTGTAGTCAGTGACATTGCGAAAAATTGCTTCATTCGAGATTTGAGATGAGCCTGCGGCTCGGCTCGATCTCTCTGCGTCCTCTGCTACCTCTGCGCCCTCTGCGAGAAACAAAATTGCACGCGCAGGGCGAGCCGCCTAAAGGCCCCTCCCATGAGCAAGACCCAGACACCGCAGGCCATCCGCGGCACGCAGGACATTTTCGGCGCCGACGCGGAAGCCTTCGCTTTCGTGGTCGAGACCTTCGAGCGGGTGCGCAAGCTCTACCGGTTCCGCCGCGTGGAAATGCCGGTGTTCGAAAAGACCGAAGTGTTCAGCCGCGCCATCGGCGAGACCACCGATGTGGTGAGCAAGGAAATGTATTCGTTCCGCGATCGCGGCGACGAAAGCCTGACGCTGCGCCCTGAATTCACCGCCGGGATCGCGCGCGCCTACATCACCAACGGCTGGCAGCAGCACGCGCCGCTCAAGGTGGCGACGCACGGGCCGCTGTTCCGCTACGAACGCCCGCAGAAGGGCCGCTACCGCCAGTTCCACCAGATCGACGCCGAGATGATCGGCGCGGGCGAGCCGCAGGCCGATGTCGAACTGCTGGCGATGGCGGACCAGCTGCTGCGCGAGCTGGGGATTCGAAGGCGTGACGCTGCACCTCAACACGCTGGGCGACGGCGACAGCCGCGAAGCCTGGCGCGCGGCGCTGGTCGAATATTTTGGCGCGGTGCGCGGGGAACTGAGCGAGGATTCGCAGGAGCGGCTGGAGAAGAACCCGCTGCGGATCCTCGATTCGCAAAGACCCGCGCGATCGCAAGTTCGTCGCCGATGCGCCGAAGATCGACGCGTTCTTGTCGGACGAGGCGCAGGCCTTCTTCGCGGCGGTGACGAGCGGGCTGGATGCGGCGGGGGTCAAGTGGACGCGCGGCGGAAAGCTGGTGCGCGGGCTGGATTACTATCGGCACACGGCGTTCGAATTCGTGCCCGACTCGGCTCGGCAGCGGCGGCGGCACTGGGTTCGCAGAGCACGATTCTGGGCGGCGGGCGCTACGATGGGCTGATGGAGTCGCTCGGCGGTCCGGCGACGCCTGCGGTGGGCTGGGCTGCGGGGATCGAGCGGTTGGCGATGTTGGTGGGTGAGCCGCGAAGCCATCGAATGTCGAATGGTTGTTGCGAGTGGTCCCCGTCGGTTGAAGCAGCGGTTAGTGCGGCACAAGCGATTGCTGCTCAACTGCGGAAAGGCTCATACTATTAGTGAACTCGGGTTGCGCGGCAATATGAAGAAGCGCTATGCAGCAGGGCTGCTCGAGACGTCGATGCATCCTATGCGATTGATCCTCTGGCGAAGACGAAGCGTTGCGAAGGGCGATGCGTCACTCTGCGCAATATGCGTCACCGGTGATCAGGAACTCGACTGACACATCCCGATTGTCGCGCAAACGCTGCTGCGAATTTCCAGTGGGAAGACGATTCCGCGATTGGACCTGATGCGCCTCTGCGCCTTGGCGGATCGCATGCCTGTTAAGCCCGAAGGCAGTGTCATCTGGAAGCTCCCCTCCGCTGCAAGATCGTCAGATCCCTGTGTGACCATCCCCGCCGAACGTCTCCGCCAGATCGGCAACCGGTTCGCCGAGCTCGAAGCGCGCATGGCCAGCGGGCAGCTGGAGGGCGAGGCCTTCGTCGCAGGCCAGCCGCGACTATGCCGAGCTGGAGCCGGTCGCCAAGGCCGCCGCCGAAGTCGCCGGCCATGCGCGAGGAGATCGACGGGCCTGACCGAAATGCTCGCCGATCCCGAAATGCGCGGCATGGCGGAGGAGGAACTGGGCCAGCTCAAAAAGGCGCTGCCGCTAGCCGAGCGCGCGCTCGCCCTGGCCATGCTGCCGCGCGATGCGGCCGACCAGCGCCCCGCCATGCTCGAAATCCGCGCCGGCACCGGCGGGGATGAGGCGGCGCTGTTCGCGGGCGATCTTTACCGGATGTACGAACGCTATCGCCGCCGATCAGGGCTGGAAGGTCGAGCCGGTCAGCATGAACGCCGCCGAAGTCGGCGGCTTCAAGGAAATCGTCGCCAACATCACCGGCACCGGGGTGTTCGCCAAGCTGAAGTTCGAAAGCGGCGTCCACCGCGTGCAGCGCGTGCCCGTGACCGAAAGCGGCGGGCGCATCCACACCAGCGCCGCGACCGTGGCGGTGCTGCCCGAGCCGACCGAAGTCGATGTGACGATCGACGAGAACGACCTGCGGATCGACATCTACCGCTCCAGCGGCGCGGGCGGGCAGCACGTCAACACCACCGATTCAGCGCGGTGCGCATCACCCACATTGCCCACCGGCATCGTCGTGGCGATGCAGGACGAGCGCAGCCAGCACAAGAACCGCGACAAGGCGATGCAGGTGCTGCGCGCGCGCATCTACGAACGCCGCCGCGAGGAAGCGCAGGGCGCCGAGGCCGACGCGCGCAAGGCGATGGTCGGCAGCGGCGACCGCTCCGAACGCATCCGCACCTACAATTTCCCGCAAGGCCGCGTGACCGATCACCGCATCGGCCTGACGCTGCACAAGCTCGACGAAGTGCTCGCAGGGCCGGGGCTGGCCGAAGTCATCGACGCGCTGATCGCCGAGGACGAGGCGAAGCGGCTGGCGGCGATGAGCGAGTGATTGGTGCATGGGGTCGATCATGTGGAGCGGGGAGGGGGACTGCCGCGACAAGGTGGAGCGTGAGCGGGGTCTGCTTCGGGCATCACGCGAAATCCACCAGCCTGAGCCTGTCGGAGGCTGCTCGGTGACCGTCGCCCAACAGCTCCGCGAGGCCGCAGCCAGCTCGCCGAAACTCCGACACTGCGGCTCGATGCCGAACTGCTGCTGGCCCATGCACTGGGCGTCACCCGCTCGGAGCTGCTGCTGCGGCATATGGCCGAACCCGCGCCGCCGGCATTCGCCGCGCTGGTGGCCCGCCGCGCCGCGCATGAACCGGTCGCGCTATATCCTCGGCGAACAGGAGTTCTACGGACGGCCATTCCGCGTCTCGCCCCGCCGTGCTGATCCCGCGCGCTGACAGCGAGATGCGTGGTCGAGGCGGCGCTGGCGGCGGCTCCGCAGGCCTGCCCGCGTGCTCGATTGCGGCACCGGTTCGGGCGCGCTGTTGCTGGCGTTGCTGGCGGAACTGCCCGGCGCGCACGGCATCGGGCATTGACGCCTCGCTGGCGGCGCTGGAAGTGGCGGCGCGCCAATGCCGCGGCGCTGCGGATCTGACGGCGCGGGCGCGGAATTCTGCGCTCGCCGACTGGCACGACGCCGGCTGGGACGCGGAGCTGGGCCAGTTCGACCTGATCATCGCCAATCCGCCCTATGTCGAGGACGCCGCCGACTTGATCCGCCGATGTCCGCGACTACGAACCCGCATAGCGCGCTGTTTGCCGGGCCGGAAGGGCTGGACGACTACCGCGTGCTGATCCCGCAATTGCCCGCCTGCTCGCGCCCGGCGGCGTGGCGGTGCTCGAAATCGGCGCTACGCAGGCCGAAAGCTGTCAGCGCAAATCGCCGAGGCCACGGCTTCTGCGCCGAAGCCGCCGCGATCTCGCCGGGCGGGACCGCGCGCTGTTATTGCGATTAGCGCTTGGCAAAGCGAATCGAGTAGCTAACTCCCGAATTCAGTCCCGCGGTTGCATGGAATGCCCGGGCCGCAGCCACTCCACATTTGCCGAAGGGGCGGCTAAGCGCCCTCCTTCGCGCAGATGCTGGACGGACCGCGCATCGGGGGAATGCGGTGCCGAAGAGGGGTCAGCAGGATCGCCAGCGGCATGGTGCCGCAGATCGAAGCAAGGAAGCGAAATTCCTTTGAACAACAATCGCAATAACCAACAATAACAACAACAATCGCCGTCGCGGCCGTGGTAACAATCGCAGCGGTGGCAACAGCGGCGGCGGCCAGATCCAACCGGATTGACAGCCGCGCGCGCGGCAATGCGCCGCAGATGCTCGAAAAGTACAGAAGCTGGCGCAGGAAGCGCAGCTGAATGACGACCGGGTGCAGACCGAATATTACCTGCAATTCGCGGATCACTATTTCCGCGTGATGGCGGATATGAAGGCGGTGAAGGACGATCAGCGCCCGCGCCGCGATGGCGAGCGCGATGCATGACGGCGGCGATTTCGACGACGATGAGGGCGATGACGGCTACGAGCCGCGCAGGAAGAGCGCAATCAGGACCGTGACGACTATCGCCGCGATTCCCGCCCCCGGAATGACAGCCAGCGAATGACGGCCAGCGCCGCGATGAGCCTCGCCGCCCTGTCAACAATGGTGATGACAGCCGCCGTTCGGAAGAGCCGCGCCCGGTTCCCGGCAGCGAAGGCGAAAGAGGCGACCAGACCAGCGAGGACAACCCCTTCACCCGCGACGCGCCGCGCAACCGGCAGCGCCAGCCCCGTGAAGACAGGCCCGTGAAGACAGGCCCCGCGATGACGCCGCGCGACGACCGGCCCCGCGAGGATAGGCCGCGCGACGACAAGCCGGTTGCCGCAAGGAAGCCGCGCAGGCCTGCTCGTGAAGCAGAGGCTGAGCCGCAGGAACTGGGCCTCGATCCCGACATGTTGCCGCCGTCGATTGCCCGCACCCTCGCGGCGGACGACAGCGACGATGTTGCGGCCGAAGCGCCCAAGCCGCGTCGGCGATTGCCCCCTCGCCGCAACCGCGACGAAGGCAGCGGTGACGAGGCGCTCGAAGCAGTCGGCTGATCGCCTTGAAGTGAGAGGCGGGTTGCCAAGACCATGACGGCGTCCCCGCGCTCGCTGCCGATCCTGCACCATGCGCCCGCCAGGGCGTGGCTGTGGGCGCTGGGCCTTGGGCTTGTTTCGGTGCTGGGTTTCCAGCCGCTATGGCCTGTGGCCGCTGGCGCTTGCTCGCGGCAGGGCTGTTCGCGCTGCTGCTCGCCCGGTCCGAGACGGTGAAGCAGGCCGCGTGGCGCGGCTGGCTGTTCGGCTGGGCGCATTTCACCTTCGGCAATGTGTGGATCGCCGATTCGTTCACCCATCAGGCGGAAATGCCCGCGCTGCTCGGCTGGCTCGCGGTGCCGCTGCTGGCGGTCTATCTCGCGGTCTATCCGGCGCTGGCGGCATTGGCTGCGCGGCTGCTGGTGCGCAAGGATTTGCGGGGCGGGCCCGGTTGGGCCTTCGCGCTGGTGTTTGCCGGAGCGCTGGATCGTCACCGAATGGCTGCGCGGCTGGGTCTTCACCGGCTATGCGTGGAACCCGTTCGGCGATGGTGCTGCTCGGCCCGTTCGACCGGCCGGGGCTGGCCGCGCTTGCGCCGCTGACTGGGCACCTATGCACTTTCCGGCGTGGCAGTGCTGATCGGCGCGGCTCTGGCGCTGCTGGCGAGCGAGCGGCGCTTGCGCATGCTGGCTCTGGCGGCGCTGCTGCTGGTGGCCGGGATGTACTGGCCTGCCCCCGCGCAGCAGGAAGGCACCCTGCGCGTCACCATCGCCAAGCCGGTGATCGAACAGGCCGCGCTCAACGATCCGCGCCAGTACGAGGTCAACTTCCAGTCACTGGCGCAGCTTTCGCTGCCCGCGGCCTGACGATCCGGCACCCCGCGCATCGTGCTCTGGCCCGAAAGCGGCATGGCGGACTATCTGCGCGAAGGCTATCCGCAGCGCTATTACGATGCCACCACCGCGCTCGCCAGCCCCGCCTATGCCCGCCGCCGCCTTGGCCAACGTGGTGGGCGAAGGTTCTGTGTTGCTGACCGGCGGCGGTCGATCTGGAAGTTGGTGCGGACGAGAGCGGCACGGTGCGGGCACTCGGCGCGCGCAATGCGGTCACGGTGGTTTCGGCGCAGGGCGAAATGCTCGGCGGCTATGCCAAGGCGCATCTGGTGCCCTACGGCGAATACCTGCCGATGCGCGGGCTGCTCGAACCGCTCGGCCTGTCGCGGCTGGTGGCAGGCTCGCATCGAATTCTGGCCCGGACCCGGCCCGCAGACCATCGACCTGGGCGAATTCGGCAAGGTCAGCCCGCAGATCTGCTACGAAATCATCTTTCCGGGTCAGGTGGTCGACCGCGCCAATCGCCCCGATTACATTTTCAACCCGTCGAGCGAAGGCTGGTTCGGCCCCTCCGGCCCGCCGCAATTCATGGCGCAGGCGCGGATGCGGGCGATCGAGGAAGGGCTGCCGGTCCTCCGCGCCACCAACAACGGTATCAGCGCGGTGATCGATCCGCACGGCGTGGTGCGGCAGCATTTCGGCCGTGCGGAGGAAGGGCGGATCGATGCGCTCGTGCCGCCAGCCGCACCGCCGACGCTGTTTGCGCGGCTGGGGAATATGCTTTCGCTGCTCTGGGCCGCAATTTTTCTGCTCTCCGGCATCGTTGCCATGCGCCGTTCCCCTCGCTAGAGGCGCGCCGCGTCGCAGACATTTTACCCCTATGAGAAGGCAATCTCCAACATGCGCCAATCCTATCTGTTCACGTCCGAAAGCGTTTCCGAAGGTCATCCCGACAAGGTTTCGGACCAGATTTCCGACGCCATCGTCGATCTGTTCCTCTCCAAAGACCCCGAAGCGCGCATCGCCTGCGAAACGCTGACCACCACCCAGCTGGTGGTGCTGGCGGGCGAAATCCGCTGCAAGGGCGTGTATCGAGAACGGCAAGTGGGCCCCCGGCGCGCAGGCCGAGATCGAAGCCACGGTTCGCCGCACGGTCAAGGAAATCGGCTACGAGCAGGACGGTTTCCACTGCACGAAACGCTGACATTCATGAACAGCCTGCACGGCCAGTCCGCGCATATCGCGCAGGGCGTGGATGCCAGCGGCAACAAGGATGAAGGCGCGGGCGATCAGGGCATCATGTTCGGTTACGCCACCGACGAAACCCCCGATCTGATGCCCGCGACGCTCTATTACAGCCACAAGATCCTCGAACGGATGGCGGCAGACCGGCATTCGGGCGCGGCCCCGTTCCTCGAACCCGACGCCAAGAGCCAGGTGACCCTGCGCTACGAAGGCAGCCTGCCCGTGGCGGCGACCGCCGTGGTCGTCTCGACCCAGCACGCGCCGGGCTATGACAGCGGCGCAAAGGAAGCCGAACTGCACGATTATGTGAAGCGGGTGGTGGCGGACATCCTGCCGCCGGTGCTGCTGCGCGAGACCGAATATCACATCAACCCGACCGGCAGCTTCGAAATCGGCGGCCCCGATGGCGACGCCGGCCTGACCGGGCGCAAGATCATCGTCGATACCTATGGCGGCGCGGCTCCGCATGGCGGCGGCGCGTTCTCTGGCAAGGACCCGACCAAGGTCGACCGTTCGGCGGCCTACATCACCCGCTATCTGGCGAAGAACATCGTCGCCGCGGGCCTTGCCACGCGCTGCACGATCCAGCTCGCCTATGCCATCGGCGTGTCGAAGCCGCTGTCGCTCTATGTCGATACGCATGAGACCGGCACCGTGGGCGACGACAAGATCGAAGCAGCGATCATGGGCATCGAGAAGCTGGGCGGCCTGACCCCGCGCGGCATCCGCACCCATCTCGGCCTCAACAAGCCGATCTACCGCAAGACGGCGGCCTATGGCCATTTCGGCCGCAAGCCCGAAGGCGACTGCTTCCCGTGGGAACGCACCGATCTGGTGGCGGACCTGAAGGCTGCTTTGGCCTGATGGACCTAAAGCCCCTTCCCTTGAGGGGGCAGCGGGCCGGATATGCCCCCGGCATATCCTGAAATGTCCGGGGTGACATTTCACCCGCTGCCGGTTGGGGATGGGTGTTCGGCGGCAACTGGCCTCGCACCCCCCACCCCCAGCCCCTCCCCCGTGGGGAGGGGAGCTTGACAGCACTCGCGGCACCGTCTGGCGAGCGCGTCCTCGCGCTCGATGCCCTGCGCGGGCTGGCGGTGATCGGCATCGTGCCGATGAACGTCATCGCCTTTGCCATGCCGCCCGCCGCCTATATCAACCCGCGCGCCTATGGCGGGGACGGGGTGCTGGAGACGGCGCTCTGGGCGCTCAGCTTCCTGTTCATCGAAGACAAGTTCCGCGCGCTGTTCGCAATGATGTTCGGCGCCGGGGTGGCGATCCTGCTCGCCAAGGCCGCCGCACATCCGCTGCGCGGGCACTATGCGCGGATGGCGGTGCTGCTGGCGATTGCGCTGGCCCATGCCACGCTGCTGGCGAACAACGACGTGCTGCGCAGTTACGCGGTGGCGGGACTGCTGCTGCCGCTGGTGATCGGCTGGCAGGTGCGGACACTGCTGGCGGCGGCGGGAGCGCTGGTGCTGGGGCAGTTGCTGGTATCGGGCTGGTTCGCCTGGGACTGGCTCGCCTACTGGTACGAGCGGGCGAGCGGGGCCGTGGTCGATCCGGCGGCGCAGGTGGCGGCGGAGGCTGCCTATGGCTACGATCCTCAGGCTATTGCGGCGGCGGTGGAACGCAATGCAGCGGGACTGGGTGAGCGGGTGCTGCGGCGCCTGGGCGAGGGGCCGCAGCAGCTGCGCTTCGTGCTCGCCTCGCTGCCCTCGACGCTGGCGGCGATGCTGCTGGGCGTGGCGCTGTGGCGCGAACGGCTTGCTGGCGGGGCAATGGGAGCGGGCGCGGGCGCTGCGGCTGGCGCGGGTCTGTGCTCTGGTCGCGCTGCCAGTGCTGGACGCGCTGGCGGCGATGGAGCATGGCGACCGGCTTCGATCCTATCGTCACCACCGCCAATGCCATCGTCTGGAGCGCGCCGTTCGATCTGCTGCTGGGCGTGGGCATTGCCGCCTTGGCGATGGCGCTGTTCGGCGAGCGTGGCGCGATTGGCCGCTCACCCACCGCCTCGCCGCTGCCGGGCGGATGGCGCTGACCAATTACCTCGCCACCAGCCTGGTCTTCGCGCTGCTGTTCTCCGGCTGGGGGCTGGGGCTGTTTGGCGAGGTCAACCGCACCCAGGCGCTGCTGCTCGCCTGCATTGCCGATCACACTGATGCTGCTTTGGTCGCCGCCGTGGCTGGCGCGGTTCCGGCAGGGTCCGGCGGAATGGCTGTGGCGCAGCGCTGGCGCAGGGCCGGGCGCTGCCTATACGGCGATAGCGGCCTTCACGCTGGCGGCATCGGCGCGCAGGTGCCGCGCGGCGAGGAAGTAATGCGCCGAGGCCCAGAGATATCCCAGCCCGCACAGCGCCATCGCCAGCGCCAGTCCGCGCGCTTCGCCATAGGCCTTGCCCATGTTGTCGCTCAGCAGCCGAGCAGCGACGGCCCAAGCCCGCCCGCCACGCCATAAACCCCATTCAGCACCGCCGCCGCAGTCGCCCGCATCCGGGGGTGCATCAGGTTTTGCAAGGTGGCGTAAGTGATGCCGAGATAGCCGAAATTGAGGAAGGTCGCGACCGAGACCAGCCCGAGCAGCAGCGCCAGATCGGTCTGCACAATCGCCAGCGCATAGAGCGGCCCGCCCACCAGCAGCGCCACGGCCGGGATCAGCGCATAGGCGGCGGGGTTGCGCTGGCCGAGCTTGTCCCCCAGCCAGCCGCTGCCGACCACCGAAAGCGCGGCGGGCAGGCTGGCGATCAGCCCCGCGTAAAGCCCCGCCTCCGCCAGCCCGACGCCGAACTGGCGCACCATCAGCGAAGCGAAGAAGAAGTTCACCCCGAAGCCCAGCATCGCCGCCAGTGCCGATCCGATCACCAGATTGCGTGCGCTCGGCAGGCGGAACAGGCGGCGCGAGTACGGCGGAAATCGGTGGCACCTCGTCGCTCGCGCCGGGATCGTGCTGGCCGCGCGTCGGTTCGGCGATGAAGAAGTAGGCGATGATGCCGACAATCAGGCCGGGGATCGCGGCGATCAGGAAGGTCTCGCGCCAGCCGAACTCCTGCGCGATCCAGCCGCCGCCGACAAAGCCGATGAAGGCTCCCAGCGGCGGCGAAAGCAGCAGGCAGGATATCGCCAGCCCGCGCTTGTTGGCGGGGAAGTAGTCGGCAATCACCGATTGGTTGCCGGGCAGGCCAATCGCCTCGCCCAGCCCCACGCCCATCCGCGCGACGAGCAATTGTCTCCAGCTCCCCGCCAGCCCGCAGAGCGCAGTGGCGAATCGACCACAGCACCGTGCCCACCGAAATCAGCGTCAGCCGCCGCACCCGCTCGGCAATCCGCGCCACCACCAGCCCCGCGCCGATATTGAGCAGCGCGAAGGCCCAGGCCATCAGCGAGACTTGCAGATCGGTGAGCAGGAACTCGGCCTTCACCGGCTCCACCAGCACGTTCACCACGATCCGGTCGATAAACCCGACCGTGGCGATCGATGCGAGCACCAGCAGCGCGAGCCACGGCGAATTGCGACGGGTGTTCATGCGCGGCGTTCTCCCGTGGAGATGGTGCGCAAGGGCGGGAGGAAAGACAAGCGCCAAACTTTGCAGGGTCTGGCTTGTCCCGGCTTTGTTGTTTCTCGCAGAGGACGCTGAGGTAGGAGAGAACGCAGAGAGAGTGCGCTGCGCCGCAGGCTCTCATTCTTCAGGGAGATTTGAGGGTGGGGTGGTGTTGCGAGGGGAAAGTAGAAACCCTCCGCGCCCTCCTTCCCCTTTGCGCCCTCTGCGAGAAACCCCTTCCTTGAATCCATCGGCAAGCCCCCTCCCCCAACGAGGAGGAGGGGGTAGCAGCCTCAAGGCTTCACCACCGCCTTCGCGCCATGGTTCTCGCGCACCCAGCGGCCCACCTTGCGCCCGAACTGGGCGATGGCGTGCATGTTGAAGAAGTGCCAGAACCCCAGCACCAGCACCGCCAGCCCGACCTTGGTGGCGACGAAGCGGATCGCTTCGGCGAAGGTCTGCGGTTCACTGCCCAGGCTGATGGTCAGCAGGATGAAGCCGATGTTGACGAGGTAGAACCCCACCACCAGCAGGTGATTGGTGCTGCGCGCGAGCACTTCGTCATGCCCGAAACAATCGACGAGGAACACTTCGCCATTGGTGCTGAGCGTGCGCGCGACCCAGCCGGTCATGGCAATGGCGATGATGAGATAGGCGAAATAGCTGGCTTCGATCATGGTATGTCTCCTTCAGAACAACAGGTCGTGGATGGGGTTGGTGGGCGCTTGTCGATGGCAGTTCCTGGCGGCGGTATGGCTTTCGCGCCATCGCCCCAGAGAGCTTGCGCCGCGGCCCGCAAGCGCTCCGAAAAGGCCGAAGAAATCCTCCGGTAGCAATGCTAGCGAGTTCACCGTCGCACGCAAGACCAAGAGGACGATCGTGGGTGCAGCAGTCGGAAGCTAGACCAACCATGCCAAGTGTAATGTAAGCTGTGGCCTTCTCAGGTAGGATCCTCGCAAGGATACATGGTCGCGCGGAAGTCCCGATCAGCACCATCCCGACAAAGGTTCCGCTGCCCGCAATAGACCAGCGGCATGATCGCAAGGAGCAATGCCCCTGCCAATATTCGCCGTCGAGAAGGTCGCGTGCGATACCCAGCGGTACGGTCGATAGGAGCACAATGCCACCCCCCGACAGCGCACCGATCACCACGGCCCGGAGGAAGCGGTAGAGGGCTGGATTTATCATCATTCCGTCCTTTCTGAAATGAGTGAAATCAATGAATATGCGTTTGGAGGAGCCGCGTTCCGGCCCGATCAATTCAATGCTTGGAAGAACCCTCCCCGGTGCCAGCACCGCGCGAGGGAATGAACCGCGCCACCCGGCCGCCCAGCTTCATCAGCGTCACCAGCGTGCCCTTGGGCAGGCGGCGGACGTCGTCGTACCAGTGGCCCAGCGTGCCGAGGAATTCGTGCATCCGCCCGATCCGCTCCTGCACATGCGCGGGCACATCGGTGCGGCCCCTGAGCTGTTCGGTGAGCGCGGCGAGCGCGGCGATGGTCGGATCGATCTCGCGCTTCTTGCGCTCGACCGCGATCTTCATCAGCATGTCCCACAGGTCGGTCTCGGCCACGAAATGATCGCGCCGGTCCCCGCTGACATGCTGGCGGCGGACGATGGCATAGCCCTGCAATTCCTTGAGCGCGTTGGAAACATTGCTCCGCGCCAGCCCCAGCGTCTCGCAAATCTCCTCCGCATGCAGCGGCCTGTCCGACAGGTAGAGCAGCGCATGGACCTGGCTCACCGAACGGTTCACCCCCCAATGCGAACCCATTTCCCCCCAATGGAGGATAAAGGCCTCGGCCTCGGGAATATCGGTGATCCGCACATTCTGCCTTTCATTTCTGTAAATTCAGAAATACAGGAATGAGTGCGGATTGCAAGTGATTTGTTTGCAGGAAATGGGCAAGCCATGGCCGAAGACTGGAATGGAGCCGCATTGGGGGCCATCGCCCGTACCTGTGCTGTCGCCGCTCTGTGGGGCGTGCTGTCCTACCTGCTGGTCGACTGGGCGCGGCCCGACAGCGGCCTAGTCACCGTCAGTTTCGCCGTGGTCCAGCCCGCTGCCATCTGCGCCTTCATCGCCTGCCTTGCCGATCCGCATGCGCGGCGCTCCGTGAATTTCTACTTCGCGATACCCCTGTTCACCGCGTTCGGGATGATCGCCATCGCCGCGCTCCTGCTCCACGAAGGGGTGATCTGCATCGCCATGTTTGCCCCCTTGTGGATCGCATTCGGCACGGCCGGGGTGGCGCTGGCCTACAAGTTCCGCAAGCGCCGGGACGCCGCCCCCGATCTCCGCGACACGTTCAACGCTTACGGCATGCTCGCCTTGCCGCTGGTCATCCTGCCGGTCGAAACCATGCTGCCCGTGCCCGTCGCGCACTACACGGTCACCCGCGAAGTAGTGATCGATGCCGCGCCCGCAGCAATATGGCCGCTGATGCAGGGCATGGGCGAAGTGAGCGCGGATGAAGGCGAATGAATGGAACTGTCAGCCAAAGCGTGCTCCGCCTTCCCCGCCCGCAATCGAGCAGAGACTGGTGGCAAGAACGGGTCATGACAAGATAAGGCGCCGCCGAAAGAGCTGGCGACGATACGCTGGAACTGCGGGTGAATGTGGACCCTTCCGCGAAGTCGATGAGAAAGCCAAAGCGCATATTCGGCAACCGGGCGAGAGCCATCGGCTGGCGGTTCAAGCGCTTTCGGAGGATAGCAGCGGCTGGCAACATCACCGATCCGACACAGCGGCAGACCGGATGGCCAGTCTTTTGCTGATAATCACCTTACATGCGGATCGAAAGCTGGACCGGCACTTCTGTCGAAAGTGAGGAGGTTGCCGAGCGTGTCAAACATCTCGTGCAAATCAAAGAGGCGACGCTTTTCATTTCATCGGACCCCGCTCCCGGATGGTCGCCAGCTGTTGCGGTTGGAACGCACTATGAGGCGCAAACGCATTTCAACGGCTATGCGTCGCTGTGGGGGGAAGTTTTCCTCGGAGATGTCCAGGCCAACGTGCTGGAGATCATTCGGCAGCGCGCAGAAGCTCAACCCGCCCGATAATCCGCCGTCACCGTGCCCGCCGCCGCCAGCTCTTCCTCGTGGCTCGCCTCGCGCCACTCCTCGGCCAATGCTTCGGATTCCCACTGCAACATCGCCGGATGCGCGAGAATATGGTCCACCCACGCCTGCCCCGCGCCGACATCCAGCCCATAGGTCCGCACCCGGAAGGCCACCGGGGCAAAGAAGGCGTCCACTGCGGTGAAGGCAGGGCCAGCCAGCCACGGGCCGCCGAAGCGGTCCAGCCCCTGTTCGAACAGTTCGCGCAGACGCGCCACGTCCTTCGCCAGCGCCTCATCGTGCGCGACCCTTCGCCACCCGCACCCCGACATTCATCGTGCACTGGTTCCTAAGTGCCGAAAAACCGCCATGCATTTCCGCCGCCGCGCACATGGCAAAGCCGCGCGGTTCGCTTTCCTCCGGCCAGACGCCGCCGTGGCGCTCCGCCAGATAGAGTACGATGCCGAGCGAATCCCACAGCACCCGGTCATGGTGCAGCAGCACCGGCACCTGCCCGGTGGGGGAGAAGGCGCGGAAGTTTTCGTAGTTTACCGGCTGCACAAAAGGTTCAATCCGGTCGGTGAAAGCGATTCCCAGTGCCTTCATCAGCACCCAAGGGCGCAAGGACCAGCTCGAATAGTTCCGGTTGGCGGTGATGAGGGTGTAGGCAGGGGTCATCGGTTCAGCTCACATAATGCGCGGTGGTTTTCGCCGCCAGTTCTTCCGCGCTCACTCCCGGCGCCAATTCCACCAGCCGGAACGGGCTGGCGTGATCGGGGCGCTGGAACACCGCCAGATCGGTAATCACCATGTCCACCACATTGGTGCCGGTCAGCGGCAGGGTGCAGGCGGGAATGAACTTGGCGCTGCCGTCCTTGGCATTGTGTTCCATCACCACGATGATCTTCTTCACGCCCGCCACCAGATCCATCGCCCCGCCCATGCCCTTGACCATCTTGCCGGGGATCATCCAGTTGGCGATATCGCCGTTCTCGGCCACTTCCATCGCGCCGAGCACGGTCAGATCGATATGCCCGCCACGGATCATGGCGAAGCTGGCGGCGCTGTCGAAATAGGCAGAGTGCGCCAGTTCGCTGATGGTCTGCTTGCCCGCGTTGATCAGGTCCGCGTCCACCTCGTCCGGATAGGGGAACGGGCCGATGCCGAGCATTCCGTTCTCGCTTTGCAGCGTCACCTGCATCCCTGCGGGGATGTGGTTCGCCACCAGCGTCGGGATGCCGATGCCGAGATTGACGTAGTAGCCGTCCTCCAGCTCCTGCGCCGCGCGGGCGGCCATTTCGTCACGGGTCCAGGGCATAGTGGCTTGTCCTTCAGTCGAGCGGATTGGGAATGAGAAACCACCTGTCGCCGATCATCGCTTCAAGCGACAGGGCGGAGGCGGGATCGAGGAGGTAGAGGTAGAGATCGTCAAAATCGCGGCGGTCATCCCCCGCGATGGCGAGCAGGCAATGCGTTTCCAGCAGCGCCCGGCGGCGGGCCTGCTTCAGTTCGCCGGGATAACGCTGGACGAACAGCGGATCGCGCCCGGTGGGATCGAGCCCGGCTTCGAGCAGCCGCGCACGGATGGTGCCCGCGTCCTGCGGCTCGCGATCGGTGATCCAGGCGATGGTGACGCCCTGCCGCCGCAGATCGTCGATCACGACCAGCAGTTCGCGGATCAGTGCCTCGCCGCGCCGTCGAGCGGCATCGGCTGTTCGCCGGGATCGAGATCGACCAGCATCGCCGGAATGGCCTCTTCGCAAGCCGCGCGCGAAGGGGCGAGCGAGGCCGGGTTCACCAGCAGCGCCGATTCGGGCAGGCCGACACCGGGCAGCGGCGCGCCCTCCAGCCAGCCCGCCGCCACCAGCGCCGATGCTTCGCGATGCAGTTCCGCCAGCGGCCCGGCGCGCGGGATGCTGACGGGCGGCGCGGGGAGCTGGTCCATGTCGAGCAGGGTGAATTCGGCGAATTCGGCCACGTCGATGGTTTCGGGCACGATATCGGTGCCCTCGGCAATCGCCTGCCGCGTGCGATCACCGCTCACCGCAGAGCGCACAATCGCCCCGCCGCCCGCAAGGATCGGCACGACCGCAAGCGCGACGCAGCCTTGCAGGGCGAGGGCGCAGGTGAGTGCGAGGAGGATGCGGGAGGGGGGCATGTCATCCTGCCAGAATTGCGCAATGCCAGATTCGCTCATCTTCGAGTCATTGCTGATCAGTCCAAAGTTTTCCAGTTTTGCCTGGGCAGCTAGCAGACGATCCCACGGATCGGCATGTTGCGCCAGCAACAAACCCGCGTGCTGGGCATGTCGCACGAAACGGACAGGGGCAAGACCCTCAGCGGCAATCTGTCCCGAAAATCGTCGGCAAGCGACGTTTGGTATTCGAGTTCGACCCGACGCGACTTTGTCGCAATTTCCATAGCTGACACTGCACTAACCCAAATCTCGTTCTCAGGGTCGCTGATGGCCGCCAAGACTGCGGGCTCAAGGCATCAGGTTCATGCAGCCACCAAAGCAGCGCGTGGGTGTCCAGCAGCAATCGCATTACTTCGGATCGAGCAGAGGGTCCGGGCCAAGGCCCATTCTTCGTCGGTCAACGGGTCCCAAAAACCGCTTTCGGTTATGCCCTTGCTACCCGGCGGCCGCTCGCACGCCAGCCGTCCGGGCACGCGTTGGCCCTTGGCGATCGGCTTGACCGGGTTCAGCGTCACGAGCTTTTCCCCTGTGCGCCCCTGCGTGATCGTGACTTCTGCTCCAGCCAGCGCCATCCGGATCAACCGTGAGAGGTGCGTTTTCGCTTCGTGGATCGTGACGATGGTCATAAGCGTTGCTTAGCTAAGTCTGATGACTAAGTCAATCAAACCACCTCCCGCTCGCGCGTCGTCACAAACTCGATCTTCTTGTCGTACGGCGCACCGACGATCATCCGCTGCACATAGACGCCGGGCAAGTGGATCGAGTCGGGATCGAGCGCGCCTGCGGGCACCACTTCCTCCACTTCCACCACGCAGACCCTGCCGCAGGTGGCGGCGGGCTGGTTGAAATTGCGCGCGGTCTTGCGGAACACCAGGTTGCCCGTTTCGTCCGCCTTCCACGCCTTGACGATGGACAGGTCGGCAAAGATGCCGCGTTCGAGGATGTAGGTTTCCATCACGCCGTCGCGATTGGGGAAGTCCTTGTGCTCCTTCCCGCCGCCCACTTGGGTGCCGACGCCGGTCTTGGTGTAGAAGCCGGGAATCCCCGCGCCGCCTGCGCGCATCCGTTCGGCCAGCGTTCCCTGCGGGCAGAATTCCACTTCCAGCTCGCCCGCCAGAAACTGCCGTTCGAACTCTTTGTTCTCGCCGACATAGCTGGAGATCATCTTGCTCACCTGCTTGGTGCGCAGCAGTTTGCCGATGCCGAGGTTGTCGATCCCGGCATTGTTGCTCGCGAAAGTGAGATTGCTCACCCCGCTCGCCTGAATCGCATCGAGCAGCCGTTCGGGAATGCCGCACAGGCCGAAGCCCCCGGCGGCAATGGTCATGCCATCACGCAGCACACCATCGAGGGCGGCTTCGGCAGAGGGAAAGAGCTTTTTCATCCTTGGTCCTTTGGCGGTGGTCTGGCTTCGCTGTGCGATTAGAAGCTGCAGAGCGGCTTGTCACCCCGGCGCGCGCATTGCTGCACTGCGGCATGATTCGGCTGAAAAAGGCGTGCAGAGCACAATTCAAAGAGATGAATCAGGTTTCAACTTGTAAAATTATACGCCGATATCAATGAAATTGGTCAAAATTGCGTTTTTTGCAACATAGCATGACCTTTTCGCACTTGCGGAATATCCGAGTCTCCAGCATATCTCTCCTTGCCTTTCAGGCATCCTCTCCCAAAACTTCCAGGGCCCGGTCGGCAACGACCGGGCCCTTTTTTCTTTGCCCTGCCGCAGCGCCTGCGGCACCTTCGTGGCAGAGGTCGGTTTGCATTGTGCGGGGCGGATACCTAGTTCCCTCGCTACCAAGCTACGAGAGGACGGCGCAGCCAATGGCTGAAGACAACGCAGGCAAGCTGGAAGCAGGCACCGCACGGTTGCAGGTCGCCGCCGCGCGGCAGGAGGAATCCGGGCGCGGGGTCGTGCGGATGCCGCGCAGTGCCTTTCAGGCGCTTGGAATCACCGAAGGCGATGCCGTGGCTATCGAGGGCAAGCGGTCCACGGTGGCACTGGCGCTGCCCGCCTATGACGAGGACGAGGCGCTATCGGTGATCCGGCTGGACGGGTTGCAGCGCGGCAATGCGCAGACCGCTTCGGGCGAGCATGTGCTGGTCCGCCGCGCCGAGAGCAAGCCTGCCACCCGCGTGGTCTTCGCCCCCGCCGGGCGCGAAATGCGGCTGCAAGGGCCGACCGAGGCGCTGAAGCGGGTGTTCTTCAGGAAGCCGCTCACGGCGGGCGATCTGGTCGCCACCCACGGCCAGCAGCCGGTGCAGAACGTGCCGCCCGAAGTGCGCCGCATGTTCAATTCCCCCGCCTATGCGCTGACGCAAATTCGCCTGCAGGTGGTCTCCACCAGCCCCAAGGGCATCGTCCATATCGACGAGAACACCGAGGTCGAACTGCGCGCCGAGTTCGAAGAACCGCGCGATGGCCGCGGCACGATCAATTACGACGATGTCGGCGGCATGGGCGATACCATCAAGCAATTGCGCGAAATGGTGGAACTGCCGCTGCGCTATCCCGAACTGTTCACCCGGCTGGGGGTCGATCCGCCCAAGGGCGTGCTGCTGCACGGCCCGCCCGGCACCGGCAAGACCCGGCTGGCGCAGGCGGTGGCGAACGAAATCGGATGCCGAATTCTTCACCATCAACGGCCCGGAAATCATGGGTTCTGCCTATGGTGAAAGCGAAAAGCGGCTGCGCGAAGTGTTCGAGGAAGCCGAGCGCCGCCAACCGGCAATCATTTTCATCGACGAGATCGATTCGATCGCCCCCAAGCGCCAGAACGTGCAGGGCGAGGCGGAGAAGCGGCTGGTTGCGCAGCTGCTCACGCTGATGGACGGCCTGCAATCGCGCGCCAATCTGGTGGTGATCGCCGCCACCAACCGCCCCGATGCGATCGACGAGGCGCTGCGCCGCCCCGGCCGGTTTGATCGCGAAATCGTGATCGGCGTGCCCGACGAGAACGGTCGGCGCGAAATTCTCGCCATCCACACGCGCGGGATGCCGCTGGGCGAAGGGGTGGACCTGCCGGAACTGTCGCGCTCCACCCACGGCTTTGTCGGCGCGGACCTGGCCGCGCTGACCCGCGAGGCGGCGATCGAGGCGGTGCGGCGGATCATGCCCCGGCTCGATCTCGATGCCCGCGAAATTCCTGCCGACGTGCTGGAGGACCTGTGCGTCGAAAAGGAAGACTTCCGCGCCGCGTTGAAGCGCGTCCAGCCGAGCGCCATGCGCGAAGTCATGGTGCAGACGCCCACCGTGGGCTGGGAAGACCTCGGCGGGCTGGACGAGGCCATCGACAAGCTCAAGGAAGGCGTCGAACTACCGCTCAAGAACCCGCAGGCGTTCGAGCGGCTGGGCATCCGCCCGGCCAAGGGCTTCCTGCTCTACGGCCCGCCCGGCACCGGCAAGACCTTGCTGGCCAAGGCGGTGGCGAAGGAGGCGGAGGCGAATTTCATCTCGATCAAAAGCTCCGACCTGCTGAGCAAATGGTACGGCGAAAGCGAACAGCAGATCGCCAAGATGTTCGCCCGCGCCCGCGCGGTGGCCCCCTGCATCATCTTCATCGACGAGATCGATTCGCTGGTTCCGGCGCGCGGGTCAGGCGGCGGTGAGCCGCAGGTGACGGCGCGGGTGGTCAACACCATCCTCGCCGAAATGGACGGGCTGGAGGAACTGAACGCCATCGTGGTGATCGGCGCAACCAACCGCCCGACGCTGGTCGATCCGGCGCTGCTACGGCCCGGAAGGTTTGACGAACTGGTCTATGTCGGCCCGCCCGATGAGAAGGGGCGCGGGCATATCCTCAAAATCCACACCGCCAATATGCCGCTGGCCAAGGATGTCGATCTGGCCGCCGTGGCTGCCAAGGCCGAGCGCTTCACCGGTGCGGATCTGGAGGACGTGGTCCGCCGCGCGGGCCTCAACGCCATTCGCCGCTCAAAGGGTGCGCCCAAGACCGTCTCGAAGGCGGATTTCGAAGCCGCGCTGGAAGACAGCCGCGCCACCGTCACCCCGCAGATGGAAGAGGAATACAAGAAGATGAAGGGCGAGCTGAAACGCCGGGCGATGGAAGTGCGCCCGATCGGCTTCCTCACCGACGGGATGGTGGCGAGCACGCGCGGGAGAAGCATCAGCTACCTCGTCATTGCGAGGAGCCGCAGGCGACGCGGCAATCCATCTCCGGCATGGCCGCATGGGGCAACAACAGGAGATGGATTGCTTCGCCTACGGCTCGCAATGACGAACGCCTGACTAGCCGCGATCCGCCGATCCCGGCTGCATCCGGATCAGCGCATCGGGCATTTCGGCCTGCAGCCACGAAATCATGTGTTCGCGCACCGCGCAGCGCAGCGCGAACAGGTCGCCGATGGTTGCCGCGCTCATCCCCAGCCGCAGTTCGATGCTGTTCGGGGAAAGCGTCGGTCAGCAGCAGGTTGCCGGTGCGGCCGATCCCATAGCGGCCTGTTCGGCAAGGAAGCGCAGGAATTCGGCGCGCACCGGCTCCACTGCGGCTGAGGGATCGAGCCGGCAGGAACACCGGCCCGGTCAGCATCTCGCTGCGGCGGGACCAGTTCTCGAAACTTTGGTCGAGGAAGCGGTTGGTCGGCACGATCACCACCCGTTCGTCCCAGGTGCGCACGGTGACAAAGCTCATGCGGATTTCCTCCACCCGCCCGGTGTGCCCGTCCACCACCACCAGATCGCCGATCCGGAGCGGCTCGGTCAGCGCCAGTTGCAGCCCGCCGATCAGCGATTTCAGCGCCGGTTGCGCCGCCGCGCCCACCGCCAGCGCGGCCAGACCGGCAGAAGCCAGCAGCGTCGTGCCGATATCGCGCACGCCGGGGATGCCGAGCAGCATCAGCCCCACGGTGATAAACACGATGGCAAAGGCGGCAGTGCGCGAGAGGATGGCCATGCGGGTGCGGCGGCTGCGCGCGGCGACCGGATCGGGCGCGGTTTCCAGCCGCATTTCCATCGTCGCAGCGAAGGCCTTCACCAGCGCATAGGCGATCCAGCCGAGCAGGGCAGGGCGCAGGAAGCGGGCCGAGCGGCTCCCACACAATGCCGAGCAGCGGATCGACTTGCGCCGCCAGCGTCATGGCGATGGCGATCAGCCGACCATTTGATCGGGCTGGCGCAGTGCGTTGCAGCACCAGATCGTCCGCCGGGAACTTCTGATGCGGCTGGCGAGCCGGCGCACGACAGCAAAGGCAATGCGGTAGAGCCCGTAGGCGAGCGCCACCGCGATCGGCGACCGCCAATCGCCGCCTGCCCGGCGTCGAGCCCAGGGGAATTGCCAGTTGCGCGGACCGAAGCGGGCAGAAAATGCCGGTCATCAATGCGCTGCATCCCAGCTTGCGCCGGTGCCGATCTCGATTCCCAGCGGCACGTCGAGCTTCACCGCGGGCAGCGCGGCTTCGGCCATCACCCGCTCGATCACCGGACTGGCTGCGGCGACATCGCCTGCGGGCAATTCGAACACCAGTTCGTCATGCACCTGCAGCAGCATCCGCACCTGCGGCAGGCCCGCATCGGCCAGCGCCGGGAGCATCCGCACCATCGCCCGCTTGATGATATCGGCGCTGGTGCCCTGGATCGGCGCATTGATCGCGGCGCGTTCGCTGCCCTGCCGTTCGGCCTGGTTCTTCGAATCGATGCGCGGGAACCACGTCTTGCGGCCGAACAGCGTTTCGCGAATAGCCGCGCTCGCGCACCCCTTCCAATGTGCTGACGATGTACGCTGGATGCCGGGGAAGCGCTGGAAATAGGTGTCGATCATCGCCTGCGCTTCTTCCGCGCTCACCCCCAGCCGGCCCGCCAGGCCCCAGCGCGAAATGCCGTAGAGGATGGCGAAATTGATCGTCTTGGCGCGCGGCGCGGGTATCGCGGGTGACTTCGCCATACATCTCGCGGGCGGTGCGCGCGTGGATGTCCTCGCCATCGGCAAAGGCCTGTTTCAGCGTATCGACATCGGCCATATGTGCGGCCAGCCGCAGTTCGATCTGCTGAATAGTCGGCGGCGAGCAGCACGTTGCCTTCTTCGGGCACGAAGGCCTTGCGAATCTGCCGCCCGATTTCGGTGCGGATCGGGATGTTCTGCAGGTTGGGATCGGTCGAGGACAGCCGCCCGGTCTGCGCGCCGACCAGGCTGTAACTGGTGTGGACGCGCCCGGTGCGCGGGTTGATCGCGGCTGCAGCGCATCGGTATAGGTGCTCTTGAGCTTCGAGAGCTGGCGGTATTCGAGCACCTTGTTGGGCATGGCCGCGCCTTCGGTGGCCAGCCGTTCGAGCACGCTCTGGTCGGTCGAATATTGCCCGCTCTTGCCCTTCTTGACCGCCCTTGTAGCCAAGCTTTTCGAACAGAATGTCGCCCAGCTGCTTGGGGCTGCCGATGGTGAATTCCTGCCCCGCCAGCGCGTGGACTTCCTTCTCCAGCCGGCCGATTTCGACTGGCGAACTCTTCGGACAGGCGGGCCAGTTCGCTGCGGTCAACCTTGATCCCCTCGCGCTCCATCGCCGCCACCACCGGAATCAGCGGGCGATCGACCCGCTCATAGACCCGCGTCGCGCCTTCTTCGGGCAGGCGGCGCGTGAGGTGCGCGTGCAGCCGCCAGGTGACGTCAGCATCTTCGGCGGCATATTGCGTCGCCTTGTCGAGCGGGACTTCGCCGAACGGGATCGCCTTCTTGCCGGTGCCGCAGACATCCTTGAAGGCGAGCGTAGTGTGGCCGAGGTGGCGCTCGGACAATTCGTCCATCCCGTGGCCCGATACGCCACCGATGCCGTCTTCGCTGCGCCCGGCATCGAGATCGAAGCTCATCACCATCGTATCGTCCACCGGGGCGACCATCACGCCGTAGCGGGCGAGCACGTTGATATCATATTTGATATTCTGCCCGACCTTGAGCACCGCCTCGCTTTCGAGCAGCGGCTTGAGCAGCGGCGAGCGCCGCCGCGCGGTCCACCTGCTGCGGCTTTTCGGCGAACATGTCGCTGCCGCCGTGCGCGAAGCGGAATGTAGCAGGCATCGTTCGGGCCGAGCGCGAGGACTCACGCCGACAAGGTCTGCCGCCATCGCATCGAGCGCGCGAGGTTTCGGTATCCACCGCCACCAGATGCAAGCCTCGCGCGCGGGCGATCCACGCTTCCAGCCGTTCCATCGACTGCACGCATTCATAGGCGCTGCGATCCACGGCGGGCATATCCGGCAAAGGCTGGCTATTGCCCTGCGCGGAAGCTGGCGCACCCGCCATCTCGGCCTTGGCGGGATTGAGATTGGTCTTGCCGGTCCGGGCTGCCCCGGCCCGCGTCCAGCCGCTTCAGCAGCGAAGTGAAGCCGTGGGTGGTCGAGGAATTCAGCCAGCGGTTCAGGCGGAATGCCCGCCAGCTTCATGTCCTCCAGCGCCACGGGCATGTCGCAATCGCCCTTCAGCTCCACCAGCACCCGGCTGAGCTTGGCCATATCGCGCCCCTCAAGCAGCCGATCCTTGAGCTTGGACGGCTTCATCTCCGCCGCCGAATCGAGCGCTCCATCGAGCGAGCCATTTTCGGCGATCAGCTTGCGAGGCGGTCTTGGGGCCGATCCCGAAGATGCCGGGAATATTGTCCGCGCTATCGCCCATCAGCGCCAGCACATCGCCCAGCAGTTCGGGGCCGACGCCGAATTTCTCCTCCACTTCGGGAATATAGATGCGCGCGTCCTTCATCGTATCGAGCATGTCGATCCGCGCGCCGTCAACCTCGCCAATCAACTGCATCAGATCCTTGTCGGAAGAAACGATGGTGACATCCCAGCCCTGCCGCTGCGCTGCCTTGGCATAGGTGGCGATCAGATCGTCCGCCTCGAACCCCTGTTCCTCGATGCACGGCAGGCTGAAGGCGCGGGTGGCATCGCGGATCAGTGGAAATTGCGGCACCAGATCTTCGGGCGGAGCGGGGCGGTGGGCCTTGTATTCGGGGTAGAGATCGTTGCGGAATGAATGGCTCGATTTGTCGAGAATCACCGCCAGATGCGTCGGTTCCTCGGCATCGTCGAGATCCTGCGCCAGCTTCCACAGCATGGTGGTATAGCCATAGACCGCGCCAACCGGGGTTCCTTGCGGATTGGTGAGCGGCGGCAAGCGGTGGTAGGCGCGGAAGATATAGGCCGAACCATCGACCAGATAGAGATGCTGTTTGGTGGACATTTTCCTGTGCTAGCACGCCATTTCGGGCGGGTCAGCCGGTAAGTGTTTGCCCCATTTTCGCCCAAAAACTCGGGTACCGCCACATTTACGAGCTTATCGACAATTTTTCGCCCCATTGTCGCCACATTTCTCTTGCGCGACCCCGAATGTGGCCTTATTTGGGCAGTCGAGCCGGTCACACGGTCGGCTCTGGGGCCGGATTTTCCACCCCAGTGTTTTGAAGGGGTTTTTCCTATGCGTAAGATCGTTCTCGCCGCCGCCATCCTCGGCGCCGCCCTCACCGTTTCGGCTTGCTCGGAAGGCACCGAAGACGCTGCTGCTGACACCGCCGAAGGCGCGATGGCTGATGCCGAAGCCAATGTCGAAGCGACCGGCGAAGCCGTTGAAGGTGCCGTTGAAGGCGCCGAAGCCACCATGGACGAAGCTGCTGCTGACGTCGATGCCGCTGCTGGCGAAGTTGCCGAAGCCGGCGCCGAAGTCGAAGCCGCTGTTGAAGGTGCTGCTGCCGAGTAATTCTCGCAGCGCTTCTAGCGAAAAAAGAAGGGGCGTGGCCAGCAATGGCCGCGCCCTTTTCTTATGTGCTGCTCCCATCTCCCTCCATCTTGAGGGCAGGGCGCTTGCATTCGGCTTTAAGGAAAGTGGTTCTCGCAGAGGACGCGGAGGGAGTGGAGAACGCAGAGTGGTTGAGCGGGCGGCGAAGCCGCTTAGTGCCAGATGGTTTTGCCGAAATCTGCTGCCTTCGATCCACGAAGCGGGCCTACGGCCCAGCACTCCTCTGCGCTCTCTCCTACCTCTGCATCTCTGCGAGAAACAAAATCGCATTGCCAAAGCCCTGCCCTCAAAGGGAAAGGCAAAAGCACAAACTCTTACTTTTTTAAGTGTTGGGGTGGTGAAGGTATGGCTCAGCGCGCCGCGTTTACCGTCGTGCCGTAATCCGCGCTGGCATAATAGCGCGCGGCTTCTTCCGAATAGCCATCGTAAATTTCGCGCGCGATCGAGGCGATCCGCGCTTCCCGATTCTCGCGCCCGCCCTGCCCGGTGACATAGATGGCCAGCGCGATCGAGCGGCCATCCGGCCCGGTGATGATGCCGATATCGCTGGAGGTGTTGTTCAGCGAACCCGTCTTGTGCGCCACGGTGACATCGTCGGGCATCAGCGCGGGAATGCGGCGGGTGCCGGTGCGGCAGCGTTCCATTGCACTAATGATGACATTGCGGCTTTCGCGGCTGAGAAAGCGGCCCTGATAAATCCCCGCCAGCAGTTGCACCATCGCTTCGGGCGTGGCGCTGTCACGAACATCGATATGGTGCGCCGGATCGAATTCGCCATCATCGCGCACCAGCGTGGCGATATCGCGATCCAGGCTGAATTCGTTGAGGCCCGCGCGCCGCGCCCAGGCATTCACTGCCGAAGTGCCGCCCACAGCCGCGAGCAGCGCGTCAGTGGCAGTGTTGGAACTGCGGGTGATCATCAGATCGATCAGTTCCGCCGCAGTCAGATATTCGCCCGCCTGTACCGGGGCAACGGCGGTGGAAAACCGCTGCGAGCGGACCGGCACCATCAGCGGAAATTCGCTCGTCAGGCTCCAGCGGCCCTGATCGACGCCA
Source organism: uncultured Alphaproteobacteria bacterium (assembly GCA_963774985.1). Classification (GTDB taxonomy): domain Bacteria; phylum Pseudomonadota; class Alphaproteobacteria; order Sphingomonadales; family Sphingomonadaceae; genus Alteraurantiacibacter. The sequence goes on from CAVZHE010000019.1 coordinate 69,721, forward strand.
TCGAGGAAGGTCGCGGCAATGGCGATCTTGCTGGTGCTGGCCATCGGGAAGCGCTGGTCTCCGAGAATCGAGATCGTCTGCCCGGTCGCCAGATCCACGGCCGCCACCCCGATTCGCCCTTCGCTGCCATCGGCCAGCATCGCCACGCGGCGTTCGAGCTGGGTATCGAGGCGGGGCGCGTAATCGCGCGGCGCCCGCACCTCCGTGCCGAAGGCGCTATCAAACGCGGCTTCGAGATTCTCGACCTGAGCGCGGTTGGATTGGGCGTGGGCAGGGGCCAGCGGCGCAATAGCGAGCGCGGCGAACGAAGCGAAAAGTCCGAGCTTTGCAAGTTTCATATCACCGCCATGCGCTAATCATGCTTGGTAAATGCTTAACATGTAACACGCTGACGACAGGCGCGCGGCGAACCGCGCCGGAATATCGACGGGCTGAGTAATTCTACGGAACTTTGGCCGATTTCGCCCGAAAAGGCCGCTTCACTCAGGCTTGCGCAACCGCCAGGCGAACTGGTCGGTCTGGCCACGAATGGCCTCGTCGAAGACATTGGCGGTGCGCGGATCGTCGGGGTGGGCGTAGAGGTCGCTCTCCTCCTCCAGCACGAAGCCTGCGCCGGTCAGCGCATCGAGCGCCAGCTGGCGGTCCATCCGGTGCAGGCTGTTGGCAGCCTCTGCCCCTGCCCCGTCCTGCGCCAGATGATCGACCACCACCAGCGTGCCACCGGGCTTCAGCGAATCGAACAGCATCGCCACCGCCTCGTCCGCCGTGCCTCGCGGGAAATCGGCGAGATAGAGATCATGGAAATTCATCACCGTGATGATCGTGTCGAGCGGTTCGGGCCAGCCCGGCTGTGCCACCGGCGCACGCAGCGGGAAGACCCGCACCGGCTCGCCCTCGTTATCGGAGTATGGAGCGACAGCGGCATCCTGTTCGGCGGCATATTCGGCGCGGAAGGCGATGAATTCTTCCGGTTGGAAGGCGTAAACGCGGCCATCATTGCCCACCGCCAGCGCCAGCAGGCGGGTAACGTAGCCGCCGCCCATGATGTAATCGCCCACCGCCTCGCCAGAATCAATCTGCGCGAAGGCGAGCAATTCACCCGGCTTGCGCGCCGCGTCATATTGCTGATCGTCGGTGCGGCCGATGTCGCTGATCGCCTGCATATATTGCCGCGCGGTGTATTCGGCGGGGGCTTCGGCCTCTACACTCTCTCCGCCCGAACAGGCGGACAAGGCGGTGCTGGCGATGAGTGCGGCGGCAAACAGATGGATGCGCATGGTGGTTACTCCCTCTTCCCGGCGCGCAGATTAGCGGGGGAAGGGCCAAGCGCAATCTCTTTACCGTATTGACGCGCCGCCAAAGCTGGGGCCAAAGCTGGGGCTTGATTACATTCGTAACTTCTCATCTTGCCCGGAGTCTCCCCATGATCGCTCGCCGCCACGCTGCGCTGACCTTCTCCTTTGCCGCCATGCTGCTCGCTTCCACCGCACCGGCGCTGGCGCAGCAAGTGCAGATCGTCCGCCCCGGAGCGCCCGGCCAGCCCGCCACGGTGCTGAGCGAGGAGGAAGCGGTACGGCTCGCCAGCGTCGATTTCCTGCCTTCCGATGTCGCCTTCATGCAGGGGATGATCGTCCACCACCAGCAGGCGGTGGAAATGGCCGCGCTGGTGGCCGAGCGCACCGGCGATGAAGTGGTCACCACCGCCGCCGCGCGCATCGCTGCCTCGCAGCAGGACGAGATGAATTTCATGCGCGAATGGCTTAGCGGATATGGCCAGCCCGCAGACATGGCGGGCATGGGGCACATGCACCACGCCGGGATGGCGGGCATGGCCACGCCCGAACAGATGGCCGCACTGGCCGCCGCGCGCGGGGTGCAGTTTGACCGGCTGTTCCTGCAAATGATGATTGTCCACCACCAGGGCGCGCTGACGATGGTGGAAGACCTGCTCGAACTGCCGGGCACTGCCAGCGATCCGGTGCTGTATGATTTCACCACCGAGATTAACGCCGATCAGCAGGCCGAGATTGACCGGATGCAGGTGGCGCTGGCCGCGCTGGCGGACGATCCGCGCACCTTGCTGGCTGGCGGGCTGTTCGATGCGGAGGAAGCGATCAGCAATCTGCGCCACGTCACCTTCCTGCGCAAACCGGCGGGGTTCTTCGATCCGGCCAATCCTGCGGGCGGGCGCATGGTATTGCCGCCGCTGACCGAGGACGTCGCCGCGACTGACACTGCCGCCGATCCGCACGCGGGCCACACCATGCCCGCCGCCGATCCCGCCGCCGCTCCCCGCAGAGCCGCCCGCTCCCCGTTATGCCGAACGCGGCGGGCTGCTCGATTTCGCCAATACCGATATGGCCTTTTCCGGCAATCTGCTGGTGGCGGGCAATTATCACGGCTTCAACGCGTACGAACTGGACGATGCGGGCGTGCCGCAGCTGGTCAGCTCGGTGGTCTGCCCCGGCGGACAGGGCGACGTGTCGATTGTCGGCAACCTGCTCATCATGAGCGTGGAGCAGCGGCGCGGGCGGGTCGATTGCGGGGCGCAGGGCAATCCTGAGGATGTCGCTCCAGAGCGGTTCCGCGGCCTGCGCATTTTCGACATTTCCGATATTCGCGCGCCGGTGCAGGTCGGGCAGGTGCAGACCTGCCGCGGCAGCCACACCCATTCGGTGGTGAGCGCGGACGACACCCGCATCGTGGTCTACAATTCGGGCACCTACGGCGTGCGCCCGGAGGAAGAACTGCCCGGCTGCATCGGCGACGTACCGGGGGACAATCGTACCGCGCTGTTCCGCATCGACGTGATCGAGATCCCGCTCGCCGATCCCTCGCAGGCGCGGATTACCTCCAGCCCGCGCGTGTTCGCCGATGCTGAGGGACGGCCTGCCGGTTTGTGGCAGGGCGGCGATCATGGCGATGGAACGCAGGAAACCAGTGTCACCGACCAGTGCCACGACATCACCGTGTTCCCCACGCTCAATCTGGCGGCGGGTGCCTGTTCGGGCAACGGCATCATCTTCGATATCTCGGACCCGTACAATCCGGTGCGGCTGGACGCGGTGACCGACGATGGGTTTGCTTACTGGCACTCCGCCACCTTCAACAATGATGGCACGATGGTGCTGTTCACCGACGAATGGGGCGGCGGCGGGCGGCCGCGCTGCCAGGCCACCGATCCGCGCAACTGGGGGGCCGATGCCTTTTACGAAATCGTCGACAACCGGCTGGTGCGGCGCGGCACCTACAAGCTGCCCGCCGCGCAAGGCGAGATGGAGAATTGCGTCGCCCACAACGGCTCGATCATCCCGGTGCCGGGGCGCAACATTTTTGTGCAGGCGTGGTATCAGGGCGGGCTGTCGGTGATCGATTTCACCGATCCGGCCAATCCGTTCGAGATCGCCTATTTCGATCGCGGCCCGGTGAACCCGGACGATCTGGTGGTGGGCGGATACTGGTCTGCCTACTGGTACAACGGCCGCATCTACGCGACCGAAATCTCGCGCGGGATCGACGTGTTTGAACTGACGCCGAGCGAACACCTGACCGCCGAGGAAATCGCCGCCGCGCAGGCCGCCGATATGGGCGAGACCTTCAACCCGCAGACCCAGCTGCCGGTGACGTGGAGCGAAGAGGTGATCGAAGCCGCCCGCCGCAGCCGGATGGGGGGATAGGTTTGCAAATCCTCCCTGCGCCGCAGGCGTGGGGAGGTGGCAGCCCGAAGGGCTGACGGAGGGGCCGGTGCGCCAGTGCCCCTCCACCATCCTGCGGATGGTCCCCCTCCCCATCGCTTTGCAATGGGGAGGATTTTCAGAACCAGGTCCGCAGCCCGATCAGGAACACCAGCCCGTCGGGATCGTCCCCCTCGGCGCGGATCAAGTCCGCCGTCTGGCCGAGCGCCGCTTCGTATTCCACACCGAGATAAGGCGCAAATTCGCGGGTCACTTCGTAGCGTAGCCGTAGGCCGCTCTCGATCTTCACCGGCCCTGCTCCCATGCCGCGCTGCGGAATATCCTGCGCCGCCAGTTCAAATTCCACCCGCGGTTGCAGGATCAGCCGCTGGGTCAGCCGCATATCGTGCTCGGCTTCGATCTGCGCGGTGAGATCGCCTTGGTCGGAGAGGAAAGCGGCGGCATCGACATGGATATTGTACGGTGCCAGCCCTTGCACCCCTAGCGCCAGATGCGCGGTGCTCTCCGGCTCGACATCCAGCCGTACCCCGGCCTGTAGGTCAAACCACGGGGTGATCGCATGGCCCCAGAGCAATTGCGCCTCGGCATCGTCCACCGTGCCGCCGAACTCGCCTTCGCCTTCGCTCTTGAACACGATGCGGTCGGTTGGGGTGCCATACCAGCCCTGCACGTCCCACAGATAGCCGTCCTCGCCCGAAGCCACCCGCGCTTCAAGCCGCTCTGCCATCAGCGTGGCAAAGCGCATCTGCCCGTGCATCTGATGGTTCGCCGCGCGCGCGCGGGCCATCGCTTCTGCGCCCCAGATCGCATCGGCGGCGTGCAGCGGACCTTCCAACGCCCGCGCTGGGGTTGGGCCGGAAGGAGTTTCCGTTTCGTGATCCATGCCCTCATGCGCAGAATGATCGACCTGCTGCGGTGTGGGCGTAGGCGTGGGCGCAGGCATGGCGTGCCCCGAATGATCCTGCGCCGCCGCCGGAAGTGCGAACAGCAGCGCCGCGCCCGCCATCAGAACACCGCGCATCATGCGTCACCTCCGGGGAACGGGCCGCACCGTCACCACCTGCATCATCCCGGCGTGCATGTGGTACAGCAGGTGGCAGTGGAAGGCCCAGTCGCCCGGTTCGTTGGCGGTGAGATCGAAAGTGGCAGTACTGCCCGGTTGCACCACCAGCGTGTGCTTGAGCGGCTGGTTCATCATCCCCGCGCCGTTGACCAGTTCGAAGAAATGCCCGTGCAGGTGGATCGGGTGCGCCATCATCGTGTCGTTGACCAGCGTGACCCGCACCCGCTCGTCGAAGCCGAAGCGGATCGGATCGTCGGTGACGGCGCTGAACTGCTGGCCGTCGAACGACCACATGTAGCGTTCCATATTGCCGGTCAGATGGATTTCGAGGCTACGCTCGGGCATGCGGTGCGGATTGGCGCGGGCGGCCTTCAGGTCGGTGTAACGCAGCACCCGGTGGGTGACCTCGTCGAGGCCAAGACCGGGAAAATGCATCCGGTCCACCGGCATGGCGGCGACCATGTCCACGCCCGGCCCGACTTCGACGCTGTCGGGAAGCAGCGAGGTATCGCGCATCGAATGCTCCATCGGCGCGGCTTCGCCATCGGGCATGGCATGGCCCATCGCGGCGTGATCCATGCCGCCCATACCCATGTCCACCATCGTCAGCGTCGGCACTTCGCGCAGTGGCGGCGGCTCGGCGCGGTGGCCCGGGTGCGAAGTGAGGCTGGCCACGCCCATTCCCGAACGGTCCATCGCTTCGGCCACGAGAAGGCATGGCTGCCATCGGGCGGGGTGACGATCACGTCATAGGTTTCGGCAGTGCCGATCTGGAATTCGTCCACTTCCACCGGATCGACATCCTGCCCGTCCGCCGCGATCACCGTCATCGGCACGCCGGGAATGCGGACATTGAAGAAGGTCATCGCCGAACCGTTGATGATCCGCAGCCGAATGCGCTCGCCCGCGCGGAAAGCGAATTCGAGATCGTCCGCCGGGCCGTGGCCGTTGACGAGATAGGTGTAGGTCGCGCCGGTCACATCCGAAATGTCGCGCGGGTTCATCCGCATCGCGCCCCACATCAGCCGGTCCTCAAGGCTCATCGCGCCATCGGTCACCGTCTGCATCTGGCGGTTGAAGTAATGCTCGCCCACCGCCAGCATCCGCGCGATTTCGTGCGGGTGGCGCGGGGTGAATTCGCTCAGCAGCACCACCGCGTCGCGGTCGTAGCGCGGGTCGGGCATGTGCTGGGCATGCTCGGAGTCGATCACGATCGGGCCGTAATGCCCCGCCTGCTCCTGTAGCCCTGAATGGCTGTGCCACCAGTAGGTGCCGCTCTGGCGGACGGGGAAGCGGTACTGGAAGGTCTCGCCGGGCGCGATGCCGGGGAAGCTGACACCGGGGACGCCATCGAACTGGAACGGCAGCAGCAGCCCGTGCCAGTGGATCGAGCTATCCTCCGCCAGCAGGTTGGTGACGTTGAGCACCACGTCCTGCCCTTCGCGCAGGCGGATCAGCGGACCGGGCACCGAGCCGTTGACCGCGTAGGCATGGCCGCTGCGGGTGCCGGTGGTGAAGTGGTGATCGGCAATCGTCAGGTCGATTGTGTTCCCCGACAGTTCGCCGAACCCGTTGCGCGCGTGGGTCAATGACTGCCCGCGCGCCCAGGCGGGGACGCTGAGACCCGCAGCAGCGAGCAGGCCGGAGCTGGCGAGGAACTGGCGGCGGGATGATTTCATTGCGCCGCATATAGTTACGCATGCGACCACAAGAAAGGGGCCGAAGGACTGCTGTCCTTCGGCCCCTCACTGGCTCGGCTTGGATGACTAGGCTTAGAAGCCCATGCCGCCCATGCACCCATGCCGCCCATGTCGGGCATGCCGCCACCGGCGGCCTTGTCTTCGACAACGTCGCTGATCGCCGCTTCGGTGGTGATCAGCAGGCCGGCGACCGAGGCCGCATCCTGCAGTGCAGTGCGCACCACCTTGGTCGGATCGATCACGCCCGCCGCCACGAGGTTCTCGTAAACGTCGGTCGCGGCGTTGAAGCCCATCGTCTCGTCGCCTTCGCGCAGCAGGTTGCCCGAAACCACCGCGCCATCATGGCCGGCATTGGCGGCGATCTGGCGCACCGGGGCGAGGATCGCCTGCGGACGATTTCGATGCCACGGGTCTGGTCGTCGTTGGCGCCGGTCAGGCCTTCGAGCGCCTTGGTGGCATAGAGCAGCGCCGTGCCGCCGCCGGGGACGATGCCTTCTTCCACCGCAGCGCGGGTGGCGTGGAGCGCATCATCAACGCGGTCCTTGCGTTCCTTGACTTCGACTTCCGAAGCGCCGCCAACCTTGATCACGGCAACACCGCCGGCCAGCTTGGCCAGACGTTCCTGCAGCTTTTCCTTGTCGTAGTCGGAGCTGGTGGTGTCGATCTGGGCACGGATCTGCTCGACCCGGGCCTTGATGTCTTCGGCATCGCCAGCGCCATCGACGATGGTGGTGTTGTCCTTGTCGATGGTGATGCGCTTGGCTTCACCCAGCATGGTCAGGCCGACGTTCTCCAGCTTGATGCCGAGGTCTTCGGAAATCATCTCGCCGTTGGTCAGGATCGCGATGTCCTGCAGCATCGCCTTGCGACGATCGCCGAAGCCGGGAGCCTTGACTGCCGCAACCTTGAGGCCGCCGCGCAGCTTGTTGACCACCAGGGTGGCCAGTGCTTCGCCTTCGATATCTTCGGCGATGATCAGCAGCGGACGCCCGGCCTGGACCACGGCTTCGAGCACCGGCAGCATGGCCTGCAGGTTCGACAGCTTCTTTTCGTGGATCAGGATGTAGGGATTTTCCAGCTCGACCATCATCTTTTCGGCATTGGTGACGAAGTAGGGCGAGAGATAGCCGCGATCAAACTGCATGCCTTCAACGACATCCAATTCGAATTCGAGGCCCTTGGCCTCTTCCACGGTGATCACGCCTTCCTTGCCGACCTTTTCCATGGCTTCGGCAATCTTTTCGCCGACTTCACGGTCGCCATTGGCCGAGATGATCCCGACCTGGGCGATTTCTGCCGAGCCGGAGACTTCCTTCGAACGCGCCACGAGATCGGCGACAACCTTGGTCACGGCGAGATCGATGCCGCGCTTCAGGTCCATCGGGTTCATGCCCGCAGCAACGGCGGTCATGCCTTCGCGCACGATGGCCTGGGCCAGCACGGTGGCGGTGGTGGTGCCGTCGCCTGCTGCATCATTCGCCTTCGAAGCGACTTCGCGCAGCATCTGCGCGCCCATGTTCTCGAACTTGTCCTTCAGTTCGATGTCCTTGGCGACGGTGACGCCGTCCTTGGTGATGCGCGGTGCGCCGAAGCTCTTGTCGAGCACGACATTGCGGCCCTTGGGGCCGAGCGTGACCTTCACCGCATTGGCGAGCGTATCGACGCCCTTGAGAATGCGTTCGCGCGCGTCACGGCCGAACTTTACGTCCTTGGCTGCCATTGGTGTATTCCTTTGAAAATTGGGTTGGTGTCGAAAGCGTCAGTGCGTGGTTCGGCTCAGCCGATCACGCCCATGATGTCGCTTTCCTTCATGATCAGCAGGTCTTCGCCATCGAGCTTGACCTCGGTGCCGGACCACTTGCCGAACAGGACGCGATCACCGGCCTTGACGTCGAGCGCGATCACGCTCGCCGTCTTCGTCGCGGGTGCCATCGCCAACGGCGACGATTTCGCCTTCGCAGGGCTTTTCCTTGGCGCTGTCGGGGATGATGATGCCGCCGGCGGTCTTTTCCTCGGCTTCGATGCGACGGACCAGTACACGGTCGTGCAGCGGACGGAATGCCATATTGATGACCTCTTCCTTGATTGAGTGGTTGATGGTGATTGGCACTCTCCGGTACTGAGAGTGCCAGCGGGGCGCATATGGTCAGGCGCGGGCGGACCGTCAAGCGGCGGCGGCGAAGATTCTTTTCGCACGCCACCAGCCCCAATCGCCCGCGCATGGCCCAGCGGGCGATCAGCAGACCCGCCACCACCATCAGCCCGACCATCAGCCCGATCCACACCCCCAGCCCCGCCAGCGGCGTGGCAAAGCCGAGCGCGAGGCAGGCAGCATCCCCGGCACCCAATAGTCCGAACAGCGCGAAGGCCATCGGCACCCGCGTATCCTGCAGCCCGCGCAAGCGCGCCCAGCGCCACCGCCTGCGCCCCGTCGAACAGCTGGAAGGCGGCGGCGACCACCATATATTGCACCCCCAGCACCAGCATCGCGGCATTGGCCGGATCGGCGGTATCGACATACAGCCCCATCAGCGCGCGCGGGGCGAGCAGCATGGCGAGCGCGGTGGCGCCATGAAGGCGATCCCGATGCCGATCGCCATCCAGCCCGCGCGCCCGATGGCCGCGGCATTGCCCGCGCCGAAGTAATAGCCCACGCGGATCGTGGCCGCCTGGCCAATCCCGAACGGCACCTGAAACGCAATCGCGGCGATTTGCAGCGCGAGCGTATGCGCCGCCAGCGCGACCGGCGAGATCGCGCCCATCATGAATGCGGCGGCGTTGAAAATGCCCGCCTCGGCCACGATCGTCACGCCGATGGGCGCGCCGATCCGCCAGATCGCGGCAAACCGTTCGCGGTCGAATATCCACCAGCTGCCCCACATGGCATAGCGCCGCAGCCGCCGGTCCCAGGCGATCGCCCCGGCATAGGTGGCGACGAAGGCCAGCGCGGTGATGCCCGAAGCGATGGCCGAACCGTTCAGCCCCAGCGCGGGCGCGCCCCAATGCCCTTCGATCAGCACGTAATTGCCCAGCGCGTTGACCCCGATCATCAGCGCCGCCACCAGCGTGGTGAACATCGGCCGCCCCAGTGCCGCCAGCGTGGATGCGCAGCACCCCGGCCACCGCCATCGGCACCAGCCCGAAGCTGAGAATGGCGAGGAATTCGCCCGCCAGCGCGGTAACCTCCGGGTCCTGCCCGGTCAGCCGCATCAGCGGTTCGCCCAGCAGGCACAGCGCCGTTCCGACAAGCCCGCAGAGCACCGCCAGCCACAGCCCCATCCGCACCGTGCGCCGCACTTCGCGCACCGCATGGCGGCGGCGGCCCATTTCCTCGGCGATCAGCGCCGCGACCGATCCGGTCAGGCCGGTCACCGCCCACAGGATCAGGCCGTAGACCGCCACTGCCAGGCTGGCAGCGGCCAGCGGCACCGCCCCCAGCCGCGCGACGAAGATCACATCCACCGCATAGATCGCCATCTGCAACAGATTGGTCAGCGCCAGCGGCCCCGCGAGGCGGAGCGTGGCAAGGGCCTCGGCTTTCCAGCCGGGCGCGGAAGGGTGGGCATCTGCGGTGCATGATCTGTTGTGCTGCGGAATGCGCAGCCGGTCCGGATAGCCGCGCTGGCGTGGCCTTGGAATGACTCGCGTTGTAAAGAATTGCGATTGCAGCGGGGCTGCGGCGCTGGGGCAACAATGGAGGCCGCGCGGTAGAGGCTTGCCAAGCGGACCGCTTCGCTTCTAACGGACATAGTCAAAGGTTAGTCATTGGAAGAGGTTCTCATGCGCAATATTCTCCGCCTTTCGGCAGCTCCTGCTCTCGCTCTTGTGCTCGCCGCTTGCGGCGGCGATGCCGAGGAAGCCGATGCGCCTGCGGGTGAAGCGGTCGCAGCCGGCGAGACTGCGGCAGTGAAGGCGCGGCTGGCGCTGACGGGCGAAGCAGGTGCTGGCGCAACCGAGGCCGGAGCCGAAGCGACGGCGAAGCTGGCGAACCCACTCCTACCCCCTCGGCCTCAGCATCGGCTTCAGCGACGCCAACTCCCGCCGCCACCCCGACCCGCGCTGCCGCAGTCGCCGCTACTCCGCCCGCCGCCTTCGCCACCTGCGGCGTGTGCCACTCGGTCGCACCGGGGCAGAACGGCATCGGCCCCTCGCTGGCGGGCGTGGTCGGGCGCCGCGCAGGCACGCGCTGCGGGCGCGAACTACAGCCCAGCCATGCAGGCGGCGAGCGTGACCTGGACCGAAGCCAAGCTCGAACGCTACCTCACCGATCCCACCGCCGTGGTCCCCGGCACCACCATGCCCAATCCCGGCGCCAACCCGGCAGCGCGGCGGGCGATCATCGACTATCTGAAGACGCTCTGGGCATTGGCTGATCGGCAGGGCTGATCCGGCACTGCCCGACCGTCTGCTTCTGACGTGCGCGCGTGCCAGACAGCCAAAACCGTTTCCTCAGCGCATGAAGCATTGATGGGCGGCATTCCACCGTGTCCCTCCAGCTGCACCCTAGCTGTTGCGTTCTCTGCGCTTGCTCGGGATAAGCGCTTCTGGCCCGCCCGTTCGCCACGAAACGCGCTCCAACTGGCGCGGGTGTTTCAGCAGGGTGTACCGTAGCCTTGGTGAAGCACTGATCATTCAGATCCGTTCAAGGTGCACCGTGTTACCTGACAGTGCAGGGCAACAGAAAAAGGGCGGCACCTTGCGGTACCGCCCTCCCTTCCGCGGGTGCTTCAAGACACCCGCGAAACTGCTTTCGAGATTACTTGATCTCGACCGTGCCGCCAGCGGCTTCGATCTTGGCCTTGATGTCTTCGGCTTCGGCCTTGTTGACCGCTTCCTTGATCGCCTTCGGAGCCGATTCCACGAGGGTCTTGGCTTCGGTCAGGCCGAGCTGCGGTAATCGCGCGGACTTCCTTGATGACCTGGATCTTCTTGCCACCGTCGCCGGTCAGGATCACGTCGAATTCGGTCTGCTCTTCCACGGCTTCGGCAGCAGCGGCGGGGCCAGCGGCAACCGCAACGGCGGCAGCGGCGGAAACGCCCCATGCTTCTTCAAGCGCCTTGGCGAGTTCGGCGGCTTCCATGACGGTCAGCGTCGACAGGTCTTCAACAAGCTTGGCAATATCAGCCATGATGTTCACTCCATAATTTGGGCGGGGCAAAAGCGCCCCAGGATGTTTCAGTTCGAAATCGAAAACTGTCTCTTAAGCTGCTCTTTCGCCGCATAGGCGCCGATGACACGCGCGAGCTTCCAGCAGGCTCGGCAATCGTCCGGACGATCTTGGTTGCCGGAGCGTTGACGAGGCCCACGAGCTTGGCGCGCAGCTCGTCGAGGCTGGGCATCGAGGCCAAAGCCCGGATGCCTGCTTCGTCGAGCACTTGCGTGCCCATCGAGCCGCCGATGATTTCCAGCTTGTCGTTCGTCTTGGCGAATTCGACCGACAGCCTTGGCCGCCGCGACCGGGTCTTTTGACCAGGCGAGGCCGACGGGACCGGTGAGATATTCATCCAGGCCCGAATAATCGGTGTCCTTCAGGGCGAGCTTGGCGAGACGGTTCTTCGCAACCTTGTAGGTCGCCCCTGCATCGCGCATCTTCCCGCGCAGGGCGGTGGATTGCTCCACCGTCATGCCGAGATTGCGGGTGACAACCACCACGCCAACCTCGTTGAAGACTGCGTTCAGCTCGGCAACCGTTTCGGATTTCTGCGAACGATCCATGCCGTACTCCTTCATTGTGGCTGCGGACCTTTTGACAGGACCGCAACCGGCTCAAATTGCCCATGCCGCGTATGCGGCACGGGCAAGTCCATTGATGGGGAAGGAGGTGCGTGAACATCACGCCTCGGGCGGTTCCGCACTGGAGCCGCCGTAAACTCTGTCCCCGTCTAGGCTGGAAATTAAGACCGGCAAATTCCGGTCACCAACTGTCTCGGACGGATGACTGGCAAGTCTTGCAACCGGGCCAGTCGAGCGGGCCAATAGCAGGAGAGGGTCGTGAGTCTAAGCTTGTCCGGTCAGGCAGTGGCCTTTGCGGGCGCTTCGCCCCACAACAGCGCCGGAACCCGATCCCACGGAATCAGCGGGACGATCACCACCACCAGCCCGCAGGCGAACAGGTTGGCGATCATGCTTTCGCTCAGCGGTCCGGCCAGCCACGCCGGAACACCCACCAGCCCCAGCCACAGCGCCTTCCATAGCACTTCGAACAGCAGCAGCGGCAGCATGGCAAGCGGTCGGAACAGGCCCACGAAGCTGAGCAGGCAGAGCGCGCTGAGCATACAGGTGACTACGCCATCCATCATTTCGGTCGCGGGGCCAAGGCTGGCGAGCAGCGGCAGCTGCACCAGTGCCAGGCCGATTGCGAGCGGCACAAAGGCCGCCCGCAAAAGGTTCATGTCGCCAGCGGGGTAGGGGCTGCGCGTTCATGCGGTTTCTCCCTGAGCTTGGATCGCATAGCCCAGCAAGTCCCCCGGCTGGCAGTCCAGTTCGCGGCAGATCGCTTCCAGTGTGGAAAAGCGGATTGCCCTAGCCTTGCCGGTCTTGAGGATCGAGAGGTTGGCGAGCGTGAGGCCGACGCGTTCTGCCAGTTCGGTCAGCGTCATGCGGCGGGCGTGGAGCAGGTCGTCGAGTTTGACCACGATGTTGGTTCCTTCTTCAGGATTGAGGTCCTTTGGCATCACACGGTCCCTTCGAGATCTTCGCGCATTTCGGTGCCCTTGCGGAACACCCTTGCGAGGATGAACAGGGTGAGGATGAGGACGACGCCGCCAGCGTCGAATCCGGCCTCGGTGTGGACGTCTGCTTCGCCAGCCAGATCGGCGATGTACACGCCCAGCCCCGCCAGCGGGATTGACAGGACATTGATGGCGAACATGATCCACGCCATCGCCGTCAACCGGCTGGCATTGGCGGGGATGAAGGGATCGCCTTCGCCCACGCTGCGCAGGATCGCCTGCATCGCCCGGAAGAACCGCCACGTGAGATAGAGCATTCCGATAACGCCCGCGAGCAGCAGCGCGATCAGCAGCTTGAGGTTCATGGTCAGCGGCGGCAGATCGCTCGCCTCGACGAATTCGCCGCCAAAGATCAGCACACCGGGAATGCAGATCGCCACGATCACTATGGCAAAGATAAGGACGCCGAGGATGAACCAGAGGATCGCCCCGGCAATTCCCAGCAGCGGGTCAGATTTGAATGTGGACATGGTGTCTCTCCCCCTGCGGCCGGATCAGGCCAGGATCGGCGCGGCGACGAGCGCGAGGCGCGGCTGGCCGGGTACGTCGGTGACGGCGAACAGGCTGGTGGCAGTGATGACCACGGCGAGCAGGGCGGCGAAGGTGTTGGTGGTGAAGCGTGACATTATCGATCTCCTATATGTGGGTTACTGAATATCGATATGGCCGAGTCGCGGCATATTGTCAATCAATAATATTGCTAAACGATATGTCGCATATCGTTTCCCTAGTATACGGCAATTTCAGGAGGGAGGGGTGGCCGGGGTAGCAGGCAACATTCGGACACGATGAAGGCCCACTTTTCATCCGGCCTGAACCCTGATAGCCTCCCCCTTATGAAGCCAAATCATGTTACTTTATCGATCCTTGCGTCCTTGCTCTGCTTCGGCTGTCAGGACCCGGCAGCGTCAGAGGTTTCGCAGGGCGATGGGCATGCGGCTCAAGCGCAGGCGAAGCCGATTTCGGCAGAATCCCCTGCGGCGGGTAACACAGCGACGAATCCCCCATCCGGCGATGGACCAGCGACGGCGGACGGCGCAGGCAGCCGAATCGTCTCCATGGCCGCATCGCAGGGCCGCGCGGATTCTGGCTGCGCCTTTGTCATCCAGTATGCCGGGGAAGAGGAGCAGCCATGGATACGGGAAAGCGATTCAGGGTGCGCTGGCATGACGGCGGAGTTCATCGCGGTTTCGAGGCTGGAGGAAATGGGCCAGCTTGACGATCTCTATCCCGCCGATGCGGTGAATATTCGGCGAAGTCCGGGTGGAACGGTGTTTTACGTGGAGGATGGGATGACATCGTCAGCCTATCCGCTAGGTACCGATTATAACATCTATGAGGTTGTTCTCGCGGATTAGCGTCAGCGCTTAAGCCAGCCCAATAGACCCGGCAGCACGCGCTATTCGGCGACCCAGTCCTTGCGCAGGTGCGGTCCCGCTGCCGCCATCAGCAGCGCCGCCACGCCATAGAGGCCGAGTGCATAGAGCATCGACCAGCGCAGCGCTTCCTCGCCGTAGGTGGGCGCGAGCATGGTGGACAGGGCGCCCAGCGCATAGATGCCGCCGCCCAAGCCAATCAGGTTGTTGATCAGCAGAAACAGCGCCGATGCGGTCGAACGGGCGGCGGGCACCACCAGATGCTGGATCGCCGAGAGTACCGGGCCAAGCCACACATAGGCCAGCGCCTGCGGCAGCAGGAACAGCAGGAAGGCGATATTCGCATCGCTGCTGAGGATCCCGGCAGCGAACAGCGGTGCGCCAAGGAAGAAGCCCACTCCCGGCAGCCACGAATAGAAGGCCCGGTCGCGCCCGCCCAGCCGGTCCGCCAGCAGGCCACCCGCCATCACGCCTGCTACTCCGCCGATCAGCAGCAGTGCGCCGAAGAATTGCGAGGCTTCCACCAAGGTATAGCCGAAGCTTCGGATCAGCAGGCTCGGCAGCCAGAAGGCAATGCCGTAGCCGAGCATCGAGGACATCGCCGCGCCGAACGAGAGGAACCAGAACGAAGGTTTGCGCGCCAGCACGGCGGCAGTCTCGCGCAGGGTGGGGCGCGCAGGCAGGGCCGGGGCATCGGCCGCCACAGGAGGCTTCGCCTTGTCGCGCACCAGCAGCTTGAACGGCAGCACGATCAAGACCCCGAGCAGGCCGACCACGAAGAAGGCCGTGCGCCAGTCCACCGTCGCCGCGATATAGCCGCCCAGCAGCACGCCAAGCCCCGAACCGATCGGGATGCCGAGCGAATAGACCGAGAGCGCGGTGGCGCGCTGCGAACTGGGGAAATAATCGCCGATCAGCGCGTAGGACGGTGCAACGCCCCCCGCTTCGCCGATGCCGACGCCCAGCCGGGCGAGGAAGATGTGCCAGAAATTCTGTGCCAGCCCGCAGGCAGCGGTAAAGAGGCTCCATGCGAACAGCGACACTGTAATCACCCAGCTGCGGCTCGTGCGGTCCGCCAGCGCCGCCAGCGGCACCGCCATTGTCGAGTAAAGCAGCGCGAAGGCCAGCCCGCCGAGCAGCCCCATCTGCGCATCGTCCAGCCCCAGATCGGCCTGGATCGGTGCGGCGAGGATTGAGAGGATCTGCCGGTCGACGAAATTGAAAATGTACACCACCAGCAGCATGGCCAGCACCACGTTGCGGTGCGGATCGGGCCTTGCTGCACTGGTGGCGGTCATGGGCAATGGTCCTTCAGGAACTCGGTGATGGCGGCGAGGGCCACGGGTTCGTCAAGCAGCGGGGCATGGCCGCGACCGGGTACCGTCACGCTCGTGAACGGTCCGGCATGGCGTGCTTGCATCTGCGCCAGCGTATCCGCCGTGAGCAGGGCGGACAATGCACCGCGGATCGCCAGCACCGGGGTTTGCCCCAATAATTCCCACAGCGGCCAGAGATCGGGCTGCGGCGTGTCGCCGACATCGGCAAAGCCACTGGCGATGGCGGGATCGTAGGCAAAGGCGATCCGCCCGTCCGCCAGCACCCGGCAGGTGCGCCGCGCCCAGGCTTGCCAATCGGCCTCGACCAAATCGGGAAAGGCATCGCCATTGATCGACGCGCACATGCGCGCGGCTTCGTCCCAATCCGCCATCGGCCTCCCACTCCCGACATAGGAGCCGATGTGCGCCAGCCCCTCCGGTGCGAGCACCGGGCCGATATCGTTGAACACGATTCCCGGGAAGGTGCCGGGTGCCATCGCATTCATGACCATGGCCATCAGCCCGCCCATCGAGGTGCCGATCAGCGCCGGGCTTTGCACGCCCAGGCTGCCGAGCAGCGCAAACATGTCCTGCGCATAGACATCGGGCCGGTAATTCGCCGGATCGGGATCGTCCTGCGATAGCCCGCGCCCGCGCTGGTCGGGCACGATCAGGCGATAATGCCCTGCCAGATGCTCTGCCAGCGGTTCAAAATCGCCGCTGTTGCGCGTCAGCCCGTGCATCAGCAGCAGCGGCTGGCCCATCTCCGCCATAATCTCGCGCGAACAGCTCCAGCCGCCCGTCCGCGCTGGCGTAACGATGCTCCCGGTATTCCACCGCCCGGTCCTGTCCGTGCGATCAGAATTCGATCGTGGCGGTGAGATAGACCTGGCGCGGGTTGCCGTAGAAGGCGGTCAGCGTGCCTTCGCGCCCCAGCGAGGGGATGGGGAAGCCATTGGCTCCGGTGGCGGGCACGCCGGTGATCGCATTGGCGGCGATGAAGGTATAGCCCGAAGTGCGATATTCCTGATCGGTCAGGTTGCGCCCGTACAGGCCCAGCGTGAACCCGCTGTCCGCCGTATAAACGATGCTCGCATCCCACAGCGCGAAGCCGCCCTGATCGAGGAAGGGGCTGGGGATTTCGAACTGCGTTGTCGCGCTGCGGTAGGACAATGTGCTGCCAAGGTAGAGCTCGCCGCTGCCGACCGGGGTGGAGTAACCCAAAGTCGCGCTGCCGCTCCATTCAGGCGTGTTCTGCACTTCGCGGAATTCGGACACGTCGGTCGGAACGCCGCCGATATTGCTGACGAATTCGGTGTACTCGGCATTGATCCAGCCGAGCGAGCCGAGCAGCCGCAATTCGTCGCCCGCGCCAAACAGGTCTTCGGCCAGGCGCGCGTTGGTCTCAAACTCCAGCCCGTAGAATTCCGCCGCCCCGGCGTTGGAAACCACGCCGCAGAAGGTCGCAATCCCGCCCACGGTGCAGGCGACCGAGCCGGGAATCTGCACATTGGTATAGTCGGCATAGAAGCCCGCCACCGCGACATAGAGCGCATCGTCGAGCAGGCTGCCCTTGTAGCCCAGTTCGTAGCTGTCGACCGTTTCAGGTTCGAAGCTGAGGAACTCGGCGATTTCGGCATCGGTCGGCGCGCCGGGAGTGGCGGCAGGCGCGTTCACGCCCACGCCGCGCGGATCGAAGCCGCCGCCCTTGAAGCCCTGCGAGAAGCTGGCGTACAAGTTGTGATCGGGGGTCGGCTGGAAGCTCAGCGAAACGCGCGGGGTGAACTTGTTGAAATTCTCCTCGCCGTCAAAATTGGTCCCCGGTGCGCCGAAGGGAATTCCTGCGCCGCCAAACACCGGCGAACCGCCGCCGAGGTAATTCTGCCGCAGGATCGTCGCTTGCCGTTCGTCCCAAGTATAGCGCCCGCCCAGCGAGAGGCTCAGCTGCTCGGTGATGTCGTAGGTGAAATCGCCGAACACCGCGAAGGTCTCGGTATCGACATTGGCCTGGGTGAAGGCAGTGAAGCCCGCGAAAGTGGTGAACAGCCGCACGTCGAACGCGGTGTCGGCGCGGGCATCGAGGTAATAGCCGCCGAGCAGGCCGGTGAAGGCGCCGCCATCGTCCCAGATCAGCTGGACTTCCTGGCTCACCTGCTCGTTCGAATAGAACGCGGGCACATCGAGATCGACTGCGGGCAAAGCGTCGAAATCGATCGGGCTGGCGCTGTCATCGCCGCGATAGGAGGTGATCGAGCGCAGGGTGAGCGCGTCGGACAGGTCCAGCCGGGCATTGATGGCAATGCCGAAGGCCTCGATATCCTGTTCGGGATCGACCAGTCCGCCGCGCGTGTCGAACACATTGTCCAGCACCGGCGCACCCGATTGCGCGCCCGGAATCAGCCGATGCCCGCCGCGCGCGTTGCTGCGATCATGCGAATAATCACCCGTGAAGCGCAGCAGGTAAGGTTCGCCATTGCCGCCGACTTCGATCGTGCCGCGCGCGGCCCAGATATCCTTGTTGTAATTCTCCTCGCCGGTGGTGAGGTTTTCGCCAAAGCCATCGCGCGATAGCCGCGCCACCGATCCGCCCACGCGGACAATGTCGGTGATCGGGGTGGAGGCAGTGACGATACCCTCGGCGCGGCCATAGGTGCCCACTGTGCCGCGCAGCCGCAGCATGGCTTCGTCCGGCAGTTCGCTGGTGACATATTTCACCGCGCCGCCGATGGTGTTGCGGCCGTAAAGCGTGCCCTGCGGCCCGCGCAGCACTTCGATCCGTTCGACATCGTAGATATCCAGCACGGCGGCCTGCGGACGGTTGAGGTACACATCGTCAAGGTAGATGCCGACGCCCTGCTCGAAGCCCGAAACCGGGTCCTGCTGGCCGATGCCGCGAATAAAGGCGGACAGCGTGGAATTGGTGCCGCGCGATTCTTCCAGCGTGGTGTTGGGAGTGATCTGGCCGATATCGGTGATGTCGACCGAACCGCGCCGCTGCAATTCCTCGCCGCCGAAGCTGCTGACCGCGACGGGCACATCCAGCAGCCGTTCCTCGCGCCGACGCGCGGTGACAATGATCGTGCCGCCGTTTTCGCTTTCGGCTTCCGGGTCTGCGGGAGCGGCCTGCTGGGCATGGGCAGGCAGCGCCAGCGCTCCCAGAACGAGCACAGCGGCAGTGGATTGCCAGAGAAGGGCCTTGGTCATCGATTCTCTCCCAAGAGATGTTTGTTGGCCTGGGCTAGTATTGAAACATGAACCACCTTTCAACTTTAATCTTTGCCACGGGCGACAAATCGGGTTAGCCCCGTGGCATGGCAGCAACACAGACCCTCGCTCCCGACAGCACCCCCGAAAGCGCCAAAGCTCCGCGCACCGCGCGCGGGCGGCAGACCTTGCGCAACCTGCTCGATGCAGCGGCGAAGGAGTTCGGCGAGAAGGGCTTTCACGAAGCCTCGATCAGCGGGATCACCCGGCGCGCGGGGACGGCTCTGGGCAGTTTCTACACCTATTTCGACAGCAAGGATGCGATCTTCCGCGCGCTGGTGAAGGATATGAGCGCGCAAGTGGCCGTGCAGGCGCGCGAGGCGGTGGCGCCCGAAACGCAGGCCTTCGCCATCGAACGCGCGGCGCTGCACTCGTTCCTGGAGTTCGCGCGCGAGCACAAGGAAATCTATCGCATCATCGACGAGGCCGAGTTCGTCGATCCGGCCACCTTTCCGCGAGCATTACGAAACCACCGCGCGGCGTATTCTCGACCGGCTCAAGAAGGGCGAGGCGGCGGGCGAAATGCGCGCCGGGATGGACGAGGCGCACGCCTGGGCGATCATGGGGATGAACGTGTTCCTCGGCCTGCGCTACGCCGTGTGGTCGCAGGCGGAGGATTCGGCGCGCGTGGCCGATATTGCCAACGACCTGTTGCAGCGCGGCTTAGCCGAGAGCAGCTAGCGCAGGATGACGTTTGGTTGACTCACCTTACTCCTCCCCCTTGAGGGGGAGGTTGGGTGGGGGTGTACTGCCCTATCGACTGTGGGACCCCCCACCCCCAGCCCCTCCCCCGAGGGGAGGGGAGTAATGATGGCTCTATCCGATCTCATCCGGCCCTAATGCCGCGAACACCGCTTCGGCGTGTTCCTTCCGGCAGATCAGCAGATCGGGCATATAGGTATCGCGCTGGTTGTAGAGCAGCGGCGAACCGTCGATGCGGCTGATGTGCAGCCCGTGCGCAGCGGCCACGGCGGCAGGTGCGCAGCTATCCCATTCGAACTGCCCGCCCGAATGCAGGTAGATATCCGCTTCGCCGCGAATGATCGCCATTGCCTTGGCCCCGGCACTGCCCATCGGCACCAGCTCGGCACCGAGCGCTTCGGCCACCGCCACCGCTTCGGCAGCAGGGCGGGTGCGGCTGACGACCATGCGCAGCTTGGCCGGAGCTTCGGGCACAGCAATAGGCGCATCCGTGCGCAACACCTCGCCCAGCCCCGGCAAGGCCACCGCGCCGATTACCGGAACCCCGTCCACCGCCAAAGCCACATGCACGGCCCAGTCGGCACGCGCTTCGCCATATTCGCGGGTGCCATCCACCGGATCGACAATCCACACTCGCGACTTGGAGAGCCGCTCCTCGGTGTCTTTGCTTTCTTCGCTCAGCAGCCCGTCATCGGGCCGCTGCGCTTGGATGGCGTGGATCAGGAACTGGTTCGCGGTCTGGTCCCCCGCCGTGCCCAAGGCCTTGCCTTCGAACATGCCGGAAGCGCGCACTTCGAGCAGGATGCGCCCTGCACATTCGGCGAGGTGGGCGGCGAGTTCGGCGTCGGTCATGCTTGCAGTACTCACTTCAGCGGCCAGATCGTGTGGATGATGAATTCGGCAGCTTCGGCCGGGGTCATCTCCACCGTGTTGACACGGATTTCCGGCTTCTCCGGCGCTTCATAGGGGCTGTCGATCCCGGTGAAGTTCTTCAGCTGGCCCGCCCGCGCCTTCTTGTACAGGCCCTTCACGTCGCGCGCTTCGGCCACTTCCAGCGGGGTATCGACGAAAATCTCGATGAATTCGTCATCGCGCCAGCATTCTCGCGCACCATGTCGCCGTTCGGCGCGGAACGGGCTGATGAAGGCGGTCAGCACGATCAGCCCGGCATCGGTCATCAGCTTGGCCACTTCGCCGACCCGGCGGATATTCTCGATCCGGTCGGCCTCGGTAAAGCCGAGATCCTTGTTCAGCCCGTGGCGGACATTGTCGCCATCCAGCAGGAAGGTGTGGCGGTTCATCCAGGCCAGCTGCTTTTCCACCTCGTTGGCGATGGTCGACTTGCCCGAACCCGAAAGCCCGGTGAACCACAGCACGCGCGGGGTCTGGTTCTTCATCGCCGCATGATGCTCGCGGCTGATGTCGATCGCCTGCCAGTGGACGTTCTGCGCTGCGGCGGAGGCTGAAATTGAGCATGCCCGCGGCCACGGTGGCATTGGTCATCTTGTCGATCAGGATGAACCCGCCCAGCGTGCGGTTCTCGGCATAGGCTTCAAACATGATCGGCTTGTCGGTGATAATTTCGGCGACGCCGATGTCGTTGAGCGACAGCGTCTTGGCCGCCAGATGTTCCATCGTGTTGACGTCGACCTCGTATTTGGGCTGCTGCACGGTGGCGGAAACGGTCTGGGTGCCCAGCTTCAGCCAGTAGCCGCGCCCGACATGCAGGTCTTCGTCGTTGAGCCAGACCAGGGTGGCTTCGAACTGGTCGGCCACTTCGGGCGGATTGTCCGCCGTCGCGATCACGTCGCCGCGCGAACAATCGACTTCGTCGTTAAGCGTCAGGGTGACCGACTGGCCCGGCAACCGCGTGGTCCAGCTCGCCGCCGAAGGTGACGATCGATCTTGACCGTGCTGGTCTTGCCCGAAGGCAGCACCCGCACCGCATCGCCCGGCTTGACCTGCCCGCTGGCGATCAGCCCGGCAAAGCCCCGGAAATCGAGGTTGGGGCGGTTGACCCATTGCACCGGCATGCGGAACGGCTTGTCCGCCGCCACGTCGGACAGGACTTCGACGCTTTCGAGATGCTCGATCAGGCTCGGCCCGGAATACCACGGGGTGTTCTCCGACTGGGCGCAGTGGTGATGTTGTCGCCCTTGAAGCCGGAAATCGGGATCGCGGTGAAGCTCTCTGATGCCGATGCTCTGCGCAAACTCGGCATAGTCGGCCACGATCTCGGTCGAAACGGTGCCCTGATCGTAATCGACCAGATCCATCTTGTTCACCGCCAGCACGATGTTCCTGATGCCGATCAGGTGGCACAGGTACGAATGCCGCCGCGTCTGCACCAGCACGCCCTTGCGCGCATCGATCATCATCACGGCGAGATCGGCGGTGGAGGCGCCGGTCACCATGTTGCGGGTATATTGTTCGTGCCCCGGACAATCGGCGACGATGAACTTGCGCTTTTCGGTGTTGAAGAAGCGATAGGCGACATCGATGGTGATGCCCTGTTCGCGCTCGGCGGCCAGGCCATCCACCAGCAGCGCGAAATCGATCTCCTGCCCCTGCGTGCCGACCTTCTTGCTGTCAGCTCTCCAGCGCCGCCAGCTGGTCTTCGAAGATCATCTTGCGAATCGTACAGCAGCCGCCCGATCAGCGTGCTCTTGCCATCATCCACGCTGCCGCAGGTGATGAAGCGCAGCATGGTCTTGTTCTGGTGGCTGGTCGAGATAGGCGTCGATATCCTCGGCGATGAGGGCGTCGGTCTGGTAGATGCGTTCTTCCTGGGCCATCAGAAATAGCCCTCCTGCTTCTTCTTCTCCATCGACCGCGTCGCCGGCATCCTTGTCGATCACCCGGCCCTGGCGTTCGCTGGTGGTGGTGAGCAGCGTTTCCTGCACCACTTCGGACAGCGTCGCCGCCTCGCTTTCGACCGCGCCGGTCAGCGGATAGCAGCCCAGCGTGCGGAAGCGGATCGAGCGCATGTACCGGCGCTTCCCCCGGCTCCAGCGGGAAGCGGTCGTCATCGACCATCAGCAGCATCGCCGTCACGCTCCACCGTGGGGCGCGGGGCGGCGAAATAGAGCGGGACGATCTCGATGTTTTCGAGCTGGATATATTGCCAGATGTCCAGTTCGGTCCAGTTGGAGATCGGGAACACCCGGATGCTCTCGCCCTTGCGCTTCTTCGGGCGTTGTAGAGGTTCCACAATTCGGGCCGCTGGTTCTTCGGGTCCCAGCCATGGCTGGCGGTGCGGAACGAGAAGATCCGCTCCTTGGCCCGGCTCTTTTCCTCGTCGCGGCGCGCGCCGCCGAAAGCCGCGTCGAAACCGTAAAGGTCGAGCGCCTGCTTCAGCCCCTCGGTCTTCCACATGTCGGTGTGCAGCGGGCCGTGATCGAACGGGTTGATCCCGCGCTCGGTGGCTTCGGGGTTCTGATACACCAGCAGTTCCATGCCGGTCTTGGCGGCCATCTCGTCGCGCAGCTTGTACATCGCCTGGAACTTCCACGTCGTGTCGACATGCAGCAGCGGGAAGGGCGGCGGCGCGGGGTAGAAGGCCTTGCGCGCCAGATGCAGCATCACGGCGGAATCCTTGCCCACCGAATAGAGCATGACCGGCTTTTCCGATTCCGCCGCGACTTCGCGCATGATGTGGATCGCCTCGGCTTCGAGCCGCTGGAGATGGGTCAGGGGTGCAGTCACGATTTGGTCCTCTCCGGTTGTCCGGTGCGTCGCCATCTAGGCAGAGTCGAACCTCTCTGGACCTCCCAAATGGGAGGGGGTAAGGGAAGGCCATGCGCGTTCCCAATCTTGGCGAGACCGATCTGCTGGTGCCGCTGCACGAGGGCATGTTCGAACAGCCGATGTGGCAGACTTTCCTTGCCCGGCTGCGGCAGGTGGCGCGCGCGGACTATGCCGGGATCGTACTGCAATCGTCGCAGGGGGAAGACCCGGTGCGACTGACTTCGGCGAGCGGGCAATGGTCGCCCATGCTCGATACCCTGTTTGCCGACCGGGTGAGCGACAAGGGCGCGGCGCGGCGCGAGATGCGCGAGGGGCGAGTTTACGAGCTGAGCGAACTGGTGGACACGGTGGGCGAAGGCGCACCCAACCTGCGCGCCATGCGGCTCACCAGCGGCAGCGGGCTGGATGCCGCGCTGGTGGTGGCGGGCGCGCGGGAGATGGGGGCGGACATTGCGCAACTGCTCACCGCGCTCGCCCCGCACTTCAAGGTGGCGCTGCGGGTGCTGGCGGCGATGGAACGCGAACGCGCCCGGTCCGAAATGAGCGCGGAGGCCTTTGCGCGGATCAATTTTGGCTGGATTTCGCTCGCCGCCGGGGGCCGGATCGTCGATTGCGATGCGCAGGCGGCGCGGCTGCTCCAGCAATCGGGCGCGCTGCGGCGGGGGCATTATGACCGGCTCACCCCATCCTCCCCTGCCGTGGACCGCCAGTTGACCGCGCTCGTGCGCGAGTTCGCCGCCAATCCCCGCGCCCGCCCGCGCGCGATCAATCTCAGCCACGATCCGTGGATCGACATCCTCGTCGCGCCGCTGCGGCTGGAAGCGCTGGCGGGCGGGAGCGATGCGGTGGCGGTGGTCTATATTCGCGGGGACCGTTCGTCCTCCGCCGACCGGGCGGAGCAATTGGTTGATCTGTTCGATCTCACACCCTCCGAAGCGCGGCTGGCTTGGTCGATGGCGCAGGGGCTTTCAATTACGGAGGCGGCGCAGGAGCACGGGCTGACGATGGAAACCGCGCGCAATTATTCGAAGAAGATCTACGCCAAGACCGGCGCGCGTGGGCAGGTCGATCTGGTCCGCCACGTGCTTACCGGAGTGCTGGCGCTGGCGTGAGCCTTGCGAAACTCTGCCCGGTCTGACAGGCCGAGAGGCAAGGAGAGAACGCATGAAAATCGCATTCATTGGGCTTGGCAACATGGGCGGCGGAATGGCCGCGAATCTGGCGAAAGCGGGGCACGAGGTGCGCGCCTTCGACCTGTCCGAAACCGCGCTGGCCACCGCACAGGGCAAGGGTTGCGCCACCTTCACCACGGCTGCCGAAGCCTGCGAGGGCGTGGAGGCGGTCGTCTCGATGCTGCCCAACGGGGCCATCGTCAAATCGGTCTATGCCGACAGCGTTATCGGCCATGCCCCGGCAGGCGCAGTGCTGATCGACTGTTCGACCATCGATGTCGCCACCGCGCGCGAAGTTGCCGAAGCGGCGGCGCAGGCGGGCTATCCGATGGTCGATGCGCCGGTCTCGGGCGGGATTGCCGCGGCGGATGCGGGCACGCTCACCTTCATGGTCGGCGGCAGCGCAGAAGGGTTCGCCCGCGCCGAAGCGGTGCTGAAAGACATGGGCAAGGCAGTGATCCATGCCGGGCAGGCAGGCAACGGGCAGGCGGCGAAAATCTGCAACAACATGCTGCTCGGCATTCACATGATCGGCACCTGCGAGGCCTTTGCGATGGCGCAGAAGCTGGGGCTCGATCCGCAGACCTTCTACGATATTTCCAGCGTCAGTTCGGGCCAGTGCTGGTCGATGACAAGCTATTGCCCGGTCCCCGGCGTCGGCCCGAAAACGCCTGCCGACAACGATTACCAGGGCGGCTTTGCCACCGCGCTGATGCTGAAGGACTTGCGGCTGGCGATGGCAGCAGCGGAAACCGCCGGGATCGATCCGCGCATCGGGGCGAAGGCGCGGGAGCTGTATGAGGCCTTCGATGCTGCGGGCAACGGCGGGCGTGATTTCAGCGCGATCATTACCGAATACAAATAGGGAAAGATGGCATCGGTTGATCCGCCATTTCCTCCTCGGGGGAGGACCACGGCTGGGGGGTCCCACCCATAGGGCAGTACCCCCACCCCCTCTCCCCTCAAGGGGGAGGAGCAAGGTGAGTCGACCAAACGTATTGCCGCTCTAACAGGGCGCGGCCAGCAGGCACTTGCCATCAGGTGCGAAGGTGACACTGGCCAGTTCGGGTGCCAGCGCACATTCGCCGGGCTTCACCACCTCGCCCGCTACCAGCACTTCGCCCGAAAGCGGGATCACCAGCAGCGGCCTCGCATAGCCGTAGAGCAGTGCGTCATCCGCCACCCCATGCACCAGATCGAGCGTGAAATAAGGCCCGTCCACCAGCGACGCATGGCCGCTGGCGGGCAGCGAACCGCGCAATTCCGGCGGGATGCGGCACGCCGCGCGCCACCGCGATCCCTGCATCGAGATGCAATTCGCGCGGGCGGCCATAATCGTAGAGGCGGTAGGTCACGTCCGAATTCTGCTGCACCTCGATGATCGCGCAGCCCGGCCCGATGGCGTGGACGGTGCCCGCCGGAATGTAGAAGAAATCCCCCGCCTGCACCGGGTGCCAGACCAGCAGCTCCTCGATCGACCCATCGAGCGCGGCGGCGCGCATCGCTTCGGGCGAAAGTTGCCTCGCGAAACCCCACCCCCAGCGTCGCGCCGGGTTCGGCGGCGACAACCAGCCAGCATTCTTCCTTGCCCTGCCGCCCCAGACCCGCTGCCTCGGCCTGATCGTCCGAAGGGTGGCACTGGACCGAGAGCTTCTCGCTGGTGAACAGGTATTTCACCAGCAATTCGCGGCAGTTCCGGCGGCGGCTCGAACCAGATCTCGCCCACCCGCACTCCTTCGGGCGCAACAAAAGGCGCGGGCAGCACGTCGCAGCCCCAGACCTTTTCGACCGTGCGGATCGGCAGCAGCATGGCGGGGTCTTCACACTTTCCGGCGAGCATCATCGCCTGCCTGTTGCACGGGAAATATTGCGATTTGCACAAAGCCCCGCGCAATTCCACCCGGACCGTTCAAGCAAAAAGCCCCGCCTGCCCCATGCTCGCAGGCGGGGCCTCGTCGGGCTGGCGCGGCCCGCAATCGCTGCGCCATTCCCGGTGGCGGAGCCGTCAATCAGAACCGCTTGGTCATGCCCACCCGCAACTGGCGCGGTTCGACTACGCGGCTGTTGCGGCCCAGCACCCCGTCCGGCGGTTCGCCCGGGAAGCGGGTTTCGTAGAAATAGTCGATATCGTCGTCATCGGAATCGAGCACGTTGAGCACCTCGGCGTGGAATTCCCAGCCCTGCAGAAGTCCTCGCTCTGCGGGGTCCAGGCCAGCCGCGCGTTGACCAGCGTGGTCGGCGCACCGCGCTACCGAATTGTCCTCGATCAGCGGATGCGGGCCGAGATAGCGCAGGCGGGCGGCGGCGTTCCATTCGCGGGAAGGCGGCGACACCCCCAGTTCGCCCGAGCTTTCCAGCGCGCCGGGGACGAAGTTCTCGCCCTCAGGCAAGCCTGTCGAAGCGGGACGGTGGTGCCGGTATATACCCCGTCGAGCGCCAGCCAGTCGGTTGGGCTTCCAGAAGGCGGTGAGTTCGTAGCCGTGCCGCCGCCTCGGATTGCTCGGTTCGACCGCGCCCGAATCGCCGACGTAGATCAGCTCGCTTTCGATGCTGCTCCACCAGTAGACCCCGGTGAGGATCAGCCCGCCGCGTTCAAACCGCGCGCCCAGCTCCTCGAAAATCGCCCTCGACCAGCCCCGGTGCGGGACTGTCCGGATTGGTCACTCCGCGCGCATCATTGGAATGGAAGCCCTCGCCCTAATTGGCATAGAGCGCGACGCCGTCGGTGACTTCGTAGTTGACGCCGAGCTTGGGGGAGAGGACATTGTCGCTCGCTTCGCCCGACCAGACATCGATTCCGTCCAGCGCGCGCGTTCCGAAATTGTACCAGTCCCCGCGCAGCCCCGCGATCAGCATCAGCCGGTCGATGGGCTGCCAGACGGCTTCGGCATAGAGGCCGAGCGAAGTCTCGCGCGACATCGAAGCTGTTGTAATTGAACTCGATCTCACCCGCGATGGTCTCGTCGAACCCGATCGGGCCGATATCGTCGTGCCGCGCTTCCGCGCCCACCCGCAGCGACAGGGCGTCGGAAAAGCGCGCGGTGTGTTCCACCCGCCCGCCAAAGCGTCCGCGCTGTTCGAACTGGCGGATCTGGTCGCCGTTGACCGGGTCTGCCAGAGGAAAAGGTGAAATTGGTCAGCAGGCTCCAGTCGTAATGCTGGGCATAGGCGGTCACGCGCCAGTCGTCGCTGTGCGTAACCGGCGGTGAGGATCCGCCGCTCGGTGCGTGCCGCGCAGGGTGAGGTCGAGCGAGCAGTAGCGATCCGCGCACAGCGGCGTGCCGATCAGCGCGTTCGGGCAATTGTTCGGTCGGCGCCCAGCTGGCGTCTGTAGTAATTGTAGGCGAGCTGAGAAATCGCCGTCGCCCAGCGGGCGGGAGAACTTCGCCAGCGCCGAATAGCCGGTCGAAATCCTCGGGCAATTCCCACGGCCCATTGTGCGAACTTGGCCTGCCCGACCAGCAGCAGATCGCCGCCCGCCAGCGGCGACCGAACCGCCCGCCACCACGCGGCAATAGCCGAAGCTGCCCGCCTCCACGCTGGCGAAGGGCTCCATCCGGTCATGCGTGGTGATCGCGCAGGAGCCGACGAAGCTGAAATCGCCCGCATCGACGCGATAGGGCCCCTTGCGGTAATCGACCCGCGCCACCGTTTCCGGGATCAGCCCGTTGACATCGAGATAGCCCTGCCCGTGGCCGTGGGTGCGGAAATTGATCGGCATATCATCGAGATAGACCGAATAGTCGGTGCCGTGATCGAGATTGAAGCCGCGCAGGAAGAACTGGTTGGCCTTGCCCCCGCCCGAATGCTGGGTGGCGATCAGGCCGGGGGTGGCTTCGAGCAATTCGCCGGGGCGCGAGAGCGGGCGCAGATCGAGATCGGCCCCGGCCACTCCGCCTTCGCTGGCCGCGCCAGCCGTGCCGATGCGCTGCTCGCCGCGACCGTAGACATAGATCATTTCGCCGGTCTCGGCTTCTTCCATCCGTCACCTCCTGCGCGTAGGCCGGAGTTGACAGGAAGGGCGGGGCAACAGCGCTCAATAGCAGGGCAAGGCGGGACGATCTGGACATAGTCAATCGACCTGCCGCGATCCCTCTCGCGCCGCACCGTAATTTACGGTAATCGGCACGTTACATGGACGTTACATCGCCATTCGACGCCGAGGCGGAGCGCCTGCGGCAAGCCGGAGTGGTCGGCACCAACGGGCGGCTGCGCGATCTGTTCGACTGGCTGGCGGGGCGCGGAGCCGCACGCCACATCAGCTACGCAAGAGGAGATCGCGCGCGAGGTTGTTCGGCCAGGGCGAGAGCGATGCCGACGATGCCACCGTGCGCGTCTATATCCACCGGCTGCGCAAGAGGATCGACGATCATTACGCAGCGGGTGGGCGCTGGCGAGGCGGGGGCGCGGATTGGACTGCCATCGGGCATCTATGCCCTGCGGCTCGAAAGCGCGGCGAGTGATACGGCACCGCCTGCCTTGCCGCCTGTCCGCACTGTGCCAAGCCGTCTGCTGCCCGCGCTGCTCGGCGGGCTGGCGTCGCGCTGATCGCCGCGCTGGCTGTTCTTCCTGATCCAGCGCCCCGCAGCGCCCAATGCCATCTGGCAACCGCTCGCCGAATCGGATCGCCCGGTGCTGCTGGTGCTGGGCGACTATTACCTGTTCGGCGAGATCGATCCGGTGCGCCCGGAAGAAGGCCGCCTGATCCGCGATTTCCGCATCAATTCGCCCGAAGATCTGCTGGCCCTGCAGGAAGCGGAGCCGGAGCGTTACGGCAAGGCCGAGGATGTCGGCCTCAACTACCTGCCCTTCTCCAGCGCCTACGGCCTGCTCGAAGTGCTGCCGCTTCTCACCGAGAGCGGGCGAGGAAGTGACGGTGATCCCCGCCTCTGCGGTCGAACCGGACATGCTCAACTATTTCGACGTGGTCTATGTCGGGCTGCTGTCGGGGATGCACGTGCTGGAGGAGCAGAGCTTTCGCAGCAGCGGCTTTGCGGTGGGCGAGAGCTATGACGAACTGGTCGATCGCGCCAGCGGCGCAGACTGCACCAGCAGCGAAGCGCGCAGCCTGCCCAGTCCGGCTTTCTACGAGGATTACGCCTACGTGGCCCGCTACACCGCCAGCACCGGTGCGCAGGTAGTCGTGCTGGCCAGCCAGCGCGACACCGGCCTGCGCGGAATTGCACCGCTGGTAGCGGGCGAGGAATTGCCCGACGAGCTGGAAGCGGTTGCGGGTGGCGATGGATTCGAGGTGCTGTTCCAGATCAGCGGCCAGCAGGGGGCCAATCTGGCGAACCGCATGGTGGTTGCGCGGGCGCGAGAGTAGATAACTCCGGCCCCAAATCCCGTGTCGCCGTTATCTTGCCATTCACCCGCCTGCGCCTACATTGGGGGTCTGAAAGGATTCCCTTCCGCATGAGTGACAATCGCGAGCCCGAAGAACCGTCCAACCCCTGGATGAAGAGCCTGCTGGTCTGGGGCGGGATATTCCTTGCTCTGCTGCTGGCGGTATCGATGTTTGGCGGCCAGACCGAAGCGCCGGGCACGTCGATTGCCTATTCGGATTTCAAGTCAAAGATCGCTGAAGGCACCGTGCGCGAAGTCACCATCGGTGATGACATTATCACCGGTGTGCTCCGTAATGACGAAGCTTTCGCCACCGAGCGCGTTCCTGACGACGAGCAGTTGATTTCGCAGTTGGAAGCGGCCGATGTCCGCTTCACTGGGAGCAGACCCGACGAGGGCAATGTCCTGCTGTACATTCTGATCCAGACCCTGCCGTTCCTGCTGATCCTGGGCATGGCCTTCTTTGCGCTGCGGCAGGTGCAGAAGGGCGGCGGTTCGGGCGCAATGGGGTTCGGCAAGTCGAAGGCCAAGCTGCTCACCGAAAAGCAGGGCCGGGTGACCTTTGCCGATGTCGCGGGCATTGATGAAGCGCGCGAGGAGCTGGAGGAAATCGTCGAATTCCTCAAGCGATCCGCAGCGCTTCTCCAAGCTCGGCGGGCAGATTCCCAAGGGCGCGCTGCTGGTCGGCTCGCCCGGCACCGGCAAGACCCTGCTGGCCCGCGCCATCGCGGGTGAAGCGCGGGTGCCGTTCTTCACCATTTCGGGTTCGGACTTCGTCGAAATGTTCGTCGGCGTGGGCGCCAGCCGGGTGCGCGACATGTTCGAACAGGCGAAGAAGAACGCGCCGTGCATCGTCTTCATCGACGAAATCGACGCCGTGGGCCGCCATCGCGGCAACGGCATCGGCAATTCGAACGACGAGCGCGAGCAGACGCTGAACCAGCTGCTGGTGGAAATGGACGGCTTCGAGGCCAACGAAGGCATCATCATCATCGCCGCCACCAATCGCCCCGACGTGCTCGATCCGGCGCTGCTGCGCCCCGGCCGGTTCGACCGGCAGGTGGTGGTGCCGATCCCCGATATCGACGGGCGCGAGAAAATCCTCGGCGTCCACATGAAGAAGCTGCCGCTGGCGCCCGACGTGAACCCGCGCACCATCGCGCGCGGCACGCCCGGATTCTCCGGCGCGGACCTGGCCAACCTCGTCAACGAAGCCGCGCTGCTCGCCGCCCGCCGCAACAAGCGGCTGGTCGCCATGCAGGAGTTCGAGGACGCCAAGGACAAGGTGATGATGGGCACCGAGCGCAAATCGATGGTGATGACCGACGACGAGAAGAAGATGACCGCCTATCACGAGGCCGGCCATGCGCTCGTCAGCGTCAACGAAGCGGCTTCGGACCCGATCCACAAGGCCACCATCATCCCGCGCGGGCGCGCATTGGGCATGGTGATGCGGCTGCCGGAACGTGACAACTACTCGTACCACCGCGACAAGATGCACGCCAATCTGGCGGTGGCGATGGGCGGGCGCGTGGCGGAAGAGATCATCTTCGGGCACGACAAGGTATCGAGCGGGGCGTCGAGCGATATCCAGTACGCCACCGATCTGGCGCGCAACATGGTCACCAAATGGGGTATGTCGGTCAAGCTCGGCCCGCTCCAGTATGAAGTCGAGCCACGAGGGCTATCTCGGCATGGGCCAGACCTCGCGGACGATGGCCGGGGCAGAAACCAACAAGCTGATCGATGCCGAGATCAAGGAACTGGTCGAAGGCGGATTGAAGCGCGCCACCGACGTGCTGACCGAGCAGGAGGACAAGCTCCACCTGCTGGCGCAGGCGCTGCTCGAATACGAGACGCTGACCGGCGACGAGATCAATCAGTTGATGGCGGATGGGACAATCAACCGGCCCAATGCTCCCTCCGGTCCGCTGCTGGTGCCGAGCACGCACGGCTCCTCGATCCCCAAGGCGGGCAAGCGCTTCGGCAGCGGTGAGGCTCCGCAAGGGGCCTGACCTTGACCGAGGCGTTTTCGCTGCATCGGCAAGTGGATGCTGCCTCGCTTGCGGTGGAATACGCCGCCAATGGTCGTGTCACTATCGCGCCGTTCGTGGAGCACGATCAGGCTGAGGCGCTCTATCGTGCGCTGCGGGAACGTGCCGATTGGCGTCAGGTCATCAACAGCGGCGCGGACAAGGTGTTCGAGTTCGACCGGGCGGGGCAGGCCGCACTGACTGGCGAGCAGAAGGAAGCGCTTGATAAGGCGGTCTACGCCGGGGCGCGGGCCGATTTCCAGTTCCGCTACGAAACCGTGCGCGTGCCCGATGACGACGCGACCCGCGCTGCGTCGGACGACCTGCTGTTCGCCTTCGCCCGCTTCCTCTCGCACGGCTCCGCGCGCGATCTGCTGCGGCAGGTGACGGGCGACGCGCGGATTGCCTTCGCCGATGCCCAGGCCACCGCCTATTCGCCCGGCGATTTCCTCACCCGCCACGATGACGATGTCGCGGGCAAGAACCGCAGCGCCGCCTATGTGATGAGCCTCAACCCGCAATGGCGCATCGAATGGGGCGGGCTGTTCCTGATGCATCATGTTGGCGAGAACGGGGCCGACGTCCACGGCGCGGAGGCGCTGGTGCCGGGGTTCAACCGGCTCAATCTGTTTGCAGTGCCGCAAATGCACTCGGTCAGCGAAGTCACCCGCGCCAGCCCGTTCCGGCGCTATTCGGTTACCGGCTGGCTGCGGCGGTAGTGCGGCTTTCGAGCCAGTCGAGTGCCATGTCGAAGCGGGCGGCGTGATGGTGTTCGATCTCGCGGTTGGCTGCTTCCTCGGCATCGGCTGAGTAGCTTTGTGCAGTGTCCTTCGCATGGCGGGCAGCATCGAAGTCCGCCGCTCGGCTCCTCCCGGCAGATCGAGCACCGCTGCTGCCTTTCGGGCGGAACCCAGTGGATCGGCGGCAAGTTCGGCGTGATCGATCCGTAGAGCGCAGCCATCCGCCAGCAACGCCTCCGCCCGGCCGAACAGATCGATCTGGAACCGATGCACCAGCACCACCAGCAGCGCCGCTCGATCCATCGGATCGTCGGTCCGGGCAATCGCAGCCTGCACCAGCTCAACGCCGCTCTCCACCGACTGCGCCAGCAATTCCGCCAGCCGCAGGCAATGCGCCAGCCGATCACGCCCACCGCGAAAGGCTGCGCGCAGGTAGGCGCGCGGTTCCATCGTCACGAACACCGCTCGCTCCACGTGCCCGCCACTCGCCAGCGCCGGAGCGAGCCCGTTGATCCAGTTCGAAGGCTTGATGACGCAGGCCTCTTCCTGCGAGGCAACGGCGGCGAGATGCGACATGGCCCAGCCCAGCACTTCGACCAGCCGCGCCGCCTCCAACTGCGGCGCTTGACTGGCAAGATCAGCCAGCGCCTGCGGTTCCTTCAGCACCAGCGCGGCACCGGGCCTGTCGAGCAATCGCGCCAGCAGGGTGGAACCGCAGTACCCGACATGGAAGATCATCCCCGGCGTCGCGGCGTCCGGGGCCGGGCGGTCTGCCAGTGCCTCCACCCGCGATGCGCTCCAGAACGTCTCCCGCCCGTCGAGAAAGGTCGCCGCGCGCAGACGCTCCACGCTGGTGTTCACCCACTGCACATCCCCTCGCAGTGCGTCGACCCGGTGCGGGAAATCGATGCTGGCGCTCACATCGCCCCCAGCAACAGCAGCAGCTGGAAGAACAGTAGGGCGACAATCCAGATGAACACGCTCAGCACCAGCAGCCGCCAGAAGGCGGAAAACCGGCCCAGCGCATATGTACCGCGCAACTGCTTGTAGAGGTGCAGCGGCGGAATCAGCATCACCGGCAGCGCGATGGCGACTTCAGGTACACCCATCGCCCCTGCCAAAGAGGCGACGATGAACAGCAGCGACATGAAACTGAGCGAATAGGTGACGAAGATCGCATGATCATAGGCCTTGAACCGCCGCTTCCACGCGAACAGTAGCCACACGAACGGCACCGAAATCGGGATCAGCAGCCAGCTGAATTTGTAGGCGTTGGTCTGCAATTTGTAGAGCATCAGCCCCGGATCATCGCGCCATTTTGCAACCAGCGCGTCGGTGAACTCGCTGCCGGTGTCGAAAGTATCCTCCCCGCCATCGTTGGCGACTGCGGTTTGAACTTCATCGAAGGAAGTCAGGTCATCTTCAGCCTCTGCCAGCGCAGCTGTCGCTGCGGCACGGCCCGGATCGTCGGCAGCGAGGGTGTCGAGCGCAGCCTCTGCGCGGTCCCTTTCGGCCTCCAGCAGGTCCCGCGCCCCTTCGACCGTCCTGACTTCGCCTTCTGCCAGGGCGTCGGTCATTCCCGCCGCCACGTCGCGCTGGACGCTTTCGGTATCCACATCGGTCGGCAAGGTCAGGCCGACCATCTGGAACACCGCGAACATCAGGAACACACTGAACAGGAACAGCGCCATCGGGCTGACAAAGCGCGCGCGCTCCCCGTCGATATAGCGGCGAGTCAGCGCGCCGGGGCGGAACATCAGCATCGGCAGTGTGCGCCACAATTTGCCTTCGAAATGCAGCGCCCCGTGCAGCAGATCGTGCATGAACGCGCCGATAGTGCGGTGGAGATGTCCGCGTTGCCCGCAGGCGTGGCAATAGGCTCCAGTCAGCGGCGCACCGCAATTGAGGCAGTTTTCGGGCTGGTGCGGATGCGGGGTTTTCGCGCCCGATTGAGGCTCCAGCACCCGCGCGAACAGGCCGCCTTCGCTCGCGGTGCCGATGCCGTCCAAAATATCACTCATCCGCGCAGTGCTCCTGTTAGCAAGCGTCCCATAGGGCGGACCGGCTTGCGCTGGAAGGCTCCGCGGACCATTTGGCGATGGTGAACCCCGTAGCAAACACCGCCCCGATCATCGGCCTTGCCATCGTGGCGGCAGGCTTTGTGCTGTTCGCCGCGCTCGAACTGGCACTGCCGTTCCGCCGCGCGGTGCAGCCCAAGGCTCGGCGCTGGCTGACCAATCTGGCGCTGTTTGCCGTGGATACGCTTGCCGTGTCGCTGCTGCCGCTGGCGATGCTGGGCATGGCTTTGCTGGCAGAGGAACGCGGCTGGGGGCTGTTCAACGCTGATTGCGCTTCCCGGCTGGCTGGCTTTCGCGTTCACCCTGCTCGCGCTCGATCTGGCGCTGTGGGTCCAGCACTGGGCGACGCACCGCGTGCCGTGGCTGTGGCGCTTGCACCGCGTTCACCATGCCGACCGCGATTTCGATGTGAGCACGGCGGCGCGGTTTCATCCGCTGGAAATCGTGCTGTCGATGGCGTGGAAGCTGGCAGTCGTCGCCGCGCTGGGCGCGCCCGCGCTGGCGGTGGCGGTTTTTGAGACGGGCTTTGCCCTCTTTACCTTGTGGACCCATTCCAACCTGGCGCTGCCCGCGCGTGTCGAGGCGCAGGTGCGCAAGCTGATCGTCACGCCCGATCTGCACCGCATTCACCATTCGGTGCGCCCGGAGGAGACCAACAGCAATTATGGGACGGCGCTTATCGCGTGGGATCGGCTGTTCGGCACTTACCGCGCCAGCGCGCACGATCCGCAAGACTCTATGGCGATCGGGTTGGCCGAATGGCAGGATGATCGGCCTGCAAGGCTGGGTTTCAGCCTTCTCATTCCGTTCGTCCCTAAATCCTCCCCGGAACGGGGAGGTGGCGCGCCGCAGGCGTGACGGTGGGGTCGGGTGCGGCTGGGTACTGCCTCGAAGCTAAGCGCATAACGGAGAGAGACCCCTCCACCACGCTGCGCGCGGTCCCCCTCCCCGTTCCGGGGAGGATTTGTTACCGCACATACGAAAAGGGCCGCCCAATCGGACGGCCCTTTCGAATCATAAGTACCTGAAATCAGCCGTCGTAATCGCCGCCGATCGAGGTCGAGCGGGCGGGGGCGGCGGCAGAGAGGCGCATGGCTTCGGCCGACTGGCTGAGCGAACCGATATCGTCGGCCTCGTCTTCTTCGTCGGGCAGAATGGTCTGCAGCGACTGCACCAGCGATTCCTGCAGCAGCTTGGGCTTCACCGTGGTTTCGGCGATCTCGCGCAGCGCGACGACGGGGTTCTTGTCCCGGTCACGATCGACGGTCAGTTCCGCGCCGCCGGAAATCTCGCGGGCGCGCTGGGCTGCCAGCAGCACGAGGTCAAAACGGTTGGGGATCTTGTCGACACAATCTTCGACGGTAACGCGCGCCATGGGGCACTCCGATATAGCTGGTGTTGTCGGAAAGCGGCGCAGATAGTCGGG
Source organism: uncultured Alphaproteobacteria bacterium (assembly GCA_963774985.1). Lineage (GTDB taxonomy): Bacteria > Pseudomonadota > Alphaproteobacteria > Sphingomonadales > Sphingomonadaceae > Alteraurantiacibacter. The sequence goes on from CAVZHE010000019.1 coordinate 106,111, forward strand.
CAGGGCGCGTGCGTCAAGGTTTTCCGCCGCGCCAGAGGTGCTAACAGGAACGATGATCGAACCGCAAACCCCGCCCGATAGCACCGACATCCCCGCCTGGCGCGATCCCGAACCGTTCGCAGCGCAGGCGCAGGGGCTGGCGTTCACCTTCTACCCGGCGGGCAAGGATCGCCGCGAGGCGCTGCTGGAGATTATCGCGGGCGCGCAGACCAGTCTCAAGATCGCGTTCTATATCTTCGCGCCCGACGGCGTGGGCATGGCGGTGCGCGATGCGCTGGTGGCGGCGGCGCGGCGCGGGGTGGACGTGACCCTGATCGTCGACGGCTTCGGCGCCAGCGTGGACAAGGCCTTCTTTGCCGAGATGACCGAAGCGGGCGGGTGTTTTTGCGTGTTCATGGCCAAATGGTCACGCCGGGCGCTGATCCGCAACCACCAGAAGATCGTCGTGGCCGACGATGCAGTGGCCATGCTCGGCGGGTTCAATGTCGAGGACGATTACTTCGCCCCACCGCAGGCCAATGGCTGGAACGATCTCGGCTTCCGGCTCGAAGGCCCGGTGGTGGCACGGGTGGCGGACTGGTTTGCCGAGCTCAAGGCCTGGGCGGTGGATGACAAGGCGCAGTTCCGCGATATCCGCCGCCGGGTGCATGAATGGGACCCCGGCCACGGCCCGGTGCGGCTGCTGATCGGCGGGCCGACGCGCGGGCTTTCCAGCTGGGCGCGCTCCATCCGCTTCGATCTCATCAATGGGGAGCGGCTGGACATGATGATGGCCTATTTCTCGCCCAATCCGAAACTGCGCCGCCGGATTCGCCAGATCGCCCGCAAGGGGAACACCCATCTGGTGATGGCGGGCAAGAGCGATAACGGCGCGACCATCGGGGCCAGCCGCGCGCTGTATAAGAAGCTGCTGGAATCGGGCGCAAAGATTTACGAATTCCAGCCGTGCAAACTGCACACCAAGCTGATCGTGCTCGACAATGCGGTCTATATGGGCAGCGCCAATTTCGATATGCGCAGCCTCTATCTCAATCTCGAAATCGTGCTGCGGATCGAGGATGCGGCGCTGGCGGAAACCATGCGCGCCTATATCCACGAACACATCCCGGTGAGCGAGGAAGTGACGGCGGAAAGCCACAAACGCAACGCCACGCTGCTCAACCGCGCCAAATGGTGGGTGAGCTGGATGCTGGTTGGCGTGCTCGATTACACCGTCACGCGGCGGCTCAATCTGGGGCTGTAGCTCCGCTCGGATTGACCTGCGCCAGAGTGCTGATCTAGGTTCAGGTAATCAAGCACAACGGGTCGCGCCGCGTTTTCATGTTCTTTTCGGGCGGGGGCAAAATGTGCGTCTTTCCGGGGAGGATCGATTTCACCGGAAGGACCAAACGATGCAAACCACCAACCGCACCCTGTTCGCCGCTGCCCTGCTCGCCAGCACTGCCGCTTCCGCCTTCTTGCTCACCCCCAGCACGGCACGTGCCGGGGAGTGCATTCTCGATACCAACGGCAATAACACCGCGACCGATGCCGTCGACACCAACGGCGGGGCGACTGATGGCGCGGCAGCCGGTTTCACCAACGGTTCGCGGTTGGCATGTGGGGTCAGCGCGCAGGCGACAGGGCTCAACTCTACCGCCATCGGTGCCATCAGCATTGCCAGCGGCTCCAGCGGCGTCGCCGTCGGGAACGCCAGTGTCGCCAGTGGAGATTTCAGCACCGCCATCGGGCGTGATGCCACTGCCAGCGGAACCAGAAGCACCGCCAGCGGGGTTGCCAGCAGCGCCAGTGGAATCATGAGCATTGCCAGCGGACAATCGAGTGCAGGCGCAGGCAATGGGGGGATCGCGCTGGGAGCACAGGCAACGACCCTTGCCGCCACCCAGACCAACGGCAATATCGCCATCGGCAGCAGCAGTTCGGCTGTCGCAAGCGGCACCATAGGCGGCACCTTTACCACCGCCAATGGCGGCAACTCTGTCGCCATCGGCACGGCGGCGCAGGCGACTGGGCTGCGCAGTATCGCGCTGGGCGGTGATGGCGCGGACAGTCGCACAACCTACGATCATGATTCGAACCCCCTGACTGCCGAAATCGCCATTCCGGGCTTTGCCGATTCAGGGGCAATTGCGCTGGGAAGCCAAAGTCTGGCGCTAGGCGTTGATGCCTTTGCGGAGGCCAGTTCCAGCATTGCCATCGGCAGATCGGCGCGCGCCACCGGCACCAACAGCACCGCGAGCGGAGTCCTCAGCACCGCCAGCGGGGCCGATGGCACGGCCAGCGGAAACAACAGCACTGCCAGTGGGAGCGGCAGCACCGCCACCGGGGCCGGTAGCCTCGCCAGCGGGGCCAACAGCACCGCAGCTGGGCTCGTCAGCACTGCCAGCGGAGGCAACAGCACGGCTTTCGGCGTTCTCAGCATAGCCAGCGGCGCCTTGTCCACCGCCAGTGGAGCCGGCAGCAACGCCGCCGGCAATGGGGCCATTGCGCTCGGCGGGGATGCGACGACCGTTGCGGCGATCCAGACGCACGGCAATATCGCCATCGGCTCATCCAGCAATGCCGTTGCCAGCGGCACTTTCGGCGGCACTTTCACCACCGCCAATGGCGGCGATTCTATCGCCATCGGCACGGCATCGCAGGCGACTGGCGCAGGAGCGGTGGCGCTGGCGGCGGGGGCATCGGCCATCGGCATTCGCGGGGTTGCGATTGGGGCTGACGGCGGCGATGTTAACGCGCTGGGAGCGCAGGCGCAGGGGCAGGATTCGTTTGCTGCGGGGACTGATGCCAATTCCATCGGCCTGAACTCGATGGCCTTGGGGCGGAACACTGTGGCAGGCGGGATCAATGCGGCTGCGGTAGGGGTGAACGCGCAGGCTTTGCAGAACAATGGCACGGCGATTGGCGCGAACTCGCTGGTGCAGGCGAATGAGGGCACGGCAGTCGGCATGAACAGCCGGGTGACGCAGGCGCGCGGGACTTCGGTGGGGTTTGATGCGCAAGCGGCGAACTTTGCGACAGCAGTGGGGAATGCCTCGCGCGCCACGATTGTTCGCGCGACGGCGGTGGGCAGCACGGCCAATGCTTCAGCGCATTGACTCAACCGCACTCGGTTCAGCCTCGGTGGCGGCGTTTGACCGGTCCACCGCAGTCGGCTTCGGCGCGACCACCACGCGGGTCGATCAGGTGACACTGGGCGGGGCTGGCTCATCCGTCCGGGTGGCCGATATTGCGGCTTCCAACGCGGTGCAGGTCGGCGCGGAGCAGGTCGTCACCATCGACAGCAATGGCACGCTCGGCACCTCCGAAGTCGCCTCTGCCGCCAGTGTCGCCAATGTTCGCGTGAGTGTCGATTACCTCGCCGCAGTCACCGATGCGCAGTTCTCGGCACTGACCCAGAATGTCGGGGCGCTCGGCACGCGGATCGATGCGCTCGAATTCGGGCTGGAGCGGCTCGATGACCGGATCGCCGGGTCCACTGCGGTGGCGGTGGCGATGGGCGGTGCGGCGTTCCTGCCGGACAGGTCCTTCAACCTCACCGCCAATGTCGGCACCTATGACGGTGCACATGCAGGTTCGGTACAGATCGGCGCGCTGCTGAGCGAGAATGTGGCGGTAAACGCCGGGGTGGCGACAGGGTTCAACCGGCGCGGCAGCACCGCCGGGCGGGTCGGCTTCACGCTTGGTTGGTGATGGGGGGGCTGGTAATGGGCGGCTGGTAGCCGCGTCTCGCAGCGGGACAAGCTTCGGCTCAGCGCCACGCGTGATTGACGCGCGCGCCCTCGGGTGTTCTATAGCCGTGGCGCGGGCGGAGCCGATGGCCCTTCCCGCGTGACTGAATAAAAACAACAATATCGGGTCGCTCCGTTTTCGTATCCTTACCGGCTGGCGCAGGGGGCGCTTGTCTGGTGGGGAGACATTCCACTGGAGGAAACCCGATATGAACACCACCAAGCGCACCCTGTTCGCCGCCACCCTGCTCGCCAGCACTGCCGGGGCGGCACTGCTGCTCACGCCGCAGCAGGCCAAGGCCGAGGACTGCCTGCTTGATCGCGACGATGACGGCGTGGTCGACGCCGGGACCGACAATGATGGCGGGGCCGCTTCGCTCAACAGCGATACCGATCTTGCTTGCGGGGTTGGAGCGACAGCCACCGGTGATGTCAGCGTGGCTGTCGGCACCAGTGCATCGGCCACCAATTTCGCGACTACTGCGGTCGGAGCGTTCTCCAACGCCGCCGGAAACCAGGCGGCCGCGCTGGGGGCCGGAGCGAATGCGGGGGGAGAGAGATCGCTGGCGGTGGGCACCAACTCCAATGCCAGCGGAATCGGGGCGGTGTCGATCGGCAGCGGCAACTCTGGGCCGTCAGCAACCGGAATCGGTGCCATCGCGATTGGCGGCGAGGGGGGCGGCGAGATTGGAGCGAGTGCGCTCGCCAATCACGCAATAGCCATCGGAACTGGCACCGATGCCACTTTCGCCGGAGCCATCGCCATCGGCGGGGACGGGGCCGATGCGCTGACGCTGGGCGCGCAGGCGACAGGTGCGGGCACGATTGCGCTCGGTGAGGATGCGTCCGCCACCGGCAGCCGCTCGGTTTCCATCGGCAGCAATGCCCGCACGCTGGCGGGCGGGGCAGTGGCGCTGGGCTTCGACAGCACCGCGCAAATCAACGCGGTCGCGCTGGGCGGGCAGGCCAATGCCGGCGCGGACGGAGCCACGGCCGTCGGTCAGGGCGGCGCAGGGCGGGGGGATCCGCTCGTTTGCCGGGGGCCAGTACTCGCAGGCGCTTGGCCTTGAATCGGTGGCGATTGGCGGCGGAACCCTGTTCGCAAACACCGCCACCGCCAATGGCGAGCGCGCGGTGGCGCTGGGCGCCAACTCCGATGCGGTGGGCGCTTCGACCGTTGCCATCGGAAATGGTGCCAATGCTGCACTGGAATCCGCTCTGGCTATCGGCACTTCGGCCCAGGCGACCGAGTTCTTCAGCATTGCCATCGGCAAAGGCACAACCGCAGCCGGCAATTCCAGCGTCGCGCTGGGCAATTCCGCGAGTACGGGTGACACTGCAGCAACGGCGTTGGGTGCTTCCGCCCAGGCACTAGATGTCGGCGCAACCGCCGTAGGCGGGGCAAGTGACGCGGGCCAGGTCAGCTTTGCCGGCGGCTTCGAAAGTTCGGCGGCCGGGGCCAACGAGGTCGCGTTGGGCGCCTTTGCCACCACTGCGGGCGGCACGGGAAACACTGGCAATATTGCGATCGGGGGAACGAACTTCAGCAGCATCGGTGCTGGCCCGGCAGGGATCAATGGCAGCCCGGTCGCAACGCCCACCACCGCCAATGGCGGCAATGCCATCGCGGTCGGTTCCGGCGCGCAGTCGACCGGTGGTTTCGCAGTGGCGCTGGGTACGGCGGCTGAGGCCACCGGCCTTCGCGGGGTGGCCATCGGTGTCGATGGCGGCGATGTCGGTACACTGGGTGCGCGGGCACAGGGGCAGGATTCGTTTGCGGCGGGCACCGATAGCAATGCTGTCGGGCTGAACTCGATGGCGCTGGGGCGGAACACTGTGGCGGGCGGGATCAATGCGTCAGCCGTCGGCGTGAACGCGCAGGCCTTGCAGAACAATTCCACCGCGATTGGTACGAACGCGCTGGTGCAGGGCATCGACGGCACGGCAATCGGGATGAACAGCCGGGTGACGCAGGCGCGTGGGACTTCGGTGGGGTTTGATGCGCAGGCGGCGAACTTTGCGACAGCAGTGGGGAATGCCTCGCGCGCCACGATTGTTCGCGCCACAGCGGTGGGCAGCACGGCCAATGCTTCGCGGATCGATTCCACCGCATTGGGTTCAGCCTCGGTAGCAGCGTTTGATCGTTCCACCGCTGTCGGATTTGGCGCGACTACTACGCGGGTCGATCAGGTGACACTGGGCGGTGCGGGTTCCTCGGTCCGGGTGGCGGACATCGCCGCCTCCAACGCGGTGCAGGTCGGCGCAGAGCAGGTCGTCACCATCGACAGCGCAGGGACCCTCGGCACCTCCGAAGTCGCCTCCGTCGCCTCTGTGGCCAATGTTCGCGTCAGCGTCGATTACCTCGCTGCGGTCACCGATGCGCAGTTCTCCGAAGTGTCGGGTCGGGTCTCCGGCCTCGAAACCGGGCTGCTCGCCACCAACTTCCGGCTCGATGAAGTCGACAACCAGCTCAGCGGCGGGATCGCGGCGGCTATGGCGATGGGGCAGGCCAAGCTGGTTCCCGGTGCCGGTCTCTCGATGACGATGGCGGCGGCGACCTTCGGCGGCGAGCAGGGCTTTGCCGGATCGATCAGCGGGCAGGTGGGCGAAATGGTCTACCTCTCCGCCAGCGTCAGCGGCAGCACCGGTGGAGACGATGTTGGCGGGGCGGTGTCGGCGACGTTCGGGTTCTGACCGGCGGCAGTTTCAGTCACGCCGCCTGTCCTTCCACGGGACAGGTCAGGCGGCGTGACGTTGACGAAATACCTATTCGGTGATTAACCCGGCAAGTTGCGGGCAAGGAAAAATCCAGCCCGTAACTTATTGGGCTATTTTACATTTGCTCGGATCGCTGCGTTAACCATGTCCTTATCGGGAGCGGGCGCGGCCTGCGTTCTTCCGCCGGGGATCCATTCCTCGGGAGGACTACCTATGCACACCACCAACCGCACCCTGTTCGCCGCCACCCTGCTCGCCAAACCATCATCGCTGTCGATCACCGGCAAGCTGGTTTCAGTCAGTGCCCCCGCGCTTGCCTTCTCGCTTGCTCTCGCTTTTGCCGCAGCACCCTCGCCCGCTTTGGCCGAGGGAACGTGCATCCTCAACAGCGACGATACCGGCACTCCGGGACCGGGCGGTATCGGCACCAGCACCGCAGGCGATACCGATGGCGGGGCAGATGCGGGGACAGACGTCACACGGCTGGCCTGCGGCTTTGAAGCAGATGCCACCGCCGCCAACACCACAGCCATCGGTTTTGATGCCCGCGCTACCGCGATAAGCGCCACGGCTGTGGGCACAATCAGCCGCGCGCAGAATCCCAATGCCACTGCGCTGGGAACAAACACCCAGGCCGCCGGCAACTGGAGCACCGCGATAAGTCCGGGCGCAGTAGCCGAAGGCAATGCCGCCATTGCCATCGGGGCGCAGGCAACGACTGTCGGCACCGGCACCGGCGGCAACATCGCCATCGGCGGTAGCAGCGGGGCCGTCGCCACAGGCAATCCCGGCGGCACCCTCACTACCGCGAACGGCGGCAACTCCATCGCCATTGGCACAGCAGCGCAGGCGACGGGGGCTTCTGCGCTGGCCTTCGGCGCAAATGCTAATGCCAATCAGGCCAACGCTATCGCGCTGGGCACTGCGGCGCAGGCGATCGGGGCGAGCGGTGTGGCCCTGGGCAGTAGTGCAATCGCCGGGTCAACGAGATCGATCGCGATTGGCGATGATGCACAAGCAAACATTCAAGGCGGGGAATTCATCGGAAATGGGACTGGTGGCATTGCGATTGGAGGATCATCCAGAGCTATTTCACAAACTAGTATTGCTATTGGAGTGTCGGCGCAGGCCGGACAACCGAATGTGGATACGTTTTTGACAACCGCAATTGGTCAGCAATCTCTTGCATCAGCACATCAATCCACGGCAATCGGAGGGTTCGCCGTTGCTTCTGGTACGAGCGCCTTTGCCGGTGGGGTCGGCAGCAATGCCACAAGCCGAGGCTCGATAGCGCTCGGCGCAGAGGCGCGGGCGACGACCGGCCATGGCAACATCGCCATCGGCGCGTCGTCGGGCGTAGTTGGCGGCACAAATGGCGGCACGCTGACCACCGCCAACGGCGGCAACGCTGTCGCCATCGGCACTGCAACGCAAGCGACCGGCGCTTCGGCGAGCGCGCTCGGCGCTTTCGCGTCGGCAAGCGGAGCAAATTCGCTGGCACTGGCGGCAGGCGCAAATGCCAGCGGCATTCGCGGCGTGGCGATCGGGGCTGATGGTGGCGATGTGAATGGGCTCGGCGCGCAAGCTGGAGGGCAGGATTCGTTTGCGGCGGGGACCGATGCCAATTCCATCGGGCTGAACTCGATGGCTTTGGGCAGGAACACTGTGGCGGGCGGGATCAACGCTGCGGCTGTGGGGGTGAATGCGCAGGCGCTGCAGAACAATTCCACCGCGATTGGGGCGAATGCTTTGGTGCAGGGGATCGATGGCACGGCGGTCGGCATGAACAGCCGGGTGACACAGGCGCGCGGGACTGCGGTGGGGTTTGACGCGCGGGCGGCGAACTTTGCGACAGCAGTTGGTAACGCCTCGCGGGCGAGCATCGTTCGGGCGACGGCGGTGGGCAGCACGGCCAATGCCAGCCGGATTGACTCGACCGCGCTCGGTTCTGCTTCGGTGGCGGCGTTTGACCGGTCCACCGCAGTCGGCTTCGGGGCGACCACTACGCGGGTCGATCAGGTGACACTGGGCGGTGCTGGCTCCTCGGTGCGGGTGGCGGACATCGCGGCGTCCAACGCGGTGCAGGTCGGGGCGGAGCAGGTCGTCACCATCGACAGCGCAGGGACGCTGGGCACCTCCGAAGTCGCCTCCGTCGCCTCTGTGGCCAACGTTCGCGTCAGCGTCGATTATCTCGCTGCGGTCACCGATGCGCAGTTCTCGGCGCTCGATGGCCGGGTGGGTGCGCTGGAAAGCAGTGTCGACAGCCTGTTCGACCTTGCAGAAACCCACTCCGAAGGGATTTCGCGCGCCAACGAAGGGGTGGCGATGGCGCTGGCCATGCCCTCGGCCTCGCTCTCGTCCGGCTCCAACTTCGGGCTGGCGGGCGGGGTCGGTTACTTCGAGAACCGCGCCGCCACCACGATGAGCTTTATCGGGCGGATCGGCGAGCGCAGCTATGTCAGCGCCGGGGTCGGGGTCGGGCTCGACAGCGGCACGGTGGGCGCGCGCGGCGGGTTCCAGGTCGAGTGGTGAGGCGCCGGGTGGCCTTGGCTCAGTAGTAACGCTTCGAAGCAATGGCGGCGCCTTCGGCAAGCGCCGCCAGCTTGGCCCAGACGATCTCCGGATCGAGCACGTTGCTCCCCGCGTGGACCGAGAAGCCGCAATCGACCCCCGCCAGCACCCGCTCGCGCCCGAGCAGATCGGCATAGCGGCCGATGCGCTGGGCGATCAGTTCGGGATGTTCGATATAGGGGCTCTGCGGTTCGACCAGGCCGGGGCAGAGGATCTTGTCGGCGGGCAGCGGGTGATCGGCGAAGAAGACCCATTCGTGCGCGTGGCGCGGGTTGGCGCCTTCGATCAGCACCGTCTGCGGCTTGGCGCTCCAGACGATATCGGCGATTTCGCCCAGGGCTACGTCGCAGTGGTGCGGGCCGGGATAATTGCCCCAGCACAGGTGCATGCGGCACTTGCTCCGCCGGAATGTTCGCCAGCGCGTGATTGAGCGCGGCGACATTCATGGCGATGCGCTTGCGGAACTCGTCCAGCGAGAGGTGGGTGAACTGCACGTGCCGCCCCATTGCCAGGTCGGGGCAATCGACCTGCAGGGTGATCCCGGCAGCGGCAATGGTCTCGTATTCGTGCCGCAGCCCTTCGGCGAGGGCGAAGACGTATTCCTCGTCGCTGGGGTAGAACTGGTTGGGGAAGAACAGCGCGGTGACGCCGGGGCTGGCGGCGGACATGAACGTGGCGCTGCTGCCTGCGAGGCGGTTAAGCCGTTCGGCATCGACGCGCGGGGCTTCCATGTCGATCACGGTGATCGGCGCGGTGCAGGCAGGGGCGGAGCGTTTGGCGCGGCCCTTGTTGCCGAACACCTGCGCCTTGGCACCGGGGAAGGCCTCCAGATCGGCGAATTCGTAACTGCCCCGCCTCGCCGCCGAAGCCCGACAGGCGGTGCTTGATATAGGTGGCGTAGCTGGGCTTGGACATCTCGCCGTCGTTGACCACGTCGATCCCGGCCGCCTGCTGGCGGGCGACGATCTCCGCCGTGGCCCGTTCCACCGCCGTCGTCCACCGCTTCGGCCGACACGGCATCGCCGCCCTCGCGCGCGAGCATCAGGTCGAGCAGGTAGTCCGGGCGCGGCAGGCTGCCGACGTGGGTGGTGCGAAAGCTCACGCCAGTTCGGCCCGCACGATTCCCGCGCCCTGCGCCATCGCCTGCATCTTGCCGAAGGCGACTTCGCGCGGGAGATACTTCAGCCCGCAATCGGGCGCGATCACCAGCCGTTCGGGGGCGACATGCGGCAGCGCCCGGCGGATGCGCGAGCGCCACCACTTCGGGCGTCTCCACCTCATGCGTCGACAGATCGAGCACGCCGAGGATCACCGTCTTGCCCGGCAGCTTTTCCAGCACCGCGGTATCGAGGTTCGACTGCGCGGTTTCGATCGAGATCTGCCCCACCGCCGCTCGCCGCCAGTTCGGGGAGGAAGCTGTAGCCCTCGGGCCGCTCGTGGATCAGGTGCGCATAGCCGAAGCAGATGTGCAGTGCGGTGGTGCCTTCCACCCCTTCCAGCGCCGCGGCCAAAGCGGTCAGCCCGAAGGCCCGCGCCTTGTCGGGCCGCGCCTGCATGTAGGGCTCGTCAAGCTGGACCACGTCCGCGCCCGCTGCGAACAGATCCTTGATCTCGCCGTTCACCGCCTTGCCATAGGCCACCGCCAGCGCTTCGGGATCGCCGTAATAGTCGTCCTGCGCCTGCTGGCTCATCGTGAAGGGGCCGGGCACGGTGATCTTCACCGGCTTGCTGGTATGCGCCTTCAGGAACTCGACATCGCGCACCTGCACCGCATGGCGGCGCGAAATCGGCCCGACCACACGCGGCACCGGAACCGGCTCCCCGCTGCGGTCGAGCGCCTCGCCGTGGTTGTCCATGTCCACGCCGTCCAGAGCGGTGGCGAAGCGGTTCGAATAGCTTTCCCGCCGCATTTCCCCGTCGGTGATGATGTCGAGCCCCGCGCGCTCCTGCTCGTGGATCGCATAGACGGTGGCATCGTCCCACGCCTCTTCCAGCATGTCCTCCGGAATCCGCCACAGCTCCTTCTGCCGGGTGCGCGGGGGAAAGCGGCCCGGCCAGCTTGGCCCGGTCAATCAGCCATTCGGGCTGCGCGTAGGAGCCGACCAGGCTCGTCGGCAGCAGGATCAATGCGCTTGCTCCAGCAGGTGATCGGGCCGGACATCGTTGTTGGGCCGGTGATCGCCCGCCAGCCAGCGCTCCAGTTCCGAATGCGCGTCCTTCAGCCGCAGCGCGTTGATCTGATCCGCATGGGCAGCGTCCAGCGTGAATTCGACGATCATGCCATCGGGATCGACGACATAGACCGAGCGGCAATAGCCGTGTTCGAGCACATAGGTCTGCGGCAGTTCGAACCCTGCCGCAGCGATCCGCCGTTCCAGTTCGGCCTGCGTTTCCGCATCGACCGTCAGCGCGATATGGCGGAACGGCGAGGGCGGGACGGGCGAATTGAATTCGGCATCGTCCGCCGCATCGGCAAACTGGAAGAAGGCCAGCGCAGAGCCATCGGCCAGCCCGAAGAAGCAATGGCAATAGGTCCGCTCCGCCCCGAACAGCTCTTCCTGCTCGCACCAGGTGGCCACCAGCGGCATCCCCAGCACGTCCTCGTAGAAAGCCCGCGTCGCCCCCAGATCCTTCACGGTATAGGCGGTGTGGTGCAGGCGGCTGGGAAGCAAATTGGCCATAGCGTGATCCTCGTCTCAATTATGTTATGGGCGATGGCCGTCAGGCGGCGAGCTTGGCGGCGATCTGCGCCACATGCTGCCCCTGGAAGCGCGCGCCTGCAAGTTCGTTTTCACTGGGTTGACGGCTGCCGTCGCCGCCTGCCAGCGTGGTCGCGCCATAGGGGGTGCCGCCGCTGATTTCGCCCATCTCGCTATTGCCCGCAAAAGTATAGGGCAGGCCGACGATCACCATGCCGTGGTGCAGCAGAGTGATGTGGAACGAAGTGAGCGTGGTTTCCTGCCCGCCGTGCTGGCTGGCGGTGGAACAGAACACCGATCCGACCTTGCCGACCAGCTTGTTCTGGAACCACAGCCCGCCGGTCTGATCGAGGAAATTGCGCATCTGCGCGGCCATGTTGCCGAACCGGGTGGGGGTGCCGAAAATGATCGCGTCGTAATCGGCGAGTTCGTCCGGCGTGGCGACTTCGGCGGCCTGATCGAGCTTCACGCCCGATGCCCGCGCGACTTCGTCGGGCACGAGTTCCGGCACGCGCTTCACAGTGACTTCAGTTCCCGCCACGCTGGCCGCACCTTCGGCTACCGCCTGGGCCATCGTTTCGATATGGCCGTAACTCGAATAGTACAGCACCAGAACCTTAGCCATCTTGTCGTCTTTCCTGTTTCGTTGCCCCTTTTTGGGCAGGGCATTTCCGATTTTGTTTCTCGCAGAGGGCGCAGAGGAAGGAGAGGACGCTGAGAAGAATTTTCGGGCCGTAGGCCCGCTTCCCGCCGCGCAGGCTGAGTCAGGAAGTGAAATCATTCACAACCGCACAACCCCTCTGCGCTCTCATTTATCTCTGCGTTCTCTGCGAGAACCCCTTCCTTCCTAACCCCAGGCAATCGCCCTCCCAATAAAGAAAGGCGATCACCTAAAACTCATACCCCAGTTCCATGCCGTACCGCAGCCCCCGTGCCTTGTACACGAAGCCACCGGGCGAGAATTCGGCGTTGTATTCCTCGTCGAACAGGTTCTGCGCGAACGCGGTGACGGCCCAGCCATCGACCCGCACGCCAGCGCGGACATCGACAATATCGACCGGATTGCGCGAAGTGGTGTTGTACGGTTCCCACCAGGTCCGTCCGGTGCGGCGGTAATCGACGCGGAACAGCGCATCCACGCTGTCGCTGATCGGCCCGTCATACTGCGCGCCAAGGTTCAGCGTATAGCGCGAGATCAGCGGCGCTTCGTTGCCGATTACCGTGGGATCGGGGAATCGTCGATCTCGCTGTAGGTCACGCCCAGCGCGGCGCTGACATCGAAATAGGGGAACAGTTCCGCCGTCGCTTCCAGTTCGAACCCGCTCAGCGAAACTTCGGGAATGTTGCCGAGGTTCTGGGTGGAATTGGCGGCAAGGAAGACGAAGAAATAGCTGTTGCGCGACTGGGTCTTGTAGACCGCGCCGTTGATATCGGCGAACCCGACATCGGCCTTGAACCCCAGTTCGAAGGTATCGGCGGTTTCCGCTTCGAAAATGTCGTTTACGCCGACGATGCCGTTGCTCGCGGCCACGCCGCCAACGCCCGTCTGGTTGAAGCCGCCCGAACGGAAGCCCCGGCCATAGCCGCCGTAGATCGTCAGGTCGTCGTTGGGTTCGTAGGTCACGGTCAGGCGCGGCTGCCAGTCGTCGAAGGTGCGGGTGCGGACCTCGCCAGTGGCACCCTGCGGAAAGCCGGGGACATTGGGCAGGAAAGCGGTTGGGGTGAGCGTGGTCTGGCGGCGGCGATCGCGGTCATAGCGCAGCGACCCGTCGATGCGGAGCTGCTCGCTGATTTCGTACCCGCCGTTGACGAACAGCGCCCAGGCGAAATTCTCCTGCCCATCGGCGAGGAAGCTGAACTGCGGATTGAGCGGATTGGTAGAGGGGGTGCGGAACACCGGGAACACGCCATTGTTGGTATCCACCATGTTGCCGGTGGAAATGTACCGCTCGGTATCGATGAAATAGCCGCCGACCATCCAGTTGAACGGTCCGTTGCCGCTCGGCAATTCGAGGCGAATTTCCTGGCTGATCGCCTTCACGTCGAGGAACTGGCTCTGGTTCAGGTCGAAGCCGTTGCCAGTGCCGAACAGGAATTCGAACAGGTTGAAAAAGAACGAATCCTCGATCGGCAGGAAGTCGAAGGCATCGCCCGTCAGCACTTCCTCGACCGTGTCGTAAGACGTGACCGAGGTGAAGACGGCATTGTCGCCTTCATAGACGGTGCGCAGCGCCAGATTGTTCATGTCGCGATCGTTCTGGCCTGGATTGTTCACCCGCACATCGAGGCTGGTGTCGTTCACATCGTTGACGATGTTGAAATAGAGCGCCTGGGTGCGCAGCTGGTTCATCGATGCGCGCAGGTCGAAGCTCAGCCGGTCGGTGGCTTCGACCAGCAAGTTGGCGCGCAGGCTGAAATCCTCGACCGGATCGGCTTCCTCGCCAAGGAAGGTGTTCTCAATGAATCCGTCGGTGTTGTAGTACGAACCCGCCACGCGGAAGGCGACGCCTTCGGCCAGCGGGCCGCTGATGCCGCCGCGCGCATAGTAGCCAAAGCCGTTATCCACGCCGACGCGCAGGTTGCCTTCGAGCACATCGCTCGGCTGGCGGGTGGTGATGATGATCGCGCCGCCGATGGCATTGCGCCCGTAGAGGCCGCCCTGCGGGCCTTTCAGCACTTCGATCTGTTCGATATCGAACAGGTCCTGGTTGAACTGCGCGGGGTTCACCTGCTGCACCCCGTCGATCACCACCGCCACCGAGGGCTCCGAATTGCGCGCCTGGGTGATGCCGCGGATGATGATGAACGAGTTACCGGCGTTCTGGGTCTCGACCAGATTGACGTTCGAGGTCAGCGCGATGAAATCGCCCGGCCGTTCGATCCCGGCATTGGTGATGGCATCGGCGTTGAACGCGGTGATCGCGGCGGGGGTATCCTGCAGGCTTTCCTCGCGGCGCAGCGCGGTGACGACGATGTCGTTGCCGGTGGCGGCTTCGGCCTGCGGTTCTTCGGTGGGCTGAGTGTCCTGAGCATAGGCGGGGGCGGCCATTATGGCTGCCGAAATCGCGATGGCGCTGGCGAAGGATAACCCCTGAGCTTTCATGCACACACTCCCAATGATGGCGCGATTCTGCACCTTATGCTGGCCTGTTACATGCTTCGAAATGCGAAGTCAAATTCGATATGCGAAAAACTAGCCTGCGGTGAGCGATGCGGCCAAGGCAGGCCACTGCCGTAGCGCCGCCTCGATTTCGGCGGCAGCGGTGCGGAGAAGGGGCAGGCGGGTCCGGACCAGCTCGTCCTGCGAAATGCGGGTTGTGGAGGTGGAGCAATTGATTGCCGCGATGGTCCGGCCCTCGCGATCGCGAATCGGAATGGCGACCGAGACGATGCCATAATCGAGTTCGTCGAGCGCCGAATCGTAGCCCCGTTCGCGCACCAGTTGGAAACGCGCTTCCAGCGTTTCGGGATCGGTCAGGGTGCGCTCGGTGAAGCGCTGCAAAGTGCTCGATTGAACCAATTGTGCGCGCAGTTGATCGCTTGAAAAGGCCGCCAGAACCTTGCCCATCGATGTTGCATGGAAGGGATAGCGGGTGCCGACATTGGTTTGCAGCCGGAACCGCCGGTCGGTGGAAACGTGCGCGACATAGAGGATTTCGCTGCCCGAAAGCACCGCCAGCGAGGCGCTGTCGCCGGTCTGGTCGCGCAAATTCTGCAATGCTGGCAAGCAGATATCCTGCACGTGCATCGAACTGAGGAAGGCCGAGCCGATGGTCAGCACGGCAGGTTTGAGCATGAAGCTGCGCCCCTGTCGCCCGACATAGCCTATTTCGACGAGCGTGTTCAGGCAACGCCGCGCAACTGCCGGAGAAAGCGCGGTTTTTTGCGCGACCTGGGTCAAGGTCATTTCCGGATGGTCGGCATCGAAAGCGGTGAGCACCCTGAGGCCGCGCTCCAGGGTGGAGAGATATTCCGGGTCCTTGCTTTCGGCCATATTGCGGCTAACCTTTTGTTGCGGCGCGGATTTCTGCGTCGTGCTGGCCCAGCGTGGGCGGGGCACTGACTTCGGTCATCCGCTCGCCATCGAAGCTGAGCGGGGAGCGGATGGTGCGGAATTCGCCGTGCGGCCCGGCGGGATCGGCAACCTCGATCCCCAGCGCCCTGGCCTGCCCGCTGTCGAGCACTTCGCGCGAAGTGCGCACTTCCGAATGGGGGACTTCCAGCTTTTCAAGCACTTGCGCCCATTCGGCGCGCGGCTTTCCGGCGAAAATCGGCGCGAGGAAAGCAATCACCTCGTCATAATGCGCAATCCGCGCCTCGCGGCTGGCGAACTCTGGCCGGGCCAACATATCCGGCTGGCCGACCGCCGTGGCGAGGTTCTCCCAGAACTTGGGCGGCGAGGACATGTGCAGCGCCATCCACTTTCCGTCCGCACATTCAAACACATAGCTCTGCGAAACATGCGGGCGCGAGTATGGCCCCATCTCCTCACCTGCGGACAAAAGGTGCGTAAAATCATCCAGATTAAAGTGGCACATCGCTTCGAACATCGACGTTTCGACCAACCGTCCCTTTCCGGTCGAGTGCCGCTCATTCAGCGCCGCCAGAATCCCCAGCGCGCAGTAGAATCCCGTCATCGCATCAGCAATCGCCGGACCGACCACGCGCGGATGTCCGGGGTTTATCAATAGCCTAAGGAACCCGCTCGCCGCCTGCGCCACTGTATCGAAAGCAGGCCGATCCCGGTCCGGCCCCTCCGCCCCGAAGCCCGAAATCGAGGCATAAACCAGCGCCGGATTGATCCCCCGCAACCGCTCCGCATCCACCCCCAGCTTCCCCGCCACTCCCGGCCGGAAATTCTGAATAAAAACATCGGCATCCGCCACCAGCGAATCGAACAGCGCCAGATCCTTCGGCTTGCGGGTATCCAGCGCCAACGCTGCGCTTGTTGCGGTTATATGTCTGAAAATGCGGAGAGTAGAGCCCGCCCTTGAACGCGCGGAACGGATCACCCGCGCCCGGCAGCTCGATCTTGATGACATTCGCGCCGAGATCGGCCAGCAACATCCCCGCCGCCGGACCGGTGATGAAAGTGCCCATTTCGAGCACGGTGACATCCTGCAGCGGCTTGGCGGTCATCCTTGGCATCCCCGGCTTTGAAGCATATTGTTGACTCTCTCCTATATTCTTCGAATAACGAAATCAACTTCGCCATTCGAAAAAGGAGAGTGCCATGCGGATCGGCAAACAGGACAATGCGGTCAGTTCGATCTGCCAGTCGGATGCCACCAGCATCACGGTGCGCGGGCTGGACCTGTGCAGCGAGGTCATCGGCAAGCTCGATTTCACCAGCTATTTCTGGCTCCTGGTTACCGGCGAACAGCCCAGCGGCAAGCAACGCGCTCTCGCCGATGCAGTGCTCTGCGCGATTGCCGAACACGGACTGGTGCCAAGCGTCGTCGCCACCCGGATGACCTATGCCGCCGCGCCCGAAGCGTTCCACGGCGCGGTCGCCGCCGGTCTGCTCGGTTGCGGATCGGTAGTGTTGGGCAGCGCCGAGGTGGCCGGGCGGTTCTACGCCGAATGCGTTGCCAAGGTGCGGGAAGGAATGTCCGCCGAGGAAGCCGCCAAGGCCGGGATCGCTGTACTCCGCGCCGAGAAGAAGGCCATTCCCGGCTTCGGCCACCCGCAGCATTCGGGCGGCGATCCGCGCGCACATCGCCTGCTCGCCATTGCTGCCGAGCAGGGCATGGAAGGCGAGCACGTGGCCATGTTGCAAACCATCGCAGCGGTGCTGCCCGAGGCTATCGGGCGCAGCCTGCCGATCAATGTCAACGGCGCGATCCCGGCGGTGATGCTCGACGCTGGCTTCCCGCTCGCGGCGCTGAAGGGCATCTCGCTGCTCGCCCGCACCGCCAGCCTGATCGCGCACTTGCAGGAGGAAAGCGAACGCCCGATCGGCTTCATCATGAGCGGCGCGGCGGCGGATCGGATCGATTTCGCGCCGATGGAGGACGAGGCTGCCTATTCGAACCCGTAGTCCGAATAGTCCTTCATATTGGGCGAGGTGAACTTGGTGAACTCGCTCTGGAAATGCAGCGGGACATTGCCGGTGGAGCCGTGGCGCTGTTTGGCGACCATCAGCGTCGCGCGGTTCTTCAGTTCCATGTAACGATCTTCCCAGGTCCGGTACTTCTCCTTGTCGGCTTCCGAACTGGTCTCGCTGACCATGTCGGGGCGCGAGGCTTCGTGGTAATATTCGGCGCGGAAGATGAACCACACCATGTCGGCGTCCTGCTCGATCGATCCCGATTCGCGCAGGTCGGACAGCATCGGCCGCTTGTCCTCGCGCGATTCCACCGCGCGGCTCAGCTGCGAGAGCGCGATCACCGGCACCTGTAATTCCTTGGCCAAGGTTTTCAAACCACGGCTGATCTCGGAAATCTCGTTCACCCGGTTGTCGCTGGCGCGGCCCGATCCTTGCAGCAATTGCAGGTAATCGACCACGATCAGCCCGACATCGTGCCGCCGCTTCAGCCGCCGCGCGCGGGTGCGCAGGCCGGAAATGGTCAGCGCGGGGGTATCATCGATATACAGCGGCAGTTCGCTCAGGCGCTGCGCGGCGTAGGACAGCTTCTGGAATTCGTCGCGGTTCAGCTTGCCCGAGCGCAGCGCTTCGGAGGAGACCTCGGCCTGCTCGGCCAGAATACGCGTGGCGAGCTGGTCGGCGCTCATTTCCAGGCTGAAGAAGGCTGCCGGCGCACCGTAATTGTGCGGGCCGCCGTCGCGCATCCATTTGAGATGCTCCTCCGCGCAGTTGAAGGCGATGTTCATCGCCAGCGAGCTCTTGCCCATGCCCGGCCGCCCGGCGAGGATGATCAGATCGGAATTGTGCAGCCCGGCGGTCTTGTTGTCGATGACTTCCAATCCGGTGGTCTTGCCCGACAGCCCGCCGCCCGAATTCATCGCCGCTTCGACCAGCTTGATCGCCGCGTGCGAGGCCGAGCGGAAACTGGTGCCGGTGTTCTCGCTGGTCGCGCCGTCGGCCACTTCGAACAGCCGCGCTTCGGCCATTTCGATCTGCACCATCGGTTCGACTTCGGAGGTATCGAGCGCCTTTTCCACCAGTTCGCGGCCCACGCTGACCAGTTCGCGCAGCAGCGCCAGATCGTAGATCTGCTGCGCCAGTTCGCGCGGGGCAAGCAGGCCCTGCCCGTCGGCGGTAAGCTGGGCAAGGTAGGCGCTGCCGCCGAGTTCGCCTCAGCCCCTCGTCGGCTTCGAAATAGGGCTTCAACGTCACCGGGGTGACGACCATCTGCCGCTCGACCCCGATCAGGATGCGCTCATAAATTCGCTGGTGGACGGGGGCGAAGAAGTGCTGCGCGCCGCAATTCGACCGGCAGTTCCTCCAGCACCCGGTTGTCGATCAGGGCTGCGCCGATGAAGGCCGCCTCTGCCTCAAGGTTGGCGGGCAGCGAGCGGCCTTGCGGGTCATTGGCAGCGCCAACGGACTGGGCAGCAGAATCGGGGCGGAGGAGCAGGTCGGACGCGGTCATAAGCGGCTTTCATGGAAGGCTGGCGCGGCAACGGCAAGGCGCGGCCTGTATCATTTTACACGCGCAGCCTGTGGAAAGCGGGGACGACATGCGCAGCCCCCTGTTTCGCAATTGCAATATGCCCCCGCGCTGGGCCAAGAGGGGCGCGCGATGCAAGCCACAAACAACCTTTCTCAATCCGACAACCGGATCGAGCGAATCACGCTCGACCTGGCGACCGTGCTTGCCCGCAACGAGGAGATCGAGAAGGAGCGCGAAATTGCGCTGCGCGATCTGGTGGAGGACAACCTGTTCCGCCCGCTGCGCGCCATCGAGCAGGGGCATCTGGGGCCGTGGCACGTGCATCTGGCGATCGTGGAAGGGATGCTGGCGCTGGCAGCTGACCGACCGCGCGGGGAACGACGCGGGCACAATCGGGCTGGGCCTGTCGCGCCTGCGCCGCGTGGTGCGCGAATATTTCGCCATCTGCGATAGCTATTACAAGGCGCTGCGCCGCGCCTCTGCGCAGGAGATCGAGACCGTCGACATGGCGCGGCGTGGCATCCACGATCGCGGCACGCGGCAGCTCGAAGAGGCGCTGGAGAACAAGAT
The DNA here is from genome assembly GCA_963774985.1 of uncultured Alphaproteobacteria bacterium. Classification (GTDB taxonomy): domain Bacteria; phylum Pseudomonadota; class Alphaproteobacteria; order Sphingomonadales; family Sphingomonadaceae; genus Alteraurantiacibacter. The sequence goes on from CAVZHE010000019.1 coordinate 125,977, forward strand.
CGAAACCGATTTTGACACCGCGCGGCGGCTGTTTACATTAATTTGCGTCTTGCACACCAAGGGGTGATGGCAATTTTGCGCCGCTGAACTAGAGGTCGCGCCCGATGGGCAGGAAGAAAAAAAGCGTGCTGCGCTTCTGGATCGAGGCGCTGCTGCTGCTGGCATTGATCGGCACTGGCGTGGTGCTGTGGTGGCAGACCCAGCACTGGGCACCGCCGCGCGCCACCTTCCCCTCGCAAGGTCTGGTGACAGGCGAGGCCGAAGGCGTGGTGGACATTTCCGCGCTGCGCACCGCGCGGGTTGATTTCGTCTATCTCGAAGCGAGCAGCGGGGCGAGCGGGCGCGACGCCATGTTCGGGCGCAATCTTGCCGCGCTGGCCGAAACCGGAATCCGCCACGGTGCGGTGCACGCCTATGACCCTTGCGTTCCTGCCGAGCGGCAGGCGGCCAATTTCGTCACCATCGTCCCGCGCGATCCGGAGATGTTGCCACCCGCCATCGCGCTCGCCAAGCCCGCCAGCGCCTGCAACGATCCAGTGATTGAGGCCGCGTTGGAAAGCGAGCTGACGACTTTCATCAATCAGGTGGAGGGCCACGCCGGGCAGCCGGTGGTGCTACAAGTGAGCGAGGAGTTTGAAGCCGCTTACGGCATCGCCGCGCGGATCGAGCGGAACCTGTGGCTGGAGAAGGACTGGGTCCAGCCCGATTACGCCGGGCGTCCGTGGGTGCTGTGGACGGCCAACAGCCAGCTGGCCAATCCCGCCAATGGTGACCCAATGCGCTGGGTGGTGGTGCAGCCTTAGCTACTTGCCCTTGTGCGCGTTGCACCATAGCTTGCCCGGCGGGATCAGATTTCCGCGAGAGGACTCTTCACTATGACCATTCGTTTTGCCGCCGCCGCGTTTGCCGCCAGCCTGTTTGCCCCCTCGTTTGCCATGCCCGCGCTGGCGCAGGATCATGCCGCCGTCGTCGGCAATTGGGATACCGTAACCGAAACGCCGATGGGCAATTTTGAGGCAGGCGTTTCCGTCGCGCATGGCCCCGCTGGCTACACTGTCGCGATCGAGGACCGGATGCCCGAAGGTGCAGCCATGCCGCCGATGGTCAGCACGATCAGCAATGTTGCGGTGGCGGGCGATACGGTGACTTTCGTGCGCTCGCTGGAAACCCCGCAGGGCCCGATGGAACTGACCTACACCCTGACGGCTAACGGCGATGCGCTGAGCGGGGAAGCCAATTCGGCCTTCGGACCGGCGCCGATTACGGGAACCCGCGCCTCTGCCCAATAGGCGGCGTCAGACCCGAATTCGACCAGGTATGCACGCCGTGACGGAGCCGATTTTGGTTCGTGGCGAGGCGCGAGGAGTGAGCGATGCCATAGCATCGTGATCGACGAGCAACGCTGCCACGGGGCAAAATCGGCCCGCCCCGGAGGGGTTGCGCTGTGGAGCCGCGTGGCAGCGTTGCGGCGCTTGCAGGGGCGGTGAAGCCCCTGCTGCACACCACGCCTCCCCACGCGGCTCCACAGCGCAATCACGGTGTACATACCTGGTCGAATTCGGGTCTAGCCGTCCAGCCATTCGACCAGTGCGGCGAGGCATTCGCGCGCCAAGGCTTTGCTGCGTTCGGGGCTCCAGCCCTGCATCGGGTCGGGCCAGTCGTCGTTGTCCTTGAACGGCATTTCCAGCGTCATCGCCACTGCGCCGAAGCGTTCGGCGACCTGGTTGGTGCTCATCGACAAGTTGGCCTTGCCCGGCGGGGTCTTGGGATAGCCTTTGGCGGTCTGGAAATCGGGGCAGCGGCGATCCAGGATGCGCTGATAGCGGTAGTACTGCTCGCCCAGTGCGTCGGTCCATGAGGGAATGCCTTCGAAACCGGCAAGGAATACGGCGGGGATCGCTTCGTCCCCGTGGACATCCATTGCGAAGTGTACGCCGCTTTCGTCCATCGCATTGCGCAAGGCGAGCACTTCGGGGCTGCGTTCGGGGGTCGGCTCCGCCCATTCGCGGTTGAGGTTCACGCCAGCGGCATTGGTGCGCAGATGGCCGCGAAAGCTGCCGTCGGGATTGCAATTGGGGACCACGTGCAGGCGGCATTTTTGGCGCAGGATACGACCCACGGTGTCGGCAGGATCGGTGAGCAGTTCCAGCGCGCCTTCCATCCACCATTCGGCCATGCTTTCGCCCGGATGCTGGCGGGCATAGAGCCAGACCTCGGTCTCGCCTTCGCCCATTTCGAGGCAGTCGATCGAACGCCCGTCCAGCGTTTCGCCAAGGCGACGATAGTTGACGCCTTCGCTGTTCGCGGCTTCGGCGACCAAATCGTGGTGCCGCTCCAACGAATAGGGTGCGAAATAGGCGAACCAGGCGACATCGCTGGTAGGAGTATAGCGCACCGTCATGGTGTCGCTGGCCTGATCGTATGTGGTCTCTGCGCGGCCCCAGAATGAACGGTCTTCCGAAACACAGGCGCGGTAGCCCGGCCAGCCTTGCGGATAGGCGGTGTCCTTGAGGTTCTCGAACGTCAGCACCAGCTCGCGACCCGCCGCCCCAGAGACACGGTAGTGGAACCACTGTGCGAATTCGCTCTGGTAATCGCGCGGGATACGCAGGCGGGCGCTGGCACCGTCGATGGCTACGACTTCGATATTGCCGCTGTCGAAGGCGGCGTCGATCACGATATTGCTGTCGGTCATTCGACTTCGATAGTCTCTCCGGACACGCCGGGGAACCCCGCAAACAACGCCTCGACCATCCGCGCCGCTGCGGCGGCTTCATTGGCATAATCGCTGTTGCTAGTGGCGGTCATATTGGCGCGGCCTTCCCACAGGTTTGCGCCGCCGCTGGCCGGGCGAATGGCGACGAACAGCTGCCGTTCGATCCGCTCGGCTGGCGGCCCGGCGAGACTGTTGAGATTGATGCCGACGCCGACACCCACGCCCGAACCGTAGGACCCGGTCGATCCGCCCACGCCCACGCCCACCGGGCTGCGCCGTTCTTCGGGATCGGCCAGCGTCGAGGTGAGCGCAATCGCCGCCACCTGCCCGCCATCACTCGCCACCACCCGATATCCCAGCGCTTCCAGCTCGCGCCGCACCGCATCGGCATAGGCAGCGAAGGCGAGCGAATCGCCATCCAGCCCCGGCGCGGCGGTAACGCTGATCGTGCCTTCGCCCAGTTGCTGCGGCGCTGCGCCGGTAAAGCGCGTCACCTCCACCGGCGAGACATAGGCAGGGGTGGCGCAGGCGCCGAGCAAGGCGCAGGCAGCGAGGAGCGGGAGGAGGGTGGTTTTCATACCGGGAGTAACGCACGAAATGCCCTCTCGTGCCAAGGGGAGATTACAAGTCATTGCCCCTTAACCTGATCGTGCTAACCGCCCCCTCCTATGAGCCAAGACAAACCCCCCGTACTCGTCACCGGCGGCGCCGGTTATATCGGCAGTCATGCCGTCCTTGCCCTGCGCGATGCCGGCTGGCCCGTGGCGGTGATCGACAATCTCACCACCGGCTTCCGCTTCGCCGTGCCCGACGATGTGCCGCTGTATTTCGGCGATATCGAAGACGGCGCATTGCTGGCGCGAATTTTTGCCGAACAGGGCACGCGAGCGATCATGCATTTCGCAGGGTCCATCGTGGTGCCCGAAAGCGTCGAGAAGCCGCTCGACTATTATCACAACAACACCGTGAAAAGCCGCGCGCTGCTGGCAGCGGCAGTGGCGGCAGGCGTGCCGCACTTCATCTTCTCCAGCACTGCGGCCACCTACGGCGTGCCCGAAGAATCGCCGGTGCGCGAGGATTCGCCCAAGGTGCCGATCAATCCCTACGGCTGGTCCAAGCTGATGACCGAGCAGATGCTGGCCGATGCCGCCGCAGCGCATCCGCTCAACTATTGCGCCCTGCGCTACTTCAACGTCGCCGGGGCAGACCCGCAGGCGCGCAGCGGGCAGTCGACCGCCGGGGCCACGCACCTGATCAAGGTCGCGGTCGAGGCGGCACTGGGCAAGCGGGACCATGTCAGCGTGTTCGGCACCGATTACGACACCCCCGACGGCACCGGCGTTCGCGATTACATCCACGTCAGCGATCTCGCCGCCGCGCACGTGTTGGCGCTGGAGGCGCTGCTCGCCGATCCGGCGCGTTCGATGACGATGAACTGCGGCTACGGGCGCGGGTTCTCGGTGATGGAAGTATTGGACGCGGTGGACCGGGTGACGAACCTGAAGCTCAATCGCGTGATGTCTCCGCGCCGCGCGGGTGATCCGGCGGCGCTGATTTCCGATCCTTCGCGGATCAAGGCCACTCTGCCGTGGCAGCCGCAGCATGCCGATCTCGATGCCATTGTGAACCACGCGCTGGCCTGGGAACGGCGGCTGGCGGAGATTAGAGAAAGCTCGGTCGGCGACTAGCCGACCGCAAGGGCGAACGCCCGCCCGCAGGTGCCCCGTAGCGCCAGCGGAGGGAACAGCACCGAGGACAGCTAGACAAGGTTGACTTAGGTGCGGGCCGCCCTTATCGGCGCGGCTTGAAATTCCGGCATCGGAGTCCTGCTCCGGTGCCCATTATTTTTCAGGAATAGACCATGAAGATCCGCAACAGCCTCAAGTCGCTGAAGAACCGCCATCGCGATTGCCGCGTGATTCGCCGTCGTGGGCGCACCTATGTGATCAACAAGACCAACCGCCGGTTCAAGGCCCGCCAGGGCTAATCGCGTTATGCCGCGCTTGATTCGCGGCATTGGTCTCCTGCAAAGCCCCCGCGCAACCGGGGGCTTTTTGCATGTCTGACGCCCATCCGGTTAGCGCCGTCGTGTTCGATATCGGGCGGGTGCTGTCATCCGCTGGGATCTGCGCTACCTGTTCGAAAAGCTGATTGACGATCCGGCGGAACTGGACTGGTTCCTCGCCAATGTGGTCACCGAACAATGGCACCACCAGCAGGACGAAGGCCGCCCGCTGGCCGAAATCGTGCCCGAGCGAATCGCGCAGTTCCCCGAACATGAGCCGCTGATCCGCGCCTATGCCGAGCGATTCGCGGAAACCTATCCCGGGCATATTCCCGGCACGCTTGACCTGATCGAACGGCTCAAGGCGCGCGGGGTGCCGCTGTTCGCGCCTGTCCAATTTCGGCGCCGATTTCTGGGACGAATTTCGCGCCAGCCGCAGCCGGTGTTCGAAGGATTTTGGCGATATCGTCGTTTCCGGGCACGAGAAACTCGCCAAGCCCGACCCGGCAATCTACGCGCTGGCTCGAACGCCGCTTCGGGCTGCCGCCGCAGTCGCTGCTGTTCATCGACGACAAGCCCGAGAACATCGCCGCCGCCGTGGCGCGCGGCTGGCAGGGGCATGTGTTTACCGATGCGGCGCGGCTGGAGCAGGACCTGCTCGCGCGCGGCCTGCTCGATTGAACTCAGCAAAAAAGAGCCCCGGAACCTTGCGGTTACCGGGGCGATGGAGTGCCACCTCGGATGGAGAGGGAGGTGGCGGGATAGGGTCGAGGCGGCTCAGCCGTTGCAGCGCGCCAGCAGGTCTGCCGCCACCGGCTGCTCCGCGCACGGCGAAAGCTGGCTATCTGGCCCGGCTTCGCGGCGCAGATCCGAACAGACGCGCAAGGGGCGGTCACCGCTGCGCGGGCCGGTGCAGCGTGGTGCCTTCGCAGGTGCACATCACCCCCCGGCGATGGCCTGGTCCTCGGTGGCGGGCTGCGCCAGTTCGACGACTGAAATAGGGCGTGGCGGCGGTCTGCGCGGTCAAGGCGCGGCGAAAGCGCGACGAGCGGCAAGTGCGGCGACGAGCAGCGGGGAGAAGAGGCGCGACATGGCAGGACTCCTTGTGGACATAAATGTAGGTAGCGTTTGAAAACCAGTAGTCGATTGCTAGCTATCGAGAATACGTTTCGATTCGCAACTTATAACGCAACGATTTGGGTTTTCTCGCTTTTCCCTGTAGGAGGGGCGATGGGATAGAAATTTTGGCCTATGGGAATCCGTGAACCGCTGCGCGAACTGGCATGTGGCTTGCCCCATGCGCTGGAAGTGATGGGCGAACGCTGGTCGTTCCTGATCCTGCGCGCAGGCTTCAACGGGCTGGTGCATTTCGAGGAATTTTCCAGCGAACTGGGCATTGCCCGCAACATCCTCTCCAACCGCCTGGCCAAGCTGGTCGAACACGGAGTGATGTCGCGCGCCCCCTGCGCGGATGACCGGCGCAAGGTGGAATACCGGCTGACCGAAAAGGGGCGGATCTGCTCCCCGCGCATGCTGGCGCTGCGCCAATGGGGCGAGCGCTATGGCGAAACATTGTCGCCCGATCTGGTGCTGGTGGATAACCGCGACGGCTAACCCATCGCCCCGATCGCCCTCCACGCGCACGACGGGCGCGAAATCGGCTGGCACGATCTGGCGTGGCAGAAGGCGGGTGTGCTGGAAGAAGCCGGACAGCTGTTGAGCGGCTAAGCCCTTGGGGCCTGCCGCCGGTAGCTCAGTGCCTCGGCCACGTGCACTCGCCCGACCTGCTCCACCCCGGCCAGATCGGCAATCGTGCGCGCCACCCGCAGCATCCGGGTATAGCCGCGCGCCGACAGCCGCATCGCTTCCGCGGCCTGCATCAGCAGCTTGCGACCCGCCTCGTCCGGGGTGGCGTGCTGTTCCAGCAGCGTCGCCATCCAGCTCGGCATTGCAGCGCACCCCGCGCGCGTCTGCCGCGCCCGCGCTGCCGCCACCCGCGCTGCCACTTGCGCGCTGCCTTCGGCGGGCGGGGGCAAATGCGAGATCGGCGGCGCTGACCGGATCGACTTCGACATGCAGGTCGATCCGGTCGAGCATCGGCCCGGAAACCTTGCTCTGATAATCCACCGCGCAGCGCGGCGCGCGGCTGCACAGGCCAGCGCCGGATCGCCCAGATGGCCGCAGCGGCACGGGTTCATCGCCGCGATCAGCTGCACCCGCGCGGGATAGGCGACATGGGCATTGGCGCGCGCGACATCGACCTTGCCGGTTTCCAGCGGCTGGCGCAGCGAATCGAGCACCGCGCGCTGGAATTCGGGCAGTTCGTCGAGGAACAGCACGCCCAGATGCGCGAGGCTGACTTCGCCGGGGCGCACCCGCAGCCCGCCGCCGGTCAACGCCGCCATGCTCGCCGAATGGTGCGGCGCGCGGAACGGGCGCGTGCGGCTGATTCGCCCGCCTTCCAGCGTGCCCGCGACCGAGGCGACCATGCTCACTTCCAGCGCTTCTGCCGGAGTCAGCGGCGGCAGGATGCCGGGCAGGCACGCCGCCAGCAGGATCTTGCCCGCACCCGGAGGGCCGTTCATCAGCAGGTTGTGGCCCCCGGCGGCGGCGATTTCCAGCGCGCGCTTGGCGGTTTCCTGCCCCTTGACCTGCTTCAAGTCCGGCCCGTGCGCGGCTTCCTCGACCTCGCCCGGTTCGGGATCGGGCAGGCGGCTGGCGCCGCGCAGGTGGTTGAGCAGGCTGGTCAGATCGGGCGCGGCGCACACCGTTCACGTCGCTCGCCCAGCGCGCTTCCGGCCCCTGCACCGCGGGGCAGATCAGGCCCTTCTCGGTCTCGCTCGCATGCAGCGCCGCCAGCAGCACACCGGGCGAGGCAACGATCCGGCCATCCAGCGCCAGTTCGCCCACCGCCACCCATTCGCTGATCGCCTCGGCATCGACGATCCCCATCGCGCCGAGCAGCGCCAGCGCGATCGGCAGATCGAAATGGATCCTTCCTTGGGCAGATCGGCAGGGGAGAGGTTCACGGTGATCCGCTTGGGCGGCAGCGACAGGCCCATCGCCGCCAGCGCCGCCTGCACCCGCTCGCGGCTTTCGCCCACGGCCTTGTCGGGCAGGCCGACCACGAGGAACTTGGGCATTCCGGCGGCCAGATGGCACTGCACTTCCACCGCGGCGTGCTTCCAGCCCGAGATAGGCGACGGTCGAAACGAGAGAAACCAAGCGAAAACCCCTATTGCCGTTAGAGTGATAACGCGAGAGTTGCGCGCTGTCGAGAGCGAATGGCGTTAACTCCATGGCAACCCCATGCCTTGGCAATTTGCGAACGAGCGGCGGCGCATTTAGCGGGCATGTCGTTCCGCCTGCCGATTCTCGCCGCTTTCCTCGCGCTGTTGCCCGCCCCGCTGGCGGCGCAGAGCTATACCATTGTGACCGAGGAATGGATCGAGGTAGTCCCGGCCTCGCGCTATGTTTCGCCGCAGCACGAGGCGGTGGAGCGCAACGCCCTTGCCGCCTACGGCCCGTTCCGGGTGATCGATGCGCACACCGCCGCGCTGGTGGGTATCACCGACAGCCGCTCGCCTGCGCAATTTGCGGCGCTGCTGGCGGCGTTCCCGCAAGTCGAAGTGCTCGAATTCGTCGAAGCTCCCGGTACGCACGACGATGTGGCCAATCTCGCGGTTGGGCGAATGATTCGCGCGCATGGCTTGGCCACCAGCGCGCCTGCGGGCGGATCGGTGCGGTCGGGCGCGGTTGAACTGTTTCTCGCAGGCACCGCGCGCAGCATCGATGCCGAAAGCGAATTCGCCGTCCACGGCTGGCTCGATGATCGCGGGCGCGGGGCCGAGGACTATCCCGCCAGCGCGCCGGAACATCGCCGCTATCTCGCCTATTACGCCGAAATGGGTATGGAAGCCGATGCGGCGCGGGCTTTCTATGCGATGACCAATTCGGTGCCGTTCGAGGACGCGCTGTGGCTGACGGGGAGCGAGATGCGCGGCTGGATTGCTACCGAAGAAGCGTCTGCTGCCCACCTTGGCGCGGCTTGACTTCCAGCCGGTGCTTCAGTAAGCGCGCGCCATAGTTTGCGGCTGCCGTCCGTTCGGCGGCCCTTTTTTATTCTGTTTGAGGGATTTTCGCCATGAAGCGCACTTTTCAGCCGAGCAATCTCGTCCGCGCTCGCCGCCACGGTTTCTTCGCCCGCAAGGCCACTGTGGGTGGCCGCAATGTCCTGCGCGCCCGCCGCCGTCGCGGCCGCAATAAGCTCTGCGCGTGATTTGTTTTTCGCTCCGGCCTCCGCCGGAGCGTCCTCGCTGCTGATCCCTTCCTGCGCTTCGCCAGGTGCGGGGCAGCTGCGGGCGGGCAGTCGGCCTTGCGGGCCCCTTTCGGGAGCCCGTTTTCGTTCCGTATCTGGCGTTTGCACCGTGACCATTTCCGTCCTCACCAAGCGCGCCGATTTTCTCGCGGCGAATCGGGGTTTGCGCGTGGCGCGGCCGGGGTTCGTGTTGCTCGCGCGGCCCAATGGCGGGGCGGGGGTGCGCTTTGGCATTACCGTGACCAAGAAGATCGGCAATGCGGTGGTGCGCAACCGGATGAAGCGGCGGTTCCGTGAATTGCTGCGCGCCGCGCTGCCCGCGCATGGCCTGCCCGATCACGATCACGTGCTGATCGGGCGCGAGGGCGGGGTGGAGCGGGATTTTGCGCAACTGGCCGAAGAACTCGCCATCGCGCTCGCAGCGCGCCGCGCAGGGCAAGGGCGATCCAGCCCGCGTCCGCGCACCGGCAACCGGAAAGGGCGCGGGTGAAGCAGGTGCTGATCCTCGTCGCCCGCGCGCTGGCAGCTTGGCCCCAGCCGGATCCTGCCGCCCACCTGCCGTTATCAGCCATCGTGCAGCGCCTATGCCATCCAGGCCCTCGAACGCCATGGGGCGATAAGGGGTGGATGGCTGGCCGTTAAGCGTCTAATGCGCTGCCATCCCTGGGGGGGACACGGGCATGACCCGGTTCCGTAAAGACCTCGCAAGCCCATTTCTCGACGGATCGACAGACCTTGGACAACCATCGTAACCTTATCATCGCCGTCGTGCTGAGCGCGATCCTGCTGTTCGGCTGGGATTTCGCCATGCGGACCTACTATCCCGAACCGGATGTGCCCGCCGAAGTCGCCAGCAGCGAAACCGCTGCGGCACCATCGGCCGCAGGCAGCGCTGTTCCGGGCGATGACGGCGCGACCGCACGCCCCGTTGAAATCGAAACTGCACTCGCCAGCGCCGAACGGGTGCGGATCGACGCGCCCGAAATCAGCGGTTCGATCAATCCGGTCGGCGCGCGGGTGGACGATATCGATCTCAAGACCCACCGCCAGACGGTGGAGCGCGACAGCGGCCCGATCCGGCTGTTTTCGCCCGCAGGCACCGAAGGCCAGCATTTCGCCCAGTTCGGCTGGGTGGGCGAAGGCGTGGCGCTGCCCGATGCCGATACCCCGTGGCAGCTGGTCGAAGGCGAAGTGCTGACGCAGGAAACCCCGGTCACGCTGGGGTGGGACAACGGCGCGGGGCTGCAATTCCGTCTGCGATTCGCGATAGACGAGCACTACATGCTCACCGTCACCCAGACGGTCAGCAACACCGGCGAAGGCACCGTGGCGCTGCGCCCCTATGCCTTCGTCAACCGCACCAGCGTGAATGCCGATCGCAAGCTCCTTCAACGTCCATTCCGGCCCGATCAGCTGCGAGCGAGTGAAGCGCGGTCGAATTTCGACTGGGACTATGAGGATGTCGCTGGAAGAGCGGCCCGGGTCGTCCATGGTGCAGTCGGAACCGACTGGATCGGCTTTACCGATATCTACTGGATGTCGCGCGCTGATTGCCGCAGGACGATCAGGCGGCTACGGGCGCGTTCCGCTCGGCGGGCGGCAACAATTATCGCGCCGAGCTGCTGTACGATCCAGTGAATGTCGCGGCGGGTGAAACCGTCACCCGCACCACCCGCCTGTTCGCGGGCGCGAAGGAAAGCGCGGTGCTCGATCAGCCTATCAGGCGCAGGGTGTGCCGCTGTTCGGCAATGCCATCGATTGGGGCTGGTTCAGCTGGATCGCCTGGCCGATGTGGCAGGTGCTGATCTTCCTGTTCGGGCTGGTCGGCAATTTCGGCGTGGCGATCATCTGCCTGACACTGCTGATTCGCCTGCTCCTGTTCCCGATCGCGCAAAAGCAGTTCCACTCGATGGCGCAGATGCGCGCGGTGCAGCCCAAGATGAAGGCGCTGCAGGAACGCTACAAGGACGACAAGCCCGAGCTGCAACAGCAGATGGCCAAGCTGTACAAGGAAGAAAAGGTCAATCCGCTGGCGGGTTGCCTGCCGATCTTCATCCAGATCCCGATCTTCTTCGCCCTGTACAAGACTGCTGCTGCTGGCCATCGAAATGCGGCATCAGCCGTTCTTCGGCTGGATACGCGATCTGTCCGCGCCCGATCCGGCAACGTCCTCAACCTGTTCGGCCTGCTCGATTTCACCCCGCCGGGCTTCCTCGCCATCGGCGTGCTGGCAGTGCTGCTGGGCGTCACCATGTGGCTCCAGTTCAAGCTCAATCCGGCGGCGATGGACCCGATGCAGCAGCAGATCTTCATGATCATGCCGTGGATGCTGATGTTCGTGATGGCGCAGTTTGCCGCCGGACTGCTGATCTACTGGATCAGCAACAACATCTTGACGCTGGCGCAGCAGAAATATCTCTATTCGCGCAATCCGGAACTGAAGGCGGCGATGCAGAAGGATAAAGAGGAAAAGGCACGCGCCGCCGAACGCGCGAAGGCCGAAGGGTGACCGAGGACGAACTGGCACTGGCGGAAGAAGCGCGGCGGCTGTTTTCGGGGCGGGTGGACTTCCTGCTCTCGGCTCCGCAGCTCAAGTTCCTGCCCGGAGCGGATTATCCTGAAGTAGCCTTCTGCGGGCGCTCCAACGTCGGCAAGAGCTCGCTCATCAACGCGCTGACCGGGCGAAAGAGCATTGCTCGCGCCTCGGTGACGCCGGGGCGGACGCAGGAGCTGAACTTCTTCGAAGTGGGCGATCCCACCCAGTTCCGGCTGGTCGACATGCCCGGCTACGGCTTTGCCAAGGCCCCGCTCAAGGTGGCCGAGAAATGGCGCGGCCTGGTGCGCACTTTCCTTCGCGGGCGCGTGGTGCTGAAGCGGAACCTGGTGCTGGTGGACAGCCGCCACGGGCTGAAGGAATCGGACCTGGATATGATGGCCATGCTGGATCAGTCAGCAGTCGGCTATCGGCTGGTGCTGACCAAGGCAGACAAGATCAAGGCCAGCGAGCTTGAAGAGACCACCGCGAAGGTGATCGAAGAAGCGCGCAAACATCCCGCCGCCTATCCGCAGGTGCATGTCACCAGTGCTGAAAAGGGCATGGGCCTCGATGAGTTGCGCGCCGCCATTCTGCTGGATGTGCGGCAGTAGCCACCAATCAACACATCGCGCGGATTGCAGACATTAAAAAAGGGCGCCCACAACGCCCTTCTTCAAACTGTATGTTTGCCGTGCTTAACCCGAGTGACGACCACCGAGAAGCCAGCCCCAAAATCCACCCATCGCGACTCTCCTGTTGAGGAGGGTTAAAAATGGATTAACTACTTATGTTTGTAAAGCCTAAACCATGTTTTCAATCGGCAGTTTCTTTCTATCAGATTGAAAAACAAGAATTCTATCGAATTCCACAGGTCGGGAAATGGCGTATCCCTGGGCCACAAGACAGCCGGATTCACGCAAAAGCGTTAACGTGGCCGCATCCTCAACCCCTTCGGCGACCACGATGATTCGCAAATCCTTGCCCAGCCGAAGCACACTGCGGACAATCCCAAGCGCCTTGCTGTCGGTGGATATTTTCGAGATGAACAAGCGATCGATCTTGAGCTCGCCAAAGGGCAGGCGCAGCAGGGCTTCAAGGCTGGCGGCGCCGACGCCAAAATCGTCCATCGAAATCTTGATCCCCAACGCCTTCAACTCGCCCAGGATTTCCGCTGCACGGTCAATATTGGAAATGCGGTAGGTTTCGGTAATTTCCAGCGTCAACCGACGCGGATCGAAGCCGGTTTTCTTCAGCACGTCAGCGACCATGTTGACGACGGCGCGCTCGTGCACCAGCGTGGCGGAGATGTTCACGGCAACCGGAATGTGCATCCCCTGCTCGTCGAAAGCATTCCCGGCATTGCACGCCTGCTCCAGCACAAAGCGGGTCAGATGGCTCATGCGGCCTACCGTCTCGCACTGGCGGATGAAATTGTCGGGCGGGATATGTCCCTTCACCGGGTCCTTCCAGCGGACCAGCGCCTCGACCCCGATGATTTCCCCCGTCTGCACCATCACCTTGGGTTGGTAGACAAGGTAGATTTCGCCGTTGGAAAGCGCCGCGTCGATCCGCGCCTGCAGCGAAATGTTCCAGATCAGATCCTCGTCAGAAGAGCTGTCGGCAATGGCGATCGGCTCATAAGTCTCGTTGGTCTTTTCCGCCGCGTCCACCGCCGAGGCGAGCCGGCGGGAGACCTTGGGGCTGGGGGTAATATCAACGCCGAAGGTGATCCCTACATCGACCTGGCCGTCGCCCACTATCAGCGGCGAGCCGAATAGCGCGCGCAGCCCTTCGAGATGTTCGCGCAGCAGCGCCGGATCCTTTTCCGGCATGGTCCAAGCGATCATGTGCCCCTGCCCGATATAGATCGTGGCATCCTGCGTGGCAGCCTTCAGTCGCGCGATGATGCGCAGGACATATTCGGCATGCAATTCCTTGGGCAGCGTTCGCCGCACTTGTTCGAACCGTTGGATCTTGGCGACGATGATGGCCGGGACCGTTTCTGCGGCTTCCTTGCTTGCTTCGAGCGCAGCAAACGATGGCAGGCTGGTTTCCGGATCGACCAGCGCGAAGGAGTCCTTCCAGAACGCGCGCAGACGGAAGATTGCATAGATGCCGACGACGGCGAGCATCGGCGAAAATTCGACCCGCCACCCCAGATGGGCGGTCACCAGCAGGGCTATCGGCAGTGCGAGCACGTTTACCAGATAGCCGGTGCGGCGCCTGCGCTCGGCGCGAAGACTCGCCGAAGCTGCCAGCATGACGATAGAGATGAGTGCAACAATCCAGCCGCTGATCAAGATGGTGCGCCCTGCCAGCAGGGTTTCTGCGGCAAGAACATGCACGAGCGTTGGGGAAACCTCGGTTAATCCGGGAATGTCGAATGCTGAGCCATCAATCCGATTTTGGCTGCCTATGACCACTGATTTGCCCGCCAGCGTCGATAGATCGGTTTCGCTGGCCAACCCTTCGCTCACGGAGATCGTAGGAATTGTATCGAGATCAAAATTGTAACTAATCGGAAAGCGCGCATTATTCGGATCGTCGATCCCTGCGATCTGGGCGGACAGATTGGGAAGTTCGCCATCGCCATGTCTGACGACATAGTCTGCATGCCAGGCAAAGCCCGTGAAATCCTTGTAAAGGTACCCACCCACCTGCTGCACGCCTTCGCGAATTGTCGCTATCGAGTGTTCGCGGACAGGTTCCCCGTCGATGCCAGTGCGGACGCTCTGGGTCAGGAATGCTCGGCCATCGAACCGCCGCAGGGCGGCATTCAGTCCGCTGTCGGTCACAGTATCGGTCGGTTGTTCGAATACCGCATCGACATAAACCGCCGACACGCCTGCCTCATCCAGTCGCTCGACAAGTTGTGCCAGTTCCCGCCGCCGTTCGGGAAAGGCGGGATCGGCGAGATCCTGTTCGCTGCTGAGATAGACTATTTGCCCCGATGCTTCCGTGTGCGCAATGCGGCTTTGCCCAATCCAGAAGAAGATATCGACCGGGCTGAGGACGGTAAGAAAGGTCAGCGCAAGCGACAACAGCCCGGCCCACACCACCTGGCGCAGCCGTTCTGTCCGCAGGGCCTTCGCCCGTTTTGTCGGCTTTGGTCCGACCACTCATCACCTTCGTTCAACCGGTATCGCGCATGGCGAGGCCTTCGCTTTCGCAGAAGATGGTTAAGAAACGTGAAAGGCTTTTCCCATCTGCGCTCCGGACGCCCTCGACACGCCCGGTCGCGATGGCTACCCGGAGGCGAAACGGGGAACAGTGGCACCATGAAGCTGATTATCGGCAACAAGAACTATTCCAGCTGGTCGCTGCGCGGCTGGCTGGCGGCCAAGCAGAGCGGGCTGCATTTCGAGGAGCTGACCGTCCATATCGATGGCGATGACTGGCAGGCGATGAAGGCGCAGCAAGGCGAATTCCAGCCTTCAGCAGGCAAGGTGCCGGTGCTGTGGGACGGCGAGGTGGTGGTGTGGGACAGCCTGGCGATCCTGGAATACCTGGCCGACAAGGTCGGGCGGGACCGGTTCTGGCCCAAGGATGATGATGCGCGCGGCATGGCGCGGGCGATGGTGGCGGAAATGCACAGCTCCTACCTGCCGTTCCGCCGCGCCTGCCCGATGAACATCCGCGCCCGCATTGGCGATCGAGCTGGACGATCCGGTGAAGGCGGAATATCGTCCGCATCCTCGGCCTGTGGGCGGAAGCGCGCGCGCGGTTCGGCAAGGGCGGGCCGTTCCTGTTCGGCACTTTCGGCGCGGCGGATATCTTCTATGCCCCGGTGGTCAGCCGCTTCGTCACCTATGGCATCAATGTGCCCGGTTTCGCGCAGGCCTATATGCAGGCAGTGTGGGAACACGACTGGATGCAGAGCTGGATCGACGCGGCAATGGCCGAAGAGTGGACGATCTCGCAGTTCGAAGTGGCGGGGAAGGCCTGATCAGATTTTCGAGCCGTCCTTGCGGGTGAAGCCTCCGGCCCCCAAGCACATGTCGATATCCGAATAGCTGCCGCCGGTATCCGGCCCGGCACTGACCGCGAGGAAGCTGCACGGCGCGGCGCTGCGGTTCTGGATGCAGTGGCCGTTGGCCACGCCCGCGGGCCAGACGCAGATATCGCCGGGGTGCAGCGTCGGTCTCGCCGTCGTCCTCCACCAGCACGGCCTCGCCCGAGAGCATCACCACCAGTTCGTCCTCGGTGAAATGCCAGTGCCGCTGCGATGACCATGCGCCGGGTTCGAGCGTGACATGGTTGGCGCCCAGCTGCTCCAGCCCCGCATCCTTCGGCGAACCGCCGCTGCCAGCGCCCTTGCACCGCCTGGTCGTGCGGCGGCGGATAGCCGGTGCGCTGCACCATTTCGATGGCGGCAAGGTCGAGCTTGGGCATGGCGGATCACCTGTGGCTTGAATCTGGCATGCTGGCTGGTCTACCGCAAATGCAAGATGCACCAGCCAGACCGTGTTCTCGACCTCGCCAACCGCCTGATCGCCTGCGAAAGCGTCACCCCGGCGCGCGGCGGCGGTGTTCGATGCGCTGGAAGCGATGCTGGCGCCGCTGGGCTTTGCGGTGCACCGGTTCCTGCGCGGGGAGGGGCCGGAAGGATCGGACGAAGCTCCGGTCGAAAACCTGTTCGCCATCCGCCACGGACCCGCCGGGAGTCGCGGCATTTCGCTTTCGCCGGGCATGTCGACGTGGTGCCGCCGGGGGAGGGCTGGGCGAGCGGGGCCTTCGCGCCCGAAGTGCGCGGCGAACTGCTGTATGGGCGCGGCGCGGTGGACATGAAGGGCGCGATTGCCTGCATGGTCGCGGCCGTGGCGGATATCCCGGCGGAGGCGGGCACGCTCAGCTTCATCATCACCGGCGACGAGGAAGGCCCGGCGCTGCACGGCACCCGCGCGCTGATCGACCACATGCGCAGCTTGGGCGAAATTCCCGACCTGATCCTGGTGGGCGAGCCGACCAGCGTCCACCGGCTGGGCGACATGATGAAGATCGGGCGGCGCGGCTCGGTCAATGTCTTTCTGGAAGTGGCGGGCACGCAGGGCCACGTCGCCTATCCGCATCTGGCGGACAATCCGCTGCCCGCGGCTGGTGGCGATGCTGGCCGAACTCGACGCGCTGGTGCTGGACGAGGGGACCGACTGGTTCCAGCCGAGCAATCTCGAAATCACCGAGATCGACAGCCCCAACCGGGCGCACAATGTGATTCCCGGCGCGGCGCGACGGCGCGCATCTCGATCCGCTTCAACGATCTGCATTCGGCGGGCCTCGCTCGCCGAGACTGGTCGGCGCGATTGCCCGCAAGCACGGCGGCATGGCGCGTCCGGTGATTTCCGGCGAACCGTTCCTGACCCCGCCGGGCGAGTTTTCCGCGATGGTGGCCGAGGCGGTGCTGGCGGAAACCGGGATCGAACCCGAAGCCTCCACCACCGGCGGCACTTCCGATGCGCGGTTCCTCAAGAACCTCGCCCCGGTAATCGAATTCGGGCTGGTCAACGCCACCATGCACAAGACCGACGAGGCGGTGGCGATTGCGGATTTGCAAACCCTCACGCGGATTTACCGGCGGGTGGCGCTGGCGGCTTTGGCGACAAATTCCTCCCCGAGCTTGCTCGGGGAGGGGGACCATGCGTAGCATGGTGGAGGGGTAGCCACGGCCGGTCCCATACCCCTCCACCAGCCTGCGGCTAGTCCCACTCCCCAAGCGAGCTTGGGGAGGATCGAAACCAGAACGGGAGCAGAGATTTGACCAGCGAAGCCGCAGAAATCGCCGCCGAGGGAACCCCGGTCAATCACAACAAGCTGCAATGGCGCATCCTGATCGGCTTTGTCGCCGGGCTGGCTGCGGGCCTGCTGGCCTATACCTTCGCGCGCGATGCGCGCCTGGGTCGACACCGTGGTGACCTATGTCACCGTCCCGATCGGCCAGATATTCCTGCGGCTGCTGTTCATGCTGGTGATCCCGCTGCTGTTTTCCGCGCTGGTGGTGGGGATTGCCGAAATGGGCGAGGTCCGCTCGCTGGGGCGGGTGGGGCTGAAGACGCTGGGCTATACCGTGGTGGTATCCGCCATTGCGGTGGCGATTTCGCTGGTGCTGGTGAACGTGATCCGGCCCGGAGACGGGGTCGATCCGGCGGCGCGCGCGCGAAATGCTGGCCGAAGGGGCGGAGGGCGCATCCAGCATCGTCACTGCAAGTGCCGAGACGACCGACCGGGGTCGATCAGGTGATCGCCATCGTGCCCAAGAACATCGTCGAGGCCATGAGCGCGAACGACATTCTGGCGGTGATGTTCTTCGCACTGTTCTTCGGCATCGGCCTGCTGCTGGTGCAGACGCGCCGCACCGGCGTGCTCAAGGATGCCATCGAAGGCGTGTTCGAAGTGGCGATGCGGCTGATCGGGCTGGTGATCCAGCTCGCGCCGATTGCGATCTTCTGCTTCATGTTCAATCTCTCCGCGCAATTCGGCTGGGACCTGCTGGTCAAGCTGGCGGCCTATGTCGCGGTGGTGCTGCTGGCGCTGGCGTTGCAGATGTTCGGCGTGTTCCCGCTGATGCTGAAATTCATCGCCAAGAAGAGCCCGCTCGCCTTCTTCCGCCAGACGCGCGAGGCGAGCCTGATGGCGTTCACCACCGCCAGTTCCAACGCCACCCTGCCCACGGCCCTGCGGGTGGCCGAGACCGAACTGAAACTGCCGCCGCCGGATTGCCCGCTTCGTGCTGACCATCGGCGCCACCGCCAACCAGAACGGCACCGCGATGTTCGAAGGGGTGACGGTGCTGTTCCTCGCCCAGTTCTTCGGGGTGGAATTGACGCTGGTGGATCAGGCCTTCGTGATGCTGGTCTGCATCCTTGCGGGGATCGGCACCGCGGGCGTGCCGGGCGGTTCGCTGCCGGTGATCGCGATCATCCTGGTCGGGCGTGGGGGTGCCGCCCGGCGGGCATCGGCCTGATCCTCGGCGTCGACCGGTTTCTGGATATGTGCCGCACGACGCTCAACGTAGTCGGCGATCTGGTGGCGGCGCAGGCGATTTCGGCGCTTTCGCCGGAACTGGCGGAGGATGGACTGACGATTGATCCTGACACGCAAAGCGGGTTCGGCTAAACACCTGAATTCGCGAACGAGAAGGAAAGAGTCTGTATGGAATCCTCAGCCACCCGCAAGCAGGTCCTCCTATCCGTTGCGCTCGCGCTGGTAGCTCCAATTGCCATTATGAGCGCCTATCTGTGGCTGTCACGCGATCCTGACTGGTGGACATCGTTCAGCGATCAAGCAGCGTTTGTGGTTGCCGTGGCGGTTGGCCTTGTCGGCATCCTCCGCTTGCCGCTGCAAAAGTTGGCGCGCGTTGTGCTGGCCGTGCTCTATGTGCCCGCCGCGGGGGCGGGGCTGATCTTCTTCACGCTGTCCTTCGTCTGCGGGATGTTCGGCGACTGCCTCTAGAATTTATCGCCCTTTCGGCGGCTCCAGCACTTTCTTCCTGAAGCTGCATAGGTCCGCCACCGGGCACCGCCAGCATTCCGGCGTCCTTGCCTTGCAAACATATCGCCCATGCAAAATCAGCCAGTGATGCGCGCCGAGCCGGAAGGGCGCGGGCACCCGCTTCTCCAGCTTCGCCTCGACCGCTTCGGGGGTCTTGCCCTCGCCATGCCGGTGCGGTTGCCGAGCCGGAAGATGTGGGTATCGACCGCAAAGGTCTCCTGCCCGAACCAGCAGTTGAGCACGACATTGGCGGTCTTGCGGCCCACGCCCGGCAGCCGCACCAGTTCCTCGCGCGTGGCCGGAACCTCGCCGCCAAATTCGTCGATCAGCAGCTGGCTGAGCGCGATCACGTTCTTCGCCTTGGAATTGAACAGGCCGATGGTCTTGATATGCTCGCTCAGGATCTTCAGCCCAGATCGAAGCATTTGCTGCGGGCGTTTGGACCTGCGCAAACAGCGCTCTTGTGGCCTTGTTCACGCCCACATCGGTCGCCTGGGCGCTTAGCGCCACCGCCACCAGCAACTGGAAGGCATTGCCGAACTCCAGCTCGGTTTCCGGCGCGGGATTGTCTTCGGCGAGGCGGCGGAAGAACTCGAAAATCTGTTCGCGGGTCATGCTGTTCAGGGGCGGTCGGGCCAAGGCGGCAAAGTCGTGTTCCCACGCCAGCGTCCGCCGTTCGCCGCTCGCCACCTCGTACAGCGTCAGCCTAAGCCCGGTGTGCTGGCGAAAGAAAGCGTCATCTTCCAGAACGATAGTCTCGCCGCTGCGCATCGAGGAAGAAGGTATCGCTCTTCCAATGGCCCCGGTTTCAAGCACCGCCAGATCGCCCGTCATATTGCGCAGGTTCGCCTGCTCGAAGGCATTGTGACTGGAATAGAGCACCAGCGGATTGGCCGGGTCGGTGCCCGGAACCACATCGTACACCTCGGTCCATTCCGCGCCCTCGACCGCCAGAGTCTCCAGCAATTGCGGCGCCTGCCCGCATTGCAGGCGGTATAGCGACAGCGCCGGATCGCTCTGGTCGAACAGATAGCTGCCCGATCGGGATAGTGCGCCAGCACCCAATCGGGTTGCGTCAAGGGGCTGGAAAGGCTGGATAAATCGATACTACATTGCGCCGATCCATCCGGCCCGCGCGCCAGCACCAGCCGGTCTCCGGTGAGCGCTAACATCCTCGATCCGCTGATGCACCTGCCGGATATTGCCACCGGGCATGCCTGAGCAATCCAGCGTCATGTCCGGGTCATTGCGGCAGACCTCCGCGACCAGGGCATCGCGCCGCCAGCTCAGCACGGGGAAATCCGGGCGCAGGTCCAGGCTCTTGATTTTCATAGTCAACCGCAAGGTCCAGCGGCACCGCGCGCGGCGCACAGCCATCGGCGGGATAGAAGAAAGCCTGATGCACCGCCGCCGTTTCCACATGGCTGGAGCCGTGATCCATCGGCATCCGAAACCGTTCGCGCGACCAGCTTTTCTGGTAGATCACCAGCACCCCGTCGGGGCGCGGCACGACCATGCGGGCGTGCTCATATGCCGTCTCGCTACAACCGGCAATCAGGACGAGCAGCAGCGCCGCTGCCACAAACCGCCATACATTCATGGAGTTACGCCCCCATTCGCGGCCTTCCATTCCATCGCTGCATGAATGCGGCGCTGGACAGTGGGGTGGGTGTAGAACAGCGCCTCTTCCACCGGCCCGGCCAGCGGATAGCGGTATTCGGCAGTCTTGATCAGCGCCCCCGCCATCGCATCGGGCAGGCCGACATGCTCCATCGAATAGGCATCCGCCTCGCTCTCACCCATGCGCGTCATGGTGTTGGTGATCGGCTGGGCAAGCGTGAACAGCAGGCCCAGCACGAACACGAACACCGGTAGTCCGCGCGGGTCTTCCAGCGGCGCGTCGGTGCCGAAGCGGCGGGCGAACCACGGATAGAGCCGCGCGGTCAGCCAGAAAATCGCCACGGCCAGCAGGCTCAGCACCGCCACCGTGCGCCAGACATGGCCAAGCACATAGTGGCCGATCTCGTGCCCGGTCACCGCCCGCACTTCATCCAGCGAGGCCTCGTCCATCGCCACATCGGAAATGGCAATCCGCGCCGAAGAACCCACGCCCGAAACATTGGCGGTGAAATTGTTCGACTGCCGCGATCCGTCAAACAGATAGACTCGATCCTCGGGCACCCCGGCTTCGGCGGCGAGAGCGAGAACGGCAGTCCGCACCTCACCTTCGGGGATCGGCTGGTATTCGTTGAACAGCGGTTCGATCAGCGCCGGAGAAAGCAGCAAGAAAAACGCCACCGCACCCGCCACCAGTGCGCCGCCCCAGGCCCACCACCAGCGACCGGCCTTGCGGATCAGCGCGTAGACCCCGGTCAGGAACAAGCCGCCAAACAGCAAGAAAATGACCGTGCTGATGCCTTGTTGCAGCAGGAAATCACCGAGCGGCTGGCTGGTGCGGCCATATTGCAGTTCGCGCCACCATTCTTCGTAAAGCGCGAAGGGCAGGCTGAGCAGTGTCAGCAGCAGCAGGAACACCGCCGCCACCGCCAGCGTGCGCAGGAAGAACCCACGCCGGCCGAGCCTGCTCGCCAGCCTGTCGAGCAGGCCGCTGCGCACGATCAGCCAAGTGACCAGTGCGGAGACCAGCAGCCCGGCCAGGATCAGCCAGTGATTGCCCATGGTATAGTCGCGCGCCAGCGCCAGCTCTTCGGCGCTGAGCCTTGCAATCCATTCCTGTGTTTCGGCTTGCGCCCTGCCTGCGACCACGATCTTCCCCTCAGCCAATCCCCAGCACGTCGCGCATCGTGTACCGCCCCGGCGCGCGTCCGACCAGCCACACCGCACCTTTCACCGCACCGCGCGCGAAGATCATGCGGTTTTCGGCGCTGTGGGAGAGGGTTATGCGTTCCTCGTCTCCGGCAAGGATCACCGAATGCTCGCCCGCCACCGTGCCGCCGCGCAGGCTCGCAAAGCCGATCGCGCCTTCCGCCCGCCGCCCGGTATGCCCGTCCCGCCCACGCTCCGAATGCTCGGCCAGATCGATCCCGCGCCCCGCTGCCGCCGCTTCGCCCAGCAGCAGCGCGGTGCCCGATGGCGCGTCGACTTTCATCCGGTGGTGCATTTCCACCACCTCCACATCCCAGTCCGGCCCCAGCCGCGCCGCCGCTTCCTGCACCAGATGGGCCAGCAGCGTGACGCCGAGCGAAGTATTGCCCGTCTGCAAGACCGGGATGGCGCGCGCGGCATCGTCTATCGCGGTGTGGTGCAGCGCCTCCAGCCCGGTAGTGCCGATCAGGATCGGGATGCCCGCGCCGATGGCGGCGTGGAGATTGTCCTTCAGCGCGGCCGGAGCCGAGAAATCGACCAGCGCATCGCTAGCATCGGCGAGGTTGGCCACCGAATCGCCCTTGTCCGCGCCGCCCGAGCACTGGTGCCCCGCCATCGCAATGGCCGCTTGCAGCGCCGCGCCCATGCGCCCTGCGCTGCCGATAATGCCTATTCTCGCCATTGCGTTTCCTCCGCGCCCAGTGCTTCATGCCCGCCATGACTTCCCCACGCAACATCGTGATCCTGACCGGAGCGGGGATCAGCGCCGAATCGGGCCTGCGCACCTTCCGCGCTGATGACGGATTGTGGGAAGATCACCCGGTCACCGAAGTCGCCACGCCCGAGGGCTTCGCCCGCGATCCTGATCTGGTGCAGCGGTTCTACGACGCGCGGCGGAGCGATGTGCAGGCGGCGCAGCCCAACGCGGCGCATCTGGCCCTGGGGCGGCTGGACAGGGAGTTTCCGGGCAATCTGCTGATCGTCACCCAGAACATCGACGACCTGCACGAACGCGGCGGCGCGAGCCGCGTGCTGCACATGCACGGCGAGGCGCTCAGCGCCTGGTGCCGATACTGCGACGCCCGCCACCGCTGGACCGGCACTCTGCGCCACGGCCCGCCGTGCCCCGCCTGCGGCCAGTCGGCGCTGCGGCCCGATATCGTCTGGTTCGGCGAAATGCCCTACCGGATGGGGGAAATCTATCGCGCCATCGAGGCGGCAGACCTGTTCGTTTCCGTGGGCACCTCGGGCGCGGTCTATCCGGCGGCGGGCTTCGTGCAGGAAGCGCGGCGAGTGGGGGCTAGGACGCTAGAGCTCAATCTGGAACGGAGTCTGGGCAGCGCGATGTTCGACGAAACCCGGCTCGGCCCGGCGAGCTTGCTGGTGCCGGAGTGGGTGGAGGAGGTGCTGGACGTCGATTGATCGGAGGGTTTAGACTGCGCTGCAGGCGATCAAGATGAGGTGTTTCACGCAGAGAGCGCGGAGAAAATGAGGGCGCAGAGATGGCGTTTCTCTGCGCCCTCATTTTCTCTGCGGCCTCTGCGCGAAACCAAAAGACCAGACTTTGTGGCTTTGTGTCTTCGTGTGAAAACTTCTCTGCCTGCGGCGCAGTGCTCCCTCACCGCCCCTTCTTCGCCAGAGGCGCGTTGAAATCGGGCTCTTTCTTGGCCACCCAGTCGACGAATTTACGCACTGTCGGATCGGCCAGCAGGCCTTCGGCGTGCATCCCGTGGCGTTGCAGTTCGGAATTGCTGAAATTGGTGATCAGCATGTTCTGGCAGATCGGATGCATCGGCACCGTATCGCTCCCGCCGCGGCTTTTGGGGATCGGATGATGCCAGACCACCGTCTTGCCGGTTGGCCGCCCGCACAGCCAGCACGGCGGCGCTTCGGCGGGAGGCGTCTCGTCTTCCGCTTCGGAATCGTAAGGACCGTGTTTGGAATGTTTGCGCGCCATTGGTTCACCTGCTGAATTGGTAGTGTATTTGTTTCACGCGAAGGCGCTAAGGCGCTAAGGCGCTAAGGCGCTAAGGCGCGAAGAAGAGCCGCGGAGCGGTTTCACTTTTCCTTATCTACTTCGCGCCTTTGCGCCTTTGCGTGATAAAAAACAGGGCCTGCGGCGCAGTCTCACGAACAAGGCTCATGCACACCCCCGGCAGGCAGGATCCTTCGCAATCAAAAGCGTCCGCATACCCGGCTTCAACCCGTCGAGCACATGCAGCTTGCCCCATAGCGGATCGCCCATCTGCGGCGCGATGCAGCAGGCGCACCGCCTGCATCGCCGCGAAGGTGCCGACCCAGCCGACCATCGCGCCCAGGATGCCGTCCTCGGCGCAGGTATCGCAATCCTCAGCATCGAAAGCATCGCCGACGAAGCAGCGGTAGCAGGGCTGGTCGGCCAGATGCCCGGCAAAGGCCGCGACCTGTCCCTGGAACCGCCCCACGGCGGCGCTGAGCAAGGGAATGCCGCTCGCCACGCAGGCATCGGAAACCACCAGGCGGGTGGCGAAATTGTCCGTCCCGTCGATCACCAGCCCGGCGCCCGCGATCATCTCGGCGGCATTGCCCGCGCCGATCCGGCGGTCTGAGATAGCCACTTCCAGCGCCTCATCGAAATTGGCCAGCCAGCGGCGCGCGGAAACTGCCTTGCCGTGGCCGATATCGCGGGTCGGTGTAGATCGTCTGGCGCTGGAGATTGCTCGCCTCGACCTTGTCATCATCCACCAGCGTCAGCCGCCCGATCCCCGCGCGCCGCCAGATATTGCAGCGCCGGCGCGCCGATCCCGCCCAGTCCGATAATCGCGACATGGCTCTCCGCCAGCGCCGCCTGCCCCGCGCCGCCCACTTCGGGCAGCACGATATGGCGGGCGAAACGGTCCAGGCGGTGCCGGGTCAAGTTGGGGGGACAAGCTCATGCGCAGCCTGTTGGCAGGCTGTGGGATTGCCTGTCGATAGGTTGTGCAGGAAACTCCCCTCCCGCTTGCGGGAGGGGTTGGGGGTGGGCCTGTTTAGCTTTCCAGCTGCCGCAGCAGGCTCCGCACATCGCCATCCATATCGGCATCGCGCGTGCGCAGGTCCTCGATCAGCCGCACCGCGTGGATCACCGTCGAATGATCGCGCCCGCCGAACTTGCGCCCAATTTCAGGGTACGAACGCGGGGTCAGCACCTTGGCCAGATACATCGCCACCTGCCGTGGGCGCACCACCGCGCGGGCGCGGCGCTTGCTGCTACATTTCCGAGCGGTCGATGCGGTAGAACTGGCACACGGTGCGCTGGATTTCGTCGATGGTGATGCGGCGGCGGTTGGCCGAAAGGATATCGGTCAGCTGTTCTTCGGCCAGTTGCAGCGACACTTCCTGGCCCGGTCAGCTGGGCATAGGCGATCAGCTTGTTCAGCCCGCCCACCAGTTCGCGCACATTGCGGTTGACGGTGCGGGCGAGGAAATCGATCACGTCGGCCGGCACTTCCAGCGGCGCAAAGCGGGTCAGCTTGCTTTCGAGGATCGCCCGGCGCAGTTCGATATCGGCGGGCTGGATATCGGCCACCAGCCCCATCGACAGGCGGCTGAGCAGGCGCGGTTCCACCCCGTCCAGCGCTTGCGGCGCGCGGTCGGCGGCGAATACCAGCCGCTTGCCTTCGGCCAGCAGCGCATCGATGGTGTAGAGCAGTTCTTCCTGCGCGCGCGGCCTTGCCGATGATGAACTGGATATCGTCCACCAGCAGCAGGTCGAAAGCCGCGCAGGCGGCCCTTGAACTCGATCATCTCGTTCGATTTCAGCGCCTGGACGAATTCCACCATGAAGCGTTCGGCCGAACAGTAGAAAATCCGCGCGCGCGGGTGGGCGCTGCAGATATCGAATGGCCGATGGCGTGCATCAGGTGGGTCTTGCCCTGCCCGGTGGCGGCCTTGAGATAGAGCGGGCTGAATTGCGGCTTTTCCGCCTTGCGCCATGCGTTCGGCGGCGTTCTTGGCCAGCACATTGGTGTTGCCGGTGACGAAGGCGGCGAAGGTCTGCGTCGGATCGAGCCCGATGCTGAGCTGGTAAAGCCATCGTCGCCGATCGATTCCATCGCCAGCGTCGGCATCGTTGGCGGCGCGGTGGCCGAAGCCATCATCGTCCGCGCAGATCGAATTCGGCGATCTTGCGGCGGCCGGGATGCACCTTGATCGACACGTGGCGCACTTCGCCGACGAGGCGATCTTCCACGCCAGCGACGAGCCGGTCGAGATAGTGGTTCCTTCACCCAGTTGGCCGAGGAATTGCGGTCGGCAGGAACAGTTCGAGCGTGCCGCTTCCTTGCAGAGCTGGCCCAGCTGGATCGGCTTGATCCACTGGGTAAACAGCTGGTGCCCGAGATCCTTGCGCAGCCCCTGGCTGATGTCTGCCCAATCGGCGGCCAGGTCTACTGCTTCGCGATCTTCCATACTGTCCTCTGCCACATTGGCCGCGCCCGCAGAATTGCGGCCGCCGTGCGGTCCCATCCGGATCATTCCGTTAACCCCGTCCTCAACGCCTGCGTTCCCCGTTTTATCATCGACACAAAAAACTTCCCCATCCGGAACCCGCAGGCAGGGCGCCGGATCTTTCGTGCCGAAAGCTATGTTGCAACGCCGGAAATGGAGATCATCGCCGACCCGAAAGGCGTTTATGAAGGCTTCTGTCGGGGGGGCAAGGGCAGGGTGACAAATATACTAAAATTTAGGTCCTTGACTCGGCTCTAAGCCGCAGGCTTGCGTTCAAGTCCATGAATTCAAACAGTAGTTTTGTGACAGTCCTGCGAATCGCGGGATTCCCTCGGTTTGCTGCACCTGCACAGTCAAATGCGTGCGCCCATGCGAACAGGGCCGGTGGTTACCCCACCGGCCCCGTTCCGATTTCGTTCTGTAAAGGCTGCCGACAACCCTGCGAATCGCAGGCTTCGGAGCCGCGAATCAGAGCGCAGCGATTCGCTTGGACAGGCGGCTCATCTTGCGCGCGGCAGTGTTCTTGTGGAGCACGCCCTTGGCCACGCCCTTCGCCAGTTCGGGCTGCGCAACCTTCAGCGCGGCTTCGGCGGCGGCGCTTGATCGCCTTCGACCGCGGCCAGTTCGACCTTCTTGACGAAACCGCGGATGCGGCTCTTGCGCGCACCATTGATGTCGGCGCGGTTGTCGTTGCGGCGGATGCGCTTCTTGGCTTGCGGCGAATTGGCCATATTCGTTCCTGTCTTTCAGCCGCCCGTAAACGGCCGGTCTTGCGTCTTTTGAGAATCGGTAAGGTCGGCGCCAAAGCACCGGAAAGCGCGGCCCATAGGGGGCGGTGGCGCACAGGTCAAGAATTTCGCTACCGCTGGCAGACAGGGCAGTACCAGCTGCTGCGCCCGCCCTGCACGATCCGTTGGATCACGCTGTTCGCGCAAGTCAGGCAGGCCTCGCCCTCGCGCCCGTATACGCGAAAGCGGGTGGCGAAATAGCCCAGTTCGCCATCGGGCCGGGCATAGTCGCGCAAGGAAGAGCCGCCGTCACGGAGCGATTGCTCGCAGCACCGCTCGGATTTCCGGCAGTAGACGTGCAAGCGCGGGTCGGGTCACTGCCCCGCCAGCCTTGCGTGGATCGATCCCGGCCCGAAACAGCGCCTCGCAGACATAGATATTGCCGAGCCCAGCCACGATCCGCTGATCGAGCAGCAATTGCTTGATCGCCTGCTTGCGATCCTTCGTCGCGGCGCGGAGATGATCGACCGTCAGCCCATCCCCCAGCGGTTCCGGCCCCATCACGGCAAAAGCGGGCCACATATCCAGCGCGGGCGTATCGACCAGATCGACATAGCCGAAGCGGCGCGGATCATTGAGCGCGAAGCGATGCTGCGCAGTCTCCAGCACCAGATGATCGTGCTTTTCATCTACGCCGGGATCGATCCGCCACCGTCCGCTCATGCCAAGATGGAAGATCATGGAGGTATCGCGATCGGTGTGGATCAGCCCATATTTCGCTCGCCGTCCCAGGCCGGTCACCCGCGCCCCGGTGAGCCCTGCACCAGTCCTGTCAGGAAAGGGAAAGCGCAGGTCCGCCCGGTTGAGCACCACCCGCGTGATCCGCTCACCATCGAGCAGGCGCGCGAGGCCGCGCACGGTGGTTTCGACTTCGGGAAGCTCTGGCATGGGTGCCGGTTAGTCCGCGCGATGCGGCTTGTCCACGTCCGCCATCGCTTCTAGGTGAGCTGCTCGATCTGCCCGCAACAGGAGACCTCCCTTGTCGATCACGCCCTACGAAGCCTGCATTCCGCCCTGCATCACCATGCTCGGCAATATCAAGCTGTGGCTCGACAAGGCAGGTGAGCAAATGCCCGAAGCCGAGCTGCTCGAAGCGCGGCTGGCGCCCGACATGTATGCCCTGGCGCGGCAGGTGCAGATCGCCTCGGACATTGCCAAGGGCGCGGCAGCGCGGCTGTCGGGCAGCGATGCTCCCGCCATGCCCGACACCGAAGCGAGCTTTGCCGAGCTGAAGGACCGTTGCGACCGGACCATCGCTTTCCTGCAAGGCGTCGATCCGGCGGCGGTTGAAGCGGGGTATGGCGGCGAAATCGTCGTCACTTTCCCCAACGGTGGTGGGATGCGGTTCAACGCGCCGACCTATGTCAGCGGCTTCGTGCTGCCCAATCTCTATTTCCACGCCAGCATGGTCTATGCGATCCTGCGCGGCGCGGGCGTGAGCCTCGGCAAGCAGGATTTCCTCGCCCATCTGGCCCCCAATATGTTTGCTCCACCTGCCGTTGCGTGAAACCGCCCAACCGCTGCGGCTTTCGCTGGAACCCCCCGTGATGTCCAGCTAAGGCCCAGCCCATGAGCGAACAGGTTTCCTTCGGATACGAACAGGTTGCCCCGGAAGAAAAGACCGCCCGCGTCGGCGGGGTCTTTTCCAGCGTGGCGAGCAAATACGACGTGATGAACGACGCGATGTCGGGCGGGATGCACCGGTTGTGGAAGGATCAGTTCGTGCGGCGGGTGAAACCGCAGCCGGGCGAGGCAATTCTCGACATGGCGGGCGGCACGGGAGACATCGCCTTCCGGATGGCCGCGCGCGGGCGCCGAAGTGGTGGTGTGCCGATATCAACCAGGACATGCTCGATGTCGGGATCGAGCGGGCGATGCAGCGCGGCATCGATGGCCTGTCCTGGTCGTGCCAGAACGCCGAGACGCTGTCCTATCCTGACCGCCAGTTCGACGCCTACACCATCGTCTTCGGTATCCGGAACGTGACCTACATCGACAAGGCCCTGCGCGAGGCGCACCGGGTGCTGAAATATGGCGGGCGGTTCTACTGCATGGAATTCAGCACCACCGAATGGGGCGGATTCAAGGAAGTCTACGATCTTTATTCGCACCGGCTGATGCCCAAGATCGGCAAGGCGATTGCCAATGACGAGGACAGTTACCGCTACCTCGCCGAGAGCATTCGCCGCTTTCCCAAGCCTGCCGATTTCGAAGCGATGATCAGGCAGGCCGGGTTCGTGCGGACCAGGGTGGAGCAGATCCTTGGCGGCGCGGTGAACATCCATTCGGGGTGGAAAGTGTGATGGCACGCCACTTTAAGCCCCTCCCCTTCAGGGGAGGGGTTGGGGTGGGGGATTTCCCCATGCTCATACCCCGCTTTAGCCGGACAGGCCCCACCCCCAGCCCCTCCCCTGAAGGGGAGGGGAGCTTTTCGTGACTCGCCCCTCCACGCATATTTTCCGGCTGCTCAGCTGGGGCCGTACGCTGGCGCGGCACGGGGCTTTGCGCGGGATCGAGCGCGATCCCAACACGCCGCCGCCGGTGCGCCGGCTGGTGCGGATTGCCCGTTTCGGCACCATACAACCCAAGGAGCCCGACTACGCCGGGGCCTTCCGCGCCATCGGCCCGGCAGCGATCAAGCTGGGGCAGACGCTCGCCACTCGGCCCGATCTGGTGGGCGAGGATGCGGCGCACAATCTGCTCAGCTTGCAGGACAGCTTGCCGCCGGTTTCTTTCGACCTGATCCGCGAGCAGATCGAGCGCAGCTTCGAACGCCCGATTGAAGACCTGTTCGCCGAAGTCGACCCGGTGCCCGTCGGCGCGGCGAGCATTGCGCAAGTGCACAAGGCGCGCACCATCGAGGGCCGCGAAGTCGCGATCAAGGTGCTGCGCCCCGGCATTCGCGAGAAATTCGAAGCCGACATCACCACCTACGAGTGGGCCGCTGCGCATCTCGAAGCCCTTGGCGGCGAAGCACAGCGACTCCGCCCGCGCCTGACCATCGCCAATTTCAAGCGCTGGACCAACAGCGAGCTCGACCTGCGGCGCGAAGCGGCTTCGGCCTCCGAACTGGCCGAGGCCACGCGCGGGGTCGAAGGCTATCGCATTCCCGCGATCGACTGGGACCGCACCAACGGCAAGGTGCTGACCATCGAGTGGATCGAAGGGGTCAAGATATCCGACCGGCAGGTGCTGGTGGAAGCCGGGCACGACCTGCCCGAACTGGCGCGGCGGCTGGTGCTGGCGTTCCTGACGCAGGCGATCAGCGGCGGATTCTTCCATGCCGACATGCACCAGGGCAACCTGTTCGTGCAGGCCGACGGCACCATTGTCGCTATCGATTTCGGCATCATGGGCCGGATCGACCGGCGCGCGCGGCAATGGCTGGCGGAAATCCTCTACGGCCTCATCACCGGCAATTACCGGCGGGTGGCGGAAATCCATTTCGAAGCGCAATATGTGCCCAGCTATCACTCGGTGGACGAGTTCGCGACCGCCCTGCGCGCGGTGGGCGAACCGATGCGCGGCAAGCCGGTGAGTGAACTCAGCGTCGGCCAGATGCTCGACGGACTGTTCGCCATCACCCGCGATTTCGACATGCAAACCCAGCCGCACCTGCTGCTGCTGCAAAAGACGATGGTGATGGTCGAAGGGCATCGCCACCCAGCTCGATCCGGCGATCAACATGTGGGAGACCTCGGCGCCCTATGTGCGAAGCTGGATCCGCGACGAACTGGGGCCGGAAGCCGCAATTGCTGATCGCTTGCGCGAAGACGGGGCGACGCTGCTGCGCATCCCCGAACTGGTCCGCCGCATGGAGGCGCAGTTCCCCGCGCGCGGCGGCGCGCCCGAACCGCCGCCGCTGCCGCACGTCGAACTTGTCTGGGAACGCCGCGCGCGGCAGGGTAGGGGTTGGTTCGGTTATGTGGTGGCGGCGCTGCTGGGGGGCGCGCTGGTTATGGGGAGTGGGCTGGAGCGGCTTGTTGGGTTAAAATGTTGGGGGACTTGGTTATGTCGCAGTTTGAAATTGAAAAGGCGATTGCGGAACAGATTGCTCACGAGCAAGCGTTAACTGCAAGTCGGATGAACTGGAATCTTACGTTTCAGGGCTTCATGATGGCGGCCTTCGCACTCGTGGCGGGCGCAGTAAACATGTCGTTCCCGAGCGCGCGATGCTTGAACTTGTCATTTGTGGTGCTGGAATTGCTGTCAGTTTGGCTACATATTGTGGGATAGTGGCGTCGCAGATGCAGCGGACGGCCATTAAGACGTTTTGGAAGGATGACTCAACTTACCCAAAGCCTTACTCAAATAGATTGGCCTCGTTCTTAGGGAGAGTTCCCGCCCATGTGATTTGTTTGACTATGATGGCGATGTGGATCGTCCTCGCCAACTTGGTAAAACCTAGCATCTTTTCATGGCTCGGCTAAGATCGCGACCCAGAACGTGGGACCGCTTCGCGCACTGGGCTCCCGGTGCGGCGATGCTGGTGCTGGCGCTGGTGGCTGCACTGCTGCTGGGCGCTGCGCTGACCGAGCGGACGTCGGGCGATCCGTTTGCCGAGACTGCACCGGCGGCTGACGCGGTTCCGGCTGAGTCTGCGGCGAGCGAAGAACCCGCCCGCGATACCGATCTGCAACTCTACGATGCCATTGCCGACCGGGTAGCGGCGGGCGAGAACTACCATGCTGCGGCTGTCGAAGAGCAACGCGCGCGCAATTTCCCCGTCCGTCCGGGTCTGGCAGTTCGCTTGCCGACGCTAGCCTGGGTTACGGCTGCGCTCGGCGAATGGGGAATGATGGCGCTGGCCGCCGTGCTAGCGGTGGCGACGCTGGTCAGCTGGCATTACCGGCTGCGCGACGTGCCGGGTACGCAGGGGCGGCTGCGGTTCATCCTGCTGCTGCTGGTGATCGGCGCGGCGACCGGGTTCAAGCCGCAATATCTGGTGCTGCACGAAGTCTGGACCGGAATGCTGATCGCGCTCTCGCTCGGCCTCTATCGCCCGGAGCGGTGGATTTTCGCGCTGATCGCGGGCGCGCTGGCGCTGTTTGTGCGGGAACTGGCGCTGCCGTTTGTGCTGCTGATGGCGGCGATGGCGTGGACGCGTGGCAATCGCGGCGAGGCGGCGGCGTGGCTGGGGGTGGTGCTGTTGTTCGGCCTCGCGCTTATGCTGCACCTGTCCGCCGTGGCGCAGCATGTGTTGCCGGGCGATCCGCCCTCGCCGAGCTGGCTGGCGCTGCGCGGACTGGGTGGCTGGACCTCGAACATTGTCCTTTCCAGCCCGCTCTACTTGCTCCCCGCCTGGCTCGCCGCGCCGCTGGCGCTGCTGCCGCTGCTCGGCTGGGCGGGCTGGCGCAGCTGGTTCGGCGTGACGGGGTTCCTGCTCTGCCTAGGCTACGGGGTCTTCTTCATGATCGCCGGGCGGGACAACAATTTCTACTGGGCCTTGCTGGTGATGCCGGTGTGGTTCGTCGGCTATGTCTTCGTGCCGCGCGCGCTGGCGGGGCTGTGGCGCTCGGTGCGCGACTATTGAGCGGGATGACGTTTCCCGACCGCCCGCTCGCGCGCCTGCCGCGCTGGGGCGGCACTGGTGCTGCTGGCGCTGCTGGCCTTGGCGATGGCTTGGAGCGCGCTGTCGGTGGGGCCTGTGGCGGAGCAAGCGGCACCCGTAGAGACAGCAGCACAGGCTGAGCCCGACGAAGACGGCGGCGACCTCGCGCTCTACCGGCGCATTTCCGAACGGGTCATCACTGGCGAGGACTATTACGCTGCTGCATTGGCCGAGCAGCGCGCGGGCAATTATCCGACCCGCCCCTTCGTCACCGTGCGCTTGCCGACTCTGCGCGACCATTCACGGGCTGATCGGCCTGCCAAGGCGCGAACTGGCTGGCGATGGGTCTGCTCGTGACCGCCATCCTGTTGTTCATCCACCGTTTGAGTGCGCGGACCCAACCAGCGAGCGCATTGCTGCGGGCGTGCTGCTGCTGCTCGGCGGCGCGGCGGCGATTACGCCTGATGCGGGGCTGATCCATGAACTCATGGCGGGTCTGCTGCTGACCCTGGCCCTGGCGCTTTACGATCCGGCGCGCTGGTGGCCTGCGCTGCTGATGGCAGGGCTGGCGCTGGCCGTGCGCGAACTGGCGCTGCCTTTCGTGCTGCTGTGGCTGGCCTTCGCACTGATCGAGCGGCGCTGGAGGGAAGCGGCGGGGGTCGCCGCGCTGCTGCTCGTGTTCGCCTCGGCATGTACCTGCACTACCTAGGCGTCGAGGCGCAGCGGCTGCCCGGAGACGCGGCATCGCAGGGGTGGGATGCCTTCGCCGGGTCTCGGCCTGCCGCTCTACGCGCTGGCCAGCCTGACCGCGCTGCTGTTCCTGCCCGTCTGGCTCGCCGCCCCGCTGGCGATGCTGCCGCTGCTCGGCTGGCTCGGCCTTGGCGGACGGCTGGGCCTGTTCGCCACGCTGTGGTTCGCCGGTTTCCTGACCATGGTGGCGCTGTTCGCCCGGCCCGAGAATTTCTACTGGGTGCAGCTCACACTGCCCGCGCTGTTCGCAGGGTTCGCCTTCGTCCCGCGCGCGCTGGCCGATCTTGCATTCGCGATAAGGGCGACCCCTAAAGCCTAATTTAACCATCATTTGCGATGGCGCATGCCTGGGCTATTGAAGGGCGGGCGCGCGTGCTGCACCAGCGCATCGAAAGCGATCGGGAGGAAACAACGACCAGTCCCAAAATCCTGCTTGTCGTGGGCGGCGGCATTGCCGCGTATAAGTCCTGCGAACTCGTGCGCCTGATCCGCAAGGGCGGCGCGGAAGTGACCTGCGTGCTCACCGAAGGCGGGGCGCAGTTCGTCACCCCGATGTCGCTTGCCGCGCTGTCGGGCAAGCAGGTCCACACCACGCTGTGGGATCTGAAGGACGAAGCCGAGATCGGCCATATCCAGCTTTCGCGCGAAGCCGATCTGGTGGTGGTCTGCCCCGCCACGGCCAATATGCTGGCGAAGATGGCGGCGGGGATCGCCGACGATCTGGCCACCACGCTGCTGCTCGCCACCAACCGCCCGGTGATGGCGGTCCCGGCGATGAACGTGAAGATGTGGCAGCACGAAGCCACGCAGCGCAATATCGAAACCCTGCGCGAAATGGGCATCAAGGTGCTCGAACCCGACATGGGCGAAATGGCCTGCGGCGAATTCGGCCCCGGCCGCCTGCCCGAACCCGAAGCCGTGTGGCTTGAAGTGGCCGAAGTGCTGGGCCTCGATGCAGGCGCGGCCAGCACCAATATCGCCGCCTATCTCGCCCGACGTTACGACGCCGACGAACTGGGCGAAGAGGGCGAGGAGGAAGGCGGCTTCGGGCTTGGCGGCCTGCTCGGCTCGATCATCCCGCGCGCGGTGGCCAAGCCGATCGAGGAAGACGACGACGACTTCGCCGACATGGAACTGCCCGAAGGCCTTATCGAAGGCCCCGAACTGCCCGAACCGGATATGACCGGAGTGGAGCACCTGATCGCGCGCAAGGGCAGGGCCAGCGCCGCCCCGCCGACCGACCGCGAGGCGATCAATCACGAGGTCAATGCCCGCCAGCAGGCCCCGCAGCCGTTCGCGGGCGAGGACGCGGCGGCTCCAGTAAATCCCATGTTGAACCGCCTTGATGCACCGAGCGAATTCTCGCTCGAACAGGACTACGACGATTTTGACCCGCTCGCCGGGCAACCCGACTTTAGCGATGACGTCGAACGCCGCCCGCTCTACGGCAAGCACGTGCTGGTCACCGCCGGACCGACCCACGAAGCGATCGATCCGGTGCGCTATCTCGCCAACCGGTCGAGCGGCAAGCAGGGCTTCGCCATCGCCGCCGCCGCCGCCGCTGCGGGCGCGAAGGTGACGTTGGTGTCCGGTCCGGTGAACCTGCGCACGCCGCTCGGCGTGGACCGCATCAATGTCGAAAGCGCGCTGGAAATGGCCGACGCGGTGCGCGCAGCCTTGCCCGCCGATGTCGCGGTGATGGTCGCAGCTGTCGCCGATTGGCGGCCGCGAGATTTCAAAGGCGAGAAGATCAAGAAGCGCGGCGCCGCCCCGCCCGCGTTGATCCTCACCGAGAACCCCGATATTCTCGCCAGCGTCGCCGCCAGCCAGCACCGACCCGAACTGCTGATCGGCTTTGCGGCGGAGACCAATGACGTGGTCGAAAACGCCCGCAAGAAGCGCAAGAGCAAAGGTGTCGACTGGATCGTCGCCAACGATGTTTCGGGCGATGTGATGGGCGGGGAAGACAACCGCGTCCACCTTGTGCGCGAAGGCAAGGTCGAGCACTGGGACGAAATGTCCAAGCAGGAAGTCGCGATGAAGCTCGTCACCCAGATCGCTGAACGGCTGTCCGTCGATGCCTGAACCTGTCGGTGTGCAGATCAAACGGCTGCCGCACGGCGAGGGGCTCGCCCTGCCTGCCTATGCCACCAGTGGCGCGGCAGGAATGGATGTGCTGGCGGCGGAGGACGTGGTGCTTTCGCCGGGGATGCGTTATCCGGTTGCCACGGGCTTTGCGCTGGCCATCCCGGCGGGTTACGAAGTGCAGGTGCGTCCGCGTTCCGGCCTCGCGCTGAAGCACGGCATTACCCTGCCCAACACCCCCGGCACGATCGACAGCGACTATCGCGGCGAACTGAAAGTGATCCTGATAAATCTGGGTGACGCCGATTTCCCCATCGCGCGCGGTGATCGGATCGCCCAGCTGGTGCTCGCCCCTGTCACGCTGGCAGCGTGGGAAGAGGTGGACGACCTCGACGATACAGCGCGCGGCGCGGGCGGGTTCGGCTCGACGGGTGGCCACGCCCGACTCACCTGATCGCGCCGCCCGGCTCGTTCATCGCCGGTTTATCTGACGCAGCGCATTTTTAACTCCTCGTTCTTTGGGGAGAGAGCCGGACATGCGCCTCACTTCGCGATTGGTCGTGGCACCGCTCGGTGTCGTCGCCTTGCTCGCCTTTGCGCCATCCGCCCACGCGCAGGCATGGATTGGCGAATATGTCGGCAATTTGATGGCGCAACAGGCCGCCGCCGAATCTCGACATCGCTGCATGACCGGGGTGCCGATGGCAGAGGCCGAAGTGACGGAAGCCCTCGCCCCGACCAACGCCCTGATGCACGCCTATTTCGATGCCATGCAGCAAGGCAGTGCCAATCGCGCGAGCTTTTACCTGCTCGATCGCAAATCGCGCTGGACCTTTGGCGAGGACACGCTGGACCGCACCAGTCTGGATCGCCTGCCCGATCCCTTTGCCGATCCGGGGCACTCGCTGGAAGCACAGCCGCGCGCCTTCTTTCGCTCCGGGCAGGAAGCCTGGACCAACGCGCAATGGCAAGTGCGCGATGGCGCGGGCGCTCTGGTGGGCACCTATACCGGGCTGTTCGTGCGCAATCTGGGCAACTGGCGGATTCGCGAACTGACGCTCACCGCGCCGGATGAATGGGTCGAACCCGCTCGGCAGTTCTGCCTCGAACCTGGCGATGTACTGGACTATCGCATCGGCTTCGCCCGCAATGCACTATCCCGGGCCGAAGCAGAGGTAACGCGCGCGGAGTCTCGGCTCGAACGCGAGATTACCCGGCTGGCCGAAGCCGAACGTGCGCTCGCCGAACGCCCCGACAGCCGCTCCCGACAGGAGCGCGTTGCCGCCCGCCGCGAAGAGGTACGAGAGAAGCAGTATATGCTGGACCTGCGCCGCCGCGAACTGGCGCTGGCGCGAGCCGATCAAATCAAGGTTTCTGCAGATGTGGCGGAAGTCGAACGTGAACGCGCAGACGGTTTGGCGAGGCTGCGGGCGAGTCGATAGCTAATTGCCCACTGCCGTCAGTCCCGCCGCGCCTGCTGATCTTCCGGCGCAACCGAAATGCGCACCGTTTCACCCGAATTGCCGGGGAAATCGGTGAACATCGCTTCCACCAGATTGGGCACC
Source organism: uncultured Alphaproteobacteria bacterium (assembly GCA_963774985.1). Classification (GTDB taxonomy): domain Bacteria; phylum Pseudomonadota; class Alphaproteobacteria; order Sphingomonadales; family Sphingomonadaceae; genus Alteraurantiacibacter. The sequence continues at coordinate 163,069 of CAVZHE010000019.1, forward strand.
AGATATTGCAGCCGGTTCGATTGCGAAGCGGCCTGGGCGCTGCCTTCGAACAGGCGTTCGCCAGTGGCGGCGTTGTCGATCTTCAGATCGATGCCGCTAGTGAAGACGGTGTAGCTGGTTACGTCGTTGCCACCGAAGAAGGGATCGTGCCAGCCGTAGCCCCACGGGCTGCCGCCAAGGTAGGCCACGCGGGCGCGGCCGTGCCGGTCACGGAACACCACCGGGCGCGAAAAGCTGCGCCACGGGCTGTAGAACGGGTCGTTGTAGCCGTAGCCGAACCCGGTCGAACGGACCCGCTCGCGACCCTCGTCCACGCCGTAATCAAAGCGCACCAGCAGAGTGGCATCTTCAGGCGAGGCCGCTTGGACATAGCCAAGCTGCGCCATTTCTGCTTCGACGTGATCGGCATAGAGCGAAAACTCCAGCCCGCCCGCCAGCGCGGGATCGTCCGCCACGACAAAGAAGCTCTGCCCCTGCGGCGCGGGCAACTGGCTTTCGAACCGCGACACATCGGCGCGGAACGGGGTGGCGCAAGCGGCCAGACCCAGCGCCAGCGCGGGGATCGCCGCAAGCTTCAGGCTCTTCCTGAGCGAGGTGGTGATATTCATGGCGCGTCTCTCTCTCGTACCGGGTGCAAGTGGCCGTGCGATGCCTTGGGCACGCGCACGAAATGCCACGATGAGCCGTGCAATAGCAAGGGCGTGCTGAACACGGGTTGAACCGGAGCCGCTCAAACAGATGTAAACACCTGTAATCGCAGAGACTTGCTGCGGTCAGGCCGAGATATAGAGCAGCTGGGTCACCGGCCCCGACCGGCCATAGGGCGCATCGTAAAAGCCGTCGTTGATCTGCTGGTTGATATGGCCATTCCACGGATCGAGATAGGTGACTTCACGGCGAGTCGCCCGCCCGACCACCACGAAATGGCCGCCGCCGCCAGCATCGCCCCACCGCACCAGCGCGATTGCCGGCTTGTTGGCCGCAATCTTGTTTGGCTGGACCACGCGGGCATTGCCGTTGGCCCCTTGATGATCGACCCGCAAACCGTCGCCCTGCAAGGTGGCGACGAGATGGGTCACATCGAAACCGCCGTTGGCAAGCGCCGCGCCAAGGCTGGTACGATCGTTGGGAAAGGCATCGGGATTGAAGCACATCGGCAATTCGGCGCGGGCCGGATTGAAGTAGGCCGCCCCGGCAACCGGGCCGAGCGCCTGGTTCACCGCCGCCTGATACACCCGCAGCGCGACGTTCCATTCGTCTTCGGCGAAGCTCATCTGCATGGCGATGCCGCGCGCCATCCAGCAGCAAGCGACGCCGCACGATGATTGCTGAGCCTGCTTCCAGATTTGATAGACCCGTCCGTGCGAGTCGGTTTCGATGCTGATCATTGGTCTGCCCCTTCAAATGGTTAGAGAGGCGACACCGGTTGTTTTTGTTCTTATCCGGGAAAGTGAGCCAATTTCACGCGCTGGTCAACCGCCGCGCACGAGCCCCAGCGCCCGATAGGCCGAATCGAGCGTCGAACGCCCCGCCTCGCGCGCCTGCGCTGCACCGCGCGCAAGAATGGCGTCGAGCGCCTCGCGGTCTTCCTTCAGCTCCACGAAGCGATCCCGGATCGGGCCGAGCACTTCGACCAGCTTGTCCGCCAGCAGCGGCTTGAAATGGCCGAAGCCCTTGCCGCCGTGTTCGGCCAGCACTGCCGCCGGTGTGGTCCCCGCCAGCGCGGCGTAGATGGCAATCAGGTTGAGCGCTTCGGGCCGCCCTTCCAGCCCGGCTAGTTCGCTGGGCAGGGGCTCGGGATCGGTCTTGGCCTTCTTGATCTTCTGCGCCATTTCGTCGGCGGTATCGGAAAGGTTGATCCGGCTCATGTCCGATGCTTCGGACTTGCTCATCTTGCTGCGGCCATCGCGCAAGCTCATGATCCGCGCCGCTTCCGCAGGGATATAGGGATCAGGCAGAGTGAAGACGGGAGCTTCCTCAGTGGCGAAATCGTTGTTGAACTTCTGCGCGATGTCGCGCGCCAGCTCCAGATGCTGCTTCTGGTCCTCACCCACTGGCACATGGGTGGCCTGATACAGCAGCACGTCGGCGGCCTGCAGCACCGGATAGCCGAACAGCGCCACCGACTGGCCTTCGCGGTTCTTGCCCGCCTTGTCCTTCCACTGCGTCATCCGGTTGAGCCAGCCCATCCGCGCGGTGCCCATCAGCAGCCATTGCAGTTCGGCATGGGCGGGCACCTGCGCCTGGTTGAACAGCACCGACTTGGCCGGATCGAGCCCGCAGGCGACCAGCGTGGCGACCATTTCCAGTGTGCCGCGTGCAGTCTGCCGGGATCATGCGGCATCGAGATCGCGTGCAGATCGGCGAGGAAGATGAAGCACCGCCCGCCACTGGCATGGGCCTCGTCCTGCAATTTCACATAATTGCGGATCGCGCCGAGATAGTTGCCAAGGTGCGGCTTGCCGGTGGGCTGGATGCCGGAAACGACGGTCATTGCGGGGGGCATTGCGGGAGTCATGGAATTCAAGGCTCGCTCTTCTTGGTCAGTGCGGCGATGCGCTGCCGGTCTATCGCACCGATGGCAAAGGCCACGCCGAAATAGACAATCGCCGAACAGGCGATCAGCGCGATCAAAGCGCCCGCCCTGGCAAACAGCCCGGCATCGTACCAGCCCGTTAGCAAATCGCGCGCATACCACAAGGCGGCGCCCATCGCGGCAGCGGCGACAAGCTGGCGCATGATCCGCCCGACCAGCGCGAGCGGGATTGTGTAGTAACCACGTGCCGCAAGCACCGCGCAGAGATAGGCGACGTTGATCCACGCCCCGACGGCGCTAGCCACCGCGATTCCGGGCACGCCATATCCCGCGCCTTCGATCTGCAGCCCCGGCAGGTCCAGCCCGGTGTTGACCACGCAGGCGGTAACGAAGACGATCAGCGAGATGAAAGCGGCATAGACCGGGGTGCGCGTATCGGTGCGGGCATAGAAATTGGGCACCAGCACTTTCACCAGCACATAGGCAGGCAGGCCGAGCACCAGCATTCCCAGCACTGCTCCGGTCTGTTGCGCCTGTTCGATGCTGAAGCGCCCGCCCTGGAAGATCATGGTGACGAACGGCACCGCGCAAACCGCCAAGGCCACGGCAGCCGGGATCGTCAGCAGCATGGCGAGTTCGATGGCGTCCGACTGGATGCGGTCCGTGCCTTCCTTGTTCTTCGCGCCGATGAACCGGGAAAGGGTCGGCAGGATGGCAGTCGAAAGCGCAATGCCGATAATGCCGAGCGGCAGCTGATTCAGCCGGTCGGCATAATTCATGTAGCTGACCGAACCGCTTTCGAACTGGTTGAGGAAGTAGAGCTGCACCAGAGTGTTGATCTGGTAAGCGCCGCCGCCAATGGCTGCGGGCAGCGCGATGATCGACAGGCGCTTCACTTCGGGCGTGATGCGCGGCCATAACAGCTTCGGGCGAAAGCCTTCCACGCGGGTCCAGTAATACAGCCAGCCGAGTTGGATCGCGCCGCCTGCGGTCACCGCCCAGGCCTGCATGTAGCCGACCTGCGCGACGCCCCAGCCCCATTCGGCCATTGCGGTATCGCCCAGCAACAGCGTGGCGATCAGCACCAGGTTCAGGATAATGGGGAAGCTCGCACCCGGCGCAAAGCGGCTGACCGAATTGAGCATTCCGGTGAACAGCGTCACCAGACTGACCAGCACTATATAAGGAAACATGATCCGCGCAAAGTCGACTTCGAGCGCAAAATCCACCGGAGTAGCGTCCCCATCGCCCAGCAGACGAATGACCAGCGGCATCGCCAGCATCATCACGGCACACAGCGCGATCAGCACCGGCAGGAATACACTCAGGACATCGTCGGAAAAGCTGCGTGCATCGTCAAGCCCGCCTTCGCCGTGCAAGCGCTTGGAAAACATCGGCACGAAGGCCGCCGAAAATGCACCTTCGGCAAACAGGCGGCGAAAAACGTTGGGTATGATGAAGGCCTGAAACCACGCATCGGTGACCGCATTGGCACCGAGCACGCGGCTGAAGATCATCTCGCGCGCCATCCCGGCGACGCGGCTGACCATCGTCAACCCGCCGATGGTGCCGACATTCTTGAGCAGGCTCATTGGCTATGCGCCGGGGAAATCAGGATGGCTCAGACCTGGCCGCCGACCGGAGGCATGCCGCCTGCAGCCGCTTCCTGCGCGCGCTTGGCCTGCAACTGCTGGACATACAGCCCGTTGAAATCGATCGGATCGAGCATCAGCGGGGTGAACCCGGCATCGCGCACCGCATCCGAAATCACCCGGCGGGCGAAGGGGAACAGGATGCGCGGGGCTTCGGCATAGGTGAAGGCGTGGACCTGATCTTCAGGCATGTTGCGCATCCCGACCACGCCGCAATAGGTCAGATCGACGATATAGGCCGTGCCTTGGCTGGTGCGGCTGGTGGCGGTGACTTTCAGTTCCACCTCGGTCAGCTCGTCATTGATCTTGTTCGCGCCGATATTGAACTGCACGTCCATTTCCGGCTGATCGCGCCACTGGAAACTTTCCGGCGCGCGCGGGTTTTCGACCGAGAGATCCTTCACATATTGCGAGAGGATTCCCGCCACCGGCTGGGTGTCCGCGCCGTTGGCCATCGGGGCCGCATCGAGATTGGTGAGAACATTGCCTTCGTCGGCCATTGCGTCGTGTCTTTCGTCTGTGGAGTGGAGCGCGGAGCCGGTGCCCCGCACGTCAATTCTGTGCTGCGCGCGCCTATCACCCTTGTTTGCCCGCCGCAACGGCGCGGAAGCGGTGCAGCGAAATGTTTCGTGGCGGCTTCCGCTGGCCGCAAGCACAGCTTGTTCATTTGCTTTTGGCGCCTATCTCGTTCACAATAACGCGCGGTCCTGCAGCGGTCTGTTTCCGCTCCCCAGAATTCAGCGGGCAAGTTTGGAAAGTGTTTCTCATGATTTGGCAAATTGTCATCCTCGCCATGATCGCCGCATTTCTCGGAATGCGGCTGTATTCGGTGCTGGGTCGCAAGGCCGAGCATGAGGAAGAGGCGATTTCCAACCGCCTCGAACGGGCGCAGCAAGAAGCCGAAAAGCGCCAGCAGGGGCAGGCTCCGCAGGTGGCTGAAGTGGCGCGCCCTGATCGCGTCATCACTGGCTTTTCGCCCGCGATCGAGCAGGGGCTGCGCGATATTTCCGGCGCGGATCGCCGCTTTGAACTGATCCCCTTTCTTGAAGGTGCGCGCGGCGCCTACGAAGTCGTGCTCGAAGCCTTCTGGCGCGGGGACAAGGAAGAATTGCGGCATCTGTGTGATAGCGATGTTTACGGCAGCTTCGTCGCCGCCATTGATGCGCGCGTGGGTGCCGGGCAGACGCTCGACAACCGGCTGATCCGGATCGAAGATTCGACCATTCATTCCGCCCTGCTTGACGGCAAGACCGCGCGCATTGCCGTGCGCTTCGTCGCCGATATTGCCAGCGTCACCCGCGACAAGGACGGCACGGTAATCGCCGGATCGCTCGACGATGCGATCGAGAGCCGCGATATCTGGACCTTCATGCGCGACACTAAGAGCAACGATCCCGCCTGGCTGCTCGACGAGACCGACGCAGCTTGATAGCGACGGCGGCGTGAGCATGTCCCGCCGCCTCCTGCCGTTGATGGCTTTGGTTCTGCTCGCCGCTTGCGGGCGAATTATACCCGCTGGTACCTGCTGCTCCCGACAGCTCCGGTTGCTGGCCAGCGCCATTGCGCTTGGGGTGACCATGCTGCGCTCCGCTTCGCTGGCCGTTCGAACGCGCAGATGCCAGCGCCGCACTCGCCGCTTTCCGCGCCAGTTGCCGCGTCGCCACCACGCGCGAGGATGTCTCCGGCCTGACCACGCCTGCTGACTGGAGCGCTCCCTGCGATGCCGCCGCTGGCTGGGCCGAACAACGATGCAGGCCGCTTCTTCGCCAGCTATTTCAGCCCGGTACGGGTGGGCGAGGGCACGGCCTTTGCGACCGGCTATTTCGAGCCGGAGATTGCCGGAAGCCGCACCCGCCGTTCTCCGACAGATGTGCCCGTCTACGGCGTGCCGCAGCGATCTCGAACGCTGCTGGCGTGCCGACATCCCCGAAAATGAGCGCGAGGGTCGCGCGCCGCTCAGCCGCCGCATGCCCGACGGGCGCTGCGTCGCGCATTTCACCCGCGCCGAAATCGAGCAGGGCGCGCTCGAAGGCCGCGCCCCGGTGCTCGGCTATGCCAGCGACGCGGTGGAATTCTTCTTCCTCCAGATCCAGGGATCGGGGCGGCTGGTGACGCCGCAGGGCGATGTGATCCGCATCGGCTATGCCGGACAGAACGGCCACGGCTATACCGGCATCGGCGCGCTGATGCGCGAGCGCGGGCTGATCGGCGGCGAGACCGGCTATGCCACATCGATGCAGGGGATCATGGCGTATTTGCGCGATAATCCCGCTGAGGGCCGGGCGATCATGCGCGAAAACGAGAGCTGGATTTTCTTCCAGGAATTGAGCGGCCCGGACGCAGCTATCGGCCCGCTCGGCTCCATCGGCGTGCCAGTACGTGGGCGCAGCACGGTGGCGGTCGATCCGCTATTCGTCCCCTATGGCGCTCCGGTGGTGCTCGATCTGGATCGCGAAGTCGCCAACGGCCTGTGGATTGCGCAGGATACCGGCGGGGCGATCCGTGGGCCGAACCGCTTCGATACCTTCTGGGGCGCGGGCGCAGAGGCGCGTGAAATTGCCGGGGGGATGAGCGGACGCGGGCAGGCGGTGATCCTGCTCCCCCGCTCCGCCGCCGCCCGCCTAGAGTGATGAGCGCACCGCGCGGGCTTTCGCCCGAGGAAGCCGCACTGTGGGCCAGGCTGGCGAAGACGGTGAAGCCGCTGCATCGTTCTCCCTCCACCAAGGTAAACACAAAAAGCTCCCCTCCCCAAGGGGGAGGGGCTGGGGGTGGGGGGCCTGCCATAAGAGAGGGCAGTACACCCCCACCCAGCCTCCCCCTCAAGGGCGAGGGGCGGCTGGCCAAGCAGCCGCCGAAGGCGTCAGAGCTGTCTGGCAAGAGCGGCGACCGCAAGTCCCGAGAACCAAGCTCCCCTTCCTCTGTCCGCCCCAAGGACAACCAGACCGGTCTCGACTCGCACTGGGAACGCCGCCTCGCCCGCGATACCACCCAGCCCGATTTCACGCTCGACCTGCACGGCCACACGCTCGATTCTGGCATGGCACCGGCTCGATAGCGGGCTGGTGCAGGCCAAGGCGATGGGCGCGCGGCTGGTGCTGGTGGTGACCGGTAAATCGCGCCCGGTGTCAGCGGCAGACCGGGGCGAGCAACGCGGGGCGATCCGCGCCAAGTTCCTCGACTGGCTGGCTGCCGGCCCCCACGCCTCCGACATCGCCGCCGTCAAGCCAGCACACCGCCGCCACGGGGGTGAGGGTGCGCTGTATCTGGTACTGAAAAAGCGCGCTTAAAGCGGCGCATCCTTCAGGATCATCCAGCGGTAGTCGAAACGGAGTCCTCCACCAACTCCCAGCATTGCGCGGTGCGGCGGAACGTCAGTTGTCCGGTCGGCCCGTGGGTACTGAGCAGTCTGCCAGGCATCGCCGCAGCACCGGTTGTTTCATATTCGGCCCTTTGCCAGACGAGCCGAAAGGCATCATTCGGCAACGGTTCGACTTCAATCTTCAGCCAGGCCCATTCCGGATATTCCGCCTCAAACTCATGTCGTTCCGTTATGGTTTCGACGCCCTGATGCATGCCGAATAGCGGTATATCGTGCATGGTATAGTGGTCGCGCTGCACATTTCGCGGTGGCATATCGGGCCGCAAAACGGAGACGCTGTCAGCAACAATGGCGTGGCGCACATCGGGATGATGAAAAAGGTAGTACCTGAATCCCTCAATATCCATCCGGTCACATACGCTGCGGAAAGTGGCGTCCCGCGCAAAGATATGGTCGAGATTGCCAGCGTCGGCGGGTTCAGCGTGGACGCATGACGCGAGCAGCATGGCACCCAGGAATGTGATAGCGCGTTTCATCGGCCAAACATGCATCAGCCCCCGGCCCTGACCAAGCAGTTCGTTGCACCGGTACGCAAAAGCGTAGGTTCGCTGAGTTTAGTCCTGATCGTTCAGGATCGCCCCATCAGTTGGCTGCGAATTCCTGCGGTATAGGTGCGCCCAACTCGAAGTTCGGCACCGGTGGTCAGTACCACCGAAAGCGAAGAGAACGCTCCCGCCTTGATCCGCGCCACGGCATCCCTGCGTACCAGCGAACCCCGGTGAATTCGCAAGAATTTCTCAGGGCCGAGGAGCTTCTCCATCGCCGCCAAATTCGCGTGGTGCAGATATTCACCCCCAGCCGCAAAAATCCGCACATAATCACGCTCAGCTTGCACGTGAGTGATAGTTCCTAGGTGCAGCCGGAGATAATCGCCGTGCGCCTTGACCCACAATTCGCCGGAATAGGCACTGCCGGGATCGCTACGCTGACGGAGCGCGGCGATTGTCTCTTCCAGCTCGCTGATCCGGTCTGTGCTGCTCTGCAAGCCGGTCGCCTGCCGGGCCCGCTCCATAGCGGCGAGAAACCGTGCGGGGACGATGGGTTTGGTGACATAATCGATCGCTTTGGCATCGAATGCACGCAAGGCCTGATCATCGAAGGCGGTGATGAAAACCAGCGCGGGCAAACGGCCTTCCAGCCTGTCGAGCAAATCAAAACCGCTCCCGTCGGGCATCTGGATATCCAGCAGCAGAATATCGGGGGGCATTGCCGATATGCTGCGTTGGGCTTCCCGCACATTTGCCGCCTCTTGGATGTCGCCAATCCAGGCTAGCGGCTTGAGCTGGCGCACTATGCGTCCGCGAGCCAAGGGCTCGTCATCGACGACGAGTATGCGCAAACCGGTCATGCCAGCTTCCACGGGAGAAGGATTTCTGCCCGAAAGATATTCCCATTGGAGATCGCTGCACTGAACTGCCCAGCGGACCCAAATCGCGCGGCGATCCGCTCCGCCACATTGCGCAGTCCGATGCCGAACCCTGCGCTGGCTTTGCGATCCGTTTCAAGCCCATTTTCAACCGCCAGACAAAGCAAAGCGCCCCGCCTTTCCGCGATAATGCGGATTTGGACCAGTTCAAAAGATCGGCCCACGCCATGCTTGACCGCATTTTCAACCAGTGGCTGCAATATCAGACTTGGAACCAATGCCCCTTGCGCGCCATCTTCAACATCGATCACATAATGCATACGATCCGGAAAGCGTTCGCGTTCGATTGCCAGATAATCTACCTGAAGCGCCAGTTCATCGGCCAGGCGGACATCATTCAACGGATCGAGTTCCAGTGTGGTGCGCAGGAATGTCGAGAGTGACAGGACCATGCGCTGGGCCCGGTTTTCGGCCCCTTCCTCGATCAGACCAGCGATCGAATTGAGTGTGTTGAACAGGAAATGCGGATTGATCTGATAATGAAGCGCACGCATTTGCGCAGCCAGTGCCTCTTCGCGTGCGGCGGCCAGATTGCGTTCCTGGTCACGGACTTCGAAACTGTAGACAAGCGACACGTAGAGACACGACCAGCCAAAGAACATCGCGGTGCTGGAAATCAAGGTATAGCCAAAATTCTGCAGATCGAAGGTGGCAACTTCTGGCTGCACACACCATCGGTAAATCTCGAAATCGACCAGGCTGTAAATCGGGGCGGCCAGCGCAGATAAACCGAATGCCAAGGCTGCTTTAGTCAGCAATCCTGCCTTGCGAAAATAGAACAGGGCGCCGGTGATGGTAATTGTCAGCAGCGCTCCCGACCCGTTGGTGATGAGTTTCCCGAGCGCTGATGTGATGGGATCAACCCCGGCCACACCCCACATGACACTGTCGATCAGAAGCACCGAAAACCAGAACAGCGCTGCCAACTTCAGAGTTGTACCGCCAAGATCGTTCCAAAAATTGTCGGTCAAGGACCATCGTGCGCGGAGCCTGCGCTCTGGCAAAACCGCAGTGCTTTCATCTGTCGCCAGAAATGATGCGTTCGTCATGTCAATTGAGCCATTCATCGAATTTTCAGGCACTTCATCAGAAGTCGCAAGCATTCTGACGAAAGATTCTGGTTCTCGATATCCACCGCCCTAGATTCAATGTCGATGGAGAAATTCACGATGCTTGATATAGATTATTGCTGTAAATCATTAACTTGCTCACCAATCCTTACCGAGAAGTCTCTGTCAGAGGAAGAAGGCGGGGGGAGAAGGGTGATCTTGGCCATACTGGATTGTGATGATCTCGACGCAATTGCCCGATTGCGCCAGATTCTGCCAGGAACCGCCATACTTTCTCTGGAGGATGCAGCGGTAGACCAGCTGCTTTCCGAAGGGACACGGCTCGTCAACAGCACACCCCAACGCGCTCTGACCGATCGGCAGCGTCAAATCCTGCAGCTTCTGCGCCAGGGTCAATCGAACAAGGCCATCGGCAGGTCGCTCGGAATTTCGCATTTCACCGTCAGGAATCATGTCTCCAGGCTCCTGCAAACCCTGCAAGTCGCCACCCGCAAGGAACTGGACGCTCTGGCCCTTAACTTGCAAAGCGAGGCTGTCGCCTGATCCACGCGGTCGATCACTGGGTAGAGCCGAAAGGGCTCGCATCCACAATCAGCCCAAGCCCCCTGTCGCGAATATTGCGTGCGGAAAGAGCAACCCAGTTTTCCTCCGCCTCATAGCCGTGATTGATGGCAATTTGCGGTCCGGCAGCAGTCAGTCGGAAGGTGCCGCGGGCAGGGGAACATCCATGACGACGGATTGCCGCGCGCATCGCCTCAACCTGCCGCGCGACGGTGCCGGGGCGGTCACTCGACGCAGGAATTTCGCCCACCACCGCGCGGGCTGCTGCAAAAGTGGGGCAGGCATAGGCGCGATAGTACCCGTTATCTGCCGCGCCGCTGAAACGCACTTCACCCGTAGTCTGATTGATGATTACCCCTTCGGCGATACTTTCTATCGCGGCCCGCCTCGCTTCCTCGTCGTCGCGCTGGGCATGGGCCTGACCTGCCGCGAAGGTAACTGCGCAAAACGCGATGCAGAAGCTCGGACCGAATTTCATGGAGGAGATACTTTCGTGCATGGATCAATAAATCGCTTAGCTGACGCTTAAGATGTGGGCCGAAGGCAAGGTGACCCGCGCGTGCCCACGCTTACTTGATTCAGCGAACGTTCGTCACGCCCCGGAAAGCACTGGTACCATTGGCACGCTATTCATCGGTCTCTTCGACCTGCGCCATCCCCATGCCATCTCCATCCGGGCAGCGCCGCAAGCGCGTTTCAGGTCTGCCGTAACCCGAATTGACTTTGAGCCATTGTCCATCAAGCGACGGATCCAGGTAGGTCTGGTCCTGCGCGGGGTCCGGATGATCTGTAGAAACCATGATCGCGGGATGATCCGAATAGCCTTCTACCGCCGTCACTTGCGCCGAGCTTAGGAACTGGGCCGATATGCGCATCTGCACTCCGCGATCCCCAGTCAAACCGCAGCTTTCCTGCCGATCGGCCCATAACCCGTGAAATCGCAGTGGGATCAGCGGCCGATCATAAGCCATGAGCGAGCCTCTGGCGGCGGGATCGGCGAATTGCACGCAACCACTGGGAAGCATTGCCACACCTGTCAGCAGCACCAGGCGCAGCAGGTGAAAGGGCCCGCGCCTGGAGACGCATTCGCCAATCCGCAATTGGCGTATCAGCCTGTTCGCCATCCTCAGCCCATTCCTTCTGCCATCAACGGTTAGTCTTCCCCGCCGAAACCGACATGTGGCTTGACGCACCAGTACACCAAGGGGCTGCAGTAGCAGGCCCTGTCGGCCTATGATAAATGCCTACAGTCTTCAGTTCGATAGGTTTGCCCATGCCAAAATTTTGTTCGATCCCCCAACCGCTGCTCGCCTCAGTCGCAATGCCGCTGATCCTGCTGGTGTCAGCCTGCAATGATCAAAGCACTGCAGCGGGAGTTGCTGCGGCTGGCCCTGCAGAGCCGGAACCGTCAGCCGCACGCGCATCTGGCGCCGCGCCGGCCCCCGCCGCCGAACCCGCCCAGTTGAGCGAATCCGAAAGCCTCGAAATAGCCTCAGCAGCAGGCGCTTGCGCATCGGGGGAAGCTGACAGCTTCGTCGCTTCCTTCGTACGGTCTGCCGAAGTGCGGCGCAGATACAGCGCCGCCACTATCCAGTATTCTGTCCGGCAAACGCGGCCTGACTATCGCGTTCTGACGCAGGAACGCTTCGCTGCTGCTGACTACGGCAATTTCCCGCTCACGATGATGGATTACTATTTCAAGACCACCGCGCAAGCTTCGCGCACTGGCGAAGATGAATATGTGATGCTTGAGACCAATGTCAGCCAGTCCAATCAGCTTTCGGTGGAATGGACCCGTGTCCGGTTTGATGGTGAAACCGAAGGCGGTGACGATCTTGGTAACGCCACCCTGCTGAATGGCAGGCCCTATGTGGAAGGCGGTTCCGACATCGACGGCCAGCTGTTGTTCGAACCGACAGACGATTGCTGGCAACTGGTTGCCGATATCCGCATTCATAACGGGAGCAATTGACGTTGAGTGAAACGATGCAAGTCCTGCTTGTAGCGGTGTTTGTGATTGCTGCTCTGCCGACACCTTCGTCCGACTTGGCTACGGACAGATTAAACCGCAACTTGCTACTGATCCCGTACCCCGACGCCAATTTTGGTCTGATTTTCGATCAATGACGATCGGCGGTCTCCTCGCAAGGGTGATTTCGTCAAGCCTGCTTTGCCTTGCCCTCTCCGGATGCTTCTTCGTTCCCGGCCAGTTTACCGCCCATCTCGATCTGCATCGTGATGGGACATTCACCTATCGCTACGCAGGTGAACTGGTGTTCGTCTATCCGGAGGAGACATCCGCTGGCGAGTGGGACCCTGCAGCTGTGCGCTGCTTGCAGGGCCCGGAGGATGAACCTGTCCCGTGCAGCGAAGATCTGCTCGAACAGTTGCGCGCACAAACCATTGCTGACAGGACGCTGCGCGAGCAACAGGCTGCTGAAGTTGCCGACATCTTCGGCTATGATCCCTACGACCAGGCCGCAAACGAGGAATTGGCAAGGCGACTGAGCGGTTATGACGGCTGGCAAGCTGTGACCTACAAGAGCCCCGGCGTATTCGACGTGGTCTATGAAATCTCTGGCAATCTGGACCACGAAATGGTCTTTCCGGTGATCCCCGAAACCCAGCTTTCGCTGCCGATTGTCACTGTCCGGCGCGCTTCAGGTAATCTGGTGGAGGTTGAAGCTCCCGGCATGGCGCCCTTGCGGCTGCAAACCCTGATCCGGCACATAAATGCGGACTTCGCGAATGCAGACCGGCTTCCATTGCTCGGCCGTGCGCGGGGGACCTTTACCGTCACCACCGACGCCGAACTGACCGATACCAATGGTTCGATCCTGACTGCATCATCACAGCGAACGGTCAGCTGGACTGTCGACGGGCAAATGGCAGAGGCTCCGCAAGCGCAATTTAATCTCAACAGGTAGGCCCGTAATGATCAAGACACCCCGAATCACCGTTTCTCTGGCGTTGGCATCTGTCTCGCTTGCCGCCCTTCCTGTCCTTGGGAGCGACTACACTGTTTTGCCCGAACGGCAGGAAGCCCTTCCCAGCTTCAGCGCCTGCCTTGCGCATCTGGAAGCAACGGATGCCACGGATGGGGCAGCCGTTACGCCTCTGACGGTTTTAGAAGACGGGAGCACGCGCGAGGTTGCTCGCGATGCAGAAATGCAGCGCGATGAAGGCGAACAGACCGCGCGCTATCGCGGCAGGATGTGGTACCATCATGGGCGGTTCGCGGACCACGATCCCGCGCAACGGGAGGTCAGTCACAGCTGGCAGGAACAGGAATTGTTGTGCGAAGGTAACGTGCTCATCATCCGCGGGGCGCAAGGCTTTACCTCAAGCACCTTCGAGCCGGTGGTCAGCCTGAATTCAGAACCGCTGCAACCGGCGGTCAGGGCGCAATCCTGACTTCCCGCCGATAGGTGGTGATATAATCGGTACTGCCACGACACTCGCTCATGCTGGCATAACGCACGAGCTGGAATTGCCTCAGAATCCCAAACGAATTGCATCAGTTCCCCGCAATCCCCGAGGCCGCGGGCGCGACCGAAGCTGCTGAGTAATCGTTGCTCGCTGTTCCACGATCCGCCCGGAAGGGCAGGGCCTCCCGCTTCTTCGAAAGCGCCGCTCAAGGGATGCGAGCCAAACGGCGCCGGCCGCGCTACGCCCCGGTTGTCGATTATGAAAATGCGGTCTTCGGCGTTGTAGCCCATGCAATAACTGTGCAGCAGCATCAGTGTGGTTTCGCTGTCCAGTCGGGCATAGTAAGGAGAGGACTCGCGCTGGTCATCGGCGAATGACCGGCACGGATCGGTCTCCATCAGCGTTTGAAGTTCTGCCCTGCGAAGCTGCACGGGAGGTGCGGCTGGTTCGGGGTTGACCACGATTGCAGGGTCTGCCGCTGGCACCGGGATAGTGGAAGCATTGGCAGGCCTGTTCCCTGGGCGGGCTAGGGCCGAAACAGTGCCCACGCGGCGCTGCCTATCATCCATGTAGAGCAGCGATGCAGTCAAACCATAGAGCGATGCCGAAGCGATTTCCCTGCCCTGACTGTCCGCCAAGGCCAGCGTTCCGCCATTCCGCATCGCCTGAACCAGCTCCGTTGCCGCCGTCCCGGAAAGATCGATCACCCCGCCACTTTCGCGAAAGGGTATCGCCACCGCGCGCCCGTCCACCATGATCGCGCTGATGGGGGCATAATCACCTTCGCTGAGTATCCCGATATTGATCCGCAGGGCTGCATCGGGCGCGGCAGAGCGCCTGACTGAGACGCCGAGATTTCCGTCGCCTCCCGGAGAGGGGTTACTGTCTTCGCCATAAGGAAGCGAGGTTGCATGGCATTCCCGCCGATTGTCGCAGCCAACGACCCATTCCCGGTAGACGTGCAATCCGCCGAAATCCGTTGCTTGTGCGGCAGTGGCTAAAAAGGGTGCGAGGATTGATACGAACATGCCAGGCTCCGGAAAGACGGCTTCGGATGGAACGGCCTCTCGTAAAATTCAAGGCTCGCAATGCACTGGTGCATCGCTGCGATGGACAAGTCTGATTGTCTGGCTGAAGCCTGCAAGAGACATGAACACAGTACCTGAGCCTTCGCCCGCAGGAACACCGATTGGTTGCCTTCCTTTCTTTATGACGGCGCTCGTGGTTCTCACCCTTCTGGCCGCTGGAATGATCTTTTTTGGGCGGCAGATCGAAATCGGGCCCTTCGACGAGGAAGGCGAGAGCGACGTAGTTTTTGTTACGGAGTATTTTGCGTCCCTTACTGCAGAAGACCGGACCGATTCCGCTGGCAATGCGCTTGTCGAAACGCTGGCAATCCTGCGTCGCGATCGCGAGAATCTCCACCAGCCGCCTCCCGATCCATCTGGCAGCACGCCAGACACTCGTTCCTCTGAGGACTCCTATTTTGCAACCGCATCAAGGCGGGTGCAGCTTGGTGATGCAATCCTGTCCATTCCCGAAGATCTGGAGGATCGCCTTCTGACAGAGGACGTTGATGTCAGGGTTCTTGTGCACAGCAGAGCCGGTGATGCTCGCCTGCTGGTTGGCGTGTCGCCCGCCGAAGGAATCCATCCGTGAGTCAATTGCTGCATCGGTTTCCCTGGCTCAGCCTGCGCGCCGCTATTGGCATTGCCCGCATTGCCACGGCCATTTTCTTCATGGCGCATGCTGTCACCCGCATTGTCCTGGGCACGATCCCGCAATTTGCCGCCTTTATGGAAACGCTTGGTTTTCCCTTCGCAATCGCGGTGGTTTGGCTAATCACGCTTGCAGAGATCATCTGCGGAACCATGCTCATACTGGGTCGCTATGTGCGCCTTGCGGTCATTCCGCTGTTTGCCATTGCCGCCACTGGGATTGTCCTGATCCATTGGCCACTGGGCTGGTTCGTGGGTGAGCACGGGACTGGGGGAAGCGAATACAGCGTTGCGCTGATGGTCCTGCTGCTCGTTATAGCCGCCGCAGACCGCGAGAGGGGTGCCTTAGGTTCGGGAATGTAAAGAAGGGCCGCGCGCGACCGGGACTATTCCCCTGACCTGCTCTCCACAAAGGCAGACAGAATCGTCCGTTCTGCTGTGCCTGCCCGCATTGCGAATTCCTGGCATCCAAGATCGGTGTTAGTCTGCCCGCTGATCGCGCGCGCCGGGTTGGCCCAGGTAAGCGTGACCAAGGGTTGATCCGACATTCCATCACAGTCAGCCTCGCGTTGCGGCCCGGATATATAGGGTTCAAGCGCCGTGCGGATGTCTGCATAGCCATCGGGACCGATATCGAACTCGTGTTGTCCTGCGGTGATGTAAACCGTCCACGGCACGGGAGAGGAAGGATCGGCATATTGCAGATGCTCCCCTTCTGACAAATCGAGCCAGCCCTGTCCGTCAGCCTCGATGTGCCAGCGCAGTTCCCATCCGGTCCAGACATTGCGCTGGTGATAGTCAAGCGCAAGGGGAACCGCCGGCTGCAGCGGTGCAGGCACCGAGAGCGGTGGCGGTTGATCTTCGACAACGCCATCCTGCCCGCTGTGCAACATGTGCCGCCCCAGCACCCGCCACGATGCGGTTATCCGGTCCGAAAGTTCGCGCCCCTCCGCAGAAAGGCAGGCATTGGGCATGATGAATGCCCCCTCCGATGCCCCGCTCCAGCGCAATTGCATCGAAGCGGTATCTAGGGTTCGCGCTTCGGGGCAAATCGCGACAACATCACCGGAAGCGGTTTCATGCAAAGTGGTCTGGTCAACAGTGCCATCCAGTACCTCCGTCAACAGCGCGCGCAGTTCCTCGTAGCCATTTCGACCGATGTTGAAGGTGTGCACGCCCCCCTGGAAGAAATAGCGAAAATCGCTGCCGTGCTCCATGTCCGTCGTGTAGCCGACCGACGGCGGAGCGGACACTTCGCCCCTGCCATTGGCGTCGATCTTCCAGTAAAGCACATCATACAAGCGCGAACCGACGTAACGTAATTCGATGTCGGGCTCTGCCTGCTCTACTTCCGATTGACTATCAACCTCAACAGCTTGCGCCGGAGCGGCGAGTGCGAGGATCAATCCCAATGCTAGTGAGCGGATCGAGGAGGAAATCATGAGTTCTCACTTTGCTGGATCTTTGCGAACACCTGGCTGCTAACGTAGTCAACATTACGGGCGCCTGCACAACGACTGAAGAGCACTGGTACACTGGCAAGGTGGCAATGGCGCAATTGACTTTCCGGTGTGGAAGCGCGCTTAGCCAAACAGCATCACGTTCATCAGCCGACCTGGCAGGGCGAAGGCGAAAATTCCGGGGATCATCAGCGCGGTGAGGTATGTCAGCACCAGATGCTTCTTGTGCCCGGCGATATCCCCCCGGCGCGCGGTGGCAACGGTTTTCCATGCGGCGTGGAAGGTCAGCGGGATGAACAGATGCAGGAAGCTGAAACTGCCGTTGGACTGGATGAAGATCGCGCTGGTCGCGGTCACCAGCATCAGCACCAGCCACAGCTTGCCCAGCCGCTTGTGCAGCGCCGTGCCCTTGCGCGCCAGCAGCAGATAGCCGCCAAGCGGGATCGCAGGGAGCACGGTGGCGACATGAATGATGATCGGCAGCTTGGCGTAGGCCTCCAGCCCGTCCACCAGTCCCAGCGCCGCCCGGCCAAGTGCGACGATGACGACGAAGCACATGGTGAAACAGGCAAGGCTGATTGCGGTGCGGGCAACCGGTCCGATATCGAAATTTCCGGTCGGATTGGTGCGACGGGTGGTGAAGGGAAGGGCAAGGCTGGTCATTGCAGGTCTCCGTTTGGGTTCTTGAGACCCTTCTGCCCGCGCCCCATTCGCCCGCAACGCCCACTTCGCCAGCGGGAGCAAGAGTTCGCGAAATGCGCGGATTTCCGGGGCACTGCCACTTTACGAAGCGCGAATGGGCGCTAGTTTCGGGCAGAATGGCGGACAGTCCTAATACTCTGGCAAGGCCGCTCGCTCGGCGAATCCTGATCGATCTGGCGATTATGAGTGCGATTGGCGTCGTATTGGCGCTGGTCGGCCCGTTTGGAACCTTTGCGGCGCCACTCGCGCTGCGGCTGATCTTCTGGCCGGGGGTTATCTGGCTCGGCTATGCCGTCTATGCGCCGATCGATGCGCTGGCACGGCGGCTTTCACCAGTGCTGCAATTGCCCGCCTGGGGGCTGCGCATTGCCGGGGTCCTACTCGCTTCGCTGCCGATGTCAGTGGCGGTGTGGGTGCTGCCCAGTTTGCCCGATGCAGCCCCGGTGCCCGATCTGACCACAGCTCTAACCCATTATTTTTCGGTCGCGCTGATCGGGGCCATTGTCACCGTGCTGACCACCTTGCTTCGGCGCGCTGAGGTCGAGCCGATGGGAATAGAGACGACGACTCATCCTGTAACCACAACGCGGGCAGTTCCACCTCGCTTCCTTGACCGGCTCCCCGCGCATCTCGGCACCGATCTGCTGGCGCTGGAAATGGAGGATCATTACGTCCGCGCGCATACCGCGCTGGGAAGCGAACTGGTGCTGTTGCGGATGCGCGATGCGGTGGCGGAGCTCGACGAGATCGCGGGCGAACAGGTCCACCGCAGCTGGTGGGTGGCGCGCGGCGCAGTGGCAGACGTCAAGCGCGACGGGCGCAATGTGCGGCTGGTGCTGGACAACGGGCTTGAAGCCCCGGTCAGCCGCGCCAATCTCCAGCCGTTGAAGGATGCTGGCTGGTTCTGAAAATCGTATCTGAAAGCGAAAAGGCCCCCGCCAGCGAACTGGCGGGGGCCTTCCAGCGACCCGAAGTTACTTGGGGGGCAAGCTCTCCGGGTTTTGGCTCTTGGACCTGATCCTACGCGTGATAGCCAGCGCAGGTAAGGTCGAATTGATCTGCATCCATTACCTTGGTCCAGGCGCGGAGGAAAGTATCGATCATCCGCTTTTCCCCACCACTTTCGGCAAAGGTTTCAGCAATCGCCCGCAGCTGCGAGTTGGAACCGAACACCAGATCGGTGCGGGTGGCACGGAACTTTTCTGCACCGGTTGCGCGATCACGGCCGACGAATTCCTCATCGCCACTGTCATCAACCACCGACCATTCATTGCCCATATCGAGCAGGTTGACGAAGAAATCATTCGACAACGTGCCCGGACGGTCCGTCAGCACACCGTGGCCGGTGTTGCCGTGCACCGCACCCAGCGCCCGCATTCCGCCGACCAGCGCCGCCATCTCGGGGATCGAGAGGCCGAGCAGGTTCGCCTTGTCGACCAGCATGTCCTCGGTCTTCACCGACGCCTTGGTGCGCAGGTAATTGCGGAACCCATCAGCGAAAGGCTCAAGCGCATCGAAGCTGTCGGCATCGGTGTCCGCATCACTGGCGTCGCCGCGACCGGTCGAGACATTGACTGCCACCGCATGGCCGCCATCCGAAGCCGCCTTCTCGATCGCCGCCGCGCCAGCCAGCACAATGGCATCGGCCATCGAGAGGTTGCCGCGCAGGCTATCCAGCTTGGCGAGCACGCCCGCCAGTTCCGCCGGATCGTTGACCGCCCAGTCCTTCTGCGGAGCCAGCCGCACGCGGGCGCCGTTGGCGCCGCCGCGATGGTCCGAATTGCGGTAGGTCGAGGCCGAAGCCCAGGCCGCCTTGACCAGTTCGGCCACGCGCCAGCCCGCTCGCCAGCACTGCCGACTTGAACGCCGCGACATCGGCATCAGCAGGCGTGGTTCCAGCCGGAACCGGATCCTGCCAGATCAGCGTTTCGGCGGGCACTTCCGGGCCGAGGTACCGCACCTTGGGGCCCATGTCGCGGTGGCACAGCTTGAACCACGCGCGGGCGAAGGCATCGTCCAGCGCCGCCTGATCGTCACGGAAGCGTTCGGAAATCTGGCGATACGCCGGGTCCATCTTCAGCGCCATGTCGGCCGTGGTCATCATGGTCGGAACCTTCTTCGAAGGATCGCGAGCATCGGGCGCCATGTCCTCTTCGCGCTGGTTGACCGGCTGCCACTGCTGCGCCCCGGCGGGCGAATGGACCAGTTCGTAATCATAGCCGAGCAGCAGGCGGAAGTAGTTCCCGGTCCACTGCGTCGGGGTGTTGGTCCACGCGCCTTCGATGCCCGAGGTGGTGATATGGCCCACGCCGATTTCGTTCTTGTCGGTCAGCCAGCCGAAGCCCTGCAGCGCGAGTGCTTCGCGATTCCGGGAGCTGCCGCTGAAGCTGTCCGCAGGTGCCGCACCGTGCGCCTTGCCGAAGGCGTGACCGCCCGCGACCAGCGCCACGGTTTCCTCGTCGTTCATCGCCATCCGGGCGAAGGTTTCGCGGATATCGCGCGCCGATTGCAACGGATCGGGATTGCCGCCGGGGCCTTCGGGGTTGACGTAGATCAGCCCCATCTGGATCGCCGCGAGCGGGCCGTCGATCGACTTGCCTTCCTCGGGCACGATGCGGGTGGGGGAGCCTTCGTTGACCCACAGTTCCTCGGTGCCCCAGTAGACCGTCTCCGGCTCGATACACGTCCGCACGGCCGCCGCCGAAGCCGAACACCGGGCCGCCCATGCTTTCGATGGCGACATTGCCGGTCAGGATGAACAGATCGGCCCAGCTGACGTGCTTGCCGTACTTCTGCTTGATCGGCCACAGCAGGCGGCGCGCCTTGTCCAGGTTGCCGTTATCCGGCCACGAGTTGAGCGGCGCGAACCGCTGCTGCCCGCTCGACGAACCGCCGCGCCCGTCACCGGTGCGATAGGTGCCCGCCGCGTGCCAGGCCATGCGGATGAAGAACGGGCCGTAATGCCCGTAATCGGCCGGCCACCAGGGCTGGCTGTCGGTCATCAGCGCGGTCAGGTCGGCCTTGAGCGCGGTGTAATCGATGGCGTTGAAGGCTTCGGCATAGTCGAAGTCCTCGCCCATCGGATCGGCGGTCTTGCCCTGCTGCGTCAGGATCTGCAGGTCGAGCGCATCGGGCCACCAGTCGCGATTGGTGCGGCCGAACAGCCCGCGCGTTCCGGCGTCCGCATTGAAGGGGCAACCGCCCGTGATTGAACCTGTCTTGGCGTCCATGATGAAATCTCCTCTCGAGTGGTAATGCGACAACTCAGGCGAGCCTCGCGCAATTCGATGACAGGAAGATGGCGATTGGTGGCTGATTAGTCCAATCGATTAGTTGGCATTGTTTGATTGAGTGGAGCGATTAGCGCGATTGCGCTCGGTGGATGTGGACAAGGCCTGCGGGCATTGTAAGTTCCGGGGGAGGGGACCCGACATGAGCACACCTGCCACCGCCACGCCGGAGCCGCGCGTCCGCCGCTTCGAGCCGTCGTTCTTCTTCTGGCTGGCGCTGGTGATGTGCCTGTTCGTCTTCGGTGGGTTCGGCATGCATTCCGCACTGCCCGCGCTGCGCGGTGACTTCCCGCCCGCGCCGCCGATCGTGCACTTGCACGGCCTGGTGTTCGTCAGCTGGATGCTGTTGCTGCTGGCGCAGACCGGGCTGGTAAGCGCGGGCAATCTGAAGCTGCACCGCAGCCTGGGGACGTGGGGCATCGCCCATGCCGCAGCGATCATGATCCTCGGCCTGATCATGCAGCTGATTGCTGCGCGGCGAGGGATGGACCTCGGACGCGGTCCGGGTACCGACGGGCTGTTTCTCGGCCTGCTCGCCGTGGTCGCATTCTGCTGGATGTTCACCGTCGCAATCCGCAACCGCCAGCGCAACCCGCAGGTGCACAAGCGCATGGTCATGTTCGCCATGCTGCCGGTGCTGCCGCCAGGAGTGAACCGCTTCTGGGCCAATATGCTGGGGCTGGACGATCCGGTGCCGACCTTCTGGCTCTACCTCACGCTGTGGAGCATGGCCTTGGCGCTGCTGGTGCAGGAACGGCGTGCGACCGGGCGCGTGGGCAAGTGGTCGATGCTGGGGGCGGGGTGGATTTTCGTGCAGGGCGCGGTGCATGAAGCGGTGGTGGGGTCGGCGGCGTTTGACGAGCTGGCGAGGGCTATCCTCAGTCTCGTGCATTACCGCTGAGCGATCACCCGCACTGCGCCCGGTGGAGCAGCTTCTGGTCGGCCAGCACCAGCGCCATCATCGCTTCGACCACCGGCACGCCGCGAATGCCGACGCAGGGATCGTGGCGGCCCTTGGTGCGGATTTCGGTCGCTTCGCCGGCGCTGTTGATCGTTTCGACCGGGGTGAGGATCGAGCTGGTCGGCTTGAACGCCACCCGCATCGTCACCGGCTGGCCGGTCGAAATCCCGCCCGCGATCCCGCCTGCGTGATTGGCGGCGAATTGCGCGCCGCCGCCAGCGCCGGGGCGCATCGGATCGGCATTGCCTTCGCCCGTACTGAGCGCGGCGGCGAAACCGTCGCCGATTTCCACGCCCTTCACCGCGTTGATGCTCATCATCGCGGCGGCCAGTTCGCTATCGAGCTTGGCATAGATCGGCGCGCCCCAGCCGGCGGGGACGCCCTCTGCCATGCAGGCGACCGTCGCGCCGAGCGAGGAGCCCGCCAGCCGCGCTTCGTCCACCAGCGCTTCCCAGCGCGGCACGGCTGCGGGATCGGGGCAGAAGAACGGATTGTTGCGGATTTCGCCGGCGTCGAAATGGGCATGATCGATGGCGTCGCCCGCCGATCGCCTCGACCCAGCCGGTGATCGTCACTTCCGGGATCACCAGCCGCGCCACCGCGCCCGCCGCCACCCGCGCCGCCGTCTCGCGCGCGCTGGAGCGCCCGCCGCCGCGATAGTCGCGAGGCCGTATTTGGCGTCATAGGCGTAGTCGGCATGGCCGGGGCGATAGGCCTGGGCGATTTCGCCATAGTCCTTGCTGCGCTGATCGGTGTTCTCGATCATCAGGCTGATCGGGGTGCCGGTGGTCCGGCCTTCGAACACGCCGGAGAGGATGCGCACCTGGTCCGCCTCCTGCCGCTGGGTGGTGAATTTCGCTGTGCCGGGGCGTGCGCGCATCGAGGAACGGCTGGATATCCGCCTCGGACAGCGCGATCCCCGGCGGGCACCCATCCACCACCGCGCCCAGCGCCGGGCCGTGGCTTTCGCCCCAGGTGGTGAAGCGAAAGACGCGTCCGAATGTGTTCCAGCTCATGGCGGCGGGGATTGGCGCAAGATTGCGGCGTCTGTCCATACGGCTGGCGTCCGGCTGGTTTGTTTCACGCGAAGGCGCGAAGGCGCAAAGAAGTAGGGCCTGCGGCGAAGCCGCCTCAAATCATCCAACGTCTGCCCCATGCCGAATGCAAATTCTTCATGTTCGGCTTCGCCGAACGTGCAACATCTTAGCGCCTTCGCGTCTTACGCGCTGATAAATTCCGCGCCTCATTTCCTCTGCGCCTCCGCGCGAAACCAATTTCCCACTGGCCTTTCCGCCCAGACTACGGCAAGAACAAAGCATGATCGCAAAACTGACAGGCATGCTGGACGAAACCGGCGCGGACTGGGCGGTGATCGATGTCGGCGGGGTGGGCTATCTGGTGCATTGCTCGGCCCGGACGCTGCACGCGCTGGGCGGGCGGGGGGGCGCTGCACGATCCACACCGAATTGCAGGTGAGCGAGAATGACATGCGCCTGCTGGGCTTTGCCGAAGCGGGGAGCGCGACTGGTTCCGCCTGCTGACCGGGGTGCAGGGGGTGGGCAGCAAGGTGGCGCTGGCGATCCTGTCTGCACTGACCCCCGGCGAACTGCGCGACGCCTGCGGCCGCGGCGATGCGGCGAGCGTGGCGCGGGCGCAGGGCGTGGGGCCGAAGCTGGCGGGGCGGATCGTCAACGAATTGAAGGACAAGGCGGGGGCGATGCCGGGTCGGGCGGCTGGCGGTGGCTTTGGCGGCGGTGCGGTGTGGCCAGCAGGCGGGGCGAGCGCGGATGCGGTGAGCGGCCTTGCAGAACCTGGGGTTCAAGCCGGGCGTTGCGGCGCAGGCGGTGGCGGCGGCGATGGCGGAACTGGGCGAGGGCGCGGGCGAGGCGAGCTTGATGCGGGTGGCATTGAAGAGGGCGGCGGGGTGATGGCCTGATCAAATTCCTAACGTCGCAAGAAGGCTAAGCCGCTAGGCTCTGTCGCGACTATGAGGCATGAGGCCCGGCTGTTACGAGTTCGAGGACGGTTCTTCGTGTTGCACGTGTGTCGGTGATCGCTGAGATCAAGTCGCTTCGCTCCTACGATGCAGATGTGGTGACGAGGCGATTGCGGTGCTCAGCATCCTGGCACCATTTGCTCGCGAATACGATCCGCGATATTGGTCAGGACCTGTATGTCGTTGAAGAAGTCGGACTGGCCAGCGCTATCAAGCGTCCGGTGCGAAATCCCTTAAGAGGCTTTTGAGCAAGAGCTGTGGCATATCGATCTCGCTTTGATGAATCAGCTGTTACTGATCTGGGCCTCAGCCCGAGAAAGTGCGCAACGACGATTGCGCAATTGTCCGCTTATGCCTCGGCATAGATCGAAACCTTCCAGGCAAGGTTGGCCAATGCCCTTCGCGCGGCACTTTCATCAGCCAAAGTGCTCCGCGCGAAGGGGCGTCATTGTGACCGACCAAGCCTGACTCCACCTCCTCCGCGCGCCAGCCGGAAGACCCGGACGCCGCGTTGCGTCCGAAAACGCTGCCGAATTCGTCGGCCAGGCCGCGGCGAAGGACAATCTGCGCGGTGTTCATCGAGGCCGCGCGCGGGCGGGGGGAGGCGATGGATCATGTGCTGTTCTTCGGCCCGCCCGGCCTCGGCAAGACCACGCTGGCGCAGATCGTCGCGCGCGAACTCGGCGTGGGGTTCCGCGCCACCTCCGGCCCGGTGATCGCCAAGGCGGGCGATCTCGCCGCGCTGCTGACCAATCTCGAACCCAACGACGTGCTGTTCATCGACGAGATCCACCGGCTCAATCCGGTGGTCGAGGAAATCCTCTATCCGGCGATGGAGGACCGCGCGCTCGATATCATCATCGGCGAAGGGCCATCGGCGCGACGCGTGCGGATCGACCTGCCGCCGTTCACACTGGTCGGCGCGACCACCCGGCAGGGGCTGCTGACCACGCCCTTGCGCGATCGCTTCGGCATTCCGGTGCGGCTGGTGTTCTATACCGAGGACGAACTGACCGAAGTGGTGACGCGCGCGGCGCGGCTGCTGGGGATGCCGCTCGATCCTGACCGGCGCGCGCGAGATCGCGCGGCGTTCGCGCGGTACGCCGCGCGTGGCCGGGCGGCTGCTGCGGCGGGTGCGCGACTTTGCCCAGGTGCGCGGCGCGGGGGCGGTGACTGCCGCGATTGCTGACGAGGCGCTGACCCGGCTGGAAATCGATTCGCTCGGCCTCGATGCGATGGACCGGCGCTATCTCACCATGATCGCCACCACCTACAAGGGCGGGCCGGTGGGGGTGGAAACGCTCGCCGCCGGGCTCGCCGAACCGCGCGATACGGTGGAGGAAGTGATCGAGCCCTACCTGATCCAGCTCGGCCTGCTGGCCCGCACCGCGCGCGGGCGCTGCCTCAACGATGGCGGATGGAATCACCTTGGAATGGCGGCCCCGCAGGCCCCCCAGGGTGGGTTGTTCGAGGAGCGGGAAATAGAGTTTCGCGTTTACAAATGCTTCATGCCACCGCGCGTTTCGGTTCCATTGTGGGACAGACCGGCCGCAGCGGCCCGGAAAACCGCGATTTTTCTGTCACTCGACCTGCCGAAATCATGGTTAATGCCATTGCCGGGAAAGGTTTTGCGGGTCTCTTTGGCAGGAACCGGGAAAAGCCGTCGGCACCACTGAGGGTGCTGCAGGCCTCTTCCGCCAGACAAAGAGAGATTACGCATGTCGGTACGTATGGCCATTGCGAAACTGAGCGTCGCTGCTGCTGGCGGGGCGATCATCGGCGGGGGCGCGGTGCACACCGCCGAACCGCAGACCTCGGTCACCCGCTACAAGTCGGACGATCAGGAGGCGGGCAGTGGTGGCGAACTGATCGACATCAAGACCGATGGCCCGATCGCCTATCGCGAAATTCCGCATCGTGAGCGCGAACAGCGCCGGATGCGCCGCACCATCGAGCGCGAATGCTGCGAGGAAGCGGAAGAGTACGAGCTGGCGGGCGTGCCATTGGCTCTGCCGGCGCTTCCCAGCGCGCCAGTGCGCGGCGGCGGCGGTGGCCAGTCGGTGATTGTCGGCGGTTCTGGCGGTTTTGGCGGCGGTTTCGGTGGCGGCTTCTTCGGCGGCGGATTTGGCGGCGGCGGCGGTGGCGGCAGTGCCAGCGCGGTGGTCGACATGAGCACCACGACCACCACGACCGGCGGCGGCAGCAATGGTTCGAGCGGCGACATCATCATCGACATCGACAACAGCTCAACCGGCTCCTCGACTTCGACCTCGGGCGGTTCGACCTCCACTTCGGGCGGCTCTACGTCCACCTCGACTTCGGGCGGCTCGACTTCCACTTCGGGCGATGTCAGCAGTTCGACGGGCACGATCAGCAGCACCAGTTCGACTTCGACCGGCGGCCTGACCAGCACGACCACGACTTCGTCGGGCACGGTTACTTCGACTTCGTCGACATCGGGCGATGTCACCAGCTCGACCTCAGGCGATGTGACCAGCTCGACTTCGGGCAATGTCACAAGTTCGACCTCGACTTCGGGCGACGTTACCAGTTCGACCAGCACGTCGACCTCTGGCGATATCACAAGTTCCACGAGCACTTCGACGTCGGGCGATATTACCAGCACCACGAACAGCTCGACCTCGACTTCGACCAGTACTTCGACCTCGACGTCGGGCGACGTGACCACTTCGGGCACCAGCGGAACGTCGGGAACCAGCGGCACATCGGGCACCAGCGGCACCACTTCGGGCACACCGGTTCCGGCTCCGGGCATGCTGCTGCTGTTCGGCGCGGGCGCGGGCGCAGTGTTCCTGCGCCGCCGCCGCGCGAAAGGTCAGGACCGACAGGACACCGTGGCCGCGTAGCCCGCAGCTGCGGTTACCACGGGAAAGGGCGGTCCTCGCGGGTCGTCCTTTCTCGTATCAGTGCCTCACCCGCCGCGCACCCAGTCGCTTTCCAGTGCTTCGAAACTGACCACGTCGGCCAATTCCCAGACGTTGGTATAGCCGTATCCGTGCAGATTGATGAAGGTGGGAATGTTGAGCGCCAGGTTCACCCGCTTGGTCACCACCGGGGGCGCATCGTCCGAGAAATTGTTGTTGCAATAGATATAGATCGGGCGATCCGGATTGTCCCCGATCACTGCCCGCAAGGCCTCGTCGGTAAAGTCGCTGAACGGCAAGTTCACCGCGCCGCGAATGTGACCCTGAGCAAAGGCGCTGGCCGAACGCGCATCGAGCAGCAGCGCCCCTTCGGCCCGTGCCTGCGTGGCGAAGTCCTGCCACGGCAGCCGGTGCGCCTCCCGCACGGGTTCGAGTTCGATTACGAGCGCAAGGAAGCCGCCGTAATCGATCTGCGGATTGGCGGGCTTGGCATCTTGCGCCGCTGCTGGGATGGCGAAGGTGAGGGCGAGTGCGGTGAGCAGCAGGCGGGGCATGGTCGGTCTCCTTCTCGTATTCGGGAACCGGACTGCACTCCGCCTGCTGAAATCGGCGCTGAACGGATCGATCAGGCCGCCAATCTTGCGTGATGGCTGGATCAGAATCTCTGCGAAATACCGAGCCGGTCATGCAAGCGGCGGATCATGCCAATCGAGAGGCTGCGCTTGCGGTTCAGCACTTCGGCGATGCGGGTGCGACTGCCGATAATGTCCTCGAGGTCCTTTCGCGTCATGCCTTGCTGCTCCATTCGAAACAGAATCGCTTCAAGCGGATCGGGCGGGTCCATCGCATGGTGCCTGGCCTCATAGACATTGATGAGCGTCGCCAGCACGTCGAGCCGGTCGCCTTCGGGCGGCCCGCCGCCGCACCCCAGAGGGCCGCGACTTCATCCAGCGCTCGGTCATAATCCGCCTCGGTGCGGATCGGCTTCATTTCAGATGCCATGTTTCACCTCTTTCACCTCGATGCGATCATAATCCTTGTGGGTGCCGATCCACTTGATCCAAACGATGGCTTTCTCGAAATCCACCGCCACCACCAGTCGGTAGTCATTGCCCTTGATATTGAACACAATCCGGTCGGCACTGACGATACTCGCCGTGGCGTAAAGCCGCTTCACATCCGCCGTGCTGGCCCAGTCTGCTTTGCTCACTTCAGCGAACCAAGCGTAGAGCGCAGCCTTGAACGCGGGCTGATCCTTATGGCCTGCCCGCGCGGCAATGAACTCACGCAGGGTGCGACGTGCGATGATCCGCATAGTTGGCGTATAGCATGTTCCCAATTTGGGCGCAAACCCTTATTCGCCGAGCGGTGGGAAAATCACCGATTTAACTCGCTCTTTCAAATCAGAAAAGCAGATGGCCTTCGTCAGCAATTCAATTCGCGCAAGGCCAATAGATTTCTGGGCCGGAAGCTCGGACTCTCGAACGACATAAAATTTCCACTGCTGCGGGTCGGCATGGTCGCAAACGGCGCCAGACGTTTCGTGCCAAGCAAAGATGTAAATATCGGCTTGTCGCCCTTCAGCGGCAATCCAGACTTCTCCCTCGTATCGACCTGTCTTGGGCGCAATTGAAAAACGCGGTGAAGCGCGACCTGCCTTGCCTGCCGCCCACGTTTGCTCGACGGCAGACTGCTTAACCTGAATGGTCTTGCCCGTTTCAGAGTTTTTCAAATCGTAGGCAGCCCAATCACCCCCGGTCAATTGCCATTCCGGGGCAAGCGCCATGCCGACGATTTGCTCGACGAGTTCGCCGCGCAGATCGTTTCTGACCACCGGGCGGCCATAGAGCCGGTCAAAAAGTTAAGTGAGAACCTCCTGGCGGCCAACCCTCAAACCGCCAGCTTCCGCAGCACGTAATGCAGGATGCCCGCCGTTGCGGTAATACTCCATCTCGTTCGCGGTATCGATCCGGCACTGCGCGGTGAAGGTGAAGGTCGGTGCCATCTGCGCGGGTCACGGCAACCTCGACATCCTGCTGCGGCACCAGCGCATCAAGCCCGCTGACGGTGAAGCTGCAATCGCCCGTCAGGCCCAGCGTCTGGCGGCTCTCGCCATCGCGGAACTGCAAGGGCAGCACGCCCATGCCGATCAGGTTCGAACGGTGGATGCGCTCGAAGCTTTCCACGATCACCGCCGCACGCCGAGCAGCACGGTGCCTTTGGCGGCCCAGTCGCGGCTGGAGCCGGTGCCGTATTCCTTGCCGCCGATCACCACCAGCGGCGTGCCGTCGGCCTTGTGCTGCATCGCCGCATCGTAGATCGGCATCGTCTCGCCCTGATAGGCGGTGATGCCGCCTTCGATCCCCGGCACCATTTCGTTCTTGATGCGGATATTGGCGAAGGTGCCGCGCATCATCACTTCGTGGTTGCCGCGCCGCGAGCCGTAGGAATTGAAGTCGCGCTTGGGCACCTGATGGCCGAGCAGGTAGGCGCCGGCGGGCTGATCTTCCTTGATCGATCCGGCCGGGCTGATGTGATCGGTGGTGACGCTGTCGCCCAGGATCGCCAGCGGCTTGGCGTTCGACGATATCCTCAACCGGCGTCGGGCTCCATGCCCATGCCTTCGAAATAGGGCGGGTTGGCGACATAGGTGCTGGCGGGGTTCCAGTTGTAGGTGTCGCTCGCTTCCACGCTGATCGCCTGCCAGTGGTCGTCGCCCTTGTAGACATCGGCATAGCGCGCTTCGAACATCGACGCGGTCGATATTGGCGGCGCGCAGTTTTCGGCGATTTCCAGATTGCTCGGCCAGAGATCGGCGCAGCATCACGTCGTTGCCCTGCTGGTCCTGCCCGATCGGCGTGGTGGTGATGTCCTGCGTGACCGTGCCCTTCAGCGCATAGGCGACCACCAGCGGCGGGCTGGCGAGGAAATTGGCGCGCACATCGGGGATACCCGGCCTTCGAAATTGCGGTTGCCCGAAAGCACGAGGCGGCGACGATATCGTTGCCGTTGATCGCCTGCGCTGATCGGCGCAGCCAGTGGGCCGGAATTGCCGATGCAGGTGGTGCAGCCATAGCCGACCAGATCGAAGCCGATGCGCGTCGAGATGCGCTCTGCAGCCCGGCCTTGACCGAGATAATCGGTGACCACCTGCGATCCCGGGGCAAGGCTGGTCTTGACCCACGGCTTGGGCTTGAGGCCCTTCTCGTTGGCCTTCTTCGCCACCAGTCCGGCGGCGATCAGCACGTCGGGGTTGGAGGTGTTGGTGCAGCTGGTGATGGCGGCGATCACCACGTCGCCATCGCCGACATCGTGGTTGGCGCCTTCCACCGGCACGCGCGCGGCGGCGCTCTTGCCGTAGGACCGAGGTCAGTTCGGAATTGAACAGTTCGGCCACCTGCGGCAGCGCCACCCGGTCCTGCGGGCGCTTCGGCCCGGCGAGGCTGGGGACGACGCTGCGCCATGTCGAGCGCAAGCGTGCTGGAGAACACCGGCTCGTCTGCGGGCGAGAACCACATGCCCTGCGCCTTGGCATAGGCTTCCACCAGCGCGATGGTTTCTTCCGGGCGACCGGTGAGGCGCAGGTATTCGAGCGTCTTGTCGTCAATGCCGAAGAAGCCGCAGGTCGCGCCATATTCGGGCGCCATATTGGCGATGGTGGCGCGGTCAGCGAGCGACAGGTTGGCGACGCCGGGGCCGTAGAATTCCACGAACCGCCCGACCACGCCGTGCGCGCGCAGCATCTGCACGCAGGTCAGCACCAGATCGGTGGCGGTCACGCCTTCGCCCATCGCGCCGTCGAGCCGGAAGCCGACCACTTCGGGGATCAGCATCGAGACCGGCTGGCCGAGCATCGCTGCCTCGGCTTCGATCCCGCCCACGCCCCAGCCGAGCACGCCGAGGCCGTTGATCATGGTGGTGTGGCTGTCGGTGCCGACGCAGGTGTCGGGATAGGCGACCAGTTCGCCGTGCTGGTCGACGCTCGACCAGACGGTGCGGGCGATGTTTTCCAGGTTGACCTGATGGCAGATGCCGGTGCCCGGCGGCACGGCGTAGAAATTCTGCAGGCTCGACGCGCCCCATTTGAGGAAGTCGTAGCGCTCGGCATTGCGCTCGTATTCCAGCGCCATGTTGTTTTCGAACGCCTTGGGGTGGCCGAATTCGTCCACCATCACCGAATGGTCGATCACCAGGTTGACCGGCACCAGCGGATTGATCTTGGCGGTATCGCCGCCCAGCTTGCCGATGGCATCGCGCATGGCGGCAAGGTCGACCACGCAGGGCACGCCGGTGAAATCCTGCAACAGCACGCGCGCGGGGCGGTACTGGATTTCCTCGCCGGTGGTCGGGATTGGCCTGCCAGTCGATGATCGCGCGGACGTGGCTCTTCGCCCACGGTGAAGCCATTGTCCTCGAACCGCAGCATGTTTTCCAGCAGCACTTTCAGCGAATGCGGCAGGCGGCTGATGTCACCGAACTTCTCGGCAGCGGCGGCCAGCGAGTAATAGGCATAGCTCGTGCCGTTCACATCGAGCGTTGTGCGGGTTCCGAGCGAGTTGGCGCCGACCTGGGTCATGGACAGGATTTCCTCAAAAAGCGTTGCGGAATCGGCCCATCAGGTGCGAGGGAGAGGCCGGATTTGGCCGCGAAGTGCGCGATTGGCGCTGGCGCGTCAAGGGGCGGGGCCGATATAGGCCGGTGGGGTAATTTTGTTGTTCAGTAGTGCAATGGAAAGATAGGTAATGATACTCGGAAAACCAACCCGCGCCCGCCCCCCACTCAATGTGCTGGCGATGCTCACCGCGCTGGTGCTGGCGGCGTTTCTTGGCGCGGCGGCGGGGCTGG
Source organism: uncultured Alphaproteobacteria bacterium (assembly GCA_963774985.1). Lineage (GTDB taxonomy): Bacteria > Pseudomonadota > Alphaproteobacteria > Sphingomonadales > Sphingomonadaceae > Alteraurantiacibacter. Next base: position 194,979 of record CAVZHE010000019.1, read on the forward strand.
TGTGGCAGAGCGCCGACTGGTTTGACGAGGAGCCGGAAGACGAAGTGCTGATCCGATCAAGCTGCCGATTAGTTCAGCGATCCGGGCTCAATCCGCCGCCTCGGCGTCGCGATCCAGCAGGCGACGACGATCACCCCCACGCCCAGCAGCGTTGTCAGCGTGACTGGCTCGGCAAACCACAGCCAGCCGAACAGCGCCGCCCACAGGAAACCAGTATACTCCACCGGCACCAGCACCTGCGCCTCGGCGCGGGCATAGGCCCAGGCGATAATCATCGAGGCGGCCACGGTGAGCAGTGCGGACATGCCGATCAGCCCCAGCGCCTCCATCTGCGGCATGACGAACAAGAAGGGTGCGGCAAACAGTTGCACCAGCCCGCTCACCCCCGAATGGAAGGTCGCCACTTCCAGCGGCCCCGCCACTTGTGACTGCTTGCGGATCAGCACGAAGTTGTAGGCGTAAAGCAGCGCCGAGACGAACAGCGAGGCCAGCCCCCAGGCGGTGCCCTTCGTCAAAATCGCTGCGCCCCAGCCGCCCGCCAACGATTACCAGCGTCCCGGCAAAGCCGAGCAGCGAAGCCCAGATGGCGGCGCGGGCGATTTTCTCCCCCAGCAGCAAATGCGCCAGATACAACGCCAGCAGCGGGGCGATGAAGCTGATGGCGATGGCTTCGGCCAGCGGCAGCTTGGTCAGTGCATAGAAGAAACTCAGCGCCATCACGGCGGACACCGCGCCGCGTTCAAGGTGCAATTTCAGCACCGGTTCGCTCGGCCAGTCTGCGCCGCTGCCGAGCCAAACTGGCGCCACCAGCACCGCTGCAATCAGCGAGCGCAGCAGCGATGCCGTGTAAACCCCCGCCGCCAGCGAAGCGCCCTTCATCAACGCATCCATCAAAGACAGCAGCGCCACCCCGGCAATCGCCGCGAGGAAGGGCAAGAGAAGGCGCTGTGGATGATCCATCGCGCGCCCTCTACGAAGCCTTGGCTTGCCCGTCACGCGGGTTTACACTGCGCCCAGCTTGCGGTTCAGGCGCGCGAAAGCGCCTGCGCTTGATAGTGGGAATTGAAATCGGCACTATCCGCCGATGCTTATGGTTAACAGGGATCCGATTCTGATGCGTTTCGTCGGCCTTTTCGGCGCTTTTGCCACGACTGCTCTCCTGACTGCCCCCGGTGTGGCGCAGACGGTGTTTGCGCAGGATGTCCTCGGGCAGGAGGATGCCGCCCCTGTCACCCAGAACCCGCGCACCTTTGCGCAGGAATTCGCGCAAGCCGACCCGCGCCAGCCTGCGGTGCAGGTGTGGTCTGTGGATGCAGCCTCTGCGCTGGCGGATTTTGTCGACCGGATCGGCAGCGAAGGGCTCAATCCCGCTGATTACCGCGCTGAACTGCTGCGCGAGGAAATTGCGCGTGGGCCAAGCGATGCCTTGAACAATCGTGCCAGCGGGGTGTTCACCTGGCTGGTTGAAGACCTGCGCGACGGGCGCACCCCGATGGAAGCGCGCCGCCAGTGGTTTGTGGTCGATCCCGATGCCGACCTGCTGCCCACCCGCGAACTGATGGCGGACGCACTGGAAAGCGGCGAGATTTCGCGCGTGCTATCCTCGCTCAATCCCACCCATCCCGATTATGTCGCCCTGCGCGCGGCACTGGCGGATACGGCGCAGGGCAATGCCTCACGCCGCCGCCTGATCCGCGCCAACATGGATCGCTGGCGCTGGCTGGCGCGCGATCTGGGCGGGCAATATCTGATCACCAATGTGCCCGAATACCAGCTGCGGCTGACGGTGAACAACCAGATCATCCGCACCTATCGCACCATTGTCGGCGCGCCGGGCCGCACCGCCACCCCGCAGCTCGCCGAAACCGTGGAAGGCGTGGTTTTCAACCCGACCTGGACGGTGCCGCAAAGCATTGTGCGCGGTGAAGGGCTGGGCAACCGGGTGCTGAACAATCCGTCATGGGCGCGGGCGAACGGCTACACCGCCACCCGCGGCGCGAACGGCTATATCAGCGTGGTGCAGCAGCCGGGGCCGGGCAATTCGCTGGGGGTGATGAAGATCGACATGCCCAATGAACACGCGATCTTCCTCCACGATACGCCAGCGCGCAATCTGTTCGCCACCGAGAACCGCGCCCGCAGCCACGGCTGTATCCGCGTGGAACGGGCGCTGGAACTGGCGATGACGGTGGCGATCCTCGGCGGCGGGGCGACGCGCGATGAGGCGGTGGAGATCAGCACCAGCGGCGATTACACCCGCGTGCCGGTGGAACGGACAATGCCGGTCTACATCACCTATTTCACGATGGGCGTGGATATCGAAGGCGATTTGCGCGCCTTCAACGACATCTATGATCGCGACGCGCCAGTGCTGGCCGCGCTCGATGCGCCGCGCGTAGGCAATCGCGCGCGCGAAAGTGATCAGGAAGTGATCGAGATCGTCGAGGATGCGCGCAGCGTGGTGGGGTGATTGTGGGGCGCGAATTCTTTAACGTCTAAATCACCCAACCGCTCATCCTGAGGAGGCTACGAAGCCGACAGGCTGAGCCAGCCGTCTCGAAGGACGGGGTTTGGGAATGTTGCTTTGAGACAGGACTCAGACTTCGTCTTCGGCCCTTCCTCAGCATGAGCGAGTTTGGGTGTATGGAGGATTGTCCTTACTCGGCGCGCTGCGCCACCAACCCCGGATTGGCCTCGGCATAGAGCTGCGCCAGTTCTTCCGCCCCGCGTTCCTCTTCGGTAGCGAAACGCGCGCGGTTGTCGGCAGCGAACCGTTCGAAATCGACACTGGCCTGTTCCGGTCGCGCCACGTCCGCGCCATCCTCGCCGATCCCCAGTGCATCGGCATAGAGCAACCGCCCGCCCATCAGCCGGGTCAGCGCCTGCGGGAACACTTCCGGCCCAAACGCAAAGCACCCGTTCGAGCGGCCCAGCCGCCCCCAGCGCGACACATGATCGGGAGTGGCATAGCTCGCCGCATGCATCACGATGGCGCGCGGGAAGGCCTCGGAATTGTCGGGATCGAGCCCGCCCAGCCGCACCGAAGTGCCGTAACGCCCAGTGTACCATTCCCAGCTGATATAGGCGCCTTTGCTGGTGGCCCAGCTGTCATGCAGGTTGGAAAAGCCGTTCAGCCAGCCGTCGTGCTCAGGGTCCGAGCCGCTGCCATGCGCCACCAGCACCGAATCCACCCGGCCCGCCAGCAGATCGACGAAATGGAAGCGCGGCAGGCTGGAATGCTGGCCGAAATCGGCGATTCCCACCACGTCCGTATGCCAAAGCGCATTGCCAGCGCGGGCGACCTCGCGCGCGGCGACATCGAGCAGGCGGCGGGTGCGCGGATCGGGGGCGGCCTGCGCGAAAAGGCGTGACGGGCAGGGTCAACGCGGCCCCGGCAGCTAGGGTGGAAGCGAGAAGTTGTCTGCGGTTCATTGCCGCCGTTTACACGCTGCCAGTTGAACAAAGTCCATACGGAATTTACCCCTCTGCTCAGGAACAGGAGAAATGAACGATGCGTTGCAGGGAAATGAAAGCGATCTCGATCCTCGCCGGGGCGCTGGCTCTCGCTGGCTGCTCCACTGCGTCGGCTCGTCCATCCGATTTGACCGTAGCTGCGGCCCCGCCCGTAGATCAAAGCAATGCCGAGGGGGCGACCCGCATCCTCGACCAGGCAATGGCGGAACGGTTGCTGGGGAATGGCGGGATGACCCTGCAATGGATCAGCTGGGAAGATCGCGGTGTGGCCAATGTCACCATCGATGCAGACGGCCTGTGGCACCTTTCCGCGCGGCAGGCGCAGGCAGGCATGGGCAGCGTAACCGTCAACGGCATTATCACGGAGATCGGCGCGGATTATTTCACCTTCGAAGGGGAAATCACCATCGCGGACGCGCCCGATGCCGGACGCCGGTGCAGCGAGGACAAGCCATGGCACTTCGGCATCACTCAGAACCGGGCCTACTGGCGACTGCGCGAATTTGAATGGTGTGACGGCTTGACCGACTACATCGACATCTATTTCTAGCTGCGTAACCGCTCGATCGCCGCAAGGCTGGCGGACACATAGGCACCGTTATCATGCCGATGCGTGCCGACGAAATGGACGAAGGTCGCGTCTGTGTCCCAGTCCTCGTTCCAGTAATTGAGGTAGCGCGCGTAGGGTAGCAGTACCGGGCTGGGCTCGTTGGCCACGTGGAAATTGCTGGCGATCTGCTCGGTGCCCCAGGTGGCCATCTGCTCTTCGCCGACCAGCGCGGCCATCTGGTGCAGGAAGGCGGCGGCAAGGCTGCGCCCCGGCCCGCCAGCGGCAAACCCTGTAAAGCCCGCGCAACCGCGCACATAGCGCCAGCCCTGCTTTGTCACCTGGCCAAGACGACTTTCGACCTGTGTCTGGATATGCCCGTCCTGTGGCCCGCCGGGATAGGCGGCAGCGGCAAAGGCGGGCAGGTCCAGCGGCAGACCGGCAGCATCGCCACCCCCGAGCAGGGTAAAGCTGCGGTTGGTCGCCAGCGCCTGCTCCAGTTCGGGCACCGGGCCGAGGGTGACAGTATCGCTGTCGAGCTGGATCCAGTATTCGCCGCCACGATGGTCGAGAATGGTCAGGAACCGCTCCCAGCAGCCGCCTTGCGGAAATCCGCTGGTATCAACCTGCGTGAGCGAAAAGAACTGCGGATCGCCGCAATGGTGCGCAAGGATCGCGCGGTCCTGCGCGGTCAGCGTGCCATCGTCGAGAATTGCCACCCGCCCGCGCTGGAGGTGCTGCCACAGGCTCTTCACCGCCACCAGATAGGGCAGCAGCACCGCTGTTCCGATCATCGAGAACAGCACCACCCCATCCTGTTTGGGGACGATAGGCGGGGTGGTCAGAATGCTCGCAATCGCTTCGGCATGGCGATTGGCATCCAGCTTGCTACGCCAGCGGCGGGGGAGGAGGCTGCTCATGTTCATGGCATTGCGCCCCTAGTTTTCCAGCACCATGCGATCGCCTTCGATCTGCACCTGCCGCACAGAAGAGAGGAATGACTGGCCGAGCAGCGAGATGCCCAGCCCCTCAGGAATAATCATCGCATCGACATCTTGCGCTTCGAAATTGCCGACCGACACCCGCGCCAGCGTGGTATGGACGCCGTAGACCGGGCCGCTGGCTCCCTGCGCCACCGGGGCGACGGCGGACGGGTCCCAGCTCAGCCCCATTGCCGCCGCATCGTCCCCGGTCAGCGCGACCACGCTTGCCCCGGTATCGACCAGCATCCGCGAAGGCACGCCATCAACGGTGACATCGGCGTAGAAATGCCCGTCTGCCTCGCGGTCGAGTGTGACTTCTTCAGCCCAGGTATCGGGGGCTTCTGCGCCGCTCAGCACCGCCAGGCTATCGCTTGCTTCGCCTTGGCTGCCGTCGGTTGCGGCCGCGGGCGATCCCTCGCTCGCGGTGATCGTCGGCATGGCCAGCCCGACAAGGCCGCCGATGACCAGCACGGCGGCAAGGGGAATGCGGATATCCATGCGCAAGAGAGTAACCGAGTGGGGCTTAAGCCCCGGTAAAGAGCGTAACCGCCAATTGCAGCAAGCCAAGCTTCGTTTGCAGGGGTTTTCCCCTTAACCCGGGCGGTGCGCCAGCTCCACCAGTTCGGCGTAGATCGCCTCTTCGCTGCGGCTGGCAGCGTTGCGCCAGGTGGTGGCGCTGTCAGGATTGACCAATGCGCCCTCGGGTGTGACCACGAGGAGGTTGGGAGTGCCGGGGAGTTCTTCCAGCCCGAACCGCTGAGCCACATCGAAATTGCGCCCCTCGCCGGTTTGCGGCGCGCCGACATCGACGAAAACCAGTTCGAAATGTTCGGCGATAAGGCTCTGGAAGCGTTCCGTATCCAGCCAACCGGCGAGCGCGCGGCTATCGTGGCACCAGTTGGCACCCATCACCAGCAGCAGGCGGGTATCGTCGGACCCGGCGCGGGCGAGGGCTGCGTCCACTTCGGCCATCGCTGCGGCGGAGGCCGTAAAGGGAGTGGATTCAGGGTAGGTGGGATGATGTTTGGCGTCGGCTGTCGCATGTGGCCCTGAGGTGGCGCACCCGGCGAGCGCAAGCGCCAGCCCTGCAAGCAATACCAGTCGCACTATTCCGCCGCCACTGCTGGCTCTTGGGCATGCGGATCAAAGGCCGTCGAAGTCCCTGCGTCGATCTCCGCCGCTTTCGCTTCCACCAGCGCCACGATGTGATCGAGCATGGCCGCGCTTTCGACATGGTGATCGGTCACGCCCGAAAGATAGACCATGTGCTTGCCCGCGCCACCGCCGGTGATGCCGATATCGGTCTCGCGCGCCTCGCCCGGCCCGTTGACCACGCAGCCCAATACCGAAAGGCTCATCGGCGTCTTGATATGCTCCAGCCGCGCTTCGAGAGCTTCGACCGTGCGGATCACGTCGAACCCCTGCCGCGAGCAGGACGGGCAGGATACCACCCGCACCCCGCGCGTGCGCAGGCCCAGCGACTTGAGAATTTCGAAGCCGACTTTCACTTCGCGCTCCGGCTCGGCGGACAGGCTGACGCGGATCGTATCGCCGATCCCCGCCCACAGCAGGTTGCCGATGCCGATGGCGCTTTTCACTGTGCCGCCGATCAGGCCGCCCGCTTCGGTGATGCCGAGGTGCAGCGGGCAATCGACCGTTTCGGCCAGTTGCATATAGGCGGCGACGGCAAGGAACACGTCGCTCGCCTTCACCGCCACCTTGAATTCGTGGAAATCGTGGTCCTGCAACAGCTTGATATGATCGAGTGCAGACTCCACCAAGGCTTCGGGGCAGGGCTCGCCATACTTTTCGAGCAGGTCCTTTTCGAGGCTGCCCGCGTTGACGCCGATGCGGATGGCACAGCCATTGGCCTTGGCCGCGCGGACCACTTCGGCCACCCGCTCCGACGAACCGATATTGCCGGGATTGATCCGCAGGCACGCCGCGCCCTTGTCGGCGGCTTCGAGCGCGCGCTTGTAGTGGAAATGGATGTCGGCAACGATCGGCACCTTGGCGGCGCGGGTGATCTGGTCGAAGTGCGCGGTCGATTCCTCGGTCGGGCACGAGACCCGGATGATATCCGCCCCGGCTTCCTCGCAGCGCCTGATCTGGTCGATGGTGGCGCCCACATCCTCAGTCGGCGTGTTGGTCATCGTCTGCACCGTGATCGGCGCGTCGCCGCCCACGGGCACATTGCCCAGCATGATCTGGCGGGATAGGCGGCGCTCGATCATGCGCCAGGGGCGAATTCGGGAAATGGCGTCTGCGGACATGGCGCACGATATAGGCCAGCGCGTGTGAAGGAGCAATGACAGGCGGAGCGTGAAGCGCTAGGCCAGCGCAATCATTCGCAAATACTGGAGACGAAGGCACCATGGAAGGTCACGGCGGCGGGGAAATGCTGCGCGATGCGCTGCTGCTGCTCGGCTTCGCGCTGGTGGCGGTGCTCGCTTTCCGTCGCGCCGGGCTGGGGGCGACGCTGGGTTATCTGGTAGCGGGCGCGCTGCTGGGGCCGCAAGTGCTGGGGCTGGTGGGCAATGCCGAGGAAATGGCAACCTTTGCCGAGCTGGGCATCGTGATGCTGCTGTTTGTGGTCGGGCTCGAACTCAGTCCCACGCGATTGTGGCAGATGAAAGGGCTGATCTTCGGGCTGGGGCTCGCGCAGGTGGTCGCCTGCGGGCTGGTGGTAACGGCCACGGTGCTGGCGCTGACCGGCTATACCACCGAGGCCGCGCTCGCCATCGGTCTGCCGCTGGGGCTGTCGTCCACCGCGCAGGTGCTGCCGATGCTGCAATCGGCGGGGCGGCTGCGCACCCCGTTTGGGGAGAAGGCCTTCGGCATCCTGCTGTTCCAGGACCTCTCGATCATCCCGCTGCTCACCATCGTTGCCGCGATGAGCCGCAATCCGGCGGCAGAGGAGGGCCCGGCTGGCTGGCTGCTTGGCCTGATTACGCTGGGCGCGATTTTTGGGCTGATCCTTGCCGGGCGGCTGCTGATCCGCCCGCTGTTCCGGCTGATCGGCGGGCTGGGGGAGCGCGAGCTGTTCGTGGTCGCCGCGCTGTTCACCGTTCTCGCCAGCGCCGCCGTGATGCAGACGCTCGGCCTTTCGCCCGCGCTGGGAGCCTTTATCGCCGGGGTCATGCTGGCCGATACGCCCTACCGGCACGAGCTGGAGGCGGATATCGAGCCGTTCCGTTCGCTGCTGCTGGGGCTGTTCTTCGTCGCCGTAGGGATGATGCTCGATCTCGCCGCCGTCGCCGAGCGGCCGTTCTTCGTGATCGGCTTTGCCGCGCTGCTGATCGTGGTCAAGACCGCGATCATCACCGCGCTGGGGCTGCTGATGAAGATGCGCTGGCGTGCAGCACTGGCGCTGGGCCTGCTGCTCAGCCAGGGCGGCGAATTCGCTTTCGTGCTTTATACCACGGCGCAGAATGCGCTGCTGATCGAGGCGGAATCGGCGAGCATATTCGGGGCTATCGTCACCCTGTCGATGGCGGCAACCCCGTTCCTGATGATGGCGACGCGGCGCATCCGGCGCGAGCCGGAGCGCGAGGGTGAGGAGCGCGCCGGTCCGCAGGCCGAGGGCGCGAGCGCGGTGGTGGTCGGCTACGGCCGCTTTGGCCAAGCCGTTGCCAACACGCTGCTGGCGGGTGGATTGTCGCTGACGGTGGTCGAGCGCAAGGCGGAGCAGATCGATCTTGCCGCAGAATTCGGCAGCAAGGTCTATTTCGGCGATGGTATGCGGGTGGACCTGCTGCGGCAGGCGGGGGCGGGGGACGCGCAGCTGATCCTGTTCTGCGCCGACGAAGTGCCCGACGCCGAATTGATCGCTTCGGTCCATGAGACCTTTCCGCAAGCGAGCATCTATGTGCGCGGGTTTGATCGGCGTTCGGTGATCGCGCTGGCCGAAAGCGCAGCCGAATATGTGGTGCGCGAAGTCAACGAATCGGCGATCCGCATGGCTCTGATGGCGCTGGAGAAAGTCGGCCTCAGTGAAGCCGAGATCGACCGGGCCGAGGCAACCTATCGCAAGAATGACCGGTCCCGGATGCACTTGCAGATCGAGGGCGGGGATATCTACGCCGCGCAGGAAATGACCCGCGAGCAGCAGCGGGTGCTGCGCGGGGAATAGGCTGTAGCTAGCGCGGCTCACGCTCTCAAGCAGGAACTGCTGCGCCGCCACCACCGGCAGCGGGCGCGAATAGAGATAGCCCTGGCCGCAATCGACGCCGAGCTTCTTCATCACCCGCGCTTCGTGTTCGGTCTCGATCCCTTCGGCCACAAGCGTGCAACCGATTTCATGCGCCAATTGCACCAGCGCTGCCGTCATCGCCTTGCGTGCCGGATCGGCTTCAATCCCGCGCGTCAGCACCATGTCCATTTTGAGGATATCGGGTTGCAGATCGACGATATGCCGCAGGCCCGAATAGCCGGTCCCGACATCGTCGATAGCGATCTTGGCGAAGGCTTTCAGCGCGGTGATTTCCCGCGCCAGCACGTCGAAATCGTCGACCTGGCAGTGTTCGGTAATTTCCACGACGAGGTTCTTGACCTCGACCGTTTCGAGCAATTCGCGCAGCACCCCCGAAGCCACCGTCGCAGGCGAGACGTTGATGGTGGCGTAGATGCCGTCCGGAATGTGTCCCAGCGAATCGAGCGCGCAGCGCACGGCGGTCATTTCCAGTTCCTTGCCCAGACCCACCAGTTCGGCATCGTCGAACCAGGCATCGGGGCCGCGCTTGGTGAGATCGGGGAAGCGCGAGAGGCATTCGACGCCCACCGCCCTGCCGGTGGCAAGTTCGATAATCGGCTGCTGGAAAGTGGAAACGCCGTGCCCATCGAGCATCGATTCAACTCGAATACGCGCTTGCTGATTGCGCATTTCGCCTTCGAGCGAGCTTTCGATGCGTTCGGCGGCGAGCCCGGCGAAACTCTTGAGGATCGTCAGGTCGCGCTCGTTCATGGTGCGGTCGGGATTGCGACCGAGAGCGCAGAAACTGCCCCAGACGGTGCCGTCCGACAGGCGGAGCGGGGTGTTGATATGGCAGCCCACGGGCAGGAAATCGGTGATCGCCAGCGTCTTGGTCAGCGGGAAATCGGCCGGATCCTGGATCAGTTCGGGCAGACGGCCATTGAGAATGTGCCAGCAATAGCCCGCCTCACGCGGATCGCGGAAGCCGGGGCCCATCGGCAGATCGAGATCGCTGCTGACATGCGTCAGTTCGCGCTGCTCGCCTTCGACGTAGCGGGCGACAAAGGCGATTTCGACACCCAGATGCCCGCGCACAGCGGTGAGGATGCGTTCGATTCCGGCGTCGTTCACCAGTTCGTCGGAGAGCGGGCGGGCGGGTGCCTCGAAGTCGGGCAATTGCAATGCGGCTTGGGCCATGCGCGCCTTGTGCCGCAAATTCGCTAAGGCGAGCTTAACCGCGTTTTCGGAGCTGCGTTACAGGCGCAGTTCGTAAAGGAATTCCTCGTCGCGCTGCTCGCCGACCCAGAAGTCGATATCGGCAATCTTGCTGAAGCCGTACCGCTGATAGAACCTTTGCGCGCCGAAATTCTCCGCCCAGACCGAAAGCTGCACAGCATCGCAGTCGCGCGCCCGCGCCTCGGCGAGCGCCCAGTCCATCAGTGCCGCGCCGATGCCTTGGCCAACCCGCGCGGGATCAGTGTATAGCTGGCCCAGTGCAATCGGCTTGGCAGCGTCCGAATGTTCGGCATACCAGCTTGGGTGGCGCAGCTTGACGAAACCGGTCAGCGCGCCGTTTGCCGGATCGCAGGCAAGGCGGTGCGTAATCGTCGGGTCGGCAATTTCGCTCGCCACCACTTCCACCGAATAGACCTGATCCAGAAAGGCGGAGAGGTCTTCGGGTCGGTACAGATGAGCAAAGGCGGCGCAGAAACTCTCCTGCCCCAGCTTTGCCAGGGCCTCAGCATCTCCGGGCATTGCAGCACGCAGCAGCATCAGGAGAACTTGTCCGCCTTGCGCTTGCCGAACCGCATCCCGCTTTCCAGATGCCCGCGCAGCGCGGCGTAGAAGGCTTCGAGGAATTCGCGTTCATCCCCCCGGCCCAGTTGCCAGCCGATCTTGTTGGTGATCGCTTCGGCGACATCGCGCATCGCTTCGGGCTGGTTCTGCCGCAGCACGTTTTCGAGCACCTGCAATTCATGCTCGCCATAGATCACCAGCTCGGCATCGCCGAACTTGTACTGGGTGCGGCGATCGGGCGCGAGCGACATGGCGTTTTTGAGCTTGGCCGAGCGCGCCTCCACCACCCAGGTCCCTGCCACCAGATCGCCAGCGCGCAGATTGTCCTTGTTGAAGAAGGGGAATAGCACGAACACCGCCAGCCAGATGAAGGCGGCCAGCCCGGCTACCCCCGCCTGCTCGCCGCCGCCCAGCAGGAAGAAGCCGGGAATGAACACCTCGACATCGCGCACCAGATTGCGCGCGATCACCATTTCCGCTGTCAGTCGCCCGCCATCGCGCGCAGCCACCCGCAGGCCGAGCAGGCGTTTGCCGGGAGTGGCCGCGCGCGGGCCGAGCTCGAACCACATGAAATAGCCATACCGGGCGAGGAACAGCAGCATGATGATGAGCACGATCACCAGTTCGATCACTGGCGTGGGTTCCTCCATCGCCGCCAGATCGAGCAGGCCGATGCCCACTGCGGCCAGGATCAGGAAGAACACGATCACGCCGATGACGATAAAGGTCATGTCCAGAAGCAGCGCGCCCGCGCGATTGCCCCGGCTGCCCACGGTCAGCGGCAGGGCGAGGCCTTCGGGCGTGACCAGCATCCGGTCTCGCTTGCCCGCTTCGCGCCGCGCCAGATAGGTCACCGCGTTCACGTCTCGCTCTCCCGCGGGGCCTTGGCGAAGACGAAGTAGAACACCCACAGCGCCAGCATGGTGCCACCGATGGCAAACCGGGCGCCCGTATCTCCGACCAGCTGGCGGGCATAACCTTCGAGGATTCCGGCAATGATGAGCATGATCGTGCAGCCCGCCATCACCTGCGCGGCGCGCACTCCGGCGGTCTGCATGGCTGCGAGGATTGCGCGATCACCGGGGAAAGCCATCGTCCGCCCGACATGCAGCCCCGCTGCCCCCGCCAGCAGGATCGCGCCAAGCTCGGTTGTGCCGTGGACCGAGAGCCAGGCGGCGAATTCCCAGCCCAGCCCGGCATCGGCAAACACCCACAGCATCGCGCCGAGCAGCGCCATATTGTACACCAGCAGCAGCAATGTGGGGATGCCGAAGGCAAATCCCAGGGCAAAGGCCATGATGGCAACGCCGGTGTTGTTCGAGAACAGCGAGGCGGCGAACACTGTCAGACCCTCTCCGCTGTCGGTACTGGCGAGCGATTCCAGCAACACTTCGCGCGGCGCACCCGGCACGCGGGTGTCCGCCATGCCGCCGGGGACGAGCGCGTAGAACCATTCGCGATCCTGCGCCACCAGCAGCCAGCCAACCACGGTTCCCGCCACCATCACCGCCAGCGCAATACAGATGTCGAGCCAGATCGCCCGCACCGCCGCGCTCCAGCCGCCGCCGAAGAACCGCCGCAGCCAGCCGAACAGGCCCACGCGCGGGCCGTAAATCTGGAACCAAGCGCGTCGCACCAGGGCTTCGAGATAGTCGAGCGCAGCAGCATCGAGCGAAGTCTCGCGCGCCACCGCGAGGCTGGACGCAGCCTTGCGATAGAGCACCGGCAGTTCGAGCAGATCGTGATCGCTGATCCGCCCCGGCCGCCCCTTTTCCAGCGCAGTGACAATGGCATCGAGCCGCTGCCAATCGACTTCGCGTTCGAGCCGGAAGCGGTCTGAACGCAGCGAAGCGGCCTCGATATCGGCAGGCGGGGCGATTTCGGCGCTCTTGAACAGGGAGAGAGCCATCAGATGCTGATACCTTTGCCAGAAACTCCCCTCCCCAGGGGGGAGGGGCCGGGGGTGGGGGGGCTGCCATGCGAGAGGGCAGTACACCCCCACCCAGCCTCCCCCTCAAGGGGGAGGAGCAGGACAGCACACTGACGATGGTTCTGCATTACCCGATCGCCTCCGAACGCTTTTTCTCAAGGTACAGATCGATCAACTTATAACCGATCGCATCGTGCGGCGCTTCGATCACGTTCACTCCCAGTCGCCGCAGCCGTTGCAGCACCAGCGCCCGCTGGCGGGCCAGCGAATCGGCGCTGACGGCGACGGCGATATCGCCCATGCTTTCGGGTTCGGTGGCGGCGAGGTCTTCCAGTTCGCTGTCCACCATCGTCACGAAGATCACCAGATGGTGCCGCACCAGCCGCTCGACGCTTTCAACCATCAGTTCGGCCGAGGTCGGATCGGCGAAATCGGAGAACAGCACGATTAGAGAACGGCGCTTCAAACGCGCTGTTAGCGTCGCCAGCGCGAGGGTGAAATTGGGTTCGCGCGGCACGTAATCCAATTCGGCAGCGGCGCTTTGCAGGCGGTGGAAGGCGCGGGTATCGGTGACGAACGGTGTCATCAATTGCGGGTGGTCGGCAAACCCGAACAGGCTGACCCGGTCGCCGCCTTTGAGCGCGACATAGGCGGCGGTGAGCGCGGCGGAGACGGCGCGGTCTATGCGCGGCAGGCCGTCCACCGGTTCGCACATCGACTGGCCGCAATCGAAAGCGAAGACCAGTTGGTTATCCCGCTCGGCCTCGTTCTCGCGCGCGTAGAGCTTGGTGTGGCGGGCGCTGGCTTTCCAGTCGATCCGGCGGCGGTCCATCCCCGCTTCGTATTCGCTCAGCGCTTCGAACTGGGTGCCTTCGCCGCGAATTCGGCCGCGCGACCAGGCCGAACTGGCTGTCGCGCAGGAAGGCTTGCAAGACCGGGGAGCGGACAGGCGAGAGATCGGGCCAGACGCGGATTTTCGCGCTGAGCGGGGTATGGAACTGCCGCACCGCCAGCCCCAGCGGCCCCGGCCAGCGCAGCCAGAGATCGTGCAGGTCGCCGGTGCCGCGCCGCACCGGTACTGCTTCGCCGCTGCCGGAAAAATGGTTCGCTTCGCCCGTCGGCTTGAGCGTGAAACTGGCAACGCCCCGGTCTCCCAACCGCGCCTCGAACCCGATCGAGGCTTCGGGCGGGGCGGCGTCGCTATCGCGCTCGATCACCGCATCAACCCGTAGCTGCGCGGGCTGGCCGACTTCGACATCGGCGGGGACGTAATATGTGAAGTTCACCATCTTTCCCGCCAGCCAGCCGTCCAGCAGTGCCACCGCCAGCAGCGCCAGCGCGGCGGCAGGAGCCACGATCCACGCGCCCGGTGCTGTCGCCGCTACCACCACCGCCAGCGGCGCAAGCAGCGTCAGCAGCACCAGCGTGCGCCCCGTGGGCACGAAAGGGATTGCCGGCAGGTTGAGGCGCTGGAACTTCACGGGGTTAACGCGGTGCTACCGTCTCGTCGATCATGGCGCTGACGAGGTCCTCGACCAGCTTGCCCTCGATCTCGGCGGCGGGGGAGAGCAGCAGCCGGTGGCGCAGCGTGGCGGTGGCGAGCGCCTTCACGTCGTCCGGGATCACATAGCCGCGCCCGTGCAGCGCGGCGCGGGCGCGGGCGGCATTGGCCAGCAGCACGGCGGCGCGCGGGCTGGCCCCGCTGGCGATATCGGCGCTGGTCCGCGTGGCGCGCACCAGCCGCACGCAATATTCGATCACCTCTTGCGATAGCGTCACGGTCTTCACCGCCGCCTGCGCCGCCGCCAGAGTTTCGTGCGAGGCGACCTGCGCGATGCCGAAATCGGCTGGCTTTTGCGGCCCGCTGCGTTCGCCGAAACGCTGAACGATCCGCGCCTCTTCCTCGGCGCTGGGGTAGGACACCAGCAGCTTGAAGGCGAAGCGATCAAGCTGCGCTTCGGGCAGCGGATAGACGCCCTGATTCTCGATCGGGTTTTGCGTGGCGACGACCATGAAGGTATCGCCCAAAGTGTGCGTTTCCCCGTCCAGCGTCACCCGGCGTTCCTGCATCGCTTCGAGCAGCGCGGCCTGGGTCTTGGGCGGGGTGCGGTTGATCTCGTCCGCCAGCAGCAGCTCGCAGAAAATCGGCCCGCGCGTCAGGGTGAACTGGCTGGTCTGGAAGTTGAACAGGTTGGAACCAAGAATGTCGCCCGGCAACAGGTCAGGCGTGAACTGGATGCGCCCGAAATCGAGGCCCGTGGCATGGGCGAAGCAATTGGCGAGGAAGGTCTTGGCGGTGCCCGGCGGGCCTTCGAGCAGCACGTGGCCCTGCGCCAGCAGCGCGATCAGCAGATGCTCGATGGTCTGGTCCATGCCGACAATCGCCTTGCCGACTTCCAGCCGGATCGTGCCCGCCAGTTGCGCGGTCTGTTCCAGGGTCATGCTCATGACTTCAGCGTCCTTTCGATGGATTTCAATGCGCCAGCGGCGCGGATGATGTCGCGCGGGCGCGTGGCGCTGCGCAGGATCTGGGCGCGCTCGCTAAAGCCTGCGCCTTCGTAGCCGCGCCTTATGAGGGCCGCGTCGATGGCAGCGGCGCGCGCTTCGGGCTGCACTTCGCGCACGCCCAAGGCATCGCCGATGCGCTTGCCCATCAATGCCGCATAGGGATCGGCGAGCAGGTTGAACCGCTTGACCCGCGCCACCAGCGCCGCGCCGTTCCGGGCCAGCTGCCGCTTGCCGCGTGCCATCGCCTCGGCTTCGGCCACCGGCGGACCAAAGCGGCGGAAAGCGCGCCAGCCGATCACCAGCGCCGCAAGCAGGAGGCACAGGGTGGCGGCAAGGAATGGCGGGGCGAAGGCGAGGGTGAGCAGGTTCTCGCTTGCCCCCAGCCCAGACAGCGTCAGATCGAAGATCACCGGCATAGCCGTATCGCTATCCAGCGATGTCTCGATCAGCGACAGCGCAAGGCGGGCGCGATCTTCATCGGCCATGCCGTAATTGTTCATCAGATCGGGTTCGAACACCACCAGCGTCGGCCACGGTTCGCCTCCATATTCATCGCCCGCATAGGCGGCACTCACTTCGGCGGCGAGGACATCGCCTTCGCTGTCGAGCACCAGCGGGAACATTTCCAGTGACGGTTGCTTTGCCAGCGCCTGGACCTGTGCGGTATCGGGCAGTGCCCCGCTCATCCCCAGTCCGTTCCAGCCCTTGGTCGCACCGATCGCCAGCTCGCCGCCCTCGGCAAAGCCAAGCTGGTTGAACCAGAACGGCGAATTGACATCCATCAGATAGACCCAGCCGTCCTCGGCCTCGGCCTCTTCCTGCATCGCTTCGGGCACTGGCATGGCCACCCATTTGGGCAGGATCACCAGAGTCGGGCCATAGCCGTTCTCGCGCCGGTCCTCGATAATCGCGGTCAGTTCCGCAGGATCGCCGAACAGCGGCGGGGTGAGCACCAGCAGGCCGTAATCGTCATGGCTGGCGCGGCTGCGCGATAGCTCGATCTGATAGCCGCTGTCTTCCACCAGTCCCGCCAACGCGGCAAAACCATTGAGGCTGGTGGAACCTGCGTGTTCACCGCCGTTGCGCTCTTCGTCACCGGTCCACCCCTGGCCGATCGAATAGAGCATCAGCAGGAAGGCGAGCGCGCCGACCGCCAGTACCGCCAGCACCACGCCGGGGCGGAAGGGGTTGCCCACTCTGCTCATAATGCGCGGCTCATCCTGCGAGCGCCCGGTTGCCAAGCGATTTCTGCGCCAGCGCGAAATCGGCATAGGCCTGGCGCGCGGCCTGCCAGTCTTCCTGTCCCAGCGAGACCAGCGCGAACAGGCTGCGCTCGACCCGCCCGGCGATCACTGCGAAGGCGGAGCGTGCAGCTTCGGGCAGGCGCGGTTCGGCAGACAATTCGCGCGCGGTGCTCGATGGCTCGACAAGATCGGGCCGCGCCATGCGCGATTTGCCCGACCGAGCGCTTGAGCAGCAGGTGCGTCGCCTCGTCATACTGGCCCGCAGCCGCCAGCCGGTCCGCTTCCTCCAACAAGGCCAGCGCCTCCTGCTGATCGGGCACCCAGTCATCGGGATGCGCCACCTTGCTGTGCTTGCGGGTGAGGAACTCGGGGCCGAAAATTCGCAGCAGCGCATAACCAAGCAGCGCCACGCCGAGCGCGATCAGCACCCATTGCAGCACCGGCCACACACCTACCAGCGCATTGCCGACCGGGGCGAACAGGTCGGAAAGCCAATCCATGAAATTTTGCAGCCAGTCGGGCGGCGGGGGCTGATCGGGCATCGCCACTTCGCCGTACTGGATCGCATCATCGGCGCGGATATCCTGCCACGCCTGCGCGAAGTCTTCACCCTGCGCCGGCAGCGCATTATTCCCCTTGCCCGTGGTCACAATGGGTAGGTGGCATGGAGCAAGTTACGAAGCAATGACTTGCGGGAGGAAAATGGCGCGATTTTACGCGCTCAGGCGAGATCGAGCGCCATACACAGGCTGAAATCGTCACTGACGTAATCGCCGAATGGCGGGCATTCGCGGAAGCCGTGGCCCGCATAGAGCCGTTGCGCCGGTTCGAATACCGGATGCCGTCCGGTTTCGAGGCCGACCCAGCCGTAACCGCGCGCTCGCGCCTCGGCCAGCAAATGCCCCAGCATCGCCTTGCCCGCACCCTTACCGCGCCACGCATCGGCGGCTCGCATCGATTTGATCTCGCCGCGCCCTGCATCGATTTCCCGCAATGCACCGATTGCCGCCAGTTCGCCACCGGCGCGGGCAGTGAAGAAGGTAACATTCGGTTCGGCCAACCGCGTGGCGGGCAGGGCGTGGACCTTGCAGGCGGGGGAGCAGCGGTGCATTTCCTCCAGATGCCGGTCGAGCAGCGCGAGCACATCCGCAGCGGTCGGAACTTCCGGCGCGATTGTGAACACCACATCCTCAGCCACGGGGCCGTGCCTGCGGATAGGAGCCGAACATCGAAACGCCTTTGCAGTGAAAGGCCAGTTCCTCCAGCGCCCGGTCCACCGCCGGATCGCCGGGAGCGCCGATGATATCGGCATAGAACATGGTCGCGGCGAAACTGGCGCCTTGCTGGTAGCTTTCCAGCTTGGTCATGTTGACGCCGTTGGTGGCGAAGCCGCCCATCGCCTTGAACAGCGCGGCGGGGATGTTCTTCACTTCGAACACGAAGGTGGTCATCGCCTGCTGCCCATCAAGGCTGGCGGGATCGAGCGGCTCGCGCGCCAGCACCACGAAACGAGTGGTGTTGTCGGCACTGTCTTCGACATTTTGCTCAACAATTTGCAAGCCGTAGAGATCGGCGGCGAGGACGGGAGCGATGGCGGCCATGCCCGGATCGCCCAGTTCCGCCACATGCGCCGCTGCGCCCGCTGTGTCTGCATGGCTGAGCGGAACAATGCCGCGCTCGCGCAGGTAATGGCGGCTCTGGCTGAGCGCGTGCGGATGGCTGAACGCGGCCTTGAACGGCCCCGCCGTGTCCAAAGCCATCAGCGCGTGATGGATGGCGAGGAAATGCTCGCCGACGATGAACAGCCCGCTTTCGGGCAGCAGGAAGTGGATATCGGCGACGCGGCCTGCCTGCGAATTCTCGATCGGAATCATCGCGCAGGCGGCGTCACCATTCTTCACCGCATCAATGGCATCGGCGAAGCTGAAACACGGCAGCGGCAGCGCCGCCGGGTCCCATTCCAGCAGTGCACGGTGCGAATTCGCGCCGGGAGCGCCCTGAAAGGCGATGGCGCGCGCGGGATCGGCGGCGGCGGCGGCGCGCATTTTTTCGACGAGCAGCGAGCGCCGGGGCGGGGAAGCTGTCCATAGGGGGCCAGCGCCTAGCTTGCGCGCGGCGGGCGGACAAGCGGCAACCGCCCCCAAACCCCTCTTGCACACAAGGCCCGCCGCCCCTAGAGCGCGACGCAGTTTCACCACGCAGCAGAACGCCAGAACCATGAACGATCGCATGAACACCATTTTCGGCTGGGTCCTTGCCAGTTGCGGCATCGCGCTGGGCGGTTCCATCGTCGCCAACGAACTCTTCCACGGCACGGCGGAACTGGCCGAGGGCCAGACCGAGGGCTATGTGATCGTTGCCCCGGAAGAGGGCGAGGGCGGAGATACCGGCCCGTCACTCGCCACGCTGCTCGCCAGCGGTTCCGCCGAAGCGGGCGAAGCGACATTCGCCAAGTGCAGCGCCTGCCACACGATCAATCAGGGTGGCGCAAACGGCATCGGCCCCAATCTCTACGGCGTGCTAGGCACCCCCATTGGCAGCCATGCAGCGGGTTTCAGCTACTCCAGCGCGCTGAGCGGCAAGGGCGGAAACTGGGATTACGCAAACATGGACGCCTGGCTTTCCAGCCCGCGCGCCTTTGCTGACGGCACCTTGATGAGCTTTGCCGGTCTCGGCGATGCCGAAGAACGCGCCAATGTGATCCTCTATCTGATGGCAAATGGCGGCGGCCCGGCACTGCCGACTCCCGAAGCGGAAGCTCCGGCTGAAGGTGCGGATGCAGTTGAAGGCGAAGCTCCTGCCGATGGCGAAATCGCGCCAGCAGCAGAGCAGCCAGCGGCGGAAATCCCGCAACCTGATTTCACACAGTCAGGCGCGCGGGCCCTTGAAGCCCTGCGCCACCACATACCATTCGCTCGATCCCTTGCGGCTCGCGGGCGGTTTGGCGTGTTTCACGGTGCGGAAATGCTGCTTGAGCAGATCGAGCAGGTCCTTGTCGGTCCCCCCGGCAAAGCCCTTGGCGATAAAAGTGCCGCCTTCGGACATATTTTCTACCGCGAAGTAGGCAGCGGCTTCCACCAGCCCCATCGTCCGCAAATGGTCGGTCTGCCGGTGGCCCACCGTGTTGGCGGCCATGTCTGACAGGATGAGATCGGCCGGCCCGCCCAGCGCTGCTTCGAGCGCGGCGGGCGCGGCATCGGCCATGAAATCCATTTGCAGGATGGTGACGCCTTCGATCGGCTCGGTTTCGAGCAGATCGATGCCGACAATCGCCGCCCCCGGCGCGCGCTTGCGCACCACCTGGCTCCACCCGCCGGGCGCAATGCCCAGATCGATCACCCGCTTCGCGCCCTTCACCAGCCCGAACCGGTCATCCAGCTCGATCAGCTTGAACGCCGCGCGGCTGCGCCAGCCCTCTTCCTTGGCACGTTTGACGTAAGGATCGTTCAGCTGCCGTTCGAGCCAGCGTTTCGAACTTTCCTTGCGCTTCTTGCCGCTGGTGAGGCGGCGCTGCGCATCGGGACCCTGACGGCTCATCGAGCGCCCCCTGATTTCAGTCGCCGCAAGGCCGCCTGTGCTTCGAAGCCTTCGACATCGGCGGCCATCAGGCTGCGCAAGATGCCTTCGCGAATGCCCCGGTCGGCCACGCCGAGGCGCGGGGCGGGCCAGATTTCGAGAATCGCTTCCAGAATCGCGCAGCCCGCCACCACCAGTTCCGCCCGATCACTACCGATGCAATCGAGCGCGCGCCGTTCGGCGGGCGACATGGCGGAAAGCTGCTGCGAGATCGCGCGCATCCGTTCGCTCGGCACGATCAGCCCGTCCACCTGCTTGCGATCGTATTGCGGCAGGCCGAGATGCACGCTGGCGAGCGTGGTCACCGTGCCGCTGGTGCCGAGCAGCCGCTGATCCGGTGCCTTGTGGCTCTCGATCCGCGCCGCGAAGTCGGCAAAACTGTCGAGCACCAGCTGTTTCATGTGTGTGTAACGGGCCAGCCGATCTTCCAGCTCGCTGGGCTCCTTGCCGACGGTCTCGGTGAGCGAAACGACCCCCCAGGGAACGCTCTGCCAGTCGAGGATGCGCGGCACCGGGGCACCGGGTTCGATCAACACCAGCTCGGTCGAGCCGCCGCCGATGTCGAAAATCACCGCCGGGCCTCGCCCGTCCTCCAGCAGGATATGGCAGCCGAGCACCGCCAGCCGCGCTTCCTCCTGCGCGCTGATAATATCGAGCGCGATGCCGGTCTCGTCCTGGACCCGCTGGATAAAGTCCCCGCCGTTGCTGGCGCGGCGGCAGGCTTCGGTGGCGACCGAGCGGGCGAGGTGGACATTGCGCTTCTTCAGCTTGTCGGCGCAAATGCGCAGCGCGCCCATCGCCCGCTCCATCGCCGCGTCCGAGAGTTTGCCGGACTGCGCCAAGCCTTCGCCGAGCCGGACGACTCGCGAAAACGCGTCGATCACAACGAAATTTTCGTCTGCGGGGCGGGCAATCAGCAGGCGGCAATTGTTGGTGCCCAGATCGATTGCGGCATAGGCTTGGCGTATTGGGGCCTGCCGCAGCGAGGCGTGGGGCGGACGCTGCCAGCTCGCATCGTCGCGCGCGCCGCCTGCCTTGCCGTCACCGGGAGCGCGATTGTGACCTGGTGCTGGATTGCTCTGGCGGGTCTGTTTGCTGCCCGCCTTGGCCCTGGTCTTCTCGCGCCCGTCCGGCGGAGAATGATCCGCCATGCTCGTAACTTTCAAAACGTCCGTACCCGCCACCAATGAGCGGAACCTGGTTTCAGGCTATACCAAGCGGGGCTAAGGCACAAGGCGGCGCTCGCCAGCCAAGGGCAGGGCGGTTAGGAGAGTGGCAATGACTGCGCTCCCCACAGTAGCCCTGTTCGCCCGCTATCCCCGCGCTGGGGCGGCAAAGACGCGGCTGGTGCCTATGTTGGGGGAGGAAGGCGCGGCGTTAGTGCATCAGCAGATTGGTGGAGCGGACGCTGGGAGTGGTGCGCGAGAGCGGGTTGCTGTTCGCGGTGTGGACGACCGGGGCGGATCATGGCGAATTTGCCGAATGGTTGGGTGCGGATGTGCCGCTGGTGGAGCAGGGCGAGGGCGATCTCGGCGCGCGGCTGGCGCGGGTTCCGGCTCCGGGAGTGGTGCTCGGCGCGGATGTGCCTGACCTGACTGCGGCGCACCTGCTGGCGGCGGCTGCGGCGCTGGAGCAAGTGCCGGTGGTGATCGGTCCGGCCGAGGATGGCGGCTACTATTTGCTGGGGTTTCGCGACGCACTTGCCGTTTCTGTGGCGGGACATGCCGTGGGGCACCGACGGCGTGCTGGCGGAAACCTTGGCACGGCTGGCCGAGCACGATGTGGCCTATCGCCTGCTGGAACCGCTCGCCGATTGCGACCGGCCAGAAGACCTCGCCCGCTGGCCCGAGCTGCTGCCGTGAGCAGCGTCACTATCGTCATTCCGATGCTTAACGAGGAGCGCGCCTTGCCCGCGCTGATCGCGCAGTGGCCGCGCTCGATCCGCCGCCGCTGGAGGTGCTGGCGGTGGATGGCGGCAGTGCTGATGCCATCGGTGGCACTGGCGCGAAGGCGCGGGCTGGCGTGTGGTGCGCACGGCGGCGGGGCGCGGGCGGCAGATCAATGCGGGGGTCGCGGCGGCGACGGGGCGAGCTGGTCGTGCGTGCTCCACGCCGATACGGTGCCGCCTGCCGATATGGTGGCGGTCATTGCAGGCCACGTTGGCCGATCCGGCGATTTCTCTCGCAGGCTTCACCCCGATCATTCGCGGCCCGGACAAGACCCGCTGGGGCACCACGGCGCACAACTGGGCCAAGACCTGGTACGCCCCGCTGCTGTTCCGCCCGGACCTGTTCTGTCAAAGGCGCACGGCTGCTGTTCGGCGATCACGCGATGTTCTTCCGCCGCGCCCAATTCCTCGAATGCGGCGGCTGCGATCCGGCAGCCAAGGTGATGGAGGAAGCCGACCTGTGCATTCGCCTGACCCGCTTTGGCCGGGTGAAACTGCTGCGCCGCACGGTGGAAACGTCAGACCGCCGGATCGCCGAATGGGGCGCGCTGAAGGCGAACTGGATCTATCTCAAGGTCGGCTTGCTATGGGCTCTCGGGCGCAGGGAAGCGGCTCGAACGGTATTATCCGGACGTGCGCTAGGGAGATACCCGCGCGCGATCCCGTAGGCGATCAGCCGATCGAGCCAGGCCGCGTCGGTCGGCGGGCAGGCGAGGCCGGTCAGGGCGCGAAAGCGCGAATCGTCGAACCGGGGGGAGCGGGTGAAATAGGCCCCAAAGGTGGCGAGCATCCGCTCCGCCAGCATCCGCTCGGCTGGTCGTAGCGTGGCCAGATCGTAATCCTCCGGAGCCACCACTTGCGGCGCGGGAAAATGCGCCACCCGCGCCACCCCTTCTGCCAGCGCGGCAGCGGGAAGCGGGCTGTCGGCGACGAGATGGAAATAGCCACCCTGCGCCCCCTCCATCATTTCGGCCAACGCGACGATCCCCGCCGCGACATGATCGATAGGCACCAGATCGAGCGTTGCCTCAGACGAAACCGGAAACTGCGTCACCTTGCCGCGCGCCATCAGCCGGAAGACATTGCACAGCGAAGGGAAATCGCGGATCGCGCCGCTTGCGCTGTCGCCCAGCACGATGGAGGGCCGCGCCACCGCGAACGGCACCCCGCTCGCCACCACCACCGCTTCGCCCGCCGCCTTGCTCGCTTCGTAGCGGTTGGTGAACACGCGTCCGGGCTGGCACCGGCACTTCGGCAATCGCGCCCTGCCGGTCGCCGCAGACATAGGCGGTGCTGATATGCAGGAACCGCGCCCCCGCCGCCCGAGCATAGGCGAGTGCATTGCGCGTGCCCTCGACATTCACCGCGGTGAGATCAGCCTCAGGAGCATCGAACTCGAGATGCGCGGCGCAGTGGATCACCACGTCGCACGGCTGCGGGACAAGGCCGAGCAGCGGCAGGGTGACATCGCCCGCAACCACCTCGATGCCCGGCACCAGCCCACCATCATTCCCGCGCACCTCGCGCGTGCGGCGGACTAGCGCGGTCACGTAATGCCCCCGCGCTGCCAGCCGCGCGCAGACTTCGCCGCCGATCAGTCCGGCGGCTCCGGTCACCAGCACCTTTAGCAACAGGGCACTTCGCCCTTGCCGGGATTGGCATCCGATTGGCCGAAGGGAACGGCAGTGCCGCAGCCAGGGAACACCCCGTAATGTTGCGCAAAGTCGCCGAGGAATTCGAAATGCGGGGCGAACCGCGTTTCCGCCAGCATCAGCCAGCTATTGCCGCAGACGGGGAAAATCCGCCCCTTCTCAATCGCATGATGCGCGTCGAGATAAAACATGCTGGCGTGGCCGGGAACCGTGCCCAGATACCGCACTGCCTGCCCGTAATCCTCGCACTGCGGCTCCAGCTCCGCCAGCTTGAACAGACGGTAGGTCGCCGAAACGAACGAAATCCCCGCCAGCTTTTCGGCAATCGCGGCATCGTTGATGCCCAGCGGCCTATCGGTGACAAGGCGCGGGTCGGCGAAACCTGCCGCCTTCGCCAGCCGGTCGAAATCGCCCCAGTAGAGCGCGCCCGAAAGGCATTCGCCGTGCAGAACCGGATCGGCGAGCAATTCCGCAGGCACCCGGCGGTCGGCGTAAACGTCGGAGAAATACAGCTCTCCGCCCGGCTTCAGCAGGCGATGCGCGGCGCGGAACACCGCCAGTTTGTCCGCCACCAGATTGATGACGCAGTTGGAAACGATGACATCGAAGCTGCCCGGCTCAAGCCCCAGCTCGTCCAGCTTCTCGATATCGCCTTCGACGAAATCGACATTGGCATAGCCGAACCGCTCGGTGTGCCAATCCATATGCTCGCGCGCGACCGCCAGCTGTTCGGGGGTGGCATCGACGCCGGTGACGCTGCCGCTCGGCCCGACCAGTTGCGCCAGCAGGTAGGCATCCTGCCCGCTGCCCGATCCCAGATCGAGCACCTTGCACCCGGTCATCGCCTGCGGCACCACCAGCCCGCAGCCGTAATACCGCGCCTTCACTTCCGGGTGGACGTTGGCCAGTGCCGCGCGAATATCGGGCGCGGGCATGTCGAGCGTACAGCAGGCATCGGTGCGCAGGTCTGCCGAGCCGGACAGAACCTTGCCGTAATAATCCTGCGAATTCTGGAGATTCATGAAACTGCTGGTCCCTTGCGCGCGAATGGAAGGCGGCATAGCAGGAAGCGTTTCGTTTCCCAGCCCGCTTGGGTTACGCCGGGGATCATATGGACTATTCACATGATGTAATCGTGATCGGCGGCGGCGCGGCGGGGCTGACGGCTGCGGGCGGCTGCGGGCTGTTCGGGCTGAAGGTGGCGCTGATCGAAGGCCACGCGATGGGCGGCGAATGCCTCAACAACGGCTGTGTGCCGAGCAAGGCGCTGATCGCCAGCGCCCGCCGCGCTGCCGAAGCGCGCGAGGAAATGCGCGCTGGTGTGCAACTGGCAGCGCCGGTGGTCAACTGGGCGGGGGTCCACGCGCATGTCCACGGGGCGATTGCCGCGATTGCGCCGCACGATTCGGAAGAAACCTTCGAAGGCATGGGCTGCGAGGTGATCCGCGACTGGGCGCGGCTGACGGGGCCGCATTCGGTTGAGGTCGGCGGGCGGACCCTTACTGCACCGCGCATCGTGATCGCCACCGGGTCCGGGCCGATGGTGCCGCCGATTCCGGGGCTGGCGGACGTGCCGTATCTCACCAATGAAAACCTGTTCGATTTGACCGAGCAGCCCGAGCATCTGGTCATTATCGGTGGCGGGGTGATCGGCATGGAAATGGCGCAGAGCTTCCGGCGGCTGGGTTCTGCGGTGACGGTGATCGAGCCGGAGGCGATCATGGCGCGCGATGATCGCGATTCGGTGGCGATTGTGGTGGCGGCGATGGAGGCCGAGGGGGTGCGCTTCGTGCGCGGTAAGGCGGTCTCGGTAGCGCAGGTTGCGGAAGGCGTGTCCGTCAGCACCCTCGACGGAGAGACGATCAACGGATCGCACCTGCTGGTCGCCGTGGGGCGCAAGGCGCGGGTGGCGGGTTACGGGCTGGAGGAACTGGGCATTGCCTTGGGCCAGAACGGCATCAAGGTGGACGCCCGCCGCCGCACCACCCACAAGCACATCTACGCCATCGGCGACTGCCGCGACGGTCCGCGCTTCACTCATGTTTCGGGCTACGAAGGCTCGAACGTCGCGATGGAAATCTCGCTCGGCGTTCCGGCCAAGGCGGATTTCCCCGCGCTGCCGCGGTGCACCTATCACCTCGCCCGAACTGGCGCAGATCGGCATGACCGAGAGCCGAGGCGCGGGAGAAGTACGGCGACAAGGTGACATGTTGGTCCGGAAGGAGCTTCGACCGACAATGACCGCGCGATTGCCGAGGGCGAGCCGAAGGGCATCTCAAGGTGATGATGAAGGGCCGCAAGGTGCTCGGCGCGAGCATTTCGGGGACCATGCGCGGCGAACTGCTGCTGCCGTGGTCACGCAGTTGATTACGGGCAAGGCGGGACTTTCGCCATGGGCTCGGCGGTGGTCGCCTATCCTACCCGCGCCGAGATCTCGAAGCAGGCCGCGTTCGCCGCGTGGGAGCCGCCGGTTTTCGGCACATGGCCCAAGCGCTGGGTCGCGCTGCTGGCGAAACTGCGGCGCGCGTTCTGATGGCGACGCGTTCTGTCAGCCGCAATGCGCCCGATGGCGCGTCGCCGTTCGCGCTCGAGGCGCGCCGTGCCGCGCGGCAAGTTCATCGATCCGCTGCATACGCTGGACGGCAGCGAGCGCGCCTCGGTGGCACTGGGCGCGCTCGAGACGCTGTGGTTCAACACCGGCACGCTGTGCAATCTTGCCTGCGCCGGCTGCTATATCGAGAGCAGCCCGGTCAATGATGCGCTGGTCTATCTCGGCGGCGGCGACGTTGCGCGGTTCCTCGACGAGATCGACATGATCGCGCTGCCGACGCGCGAGATCGGCTTCACCGGCGGCGAGCCATTGATGAATCCCGATATTATGCTGATGGTTGAGCGACGCCTCTCACGTGGTCTCGAAGTGCTGGTGCTGACCAACGCGATGAAGCCGATGCGGCGGCACGAAGCGGCATTGCTGGCGATTGCGCGAGCGCCTATGGCGCGCGGCTGACGATCTGCGCGTCAGCCTCGATCACTACACGCGCCGAAGTGCACGAGGCCGAACGCGGCGCCAGGTACGTGGGCACCGGCGCTCGACGGCCTGCGCTGGCTCGCTGCGCATGGCTTCTCCATTGCCGTCGCCGGACGGCGCTGGCGGGCGAAAGCGAAGCCGAGGCCGCGCAGGGCCTATGCCGCGCTGTTCGCGCGCGAAGGCATAGCTATCGATGCCGGCGATCCTGCCCGGCTGGTGCTGTTTCCCGAGATGGACGCCAGCGCCGATATTCCCGAAATCAACCGAGGCTTGCTGGCATATCCTCGGCAAGTCGCCAGCGGACAGGTCATGTGCGCGAGCAGCCGCATGGTCGTCCACCGCAAGGGCGAACCGGCCCCGCGCGTCGCGGCCTGCACCCTGCTGCCCTACGAACCGCAATTCGATCTGGGCGCGATCGCTTGCCGAGGCGGACCGCGCCGGTCCGGCTCAACCATCCGCACTGCGCGCGCTTTTGTGTGCTGGGCGGAGCGAGTTGCTCGGCCTGACAGTCCATGTTCAGCCAGCCTATGGGAACGGGAACCATGACCAGATCGATCCTCCCCATTTTCGCCTTAGCCACGCTCGCTATTGCGCTCCTTTCGACCAGCGCCCCGGCGCAGCGCAGCATCGACGGGCGCTATCTCGATCAGGGCGGCTATGTCGAAATCACTGTGGCCCCCTGCGGCAATGCCCGCTGCGGCACGATCACCCGCATCGTCCGCACCAAGCCGGGCGAGACCAACCGTGACCGGCACAACGACGATCCCGAATTGCGCAACCGGCCGATTACCGGGATTCGGGTGTTGCAGAACCTGCGCTGGCGCGACGATGCCTGGCGCGGGCAGGTCTATAACCCGGAGGACGGCGGCACCTACCGCGCAGTGGTCCGCCCCGGTCGCAACGGCGCGCTGGACGTGCAGGGCTGCGTCACATTGATATGCCGCACGGTGACATGGAGCGCACTCTAGATCCTACCCCCCTTGGGAGAGGTGCCGAGCGCAGCGAGGCGGAGGGGGAATGTCGTGCCCACAGCCCCCCTCCGTCAGCCTCTGCGAGGCTGCCACCTCCCCCAGAGGGGGAGAGATCAGGCAACATCAGGCAAACCCCGCCCAGCGTCCCTGCCGGTCCACGCGGATCGCGGGATGCGCGCTGCCCTCTGGCGGCTGCCACATGAAGCCGGGCGTATCATCGTGCTCCCAGGAGTGGTCTGCCATCGGCGTGCCGTCGAGGTGCGCCCAGGTGCCGCCGTCGGGAAACTGCTCCATCGCCGCGCCGAAGCTGGCGCGCCGCGCGGATAGTTCCGCCACGTAATCCTCCAGCGCGATATCGCGGTTTGCCCAATCCACCGGGATCGACTGGCAATAGGCGTTGTTGTTGCCCCCCTGCGTGCGCCCGAACTCGTCCCCGGCGGTGAGCATGATCGTGCCGGTGGAGACGAACAGCGTGCCGAGCATCGCCCGCATCGTCTGGCCCCGCGCTTCGATGATCGCGGGGTCATCGGTCGGCCCTTCGGCGCCGTGATTGTTGCTGTGGTTGGCTGAATGCCCGTCTCGATTGTCCTCGCCGTTCGCCTCGTTGTGGCGATGCTCGTACATCACGCTGTCCGCCAGCGTGAAGCCATCGTGCGCGGCGAGGAAGTTGACGCTGCGGCAGTCCTTGCCGAACAGGTCTTCCGATCCGGCCATCCGGTGCGCCAGCGCCCCGTGGCCCGCATCGCCCCCATTCCATTTGGCATTCCAGTACTGCCGCACATCGTCGCGATAGCGGTCGTTCCATTCGAGCCAGTTCGGCGGGAATTGCCCGAACTGGTAGCCCCCCGGCCCGATATCCCACGGCTCGGCGATCAGCACCCGGTCGTGCAGCCATTCGTCCTCGGCGATCGCGGCGAAGATCGGCGCGTCCGGATCGAAGCCGGGAGAACGCGCCATGATCGGGGCGAGATCGAAGCGGAACCCGTCGATCCCGCAGCGGGCGACGAAGTGGCGCATGGTGTCGAGCGCCAGCTCGCGGATCCATTCCTGCCCGAAATCCACCGTGTTGCCGCAGCCCGAATCGTTGAGCAGCGTGCCGTCCTCGGCGCGGGCATAGGCGCTGTCGTCCAGCCCGCGTAGGCAGATCACGTTGCCGCCCGCGTCGCCTTCACCCGTGTGGTTGAACACCAGATCGAGCAGCACGCCGATCCCTGCCGCATGCAGCGCTTCCACCGTCTGGCGCAATTCGCGCACGCCGCCGGGGCACAGGCCCGGATCGAGTGCCATCGGCGCGACCGGGTTGTAGCCCCATTCGTTGGCGAGGCCGAGCGGGCCGAGATGCGGTTCGTCCATCCACGCGATCACCGGCATCAGCTCCACCGCGCTGACGCCGATCTTTTGCAGATGCGCAATCACGGCAGGGTGCGCGAGCGCCGCAACAGTGCCGCGCTGCTCTTCCGGCACATCAGGATGCAGCAAGGTGAAGCCGCGCACGTTCAATTCGTAGACCAGCCCCGCCCGGTCGAACACCGGCACGGCCTTGGGGAAGCCCTCGTACTCGCGCATCACGATCGCGCGCGGGACCAGATGCGCGGTATCCGCGCCGTGCTGCGTCAGCGCCCAGTCCGCCCGGAAGCGGCGATCAAGCTGGGTGGCGTGGGGATCGACCAGCAGCTTCGCCTCATCGAACCAAAGGCCCTTGCCGGGGTTCCAATCGCCCCCCGCGCGATAGCCATAGGCGCGCCCGGTCAAATCCTCGGGCAGTTCGACCACCCAGTGCTCGCCATGCTCGTCGCGCGCCATCGGCACGCGTTCCTCGCCGCCCGCGTCGTCGAACAGGCACAGGGTCACATTTTCCGCCTGGGGAGAGCGGACCCGGAAGCGGGTGGTGCCATCGGATACGATGGCGCCCATTTCTGCACTCATGTGATGACGTCCGGCGCGGTGCGCCCGGTCAGCGCGGCGATGCCGGCGATGCTCTCGGCAGCGGCAATCAGGGGTTGCAGCATTTCGGTAGTGTCTCCGTCGATGGACCCGTCCGCCGGTTCGTAGCGTTCGAGATAAAGCCGGATCGTGGCCCCTTGGGTGCCCGTGCCCGAAAGGCGCAGGACCAGCCGCGATCCGCCAGCAAACGCCACTCGCAAGCCCTGGTTCCGGCTGACCGAGCCATCGACCGGATCGGTATAGGCGAAACTGTCCGCGCTGCTGACGGTCAATTCGCCCCATTGCGTTCCCGGCAGGGTGGCAAGCTGATCGCCCACCCGCGCCATCACCGCCTCGGCCTGCGCGCTATCGACCGCTTCGTAATCGTGCCGCGCGTAGTAATTGCGCCCGAACCGCGCCCAGTGTTCGCGGGCGATCCGGTCCACGCTCTTGCCCGTTACGGCAAGCACGTTGAGCCACAGCAGCACCGCCCACAGCCCGTCCTTCTCGCGCACATGATCGCTGCCGGTGCCCGCGCTTTCCTCGCCGCAGATCGTCGCCATTCCGGCATCGAGCAGGTTGCCGAAGAACTTCCACCCGGTCGGGGTTTCGAAAGCGGGAATGCCTAGCGCCTCGGCCACCCGGTCCGCCGCCGCGCTGGTGGGCATCGAGCGGGCAATGCCTTTGAGCCCCTGCCGGTAGCCGGGAGCCAGATGCGCATTGGCCGCCAGCATCGCCAGCGAATCCGAGGGGGTGATGAAGCGCCCCTTGCCGATGATGAGATTGCGGTCCCCGTCCCCATCCGAAGCCGCGCCGAAAGCCGGGGCGAATTCGTGGTCCATCATCAGATCGTAGAGCACCTTGGCGTGGACCAGATTGGGATCGGGATGGTGCCCGCCAAAATCTTCCAGCGGCTCCCCGTTGCGCACCGTTCCGGGCGCGAAACCGAGGCGCTTTTCGAGGATCTCATGCGCGTAAGGCCCGGTGACGGCGTGCATCGCATCGAAGGCCATCGTCAGCCCACTCGCCACTGCCGCGCGGATCGCAGGGAAATCGAACAGTTCTTCCATCAGCGCGGCGTAATCGGCGACCGGGTCGATCACTTCGACGGTCAGATCGCCCACCTGCGTGGTGCCGATGGTATCGAGATCGACATCCGGCGCATCGACATCCAGCCAGCGGTCGATCGTGAGCGTCCGCGCATATATCGCATCGGTCACGCCTTCAGGCGCGGGGCCGCCGTTGGCGACGTTGTACTTGATGCCGAAATCCTCGTCCGGCCCGCCGGGATTGTGGCTGGCGGACAGCACCAGCCCGCCGCTCGCGCCGTATTTGCGGATCACATGGCTCGCTGCCGGGGTGGAGAGGATGCCGCCTTGGCCGACCAACACCCGGCCATAGCCGTTCGCCGCCGCCATGCGGATCGCCTGCTGGATCACCGTGCGGTTGTGATAGCGCCCGTCGCCGCCGATCACCAAGGTCGAGCCCGGCGCGCGCTCGACCACGTCAAACACCGACTGGATGAAATTCTCGGCATAATTGGCTTGCGCGAAGTGCCGCACTTTCTTGCGCAGGCCGGAAGTGCCCGGCTTCTGGTCGGTGAACGGCGTGGTCTGATGCGTGCGGATCATGCAGGGTTTTCCGTCAG
This sequence comes from uncultured Alphaproteobacteria bacterium, assembly GCA_963774985.1. Taxonomy (GTDB): domain Bacteria; phylum Pseudomonadota; class Alphaproteobacteria; order Sphingomonadales; family Sphingomonadaceae; genus Alteraurantiacibacter. The sequence continues at coordinate 226,400 of CAVZHE010000019.1, forward strand.
TTCGCGGTAGAGATCGGCATAGGCCCGCCCGCTGGCGGCCCAGGAGAAATCGCTCTTCATCCCGTTGACCTGCAAGCGCCGCCATTGCTTGGGCTGGCGATAGAGCGCCATCACCCGGTCAATCGCGGCGCGCAAAGCATGGTAATGCACCCCGTCAAACTGCACCCCGGTGGCGACCCCGGCGGCCAGCGCGGCGGGATTGGCGTCGATCACCGTATCGGCCAGCCCGCCGGTGCGCGCCACCACCGGCACGCAGCCATAGGCGAGGCCGTAAAGCTGGGTCAGCCCGCACGGCTCGAACCGGCTGGGGACAAGGATCGCGTCCGCCCCCGCCTGCAAGCGGTGTGAAAGCCCCTCGTCATAGCCCACACGAATGCCGATCTTGCCCGGATGGCGGGCCATGGCCTTGTGCAATTCGCGTTCGATGGCCTTGTCGCCCGAACCGAGCAGCGCCAGCCGACCGCCGACGCCCACCAGATGGTCGAGCACTTCCACCAGCACGTCCATGCCCTTCTGCCAGGTCAGGCGGCTGACCACGGTGAACAGCGGCCCGTCACCCTTTTCCAGCCCGAATTCCTTTTCGACGGCGCGCTTGTTGGCGACCCGCTTGCCCAGTTTGTGGTGCGAGTAGGTGGCGGCAATGTCCGGATCGTGCGCCGGGTTCCACACTGCCGGATCGATGCCGTTGAGGATACCGCGCACCCGGTCGCCGCGCGTGGTGACGAGGCCTTCCAGCCCCATGCCGAATTCCGGCTGGCGCATTTCGGCGGCATAGCTGGGGCTGACGGTGGTGATCACGCTCGCGGACTGCATCCCGGCCTTGAGGAACCCGACCCCGCCATAGCTTTCCACCCCGTCCATCGACCATGCCGATGCGGGCAGGCCGAGGCGGGGGAATATCTTGGCGTCGTAATAGCCCTGGAAGGCCATGTTATGGATCGTCATCACCGCAGGCATGTGCGGCGCGAGGCTGGCGTGGCGCAGGTAGGCGAGCGCCATCCCCGCCTGCCAGTCGTGCGCGTGGAGCAGATCGAATGTGCGGCCCTTCACCATGCCGCGATGCGCAATCGGCGGCGGCGCGGCCGAAGGCGGCGAAGCGGTGCCAGTTGTCGGGCCAGTCCTTGCCCCTGGCATCGCCGTAGGGCCCGCCCTCGCGCGCGAAGAAGGCCGGGGCATCGAGCACCAGCAGCTTGTGCTCGCCGATCTTGCCCGCGAGCAGTCGCGCAGGCTTGCCGAGCAGCGACTCCCACTTGTGAATGCTGCGCGCCTTGCCCATCGCCGCCATCACCGCCGGATATCCGGGAAGCAGCGTGGTCATTTCGACCCCGTGCGGTGCGACAGCAGCGGGCAGCGCGCCCGCCACGTCGGCCAACCCGCCAGTCTTGACCAGCGGCACCGCTTCGGAGGCGACGGAGAGGACGCGCAATACCATCAGCCTGTTCCTGCCAAGCAAGGGGTTCTCGCAGAGACGCGGAGGGAGCAGAGGGCGCTGAGACTAGGTTCGCGCCGAAGGCGCAAGTAGATTTTTTCACGCAAAGGCGCGAAGGCGCGAAGGTAAGATAGTTCCTTTGCGCCTTTGCGCCTTAGCGTCTTTGCGTGAAAAAAAGCGGCAGAATTCTTGCGCCTTCGGCGCAGCATACTTTCTCTGCGTCCTCTGCTTTCTCTGCATCTCTGCGAGAAACAAAATCGCACAGGCCCCACCCCCGGCCCCTCCCCTAAAGGGGAGGGGAGTCTTGAGCACTCCCCCACCATCACCCCTCCAGCTTGTCGATCATCGCCTTGGTAATCAGGCACACGCCCTTTTCGCTGCGGCGGAAGCGTTGTTCGTCGAGCACCGGGTCTTCCCCCACCACCAGCCCTTCGGGAATGCGCACCCCCGAATCGAGGATCACTTTCGTCAGCCGCGCCCCGCGCCCGATGTTGCAATAGGGCAGGATCACCCCCTCCTCGACATGCGAGAAGCTGCCCATCTTGACGCCCGTAAACAGCAGGCTCTTCTTCACCAGCCCGCCCGAAACAATGCAATCCTGGCTGATCAGCGAAGAGATCGCATGGCCGCGCCGCCCGTCCTCATCGTGGACGAATTTGGCCGGAGCGGCGACGATCTGGTCGGTCCAGATCGGCCAGTCGCGATCGTAGAGGTTCAGTTTGGGCACCACGTCGGTCAGGTCGAGATTGGCTTCGAAATAGGCATCCACCGTGCCGACATCGCGCCAGTATTCCTCGATCTCGTCCGCCGCGCGGATGCAGCTGGCGGTGAAGCGGTGCGCCTGCGCCTTCCCGTGCTTGACGATGTAGGGGATGATATCGCCGCCGAAATCGCGCTTCGAAGCGGGATCGGCGGCATCGCGGCGCAGCTGGTCGAACAGGAACTGCGTTTCGAACACGTAGATGCCCATGCTGGCGAGCGCCATGTGCTCCTGCCCCGGAATGCCCGGAGGATCGGCGGGCTTTTCGACAAAGGCAGTGATTGCATCCTTGGCATCGACCGCCATCACGCCGAACCCGGTGGCCTCCATGCGCGGCACCACGAGGCAGCCGATCGTGACATCCGCGCCGCTTTCGACGTGCTGGCGCAGCATCAGCTCGTAATCCATCTTGTACACGTGATCGCCCGCGAGGATGACCATGTACTTGGGCGCGTGGGCCTGGATGATGTCGATATTCTGGTACACCGCATCGGCGGTGCCTTCGTACCACTGGCTTTCGGAGACGCGCTGGCTGGCGGGGAGGATGTCGAAGCTTTCGTTGCGTTCGGGCCGCATGAAGTTCCACGCGCGCTGCATGTGGCGGATCAGGCTGTGCGCCTTGTACTGCGTCGCCACCCCGATGCGGCGGATGCCCGAATTGATCGCGTTCGACAGCGCGAAATCGACGATCCGCGAGACCCCGCCGAAATAGACCGCCGGTTTGGCCCGCCGGTCGGTCAGTTCGAGCAGGCGGCTGCCGCGCCCCCCGGCCAGCACATAGGCCATGGCATCGCGCGCCAGCGGTTGCGAATATTTCTCTCTCATCGGCCTCTCCTGCCTCTTTTTTTCTAACCTCGGTATTCCAGCATGATTGTGGCCAGCGGCGGTAGCGTGACAGTGGTCCACCCTCCGCTCACCTGCACGCTGCCCATATTCCCCTGCCCACTGCCGCCATAAGCGTTCCGCATCGGTGTTGAGCACTTCGGCCCATTGCCCGTCATGCGGCAAGTGCAGGCCGTAACTCTCGTGCAGCGTGGGCGTCATATTGCTCAGCACCGCGACCGGCGGCTGGCCGGGGCATTTGCGCAGCCAGGCGAAGACCGAGGCATTGGCATCGTCCGCCACCAGCCATTCGAACCCCTCGCCCTCGCAATCGCGGGCGTGGAGCGCGGGCTTCTCGCGGTAAAAAGGTTGAGATCGCGCACCAGCGCCTGCACCCCCTTGTGCGCGGGGGCATCGAGCAGGTCCCAGTCAAGGCTGCGCGCCTCGCTCCATTCGCGGCGCTGGGCGAATTCCTGCCCCATGAACAGCAGCTTCTTGCCCGGATAGCCCCACATCAGCCCGTAATAGGCGCGCAGCGAAGCGAACTTCTGCCAGTCGTCGCCGCTCATCTTGGTGAGCAGGCTGCCCTTGCCGTGGACCACTTCGTCATGGCTCAGCGGCAGGACGAAATTCTCGCTGAAGGCATAGACGAGGCCGAAGGTGATCTCGTCATGGTGGTGCTTCCGGTGCACCGGATCGCGGGCCATATATTGCAGCGTATCGTGCATGAAGCCCATGTTCCACTTGAACCCGAACCCCAGGCTGGTGCGCGGGCCTTCGTCCCAAGCGGGCTGCGAGACTCCCGGCCAGCTGGTCAATTCCTCGGCGATCGTCAGGATGCCGGGATGGCTGGCGTGGACCGCGCGGTTCATCGCCCGGAGGAAATCGACCGCTTCCCAGTTCTCCCGCCCGCCCTCGGCATTGGGTATCCACTCCCCGTCCTCGCGCGAGTAATCGCGGTAGAGCATCGAGGCGACCGCATCGACGCGCAGCCCATCGACATGGTACTGCTCGGCCCAGAACAGCGCGTTGTTGACGAGGAAACTCGCCACCTCGCGCCGCCCGAAATTGTAGATCGCGGTGTTCCAGTCGGGGTGGAAGCCCAGCTTCGGATCGGCGTGTTCATACAGCGCCGTGCCGTCAAAATTCGCCAAGCCATGCGCGTCGGTGGGGAAATGCGCGGGCACCCAGTCGAGCAGCACCCCGATCCCTGCCCGGTGCGCGCCATCGACAAACCGGGCGAACCCGTCCGGCCCGCCGAACCGCGCAGAGGGCGCATAGAGCCCGGTGGTCTGGTAGCCCCAGCTCGGATCGTAGGGATGCTCGCTCACCGGCATGAATTCGATATGGGTAAAGCCCATTTCGGCCACATAAGGGATCAGCCGCTCGGCCATCGCATCCCAGCTCAGGAACCAGTCGTGCTCGTCCCGCTGCCATGATCCGGGGTGGACCTCGTAGATCGAAATCGCCTGCCGCCGGGGATCGACGCTCGCCCAGTGCGCGCGGTGCGCCGCGTCGCCCCAGTCTGGGCTTGGCCGGGCGCGCGGTGATCGAGGCGGTCTTGGGCCGCAGCTCGCTGGCGAAGGCGAAGGGATCGGCCTTCAACGGCTGCTCGACCCCGTCCGGGCCGATCACGCGGTACTTGTAGGCGCGGCCGAGGCCCAGATCGGGGAGGAAAATCTCCCACACGCCGATCCCCAGCCGGCCCCGCATCGGATGCCGCGCGCCGTCCCAATCGTTGAAATCGCCGACCACGCTGACGGCCTGCGCATTCGGAGCCCAGACCGCGAAATGCACCCCGTCGCAGCCCTCGTGCGAAATCAGGTGCGCGCCGAACTTGTCGAACAGCCGCAAATGCGTGCCCTCGGCGATCAGGAAATCGTCGAGCGGGCCGAGCACCGGGCCAAAGCTGTAGGGATCGGTCACCCACCATTCCGCCCCGCCGCCCTGACAGCGGTATTTGACAGGTTTGGGCTTGCCGCGCAGCTTGCCTTCGAACAGCCCGCGGAGATCGACGCGGGCGAGCTTGCCCAGCTTTGCGCCGTTCAGCGAGTAGGCCTCTGCCGTGTCCGCAGCCGGGCAGGATCGCGCGGACGAAAGTGCCTTCGGGCCCGTCATGCGGCCCCAGCAGCGCGAAGGGATCGGCGTGGCGGCCTGCGAAGAGGGCATCGATGGCGGATGGTGGCGGCTGCACGCATTCTCCCGTTCGCGGAGCCTTGGTGGCCCCTGATGACCTTGTGGCGCACAAGCCGGGATTCGGGAAACTGAAAACGTATGCGGTGGGAATTCGGCACCCTCAATTTATCGTCACCCCGGCCCCACCGTCGTCACCCGGCCCCCGAGCCGGGGTCCCGCTTGTTTCTGCGTGCTTGAGGGGAGGTAGCGGGACCCCGGATCAAGTCCGGGGTGACGAGGGCTGGGAGATTGCGCTGTGAGGCCGGCTGTCGGAGACAAGGTGAACTCGGTTTGACGGGCAATGTCTGGGATTTCGTGCGCCCGCCAAATGCAGGCTGCTCTAGCGAAATGGAACTCGTTGCGACGGTAGAGGGCAGTGCAACCATGCGCACGATGCGGTTTCTTCCACGGAGGAAGAGCGCGGGTCGGTGGTTAAGAGCTGTACAGAGGGCTGTCTAATTGCGCTGTGATGGCGAACAAGTTGGGCTAAGCGAATGTGAGTTCGAGAAACTGTCGTCCAATTGGATTGACGTCCGATGCAGTGGTTAAGGCGACACTATTGGACCCAGTTGTACACTCCGCTCTTAAAGGCGTTAACCTCAATCATGTCCGGATCAAGTGATACGTCGCGATAGTGCAGCCCTAGTGGTTATTTACACTCGAAAATATCCCAGCGTCTTATTCGGCGCAATTGCATGAGGAATTTCGCCAGCCGCAGAAGATGGAAATGCTATAAACTGTTTGCGTCTTCGGTGAGGGCATTCGACCGAACCCTAATCATCGAAGAGGCAACCGAACACGTAGTTTCAGATATCGAAAGTACGAGAGGATCGGCCGTTATCGGTCATTGTGCCGTGGCCCAGTTATGCCATCTCCGATCAAGATCGCCATGGAAATCGGCGAAAGAACTGATGTGTCACTTGACCGCCAACATACGTTCTACATGCAAGCCTAAAGTGCATCTAAGAGCGTTTGTCCGTACACCTCTTATCAGGAGGTGGGCGGACGTTCCATAGAGCCAATCGCACGCCATCCACGCCATCGCCGGTCGAGTTGAATCTCTTTCCTCACCCTACAAAACCCCCCAAATCTCCCGCGCATATTCCCCGATCGTCCGGTCCGACGAAAACCACCCCACATTCGCAACATTAAGGATCGCCGCCTTCCTCCACCCCGCCGGATCGCGCCAGCGCGCGTCCACTTCGCGCTGGGCGCTGGCGTAGGCGTCGAAATCGGCGGCGAGCATGAACCAGTCGCTGGCGTAGAGCCCGCCCATCAGGTCCTTGTAGCGGTCCTTGTCGTCGGGGGAGAACACCCCGCTGGCAATCGCCTGCACCGCCTGGAGCAATTCGGGCGATTGCTCGATCACTTCGCGCGGGTTGTACCCGTTGGCGCGTTTGGCGGCGACTTCCTCGGCGGTCATGCCGAAAATCACGATGTTCTCGATCCCGACCCGGTCCATGATCTCGATATTCGCCCCGTCGAGCGTGCCGATGGTGAGCGCGCCATTAAGCGCGAACTTCATGTTGCCGGTGCCGCTGGCTTCCATCCCCGCGGTGCTGATCTGTTCGGACAGGTCGGCAGCCGGGATGATCCGTTCGGCCAGCGTGACGTTGTAATTGGGGACGAACACCACCTTGAGCAGTTCGCCCACCGCCGGATCGCAATTGACCCGCCGGGCAATGTCGTTCGCCAGTTTGATGATCAGCTTGGCGTTGTGATAGCTCGGCGCGGCCTTGCCGCCGAAGATCTTGACGCGCGGCACCCAGTCGCGTTCGGGATGGCTGCGGATCTGGTCATACAGCGCCACCGTCTCGACCAGATTGAGCAGTTGCCGCTTGTATTCGTGGATACGCTTGATCTGCACGTCGAACAGGGCATCGGGATCGACGCGGATGCCGGTCAGTTCGCGCAGGTGGCCCGATAGCGCCACCTTGTTGGCGCGCTTCACCGTGGCGATCCGTTCGCCCAGCGCGGCATCGCCCGCCAGTGGGGCGAGCATGGCCAATTGCTCGGCATCGTCCATGAAAGCATCGCCGATGGCTTCGCGGATCACGCCGGTGAGGCCGGGATTGCACTGCATCAGCCAGCGGCGCGGGGTGACGCCGTTGGTCTTGTTGTTGATCCGGTCCGGGATAGAGGCTGTGCAGGTCGGCAAACACCGTCTGCTTCATCAGTTCGGTGTGCAGCGCCGCCACCCCGTTGACGCTGTGCGCCCCGGTGAAGGCGAGATTGGCCATCCGCACCCGCCGGTCTCCGCCCTCATCGATCAGGCTGATCGCGGCGATGGCGGCATCGCCCACGCCCGCCTTGCCCGCTTCGCGCAGCACCCGGCTGTTGATCGCGTAGATGATCTGCATGTGGCGCGGCAGCAGCCGTTCGAACAGCGGCAGCGGCCACGATTCGAGCGCTTCGGGCAGCAGGGTGTGGTTGGTGTAGCCCATCGTCCGCCGGGTGATGCTGAGCGCCGTGTCGAATTCCAGCCCGTGATCGTCCACCAGCAGCCGGATCAGTTCGGCCACCGCGACTGCCGGGTGGGTATCGTTGAGCTGGATCGCCGCCTTGTCCGGCAGGGTGGCAATGTCGCCGTGGTGTTGCAGGTGGCGGCGGACGATGTCCTGAATGCTCGCGGCGGAGAAGAAATACTCCTGCCGCAGCCGCAGTTCCTGCCCGGCCTGATGCGAATCCGCCGGATAGAGCACCCGCACCAGACTGGCGGCGCGCGCCTCGCCCGCCAGCGCGCCCACATGGTCGCCCGCGTTGAAGGCATCGAGCTTGATCGGATCGAGCGCGTGCGCGGTCCACAGCCGCAGCGTGTTGACCCGCTTGCCGCGCCAGCCGACCATCGGGGTATCGACGGCAGAGGCCTCGACCCATTCGGCGGGCTGCCAGGTGACGCCCGAACCCTTGCTGACGACTTCGCCGCCAAAGCCGACGCGGTAGGCGCTTTCGCGCCGGTCGAATTCCCACGGATTGCCGTGGCTGAGCCAGGTTTCGGGCAGTTCGACCTGCCAGCCCTCGTCGATCCGCTGGCGGAACATGCCGTTCACGTAGCGGATGCCGTAGCCGTAGGCGGGGATGTCGAGGCTGGCGAGGCTTTCCATGAAGCAGGCCGCCAGCCGCCCCAAGCCCGCCATTGCCGAGCGCGGCATCGGGTTCGAGCTCCTCAAGGCTGGACAGTTCGAACCCGTGCTTGCGCAGCGCCCGTTCGAGCGCGCCGGTGAGATCGAGATTGTGCATCGTATCGCGCAGCAGCCGCCCGATCAGGAATTCGAGGCTGAGGTAATAGACCCGCTTCGCGCCCTCGGCATAGGTGCGGCGGGTGCTTTCCATCCAGCGGTCGATCACCTTGTCGCGCAGGGCATAGACGGTGGCCACGTACCAGTCGTGCGGCTTGGCGGCGCGTTCATCCTTGCCGACGCGGTGGTTCAGCGCGGTGAGGATCAGCGCATCGATTTCTTCGGCGGCGATGGGGGGGAGCGATGGGCGAATGGCTGTTCACGGCGAAGAAGGCTCCCTGTTGCGACTGCGTGGCAGAGTGAATTCCGGCGTTTGCCGAAACAGCCCTGCGGCAGCCCCCCGAAAACTCCTCTCCAGCGGCGTATCTAGGCAGGAATTGCGTGGCTGCGCAATCGGCAATGGCGCGCGCATAGGTATTTTCTGGTGCATTGCAGCATTGTGGTTGCGCTTGGGGCTGCTGGAGGCGAGGAAGCAGCGATGGATCACCAGATCGAACCGCTCCACGTGCTCGCCGCCGCCGCCGGATTGCAGCGCCACTGGCGCGATGTCGACGGGCGCGAGCATGTGGTGGCCGATGGTACTCTGGTCGCGGTGCTGGCGGCGCTGGGGTTCAAGGCGGGCAACAAACGCGCGATTGCCCGCAGCCTGGCGCTGATCGAGGCCGAGCATTACCGCCTGCCCGCGCTGGTGGTGGCCGAAGCAGGGCGAGGCCATCGCGCTGCCCTTCACTTGCGGCGAAGCGCTGGTGCGGCGCTGGGACGGGGCGGAAAAGGCGCTCGATTGTCAGGACGGCGTGCCGATCGCGCCTTCAGAGCCGGGATACTACGATTGCCGCATCGACGGCGTGGAAATCCGGCTGGCGGTGGCTCCCTCCGGCTTCCCGCAACCCCCAAGCGAACCGCGCCCCTGGGGCGTCTCGCTGCAAATTCCCTCGCTGCGCGGATCGCGGCCAAGCCCGTTCGGCACATTTGGCGAACTGGCCGAAAATATCGCGGCGCTGGCAGCGGCAGGCGCGGACATGGTGGCGATCAATCCGGTCCACGCGCTGGCTCCCGGTCACGGCGAAAGGTTCAGCCCCTACTTCCCGTCCAGCCGCCAATTCGTGAACGGCGCGATGGCCGATCCGGCGCTTTTGGGCCTGCCGCCATTGCCGGAAGAGCAGGGGCCGGCGCTGATTGGCTGGGAACGCGCACTTCCGGCGCGGTTGAACCAATTGTGGACGCTGTACGATGGTCTTTCGGCGGAAAAACGCGCCGAAATCACCGGTAATCCCGATGGTGGAATGCGTGCGCCACGCAATATTCGATACGCTCGACTGCCACTTTCGTGCACGCTCCGGCGCGTGGAGCTGGCGCGAATGGCCGAGCCGCTATCACAAGCCGGAGGGCAGGGCGGTCGCTTCGTTCGCGGCCAAACACGCCGATGAGGTCGATTTTCACCTGTTCGTACAAGGACTTGCGCAGAAGTGCCTCGCCGAAGTGCAGGCCCGCGCCAAGGCCGCCGGAATGCGCGTGGGCCTCGTCAGCGACCTCGCCGTAGGAGTCGACCCCGGCGGCGCCGATTGCTGGGCCCTCGGCGCCGATATGCTCCACGGATTGACCATCGGCGCCCCCCCCGATCCGCTCGGCCCACAGGGACAAAATTGGGGAATTACAGGGTTTTCGCCTGCTGGACTGCGCCGCAACGGCTATGCTCCGTGGATCGCGATGATCCGTTCCGCACTGGCGCACGGCGGCGGCCTGCGGGTCGATCACGCCTTCGGCCTCGCCCGCTTGTGGGTCATTCCCGAGGGCGGCGGCCCGGCCGACGGGGTCTATCTCGCCTACCCGTTCGACGATCTGGTCCGCCTGCTGGCCCTCGAAGCGCACCTTGCCGATGCCTTCGTGATCGCCGAGGATCTCGGCACCAGCCCGCACGGCTTTGCCGACACCATCGGCGAGCGCGGCATCCTGGGAATGCGAGTGCTATGGTTCGAACGCGCGCAAGATCAAGGATTTATCGGCTCGGCGGACTATGACCGCCAGGCCGTGGCGATGACGGGGACCCACGATACGCCAACGCTGGCGGGCTGGTGGAGCGGCCACGATCTCGACTGGGCAGCGCAGCTTGGCCGCTTGCCAGAAGGCATGGACCGCGCGCAGGCCGAAGCCATCCGCGACTGGGATCGCGGCCTGCTGTGGTCCACTATCGCGGGTCTAACCCCTCGCCCCGCACCCCACGAACCCTCAGCCGTCGTCACCGCCGCCATCGCCCACATAGCCCGCACCCCCTGCGCGCTCGCCATCGTGCCGGTGGAAGACCTGCTGGGCATGGTCGAACAGCCCAATATCCCCGGCACCGTCACCGAGCATCCCAACTGGCGCAGGCGGCTCGCCGCGCCCTTGCGCGATCTGCTGGCGGGCGACGAGGTGCGCGAACGGCTCGCCGCCCTGCAAGGCGAACCGCCGCTCTCCCCTTGACCCCCGGATAGGCGCGAGATAAAGGCGCGCGCTCCATTGGTATTGCCCTGTCCTCTAATGGTAAGAGAGCGGACTCTGACTCCGTCAATCAAGGTTCGAGTCCTTGCGGGGCATCCATCCTTCCCAACATCGCCGCTCCCCTCTAGGGTTGAGCCCTGCAGGAGAGACACGTGAGCGCGATTGACGATACCGGTGAAGGCGAACTGACCGATCACCGCTTTTACCATGCGGACCGGGAAGCGGAATTTGCCGATACGATGGCACCGTCCACCCCGCAGACCCGGCATCCTGCCTACAAGCTGGCCTTCCGCGATACCGATTTCCTGCTGCGCGAGGAACTGCGCCCGGTGCGCTTCCAGCTCGAACTGCTGAAGCCGGAAATGCTGCTGGAAGAGGCGGGGGTCGGCTCGACGCTGGTGATGTATGGTTCGGCTCGGATTCCCCCGCCCGAAGCAGCCGAACTGGCCTTGCAGCAGGCGGAGAATCTTCCCGAAGACGAAGCGCTGATCGTCCGCAACTTGGCGGCCAAGGCCAAGTATTATGGCGAGGCCTACAAGCTGGCGCGGCTGGTCGGCGAGAAGGCGATAATCGAGGGAGGCAAGCGGCAATTCGTGGTCTGTTCGGGCGGCGGCCCTTCGATCATGGAAGCGGCGAACAAGCGGCGCGAGCGATGCCGGGGCGGAAAGCATCGGGCTGAACATCGTGCTGCCGCACGAACAGGCCCCCAATCCCTATGTCACGCCCTACCTCAGCTTCCAGTTCCACTATTTCGCGCTGCGCAAGATGCACTTCCTGATGCGCGCCCGCGCAGTGGCGGTGTTCCCCGGCGGGTTCGGCACCTTTGACGAGATGTTCGAACTGCTCACCCTGATCCAGACCGGCAAGATGAAGCCGATCCCGATCCTGCTGTTCGGCAAGGACTTCTGGAACCGGGTGATCAATTTCGAAGCGCTGGCGGAAGAAGGGACGATCATCGCACAAGGATCTCGACCTGATTACCTGGTGCGAAACGGCGGAAGAAGCGTGGAGCGCGATTGCGGCGTTTTACGGGATTGCGCGGTAAGTAGAATTCCTCCCCGGAACGGGGAGGGGGACCATGCGAAGCATGGTGGAGGGGCCGCTCGCCTTCCGAGAGATTTACAGGATCGGACCCGACCCCTCCGTCAGCCGTTCCGGCTGCCACCTCCGCGTGCCGGGGAGGATTTTCAGGGACGCACCGCCTGATGCCCCAGCGGGCCGTTGCCCAAGCCATATCCCGGTGCCGCCATCAGCGCCGCGCGGACGAACCTTCGCGCTTCCGCTACAGCTTCCTCCAGCGGCAGGCCGCGCGCCAGATGCAGGGCGATGGCGCTGGACAGGGTGCAGCCGGTGCCGTGGGTGTGCTTGGTGACGATGCGCGCTTCGCTCCATACCGCATCGGGCAGACCGGGGCGCAGCAGCGCGATCTTCCACCATCGGGCCTTCGGCATCGCCGCCCTTGGCGAGATAGGCCACACCCGCGTTCTGACCATCGCTGCTGCGCCGCCCAGCGCTGCCAGTTCGGGCACGTTGGGCGTGGTTAGCGTGGCCAGTTCCATCAGCCATTCGAACACTGCAATGGTGGCCGCATCGGCCAGCACCGAACCGCTGGTGGCGACCATCACCGGATCGAACACGATCGGGCAGGGCAGGTCTTCCAGCCGGTCCGCCACCACTTCGGCGATGTCGGCGCTGCCGAGCATGCCGATCTTCACCGCGTCCACGCCGATATCCTCAAGGCAGGCATCGATCTGCGCCGCGACCAAGATCGGGCGAGAGCGCTTCTACCGCGCGCACGCCGCGGGTGTTTTGCGCGGTGACGGCGGTGATCGCGGTCATCGCGTAGCCGCCGAGCATGGTGATGGTCTTGATATCCGCCTGAATGCCCGCGCCGCCGGAGCTATCCGATCCGGCGATGACGAGCATGCGGGGCGGGCGCGCAGGATTGCCGGTCACACGACCTTGCTCACCGCAGCGCAAATATCGTCCACCACCCGCTCGACCTGCGCGCGCATCATCGCCTTCGGCCATCACCCGCACCAGCGGTTCGGTGCCTGACTTGCGGATCACCAGCCGCCCGCTGGACGCCAGTTCCGCCTCGCCAGCAGCAATCACCGCCTGCACGCTCGCCGCCGCCAGCGGATCGCCGCTTTCATAGACGCACGTTCTTGAGCAATTGCGGCACCGGTTCGAACAGGCTGAGCAGTTCGCTCGCCGCGCTTGCCGGTGCGCACCAGCGCCGCCAGCACCTGCATCGCCGCAATCGTGCCATCGCCGGTGGTGGCGTGATCGAGCAGGATCATGTGCCCCGACTGCTCGCCGCCGACATTGTAGCCGCCGCTGCGCATCGCTTCGAGCACATAGCGGTCCCCCACCTGCGTGCGCACCAGCTCCAGCCCCTGCCCTGCAGGAAGCGTTCCAGCCCGAGGTTGGACATCACCGTGGCGACCACCCCGCCGCCCTTCAGCCGCCCTTCGGCGTGCCAGCGGCTGCCGATCAGCGCCATGATCTGGTCGCCGTCCACCGCCTCGCCCTTTTCGTCGATCACGATCAGCCGGTCGGCATCGCCATCCAGCGCAATGCCGCATATCCGCGCCTTCGGCGATCACCCGCGCCTTGATCGCGGCGAGCGCGGTCGAGCCGACCCCGTCGTTGATATTGATGCCGTTGGGGGTGACGCCCATCGCGACCACTTCCGCGCCCAGTTCCCAGATCGCGGTCGGGGTGACATTGTAGGCCGCGCCATTGGCGCAATCGACCACGATCTTCATGCCATCGAGCCGCAGGTCGACGGGCAGCGACGCGCTTCACCGCGTGGATATAGCGCCCGCGCGCATCCTCGATCCGGCGCGCCCGGCCGATGGCCTCGCCCTCGGCCAGTTCCTGCTCCTGCGCCCATCAGCGCTTCGATGGCTTCTTCGTCAGCATCGGAGAGCTTGAAGCCATCCGGGCCGAACAGCTTGATGCCGTTGTCGGCAAAGGCATTGTGGCTGGCGGAAATCATCACCCCGATGTCGGCGCGCATCTCGCGGGTCAGCAGCGCCACGGCGGGGGTGGGCATCGGCCCGGTCATGATCACGTCCATGCCCACGCTGGTGAAGCCCGCCACCAGCGCGTTTTCCATCATGTAGCCCGACAGGCGGGTGTCCTTGCCGATCACCACCCGGTGCTTGTGATCGCCGCGCAGGAAATGGCGGCCCGCTGCCTGGCCGACCTTCATCGCCATGGCCGCGTTCAGCTTCTTGCCGTTGGCCCGGCCGCGAATGCCGTCGGTACCGAAATAGGTGCGTCCCATAATTCTCTCTTGCCGCGCGTCAGATGCGCGGCCAATGCATGGCGTCTTGCGCCCGTATTGTCACGCCCCAAGCAGGCGCGCAGGGTGGATGGTGAAATTGTCGGTCACGATGCAACCCGCGCCAGACTGGCGCATTGTATCGGCAGACCGGAAGCGAACAACAGGAAGGACACATACCCTATGGCTATCACTCTCATGCCGCTGCCCTACGATGCCGAAGCGATTGCACCCGCGATCACTGCGGAAACCTTCAGCTATCACCACGGCAAGCACCACAAGGCCTATGTCGACAAGACCAACGCCGCCATCGAAGGCACCGATCTGGCGGACAAGCCGCTGGAAGAGCTGATCGTCGCCTCGCGCAAGTCGGACAAGGGCCTGTTCAACAATTCGGCGCAGGTGTGGAACCACGGGTTCTACTGGCACTCGCTGGCTCCCGAAAGCACTGGGCCGAGCGGCGAACTGGCGGCGCTGATCGACGAAAGCTTCGGCTCGCTGGGCGAACTGAAGGCACAGCTGAAGGCCAAGGGCGTGGGCCACTTCGCCAGCGGCTGGGTGTGGCTGGTCGCCAAGGGCGGCGCGTTGCAGGTGGCCGACACCCACGATGCAGACACGCTTGCCGACAGCGGGGCCAATCCGCTGCTGGTGATCGATCTGTGGGAACACGCCTATTACCTCGATCACCAGAACGCCCGCCCGAGCTATCTCGATGCAGTGGTGGACGGGCACCTCAACTGGAATTTCGCTGCCGACAACTTGGCGCGCGGCACGGCGTGGACCTATCCCGCCTGATCCTTTCCGG
This sequence comes from uncultured Alphaproteobacteria bacterium, assembly GCA_963774985.1. Lineage (GTDB taxonomy): Bacteria > Pseudomonadota > Alphaproteobacteria > Sphingomonadales > Sphingomonadaceae > Alteraurantiacibacter. The sequence continues at coordinate 241,400 of CAVZHE010000019.1, forward strand.
ATTGATACAAACGAAAGGCCCGTTCCTCAGGAGCGGGCCTTTTTCGTTCAGGTATCGGTTTGCAAATCCAGCACATTGGTGCGGAAAAGGGGTTCGCCGAAAAGGAAGCCGATGAAGTTGGGCCGCCCAAGATGATCGACCAGCGCGGTGAGCGTCAGCAGGATCGGTACCGAGAGCAGCGCCCCCGTCACCCCCCAGATCCAGCCGAAATAGGACAGTGCCAGCAGGATCGCCACCGGGTTCATGGTGAAGCGTGCCCCCAGCACGCTAGGGGTAATGACATTGGACTCGACTGCATGCAGTCCCAGATAGGCGGCGGCAGGGATCATCCCGACAAACACCGAATCTGCAGATCCCAATCCGAACAAGCCGAGCAGTACAATCATCAGCATAGGGCCGATATAGGGCACGAAGTTGAGCAGAGCCGCCAGCCCACCCCACATGATCGGCGCTTCCAGCCCCAGCGCCCAGGCCCCCAGCGCGACGATGAAACCCATCCCCGTGTTGATCAGCCCGACCGTAAGAATATAGGCCGCCACCCGATCCTGCACCTCGCGCAGCGCGCGCGCGGCCTTCAGGCTGGCACCCACCTGCTGGCGTTCGAGCAGCAGTCGGCGACGCAGCCGCACCCGCGCCTCGATCATGAAAAAGGCGAGCAGGAAGGTCAGCAGCATTTCAAGCAGCACCGTGGGCGTGGCAAAAGCAAGTTCTTCCAACATGGTCGGGCTGGCGAGCACCACCTTCTCGCCGTCTTCTCCAGTCAAAGCGGCCAATTGCTCGTTAAGATCGCCCACCCAAGCGAATGTCACTGCCAGATCATTGAAATGCCGCGCAACCTGCGCCGACATTGCAGGGATCAGTCATAGAGAGTAATCGCCGGGGTCAGCACAGCCGTCAGCGCCAGCGCCAGCACTGCAAAGAACACCAGCAAGGCCATCAGCGAAGCGAGGAAATTGGGAATGCCCCAGCCTGCCAGCCGGTCCGCCAGCGGGGAAAGAATGATGGTCAGGATCACGCCTGCCACCAGCGGCAGGAAAACCACCGATCCTATCGACAAAACGAAGGGCATGGCCAGAAACAGACCCAGCGCCAGCAGCACCACCAGTGCGGAAATCAGCCGCAGTTCCTGCGCCGCGAAAGTCATCGCACGGCGGCGCGGCGGTGTATCGCTCTTCCCGGCGATCCTGTCGTTGTCCCCCCCGGTGTCATGTTATTGCCTTTTCGCTGAATTACCGCTTCTTATCGCAGATAATTACTTGCTGGAAGCGGCAGCTTCACCGCGACCGGCGGCAACTTCATCGAGTTCCTGTAGGATCGCCCGGTGTGCGGAAGGGTCGCCGATAGCCCGGTCAGGAATCCCGCCTTGCTCGATCATGCTCGCCAGTGTGGCGCGCGCCCGGCCCACCCGGCTCTTGATCGTGCCCACCGCGCAGCCGCAGATATTCGCCGCTTCCTCATACGAAAAGCCTCCGGCGCCGACTAGCAACAGCGCCTCGCGCCGCTCAGCGGGAAGGGTGAGCAGCGCGCGATGGAGGTCGGACAGGTGGATCGGTGCTTCCTGACCCGCCGGTGCCGTGAGGATTCGTTCGGCCACGCCCTCATCATATTCGCCGCGAAAGCGATTTCGGCGCATGTCGGTGAGATAGGCATTGCGTAGGATCACGAAGGTCCAGGCGCGCATAGAGGTGCCCGGTTCAAACCGCGCCTGCGCGGCCCAGGCTTTGAGCAAGGTTTCCTGCACCAGATCGTCCGCCATGTCCGGTCGGCCGCACAAGCCGCGGGCAAAGGCGCGCAAGTGCGGGATGACCTCGGTCAGCTCGCGTTTGAACGCGCGCCTGTCATCTGCGCTGCGTTCGGGCAGCGGTCTATCAGGGATTTCCGCGCTCATTTGCCCGCGTTTTCGTCCAGCTTCGAGAGCAGGTCTTTGAAGGAATCGGGCAGGGGTTCGTCCAATACACTGTCGTAAAGACGCTTAAGTCCAGTGGTCCATTCCGGTTCGGCTGAGTGAAAATTATCCATCTTTATCACAGGTTTGAGTTTTGGTTTATGATCCTTGGGCAATGCCATGGTAATCGTAGTCCCGTCGATCCCATCCGGTACGACCCTGTCCCGGAAGGCGATAATCAGCAAAATCGCGCGCAGTCTTGTTAGTCAGGAACGAAACCGCTCGACTCTGGTTCCCGCATAACAAGATTTTGCGCGTGAATTGCGTGGGAAATCCCGGCAGGACGTGCAGCGAGACGGGGCGCGGCACTGCCAGAACCGCATTCGGGGATTTGAGTTGCAGCAGGCAGGGCGACGAAGCAGGACCAAGCGGTGGCTTTTGCGCTATCCGCGTGGAATGCCGATCGGTATTTTCTGCCTCCTGGCGGCGATTACCGTGCTGAGCATTTTTGCGATTGAACGCGGAGAGACCGAGCAGCAATCGGCACAGCTCAACGCGCGCGGCATTGCGGTAGCCTCGGCGCTGGAGCGGCGGGCTAATGCCAGCAGCGCCTATCTTCGCGCAGGCGCGGCGCTGCTGTCTACGATGGACGAGGTTCCAGCGGACGATTTTCGCCGCTTCGTTTCGGAATTACGGCTCGATGCCGATTATCGCGGGGCGGACGGGATTGGCTGGGCGCCTGTGGTCATGCCTTCGCAGGAGGAAGCCTATAACGCTGCCGCTGCGGCGCAAACCCCTGCTTTTGAACTTCATCCGCGGCCTGACGGGAGCCAACCCTTTGCTGCTCCCGTTACCTATCTCCAGCCGGATACCGAGCGAAACCGCCGTGCTCTAGGTTTCGACATGTTTTCCGATCCGGCGCGCCGTGCCGCAATGCAGGAGGCGCAGCTGACGGCACGTCCGGCAGCAACCGACAAGGTTGTTTTGAGGCAAGATGTCGAAAACGAAGAACCTGGGTTTCTGATTTTCATGCCAGTGTTTGAAGCAGGCGCGGGAGGTAGAGCGCTAAAGGGCTTTATCTACAGCCCGTTCAATGCCGAAGACTTTTTGCAAAGCGCCCTCGAACTGGAAGATGCCGGCACATTCGGCGTGCAGCTTTTTGATGGCGAATCGGGGCAGGCGACGCTCCTCGCCAGCACTTTCGAAGGCAAGGCGGAAGGCGCACGCCAAGTTACCCAGATAGTGACGATCGCAAACAATCCGTGGCAGCTAGTCATCAGCGAGCGCGGACAGGGCGGGCTATCGGGACTATCGATGGCGACGCTGATCTTCGGGCTCCTCGTAGCCGGGCTGCTGATGCTGCTGGTGCGCATGCTGACCCAGCAGGCGCAGGAGGACGAGGCCTCGCTGGCGTGGTTCGAAGAACAGGCGTCGATCCGCAATTCACTGACGCGCGAGCTCAACCACCGGGTCAAGAACACGCTGGCCAATGTCCTCTCGATCATTGCCCTGACCAAGCGCCGCGCGACCGAGGTTGAGGATTTCGCCAAGAGCCTTGATGGGCGCATTCGCGCTCTATCGGCCACGCATGATTTGCTCACCCAGTCGGATTGGGGAATGACCCCGGTGGGCGCTCTGATCGATGCCGAGCTGCTGCCTTATGCGCACGGCAGCGATCGCGCCGTCAGCATGTCCGGCCCTGAAGTGGAACTGGCTCCCAACGATGCCCTCTCACTGGGGCTGGCGATCCACGAACTGGCAACCAATGCCGCCAAATACGGGGCGCTCAGTACGCCGGGTGGGCGGGTGAGCGTGGAGTGGCGGCGGGAGGCTGACAATCTGCTGCGAGTTGAATGGCTTGAACGCGGCGGGCCATTGGTCAGCCAGGAACGCACGCGCGGCTTCGGCACCGATCTGATCGAGCGGATCGTGGCGCACGAATTGCGCCATCCGGTGGAACTGGATTTCGATCCCGAGGGAGTACGCTGCGTGCTATTGATCCCGGTGCGCCGGGCGACCGAATTCGTGATCCGGGCCAGTCGCAGCGATCCGAAGGGCGACTGATTCTTCAGCCCGCTGGACGCTGTGTCGCGCGCCGATTAAGCACAATCATGATGGCCTTTCTCCGTTGCTTCGCCACTCTGGTGGCTCCCCTGCTGCTTGCTTCCTGTGCTGGCGAGGAACCGCGGGGGCCGGTGGTGCTGGCGGCGGCTAGTATGCAGGAATTGTTGACAGAAGTGGCAGAGGCGTGGGCGGCGGAGGGGAACGCCGCACCTGTATTGTCCTTCGCCGCTACGCCCGCGCTGGCGCGGCAGGTGGAGCAGGGTGCGCCTGCCGATCTGTTCATTTCCGCCGACGCCGAATGGATGGACTGGCTGGCGGAGCGCGGGCTGGTGGACACTGCCAGCCGCCGGGACATCGTCGGCAATGCGCTGGTGTTGGTGGCCTCCGAGGAATTTTACCAAGGCAATGATATCGCAGTGAATTTACGCGCACTGGGGGAAGGACGGCTGGCGCTGGCCGACCCCGATAGCGTGCCCGCCGGTCGCTATGCCCGCGCTTCGTTGGAGCGCATGGGGCTGTGGGCGGAAGTCGAAAGCCAGATCGTCCCGGCGGAGAATGTGCGTGCGGCACTGGCGCTGGTGGAGGCGGGAGAGGCGCGGCTGGGCATTGTCTATGCCACCGATGCCAGGGCCTCGCAGCGGGTCCGATTGGTGGCCCAATTCGCGCCCGAAGTGACCCCAGCGATCACTTATCCCGCTGCACAATTGGTTCAATCGCGCCATTCGCAGGCACAAGACTTCCTCGCATTCCTGTCCAGTCCGCAAGCACAAGAAATTTTCGCCGCGCATGGCTTCCTGCCTCCGGATCGAGCACCCTGATGTTCACTGCAGCCGAATGGGCAGTGATCGAACTATCGTTGCGGGTGAGCCTGCTGGCGGTGCTGGTGACGTTGCCGATTGCCTATGCGCTGGCCTGGGTGATCGCGCGGCGGCGGTTTCCGGGGCGAATGCTGTTGGATGCCGCGATCCATCTGCCGCTGGTGCTGCCGCCGGTGGTGACCGGCTGGCTGCTGTTGCTGCTGCTCGGGCCGCAACGGGCCGGTGGGGAGCTGGCTTTACGACACCTTCGGCGTGGTGTTGGTGTTCCGCTGGACCGGCGCGGCGGTGGCGGCGGCGGTGATGGCGCTGCCGCTGATGGTGCGGGCGATGCGGCTTTCGATAGAAGCGGTGGACCGGCGGCTGGTCGGCGCGGCGCGCACTTTGGGCGCATCGCGCTGGCACGCTTTCCTGACGATCACTCTGCCGCTCAGCCTGCCGGGGATCGCCGCCGGGGCCATGCTCGGCTTTGCCCGCTCGCTAGGCGAATTCGGGGCGACGATCACCTTCGCCGCCAATATCGAAGGGCAGACCCGTACCCTGCCGCTGGCGATCTATTCCGGGCTGCAAATTCCGGGCAGCGAGAGCATGGTGGCGCGGCTGGCGGTGATTTCGATCGTGCTTTCACTCGGCGCGCTGCTGCTGTCCGAATGGCTGGTGCGCCGTTCGCAGGGGAGCCGCGCGCATGTTCTTTGATGTCGATGTGTCGCTGCGGGTGGGGGAGAGCGAGATTGCTCTTGGCTTCAAGTCCGATGCCAAGCTGACGGCGCTGGTCGGGCCATCGGGGGTGGGCAAGACGAGCGTGCTCAATGCCATAGCCGGATTACTCAAACCCACCGAAGGCCGCATCGAAGTGGCGGGCGAGGTGCTGTTCGACAGCGCGCATGGCATGGACCTCCCGCCCGAACGGCGCCGCGCGGGCTACGTGTTCCAGGATGCGCGGCTGTTCCCGCACAAGCGGGTTGCGGCCAATCTGGCCTATGGCGAGAAACTGGCCGCGCCCGAAGACCGCTGGATCGGGCAGAGCGAAGTGGTCGACCTGCTCGAAATCGGCGACCTGCTGCAACCGCTGGCCCGGCACGCTGTCTGGCGGCGAAGTCCGCCGCGTCGCCATCGCCCGCGCCCTGCTCTCCGGCCCGCGCTTCCTGCTGCTCGACGAACCGCTCGCCTCGCTCGATCTGCCCGCGCCGAAGCCCTGACCACACTGATCGAACGTATCCGCGACACGCTCGACGTGCCGATCCTGCTGGTCAGCCACTCCGCCGCCGAAGTGGAGCGGCTGTCGGGGAAAGTGGTGGCGATGGGTGCCGGCTGACTTCCCTCCCGCTTGCGGGAGACCAAAGCATTTTTGTTTCTCGCAGAGGCCGCAGAGGTAGGAGAGGGCGCAGAGATCAGGCTCGCGCCGTAGGCGCAGATAGATTTTATCACGCGAAGGCGCGAAGGCGCGAAGTCAAGATTGCTTCTTCGCGCCTTCGCGCCTTCGCGTGATAAAAAAGCAGGAACATTCTTGCGCCTTCGGCGCGATTGTCCCCTCCCCGAGGGTGAGGGCAGCAACAAAACCCCCCTCCCCGAGGGGGAGGGGCTGGGGGTGGGGGCTCCGGCCTCCGATTATCGAGTGCCGCCCTTTCCCCTTTAGGGCAGGGCTGTTGCGTATGGCGGCAAAGAAAGGGTTTCTCGCAGAGACCGCAGAGGCAGGAGAGGGCGCGGAAAGTTTGCGCAGGCGGCGAAGCCGCTTGGCAGACGATTGCTTTAGCAAAGACTGCCGTGTTCGATCCGTGAGTGGGGCCTGCGGTCCGTCCCACTTCTCCGCGCCCTCTGCCACCTCTGCGCTCTCTGCGAGAAACAACAATCGCCGCTCCAAGTGCGCTGCCCGCATGAGGAGACGCAACAGGACGAGTGGTGACAGGCCCACCCCTAACCCCTCCCGCCAGCGGGAGGGGGATTTTCAGGCAAACAACGCCGGATCGATCGGCAGACTGCGCACCCGCTTGCCGGTCAGCGCGAACAGCGCATTGGTCAGCGCCGGGATCACCGGCGGCAGTGCCGGTTCGCCCAGCCCGGTCGGCGCATGGTCCGACAGCACGAATTCGACATGGATTTCCGGCGTCGCACGGCATCCGCGGCAGCTGGTATTGTGGAAGTTCGATTGGCACCGCCGCGCCGCCTTCGATCTCCACCGCCAGTTGCGTGGCGTGGCCGATGCCTTCGATGATCGATCCGTGCACCTGATTGAGCGCCCCGTGCGGATTGATGATCTGGCTGCCGACATCGCCCGCGCACCACACCGTGTGACACCACCGGATTGCCGCGCGCGTCGAGGCTGGCTTCGACCACTTCGGCGAAATAGCCCATGTGGCTGAAATAATAGCCAAAGCCCTTGGCGCGGCCTTCGCCCGCCGGGCTGGCCCCAGTCCGCCATGTCCAGCACCTTGCGGGTGACGGCGGCAAGACGCCCCGGATCGAAACCGGGCATGTGGTCCAGTGAAGCTCATCGAATCAGGTTCGGCCTGCTGCCCCTCCACCAGTTCGAGCATGCAGCGTGGGCAGGTCCTTGCCGGTCGCATGGGCCACTTCGTCGAGCATCGACTGCATGACAAAGGCCATCGCGTTCGATGTCGGCGCGCGCAGGGCGCCCATCGGCACCTTGCTCACCATCTTGGTCTGGCCGAATTGCAGGTTGTCGACATAGCGCGCGGGGAATTCATCGGGAGACATCACCGCCGGATTGAACGGCCCGTCGCCCAGATCGAAGGTGACGAAATGATCGGCCCAGCCGGTCAGCTTGCCGTCACTATCCAGTGCCGCGCGCAGTTTGTGCCATCCCGCCGGGCGATAGAAATCGTGGCGGGTATCGTCCTCGCGGCTCCAGATCAGCTGCACCGGCATGCCCGGCATCTGCTTGGCAATCGCCGCCACCTGCACCATGTAATCGTTGTTCAGCCGCCGCCCGAACCCGCCACCCATGCGGGTGATGTGGACCGATGACCTGCGACGGCTCCAGCCCCAGATAGCGCGCGACATTGGCCTGCCCGCCCTGCGGGGTTTGCGAGGGCGCCCACATTTCCATCCGCCCGTCTTCGTGCATCAAGGCGGTGCAGTTCATCGGCTCCATCGCCGCATGGGCGAGGAAGGGGTAGGAATATTCGGCCTCGATCACCTGCGCCGCATCGGCGAAGGCAGCGGTGACATCGCCCTTTTCGGCGAACACTTCCTGCGGGGTGCCGTCTGCCCAGGCGGCACGCGCATTGGCAGCGTATCCGGCGGAGGAATGTTCAGCCCATTCGCCCGTGTCCCATTGCGCGGCGAGCGATTGCCGCGCCTTGTTGGCGAGCCACCAGTTGCTGGCGACCACGGCAATGCCGGGATCGAGCTCGACCGAAGCATCGCCTTCGATCACGAAAGCATCACCGAACCCCCGGCTGCGCCTTGGCGGCATCGAGATCGGCGGAAACAAACGTCGCGCCGAACACCGGCGAGCGTTCGTAGGCGGCATAGACCATGCCCGGTAGCAGCGTATCGACCCCGAAGATCGGCTCCCCGCGCACCACCTTGGGGCTGTCCACCCCGCCAATGGCGCGGCCGATAATGCGGAAATTGGCGGCGTCCTTCAGCGTCAGGCTGGCGGGATCGGGCACGGGCATTTCGGCGGCTCGGCTGGCGAGCGCGCCGTAGCTGGCCGAGCGTCCAGTGCCATTTTCGACCACCCGCCCCGGTTCGGTGGACAAGCGTTGCGGCATCCACGCCCCACGTGTCGGCAGCAGCGGCGATCAGCATCGCCCGTGCGGCGGCACCGGCCTGCCGCATGGGCATCCAGTTCATCGGCGTGGCGAAACTGCCGCCCGCCAGTTGCAGGCCATATTTGGCCATATCGGCGTCGGCCTGCTCGACCTGGACATGGTCCCAGTCGGCATCCAGTTCCTCGGCGATCAGCATCGGCAGCATGGTCTTGATGCCCTGACCGATTTCCGGGTTCTTGTTGACGATAATGATTTTGTTGTCGGATCTGATCGTTACGAACGCAGAAAGCTGCATCAGAAACACTACGGTGTTCGCAGCCGCACGCTCCGGCAGGCCGATCCCCAGCATGAAGCCGCCGCCGGCCACGGCGCTGGCTTGCAGGAACAGGCGGCGCGAGAGTTGCCCAGTCTTGGAAATCACCTCAGACATCGGCCGTCTCCCCATTGCGGGCAACTGCGGCGATGGCCTTGTGAATCCGCCCGTAGCAGGCGCAGCGGCAGAGATTGCCGCCCATCGCGCTCTTGATCTCCTGGTCGCTGGGGTTGGCATTGCGATTGAGCAGCGCGGTGGCGCTCATCAGCTGGCCCGCCTGACAATATCCGCACTGCATCACGTCCTCGTCCAGCCACGCCTGCTGCAATGCCTGCCCGACGGGCGAAGTGCCCAGCGCTTCGATGGTGGTGACCTGCTTGCTCGCCCACCGCCGCCAGCGTCAGCGAGCACGAGCGCGTGGCCACGCCATCAACATGCACCGTGCAGGCCCCGCACATGCCGATCCCGCAGCCGAACTTGGTCCCGACCATGCCCAGCTCGTTCCGCAGTGCCCAGAGCAGCGGCATATCCCCCGGCGCATCGATCTCGCGCGTTTCACCATTGATGCTGACCGAAAAGGCCATGTGCTTGCTCCCGCTGTTGTCCGGACCTGTAAGGCAGATTCGACTCTGTCTACAGGAGGAATGGCGCGGTGCCAACCGGGGCTAGGGGCGGTTGCTGTGAAATGCTTCGCCAGCAGGAATGACAATCGAACCCGCAGGGTTCGCAAGCGCAACCGCGCGCCCGCAGCGAAGGGAGGCAGAGCCGACCGAAAGCGAGGAAATCGCGAGCCCGGACGGGCTCGCGCAAAGAAAAATGGTGCGCTTACAGGACTCACGTTTGCGAATTATTCCATTGATTAAGAATAACAAAAATCTTGAAGAATTGAAATTGGCCCCCAATTTGGCCCCCAAGCATCAAGAGTTTCCCTGTGATCCGCCTTCTTCGCTTTCATAAAGTTGGCGCTGAAATCCCCTGAATGTGCTGCGAATATCCGCCACACTGCCAAGTTCTCGCACGGCGTCCCTCGGCGAACCATATTTCAGGTCGAGCAAGTCGGGCAGCTTGTCCATGCCCAGTTCGTCTTCGCCCTCGGTCACATATTGCGACAGGACGAAATCGAGGAAGGCCTGCCGGTTGTCATCATAGCTTGCCAGAATGTTGGCGCGGTGTGCGCTGGCGCGCTCTGATCGCTTCAATGGGTGCCTGGCGTGCGCGATGTAGTTCAGCACGTCGAACAGGTCCAATTCCGCTGCGTCGATCATTTCCCTGACCTGCGCCAGTTGTTCCCCGCCAAAGCCATTTTCCGCCAGCCCGGCGATCAGGGCGGCGCGGGTTTCCGGCTCGCTCCAGATGCGGCGCAGTTCGGCTTCATCGCGGAACAGTTCGGGCAGCTTGCCAAACAGGCGCTCCACAAATTGCGCGGCGGAGATTGGCTTGCCCGATGCGTCCCAGAAGGTGGTCGCGCTCATATGCTGGAAGCTGCGTTCCTTGCCATCGGGCAGTTTGATCACCAGCCGCTGTTTGGGTGGTTCGGGATCGCCGCCCGGATCGTCAGGCGGTTGGGGTTCACCTTCTCGGCTTTGGCCCGCGCGGCTCGCCGGGGGGATCGGGTTCCAGCGGATCGCCGTCCCATTCGGGATCGTTGAAATGCTCATAGGCCTTCACGAAATCCAAGATCGTGAAATAGTCCTTGCCGTCGAACAGCCGCGTGCCGCGCCCGATAATCTGTTTGAATTCGATCATCGAGTTGATCGGGCGCATCAGCACGATGTTGCGGATATTGCGCGCATCCACCCCGGTCGAAAGCTTTTGCGAGGTGGTCAGGATCGTCGGCATGGTTTTTTCGTTGTCCTGAAACATGCGCAGCCATTGTTCGCCGATTGCCCCGTCATTCGCCGTCACCCGCACGCAATAGTTGGGATCGGTGCTGGTCTTGGCCTGATTGATCAGGTCGCGCACCTTGGCGGCGTGGTCCTGCGTGGCGCAGAACACCAGCGTTTTTTCGCGCTGGTTGATCCGCTCCATGAAGATTTTGACGCGATAGCGTTCGCGCGCTTCGATTTCGATGGTGCGGTTAAAATCGGCTTCGCGTGTAGCGCTTGCCTTCCTCCACCTCGCCAGCCGACGATTTCATCGTCGGGGGTGTAGACATATTCGTCGATCGTGGTGCCCAGTTCGACCACTTTGAACGGGGTCAGATAGCCGTCGTTGATCCCCTCTTTCAGCGAATAGGTGTAAACCGGATCGCCGAAATAGGCGTAGGTATCGGCGTTGTCCTTGCGCTTGGGCGTGGCGGTCAGGCCGATCTGCACGGCGGGCGCGAAATATTCCAGAATCCCGCGCCATTCGCTCTCGTCCTTGGCTCCGCCCCGGTGGCATTCGTCGATGATGATGAAATCGAAGAAGTCGGGCGGATAGTCGCCGAAGTAAGGCCTGGTTCACCTTCTCATCGCTGCCGACATGAAGGTCTGGAAGATCGTGAAGAAGACACTGCGCGTTTTTGGGCACGCGGCCCTTCTTGCGGATGTCGTGCGGCGTGATCCCGGCCAGGGCATCGTCTTCAAATGCGGAGAAGCTGTTGTAGGCTTGATCGGCCAAGATGTTGCGGTCGGCGAGGAACAGGATGCGCGGGCGGCGTGACGGCTCATTGTCGTTTTTCCAATCGCCAAGGTTCCAGCGCGCCTGAAACAGCTTCCACGCGATCTGGAAGGCCATGGCGGTCTTGCCGGTGCCGGTGGCGAGGGTCAGAAGGACGCGGTCCTTGCCAGCCGCGATGGCGGCCAGCGACTTTTCGATAGCGTTATACTGGTAATAGCGCGGTTCGAACTTGCCTCCGGTCTCATAGGGCACAGCGGCGAAGCGATCCCGCCACAGGTTGGCTTCGGCAAAGGTCGCGTCCCACAGTTCTTGCGGCGTGGGCCAGCAATCGACCGGGCCTTCCTGCCCGGTGTGCATATCGATGCGGTAGATCGCCTTGCCGTTGCTGGCATAGGCAAAGCGGGTTTGCAGCCGCTCGGCATAATCCTTGGCCTGACCGACGCCTTCGCCCACGCCCTTGGCGCCGCCTTGGCCTCCACGGCGGCGAGCTTGGTGTTGCGATAGACCAGCACATAATCCGCCGCCCTGGCATCGGCCCGCTTGCCCGCGCCCATGATCCGCCCCGGCGCAATCACCTCGCGCCGGGTGCGGCTGCCATCCACCACGCCCCAGCCAGCCGCCCGCAGCGCGGGGTCGATCAGTTCGGCGCGGGTTTCGGCTTCGTTCAAGCTTTCACCGTTTCCCCACCCGCAAACCCTTGCGCAGCAGTTCGTCGGCGCGGGTTTGCCAGCCTGTGCCGGTGGCGCGCAGCGCCGCCAGCACGTCTGGCGAGAGGCGGATATTCACCTTTTCCTTGCGCGCATCGGGCGCGAGTGCGGGGCGTCCGCGTTTGCGGACAAGCAAGGCAGCAAATTCGGGGCCATGCACTTCGCTCGCCGGGCGGGCGAGGGCCCAATCCTCTTCGGTCCATTCCGGGCTTTCGTCAAAATCCGGGTCTGTCTCATATCCCGCAGGGGGTTTAGGCCTTTTCATGGCGGCGCAATTCCTTCTCGTGGGCGCGGCGGAATCCGATCAGGCGCATCTTGTCGCCGCGCCGAGTGTAAACTATCAGATGGGGAAGGCCATCGATCCGGCCAATCGCGATGTAGCGCGTTTCGCCATAATCATAACGGCTGTCCTCCTTTACGACAGGATCACTATCGAACCCCACGAAGTCCGCCAGCGAGAGGCCGTGCCGGGCCACATTCATGGCGTCCTTCGCCGGATCAAACTCGATCCCGCTCATTTAATGTAGAGGCATTTAATGCGCCGCGCAAGCCCTGACGGGTGACAGGCAAGGGCGATCAGATCGGCGCGGGTTTCGGCGCGGTGCATCGGCTCAGGTCAGTTCCCCGGCGAAGGCCTTGTGGAGGAGGGATTGTTTGAGTTCGGTCAGGGCGGCGAGTTTGGCATTCACTGAGGCCCGCAGTCTATCCGTATACGCAGTCATTTCGTCAATCTGACGTACAATTTCGAGCTGCTTCGATTTGTTGGGGACAGGAACGGGCAGGCTGCCAAGCAATTGCTGGTTGAGGCTGCTGATATTGGCACCATTGCCGCCATCCACTAACCGCTTGCGTGTCTGTGGTGATTTCAGGATGCGGCACAGGTAATTGGTATCAACCTTATCTGCATCAGGTCTGATCCGGATCGTGAAGCCCGAATGTGAAGTCTTGGCCGACATAGCGGGAGCGACCATACAGCGGCCAATTAACTCCGGATTGCCATTTGACCGCACAGTCAGAATGTCACCTTCCTGCAAGACATCATTGTCTGCCAGTTTCCCGTCGATCTGCACTTGGGCAAGATTTTCGTTTGGTATCCAAAGCCGGTTTTGGAAGTCCTTGACACCGACTATGCGAATGATCTCGCCCTTGCTCGATCCGGTGAAATTCAGGCCGTTGCGGAAACTGGCCATTTCGCCAAGTGGGATAATGGCATCGCCAGCCTCTGTGAACAAATGGGACTGATAACTCTCAAAAAGGGCGCGGGCGTTGGTTAGGTTTTTTTGGGCGTTCGCCGTGGCGGTGGCGATGCCTGCAAAGGCCTTGTCCAACACCGCAACAATCCGCCGCTGCTCGTCGAGGGGCGGGAGGGGGATTTCGATAATTGGCCAAGTTCTGACGATGAACAGTTCCTTGAATGTTGTCCCGTGTCCCTGAGCTCGCCCAACGTCTCGCGGCTGAAATACAGAAAATAGTAGAGAAATTTGGTATCAAGCTTGTCGGCGGGAGTTAGGCCGCGACAGCCCTGATTGAAAGCCATCGGTGACTTCGTTGATCGCCAAATGCCCTATAGGTGCGCGCGTTGACAAAATCACCGAGTTGCGCCGGACAAGTTTAGCAGAGGAATTGGCCAATCCATCTTGCGAGATCGTGCGTGCTGTCTGCGCGATGTAACGGGTTACACGCTTGCCCATTTCGGCTGGATTCAGCCATGCAACATCGACCGTGCCAAAAGCTTTCAACGCCGCTCTTGGGCGTGCCGCCATTGGTAATTCGCCAGACGTCGCTTGAGCTGCCACCCCGCCTTCACAGCAGCGCCCTGATCTCAGCCAAAATCCCCGCACTCTCCGCATCCAGCGCGGCGATCTCCGCCAGTATCGCTTCCGGCTCGCGCAGCGCCGTCACCTCGCCCGCATCGGGGTTCTTCACCGACAGATCAAAGCTGGCCGGATCAATCGCGCTGCGCTCCACGCTCCAGCTTTTGGGGCTGGTCGGCGAAGCTGGCCTGCAGGTCCACAAACTCCGCCAGATCATCATCGTTCAGCGGGTTGGTCTTGCCCATGTTGCGGCCCGGATCGAGCTGGTAATACCACACCCGCTTGGTCGGCTCGCCCTTGTCAAAAAACAGCACCACGGTTTTCACCCCCGCGCCCTGAAAGGTGCCGCCGGGCATATCCAGCACGGTGTGGAGGTTGCAGGCCTCCAGCAATTCCTTGCGCAGCGCCACGCTGGCATTGTCAGAATTCGACAGGAAGGTGTTCTTGATCACAATCGCCGCCGTTCCACCCGCGCGCAGCGACTTGATGAAATGCTGGAGGAACAGGAAGGCGGTCTCGCCGGTCTTGATAGGGAAGTTCTGCTGGATTTCCGGGCGCTCCTTCCCGCCAAATGGCGGATTGGCCAGGACCACATCAAAGCGGTCCTTCTCCTGAATATCGTTGATATTCTCGCCCAGCGTGTTGGTGTGCAGGATGTTGGGCGCGTCGATCCCGTGCAGGATCATGTTCATGATCGCGATCACATAGGCGAGGCTCTTCTTCTCCTTGCCATAGAAGGTGCGGCGCTGGAGCGCTTCGTTGTCGCCGGTCGATTTGGCGAGGGGTTTCAGATAGTCATAGGCTTCGCACAGGAAGCCAGCCGATCCCGCCGCGCCGTCATAGATCTTGTCGCCAATGCGCGGCTTCACCACCTTGATCATCGCGCGGATCAGCGGGCGCGGGGTGTAATATTCCCCGCCGTTGCGCCCGGCATTGCCCATGTTCTTGATCTTGGCTTCGTACAGGTGGCTCAGTTCGTGCTTCTGATCCTGGCTGCGGAAGGATAGCTGATCGATATATTCCAGCGCATCGCGCAGCGAATAGCCCGAATTGAAGCGGTTCTTGATCTCGCCAAAAATCTCGCCGATCTTGTATTCCAGCGTATCGGGCGCAAGTGGCCCGCTGCTTGAACCCTTGCAGATAGGGGAACAGCGTGGCGTTGACGAAATCGATCAGGTCCGGCCCGGTCATGCGCCGCGTTGTGGTCCAGCTTGCCGTCTGGCCCCTTCGGCGCAGCCCAAACGCCCCAGCGATAAGGCGCGCTCAGGATCGGATTGTAGGGCTTGCCGCGCAGTTCGGCTTCGATCTTGCGGTCTTCCTCCAGTTCGTCGAGATATTTCAGGAACAGCAGCCAGCTGGTCTGTTCGGTATAATCCAGTTCCGTGGTGCAGCCCGCTTCCTTGCGCAGCACGTCATCGATATTCTTGAAAGTCTGTTCAAACATGCGGCCTTGCTAACAGCGAAGGGCGGCTGGCGGCAAGGACGGGATCATTTTGCCTTGGCTTTGATCTTGCAGATCAACGCGCGAATGTCGGGATCGTCCAGCGGGTCGCTGGTGTCGATGCTGCCGATTGCCTGTGCCCGGATCAATTCCCCCTGTTTGTGCAAAGGCACGCTGCCGTAGCTGGTGAGCGTGGTCAGCATGTCATTATGGCCAAGGTTCTGCGTCCACGCCTTCATAGCTTCAGGCGGCAGGCCCAGCGCCATCGCGTGCCGTACCAGCATGTTGCGGAAAGAGTGCGGGTTGAAATAGGGCAGGCCAGCCGCCGTGAAGGCGCGCTTGAACACGGCGCGGATCGGCCCGGTGGTAGCCCAGCCGTGGCGCGCAATGCCGTTGGCATAAATCCGCCTTCCGGGTTCAGTCCCATCTTGGTGGAGGGAAACAGCGGATCGGCTGGCCCCCAAAGGTGTTCGCGCTGCAACTCGTCGATCCAGTCGGCTACAATCGCCAGCGTCAGCCCGTTTCGCCAGCCAATCGGCATGAAGTAGGTGCGGAAAGTCTTGGCGAATTTGGTGTGCACCGTGCGCGCATCCTGTTCGATAAACCCTTGCCGCCAAGATCGATGTGTTCCAGCCGGAAAGTGGCGATTGCCGCCACCCTTGCGGCGTGATGGCGGCGAAAGCGAAAAGTGCCCGGTCGCGCCGGTGCAGCACCGTGGCGGCTGGCATGGCGGCGAGCACCGCGTGGACCTGCGCCAGCGACGGAAAGGTTTTTCCCGTCGCGCGCGGGCAATCGTCACGTCCTTGTCGGAAAGGTTGAAATAGTCCGCATCGGCATAGGCGATATGCGATTTGAATCCGGGCAGGTGCGCCAGCCAGAAAAAGAACGCGCGCAGATCGCGCAAGGTAGAATGCAGCGTGGCCTTGCTCAGTTTCTCGCCGGTGCGTGCGCTGTGCGCTTTCGCCAGTCCAGCCTTGAACGCCACCGCCTGTTCACGGTGAAACCGTTTGAAATCCTTGGCGCGGGTCGATTGTTCGAACCGGGCGAGCGATTTGGCCACGCCATCAATAGTGGCTTCATCACGCCCCTTGGCCTGCACCAAATAGTGAAAGTAGTCGCGTTTGATGCGCTCGTTTTTGGCGTTGTGCTTGGTCACTTGATCACCTGCCTATCGGAATCACAATTTAGAGGGCGCGAGGGACTGCCACTTAGGCTTGCTTTGCCTTGCGTGATTTGCACGACCATTCCTGGCATTCGGGCGGCGAGATCGGCCAGCCGCGTGCGGCGGTGCATCACCCCTTCGCAGGTATCGCACAGGGCGCGCAGATTGCCGGAAACTGGGTTGATGGCGATATAGTCGAGCATCGCCAAGGCGGGCGCGCGCGGTTCGCGGCAACGGAAGCAATAGAGCATTCCGGGCGCGCAGGGACGTTTGCGGCTGGCGCTGCGCTTGGCGAGGAACGCGCGAACATCGCCGCCTTGGAACAGCACGGGGCGGCTGGATCTATCGGGTGCAGGCCACCGCGCTGCCAATGCCGGATAGTGTTCTTGTGCACGGCAAGGCACGCCGCCAGTTCTGGCACGCTATAACTGCGATGCAGCTTTACCCGTTGTGGGTTGGCACGGCGGCAGGCCATTGGCCTAGCCTTGCTCTTCGACCAACCGCCGGATCGAAGCGGTAGTTACCATCCGCCGCCGCCCCATCTTGCGGGTTTCCAGCTTCCCTTCGCTGATCAGGCCATAGATCGACGTGCGGCCAAGGTTCAGCACCCTGCCGGTTTCATTGATAGAGATGAATAGCTGTTCCAACTTCGCGCTCCTAAAACTGCTGGAGTGTTCCAGCGAACGCGAATGCACTTGCCCGGATTTTGCAGCGAAATCGGCCTATATTGAGCGATATGGCCTAAATCTAACCGTTGGCTTTTTAGTCCTTAGAACCCTTTTCGATCATTTGGATCACCCTCGACGCTTTCCCCCTAATCTGACTTATGGCGGGAGCATTGCCCGTCTCGTCCATAAACCATTCGGCAATCAACATTTCGATTTTGGCTTGCGCACCCGGCCCGGTTGGCAAACCGTCTGGCAATTGTGCCTGAGAGACCACGTGCGCCAGCGCACCGTCCCAATCCCATTTGCGTGGCCGACCTATCGAACGACCGACTCTCAATTCACTAGTGCCGCCTGTCACCCTTTCCAGCTTCATCGATGGCAACAAGAGCTCAATTTTGCGGGCTTCAAACGAAAGGCCGCTAAAATTCACGCGATAATTGGCGCGGTCAAATTCGCTTGCCACAAAATTCTGGTTCGGGAAAAACCATTCCAATCCCAGCATGTCTTCGTCAATCCAGTCGAGTTCTAAACTACTGGAATCCCAGTCAATGCCGTCGCTGAACAACACGAATCCTGGATCAATTACGCCAATGTTGTCGATCCCCTCGACAACGTGGGGATCGTCATGCACGTCGCTGTGATGGTCCTTTCCAACAAGCTTCTCGGCAAGCTCGGGAGAAAATTCCTCCCTTATAGCTGCGTCCATTTTTGGACCGCTAAACTCGCCAGCTTTTGCGTAAAGTTCACCAGTGAAATTGATAATGCCGGTGAAGGCATCCACCTCTACCTTCTGGGCATACAGCGATAGCTCTCGATCTAGGATCATCCATTGCAGGGCACGCTGCACCCAAACGGGCGGCGCTGCACGGGATAGGAAATTCAGGCAGTCCTTGGCTGATATGAGGTCCATTCACCCAGTCTATGCACAACATCACTGCCCGACAATCGATAGAGTTAATGCGGCTGACGCCTTTTCGGCCCCCTTTTTCGGCTTATCCACCGCGCGCCACCGGCAACGGGATAACGTCCGCCCCTTTGCGCAGGCGGTCGAGATGATCCCCCCACCAGTGCGCCATATCTACGCGCTCCTGCCAGTGTGCGCCGCGATGATAGGCCGCGCGCACCTTGTCGGAATCCTTGTGCGCCAGCGCCCGCTCGATTGCATCGGGCGACCACTTGCCCAATTCATTGAGCAAGGTGCTGGCCATCGCCCGGAAGCCGTGCGCAGTCATTTCGTCACCCGTAAAGCCCAGCCGCCGCAGCGCGCCGTTGACGGTGTTTTCCGACATGCACCGCTTGGGGGTGCGGATCGAAGGGAACACGAATTGGCCATCGCCAGTCAGTCCTTGGGCTTCGCGCAGCAGTGCAATGGCCTGCGCCGCCAGTGGAACGGCATGGTCAACGCGGCCCTTCATCTTGGCGGCTGGAATGCGCCATACCGCACTCTCGAAATCGATTTCGCTCCATTCAGCCTTCCGCAGTTCACCCGGCCTGACATACAGCAGCGCCGATAGCTGCAAGGCAATGCGGGTGACGGGCGCACCTTCATAGCCATCGATAGCGCGCAGCAGTTCACCCGCCTTCTTCGGCTCAATAATGGCGGCAAGGTGCTTGGGCTTGGGGCTGGCCAGCGCGCCGCGCAGGTCGCGCGTCGGATCGCTCGCCACCATTTGATTTGCCACGGCGATGTGGCGCGATGCGCCCAGGGACTATGGTCCGCACAAGACGATCTACAACCGCTTCATCCGCTGGAGCCGCATGGGCGTGTTCAACCGCATCTTCGCCGAACTGGCGGCCAAGGCAGGCGAGCCGGATACGATCATGATCGACGCGACCCACCTCAAGGCCCACCGGACGGCGGCAAGCCTCCTAAAAGGGGGGCTCTTCCCCGACGTATCGGGCGCACCAAGGGCGGCCTGAACTCGAAGCTCCATGCGGTCTGCGACGGCGAAGGCCGTCCGCTCATCCTGCTGCTCAGCGAAGGCCAGATGAGCGATTACAAAGGGGCGGCCCTGATGATCGACGCCTTGCCCCGACGCCAAGCATCTGATCGGCGACCGGGGCTATGACGCCGACTGGTTCCGCAACGCCCTGACCCAGCGCGGCACCACCGCCTGCATCCCGTCAAAGCGCAATCGCAACATCGCCATCCCCCACGATGCCAAGCTCTACCGGCAGCGCCACAAGGTCGAAATCATGTTCGGCAGACTCAAGGACTG
Source organism: uncultured Alphaproteobacteria bacterium (assembly GCA_963774985.1). GTDB lineage: Bacteria > Pseudomonadota > Alphaproteobacteria > Sphingomonadales > Sphingomonadaceae > Alteraurantiacibacter. Next base: position 260,826 of record CAVZHE010000019.1, read on the forward strand.
GCGACGCATCCACACCCGCTACGACCGCTGCGCACACGCCTTCATGTCCGCCATCGCATCGCCGCAACCGTCATCTTCTGGTTGCCTCAATGAGTCCTGAGCCTCGTGACCTTGCCAATTGAACTTGAATATAACAGGGGAAGTAACTCGCCAAGCTGTCGAGTTTCTGGGCGGATATGCCTATCAAATCTACGCATCTGCGTTGGCATGGGCGACCTTGTTGGAAGGCGACGTTCTTAATCTCGAAGTCGCTGAGGATTTTGTGGTATCTGTTCCCCGTCAGCGTCCGTGGGCCAGATCGAGCGGTCACCGAAGTCCAAACAATGCCCTCTGCCGATCCAAAAAAAGCAGTGCTTCCCTTGGGACGACGTTCCGCCTCACGACGCCACATTCTGCTCAATCGTTCCGCCCTTCTATATAGCGGACATAGCGCGCAGTTGTGAGTGCGCGGGTGAGGCCAAGATGCAGTACGCTGGCCGGTGAATCAGGACCGATTGGCGTTTCTGCGGGCCAATCTGCCAGCGCCGCCTTCAATCTGGGCAAGTCCAGCCTTTTGGCCATCACCGGGTCTTCTGAAAGTCGGTCGAGCTCCAGAACAAGCTCCCCCCGCTGCCTTCCAAGCCGCATGTGCCAGTCCGCCGCTTGCAACCCGCGCCGCGTTTCATCGAGCACCATATCGGGCAGCACGCCCCGAAACATCCGCTTCGCCAGCCAGCGCCGCTCCCCGTTTCGAAGATACTGATCGTCTGGGATGCCCATGCAAAATTCGAGCAACGGCCGATAGCTGGTGGGATCGCGGGATTCGATGCCACTGAGCAAATCGATCGCGGTGCGGATGTCGCCGCCCTCGCTTGCCGCGCCGCCAAACATGGCGAGCCGATACGCTCTGGTGCTCGATTTTGCCCTGAAGTTTGGATCAAACCCCAGATCGAGTGCGCGCTCGGCGACGCACATTTCCGTGGCCCAATCTGGGTTCAATGGGCACCAATCCGGCTGGGTGTCAGGGGACTTCCCGTGGCGCCAACGCATGACTGGATCGAAAAGCCAATCCGGAAGGTGCGGCATCACGGCCCCGGACACCAGCGCGCGGGCGGTGCCAATTTTCTGCGCCTTGGCTGCGGCACGTGCTTCGCGCAGCAATTGCACCCACCGTCCGCTTTTCAAGAGGCCGGGCACCGTGCCGTGGCCATCGAAACTGAAAGTGGCGTTGCCCATCGCCCCAGTCAGCAAAACATCACAGCCAGACGATTTGGCCTGAGTGTGGAGTTCGTGGATCCAGTGGAGGTTCATCGCGTTGCGGGGCGGTGCGCCGGCCATCAGGAACACAGCCTCCAGCTTATGATCGAATGACAGGCCCGCCGCGTCGACGCTTTGGGTCTCAAGCGTCGGATACATCGCGGCCAGTGCGGCAACGTGAGCGCTTTCGTCACCAAACCGGTGGTCCGCCACTCGACCGTCCCACCCAGCCTCTGGCACGGACGTAAGCCCCAGAACGCGCGCGTCCGGCCCCATGACCTTGCAGGCCGTGGCAGCAACAGCCTGCGAGTCATAGCCGCCACTGACGCTGATTGCGGGACGCGAAAAGCCTTGCAGTGCGGCGCGGGTCGCTTCTTCGAACAGCGCGTTGGCAGCCTCGACATAATCGCTGTCTTTGGCAAAGCGGACTTTCGGCAGGTTGCCCGGATCATAATAGCGGGTGGTCGATACACGCCCCGCGCCCACAATCGTTCGGCAGCCGATGGGCAGTCTTTTGACCCCGGCAAACCAGCCCCGTTCCTCCTCATGATAGTTGAGGTAGAGCGAGTCAGCGATTTTCTGTTCGTCGATATTGCGCTCAACCTCTCCCGTCACAAAGATGGCGCGCGACGTGGATGCGATGATCAGCCGCTCGCCATCATTCCAGTAATGCAATGCAGGCGCGCAGATCGGGCTGCGCGCGAACCGCACTTTTGCGTCATTTGGGGCGTCGTCGGGAGACCAGCGGATCGCGGCATATTGGCCGATGATGCGCAGATCGCACGCTTCACCCCATTGGGCATGGCAAGCCCCGTAAAGCGCGCCATCGTCGCAGGATGGATCGACGGTTCCGGCAAGGTCACGGATCAGCGCCGCGCGATTATCGATATGGCCAAGGAACACAGTGTAGCCGCCATCAGGACTGCGCGGCGGGGACCAGCTTCGCGCGCGCGCCTTGTCCTTCACGGGGGCAGCCAGCAGGGCACCACCCAACTGGCGTTTGCCAATCGCTCCCGCACCAATGCCAAGCGAGGCGGCGAAACGATCAGCAAGCGGCGTTTCCAGCGGTGCGCCCGAATGGCGAAGATATAGCCCGATCATGGCTGAACCAGCATCAGGCCGCGCGCATAGTTTCGCGTGGGATCATTGCCGATGATGGTGACGCCACCAGCCTCCACCCAGGCATGGAGCGCGTGAATATCGCCCGTCCCGCGTTCGGGGAGGATGCCGAACACAAGCGCGGACGGTTGGCCACGCCGCCGCAGCATCCATTGCACCGCCATCGCGCGGGGCAGGCAGACCAAATCAATGGGGAGGCGCTGTGTGGCGCGGTTCACGGCGCGGACGATGCGGCGATTGGGATATTCACTATTAGATGACGCTGTGTCGGAGACTCGCCCCAAGCTCCCCCGCCACCAGCGCAGCGGCATGAAGCGGATCAGCAGCCGCGCCACCAGCAACAGGATCATCGCTTCTGCCACCCGCGCCCTCGGTCGAAACCGACCATCTGGGTTAGCGTTCGACAAACCCTGCCTCGGCCATCTGATCGATGAAGCGACCGACCTCTGCCGCACAAGTTGCGGAATCGACATCAAACTGCTCTAGCATCGCACCCGTGATCGCCTCGACATCGCGCGCGCCATCGATCATCTGCCAGATTACGCGACCTGTTCCTTTGAGCGCGTGAAAACTTCCCGTGTCGATGTTCATCAACACGGTTTCGTCATCAAGTTCGGTCTCGGCGAAGCGGCCGACGGCCTTTTGGATCATGATGTCGGTTTAGCTCACACCCGTCGCATTACCATCACTGCCGCTTGACCCACCTAAGTGAACATCACCGAGATCGCCGTTCAGATCGATCAGCTGGGGTGCAGTCCAAACGGCCTTATCGGCAAGCGTGAGATCAGTAGGCTGAACGGAGTCGGTGGATTTCATAATCTTATTTCTCTTATTACAAATGAGTTACAGAGCATCGCCTTTTGGGGCTGGAACAATGCCCGTGTCGATGTTCATCAACACGATTTCATCATCAAGTTAGGTCTCGGCAAATCGGGCGGTGGCCTTGTGAATCATGATGTCAGCTTAGCTGCCCGTCGGAAAGGCGGAAGCATCGCCGGCGATACCCATATCAAGGTGAACATCACCAAGATCGCTGCTCAGGTCGATCAGCTCAGGTGCAGTCCAAACGGCTTTTTCGGCAAGCGTGCGATCAGAAGGCTGAACGGTGTCGGTGGATTTCATAATCTTATTTCTCTTATTACAAATGAGTTACAGAGCATCGCCTTTTGGGGCTGGAAAGATGCTCGTGTCAACATTCATCCGAATTTTTCACCATCAAGTTGGGTCTCGACGAAGCGGGCGATTGGCCTTCGGATCATGATACGTTTCCCTCGTTCAATATCAATTGCTTGATGGATAAATGCCGTCGAGGCAAATGCAATAGGAGAGCGCCAGAAACGGCTGCGCGTTCCCGTGCGGTTGGCCGTTCCTGCGGTGATAACGCTTGGCGGTCCGATTTATGTGTAAGCGATGTACCCACCATCGCTTCGGAAGGACGCACCGAGTCAGCGCGCATAGCCAAATCGCATCATAACTGCGTGATGCGCGTTTCTTAGCTGCGCCGCCTGGGTTTCGTTCAGATATTTGATCCAATCGCCCGCCATGCCACTTCGGAAAAAGCGTTCTTGCCGGGTTGTGGTCTCGCGGAAGCCGGACGCTTCCTCCGCAGCCTGAAGCGTCTCAAACGCGGCATGGGTAACGGCCCGCTCAATCCGCGCGGGATCGATCATCTCATCGGGCCGCGCAAAGGCGATCACCCGCCCAAGTTCGCGCGCGGAATCCTCCAGCATATCCTCATAGCGGACGACCAGCACAGGGATCACATCCTGATCCACCCAGCTTGTCACATGGTGGCTCCAATCACCCATGAACTGGCGGAGCTGGTTCTGGCCGCCGCCCGAAATCGAACAGTGCGGGTCGCATAACATCGCCACCGCTTTTTCCATATCGCCATGCCCATCGTGGAAGGCGCGCGAGACGGCGACGTCCAGCGGGTTGCGGATGATATAGATGACGCGCCCCGATATATGCGGCGGGAACAGCCATTCGCCGGTTTCCAGCATGGCTTGCGCATCGTGCGCCTTCATCCATTGCGGCGCAGGATGCAGCGCGACCATCGCTTCAAACAAGCGCGGTTGCAGCGCCATGATCTCCGTGTTGGTCAGATGGCTGCTGTCCAGCCCGAGTAATTCGTCAAACCGCCACCGCGAAGAAGCGATACCATTGGTCACGCCAGGCTTGTTGATGTCGTGCGGCTCGTCCGTCTCGCTAAAGTAATTGGCAAGCAGCATCCGCATCCAGGTGTTGCCCGATTTGGGATAGGAAGCGAGCCAATCGATCACGGATCAGGCTGCCCTGATCACCGCTGCCATGACATCAACACCGTCGTCAAACACTTCCTTGCGGCGCGGGCGGTCAAAACGGGCGATACTGACCTGTTGGGCCAAGCGTGACAACGTGCCAAACAGATCACGATTGTCCGCAATCGCGGCGCAAAAATGCGGTCGGTAAAAGGCGGCGCGGGCCAGGGTGAAGCGCTCAGTGCCCGTCACCGGAGAGAACGCTGCATCTGCCTTCGCCCGGTCATTGAGGAAATAGAGATGCGAAAGCGGCAAGGGTTCGCCATGAAACCCGGCGGCAGGCGCGATGTAGAATTTGTCGAGGTCTTCACGGACTTGAGCGCCCGCTTCATGCCCCGTCATCTTCACGGCATCGCCCCACAGTTTCAACTGCTTGTGCCCCGGCAGGCAGATGATGTCCTGCGAGTCCGCCATATCGAGCACCAGCACGTCATCGGCGAGCAGTGGCAATCCGCGCGCTCCCAAAGCAGCGGCCAGCGTCGATTTTCCCGCGCCCGAATGACCGGTAAAGGCATGGACCCTGCCATCATGCACCACGCCCGAGGCATGAAGCGGGATCAGCCCGTTGATCCACGCAATCGCGCCGTAGACCGATCCGTTGAGGAACAGCGCCACTTCCATATCACTGACGCTATCGGGTCGCGAGACGGTGACGCCTTTCCCCTGCTCGTAATGGAAATTGAGGCCGCTCGGCAGCTTGAGCAGAAAGGCATCGCGCGCAATCGCGTAGGTCGGCATCTCTTTAAGTGCGTTCGGCAGCGTATCGGGCGTGGCGCCTTCGCGCGTCGCGGATTCAGCGGTGAGCAGGGCGATTGATCTATGCGTCATTAAGCGGCTCCTGAAGGCTGGCGACGCGAAAATCAATGTAGGGTGCAGCAAACGCCAGCATTAAGGCTGGCGCGCGCATGGCTTGAAGGGGAGTGCCGGTTCGCATATCAGGGGCGCCATGAGCATACCCGCCAAAAACAATTCGCGTTTCTTCGAAGCCGTGTTCGATGATGAGATCGCGCCAGAACTTCGCAAGCGCGATGCCGATAGGGTCCTTGCGGACCTCGCCCAGCCGGGCTTTGTCGTTTCGCGGTGAACCAACTTGCCCCTCTCCCTGCCCTCATCAATCTGATCCGTGCTGCCCCGCGTCGCCGGGTGTTTGCGTTGCTGGCGGTTATGATGCTGGCCAGCCTATCCGAAGGTTTTGGTATCGTTATGCTGGTGCCGTTGCTGGAGCGTCTGGGCGGCGGGGACACAACAATCGCCGCGCTGTCATGGTTGGGCGCACCAGGGCTTTCGCTCGGCTGGATTTTGCTGTTCTTTTTCGGCCTCACTGTCATGCGTGCAGCGAGCCAATATGGCCAGTCGGTCTTGTCGGCAAAGCTTCAGCACGATCTGGTCGATGATCTGCGGCTGCGCTGCTTTGGCGGCCTGTTGCATGCAGAGTGGCGATGGCTGGCGGAGCGACGGACGGCGGATCATGTCGCATTGCTCGTTACCAATATCGGGCGGATTGGCATGGGCTTGAATCAGGCCTTGCTGCTGATCGCGTTGTCGGCATCGCTTGCAGCCTGTCTTGCGGCGGCGGCGCTGCTGTCGTGGCAAATCATGGTTGCGGCGGTTGTTTGCGGCGCCCTTCTCCTGTTGGCCTTTGGCGGGCAGCGGCGGCGCGCTTTACAAATCGGGCGCGACCTCGGCCTTGCCAATCGGGCGCTGCAAAGCCGGATCCAAGAGGGCCTGACGGGGGTGCGCCAGACCAAGATCCTGCAAGCCGAAGCGCGCCACCTCAATCATATGGAAACGGTGCTGGCCAGTTTGCGCGGCAAGCAGATTGCGTTTGTCGAAAGTACAGCAATCGGCAGGGGTATTTTGCAAATTGCCGGAGCAGGGCTTTTGGCCCTCATCGTCTATGCCGCGATCAACTGGTGGCATTTGTCATATGCCATTCTACTGCCACTGGTTTTGGTGTTTGCCCGGATGGTGCCAATTCTGGGAGCGCTTCAGACCAGCTATCATCACTGGCTTCATGCCGTGCCTGCGCTGAACGAAACGCACCTATTGCTGGCGGAGACGAAGGCGATCAGGGAAGCCGCCACGGTCGGCCCATTGGGGCCTGTGCGGCTCGAAACTGCGCTTGAACTGGCCAATGTCAATTTTCGCTATGCCTCGCGCCAGAGCCTTGCCTTGAATGACATTTCACTAACGATCACAGCCCGCACCACCACGGCGATCACCGGACCATCGGGCGCAGGCAAGAGCAGTCTGGCCGATATGCTGATGGGCCTGATCATGCCTGATAGCGGAGCGCTGCATGTTGATGGCACCCAGATCACGCCTGAACTTCGGCAGCCATGGCGGGCTTCGGTCGCTTATGTTCAGCAGGATGCCTTCTTGTTTGATGACAGTATCAGGAATAATTTGCTTTGGTATCATCCAGATTCGAGTGAAGCTGAACTTCATGCCGCACTGGCTACGGCCTCTGCCGAGTTTGTTCATGAACTGCCGCAGGGTATTGACACGGTGGTTGGCGATGGCGGTGTGCGGCTCTCCGGCGGCGAACGACAACGCATCGCGCTTGCCCGCGCCTTGCTCCGCAAACCGGCGCTGTTGATTCTGGACGAAGCAACCAGCGCGCTTGATCCTGCCAACGAATTGGCCATCCGCGGCGCTATCGCCAATTTGCACGGTGATTTGACGATCATCCTCATAGGCCACCGGTTGTCGATGATCGATCAGGCGGATCGCTGTATCGAGATAAGAGACGGCCAAGTTTGGGACGCCGAACTTGTGAGCATGACACATCCGGGCCGTGAATTGGCCGCGTGACCAGTCCACACATATCTGATCAGCTCAGGCACTTGCTGCTAGATATGATCTCAACGGTTCGCCCAGTTGGGGCAGAGCAGACGGCATCGCTCAACATCGCGGTCTGGGATGTTGTCTGCAACATGGCGGGGCAGTATCGTCTCGGCCCAATATTGCATCAGCATTGCAAAACGAGAGGGGAAGGCTGGATCATCCCAAACGCGGTTCGGACACGCTGGGCCAGCGCCTATCGGCAATCTGCCCTGCGCGCCTTGCGCGTGCAGCAGATGCTGCTCAAACTCGACAAAATATTTTATCAGTCGTCTATTCCTTACGCTGCGCTCAAAGGCGCTTGGCTGATCCAGAAAGCATATCCGCACCCAGCCTTGCGCCCAATGCGCGACATAGCCCAGAGGGGCAGGAAAAGGTGCCCTCTCATTGGTGGCCCAGCCATCGCGCAGGTCCGCAAGAATCCGACGCGCCTCCGCAATAGGGTCCTTGTGGCCCAAAAGTGGATTTGCTCTTTTCTCGCTCTCGGCCAATCCGCTTCCCTCGCGGTTCCCAAATAGGAAAGTCGGGGAACCGCGTGGGATGCGCGCTTTTCGGCTGGCCTGCCTATCCCCGCGACAGGGCTAGGGGAAGGTTCCAGCGCATTGAAATGCTAGAGGGCATTACATCGGACAATAACTGGGGAAATTCGAGAAACCCCAAATCCTTATGGACGCCGCCGCTTTCCATTGTTCATCGATGTCCGCCAGTATGTTGCGCAAATCGGGCCGGATAAGTTGAGCCTGGGTTCATGCGCCACGCGCCACCGGCAAGGGGATAACGTCCGCCCCTTTGCGCAGGCGGTCGAGATGATCCCCCCACCAGTGCGCCATATCCACCCGCTCCTGCCAGTGCGCCCCGCGATGATAGGCCGCGCGCACCTTGTCGGAATCCTTGTGCGCCAGCGCCCGCTCGATTGCATCGGGCGACCACTTGCCCGATTCATTGAGCAAGGTGCTGGCCATCGCCCGGAAGCCGTGCGCAGTCATTTCGTCACCAGTGAAGCCCAGCCGCCGCAGCGCGCCGTTGACGGTGTTTTCCGACATGCACCGCTTGGGGGTGCGGATCGAAGGGAACACGAATTGGCCATCGCCAGTCAGCCCTTGGGCTTCGCGCAGCAGCGCAATGGCCTGCGCCGCCAGCGGAACGGCATGGTCAACGCGGCCTTTCATCTTGGCGGCTGGAATGCGCCAGACCGCACCTTCGAAATCGATTTCGCTCCATTCCGCCTTCCGCAGTTCACCCGGCCTTACAAACAGCAGCGCGGATAGCTGCAAGGCAATGCGGGTGACGGGCGAACCTTCATAGCCATCGATAGCGCGCAGCAGTTCACCCGCCTTCTTCGGCTCAATAATGGCGGCAAGGTGCTTGGGCTTGGGGCTGGCCAGCGCGCCGCGCAGGTCGCGCGTCGGATCGCTCGCCACCATTTGATTGGCAACGGCAAAGCGGAATACCTGCCCGATGAATTGCAGCGCCCGGTGCGCCTTCTCGTCATTCTTGGCCGCTTCAAACGGGCGGACGGCCTCCAGAATTTCGAACGGGGCGATTTCGCCAATCGGACGCGCGCCCAGCCGCTTTTGCACAATCGCCAGAAACCACTCGCGCTTGCGCACCGTGGCATCGGCCAAGCCGTCCCGTTTGTTCTTGGCGATATAGGCCTTCGCCAAGGCTTCGAAGGTGTTGGCCGCGTTCACCTTCGCCGCGTGCGTATCGCGCCGCTTCTTTTCGGCAGGATCGATGCCCAGCGCCACCAGCTTGCGCGCTTCATCGCGCAGGTCGCGCGCTTCCTTAAGGCCGATGTCGGGGAAGGTGCCAAGGCCCAGCTTCTTCTCGATCCGCTTGGGGTTGCCATCATCATCGCGGCCATCGATCCGGTATTTGAAGCGCCACAAAATGCCGCCGGACGGCTGGACCAGCGCAAACAGGCCTTTCTCGTCGGTCAGCTTGTAGGGCTTCGCTTGGGGCTTCGCATTGCGGAGACTTGTCACTGTAAGCGCCATTTGGGGGCCACGCCTTTTTTCAGTTAGCCATCTGGCCCCCACCGTGGCCCCCAAATATGCCCGATTGTGGGCGTGCATTGGCGAACATCAGCGGCTAGGCCGATGCAGTTTTTGGCAGATTTCCGAGGTTTTGGCAACCATTCACGGGCGTTGGCGAATGGGAAAATGGTGCCGCTTACAGGACTCGAACCTGTGACCCCCGCATTACGAATGCGATGCTCTACCAACTGAGCTAAAGCGGCTCCCGAACCCGGCCATAATCGCGCGCGGGGTGGGCCGCAACGCCATTTGTCAGCAGGGAATGGAGGCCCGAGCCGGAATCGAACCGGCGTGCAAGGATTTGCAGTCCTCTGCGTCACCACTCCGCCATCGGGCCTCGCGAAGGCGCGCCACCTAGCCCACCAGCGGCGGGGGCGCAATGGCCTTCCTTGCGTAGCTGGATGTGCGCCGATAGACGAAGCGCATGAGTCAGGACAAAGTCAAATTGCAGCAGGTCGAGGGGCATAGCGAGGATCGCTTCCTCGGCTCGGACGTGTTCTCCAGCGATTCGCGCAACCTGCCGCCGCCCAACGGCACGGGCACCCTGCGCGAGGAAGCGCGCGATATCGCGGTCTATCACCAGTGCGACGTGGCGGTGATCGGCGGCGGCCCGGCGGGCTGCGCGGCGGCCTGGGCGGCGGCGAAGGCGGGGGCGGACGTGTGCCTGCTCGAACGCTACAATTGCCTCGGCGGGCTCTCCACCGGCGGACTGGTGATGTGGATCGACCGGATGACCGACTGGTCGGGCAACCACGTGATCCAGGGCTTCGCGCGGCATTTCATCGAGCGGATGCCGGCAGAGGGCATTGCCGGGCCGCCGCGCGCCGACTGGGGCAGCCGCGATCCGGTCAAGGCGGCCTACTGGGGCCAGCGCACCACGGCCTTTCACGGGGTGGTGCAATGGGCGCCGACGCTCGATCCGGAGCGGATGAAGCTCAACAATCAGGAAATGCTGCTGGAGGCGGGGGTGCGGATCGTCTTCCACGCCTGGGCCGCGCGGCCTTTGGTCGAACACGGCGTGGCCACGGGCGCGATTTTCGAGAGCAAGGCGGGGCGGCAGGCGCTGCTCGCCAAGGTGGTGGTCGATACCACCGGCGATGGCGACATGTTCGCCCGCGCCGGGGCGCAGTTCGATACCGATATCGAGGCGGGCGATGTCCACCATTCGATGAACACCGGCTGGGTGCTGGGCGGGGTGGACATGGATCGCTGGATCGACTGGAAAGTCCACCACCCGGACGAGCTGCGCCAGTTCATGGAGCGCGGGCGGGCGGAGCTGGGCTATTTCCAGACGCCTTACGTTAGCTGGCGGAGCGATGTGGCATTGTTCCTCGGCCCCCGGCAAAGCGGGCTTTCGGCACTCGATGTCGATGACCAGACCGAGGTCGAAATCCGCAGCCACCGGCTGATGGAAGGCCACTGCCAGTTCTTCCGCCGCCATGCTCCCGGTTTCGAGCAGGTCTATTCGCTGCAAAGCGCCAGCCAGCTGGGCGTGCGCCACACGCGGCGGCTGGCGGGCGTGGGGCGGATCGAGCGCAAGGACTGGGGTGACGGCACGCCGGTGGCGGACGAAGTGGGCGTTTCGCCTTCGATCAGCCCGAAGTTCCCGGTCGTCTCGGTGCCCTACGGATCGCTGGTGCCGCGCGCGCTCGACGGGCTGCTGGTGGGCGGGCGGCACATCAGCTGCGATGCCAACAGCCACGGCTTCATGCGCGAGATCCCGCAATGCTGGCTGACCGGGCAGGCGGCGGGCGTGGGTGCGGCGCTGGCGGCGGATATGGGTGTGCAGCCGCGCGCGGTGCCGGTCGCGGCGATCCGCAAGGTGCTGCGCGAACAGGGCGCGCATTTGCAGGTGCAGGATGATTGAACAGGGGTGACTCCCACCGCTTCGGGAATCGTGTTAGCCTTCGCTTCGGGGAGGGTGAAACGATGGCGTTGACACGGCGCGGTGTATTGAACCTGGGGCTGGCTGGTTCGACAGCATTAGCCCTGTTCCCCGGCGCGGCGCTGGGCCAGCAGGTGCGCGGACCTTTCGGTCTGGACCTCCCCGCCGGGATCGATCTGCCTGACCAATTGCTGGAGCTCCTGCCCCAAGGCGCGCTCGATCTTCTCGACACCGTGGAAACGATCATCGCGCTCGAACGCGAGGCTGAGAACCTCAACCTGCCACGCTCGGCGCTGGAACTGGCGAATGGCGGCACGCTTCCCACCTCGATCGACGATCTTTACCGTGCCGCTCTGCCGCGGCTGGTGGCCCTGATTGACCGCGCGACGGGCGCGCGGACAGATCGCGGATTGGGAGACCGCGCCGCAGCGCTGCTCGCCGCCTTGCACGGCGAAGAGCGGCAGGTGCCGGAATTTTTCCAGCCGCATCAGGATGCCAATGCCACCGACCTGCCGGGGCGGTTTTCCTTCCTGACCCGCGCCCTGCGGTTGCAGGAAATCGTCACACCGGTCGAGCCCGTCATATTCAGCGCGTCGCCGATGGTGCAGGACGTTCCTGCCGCGCCAGAGCCGCAGCCCGAACCAGCGGTTTCCGAGCCATCGCTCGGTCCGGTGTCTCCGCCAAGCCGCGCCACCGGATTTGCTGAACTGGCCGATGAATACGTCGCCTATTTTGACTCGCTGGTCGTGCGTCCCGAACGCCGTGACGATGCCGACTGGTGCGTCACCATGCTGCGCGAATCGCGCCGCCGCTATGATGCGGTCAGCGCGCAGACCGGCGTGCCGTGGTACTTCGTCGGCGCCACCCACGCGCTCGAGGCCAGCTTCAATTTTCGCGGCCACCTGCACAATGGCGATTTTCCGCTCAGCCAGCGCACGCGGCAGGTTCCCGCCAATCGCCCGCAGGTGTGGCTGCCGCCGAGCGACTGGGAATCGAGCGCGGTCGATGCCCTGCGGATGATGGGATTTGCCGGGCGCGAGGACTGGTCGCTCGCCCGCACCCTGCACCGGCTGGAGGCCTACAACGGCTTCGGCTATCGCCGCCGCCAGGTGCCCACCCCCTACCTGTGGAGCTTTTCCACGCACTATGATCGGGGCAAATTCGTGGCCGACGGGCGCTGGAGCACAACCGCCCGGTCGCAACAGTGCGGAGCAGCGGTGATGCTCAAGCTGCTGTCTGAGGCGGGCGAAATTTCGTTGGGATAGTCCGGGTGGAGAAGTCGGTTTCGGCGCATTAACCCTGTTCGTTCAATCTGCGTTTACCCGTTCCGCTAGGTCGGGGTAAACCATTGCCACCCTATCGTCGCGCTTCCACACCCACGGGAAGAGCGCGCGCATGGTTTCGGCGGCATTGCATCAACGGCAGGCACTACGGATCAAGTGCCGATCCCGCCGGGGCAACAGCGCCGAGCTGGAAGTGCTCGATCTGTCGATCGGTGGCGCAATGGTGGAAGCGCGCGGCTGGGCGGCATCGCCGGGCGAGCGGGTGCTGCTGACGCTTCCAGGCCTGTCCGCGCAACCCGGCGAACTGGTGTGGATCGAGGACGGGCGCGCGGGAATCGTGTTCGAACAGCCGCTGCACGAGACGGTGTTCGACAAGTTTTATGCGCTGGTGGGGCGTTAGGGCTGGGCGGTAAGCGCAAACAGGATCAGGCGCTGGCTAGCGGTTGCTGGGCGGCCCCCTCTTCAGCCTCAAGCCGCCGGGCATAGGTCGCCAGCGCCAGCAGGCCCACCATCACGCCCGCCAGACATAGCCCGGTGAACAGATAGCCGTTCAGCACCGCCTGCTTGTCGGCCAGGAAACAATAGCCGCCCAGAATTGGCGCGGCCACGGCGGCGAATTTGGCCATGAAGCTGGCCCAGCCGCCCCCGGTGGAACGGACGGCGGAGGGGTAATAGATGCAGGTCAGGCTGATCACCGCCGCATGGCCGACGCTGACCATGATCGAACCCAGCAGCACCACCGGGATGAAGGCGCGGGCCATCCAGCAGCAGCCCCGAACCGATGGCGAGCGCCAGCGGCACGCCCAGCAGCGGTGCAATCGCGATCCATGCCGGGCCGCGCTTTTCGGTGAACATCAGCAGCACCACGCTGCCCACCGCGCCGATGATCCCGCCGAGCGAACCGATATTGGCGGCCATCGCCCGCGCGATCCCCAGTTCTTCAAGGAACAGCACCCCGAAGCTCGATTTGAGATAGATCGCGAAGCTGGAACAGAAATAGGTGAACCAGATCAGCGGGGTGATGACCACCAGCCAGCCCTTGAACAGTTGCCATGGTAGACTTGAGTCGCCAGCGGGTTCCTGCCGCGTGCCTGCATCTTCGCGTTCGTGCGGCACAGGCGTCGAAAGGCTAGGTGTATTGGCCCAGATCGGCGGCGGGATCGAACTTCTGCAACAGCGGGACGATCTTTTCCGCAGGCCGCTCCTTCGCCGCCATCCAGCGCGCGCTTTCGGGCATGGTGAACAGCAGGATCAGCGCCAGCACGCCCGGTTGCCGCGCCGCAGACGAAGAACACCCCTTGCCAGCCATATTCCGGGGCGATGAAATTGGTCACCTGCCCCGCCGCCGCACCGCCCAGGCTGAAGCCGAGCATGATGATCGTCACCGCGCGCGCCTTGGTGCCTGCGGGCATGCTTTCGATATTGATCGACCACGCCGGGCGCCAGCAGCCCGCCGATGGCCAGCCCGCCCAGCAGCCGCAGCGCGATCAGCTGGTACGGCCCGTCGGCATAGCCGGTCACGAAAGTGAGCACGGCGGAGAGCAGGGTGCACCAGATAATCACCGGCCTTCGCCCGATGATATCGGCGATATAGCTGCCCACCAGCGAGCCGATCATCTGCCCGGCAAAGGCGGCGGAACTGACATAGCCGGTCATTTCGTCGGTCAGCGCCATCTCGTCGCGCAGATAGGGCAGGGTGAAGCTGATGAGCGAGAAATCCAGCCCGTCGAAAAAGGTCACGCAGCAGGAAATGATCAGCAGGTAATAGTGGAACCGTGTCATCCCGCGCGCTTCGAGAAAGCGCGCCACATCCAGCGTGGATTCTGGCGTGGATTGCGGCGATGACGCCATGTGTACCTGCTCCCCAGATCTGATTTTGTCCGGCAGACTAACCGCGCTTGGCGGCGGTATGCCAGTGGCGAATCAGGGTGGATAGGTTCGCTCGCCCAGCCCAGTTCGCGCAGATAGGCGTCCAGCGCATCGCCTGCAGGCGGGTCCTTCGCGAACATCATTGGCGCAGGCTCAGCGAGGCGATAGCCGCCCTCGGGCGCGGTGGCGACCAGCCCCTCGCAGCCCGCCCCCGCCAGCTTGGAGCGCAGCCGCGAGACGTGGACTTCCACGCTGTTGGTCTCTGGCTCGTGGGTGAGCCGCCACACGTCCTGCAACAGTTGCCGCCGCGTCACCCGTTCGCCCGGCGTATCCGCCAGCCGCCAGAGACCCCGAACTCGCGCGGGTGCAGGCTCAGCCAGCGCGGGCCGTGGCGGGCATCGCGGTGGAACAGGTCGAGCGTCAGCGGGCCGACACTGCGCCAGCGCGGCAACATGCCGAACATGTCGCTCACCCGCTTGGCGCGGGCCTGCAATTCGCGCAGGTCGGTGGCAGCGGGCAGCGCCTCGGCACAGCCCATCATCAGCAGTTCCGCCCGCTCGCGCCGCCTCCTCCACCCCCAGCAGGATCAGCCGCCACGCCGGGCGGTCGGCCTCGGCCAGAGCGATGCGCTGGGCAGGAGTGAGCAGCGCGGACATCGCACACCAGCACATGGCGGCATTCGGCCCGGCAGCCGCCCTCGCCGTGGCACAGGTGCCAGTCGTACTGGCGCAGGTCCCAGCGCCGGCGGCGGCTGCTTTGCGTCAGCTATCCAGCCGAAAAATGCCAATCTGCCGCTCCGATCGCCCCGTTACCGGCAAATCAGCCTGTCTGGCAGGCACCAGTTCGCGCAAGTGCGTATTGCTCCGCTTTGGCGGCGATTCGTTGCCCTATCGGGCCTAAGCTCCGCGGCGTGAATTGACGCCCATGCTTTGCAGGTAGCGTTTCATGTTGCGCGCGGCCTGCCGCAGCCGCTGTTCGTTCTCGACCATCGCGATGCGGACAAGCCTTCGCCGTCCTCGCCGTAGCCCACGCCCGGGGCCACCGCGACTTCGGCATGGGTCAGCAATTGCTTGGAGAATTCCAGACTGCCCATGCTCCTTCAGCGCGGGCGGCAGCGGTGCCCAGGCGAACATGCTGGCGGGCGGGAGCGGGGATATCCCACCCGGCGCGGCCAAATGCCTCCACCATCACATCGCGCCGCTTGTGATACAGCAGCCGGTTGGTTTCGACGATATCCTGCGGGCCGTTGAGCGCGGCCACGGCAGCGGCCTGCATCGGGGTGAAGGCACCATAGTCGATATAGCTTTTCACCCGCGTCAGCGCTGCGATCAGCGTGTGGTTGCCCACCGCAAAGCCGATCCGCCAGCCGGCCATCGAATAGGTCTTGGACAGGCTGGTGAATTCGACCGCCACTTCCTTTGCGCCCTTGACCTGCAGGATCGAAGGCGTCGGCTTGCCGTCGTAATACAGTTCCGAATAGGCCAGATCGGACAGCACCCAGACCTTGTGGAACCGCGCCCAGTCCACCAGCTTTTCGTAGAACGCCAGATCGACCACTTCGGCGGTGGGGTTGGACGGGATAGTTGACCACCAGCACCGTCGGGCGCGGAACGGTGAAGTTCATCGCCTTTTCCAGTTCGCGCCCAGTAGCGCGCGTTCGGGCGTGGTCGGCACCGATGCGGATCGAGGCCCCGGCGATGATGAAGCCGAAGGTGTGGATCGGATAGCTGGGGTTGGGGGCAAGGATGGTATCGCCCGGCGCGGTGATCGCGGTGGCGAGGCTGGCCAGCCCTTCCTTCGAACCCAGCGTGACGACCACTTCGCTTTCGGGATCGACGCTCCACGCCCAAGCGGCGTTGCGTAATAATTGGCCTGGGCGCTGCGCAGGCCGGGAATGCCCTTGGACTGCGAATAGCCGTGGGCATCGGGATTGCGCGCCACTTCGCACAGCTTGTCGATCACGTGCTGCGGCGGCGGCAGGTCGGGATTGCCCATGCCCAGATCGATGATGTCGCGCCCTTCCGCTCGGGCGGCCGCGCGCATCGCATTGACTTCGGCGATGACATAGGGCGGCAGGCGCTTGATGCGGTAGAACTCGGTATCCATGATGATCTCTTCTATTCGGGAAGCGACGGTGATGTCGCGCGCTCTAATGGCGCAATCTGCGCGGTCGGCGCAACGCGAAGCGCAGCGATGATTGCGCGAGATGTGTCTCCCAATAGTCACCAAGCGCGGTATAGAGGCAGGCATGGCCAAGAACTGATCCCCAGCGGGCGCGATGCCGCCGACTGTTCACCGAAATGCTGCGGATGCAGGGTGAAGCGGCGCGGCAGATGATGGCCACTTTCGCTCCCGGCGGCCGACAAGTCCGGTGCCAGACGGCAGCGCGATCGACGCGATGGGCGCGGCGATGATGGAGTTCCAGCAGAACCTGGCTGGCAATCCGCTCTGCCGCCGCAGACCGAGCGCCCTGCGCCGACTGCTCGCCGATCCGTCCAGCTGGATGGAAGCGATGCAGGCAATGTCGACCAAGACCGTGCCGATGATGGATCCGGCGCGCCAGCAGGCGCTGTGGGCGAACGGCTTCGCGCTGTGGCAGGACGTGCTGGCGCAATATGCGCCCGAAAAGGGCGAGAGCGACAGCCGATCCGCAATTGCCCCGCCGCGACCGCCGCTTTGCCGACACGGCGTGGCGCGACCAGCCGGTGTTCGCGCTGATCCACCAGACCTATCTGCTGTTGGCCGAACGCATCGCCGAGAGCGTCGATACGGCCGAGGGCCTGTCCGAGGAGGACCGCGAGAACCTGCGCTTCGCCACCCGCACCGTGCTCGACGCGCTGAGCCCGGCCAATTTCCCGCTGACGAACCCGGTGGTGCTCGAACGGACGATGGAAATCGCGCGGCGAGAACCTGCTGCAAGCGGGCTGGAGCGGCTGACCGCCGATCTCGAAAAAGGCCAGCTTACCCACACCGATACCAGCCAGTTCACCGTGGGCGGCAACGTGGCCGCCACGCCGGGCAAGGTGATCTACGAGACCGAGCTGTTCCAGCTGATCCAGTATTCGCCCGCTACCGAAACGGTGATCGGCACCCCGCTGCTGATCTTTCCGCCGTGGATCAACCGCTTCTACATCCTCGATCTCAACGCGAAGAAGAGCTTCGTCCGCTGGGCGGTGGAGCAGGGGCTGACGGTGGTGATGACCAGCTGGCGTCAGCGCCGATGAAAGCCTCGCCCATATCGACTGGGACGATTATCTGCGCGCCCAGATGCGAGGCGATAGATGTGGTGCGCGAACGGCTGGAGGTGCCCAGCCGTCCACACCATCGGCTATTGCGTTGGCGGGACCACGCTGGCGGGCACGCTGGCAGTGCTGGCGCGGCGCGGGGAGGCGGACAAGGTCGCCAGCGCCACCTTCTTCACCGCGCAGGTCGATTTCGCCCACGCGGGCGATCTGAAACTGTTCATCGATGACGGGCAAGCTGGAGCTGATCCGTCAGGCCAGCAAGGGCGGCTATCTCGACGGGCGCTATCTGGCCGCCACTTTCAACATGCTGCGCGGGTCCGATCTGATCTGGAACTATGTGGTCAACCACTACCTGCTGGGAGAGGATTACCCGGCCTTCGACCTGTTGTTCTGGAACGGCGATGTCACCAATCTGCCCGCCAAATGGCACGCCGCCTATCTGCGCGAACTGTTACCGCGACAATCTGCTGGTGCAGCCCGATGCGCTGGGGGTGGATGGCACGCCGATCGACCTGAGCCTGGTGGAAACGCCCAGCCTATGTGCAGGCCGGGCGTGAGGATCACATCGCCCCGCCGCAAAGCGTGTTCGAAGATCACCGAGCATTTCGCCGGGCCGCTGCGCTTCGTGCTGGCGGGCAGCGGGCATATCGCCGGCGTGGTCAATCCGCCCGATGCGGGGAAGTACCAGTACTGGACCGGGCCGGCAGACTTGCGACTCGCTGGAGCAATTTGTCGAGGGCGCGACGGAGCATCCCGGCAGCTGGTGGCCGGACTGGATGGCATGGATCGAAGGGCATCGACCCCGCGCGGGTGAAGGCGAGCGGCGGCGCAAGCCCGGCGGCAAGACGCAATCCGGCCATCGAGGATGCGCCGGGGCGCTATGTGATGACGCGTTGAATCTAGTAATTCACTGTATTAAAACAGATTTGTAGAATGGTGCACTGCACAATAAATCCTTGACTTCGCGCTTGCACAAATCTAAATGGTGCAGTGCAACAAGAGGCCACAGAACTGTGGTCGCAGAAGCGAGGAATTATGGCCCAGTCCGAAACTGCCTCCATGCCGGAAGCCACAGCTGCAAAGGGCGCTGAAAAGGCTTACGCCGAAGCGGCCGCCGTGGTGCAGCCTGCCAAGGCCAAGCCGCTGGTTGAATCGCTGAAGGCCGACGCGGCGGAAATCACCGCTGCCAAGGTTGTCGCCGACGAAAAGCCGCCGGTGGCGAAAGCTCCTGCGAAGAAGCCTCCGGTCGAAAAAATTCCGGCCAAGCCTGCGCCTGCCAAGCCTGCTCCGGCGAAGAAGGCCGTGGCCAAGCAAGTGCCCGCGAAGAAGGCCCCCGTTATCAAGGCAGCAGCTGCCAAGCCCGCCGCCGCCAAGATTACCGCTAAACCCGCTGCCAAGCCGGTCATCAAGAAGGCCCCGGTGGCGAAACCCAAACCCTCTGTTACCCAACTCAAGGAAAAGATCATGGCCACCAAGACCCCCGACTATACCAATGTCCTCACCTCCTCGATGACCGATGCGGTCAAGGAAGTTCAGGAGCGCACGCAGGCTGCCTATGAAAAGAGCACCTCGGCGATGACCGAAGACACCGAATTCGCCAAGGGCAATGTCGAAGCCGTCGTCGAAAGCGGCAAGATCTTCGCCGAGGGCGTGCAGTCGCTGGGCAAGTCCTACGCCGACGAAGCCAAGAGCGCCTACGAAACCGCCACTGCGGACATCAAGGAAATGGCTTCGATCAAGAGCCCGACCGAACTGTTCCAGCTGCAGGGCAAGATCATGCGCCGCAATTTTGATGCGCTGATGGCCATGACTTCGATGGGCAGCGACGCTTCGATGAAGCTGGCGAACGATATGATGGCGCCGATTTCGGGCCGCGTAAACATGGCTGCCGAGAAGCTTGCGAAGGTCGCCTGAGCACTACTCTTTCCCGGCCGCCACTCCTCCTCTCCCTCGGCGGCCGGGACGACGGGCCGGGCAGCGCAAGCTGTCCGGCCTGTTGCGTTTGGGGTTCGGAAATGGTCCAAAGCCCCGCTTCAAGCCGGGACGGATTTGCACTATGCGTAAACCACCCCTTGCAGCTTTCCCGCCAGATACGATATTTGCCCCTCAGCATGACCTCTGCCACCGCCCCCGATTCTGCCCTGACGTGGGCCGTGACCGCCGCCGATGACGGCGAGGGCAGCAGTGGGAGCGATGACGATGCCAATGACGGGGAGGGCGGGCAGGGCCAGATTGGTGTCGCCACCAAGACCCGCACCAAGCCGAAAAAGCCCAGCCAGTACAAGGTGCTGATGCTGAACGACGATTACACGCCGATGGAATTCGTGGTGCTGGTGCTCAAGCGGTACTTCCGCATGGATATGGAACAGGCGACCCGGGTGATGCTCCACGTCCACCAGCGCGGCGTGGGCGTGTGCGGCATCTTCCCCTATGAAGTGGCCGAAACCAAGGTAAACCAGGTGATGGACTTCGCCCGCGAACACCAGCACCCGCTGCAATGCACGCTGGAAAAGGCGTGAAGTCTCGCCCCAGGGTGCAAAGCAGGGGCTTACCCGCTGCATAAATGCCGCTATGGGTAATCAACCTGCACCAGTGAAACACCCCCTTGTCCCGCTTCATCACCGCCACTGATCGCTATATCTTCCGGCTCGTGCTGGTGCCGATGATCGGCATTTTCGTGCTCGCGGCCAGCCTGCTGATGCTGGAAAAGATGCTGCGATTGTTCGAATTTGTCAGCACCGAAGGCGGGCCGATCGGGGTGGTGTTCCAGATGCTGCTCAATCTCATTCCCGAATATGCCGGGCTGGCGATTCCGCTGGGGCTGATGCTGGGCATCCTGTTCGCTTTCCGCAAGCTGGCGGTGAGCAGCGAACTGGACGTGCTGCGCGCGGTCGGCTGGTCCTACACCCGGCTGCTGCGGGTGCCTTACCTCATGACCTTTGCGCTGATGGCGGTCAATTTCGCCATCGTCGGCTATATCCAGCCGCAGGCGCGCTTTGCCTATCAGGAGACTGGAATTCGAACTGCAATCGGGCGCGCTGGGGGCCTCGATCAAGGTGGGCGAATTCAACATCATCAGGATCGCATGGCCTTGCGGATCGAAGGCAGCCAGGACGAAGGCCGCCAGCTTGACGGGATTTTCGCGCGGCTGGCGGACGACGATGGGCAGGTGCTTTCCATCACCGCGCGCGAGGGGCGGTTCCTCGCCAATCGGGAGGATCGCAACACCATCATCCTGCGGCTGGCCGATGGCACCATCGTCCACGAAGTGGCCGATGGCACCCCGCGCGTGCTCAGCTTCAGCCAGCACGATTGCCGATAGACCTGCCCGCGCTGGAGGAATTCCGGGCGCGCGGTGAGGACGAGCGCGAATTCGTGCTGCCCGAACTGCTCGATATCGGCTGGAGCCCGGAAAGCAGCGCGGAAGAGCGCGCGGGCAGTCTGGCGAATTTCAACTACCGCATGGTCGAAGTGGTGATGATGATCATGCTGCCGTTGCTGGCGGTGGCGCTGGCGATCCCGCCCAAACGTTCGACTTCGGCGCTGGGGGTGTTCCTCTCCATCGTCGTGGTTGTCGCCTACCACAAGATCAACCAGTATGGTTCCGAAGTGGCGGCGCTGGGCGATCTCGACCCATTCGTCGCGCTGTGGGGGCCGTTCGCGGTGCTCGCGCTGGTGATCGGCTGGATGTTCTATCAGATTGCCTTCGTCCCCGGCGGGCAGGCGATCGGCTTCCTCGAAATCCTTCTACGCCAAGATCGGCCGGACGATGAGCCGGTTGTTCGGACGCAAGCGCTTGCAGGGACTGGTGCCCGAGAGCCAGTTCGGGGTGGACGACGCTCAGGAGGTGCCGGGTGTCGTTTGATTTCTTCCCCTCACGGCGGCTGACAATCTATCTCGCCAAGATGTTTGCCGTCCGCATCATTGCGGTGCTGCTGATGCTGGTGCTGGTGCTGCTGATGCTCGACCTGCTCGGCAAGACCGGCGATATTCTGGCGGTGGCGGGCAATGGCGAAGCGGAACTCTGGCACTACGCCTCGCTCCGTCTGCCAGAACTGATCGCGCGCTTTCTGCCCTATTCGGTGCTGCTGGCGACCATCATCACGCTGGCGGGGCTGAACCAGAATTCGGAAGTGACAGCGATGAAAGCGGCGGGGCTTTCCGCGCACCAGATCCTTGCCCCGCTGCTGCTGATCGGACTGGTGGTTTCGGCGGTGTCTTTCGCTTTCAACGAGCGCGTGGTGACCCGTGCCAGCGCAACGCTGAAAGCGTGGGAAGCGGTGGAATTTGCGGCGGTGGCGGAAGATCCGACGACGCGCGGCAATGTCTATTTCGCCGATGGCCCGAATATATTGATGGCCGCAAGCGCCACCGGAATGGGTGAGGACACCGTCTTCCGCGACGTCACTTTCTACGAGCGGGATGCGAACGGGATGATCCTGCGGCAGGTTTCTGCTGACACGGCCAGCTTCGCTGCGCCGGGCTGGCGGATGGCGGAAGCGAGCGCCTTCACCGTCGCCAGCGCGCAGACCGAGGCGCTGGACGAGGTGGTGATTGCTGCCGGTGTGGAGTTAAGTCAAATAGAGCTGGGCCGGGTTGATCCCGATGCCGAAACGCTGCCGCAGCTGTCGCGCAGCATTGCGGCGCTGCAATCAGCGGGGCGGCGCACCAGCGAGCTTGAAGCCAAGTGGTGGCACAAGATTTCCGGGCCGCTGGCGGCGCTATTGATGCCCCTGCTGGGCGCCGTGGCGGGCTTCGGGCTGGCGCGATCAGGCAATCTGTTCATCCGCGCGGTGATCGGCATGGCGCTGGGGTTTGCCTATTTCGTGGTCGACAATGCCGCGCTGGCGATGGGCAGCTTCGGCGGTTACCCGCCGCTGATCGCGGCCTGGGCGCCATTCTTCCTGTTTCTGTTCATTGGCGAGACGGTGCTGGTGCGGACCGAGGAGTAGCCATATTTTCGCCTCTTTTCCCGCGCCGCAAATCATCGTATCGCGAGCCGTGGGCAGAGGCCCCGAATGAGGAGAGTGAGTCGATGAAGAAATTTGCTTTTGCCGCCCTGACCGCAGCTTCGCTGCTGGCGCTGTCTGCCTGCACCGAAGAAACTGCCACCGCAGACGCGGATGCAGCTGCCGATGGTGCCGCCGAACCGGCTGCGGATGACGCTGCCGCCGGCGATGCGGACAAGTCCGAAGCTGATGCCGCTGCTGCCGCCGAGGCCGAAGCCGCCCCTGCGGTGGACGCAGCTGACAAGCCGGAAGCTCCCGCCGGGGACGCCGCCGCAAAGCCGGAATAACTCCGCAGTTCAAATCTGCATAAAAGGGGGCCTCCGCGATTGCGGGGGCCCTTTTCGTATTTACGCGTGCCGTCCCATCGTGCTTCGGGCGATGCGGCCCACCAGTGGCCACATGCCGGGATGGCTGGCCTCGTCGAATGTCGATCCAACGCCCAGATGCGCCGAAATACGGCGGTGCGCCTCGTGCAGCGAGTGATAGGGCACCGAGGGGATAAGGTGGTGCAGCGCGTGGTAGCGCAGGCCCACCGGGGCCCAGAACCCCGCCACCAGCCGCGGCACATTCACGCTGTCGAGATATTGCGCGGTCACCGTCATCGCTTCGCCGTCGTTCTCCCACAGATGCGCCACCAGCGTGCGCAGCTGGTTGAACACCGCCACGGCGGCGGCCACGGCCAGCGCCACCAGCAGCGGCTTCCAGCCGAGCCAGAACGGGGTGGACATCACGAACAGTGCCCACAGGCTCGCGCCGACCTGCTGGAACAGGAACCACCGCCGTTCCTTCTCGCCCGCAGGCTTGCGGCGGAACACCGGGTTGATCGACAGAGACGAGAGCCGCTCCCAAGCGAAACGGCGCAGCGGCGGGATGATCGTCCCCAGCGGCGCAAGAATCCCCCAGCGGAGCAACAGCGCGGGCGGGGCGAGCGCGGCGACCAGAACGAACAGCGGCAGGCTCCAAGGCTTCATCAGCGCCAGCGGCATGTATTCGGGATCTTCCACCGTGCCATACTTGGTCCGCGCGTGGTGCAGCGTGTGCACGCTTTCGTACATCAGGCTGGGGGTGAGCAGCGGAATGCCCACCAGCAGGTTCCACGCGGTGCGGAAGCCGGGCAGGGCGTCGCGGTGCAGGTGGCTGATTTCGTGAATGAACAGCAGCGCCCGATAGAGCGCGAACACCGCCACCAGCGCGCTCAGCAGCGCAAGCCACAGTGGTTGGAACAGGATCGCGCCGGCCAGCGCCGCATAGCCCAGCGCCGTGCTGAACAGCATGTCCGGCCAGTAGATGCCTGCCCGTGCCTCGCCGATATCCTTCGTCAGCTCCACCGCCGCGCGCAGCATCGCCTTGTCGTCCGGAATCTGCGCGTGCACGCGCCGACGCTCGGCGGTCGGGCCGATGCCAGCAGCTTCAGGAAATGGTGTCGCATCCATCGCGAAAATACTCTCGAACAATCCTTTGGGCGGCAGCACTTGACATAAGGCCCTAAGCACAAGCAGTGCTTCTGCCATATGAACAAAAGGCAGGATTTGTGTCAGGTCAAATAGAGATTGCGCCGGTTTCGGGCAAGGGCGACCTCAGTGCATTTATCGATTGCGCTTATCGACTGAATGCCAATGATCCCAATTGGGTGCCGCCGCTGCGCGCCGATATGGTCGAATTGCTGACGCCGGGCAGGAACCCGTTTCACGAACATGCGAGGGTGCAATTGTTCCTCGCCCGCCGTGCTGGCGCGGTGGTGGGGCGGATTTCCGCGCATATTGACGAACTGGCGCTGGCGCAGCCGCCCGAGCAGGGGTTCGGTCCGGGCACGGGCCAGTGGGGGCTGATGGAAGCCGAGGACGAGGCGGTGATGGCCGCGCTGATCGCGCGCGCCGAACTGTGGCTACGCGAACAGGGCATGACCCGCGTGCTCGCGCCGGTCAGCATGTCGATGTGGGAAGAACCCGGTTTGCTGGTGAAGGGCCACGATCACCCCCCGATGCTGATGATGGGGCATCACAACGCCGCCTATCAAGGCTGGATCGAGGCCCAGGGTTATACCGAGGCGAAGCGGCTGTTCACCTATGACTTCGATCATGCGCGCGAGGGCTTTCCTGAACTGGTCAACCGCATCGTCGCATCAGGAGAACGCAGCAGCCGGATCATGGTGCGCAAGGTGGACACTTCCCGCTTTGACGAAGATGCAGCGATCTGCATCAATATCCTCAACGCCGCGTGGTCGAAGAACTGGGGCTTTGTGCCGTTTACGCAGACCGAGATAAAATACGGCGCGAAAAAGCTGAAGCCTCTGATTCAGGAGGGCGCGAACATGATCGCCTATGTCGATGGCGAACCCGCCGCCTTCATGCTCGCCTGGCCGGATATCAATCTCAAGCTGAAGCACTACGGCGGCAAGCTGTTCCCCTTCAATTGGGCCAAGCTGCTGTGGTGGCTGCGCAATCCGCAATCGGAAAACTGGCGGGTGCCACTGATGGGCGTGATTCCGAAGTATCAGAATTCGCGCATGGCCAGCCAGTTGGCTTTCATGATGATCGAATATATCCGCCGCTTTGCGGTGGCCAACCACGGGGCGAAGCGCGCCGAAGTAGGCTGGATTCTCGAAGACAATCAGGGAATGGTGGCGATTGCCGATGCCATCGGTTCCAAGGTCAACCGCGAATACCTTATCTACGGCAAGGTTCTGGCATAAGGCGGGAACTCACAGGCCAGACTTCGCGTTATTGTGAATGATGCCTCGCTCGCATCCGGAGGGTTCTGCTTGAAATCGCACGATACCGGCAAGGAGAGTGCCTCTGCTTCCAAAGAGAGGGGCGATCATCAGGCATTAGGTCGGGTGCTGCTGGTCGAAGACGATCCGGTGCTGGCGATGTTGCTGGAACATGCCTTCCTGCGCGCTGATACCCGCGAAGTGGTAATTTGTTCAACGATGCAGGCGACGGTGGACGAACTGGAAAAAGGCGCGCGGCCTGATGCCATCGTGATCGACGTGCATCTGGGCGATCGCGACGATGGCTGGGCGATTGCCGAACTGGTCACCATGCTCGGCCCGAACCCGCCGCGCATTGCATTTTCCACCGGGTCACCGCAGGATATTCCGCCCGCCATCGCCGAACTGGGGCCGGTGTTCGAAAAGCCTTATGACCCAGCGCTGCTGGTTGATGAACTTACCGTCGGGCGCAAGCGCGGTCTGTTCTCCCGCTTATTGGGCTGAACCTGCTTTTGCCAAACTGTTGTCGGACGAAAAAAAGGCCCCCGCTTGTGCAGCGGAGGCCTTGGGATCGTGTCACCAGCCGTTTGGACGGGAGGGGGGTACCGGCGGTGACATTAGCAGAATGTCCGGCCGCGCGATGGGTTCCCGCCGATTTTGCCAATCCGAATATTTTTTTGGCAGGTCTCGACAGGTTGACTTGGAACCGACCGGGCGAAGCGACGTTCAATGCACATATGCATTTCGGGAAGGGTACGGGAATTTCATGACTATCGGAGCCGAAGTCGCGGCGCATCTGCCATATTTGCGGCGTTACGCGCGCGCACTAACCGGGTCGCAGGCTACGGGTGATGCCTTCGTTCACGCCACGCTTGAAGCCGCGTTGGCAGATGATGAACTGGCCGCATCGCTGCGCGGCGGGCGGGTGCCGCTCTATCGTGCCTTCAGCAAGGTTTGGTCCAGCGCCTATCTCGAAGTGGCAGAGGGCGGCGGAGGCGGCAATCCGCATGAAGCAGCAGCGCAAGATCAACTGCGGCGGATCACCCCAGTCAACCGGCAGGCGCTGCTGCTGACCACGGTGGAGGATTTTACCAGTGCCGATGCCGCGCGGATCATGGAGCTGAAGTCAGGACGATGTGGAAAGCCTGGTGCGCGAGGCAGTTGAAGAAATCGAACGCGAATCCGCCACCAGCGTGCTCATCATAGAGGACGAACCGCTGATTTCGATGCAGCTGGAAGACCTTGTCCGTTCGCTCGGACACGAGATTTGTGGCACGGCGGCCACCCGCACGCAGGCGCGCGAAGTGGTGGAGGGCAACCGCCCCGGTCTGGTGCTGGCGGATATCCAGCTGGCGGATGGCTCGTCCGGGCTGGACGCGGTGGACGATATTCTCGCCATCGCCAGCGTGCCGGTGATCTTCATCACCGCTTATCCCGAACGCCTGCTGACGGGTGATCGGCCCGAACCGACCTATCTGATTACCAAGCCGTTCCAGGAAGATACCGTTCGCGCTGCGATCAGCCAGGCACTGTTCTTCGGGACGAGCCGCTCTCTGGGATAGCCTCCCGTTCCCCCCTTTGACGCGCCGGGAACTTGCGCCTAGCAATCGGTGCGGGGGTTCCGGCAAGGGCATGCCGGGTCGCGGGGGGAAAACTCGATGAATGCAGACGGGCAAATTGCGTCCATTGGCGATGCTACGGGTGTTGCGCGCCCGGTCATCGACCGGATTGGTGCGCTCGATTTCGTGCGCGGGACGGCGCTGTTCGGCATCCTGCTGATGAATATCACCGCATTCGGCCTCTCCAATGCCTATTCCAACCCGGTCAACGATGGCGGATCGACCGGGGCGGATCTGTGGGCGTGGATCGTGATCCAGGTCGGCTTTGAAGGCACGCAGCGGGGGCTCTTCTCGCTGCTGTTTGGGGCCGGGATCGTGCTGCTTACTCAGAAGCTGGAGAAGAGCGCGCCCACCGTTGCCAGCGATATCTACATGCGGCGCAATCTGTGGCTGCTGGGCTTCGGTTTCTTCAATGTCGAAGTGCTGCTGTGGAGCGGGGATATCCTTTATTCCTACGGTGTGACCGCGCTGGTAGCCTATGCCTTTCGCGGGCTGGCCCCACGCTGGCTGGTGCTGATCGGGCTGGTCTCACTGGCGTTTGTCGCCTCGTACAATCTCGATGTCGCCAACGAAGGCATCGATGCCCATGCAGCGGCGCAATCTGCACAGCAGGCGAAGGCCGGGGGTGCCGAGCTGACTGAAGAGCAGTATGGCGCGATTGCCGACTGGGACCAGATGGAGGGTAATCACTTCGCTTCCGCCGAAGATATCGAGGAGGATGTTGCCACCCAGCGCGCGGGCTGGCTCTCGGCCCGCGAATCCGCCATTGGCTCAGCCGCCTGGCTGCGGGTCTATTTCCTGTATGACACGTTTGGCGACATTTTCGGGCCGATGCTGATCGGCATGGCGCTGTTCAAATGGGGCGTGTTCACGCTGGAACGGCCGGTTTGGGTTTACGGCGCGATGGTGCTGGCGGGTTACGGCATTGGCCTGCCAGTGAACATCTACGAAACGCAGCTGATCCTTGACGATCAATTCAGCCTGCTGGCGTTCAACCAGAGCAATCTCACCTATGATGTCGGGCGGCTGGCAATGATGGCGGGGCACCTCGGCGCGCTGCTGCTGTTCTATCGGAGTGGCCTATTCGGCTGGCTGCGAAGATCGGTCTGCGCGGTGGGGCAGATGGCGCTGACCAGCTATCTGAGCCATAGCGCGGTCTGCGCGATCATTTTCGTCGGCTTCGGCATGTACAGCCAGTTGGCGCGGCACGAACTGTACTACGTTGTGGCAGCGATCTGCGCGGTGCAGCTGATCGTCAGTCCGATCTGGCTCAAATACTTCCGCTTCGGGCCGATGGAATGGGTGTGGCGTTCGCTGACCTACTGGCAGCGTCAGCCATTTCGCCGCGTAGCGAGCTGAGTTTCAGGGCGCGATCATCACCTTGCATTGCGCGGTGCGGCGCTTGAGGCTTTCGTAGATATCGGGCGTGCTGGCGAGGCTGATGGTGTCGGTCACCATCAGTCGCGGGGCCAGCGCTCCCTGTTCCAGCGCCGCGAGCGAGGCTTCGTATTCGGGCACGGTGAAGAAGGCGCTGGTGACCAGCCGCACTTCCTTGCTCAGCATGGCGAAGCTGTTGAAGGTATCGGGCTTGGTGCACAGGCCGAGCAGCAGGATGGTGCCGCGCGGTTTCACCTGATCGACGGCCTGCGCGATAAGGCCGGGAATGCCGACACATTCGAACACCACGTCGGCCTTACCGCCCAGCGCCCGCTCGGCACTGCCGACCGGGTCCGCCGGATCGACCACGAAGGCATCCGCGCCCATCTCCAGCGCGCGCTCCTGCTGGAACGCGGCGATGTCCTGTATCGCCACCCGGCTCGCGCCCATCCGCTTGGCCCAGAACGCCACCGCCAGCCCGATTGGCCCCGCGCCCAGTACCAGCACCCTGTCACCTGTGCGTATGCCAGACAGATTGATCCCGTGCAGCGCCACCGCCAGCGGCTCGATCAGCGCGCCATCGGCAAGGCTGAGGCCGCTCGGCAAAGGCACGCACTGGTTGGGCCTGGTCACCGCATATTCGGCATAGCCGCCGCCTTGCAGGCCGAAATTCGCGCACCACTGCACTTCGCCCTTGCGGCAATGTTCGCAGTGCCCGCAGCTCTTGAGCGGGATGACCGAGACGAGATCGCCGACTTTCGGGCCGCTGGTATCCTTCCCCAGCGCCACCACCTCGCCCGCGAATTCATGGCCGAGAACGTCGCCCTGCTGGCAGCCGTAGGCGGCGTCCTCGGTCATGTGCAGATCGCTGCCGCAAATGCCGCAGCGGCCCACTTTCACCACCAGTTCGCCCTCGCCCGGTGCGGGATCGGCCACGGTTTCGAGCGTCAGCGGCTGGTGCAAGCCCTGGAAGACGACGGCTTGCATCGGCCTACTCCGCCGAAATCCGCAGCACCGGCTTCACCACATGCCCCGCTTCGCTCGCTTCGATAGCCTCGTTGATCTCGGCGAAATCGAAATGGCCGATCAGCCGGTCGAACGGGAAATTGCCCGCCAGATGATGGTCGAGCAGTTCGAGCAGGAACGGCGCGCCGTTGGAATTGCCGCCGAGGATTCCCATCACCGTGCGCCCGCCGCCCATGAAGGCCGCTTCGTTGAAGGTGAGATTGTGCGACGGATCGCTCGCGCCGACGATCCCGCAAATGCCCTTGGGGGCGAGCAGGTTCCACGCATCTTCGATCACCTTGTTGATGCCGGTGGTGTCAAAGGCATAGCCGAGGCCTGCGGGGCACAGTTCGCGGATCTTGGCCGGGGCATCATCGCGCGCGTTGAAGGCGTGGGTCGCACCCAGTTCCTTGGCCAGTTCGAGCCGGGCATCGTTGACGTCCACCGCGATGATCGGGTTCGCGCCGGCAATCTTGGCCGCCATGATCGCCGCCATGCCCACGGTGCCGGTGCCGAACACCGCAATCGGCAGTCCGGCGCGCACTTGCCATCGCATTCAGCACCGCGCCCGCGCCGGTCATCAGACCGCAGCCGATGGGGGCGATCATGTCGAGCGGGATGGCGTTGAACCGTTCGGGCAGGGCCACGGTGTTGTTCTGGTGCGCGATGGCATGGGTGGCGAAGGCGGACTGGCCGAAGAAATTCGCCGCCATCGGCTCGCCATTGTGGTGCATGCACGGCGTGCCGTCAGCGCGGGTGCCGGACCAGTTGTTGGGGAAGAAATTGTAGCAATAGGTGGGCGCGTGCATGTCGCAGCTGGGGCAGGAGCCGCAGGAATTGAAGCTCATCACCACCCGGTCGCCCGGCTTGGCGGCGGTCACCGCGCTGCCCACCGCCTCGACAATCCCTGCGCCTTCGTGGCCCAGCACCGCCGGGAGCGGGACCGGCAATTGCGCATCGCGCACCGCCAGATCGGTGTGGCAAATGCCGCAGGCGACCATGCGGACGAGAATTTCGTCCGGGGCGAGATCGGCCAGTTCGACCGGCTCGATGGAGAAGGGATGATCGTGGCCGCGGCAGATGGCGGCTTTTGCGGTGGTGGTCATTATCAGGTTCCTTCAATCGATCAGGTTTGACGGTCCCCAGCTGCATGCCGCCATCGATCATCACGTGCGCGCCGGTCATGTAGCTGCCCGCATCGCTGGCAAGCAACAGGGCGAGCGGCTTGATCTGATAGGTCTCCGCCATCCGGCCCACCGGCACCATCTTGTCCCAGGCGGCCTTGGCGGCCGGGTTCTTCTTCACCCAGCCATCGCCGATATTGGTGACGAACGGCCCCGGCGCGATGGCGTTGACGCGGATGCCATAGGCGGCCAGTTCATAGGCGGCGTGGCGCATGAAGTGCTTCACCCCCGCCTTGGCCGCCATATAAGGTACGCCGACAATCGCCTCGTTCACCTCTGCCGCGTTGGACGAAGTGATGACGATGGAGCCGCCCCGGCGCCCCAAACCATTTCGTTCATTGGCCTTCATCACCCGCGCCGCTTCGCGCACGGTGTGGAAGCAGCCGGTGAGGTTGATGCCGATGCTCTTGTACCAGCGGTCCGGATCGTAAACGTCGATCTGGCCGTCGGGATTGCGCGTTGTCCTCGGGCGACCAGAAGCCGTTGCCCACGTCCAGCCCGGCATTGGCAAACACGATATCGCAGCCACCATAGGCCGCAACATGGTTGTCGAACGCGCGGGCGACCTGCGCCAGATCGGATACATCGCAGGTGTCGAACCGCGCCTCGAAACCCTCGCGGCTCAACCGCATCGCCTCGCGCGCCGCGCCTTCGGCATCGATATCGGTCAGCGTCACTTTCGCCCCCGCTTCCGCCATGCACTCGGCATAGGCGAGGCCGATGCCCGAGGCCGCTCCGGTAACGAGCGCCGAGCGCCCGGTGATATCGAATTGGTCGAGTGTTTTCACGCTGATACCTCTTCCTGTGCGAGCAGCCGCTTGTTGACGCCTCGCATATTTCATCACCGCCTGATCCATCGCTAGCGGCATGACCGTGGGTGCTGGTGGCCTGCATCACCTGCCACTGCGCTTCGATCATCCGCTTGTCCTCGTGAAAGGCGCGCAGGCCAAGATCGGCGAAGAAATCCTGTTGATCGGCATTGGCCGCGCGCGGTCCGAAGGCGAAGAAATAGCAGGCGGTATCGGCGGTAAGCGGGGTGACCGCCTGACAGGTGAAGGTATCGAACAGCGATTCGCCCTCACACCGCGCCTGATTGGCCGGGTCCATCGTCCCTTGCGGGTAACGCTCGGTCAGCTGGATGAACACGCCGGGCACGGTGAAGCTGTAGCAGCTCCACACATCCGCGCCGTCTGGCGCCGCGCCGCCGCCAGCCGGATTGGGCGGCATTCCTGCCATGGCCCGCTCCACGCTCACGCCATTGCCCTTGGGCAAGGTGGTGGTGGTGACCTTCGCGCGCTAAGCCAGCCTTGCGCAGAATCCTCGCGGCCCCCGGCAAATGTATCCTTGTGGACATAGGCGATGTGCGACAGATCGAGCAGATTGTCGTGGATCAGCCGCGCGGGGGCCTGATAATCGAGCCTGCCGGGCGTCATCGCCCATGCAGGATCGCGGTAGCCGACGAAATCGACGAGCGTTGCCGGGTCGGCCAGCGCCGGATCGCCCATCCACACCCAGATCGCCGCATGCCGCTCCACCACCGGGAAGGTGCGCACGCGCAGCGCGGGGGGGATGGTGTCCTGCCCCGGAATTTCCACCGCGCGTCCATCGGCGGCGAAGCGCTACGCCGTGATACCAGCAGCGGATGCCGCCGCCCTCGCACTTGCCGAGCGAAGCGGCGCGGCGCGGTGGGGGCAGCGGTCCTCCATCGCGAACACTTCGCCCGCATCATCGCGCGCCAGCACGATCCTTTCGCCTAGCACCGACATCGCGGTGATTTCGCCGGGCGGAACATCCTTGTCCCACCCGGCCATGTACCAGGCATTGCGCGGATGCTCGAAGCCGACCGCCGTCGGATGAAGGCCGCTTCCCCATGCGCCGCGCCATGCGTGCCTAACAGGTAAGAGCTGCCGGTTGATCTCCAGCCCGTTCTCGCGGCAATAGGTCTCGTAGTGGTTGATGAACCACCAGACATCGAGCGTTTCAACGAAATGCCCTGGTCGTCGTAGAACTCGTTCGCGCCCTGCATCCAGAAGAACGCCTTCATCCCGTTCGGATCATCAGTGACCAGCGTATGCGCATGGCCGGGGAATTCGGTGATGAATTCGCCGGGGCCGCAGACCCAGTCATATTCCAGATAGCGGAACGTGCCTTCCATCCCGATTGCCCACACCATGCCGCGATGCTTGTGGGTGCCGATCACGCCGGGCGATTTGATCCACAGGATGTTGGCATAGACATTGTTGCGCACGTCGAACGCCAGATGCCGGATCGCGGCATTGTCGCCAAACGGCACCCACGGGCTTTCGGCTTCGGACGTGCCGACATAGGTTCCGGCGATGCAGTATTTGTCGAGCATCGGGGCGTGGACTTCGGGCACGGCAACGATCTTGTACGCGCCAGAGGGCGGGGCCTTGATGCCGCCGAGTTTGGGTTTCTCTTGCGTGGCCATGTTCCGCGCGCCTCCTTACAGATACAGCTTCGGATTGATCGGCAGGCCGTTTTCGCGGCAATAGCTCTCGTAGTGGTTCATGAACCAGAACACGTCGGTGGTTTCGACGAACTTGCCGTCCCCGTCGAAGAAATCGATCGGCCCCTGCATCCAGCCGAACAGCTTCACGCCGTCGGGATGTTCGGTCACCAGCGTGTGGCTCTCGCCCGGCGTTTCGAGGATCACCCCGAACGGCGTCGCCACCCAGTCATATTCCAGATAGCGCACGCTGCCTTCGAGGCAGACCATCATGATCGTGCCGCGATGGAAATGGGTGCCGATGGTGCCGGGGCCTTTGACCCACAGGATGTTCGAGAACAGGTTCTGCCGCACGTCGAAGGCGATATGCTTGATCGCGGCATTGTCGCCGAACGGGATCCACGGGCTTTCCTCATCGCTCGGCGTATCGATATAGCGGCCGCCGGGCGAGGTGCGCGCGACCAGATCGGCATAGGGATAATGGATATCGACGATTTCCTTCTTGTCCGAAGGCGGGGCTTTCATCTGCGTGGCCATATTCTCTCTCCTCTTGATCCGGCCCCGCTCTGGCGAGACTCGCGTTGGGGGCATTCTATCCAATTCTAACGCGCGTTACTATGCTGGCTGGTAAGTCAGTCCCTTGCGTCGAAGGGCATTTGGGGCGGTTTCGTGCAGCCCCAAGGCAACGAGACCGCTGATAACGGCCAGCACCATTAGGATGTAGAGGAAGGTATCCTTACCGAAACTCTCGTTCAATTCGCCCGCGATAATCGGGCCGAAGACGCCACCCAAGACCTCGCAAAACCCCATCGCCAGACCCAGAACAGTAGCATGGTGGATTGGGCGGAAACTTTCCGATGGAATCGTCGCCATGAAGATCGGGAAGGTGCCGTTGACCATCCAGCCAATGAAGAAAATCGGGATCAGCACCGTGGCATAACCCGAGAGGCCGAATAGACCGCCATCGGCGAAATTGGCTGGATCGAGCAGCAGCACGCCCAAAGGGCCGACCAGCGACAGGAAGGGCAAAACAACCATTACCGGCTTGCGCCCGATCTTGTCTGACAAGCCAGAGACCGCGAAGCTGTAGATCGCGGCAGCAATTCCTAGCGAGCCCACCAGCCAACTCATGGAGGTCGCATCCATGCCGCGTTCTTGTACCAGAAAGGTTGGCATGAAGGCCCAAGTGATGACGAAATGCGCGACCATCAACACGCCCACCACGACACTGACCCACATGTTGCGGACCTTCATCGCACGCCAGACTTGGCGCAGGTAGTCGATTACCGAGTCGAGAATAGTGCCGGGTGCCTTTTCCGCTCTCGGCGCCGCCTTGGGTTCATCGAGCATGAACCAGATTAGGCCAGCCGAGACCAATCCTGGCACGGCAGCGAGATAAAAGGCTTCACGCCAGCTAAACATCTGTGCAAACGCGACGAGCACTACCGGAGCAGCGAAACTTCCCAATAGGTTCGAGCCGAGGTTCTGCGCCACGCCTTGCGCAAGGCCGCGTCGCTCGGGATCCACCTCGCTCGCCACCATTGCATGGCTGATCGGCATCACCCCACCCTCAGCAACGCCCATCAGCAGCCGCGCGGCGAACAGAAACAGGAAGCTGGTGGCGATGCCGGACACAAATGAGCAGAGCGAGAATGCCACGGTGGCGATGACAAGCAGGATTTTTCGCTTGCCCAGCGAATCTGAGAGGCGGCCCACGAAGAAGGCCGCAATCGCCCAGCTGAACGACAAGCCCGCGGCCAAAAGGCCGATCTGCGCTTGAGTGAGTTGCAGGTCCGGTTGCACGAACGGCATCAGCGCGTTCAGCGCTTGCCGATCAAAGAACACGATCCCGAAATTCAGGCTGAGCAGGAACACCAGCAGCGTCTGGTAGCCGGGCGAATTGGTCAGCCAATTGCCCCCGGAATTTGCGGGCGCTTGCGAATCCGCAGGATGCGTTGCCATATCGATTGTGTTCCTCTCCCCGGAACCCGGTCATGTGCCGGATTTTGCCGAGTGCTTGCCATTGACTGTGACAAAGTCAATCTGCGCGTGTTAGGAGAGACGCGCAGAAAGGAACGCATAAATGGCTACCCAGTTACGGCAGAAACCGGAATGCAGCCCGGAGGAATGGCAGGCGCGGCTCGATCTCGCCGCCGCCTATCGCATTTTCGCGCATCTGGGCTGGTGCGAAAGCATCTACAACCACATCACTCTGCGCGTTCCGGGCAGCGATCACTTCCTCATCAATCCCTACGGTCTGCTGTGGGATGAAGTCACTGCGTCCAACCTCATCACCATCGATGGCGAGGGCAACAAGGTGTCGGACAGCCCGCATCCGGTCAATCTGGCCGGGTTCACCCAGCACAGCCTGTTCCACAAGAACCTGCCGCACGCCCACGCCATCGTCCACACCCACACGCCCGATACGATGGCGGTCTGCGCCACCGAGGGCGGCTTGCAGGCGAGCAATTTCTATTCGTGCTTTTTTGCCGGCGCGATCGGCTACCACGATTTTGAAGGTATCACCGTGCGCTCCGAGGAGGGCGAGCGACTGGTGCGCAATGCGGGCAATCACCAGATCCTGCTGCTGAAGAACCACGGCCCGGTGGTGATGGGGCGGACGATCCACGAGATGTTCCTGCTCTACTACATGCTCCAGCGCGCCTGCGAGGTGCAGGTGAAGACCGCCAGCCTCGGCGCGCCGATCATCGTGCCGCCCGCAGTGATCGAGCAGCACCAGCGCGACCGCGACAAACAGTTGACCGACAGCTTCGGCAAGCTGGACTTCGAGGCCTGGACCCGCAAGATAGACGCCATCGACCCCAGCTGGCGCAACTGACGGACCCATTCTGATATGCCCGCAATGACGGTGAACGAGCGGCCGGTGTTCTTCGAGATGGACCCGGAAACCCCGCTGCTCCACGCGCTGCGCGATGCGGCGAATCTGACCGGCACCAAATACGGCTGCGGACAGGGCGATTGCGGCGCGTGCATGGTGCTGGTGGATGGTGAGGCGCTCAGGTCCTGCCTTGTCACCATTGCCGAAGCGGAGGGGCGCTTCATCACCACCATCGAAGGCCTGAGCCGCGACCGTTCGCACCCGGTGCAGCAGGCGCTGGTTGCCGAACAGGCGATCCAGTGCGGGTTCTGCACACCGGGCATCGCGATTGCCGGGGCCGCATTGCTGCGGCGAAATCCTGATCCCACGGCGGAGGATATCCGCGAGGCGATCCCGAACCTGTGCCGCTGCGGGGTCTATCCCCGGCTGGTCGCCGCAATCCAGCGCGCCGGCCGAGTGACGCGGCGCAGCGAAACGATCAGCGCCGCGCCGGCTCCGGGCATAGACCCGGCCGACGCGGCGCGCGCAGTGCCCGCGATGGGGGGAGGGGATAGTCGCGAGCCTGCGGAAGAGTAGAAATACGGGGACAGTTTCCTAAAACCGCAACCGCGCCCCCACGGTCGCATTGAGCGGCACGCCCGGCTGCACATTGTTGTCCCCGTGGGCGGCGGCGTAATAGGTTTCGTCGAACAGGTTTTCGACATTCAGCTGCAACGACAGGTTGTCGGTCGCTTCGAAGAACAGCGCCGCATCGACGCGGGTATGCGCGGGCAGCACGACATCGTTGCTGTTGCTGGCGAACTGGTCCGACACATGCGTTACTCCGCCGCCGATCCCGATCCGGTCGGTCACGTCGTAACGTGCCCAGGCGGTGATCTGGTGTTCGGGCACCTGCTGTAACACCGTGCCGACACTGGCCGGGTTGGCATCGTCGGTGATCTGGCCGTCGAGGTAAGTATATCCGAGGCTGAGCGAGAGGCCCGCAATCGGCTCGCCCACCAGAGCCAGTTCGAACCCTTCGACCTGGCTTTCGCCCTCAAGCGTGGTCAGCCCCGTCCCCGGTTCCACCGCCGGAGTGTTCGACCGGGTCAGGCGGAACAGCGCGGCCGTCAGCAGCAGGCCCCGGTGCGGCGCGTATTTCACGCCCAGTTCGATATTCTCGAACAGCTCCGGCTCCAGCCCCTCGGCCTGCTGGCTCAGCACGGTGAACTGGTCCCCGGCAGACGGCAGGAAACTTTCGCCATAGCTGGCGTAGATCGACAGATTCTCCTGCGGCTTCACGATCACCCCGAAACGCGGCGACACCCGCTCATCAACCCGCGCACCGCTGAAACTGGTCACGCATGATCGCGGGTTGGCAGATCGAAGCGATCATAGCGCAGTCCTGCCACCAGTTGCACGATACCCAGATCGAGCTGTTCCTGCGCATAGGCGGAGAAAGTGGAAAGTTCCGCCGTGTGCGAGCGTTGCGGCACAAGGATAAAGGCAGGTACTGCGATCACATCCTCCAGCGCCACGTTAACATTGGCACTCGTCCCATTGTTAAAGCGTGCCTGATCGCGGCTGGATGAACTGTCCGAACTGGTCAATTCCGCGCCCAGCAGCAGCGTGTGGCCGATGGAGCCGGTATCGAAATGGCCGACCAGATTGACCTGACCGATCAGATTGCGCCGGTCATTGCGCGTTTTCGTATCCGGACAGGCGAACGGTGGTCGCGGTGGCGCTGTCGGGGACGAGATTGGCGTAGAACTTGTCGTAATCGGCAAATTGCACCGCCGCATTGACACTCCAGCTGTCGCTGAAGCGATGCTCCAGCCGGGTGCGGGCAATATGGGCCTCGACGGTCCCGTAGTTATAATCCCGATCACCGAAAAAGGTCTCGTCGAAGCCCGCCAGCGGCAGGCCATTAAGGCTGGGCACACCGCGATCCACGGTGCGGGCGTCGTCATCGTAGGTATAGCTCGCGGTCAGCGTGGTGTCCGGGCCGAGCCGGGCGCTGAGCGTCGGCGAAATGCCGATGAAGCGGCCCTGATAGAAATCGCGGTGGCTGTCGAATTCCTCGTAAGTGGTGTTCAGGCGGAAGGCGAGCGTCTCGCTGGCGGGCAGGTTGAGATCGGCGCTGAGCGCGAAGGCTCCGAAGGTATCGATCTGCGCGGCCATCCCGAATTCGGTCATGTCGAACCCGGCAGTCTTGCTCACCCGGTTGATCGCCCCGCCACCCGCGCCGCGCCCGAAGATCAGCGCATTGGCACCGCGCAGCACTTCGATCCGTTCGATATTGTAGAGCGAGCGGTAGTACTGCCCGTCATCGCGCAGGCCATCGAGGTAGAAATCGGCGGTGGTTTCCTGCCCGCGAATGAAAATCTCGTCGCGGTGGCCCTCGCCAGTCTCCATCGAAACACCGGGTACATAGCGCAGCGCATCGTTGAGCGTAGTCACCGCCTGATCCTCCATCTGATCGCCGGTGATAACAGTCATCGCCTGCGGCACGTCGATGATCGGGGTTGGGGTGCGGGTGGCCGTGCTGCCGTCGTCTTCGGCATAGCCATCGAGTGTGCCAGTCACAACGATATCGTCTGGGTGATAGACGCGTTGCGGAGCGCCCTCCTCCGCACTCGCCGTGACGGACCAGCTTGCGGTGGAGGCAAGCAAGGCGAGGCGGATGGCTGCGGTGCGGATAAGGAATTCCCTCGAGTCTGGTCTGCGATTCGTTATTGCGAGTGATTTGCAATCACGCTTCTATTGCGAATGATTATCACTGACAACAACCAAAGTGAGCTTGGCGGGAAATTTCTTGCCCGCTAAGGACCGGCCAATCTTACCTCAACGAACGCGAGACCGATGATGAAGGCCACCATCTGGCATAACCCCAATTGCGGCACTTCGCGCAAAACGCTGGCGATCCTGCAGGAGCGTGAAGGGGTGGAGGTGGAAGTGATCGAATATCTCAAGGCCCCGCCCAGCCGGGAGAAGTTGGCGCAGCTTTATCGGGACGCAGGGATGACTCCCGCCCAAGGTTTGCGGCTCAACGGCACCGATGCAGAAGAACGCGGCCTTCCCGCTGCCGACCTCGATACGATCCTCGATGCAATGATGGCCGAACCGATCCTGATCAACCGCCCGCTGGTGGAAACCGCCAAGGGCGTGCGCCTGTGCCGACCGCAGGAAATCGTGGAAGAAATTCTCTGATTCACCCCGCTTTGCGGCTCGCGTGTCGCTCAAAAAATCTCCACTCGCGCTTGCAAAGTGGCGCTTTGAGTGCAAGTCCCGTCAAGTTTGATAACCAGGACACATTCACGCAATGAACGGTAATGAATTGGCGGCAAAGCGCCGTATCGGCCTGCGCCAGAAAATCGTGCGTGCACTTGGCCCTGCGGGCTTGTTCTTCAGAGGTTTCCTTGAACATCCGCGCATGGTGGGATCGATCATCCCCTCATCCCGCACCACAATCAACACCATGCTTGCCCCGGTGGACTGGGACAATTGCAAACTCTTCGTGGAATACGGCCCCGGTGTCGGTACCTTCTGCCAGCCGGTTCTCGACCGCTTGCCGCGCGATGGCGAACTGCTGGTGATCGACACCAACCCGCTATTTATCGACTATCTGAAGAAGACCTTCCGCGACAGCCGCTTTCATGCCGTGCTCGGATCTGCGGAAGATGTCGAAGAAATCGTCCGTTCGATCGGGCATGAACAGGCGGATTATGTGCTGTCCGGTCTGCCGTTCTCCACCCTGCCCGAAGGCGTGGGGCCGAATATCGCCGCTGCCACACACCGGGTGATCCGCACTGGCGGGGCCTTCTTAACCTACCAGTTCGTCACCGCCGCGCGCGATCTGACCGCGCGCCACTTTCCGCGCGTGGAAACCGGCCATGTCTGGTGGAACATCCCCCCCTGCGTGCTGGCTTGGGGCTGGAAGGACGCCTGATTTGACACAGAGTTAGGCGAAGGTTTCGCCTACCGTATCGCTCGCTCCGCCAGACAATTGCCGGTGGACCGACGCCAGCACCGCCAGCATCACCGAAGTCACCACCATGCTGATCAGCGCCCCGCCGATGGCGCTGGCGAACAGGCCGACCTGCTCGCCCATGATCCCGAACACCGCGAACACCATTCCCGCGATCACCGAAACGACGATCATCACCACCACCAGCAGCAGATAGAAGGCGAACAACAGCAGAGAATTACCTTTGGTCAGTTGCCAAGACCGTTGCAGCACGGCCACGGGGTTCATCCGCTTCTCGATCCCGATCACCGGCATGGTCAGCGAGAACTTGATCGATGCGTACATCGCCAGCACCGCGCCAAGCAGGCCGAGCAGGACAGCGACTGCCGGATTGATCAGCGCCCCGATGCCGATCAGAACTACAATCAGGGCAACGAACAGCAGCGAGGCCAGCAATTGCGTGGCCAGATAGGGGAGCAGCGCCTTGACGCCAAAGCTCAACCCTTCTCCCACCGTTGGCCGAGCGCGATCTGTCAACAGCGTCAGTACGCAAAAAGACCCGATCGCCTGGATGATCGTGCCCAGCAACAGCACCCACCAGATCTGCGAGAAATAGGCTGAGAGTGCCGCCAGCATGACTTCCGGATCCGGCTGGCCGCCGCTTGCAGCCAGCGCCTCGATCTCTGTCGGCGCCGGGGTTGCCAGAGTGGTGATGGTGCTGGGGAGAAAAAAGAACACCCCCGCCACCACCAGCACCACGTCCCGGTTGGCCGAAAGCAGCGCCACTGCGTCGCTCCAGGCCTTGCCCATGTCCAGCTTGATCGCCATGCGTGTTTCCTCGAAAATGTCCTGCCGACCTGTTAGGCCGCGCAAGGCCACCCACGCAACCGCTGCCAGAGCATGACCAACACAATTTCCGCGCCCTTACCCTCGCAGATCGAATGGCGGCAATCGCCGGGCCTGGTCGATTATCGCGCCGCGCTGGCGGAGCAGGAGGCGCGCAATGCCGCGATAGCAGCGGGCGAGGCAGACGAACTGGTCTGGCTGCTCGAACATCCGCCGGTCTATACCGCCGGGACCAGCGCCGATCTGGCCGAACTGGTCGATCCGCGCTTCGACGTGGTCGAGACGGGTCGCGGCGGGCGCTATACCTATCACGGCCCCGGCCAGAGGGTGGCCTATGTCCTGCTCGATCTGGCGCGGCGACAGAAGGACGTGCGCAATTTCGTCCACGCGCTGGAAGACTGGGTGATCGCCACGCTCGGCCACTTCGGAGTGGAGGCCTTCGCCGTCCCCGACCGGGTCGGCATCTGGACCCGCGCGGGCGGCGCGGAAGCCAAGATCGGTGCCATCGGCGTACGAGTGCGGCGCTGGGTGACGATGCACGGTTTCGCAGTGAACCTCGCGCCTGATCTGACCCATTTCGGCGGCATCGTGCCTTGCGGGATCGCCGAATACGGCGTGACCAGCATGGAAGCGCTGGGGCTTGCGGTCAGCCCTGAGCAGTGGGATGAGGCGCTGCTGGCGCGCGCGGGGCAATTCCTCGCGGCGCTGGACGATCATGAGAGGATGCGTGCGTGAGACTTGCCTTTGCCTTCGGTGCCCTGTTGCTGCTTTCAGCCTGCGGCGAGGATGCTGCGCCTGCCGAGGCGGAGGGTGAGAGCGAGGCCGCAGGCGAAGTGCTTGAAGGCACGATCAGCGATGCCATGCTGCCAATCGACCAGACTCGCTCGCAGGCGCCGCTTGCTGCGCCAGAGCCTGGGGAAGAGGGGGAGGGCGGAGGTGCTGCCAGCAGCGGTAGTGCTGAAGGCGACACTGCTGCGCCCGTCGAAGCTGCACAGCCTGTCTCGGAAGAACCTGCGACTGAACCCCCGGCCGAATAGCATAGTTCTCGCTCATCCTGAGCCTGTCGAAGGACAGCCACAATGGTGGCCCCAAGGCTGGGTGAATATGGTGCCTATGCTTCGACAAGCTCAGCATGAGCGGGGTTAGGTCAAATACTTAGCCCACGCTCGCCAGCAGCTTCTGCGCCTGTGCCAGATGCGGCTGGTCGATCATTCGGCCATCCAGTTGCAGCGCGCCCACACCCGGATTGGCAGCGAACAGTTCCACAATGGCGCGGGCTTCCGTCAGTTCGCCCGCGCTGGGGGTGAAGGCTTCGTTGATGATCGCCACTTGCGCCGGGTGGATCGCCATCATCCCGGCAAATCCGTCCTCATAGGCTTCGCGCGCCACGCGCCGCAGCCCGTCGATATCGCGGAAATCGGCGTGCAGCGTGTCGATGGCGGAGACCCCGGCGGCGTGGGCGGCCAGCAGCACCTGCGCGCGGACCATGCGGAACAGGTCGGTCCACATCCCGCGCTCGTCACGCTTGCGGCTCGCGCCGATGGCGGCGGAGAGGTCCTCCGCCCCCCAGCTCAGCCCCGCCAGCCGCGAGATCGCATTTTTCTTGCGTCCGTAAGATGCAATCGAATTGGCCGCCTGAGCCGTCTCGCTCACCAGCGGCAGCAGCTGCGTGGTTCCCGGCACGATGCCGTTGGGCGATTCAATCTCGTAAAGCAGGTTTACCAGCCGCTTCAATTGCTCCGGCCCGGCAGCCTTGGGCACCATCAGCCCGGCGGGTTTGGCCGAGATTACTGCTTCCACATCGTACTGCCACAGCGGTGTATCGAGCGGATTGATCCGCACCCAGTATTGCGGACCGGGCGCATCCCGGTCGCGCGCGGCCAGCCAGTCGCGGGTGAGCCGACGCGCCGCTTCCTTGGCATCGGGCGCCACAGCATCTTCCAGATCGATGATCACGACGTCTGCGCCGCATCCCGGAGCTTTCTCCAGCTTGCGTTCGCTGTCTCCGGGGACGAACATCCACGACCGTATTGGCAATCCCACTCTCCCATCTTGATTTTGCGTCTCTATAGCCAAGCTGGCGACACACGCTAGAGCGGCGGGGTGGAGCAAACCGAAGACCAGAATCGCATGCGCGCGCTGCCGATGGTGGCGCTGCTGGGCGGCAATGTCGCCCTCGCGCTGGGGCCGTGGATGGTGCGACTTGCG
Organism: uncultured Alphaproteobacteria bacterium; assembly: GCA_963774985.1. GTDB lineage: Bacteria > Pseudomonadota > Alphaproteobacteria > Sphingomonadales > Sphingomonadaceae > Alteraurantiacibacter. The sequence goes on from CAVZHE010000019.1 coordinate 303,853, forward strand.
GATACTGGGCCGGTCTCGGCCGGGTTCTGGCGCATAGCACTGGCGCTGCCCTTCCTCGCACTGATCGCCGGGGCGAACGGCCAGCGGCTGACGGGCATACCGGCGAAAATGACCGGGCTGGTGCTGCTGGGCGGGGTGTTGTTCGGCTTCGATGTGGCCAGCTGGCACATTGGCATCGGTGAAACCCGACTCGCCAATGCGGCCCTCTTCGGCAATGCCGGCAGCGTAATCCTGATGCTCTGGGCCTTCGTTGTCCTGCGCCGATTGCCGCACGGGCGCGAATGGCCCGCGATTTTGGCGGCGCTGGCGGGGGCGGCGATTCTGCTGGCGCGGTCGATGGAGATATCGCAGGCGAACGTGGTGGGCGACCTGTTCTGCTTGCTCGCAGGCGTGCTCTACGCCGGATACCTGCTGCTGTTGCAGGATGCGCGACGCGAGATCGGCGGCTGGGCGCTGCTAACGCTGGCGGGGCTGGGCTCGGTGCCGGTGCTGCTGGTGATCGCACTAATGCTGGGAGAGCCCTTCTGGCCGAGCGACTGGACCCCGGTGGTGGCGTTGGCTTTCACCTGCCAGATCGTCGGGCAGGGGCTGCTGGTTTACGCACTGCGGCACTTCACACCGCTGATTATCGGCATTGCCCTGCTGACCCAGCCTGCGGTGGGCGCGCTGGTGGGCTGGCTGGCGTTTGACGAGGTGCTGGTGCCGCTCGATTTTCTCGGTATCGCGCTGGTCGGCAGCGCGCTGGTCCTCGCCCGCGCTACGACGCCGCGCGCAACCCCATAGCGGGTAACTTTGCTTCGAACTCGCAATAACGCACTTCGAGCGCCTCCAGATCGGGCCCGGCCATCGCCAGCCGCGCCTGCGCGATTAGCGCCTCGCCTTCCTGCCGTAGGGCCTGCCGTCGCCGGGGATGCTGGATCGGCGCGGCGGCGTTCTCCAGCGCTTCGAGCATGATCCGCGCGGCGGTGGGACTGGTGGCGACCGCGCTCCGGATCGAGCCGAAGCCGCGATCGGTGTAGTGTTCGAAACTGTCGGCGCGCGGGATCACCGGGCATTCGCCCGCCTCGCCATCATCGCCGCAAACATCCTTGCGCAGATCGCGCCGCCCGATTTCCGCCGTCGCCGCGCCCAGCCAGTGCAGTGCGGTAATCGCGGTGAAGGGATCGTTGATGCCGGGCGACAGCGCGCGCAGGCCGATCTCCACCAGTTCGTCGATCAGGAACTGCGGGTCCTGCGCGGCGGTGCGGGTGGAGCCGAGGGTGAAGCAATCGAGCACCTTGTCCGCCACATCGTTCGCCGAACAACCGGCAACGCGCAGCAGCAGCAGGTCGCGATGGACGAAATCGCCGGTCCGCACCACCAGCGAGAAAGTGCCGCCGCAATCGCGCGCAATGCGCTGCAATTCGTCATAATCGATCAGCTGGACATAGCCGGTGCTGCGCGCGCGAATTTCCTCGCCGCCCTGCGCCTCGCGCGCTTCCCCGGCGGAGTCCTCGTTCGGGTAGGTGCTGCGAATGGCCGCGAGCAGCCGCGTGCCGATCCCTTCAAGCACCTTGTCGATGCGGATCGAGGAGGGGATGTGGTTGAGGAAATAGACCAGCACCGCCACGCACACCGCCATCAGCAGATAGGCGACCAGCAGCGACAATTGCGGAGTGAAGCCGGGCAGGGCGGTGGCGATCTCGGCTCCGCTGACGGGCGTCTCGTCTTCCGCGCGCACAGAGCGCAGCACCACCAGCGCATAGACGAAACTGCCGATAAAGGTGGCAAGACTGAACTGGTTGCCCCGGTCCTCCATGAAATTGGTCAGCAGCCGCGGGCCGTAATTGCCGCTGGCATAGGCGACCGCGGCGATGGTGATCGAGAACACCGTAGCGGCGACCCCGATCATGCTCCCCGCCATCACCGTCAGCATATCCGCCGCACCCTTGGGCCGCGCCGGGAGCGAGCCATTCGACATCGTGCAGGAACGACGCCGCCCCGCTGCGATCAAGCGCCACCATCGCCACCCCGAGCAGCCCCGCGAGCAGCGAGAACAGCGCCGGGAAGAACCAGTAGTTCGCGGTGAGGCGCGTCCAGAGGAATTTGAGGTTGGTGGTCATAGTGGGGATAATGTCCTTGAAGGCGGAAAGTTGCGCAAGAACGAATGCCTTATGCAACCTTTCTTTTCGCCTCTGCGTCCCAGCCCTTGCAGGCGAGCAGGATGGCCTTGGGCACGGGCCGCGAGCCATTGGAGTAATAGGCGACGGTTCGCCGCGACAACCCCAGTTCGTGCGCCGCCCGGTCGAGCGACAATCCGTTGCCCAGCCGCCATTCGAGAAATTCACGGGCGTCGCCGCGTCCCAGTGCGGTCAAGCTTTCGCGCCAGAGGCTGTCGGCCCCGAGTTCCATGCCATTGGGCCAGACGATGCTTTGCCCCCAGTCGCCAAGTGTGACTTGCGCGAACTGATCGGCGCTGCCGATGTCGGCGCGAACGCGCGGGTCAACGCTAATCTCGACCTCGCTGCCATCGGACCAGCGGAGGAACAGCCGGTCCTCGCCCCGCGCCGCGACACCCTCAATTGTGCGCATCCAGTCGATATTCATGGGTTCAACTCCTGCCACTTGGCGAGCAATTCCGCTTGCCGCACGCTGGCCCAGCCAACCGCTTCGGTCAGCACATCGCGAGGCACCGTTCCGATGATCACCTCAAGCGACGCAATCCCGACCGAGGCGCGAAATTCCCGTCCCTCGATATGGAAATGCGGCACGCCGTGCTCGCGGCCATAGACCGAAATCTTCCAATTCGGTCCACGATGTAAAGTGACCATGCGTCTACTGATAGTGCAATTGGTGCACTATTGCAAGGTTGGGCGGGGGAAATTCCTCCCCTCAATGCATCACCATGTAGCCGGCCATCACGCCCGCCCCAAATCACCCTTACCCACCGTCCCGCTCGCCATCGCCAGCATCGCGTCGAGGCTCTTCTTTGCCGCCAGTCGCAGGCCTTCCTCGATCTCGATCCGCGGCTCCAGATCGCGCAGGCACAGGTACAGCTTTTCGAGATTGTTGAGCGCCATATAGGGGCAGATGTTGCAGTTGCAGTTGCCGTCCGCGCCCGGTGCGCCGATGAAGTTCTTTTCCGGCAGCGCCTTTTCCATCTGGTGGATGATGTGCGGCTCGGTCGCCACGATCAGCGTGTCGCCGGGGAAGGTGCGCGCGAAAGTGAGGATGCCCTGAAGTCGAGCCGACATAATCGGCGTGATCGATGATGTGCGGCGGGCATTCGGGATGCGCGGCCACCGGCGCATCAGGGTGCTGCGCCTTCAGCTTGAGCAGTTCGCGCTCGCTGAACGCCTCGTGCACGATGCACACGCCGGGCCAGAGCAGCATTTCGCGATCGAACTTGCGGTTGAGATAGCCGCCCAGATGCCGGTCCGGCCCGAAGATGATCTTCTGGTCCTTGGGGATCTGCGACAGGATGGTTTCGGCGGACGAGCTGGTGACGATCACGTCGCTCAGCGCCTTCACCTCGGTCGAACAATTGATGTAGGTCAGCGCGATATGATCGGGGTGCTTTTCGCGGAAGGCGCGGAATTTTTCCGGCGGGCAGGAATCCTCCAGCGAACAGCCCGCGTCCATATCCGGCAGCACCACGATTTTCTGGGGTGAGAGGATCTTGGCGGTATCGGCCATGAACTTGACCCCGCAAAAGGCGATCACATCGGCATCGGTTTCCGCCGCCTTCTTCGACAGTTCCAGCGAATCGCCGACGAAATCGGCCAAGTCCTGCAATTCGGGCTTCTGGTAATAATGCGCGAGGATCACGGCGTTGCGCTCCTTGCGCAGGCGGTCGATCTCGGCGCGCAGGTCAAGCCCTGCAAGGCTGGTGGGCTGGTCGGTCATGGCAGGTCCTTGAATTTGGTCTTTTGCTGTCTTTGTCAGGCAATCGACCAATTGTCACCTGAGCGCGTAACCTGCCCCCGGCGCTCCATATCGATGAGATGGGCGAGCACGCTCATCCCGGCGGCGGGCCACAGGCGTTCGTCGACGCCCTTGTACATTATGGGGACCATGTCCGCGATGGCGAGGGTTTGCGCTTCCAGCAGCCGCGCGATCTGCCGTTCGCGCGCCCGCCGGTGGCCGATCATCCCGCGCACAAGTTGGCGGGGTTTATCCACCGCCGGGCCATGCGCTGGATAATAGACGCGATCCTTGCGATCGTAGAGCAGCGCCAGGCTGGCGAGATAGTCGCCCATGTCGCCATCGGGCGGGACGACGACGCTGGTGGCCCAGCCCATCACGTGATCGCCGGTGAACAGCGCGCCGCTTTCCTCCAGCGCGTAGCACAGGTGGTTCGAGGTGTGCCCTGGCGTGGCGACGGCGGTGAGCGTCCAGCCCGGTGCCCGAAATGGTCTCGCCGTCCAGCCAGCACCCGGTCCGGACGCGTAGGTCGTATCGAAGGCCGCATCGAGGCGCGGGCCGTCGTCGGTCAGCACCAGCGGCGCGCAGCCGATGATCGGCGCGCCGGTCGCCTTGGCCAGCGGCGCGGCGGCGGGCGAATGGTCGCGGTGGGTGTGGGTGCACATGATCGCCACCACTCTCCGCCCGGCCACGGCGCTGGTGAGCGCGGCGAGATGCGCGGGATCGGCGGGGCCGGGATCGATCACCGCCAGGTCCTCGGTCCCCACCAGCCAGGTCTGGGTGCCGGTATAGGTGAACGGCGAGGGATTGGGCGCCAGCACCCGCGCCACCAGAGGCTCGGCTTGCTCGACAAGGCCGGTCGGCCAGGGTTGCGGGGGGAACTCCATTGAGGGCATATGGAGGCGGGAGAGAGGAATGCCAATGACCGACCAGTCCATCCTCGTGCTGGATGAAGGCACCACCAGCACCCGCGCGATGTTGTTCGGGCGCGATGGCAGCTTGCGCGGCGTGGCGCAGGAGGAGTTGCAGCAGTTTTATCCGCAATCGGGATGGGTGGAGCACGATGCGGGCGAAATCTGGGCTAAGACGCTGGCTTGCGCGCGGGCGATGGTGGAAAAGGCGGGCGGTGCAGATCGGATCGCCGCGATCGGAATTACCAATCAGCGCGAGACGGTGGTGGCGTGGGATCGGGAGACTGGCAAACCGCTCGCCCGCGCCATCGTTTGGCAGGATCGCCGCACCGCGGAATTCTGCGCCGAACTGAAAGCGGCGGGGCACGAAGAGGCGGTGCAGCGGCAAACAGGCCTGCTGCTCGATCCCTATTTCTCTGCTTCAAAGATGCGCTGGCTGCTCGACAATGATGATGCCGTGGCGAAGGCGGCTGCCAATGGCAGGCTGGCTTTCGGCACGGTGGAATGCTGGCTGGTGTGGAAGCTGACCGGCGGGGCGCGGCATATTTCCGACGCCAGCAATGCCTGCCGCACCTTGTTGCTCTGGATCGACGAATATGAATGGGACAACGGGCTGTGTTACCTGTTCGGCGTGCCGCGCGATGCTCTGCCCGAGGTAGTCGATTGTGCAGGCAAACTGGGCGTTACCCACCCCGATCTGTTCGGTGCATGCATCCCGATCAGCGGCATGGCGGGGGATCAGCAGGCCGCCACTATCGGCCAGGGCTGTCTGTCGCCCGGACAGACCAAGGCCACCTACGGGACTGGCGCCTTCGTGCTCCGCAATACCGGCACCAGTATTCCCTATTCCGGGAATAGAATGCTCGGCACCGTGCTGTATCAGCTGGACGGGGTGCGGCATTACGCTTTCGAGGGTTCGGTGTTCGTGGCCGGGAGCCTGATCAAATATCTGCGCGATACCCTCGGGCTGATTTCCAGCGCGACGGAAACCGAGGACCTCGCCCGATCAGTACCCGACAGTGGCGGAGTGGTGGTGGTGCCCGCACTCTCGGGCCTCGGCGCACCCCACTGGCGACCTGAAGCGCGTGGGATCATTTCCGGACTGGGGTTCGACACCGGCCGCGCCCACATCGCCCGTGCCGCGCTCGAAGCGATGGCGCAGCAGACCCGCGATCTCGCCAGTGCCTTTGCTGCTGATGGCGCGCCGTGGACTTCACTGCGGATCGACGGCGGGATGGCCGCCAACGACTGGATGGCGCAGGACATTGCAGACTTGCTCGATATCGAAGTCTGCCGCCCCGATTTCGTCGAGACGACTGCGCTGGGGGCGGCGATGCTGGCGGCGGTGGGCTGCGGCTGGTTCGGCTCGTTGGAGCAAGCCGCAACGGCGATGATCGGGCCTGGACGGACCTTTACGCCGCAGATGGACCCGGCAATTCGAGCAGAACGGCTGGCCCGCTGGGATGCAGCGCTAGGTAAAGTCTAACCGAACGCCTGCCCCAGTCGCTCGCGCAGCCGGTGTACGGCTTCGGGCTGCATGGTGAATTGCGCCCGCCATGCGCGATCCAGCCGTTCAATCCTTGCATAAAGCGCGCGGCTGCGCTCCACCACGTCACGAATATAGAAATCCAGTAGTGCCACTTGCTCCCGGTCGGTCTCGGGTTGCGCGGGCGGCAGGCGGCCGTGGCGGCGCAGCTGGAATTCGCTCATCTGGCCGGAGAAATAGGCGCGATGATTAAGCAGCCAGGCCATCGCATGCATCATCCGCGTGGTTGTCCGGAGCGCCTCGCAAGAAAGGGCCACCCGGCGGGCATTTTCCTGAACGCCCTTGGGCGGGCGGATATCCTCCAGCTCGAACACCATGCGCGCTTCTTCGGTCAGCGCCAGCGCGTCCTCATAAAGGGCTTCGACTATCGCCGGGGTTATGGTTGCAGCTATGGCCATAGAGACGGAAGAATACTCGCGATGCGCCCGCTGCGCCAGCAGCAACAGGGTTAATCTCCGCAGCGAATTGGCGTTGTCCCGCACGGGCACGGTTCGCTTGCAGGAAGCCCGCGATCAGGCGATGATATCGGGCGTGAGATAGTCCTCCAGCACCGCGATCTGGTCGCGCAGCATCAGCTTGCGCTTCTTCAAGCGGGCGACCTGCAACTGGTCCGGCCCGCCCACTTCCAGCAGCGCCGCAATCGCAGTGTCGAGATCGCGGTGTTCGGTGCGCAGCGCCGCGAGGCGCTTGATCATTTCCTGTTCGGTCACGCCCGTTCGTCCACCGCTATTTCCCGACCCCTTGCGACCTGATGCCGCCTATCGACTCCCGCCCGTCCGGGCACAAGGGCAATTCGTCGCCAATGCGTTTGGAGAATTAAGACTATTATGGTTTGATGACAATTGCGCGGCGCTCGTCGCACCTGGCGAGTCGCCGCTTCGAAGCGGTCTTGCAGGCATATCCGCCTCCCGGCCGCTCCCACATAGGGCGGATTGGCCGCCCGCCAGAGGCAAGGAGACGAGCAGATGGAATCTTCGCATGTCAGCGCCCTTCAGGAAAAGCACCGGGGCCTGGAAAGCCGGTTAAGGGAAGAAATGAACCGCCCGGCACCCGACGAAGTGACAATCCAGCTGCTCAAGAAGCAAAAACTACGGATCAAGGAAGAGATCGCCCTGAACTAGCTTCCCTTCGGGTCGCACCGCAGGGACGATTTGCAAAAGCTGCGCGGTACTATAGTCAATTGGCATGACCGCAGCATCCGCCGCCCGCTCGATCCTGACCTCACTGCACGAGGTGATGGCTTCGCGCACCCATGCGCAGGCCAAGCTGAACCAGGTGGTCGAAACCATCGGCGAGGCGCTCGATAGCGAGGTCTGCTCGGTCTACCTCCTGCGCGAGGGGATGCTGGAACTTTACGCCACGCGCGGGCTGAACCAGGCGGCTGTCCATGTCACCCGCCTTGGGGTGGGTGAGGGGCTGACGGGCACCATCGCCCAGAATATCGAGACGCTCAATCTCGACGAGGCGACCGCGCATCCCGAATTCCAGTACCGGCCTGAAACGGGGGAGGAAAAATTTCACTCCTTTGCCGGGGTGCCGATCGTGCGGCGCGAACGGGCTATCGGCGTGCTGACCGTCCAGCACATTGCCTCGCGCCGCTATGAAGAGGTCGAGATCGAGGCCTTGCAGACGGTGGCTATGGTGCTGGCCGAACTGATCAACAGCGCCAAACTGGTCGATGGCGAGGCATTGGATGGCGCTGCATCGGAAGCCATGACCGGGCAGCTGATCTGCGATGGGCTGAAGCTGGTGACCGGCCTCGCCATCGGTGAAGCAGTGTTCCACCAGCCGCGCATGCAGATCGAACAGACCGTGGCCGAGGACACCGAGGCCGAACGCCAGCGCGTCTATCTCGCTTTCGACAAGATGCGCGAGCAGATCGACAACATGGCCAATCTGGCCGAATTCGGCGCGGGCGAGGAGCACGAGCAAGTGCTCGCGACCTACAAGATGTTCGCTTACGACGAAGGCTGGAGCCGCCGGATCAACGAAGCGATCGATTCCGGCCTCACCGCCGAAGCCGCGATCGAGCGGGTGCAGCAACGCACGCGGATGCGGATGCGCGAGATTGCCGATCCGCTGTTGCAGGACCGGATGCACGATCTGGAAGATCTCGCCAACCGGCTGATCCGGATCGTTTCGGGCCAGCTCGGCACGGCAGCGCAGAAGGGCCTGAGCCGCGATTCGATCCTCGTGGCCAAGAACCTCGGCCCTGCCGAGCTGCTCGAATACGACAAGCGGCGGCTGAAGGGCGTGGTGCTGGAGGAAGGCTCGCTCACCGCGCACGTTGTGATCGTCGCACGGGCAATGGGGGTGCCGGTGGTCGGCCGCATCCGCAACCTGCGCGGGCAGGTGCGCGATGGCGACATGGTGCTGGTCGATGGCGATGCCGGCAAGGTGACGCTGCGCCCCGGCCAGGGTGTGCTCTCGACATTCGAGACGCGCTTCGTGCGCAGCCGCGAAAAGCAGGCGGCCTATGCCGAAATGCGCGATGTTGAGCCCTTCACCCGCGATGGCGAGCGCATCCAGGTGATGATGAACGCCGGACTGCGAGACGATCTGGCGATGCTGGCGATGACCGGGGCGGACGGCATCGGGCTCTATCGTACCGAATTCCAGTTCCTCGTTTCGTCAACGCTCCCGGCGCGCGAGAAGCAGGCGCGGCTCTACCGCGAAGTGCTCGATGCGGCGAAGGGCAAGAAGGTAATCTTCCGCACCGTCGATATCGGCGGGGATAAGTCGCTGCCCTATATCTCCAATGCCAATGCGCAGGAGGATGAGAACCCGGCGATGGGCTGGCGTGCGCTGCGGCTGGCGCTCGAACGTGAAGGGCTGATGAAAGCGCAGGCGCGCGCCTTGCTCGAAGGCGCGGCGGGTCGCGAGCTCAACGTGATGTTTCCGATGGTGTCCGAACCGTGGGAGTTCGATGCAGCCAAGGCAGTGTTCGATGCGCAGCGGGCGTGGATGAAAGAGCGTCGCCGCCAGCTCCCTAGTGCCATCCGCTACGGGGTGATGCTGGAAGTGCCTTCGCTGGCCGAAACGCTCGATCTGTTGCTGCCCCGTCTGTCGTTCATTTCGGTCGGCACCAATGATCTGACGCAATTCCTGTTCGCCGCCGATCGCGCCAATCCGATGCTGGCGGAGCGCTACGACTGGGTCAGCCCGTCGATCCTGCGGTTTCTGGCGCGGGTGGTGCAGAATTGTGTCGGCCATCCGGTTGATCTCGGCGTGTGCGGGGAAATGGGCGGGCGGCGACTGGAAGCCTTGGCGCTGATCGGGCTGGGCATCCGCCGCCTGTCAATCACGCCTGCTGCTGTCGGACCAATCAAGGAACTGGTGCGCAAGGTGGACACGAAAGAAATCGGGCAGGCCATGCGCGGCTGGCTCGCCTCACCACCACCAAATATGCGCACAGCATTGCAGGAATGGGCTGCGGAGCGCGAAATCGACGTCGATTAGGGCGGATGAGGGCGTACAATGGCTTGACTTACCCCGTCGCGCACCGTTGATACGCCACCACAGGGTTCGCGCAACGACCCAGCACCCCCAGCTGGAAATAACATGTCCGATAATACGCAGTTCGATACCGAATCGCCGGAGGCGCCTGAGCAGGCGGGAGTGGGCTGGCACTTGCGCCGTGCGCGCGAGGAGAAGGGCCTGACTCTCGATCAGGTCGCCGCCGAAACGCGCATTTCGAAGCGCCATATCGAACATATCGAGGCGGGCGAATTCGATTCCCTGCCCGCGCGCGCCTATGCCGTGGGCTTTTCGCGCACGCTCGCGAAGACTGTCGGCCTCGATGAGGCCGATGTGGTGGCAATGGTGCGCGCAGAAATGCAGGACGATCATCCGCGCGATCGGCATGGCAGCGCTGGCGCTGGCACCTTCGAACCCGGCGATCCCGCGCGTCAACCCGGCGGCAGGCTGGTATGGTTCTCGCTGTTTGCGGTAGTGCTGTTGCTGGTGGGGATATTCTTCGCTGCCCGGGTGTTCTTTGCCCCCGCAGCAGAATTGCCTTCGCTGACGCAGGCCGAACAGGCAGAGCAGGAAGCGTCCCAAGCGGCGCCAGGTGCGGCACCGCCTGCTGATCCCGCAGGGGCAGTGGTGTTCACCGCCACCGGCGATGTTTGGGTGCGATTCTACGATGCGCAGGATCGGGTGCTGGCCGAACAGACGCTGGCGACGGGCGAAAGCTACACGGTGCCAGCCGATGCGGTGGGGCCGAAGATCATTACCGGGCGGCCCGATCTGCTGACGATCACCGTCGGCGGTCAGCCAGTGCCCAGATTGTCCGAAGAGCTGGTGACGGTGCAGGACATGGATGTTTCCGCCGCTGCTCTGCTGGCGCGCGAAGCTCCTGCGCCCGCTGCACCGGAACCAGCGGCAACCACTGCCGCCGCCGAGTAACAGCGATTTGCGGGGAATAAGGGCGATTGCCCGCTTTCACGCTTTGGTTAATCCTCTATCTTGGCGCGCGATGGCAGGGTGGCTTCGTAACGAAGTCTGACGAGGAGGAAACTGGCGATGAAATGGTTGAGCGCGGGCAGAACTGTGGCCGCTCCGCTGGCACCCCGGTTTATGGTTGGCGCAATGGGCGCGGCGCTGGTGCTGGTCGCCACCCCGGCGGCAGCACAGTCGAATTCCCGGCTGGAGCGGATTGAGCAGCAGCTGAATGCCTTGCAACGCGCGGTGTTCCCCGGTGGTGATGAGCGCTTTTTCGAGCCGGAGATTACGCCGGAAACCCGCACCACCACCACGCCGCAAATATCGCCGCAGGTCACCACGACCGCGCTGACCGATGTGCTGGCGCGTCTGGATGCGATGGAGACCCAGCTTGCCCGGCTGACCGCTGCGACCGAGGTGAACGAGAACGCGCTGTCTTCGCTGGAAATGCGGCTCGTGGCGCTTGAGGGCGGGGCGGTCACAGCGCTTCCCGTGCGGACGATTACAACGCCGACTCCCCACCCCCACCCCTGCCCCTACCGGCACAATCCGGGTGCCGGACGAGGACGTTGAACTCCCAACCCCGCCGCCACAGCCCGCGCAGGCCGGGCCTACTGCTGCGCGCATTGCCGCGGTGCAGGCGATCACCAAGCCCGCCACTGATGATCGCGGTGAGGACGAATACACCTATGGCTTCCGCCTGTGGGACGCGGGCTTCTATCCCGAAGCACAGCAGCAGCTGGCGCTGTTCGTGGAGCAATTCCCCAATCACGCGCGCACCTCCTACGGGCGTAACCTGCTCGGGCGGGCCTTCCTCGATGCTGGCGATCCGCGCGCGGCAGCGACACATTTCTTCGAGAACTACCAGTCAGACGGGCAGGGCGCCCGCGCTGCAGACAGTCTGCTCTATCTCGCCGAAAGCATGGTCGCGCTGGATGATACCCGCCGGGCCTGCATCGCGCTCGCGGAATTCGGCGAAAGCTACCCGGCGCTGGCCACGGGCCGCTTGCAGAGCCAGTATGCGGCGATGACCGGAAGGGTCGAGTGCGATTGATAGTCCGCCTGAACCTTTGGTCGACCCGGCACTGGTCGCGCGTTTTAAGGCGGCGCTAGAGAGGCTGAATCCGGAAGGCGGGAAGATCGGCCTGGCCGTCAGCGGCGGGCCGGATTCGATGGCGATGTTGCTGCTGGCGCAGGCGGCGATTCCGGGTGCGTTCGAGGTGGCAACCGTGGATCACGGATTGCGGCCCGAAGCGAAGGACGAGTGCGCGCTGGTGGCGGCGGCTTGTGCGGAGCGCGGGGTGCCTTGTGCGGTGCTGACTGTTGAGGTGGGCGCGGGGAACGTGCAGGCCAAGGCGCGGGAGGCGCGGTATGCGGCGCTCATCATTTGGGCACAGGCGCGGGGTATCGATGCCCTGGCAACGGCGCATCACATGGAAGACCAAGCGGAAACGCTTCTGTTGCGACTTAATCGCGGCAGCGGAGTGTCGGGGCTGGGCTCCATCAGGCATAGTGTTCTGTACATCGAAGCAAATAGCCTCTTTTACGTTATTCGACCGCTGCTGGAGTTTCGGCGACAAGAGCTTCGGAGCGTTCTCCGAGGATCGGGAGAGCGATTTGCGAGCGATCCGAGCAATCTGGACGATCGCTTTGATCGTGTACGGATGCGAAAGGCGATGGAAGCCGCTTACTGGCTGGATATTCCTCGAATTGCAGATTCTGCGCGCCATCTGGATGAAGCAGATCAGGCCCTCTCGTGGGCCGCAAACGAAATCTATCGACGTCAAGTTCGCAGGTGCGGAGGGGGCTTCCGCTATGAACTCAAGTCGATGCGGCCTCCGCGATTGATCAACCTAAAGGTCGTCGAACACATCTTTGAACTGCTCGGCAGCACGCCGCGAGGAGGCCACCTCTCCGATCTGGTCGATGCGCTGTCAAAAGGGCAGGGCAGTAACGTTGCAGGGGTGCTAGGTACAGTCGAAGGACCGGATTGGGTCTTCCGCCCGGAACCTCCTCGGAGGACCTGAGTTCAGAATGGTCTCACGCGAAGGCGCAAAGGCGCGAAGCGCATCAGGCCAACTTATCTCATCTTACCGGCCCAAGTTTGGGCTTCACAGGAAGTGAAGGAAAATTTGCTTCGCGCCTTTGCGCCTTCGCGTAAAAAAATTGGCTGCGCCGCAGCGCCACCTCAATTTCACCCCCCGCTGTGCTCCAGCGAACCGCCCACGCCCGTCATCACGCCGTCGGTGATGATCACCACGTCGCCCACCTGCGCGATCTCGTACAGGCGCGAGACGAATTCATCCGGCACGCCGATGCAGCCGTGGCTGGCGTAGCCCAGTTCCACGGTCGAGCCGCCGTGGATGGCGATGCCGTCCCAGGTCAGCCGCATGGTCCACGGCATCGGCGCATTGTTGTAGCGTTCGGAGACGTTGTGGCGTTCCTTGGTCAGGATCGGAAAGGTGCCGGTAGGGGTCGGATGATCGCCCGAACCGAGCAGCGCGGCGGCGGCACCGATTTCATAGCCGTTGCGGAACACGCTGATCACGCGGGCCTGCAAATCGACAGTAATGACCAGCGGGCCATCGGGCACGCCTTCGTCATCCCAATGCCATTCGCCGTAGCGGATCGGCCCGTCGATTGGCAGCACGCGTTTGATAATGAAGGGATTGTCTGCGTCGTAGGCGGGGGTTTCCTGCACCACCGCGCGCGATTCGAACTGCGCAATCTCTTGCGCGGAAGCGGGATCATTGCCGTAATAGGCCGCGTCCGCCGCCACCGGGGCGCTGTCGGCCGTGGCAATCGCCCCGTCCTCGTCAGCCAGCACATCCTCGGCGGAGAGCCGGACTTCCTGCTCCTGCGCTTCGAGCGGATTGCCGAAGAACAGCACGCTGCCCAGCAGTGCCACCACGAGCAGCGTCAGGCCGCCGATCCATTTCACGCCAGTGTTCATGCGGACGGGCTTACCGGAAATGTCGCTGCAATTTCCATCGCCCGCTGCGCCCCGTCCCGATGCGAGACGACGCCCGCCAAGAAGTTAAGCGCGCTTAACCATGCGCCCCGAAGACATTGGCAATCGCGGTGCTGATCCGCAGCGAGAGCGCGTGCGCGCGCTCAATCGGGTCGATGAAATCACGGTGGATTGCCTCATACCCCTCGTCGGAGCCATCGGGCCAATCGGTTGGCTCGCTGAGATCGAAGCGCGAGATTTGCGGAAAACTGACCGGATACGCGCGCCGCAATTGATGCAATGCCTCGTCCACGCGCAGGGTAAAGACCATTTCCAGCACGTCGTCGCGGCTGACATCGTTGGCGCGGCTGAACACCGGCACGCTCACTGCGCGAATGAACATCGCCTGCAGCAGTGCCAGCCGCAAGGCCTGCAACACGCCGAGCATCCGCCGCTTGTCCTCGCGGCCCTCGGTCGGGCGCTTCGTCGGGCACATGTGCGAGCAGCCGATGCAGCTTCATCGCGTCCACCCGCAGGCGGCTGGCGAGGCGGCGGAACACGCCGACGCGGTCATCTTTCACGAGGTATTCGCTCAGTGCCTCGCAGGCAGAGGTGAGCTGGCTTTCGGTGCCGCGATAGGGGCGGCTGGCCCAGTAGGCGGAATTGAACAGCTCGCCATAGGCCGCCACGGTTTTCACACTGGCGAGCGCGTTGGCGGCGCGCACCAGCCGCACCAGTTCGCGCCCGCGCGGGCTTTCGGCGAGCAGCGCGCCCAGTTCCTCGTAGTGCCCTTCTGCCGCATGGCCGATCCCGGCGATCACGTTCACCGGATAGCCCAGTTGCTGGAGGATCGCGTTGTGCGGGATCGCGCGGATTTGCCGCAAGGCACATTTCGCGGTCGGCGGAAAGGTCGCTCTGGCGGCGGCTGACGCGGCTGCCGGTGGCGTTGAGCAGGCCGAGCCCGAAGGCCGTGATCGCGCGCGCATAGGTGCGGCTTTCGAGATGCTCGCGCTGGTGATCCTTGATCGCGCGGTAGAAATCGAGGCTGAGATGTCGGTGCGGCGGTAGAACGGATCAACCGGGGCATCGGTGTCGGTATCGGCGGGGCGCAGGCAGGCGATCCGGGTGAGCGTGGCGCGCGCCAGTTCCGGCGTGGCGAACCACAGGTAGCCGTCGCCGCCCTGAAAGCTGACTTCCGGCTCCAGCACGATGCCCGCGCGGGCGAAGCGGCGCTTGGCCCAGGGTGAGAGCGCCCAGTCGAGCCGGTCCGCCATCTTGGTCGGATGCGCGCCGCGGCCCATGCTTTCGCCGTGGGTGTTGAAGATCAGCGCCGCGACGTCCGTGAGGCCGTTGGCTTCCATTGCCTGACTGAGGCGGCCCTGCAGCCGCTCGATGGCCAGGCTGGCGGGCACCTGCCCGACGAAGCGCCCGGCATCGGAAAACCCGGTCTGGATCGCCACCCGGCCGCGGGTGCGGGCGTAGTCGCGGTAAACGTGCTTCGGCCAGCAGCTCGTCGAGGAACCGCCCGCCGTGCTCCAGCGCGCTTTCGGTTTCGAACAGCGGCGAGACATCGACCTTGTCGGCGATCCCGAACAGGTGCGCGAAATAGAGCGCGGCGAGCATCGTGGCAGGCTCCTCGCACTCGGCCACCAGCATCCGGATCGGCGCATCGGCGTCCACATGGGCAAGGATCTGCGCCATCGCCAGGAACTGCCGGTGGCCGTGCTCGCCTCGATCGCCAGCGCGCCGAAATTGCTGCGGCGCGGCTTCAGCTCGGCAATCGCGCGGCGCAGGTGCACCACCGCGCCCTTGCTGGCGAGATCGAGATTGCCTTCGGGATCGATGCGGCGGCGGATGGCGTTGTGGAGCTGCTTGGCGTTCACCCGGAAATGGATCCAGCCCATGCCCAGCCCGTCCGCGCGCATCGCGGCGGCGAGGGTTTTGAGGGCGACGGCGCGCGGGCCGTCCTCGCTGGCCTGTCGCTTCGGCTTCCAGCGCAGCAATTAGCGCGAAAGCGAGAGCAGCTTGCGCGGATCGCTGGCGGTAGCCGGTTGGCGGCCACCGAAAGCGCGGCGGGATCGGACAGATCGGCGGCGAAATCGTCGGCGCGTTCCTGCGCAAAATTGGCGGCGGGGCGCAGTTCGCCGAGCAGCGGGTGCGCGGCATCAATGGCTTCGAGCGACGTGGTGTAGCGCGCCAGCCGCTCGGCCTTTTCCGCCAGGCGGAAGCCGATGGAATTGGCCCAGGTGATATCGGTGCGCCCGTCCATGTCGTAGCCCACCCAGCTGGCGAAGCGGAAGGGGAGGGGGGCCAGTTCGTGCCAGCGGTCGGGCCAGGTCGCCTGCGCATGGGTCGAGCACCTGCGCCACCACGGCATCGCGCGCGTCCTGCGCATGGGCAATGGCCTGCATGGCGCGCGTGTGTTCGTAGGCCAGCGTGACCTGCGGGCGCGCGCCGCCGACTACCTCTGCCGCGATGTCGGCACCGGAAGAGGCCGCGATCGCCACCGCCTCGGACTGTTCGGGTGTGAGCAGGAACGTTGGGTGCGCGGTGAACACCGCGTGCAGGTTCGGCCGCTCCCAGCGCGCGCGGAAGGCGTCGAAATCGCCCGCGTCGCAGCACCTGCGCCAGCGCATCGGCATTGCTGGCATGGTCGAGCGGGGCGACCATCCGCACCAGCCGGTCCGCGCGCGCTTCCAGCGCCGCCACTTCCAGTTCGGCAATCGCTGCTTCGATGTCGTCGAGTCACAGCTCGCCCGCTTCAAGCTGGCGCGAAACATCGTGCGCCAGTTGGAACACCGGATTGAACAGCGGGGTTTCGACGGTGCGCTGGTGCAGCGCCTGCAAGCGGTCGGTCAGTTCGCCGACCCGGCTCATGCGGCCAGCCCGCTCGCTTCGCGCGCCAGTTGGGTGATTTCCTCGGGCGAGGCTCCCGCCGGTGCGACCCAGCTGCCGCCGACACACAGCACCGGCTCCAAAGCCAGCCAGTCCGGCGCATTGGCGAGCGAAATGCCGCCGGTGGGGCAGAACTTGCACTGGAAGAACGGCGCGGCGAGGCTCTTCAACGCCGGAATGCCGCCATTGGTCATGGCCGGGAAGAACTTGAAGTGCTTCAGCCCCAGATCCATCCCGCGCATGATATCGCCCGCATTGGCAATGCCGGGCAGGAACGGCACCGCGGACTTGATCGCGGCCTTGCCCAGCTTCTCGGTCAGGCCGGGGGAAACGATGAATTCCGCGCCCGCCGCCAGTGCTTCTTCCAGCTGCGCTTCGTTCACCACCGTGCCCGCGCCGATAATCGCGCCGGGGACGAGGTTCATGCGGCGGATCGCAGCCAAGCGCATCGGGGGTGCGCAGGGTGACTTCGAGCACCTTGAGCCCGCCTTCCACCAGCGCTTCGGCGGTTTCGCGGGCGTGGCCCACATCTTCCACCACCAGCACCGGGATGACCGGGGCCACGCGCATGATTCTGTCGATGGCGGCGCTGATGCTCATGCTTGCTCTCCGTGCTGGAGGAAAAAGGCCGCCGCCGCGCCGAACAGGCCCGGCTGCGGATGGGTGATGAGCTTGACCGGCAGCTTGGCCATCAGCCCTTCGAAGCGGCCCTTGGCGCGGAAGCGTTCGGCAAAGCCCGATTGCGGCAGATGGTCGCGCAGCCGGTATCCAAGCCCGCCCGCGATCACCACCGCGCTCGCCCCCTGCGCCAGCGCGGTATCGCCCGCCACTGCGCCGAGCGACAGGCAGAAGCGGTCGATCGCGGCGGCGGCGAGGCTGTCGCTGCCATCCATCCCGGCGGTCCAGATCGCGATATTGCTCTGTTCTGACCAGCGCGCGGCCTTCCAATGCGGCGAGCGTTTCGTAGATATCGACAATGGCCGGGCCAGCCACCACGCGCTCTACCGAAACCCGGTTGTGGCGCTTGCGCAGCCGGGCGAGGATCGCATCCTCGATGGGATCGAGCGGAGCGAAATCGACATGCCCGCCCTCGGTCGCCTGCACATGGGTGAAACCCTTGCCGTCGCGCCAGAGGTGCGCCACCCCCAGCCCGGTGCCGGGGCCGATCACGCTGATCGTGCCGCTGGCGGGAAGATCCTCGTCCGGTCCGGCGAGATGCAGGAACTGGTCTGCCGGGGCGCGGGCAACGGCGTGGGCCACGGCTTCGAAATCGTTGACCAGCACATAGCTGTCGCAACCCAGCTTTTCCGGGATCAGGGCCGGGCGGATGATCCACGGATTGTTGGTGAAGCGGATCACATCTTCCCCCACCGGCCCGGCAATCGCCATCGCCACGCGCGGCGGCAGGGTGCCGCCCTTGCGGCTGGCGTAGTCTTCCCACGCGGTCTGGAAACTGGCGTGATCCTGCGTGTGCAGGGTGATCGGCTCGTCGAGCGTGATCGTGCCGTTGCCCGACTGGCTGGCCAGGGCAAAGCGGGCGTGGGTGCCGCCGATGTCGACGGTGACGATCTGGGTCATAGTCCTGCTGAGGCGAGCATGGCGCTGCCTCCCTTCTCTGCTTCGTCCGCCAAGGTGCGGAACATGGCGAACAATTCGCGGCCGGTGCCCATGTCGGGCACGGGATCGGGCGCGGGGGTGCGGGTGGAGAGATCGGCGCTGGTCGAGAGTTCGCCGGTGGCGGCACAGAGGCGCACCATGTCGCCATCTTGAAGTAGCGAGAGTGGTCCGCCGCCGAGTGCTTCGGGCGAACAGTGGATGGCAGCAGGCACCTTGCCGCTCGCGCCCGACATCCGCCCGTCGGTGACCAGCGCCACGCGGTAGCCGCGATCCTGCAACACGCCCAGCGGCGGCGTGAGGCTGTGCAATTCGGGCATCCCGTTGGCGCGCGGTCCCTGGAAGCGCACCACCACCACCACGTCCCGATCCAGTTCCCCGGCGACAAAGGCTTCGGCCACGGCTTTCTGGGTCTGGAACACGCGGCAAGGCGCTTCGATGGTCAAGCGATCCGTTGCCACGGCAGAGCTCTTGAAGCAGGCGCGGCCCAGATTGCCGGTGACGAGCTTCATCCCGCCATCGGCCTGGAACGGCGCGGCGGCGGGGCGGAGCATTTCTGCATCGCCCGAAGGGCCGACATCGCGCCACACCAGCTTCGTCTCCATCGAGCCCCGGTTCCTGCGCATATTCGTCGCATGCCGCGCTGCGCGCCGACGCCGATCACGTCGCCATGCGCCAGCCCGGCATCGACGCAGTTCGCGCGATCACGAAGCCCATCCCGCCGGCCTCGTGGAAATGGTTCACATCGCCCGCGCCATTGGGATAGACCCGCGCCAGCAGCGGTACGACGCTCGAAAGCTCGCGAAAGGTCGGTCCAGTCCACCTGCACCCCGGCGGCGCGGGCAAAGGCGGGAATGTGGATCGCGTGGTTGGTCGATCCGCCGGTCGCCAGCAGGCCCGACCATCGCATTCACGATGGCCTTTTCATCGACGCAGTGGCCGAGCGGACGGTAATCATTGCCGTCCTGCCCCAGCGCGGCAACGCGGTGCACCGCCTCCCGGTCCAGCGCCTGCCGCAGCTGCGTGCCCGGCTGGACGAAGGCCGCACCCGGAATGTGCAGCCCCATCATTTCCATCATCATCTGGTTGGAATTGGCGGTGCCGTAAAAGGTGCAGGTGCCGGGCGAGTGGTAACTGCCCAGTTCGCTATCGAGCAGTTCCGCGCGGCTCGCCTTGCCCTCGGCATAGAGCTGGCGGACGCGCTGCTTGTCCTTGTTGGAAACCCCGCTCGGCATCGGGCCGCTGGGCACGAACACGGCGGGCAGATGCCCGAACCGCAGCGCCCCGATCAGCAGGCCGGGCACGATCTTGTCGCAGATGCCGAGCAGCAGCACGCCGTCATACATCGCGTGGCTGAGCGCGATCCCGGTCGCCATCGCAATGGCATCGCGGGAGAACAGCGACAATTCCATCCCCGTCTCGCCCTGCGTCACCCCGTCGCACATCGCCGGAGTGCCGCCCGCCACCTGCGCGGTGGCGCCCACTTCGCGGGCGTAGATCTTCAGCCGCTCCGGATAGCGCCCGTAGGGCTGGTGCGCGCTGAGCATGTCGTTGTAGCTGGTGACAATGCCGATATTCGGCCCGCGATGCGCCTTCAGCGCCGCCTGATCCTCCAGCGCCCCGGCAAAGGCGTGGGCGAGGTTGGAGCAGACTGACCTGGCTGCGGTCGGGCCGGTTGGCGGCCTCGCGCTCGATCAGCGCCAGATAGGCGGCGCGGCTGGCCTTCGACTTTTCGATGATCCGGTCGGTAACGCGGGCGATGGTGGGGTGGAGATTACTCATGCCAGCTCACTCCATCGCGCTCCGCCAAGGCAATCGCAGCAGACGGCCCCCAGCTGCCCGCGTTGTACGTCTTCACTTGCTTGCCCTCGGCCAGCCAGGTGGCGCGGATATCGTCCACCCAGCGCCATTGCGCTTCCACCTCGTCGCGCCGGACGAACAGCGTCTGGTCGCCCGCCACCAGATCGAGCAGCAGCCGTTCGTAGGCGATCCGCTTTTCCTTGCCGCTGAAAGCATCGGGCATGGCGATGTTGAGCGGCAGTTCGCGCAGGGTCATGCCCTCGTGCTCGATGCCGGGCACCTTGGACATCATCGACAGGGTGATGTTCTCCTCCGGCTGGATGCCGATCACCAGCCGGTTGGGCTTCAGCTTGGCGCCGGGGAAGATCGAATGCGGGACGCAGGCGAATTGCACCACGATTTCGGTCACCCGTTCGGGCAGGCGCTTGCCGGTGCGCAGGTAGAAGGGCACGCCGTTCCAGCGCCAGTTGTCGATATGCGCCTTCAATGCCACGAAGGTCTCGGTATTGCTCTCGCGCCCCAGTTCCTCGTCATAGCCGGGGACGATCGCGCCGGTGGAGGCACCGCCGCGATACTGGCCGGTCACGCTTTCGTCAGGAGCCACACTGCGCAGCGCGCGCAGGACTTTCACCTTCTCGTCGCGCACCGCGCCGGCATCGAAGCTGCTCGGCGGTTCCATCGCCACCAGCGCCAGCAATTGCAGCATGTGGTTCTGCACCATGTCGCGCAGCGCGCCCGCGCCGTCGTAGAAATCCACGCGGCTTTCCAGCCCAACGGTTTCCCCCACGGTGATCTGCACATGATCGATATGCTGCGCGTTCCACAGCGGTTCGAACAGGATGTTGGCAAACCGCAGCGCGATCAGGTTCTGCACCGTCTCCTTGCCGAGATAGTGATCGATGCGGAAAATCCGGCTCTCGCTGAACGCCGCAGCCACCGCATCGTTGATGGCGCAGGAACTGGCAAGATCGGTGCCGAGCGGCTTTTCCAGGCAGATGCGCGAATTCGGCCCCGCCAGTCCGTGATCGGCCAGACCTTTGATCGTGGGTTCGAACAGGCTGGGCGCGGTGGAGAGGAATATCGCCACCTGCCGATCCGGACCCACCTTGGCCGCCAGATCGGCATAGCCTTCGGGCGTGGTCACATCGAGCTGGCTGTAGCTGAAGCGGTTGAGGAAATCGGCCATTCCGCCGCGCCGGTGCGCGGGCAGGTACTTCTCCACCGCTGCGCGCACGAAATTGCGAAATGTGTGATCGGTGTGGACCGAGCGCGCGGTGCCGACGATGCGCAGATCGCTTGCCAGCAGCCCGTCCGCTGCCAATGCGCAGAGCGAGGGCAGCAGCATCCGCTGCGCCAGATCGCCGGTCGCTCCGAACAGGATCAGCGTATCGGCCTTGGTCTGCATGGAGACTATCGATTCCCTTTGTTCTAAGCGCGTATGATGCAGTGCAACATAAACCTGCCTGCAGCGCAATCCCTTACGCCACTTCGCGCACGTCCACGCTGCTGCCGTCGAAACGGGCATAGCCGAAGCTGGTCATGAAGCTGACATCCGCCGCATCGCGCCCGATGCCGATTTTCACCGTCTTGGCCGGATCGGCCATGAACGTGGGATCGACAATCTGCCACGATCCACCGCCGGGCATGTCCGGATCGGCGAGGAACACCTCGGCCACCGCGTGGAAATCCTGCGGCATCACGCCGGGCGCATAGCAACTGACATAGCGCGCCGGAATGGTGGAAGCGCGGGCGAAGCAGATCATCACATGGGCAAAATCACGGCACACACCGCGACGTTCGACAAAGGTTTCGAGCGCCGTGGTGCTCGCATCCGAAGCGCCGGGCATATAAGTGAAATTGTCGGCGATCCAGTCGCGCATGGCGACGACCTTTGCGCCGCCTGCATGATTGCTGAAAGTATCCGCCACAAAGGTTTGCATACGGTCGGCCTGACAGTAGCGCGAATCGAATACGTATTCGACTGCCTCCCCCGGCAGATCGTGCGGATCGAGCTGGGCGAGGCTGGCGAGATCGTGGACCTGCCGCTGCACGTCCACCTTCGCGGTGTAATCGACCCGGTAATCCCCCGTCGCCCGCACCCACAGCCGTTCGCCGATCCGCGCCTGCGCCGGAATGCTGGCAAGATGCAGCGCCTTGGTCAGCCAGGTATCGTGTTCGAGGATGATCTGTTCGGGAATGGCCGCCGCCTGGAACTGCAACAGCAGATCGGTCGGCTGGTCGATATGGAACGAAAAGCTGCTGGTGATGGCGATGGGCATGATCCGGGCATAGCCACCCTCGCGCTGGACCGCACCTGCTTTTCGGCTAAGCTGGGCGGCGGAGGAGGGAACAGGATGAAACGGTACTTTGCCGCGCTCGCCATGATCTTGGCGGCAGCGAGCGCCCAGGCGCATCATTCGTTCGCCGTCTATTTCGATCCCGCTGGCGAAGTTGCCCTGACAGGCACTGTCACCGCGTTCCGCTTCACCAACCCGCATGGGCTTGTGGTGCTCAACGTGGATGGTGCGGAATGGCGCGCGGAAACGAATGCTCCGGTGGTCTTGCAGCGGCGCGGCTGGACCCGTTCCAGCCTGCGTCCGGGGGAGCAGGTCACCATAAGCGGCTGGCGCGCGCGCGACGGTCGCCGTTATATGCGGCTGATGGAAGCGCGCGACAGCGAGGGGCGGCTGATCGGTACACGGGCGTTCGGGCAGAACGATGATTAGGCGCCTGCTTCCCCTATTGCTTTTCATGGCGACGCCTGCCGCCGCGCAGGAGGCGCCGCCCGATTTGTCCGGCTTCTGGGGCCCGGTGTTCGACCTCGGCGAACCTGCTCCGGATATGATCGCCCGCCTGCCCGAAGGGTCGGTGCTGATCGCCGATACTGGAGTTGCTGAATTTCCGCGCGGAGAATACGGCGGGCTGATCCTGACCGAGGAAGCGCAGCAAGGTGCAGAAGCATGGCAGCCGGAAGCGGACATGACGCTGGCGCGCGTCTGCCTTCCCCCCAGCATCGTCTATGCGCTGCAAGGGCCGTTTCCGGTTGAGATCGTGCAGACCGATGCGCTGATCGTGATCCGCAACGAGTATTTCGATCAAACGCGGCTGGTGTTCATGGATGGCAGGCAGCCCGATGCCAATCAGCCGCACAGCAAGATGGGCTTTTCACGGGGCCACTGGGAGGGCAGCGATCTCGTCATCCAGACCACTCACATTGCTGCGAGCACCATCACCAACAATGGCCTCGATCATTCCAGCGACGTGGTGATGGAGGAACGCTACCGGATCGATCCCGAAACCGGGCGGCTGGTGGCGACCCAGTGGTTCAGCGATCCGGCCACTCTGGTGAACTCGGGTGCGCGCTGGATCGAATGGGAAATGCGTCCGGGCGAGCATGTCTACCCCTACGAATGCGATCCCAGTTTCGCGCTGGAATATGCGGCGGAATAGGCTCTAGCGGATAACCCCGAACAGGTCGTGCGCGTCGGCATCCTCGATTTCGGCTTGCACGATGTCGCCGGGAGCCAGCGTGGCCGGAACATTGCGCAGGTACACCGCGCCGTCGATTTCGGGCGCATCGGCCTGTGACCGTCCCGTCGCCCCGATGTCGCCGTCCTCGTCGGGCTCGCCCACTTCGTCGACGATGACGGGCATGGTGCGGCCGACCTTGGCGGCGAGCTTTTCGGCGCTGATCCGTTCGGTCAGTTCCATCAGCCGCGCATAGCGCTCTTCCTTCAGCGCTTCGGGCACCGGATCGGGCAGCAGGTTGGCCGCCGCGCCCGCCACCGGTTCGAAGCGGAATGCGCCCACCCGGTCGAGCTGCGCTTCCTCCAGCCATTCGAGCAGGTACTGGAAATCCGCCTCGGTCTCGCCCGGAAAGCCGACCACGAAACTGGACCGGATGGTCAGATCGGGCGCAATCGCGCGCCAGTTGCGGATGCGTTCGAGCACCTTGGCCTCGTTCGCCGGGCGCCTCATCGCCCGCAGAACCGAAGGGCTGGCGTGCTGGAACGGAATGTCGAGATAGGGCGTCAGCAGCCCCTCCGCCATCAGCGGGATCACCGCATCGACGTGCGGATAGGGGTAGACGTAGTGGAGCCGTACCCACGGCGTCTGGCCTTCGGGAGTGCGCAACTGGCCCAGTTCGCGGGCCAGATCGGTCATGTGCGCGCGGACCTCACGGCCCTTCCACTGGCGCGGATCGTGGCGGGTATCGACGCCATAGGCGCTGGTATCCTGGCTGATGACCAGCAGCTCCTTGGTCCCCGCCGCGACCAGCTTTTCCGCCTCGCGCAGCACCGCATCGATCCGGCGGCTGGCGAGTTTGCCGCGCAGTTGCGGGATGATGCAGAAGGCGCAGGAGTGGTTGCAGCCCTCGGAAATCTTGAGATAGCTGTAATGGCGCGGCGTCAGTTTCACGTCGATTTGCGGGATCAGGTCGATGAACGGGCCTTGGGTGGGCGGCGCGGCTTCGTGGACCGCGTGAACCACGTCCTCGTACTGGTGCGCGCCGGTGATCGCCAGCACCTGCGGGAAGCGCGCGCGGATCACGTCTGCCTCCTCGCCCATGCAGCCGGTCACGATCACCCGCCCGTTCTCGGCAATCGCTTCACCAATCGCGTCGAGGCTTTCCTCCTTGGCAGAGTCGAGGAAGCCGCAGGTGTTCACCAGCACCACGTCGGCCCCGGCATAGTCGGCGCTCATCGCATAGCCGTCCGCGCGCAGCCGGGTGAGGATGCGTTCGGAATCGACCAGCGCCTTGGGGCAGCCGAGGCTGACCATGCCGACTTTCTTCTGTTCGGGGATTTGCGTTGCCATGACGAGCGCGCCCCTACACCTCAAGCGCGCTTTCGGCTAGGGGTAGTGGCGGGACGCATTTCGGGAAGGGGAATTCAACATGGGCGATATCAATCTGCTGGCGGTGGTACTGGGCGCGGTGGCGTTCTTTGCCGTGGGGTCGGTCTGGTACACGGTGCTGTTCGGCAAGGCCTGGCAGAAGGCCGCCGGGATGAGCGATGCGGACGCGCAGGGCGGCAACATGCTGGTGATTTTTGGCCTGTGCTTCGCTTTTGAACTGCTGATTTCGCTGGTGCTGGGGCACATGATCGCCATGTCCGATCCCAGCCCGCGCGGGATCATGATGATGGCCGTGGGGCTGGGCGCGGCGATCATGGTCCCGGCGATCGGGATCAACTATCTCTATCTGCGGCGGCCGGCAGCCCATTTCTTCATTGATGCCGGGCACTTCATCGTCGGCATGGCGGCGATGGGCGGGGTCTACGTCGCGCTTAGCTGAACCGTTCCGCTAACGCGCCGATGGCCGAATGCTGGGTCATGTCGAGTTGCAGCGGGGTGACGGAGATATAGCCGTCCTCCACCGCTTCCAGATCGGTGCCGTGATCGAAGGTGTGTTCGGCATCCTGCAGGCCGAACCAGTAATAGGGCCGCCCGCGCGGGTCCTCGCCTTCGACCAGCGATGCCGCGTCCGTAATCGTGGAACCCCTGCCGCACCACGCGGATGCCGCGCACCTTGTCCGCAGGCAGGGCGGGGAAGTTGACGTTGATCAGCGTGCGCCGCGCCATCGCCATGTCGATCAGCGGTTCGAGCACGCGCTTGCCCCAGGCTTGCGGTGGCGGCAAAGCTGGGGCCGTTGTCGCGGAAGGCCTGGCTCAGGGCGATGGCCGGAATGCCTGCCAGCGCGGCTTCGATGGCGGCGGAGATGGTGCCCGAATAGGTCATGTCATCGCCGAGGTTCTCGCCCGCGTTGACGCCGGAGATGACCAGATCGGGGAGCTTGTCGGGGAACAGCTTGCGCAGGGCGAGATTGACGCTGTCGGTCGGCGTGCCGGTGACCGAATAGCGCTTCCCGCCATGTTCGCGCAGCCGCACCGGCATGTGCAGCGTGAGCGAATGCCCCGCGCCCGATTGCTCCTCTGCCGGGCGCGCAGACCCAGACATCGTCGGACAATTGCGCGGCCAGTTCCTCCAGCACCGCGAGGCCGGGGGCGTGGATGCCGTCGTCATTGGTGAGGAGGATTTGCACCTAAATCTCCCCTCCCCTTCAGGGGAGGGGCTGGGGGTGGGGGTCCCATGCCGTAGCATGGCAGCACATGCCCCACCCCAACCCCTCCCCTGAAGGGGAGGGGCTTTTTGAAGTGCTTTAGGCATCAGCATGTCGCCACCAACCGCTCAACCCCGCCCATATACCCGCGCAGCACTTCCGGCACGAGCACCGAGCCGTCCTCCTGCTGATAATTCTCCAGCACCGCCACCAGCGTCCGCCCGACCGCGAGGCCCGAACCGTTGAGCGTGTGGACGAAGGCCGCGTGCCCTTTCTCGCCTTCTGGCCGATACCGCGCATTCATCCGCCGCGCCTGGAAATCGCCGCACCAGCTGACGCAGCTGATCTCGCGGTACGCGTTCTGCCCCGGCAGCCAGACTTCGAGATCGAAGGTCTTCTTGCGCGGTGAACCCCATGTCGCCGGTGCACAGCAGCATCTTGCGATAGGGCAGGTCGAGCGCCTTGAGCACGCCTTCCGCGCTTTCGACCATATGCCCGTGCTCGGCCTCGGAGTCCTCCGGGCGGCAGATGCTGACCAGTTCGACCTTCTCGAACTGGTGCTGGCGGATAAACCCGCGCGTATCCTTCCCCGCCGCGCCCGCTTCGGAGCGGAAGCAGGGGGTGAGCGCGGTGAGGCGGATCGGTAGCGGTGAGATCGTCGATGATCTGCTCACGCACCGAGTTGGTGAGCGAGACTTCGGCGGTGGGGATGAGCCAGCGGCGGCTAGAACTCTTCGGAGATTCAGAGTTTCGCCATACCATTGCATGATCGCAGATTTGTCGGCCTCATGGTGTCCAAATTTAGCTGCGATCAGTGGTGACCATTCGCTCAATAATTTTTCTTGAGCGATGCGACGGCTTCTATCGCATCGACATTAACTCCTGTTTTGAACTGAGTCATCGGCAAACTTCGGCAATTGCCCGGTGCCGAACAGCGCCTCGTCGCGCACCAGCACTGGGGGATTGCATTCGGTATAGCCGCGCTCTCCCGCCTGATAATCGAGCATGAACTGCGCCAGCGCCCGGTGCAGCCGCGCCATGCCGCCGCGCAGGAAGGTGAAGCGCGCGCCGCTCATTTTCGCGGCGGTCTCGAAATCCATGCCCAGCACGGGGCCAAGGTCGGCGTGTTCCTGCGGGGTGAAGGTCGAAGGCGCGCGGGGTGCCCCAGCGGCTGACTTCGACATTGCCCTTCTTCGTCCGCACCCTGAGGCACATCCTCGGCGGGCAGGTTGGGCAGGGTGGCAAGCGCGCCGTCCAGCTCCACGCCCAGCGCCTTTTCGCGCTCCTCAAGTGCGGGCATATCCGCCTTGATCGCCGCGACTTCGGCCTTGAGCGCCTCCGCCAAGTCCTTGTCGCCCTTGCCCATGGCCGCGCCGATGGCCTTGGAGGCATCGTTGCGGCGGCTCTGCGCGGTCTGCAATTGCGTCTGCAAAGCGCGCCGTTCCTCGTCCAGCGCCAGCAGGCGTGCGGATTGCGGTTCCAGCCCCGCGCGTGGCCAGCGCGGCGTCAAAGGCTTCAGGATTTTCGCGGATAAGGCGCAGGTCGTGCATGGGCGCGGCCTATGCCTTTTCTGGCGGCCCGTTGTCCAGCGCGGCGTTACTCTGCGCTGGCTTCAGCGGTGCTGGACAGGAGCCGGAAGCCCCATGCCGGGAGCGAAACCGTATCGCCTTCTGCAATCGTCACCGCCTCGCCCGACTGGAACTCGGCATAACTCCCCGCCGCCAGCCCGTCCGCCAGAGTCGCCGTCACCGGCTGGCCCGAAAGGTTGAACAGTGCCAGCACCCGGTTGCCATCCCGCTCGCGCACGAAGCCGAACAATTGCTGCGGCTTGTTGTTCGTCACCGGGTTCATCCGCGCGCCCCAGCGGCCATTGTGCAGCGCCGGGTTGACGGTGCGGAAAGCGATCAGGTCGGCCAGCAGTTCGCCATAGGCGCAATCCTCGCCCTGGCTCCAGTCGATGGCATCTTTCTCGAAGAATTCCAGCCGCATCGGCGTTGCAGGCTTCCTGCCCGTTGTGGACCATCGACAGGCCTTCGTGGGTGAAGCTCAAGGCGGTCATCGCTTCCAGCGCCGGGCCGTAGTTCTCGTAGATCGTGCCTTCCCAGGCATTGCTGTCGTGGTTTTCGATATAGGTCAGCCGCATCGCTTCGGCGGGCCACAGGCTCTGGTGTTCGGCGTAATAGCCGAAGAACCCGGTGGCATCGGCGCCGCCTTGCGCGATGCGTTTGCTCGCGACGTGCCAGTCCCAGCCGTAGGTGGCGTCGAACGCGGCGCGGTGGTGGACGGTCTGCTGCACTTCGCCGAGCATGAACACCGGGCGGATCGCATCGAGCCGGGCGCGCATCGTTTCCCAGAAATCGATCGGGACATATCCCGCCACGTCGGCGCGATAGCCGTCGATACCGACCTCGCGCACCCAGTATTCCATCGCCCCGCCCACATGCTCGCGCACGCCCGGCTGGCTCCAGTCGAGATCGATGATGTCGGACCAGTCCCAGAACGGGGTGGGGCGGAACTGGCCGTCCCAGGTCGTTTCGTACCAGTCGGGGTGTTCGGTCGCCATCGCATTGTCCCAAGCGGTGTGGTTGGCGACCAGATCGAGGATGACGTGGAAGCCCTGCTCGTGCGCCGCATCGACGAAGCTCCTGAGGTCCTCCTCGGTGCCGAATTCGGGGTTCACCGCGTAATAGTCCTGCACCGAATAGGGGCTGCCGAGCGTGCCCTTGCGGTTTTCGACGCCGATGGGGTGGATCGGCATCAGCCAGAGAATATCGACGCCCAGTTCCTTCAGCCGCGGCAGTTCGGCTTCGGCAGCGGCGAAGGTGCCTTCGGGAGTGAACTGGCGGGTGTTGATCTGGTACAGCACCGCATCGCGCGTCCATTCGGGAGCTTCGATCTCGCACGAACGGCTGCGGGGACCACGTTTCGGCAGTGGCTTCCTGCGCGCCGGGCTCGTCCGCCCCGCTGGTCATGGCGAAGGCAGTGCCGCCCGCAAGCAGGGCAAGCGCGGAGACGGTGAGGAGCTTTTTCATCGGATCAATCCTTTGCAGCAGGAGACAATTGGGCAGCGATATCCTCCAGACTGCGGCCGCGCGTCTCGATCATCGAGAGCGCGACCCAGACCAGCTGGAGGACCATCATGCCGGCGAAGAACAGGAAAATGGCGACGGGCGAGACGCTGGAGAGCACGGCGGGCATCACCAGCGTCAGCGCGGCGGCGAACACCCAGTGCGTGCCAGCGCCCAGCGTCTGCCCCTTGGCGCGGGCGTTGCTGGGGAAAATCTCGCTGATATAGACCCAGATCACCGCGCCCTGGCCCACCGCGTGGGCGGCGATGAAGGCGAGGATGAAGGGCAGCACGATTTCGAGCTGGCCGCTGGCATAGCCGAACGCGGTCATGCCGAGCGAGACGATGTAGCCGACCGAGCCAACGTACATCAGTTTCTTGCGCCCGGCCTTGTCGATCAGCGCCATGCCGACCAGCGTGAACACCAGGTTCACCACCCCCACGCCCATCGTCGCCAGCAGAGCGACGGCATTGCCCGCGCCGGAAATCTCGAAGATGCGCGGGGCGTAGTAGATGATCGCATTGATGCCGGAGAGCTGGTTGAAGAAGGCGATCAGGAAGGCGAGCATGATCGGGCGCTTGAGATGCCCGTCGAAGAACCGGCCCCAGCTGATCGAACGCGCATCACGCGCCGCTTCGGCACGGATCGCGGCCACGGTTTCGTCCACCGTGGCGGGGTTGATCTGGGTGAGGATGGCGCGCGCGCGTTCCTCCGCGCCGTGCTGGACCAACAGCCAGCGCGGGCTCTCGGGGATGGTAAGGGTGGCGAGCAGATAGATTATGCTCGGAACTGCGACCACGCCGAGCATCCAGCGCCAGTCGTTCTCCACCACGCCGGCCAGCAGATAATTGCTGACAAAGGCCACCAGTATCCCGGTGACGATCATCGTCTGGAACAGCGCCACCAGCCGCCCGCGTTGCTCGCGCGGGGCGATTTCGGCGATATAGGCGGGCGCGGTGACCGAGCTTGCGCCCACGCCCAGCCCGCCGATCACCCGGAACAGCATGAAGCTGATCGGGTCCCACGCCAGCGCGGAACCCACGGCGGAAACGGCATAGAGCACCCCGATGGCGATCAGCGTCGGCTTGCGCCCGTAGCGGTCGCTCGGCCAGCCGCCGAGCAGCGCGCCCACCACCGTGCCCCACAGCGCGGCAGAAATGGCGAAGCCGTGCATGGCATCGGACATCTGCCAGACCTGCTGCACCGCCTGTTCCGCGCCGGAGATCACTGCGGTATCGAAGCCGAACAGGAACCCCGCCAGCGCCGCGACCAGCGCCCAGCTAACGCTTTTACCCATTGGTATGCTCTCCCAAAGCACTGCGCCCGAGCGCGATTGCACCGGTGATCCCGGCGTCGTCTCCCAGCCCCGGCGGGACGATCACGTCATCGAGCGGCCGGTCATAGGCGCTGACATAGCCTGCCAATTTGGCGCGGGTTCTTTCGCGCAAGGCCTCGATCAGGCCGGGGGATTTCATCACCCCGCCGCCGAAGATCATCCGGTCCGGCATGTGCAGCAATGCCAGCGTCGAGGCGAATTCGGCGAGGTAATCGGCGACCAGCGCGATCTGCTCGGCACTTGCCTGTGACAGATCGTGCCCCCAGCGGGCGATGATCGCTGGGCCGCTGGCCAGACCTTCGAGGCAGGCACCGTGGAACGGGCAGGAGCCCGGCCAGTCGTCTCCAGCCGCGCGGGCAGGGCGGATATGGCCGCTTTCGTAGTGCGAAAGGCCTGCGAGCGGCTTGCCATCGGTCACCACCCCGGTGCCGATCCCGGTGCCGACGGTGGTATAGGCGAGCGTGCGCGCTCCGCGTCCCGCGCCTGCCATGGCCTCTCCCATAGCCGCGCCGTTGACATCGGTTTCGATGGCCAGCGGCACCCCGAACCGCGCCGAGTGCATCGTGATAGCGCGCCCCGCTCCACCCCGGCTTGGGGGTAGTGGTGAAGGTGCCATAGGTTGGCGAGGCGGGATCGATGTCGATCGGTCCGAAGCTGGCCACGCCGAACGCGGCGATGGGGCCGTGCCGTTCGGCAGCGGCGGCGAACCATTCGGCCATCGCCGGGAAAGTCTCGTCCGGATGGCGCGTGTCGATCCGCGTCCGCTCGACAATCGTGCCGTCCGCCTGCGCCAGTGCGAGGACGAATTTCGTGCCCCCGGCTTCGACCGCGCCGATCATCGTGTGGCCTCCGGCGTGGCGTCTTCGCCGACCCGCAGCATGGCGGCGCGGCGGCGACCATGACCAGCGCGGCGAACAAGCATCGTCCAGACCGGTTCGGCCGGGGAAGAAACTGCGTTCATGATCGATCCCATCACCGTCGCCACCAGCAATTGCGGCACCACGATGAAGAATGTTGAACAGTGCCCATGTAGATGCCCAGTTTCTGCCTGCGGCAGGCTTGGAGGCGAGGATGGCATAGGGCATGGCCAGGATGCTGGCCCAGGCAATGCCGATCCCGATCTTCGGCAAGAGCAAGCCAACTGGTTGCGGATCACGCAGCAGCGCAGGAAACCCGAGCCGCGCCGGCCAGCAGGCAAACCATGTGGGTGCGGGCATGGCCGATCGCGGCTGGAGCAGCGGCAGCAGGGCAAGGCGGATGGCGCCGCAACGCCGTTGTAGACGGTGAACATCACCTTCACCCAGTTGGCGCCTTCGTTATAGGCGGCGCTGCCGGGTCGCTGATCCGAAACACGTATTGCGTGACCACCGGGGTGGTGTAAATCCACATGATGAACAGCGCGACCAGGTGAAGAACTGCACCAGCGCCAGCCGCTTCATCTCCACCGGCATCTGGCCAGATCGCCGACGATGCTGCGCAAGCGCAGCGCGGCTTTTCTGGCCCGCGCGAGCCGATTAGCTGGATCACGCCGAACAGCCACCAGCCCCCCATAGGATAAAGAGCTGGCGGTCGAGTCCGGCGCAATAGACCAGCATCCAGCGCCGCTCCGGCGCACAGCCAGGCCAACCCGCCTTTGGGATAGACGAGCGCAGCCGGCTGGACCGGCGCAGCGTCTGCGCTGTCGAAGGCGGCCATGTTGTTCAGGGCTGTATTCCGCGGTGGTCACGGTCCACAGGACTGCCAGCAGCACCGCCGCGCCAGCCCAGAAGCTCCACCGCACCGTATCGGGAATCTCGCCTTCTGGCGCGGTATTCTCGATACCCCAGGCAGTCGAACAGCGCCGGGGGAAGATCGATCCGGCCACCGCTCCCGCGCCGATAAAGGCGGTCTGCACGGCATAGCCCGCGCTATGCTGTTCGCGTGGGCAGCATGTCGCCCACAAAGGCGCGGAACGGCTCCATCGACACATTTGAGGCTGGCGTCGAGCACCCACAGCATCGCGCCGCAAAAAGCAGGGTGCACAAATTCCGGAGCTGAGCGGCATCACCGATCAGTGCCAGCGCGGCAAACACCGCCCCGGTAAGGAAATAGGGGCGGCGGCGGCCGAACCGGTTCCAGGTCCGGTCCTGAAAATGGCCGATCAGCGGCTGGACGATCAGCCCGGTCAGCGGCGCGGCAACCCACAGGAACGCGGGCAGATTGTCCATGCTTGCGCCCAAGCGACTGGAAGACGCGGCTCATGTTCGCATTCTGCAGCGCGAAGGCCAGCTGGATGCCGAAGATAGCCGAAGCTGATATTCCACAGGCCCCAGAAGCTCTGACGGGGTTTTTCCATCGCGTACATTGTCCTCGCCCAATGCGCGGAGGTCTCAAGCCATCCTGCGCCAAGGCCATCGGCTGGCACGAATGCGCCGCCGCGACAACACGAATACGAATGTATGCGCTGCGTTAAGTGTCCGCGCCGCCGCTGCTGGCGCGCACGATCAGGCGGGTGGGCAGGCGGTTGTCCGGCCCTTCGCGCTCGTCGATCTTGGCCAGCAGCGTTTCCACCAGCCGTTCGCCCGCGCCGCCGATATCCTGCATGATCGTGGTGAGCGGCGGGTTGGTGTGGCTGGCGGCGGGAATATCGTCGAACCCCACCAGCGCCACATCGCCGGGCAACAGTCAGCCCGGATTCCGCTAGAGCGCGCAAGGCCCCGATGGCGATCAGGTCACTGGCGGCAAACACGCCGTCGAAATGCACGCCCGCCCGCGATCAGGCTGCGGGTGGCGGCGTAGCCCGCTTCTTCGGTGGTGATCGCATCGCGCTGCAGCGCACTTTCCGGTGCGATTCCAGCATGTTCCAGCGCCCGGCACATACCGCGATAGCGCTGCGGCGAATTCGGGATAGTGATCGTCCGCATGGCCGAGGAAGGCGAGCCGCCGCCGTCCGCGCGCCAGCAGGTGTTCGCCCGCCAGCCGCCCTGCGCCGAAATTGTCCGAACCGATGGTGCTGCCCGAAGTATCGCCGCTGACCGAACCCCAGCGCGCGAAATGCGGTTCCCTGCCGCGCCAGTTGCTCCAGCCGTTCGCGGTAGAGCGTGTAATCGCCGTAGCCGAGCAGGATCAGCCCGTCAGCGCGGTGGCTGTCCTGATAGCGCACGTGCCAGTCATCCTCCATCCGCTGGAACGAGATCAGCAGGTCCAGCCCGTGGTTGGCGCAGGCGCGGGTGATCGATCCGAGCATGGCGAGGAAGAACGGATTTATCATGCTTTCGTCGGGGGTTGGGTCCTCGAAGAACAGCAGCGCGATGGTGTTGGAGCGTTGCGAGCGCAGCGAGCTCGCGTTCTTGTCGACCGTGTAATTGAGCTCGCTGGCGATCTTCCGATCCGCGCGCGGGTGGCTTCGCTGACCGACTTGTCGCCACGCAGGCGCACGGCTGACGGTGGGCTGGGAGACCCCGGCCAGATAGGCGATATCGAAACTGGTCGGCCGACCGGTTGGCGCGCGTCCCATGCTCCTCTCCCGCCGCAAGGCTCCTCTCCCGCGCGGCCATTCGGTTGTAAAGCGGACCCCGGCGATTGCAAACCTGCCCATCGGGTTGCATGGTGGGTGTGACATTTCCTCTGCACTTTCGGGCCTCCAGCGCGCTGCACAAATGGTTCAATCGTCCCCATTAGCCCTCTCACCTTCGCACCAGCTTTCGCTCACCCATTTCGGGTCCGAGGCGCAGCCGCTGATGCTGGTGGATGATGCGCTTGGCGGATCTGGAACTGGTGCGGGAGATTGCCGCGCGGCATTCCTACAAACCCATCGGGCCGTTCTATCCCGGAATCCGGGCAGCGGTTTCGGCAGCTGTGGCGATGCCGCTGGTCGCGCCGCTGTTGGAGCAAATGCGCGGAACTGTTCGGGCTGGCGCGCGAGCCGGGCTATTTCGAATGCTTTCTGTCCATCGTCACCAAAGCGCCGGGCGAACTAACCCCGATCCAGCGGCTGCCGCATTTTGACGGGACCGAGCCGGAGCGAATTGCGGTGCTGCTCTATCTTTCGGATGACAGCGAGGGCGGCACGGCCTTCTATCGCCAGCGCTCCACCGGGATATGAAAGCGTCGATGCGGCGCGGTTCGATCACTATCGGGAGGAACTTGACCAGGCCACCGCGCAACACGGCCTCCCGCACGCCGCATACATCGGCGAAAATTCACCGCTGTTCGAGCGGACCCTCAAGGTCGACGGAGCGGCCAATCGCACTGATCGCCTATCGCGGAAACAGCCTGCATTGCGCCGCCATGCCCGCCCAGTTCGTGCCTGATCCCGATCCGCGCCACGGCAGGCTGACGCTCAACCTTTTTCTAAAGGCCTGAAAACACACAGGGCACCTGCGGCATTTCGGCCACGCGCCACCCTTGCAAAGGTTTGCGTATACGTATGCTGACTTCCCGCCTGCCATTCCCCGGACGTATGTAAGGCTCAAGCGAGCAGGGCCATCACGTGGCAAGACCCGCGAGTCAGGAGCAGGAATGCCGGGAGCGACCATCGCGTCCACCGGCCATAAATCCGGGGGACCGAATGAGCATCCGTAACACACTTCGCATTGGCGCCAGCACCACCGCCTTCGCCATCGCCGCACTGACCCTGCCGGGCACTGCCCAGGCGCAGGACGCGCAGGACACCACCGCTGAAGACGAGATGGAAGAAGTCGAGGGCACGATCCTCGTCACCGGCTATCGTCAGGCGCTGGAAAGCGCGATCGGCCAGAAGCGTACCAACACCGCGATCGTCGAAGCCTTTTCTGCCGAAGATATCGGCAAGCTGCCCGACGTTTCCATCGCCGAAACCCTCGGCCGCCTCCCCGGCCTTGCGGTGCAGCGTGTCGATGGCCGCGCGCAGAGCCTTTCGATCCGCGGCCTCGGCCCCGATTACTCGACCTCGCTGCTCAACGGCCGCCAGCTGGTGTCCTCGGGCGATAACCGCGCGGTGGAATACGATCAGTATCCCTCCGAACTGATCAACAGCGGCGTGGTCTACAAGACCCCGTTCGCAGGCCTGATCGGTCAGGGTCTCGCCGGTACGGTGGACCTGCGCACCGATCCGCCCGCTCGATCAGAACGACCGGGTGATCTCGGTCAGCGCGCGCGCCGAATTCAACGAGGACGGCTCGCTCAATCCCGATGTCGATGGCTACGGCTACCGCGCCACCGCCACCTATGTCGATCAATTCGCCAACGATACGCTCGGCGTGGCGCTGGGCGTGGCCTACCAGTCCAGCCCCAGCCAGGTGCAGCGGTTCAACGCCTGGGGCTATCCCAACGATGCCGGGTTCGCCGTTCTCGGCGGTTTGAAGCCGTTCGCCCGCTCGGTCGATCTTGACCGGCTCGGCGCTGTTCGGCACCGCTGCAATGGGAACCATCGCCCGAATGGAACACCACGATTGACGTGTTCTACGCCGATTACCGCGAGCGGATTCCGCAGCGCGGCATCGAATTCCCGATCAATCCCGGCTGGGGTGCGGGCACCACGATCACTGCCAACAGCGGCGGCAGCTTTCCCCGACAGCGTGACCTTCACCAATGTGCAGCCGGTGGTGCGCAACGATTACGACCGCAAGGATACCGAAACCTTCGCCGTGGGTTGGAACACCGAATACGAGACCGACGCCGTCAGCCTGATGCTGGACGTCGCCTACTCAAGCTCGGATCGCCGCCTGCAGCAGATCGAAAGCTATTCGGGGCTCAACTTCGCCGCCAACGGACCCAACGCGGGCGACACGGTGACCTATACCCGCAACGACAGTGGCTTCCCCTACACGTTCTCCAGCGGGATCGATTATTCAAACACCAATCTGATCCAGCTGACCGATCCGCGCGGTTGGGGTGGTGGCGCCGTCGTGCAGGCGGGCTTCATCAACGATACCTCCACCCAGGACGAACTGTGGTCGGTGCGTGGCGAAGGCCTCCTTCCCGGTCGCATCGAGCGGCTTCATCGATGCCATCGTGCTGGGTGCGGCGTTTGATGATCGCAGCAAGGCGCGCGATATCACGCAGAACTTCCTCAGCCTGGCGGGCGGCCCGTCGGTTGATCCGGACCTTGGTGCCGTTCGGAGGCTGCCGATTCCGCAATCGCGCGCTGCTTGAACCGACTTCTGCGCTTGTCCTTCCTCGGCTTCGGTCCGCAGGTCACCTACGATCCTTTCGTGCTGCTCGAACAATGGCACCTATGTGCTGACTGACGTGCAGAGCTCCAGCCTGCCCTTCCCCGGCGACTGGGAAGTGAACGAGCAGGTCTATACCGGCTATGCCCGTATGGACCTTGACGCTGAACTTGGCGGCGTGCCGATGACGGGCAATGTCGGGGTGCAGTTCGTGCATACCGACCAGTCTTCCAGCGGCTTCAACTCGCCCGGCGGCATCGGTGCGTCGCGATCCCGGTTACCGCTGGCGACGAATATCTGCACGTCCTGCCCAGCGCGACGCTGAGCTTCGAAGTCGCCGACAATACGCTGGTTCGCCTTGGTGCGGCGCGTACACTGGCCCGTCCGCGCATGGACCAGCTCAACGCCTCGTCCAATGCCAGCGTGTCGCAACCTGCCACAGGGCCCGCTCAATTCGATCTTCAGCGGCGGTGGCGGCAATCCGCAGCTGCGGCCCTATGTTGCGGACAGTGTCGATCTTTCGCTCGAACACTATTTCGCTGGTTCGCAGGGCTATGTTGCGGTCGCCACCTACTACAAGTGGCTGGACGATTTCGTGAACCCGAATGCTTCGGTCGTGCGCGATTTCTCCTACCTTGTGCCGTCTCTGAGTGGTGCGCAGCTTGCAGGCATTCAACCTGAGCGGACAGCAAACCCTGGGCTTTGTTTCAGGGGCCGGACAATGGCGCAAGCGGCTATATCTTCGGGGTCGAAGCCAGCTTGGCGCTGCCGTTCGGGATGTTCTCCGACGCGCTTGAAGGCTTCGGCTTCCAGACCAGCGTGTCCTACACCCAGAGCGAACTGACCGTGACGCCGTCCGATCGGCGGATCGTTCAACGTCGATGTGCCGGGTCTGTCGGAATGGGTGGTGAACTCCACCGTCTACTTCGAGCAGAGCGGGTTCGAAGCGCGCGTCAGCCATCGTTACCGGACGCGAATTCCTCGCCGAATTCATCGGCATCTCGGCCAGCCGCAGCTTCCGCCAGACCTATGCGGAATCGATCTTCGATGCGCAGATCGGTTATCGCTTCGATGGCGGCAGCGCTCTGATGGCTTTCGCTCACCCTGCAGGCACTGAACCTGACCGACGAGCCCTTCGTCAACTTCCAGAACGGTGACCGCGCGCAGATCATCGATTACGAACAGTACGGTCGCACTTATCTGGTCGGGGCGTCTTACCGCTTCTGATCGGACCTTGGCCGGCGGGGAGTTGCTCCTCCCTTAGACTTCCCGCCGGTTCACTGTCTGTGTCTTCGCACCTGATTATGGCTTGACGGGTGCAGTGGTCTTGGCTGTTTTGGGCACAGAGGGAAGCGCAATGACCGATAGAGCCCATACCCGATATGTGATCGCCGGTGGCGGTACCGCCGGGTGGATGACGGCAGCGGCGCTTGCCCGCTTCGCCCCTCCCGGCACTGCGATCACGCTGGTGGAAAGCGATGCCATCGGCACCGTGGGGGTGGGCGAGGCGACGATCCCGCAGATCCACCTGTTCAACGCCGCGCTGGGGCTGGACGAGGCCGAATTCCTGCGCGAGACGCGCGGCAGCTTCAAGCTTGGCATCGAATTTGCCGGCTGGCGGCGCGAGGGCGAGAGCTACATGCACGCCTTCGGCGACATCGGCCGCCCGCTCGGCCTGCTGCCGTTCCAGCATTACTGGCTGCGCGCGCAAACGGCAGGGTTCGCCAAGCCGCTGCAACGCTATTCGCTCAACGAACTGGCGGCGCGCACCTTCCGGATGCATCGCGGGCAAGACGGCGACGGGGCGGGAAATGCCCTATGCCTACCACTTCGACGCCGGGCTCTATGCCGCGTACCTGCGCCGTTATGCCGAGGCGCGCGGGGTGCTGCGGCTGGAAGGCACGATTGCCCATGTCGAACAGCACGGCGAGAGCGGCGATATTGCTGCGCTGGTGCTCGATGGCGGGGAGCGGATCGCGGGGACGTTCTTCATCGATTGCACCGGCTTTCGCGGCCTGCTGATCGAGCAGGCGCTGGGCGCGGGGTTCGACGACTGGAGCCGCTAGCTGCCCTGCAACCGGGCGATGGCGGTGCCGTGCGAAGGCGGCGGCGATTTCACGCCCTATACCAAGGCGATTGCGCCGCAAGGCCGGATGGCAGTGGCGCATTCCTTTGCAGCACCGCATCGGCAACGGGCTGGTCTATTGCACCGACTTTCTCTCGGACGATGAAGCGCGCGACACACTGCTCGCCAATCTCGACGGCGCGCCACTGGCCGATCCGCGCCCGATTTCCTTCACCACCGGCAAGCGGCGGCGTGCACTGGAAGAACAATTGCCTCGCCATTGGCCTGGCCGCGGGGTTCATGGAACCGATGGAATCGACCTCGATCCACCTGATCCAGAGCGCCATCAGCCGCTTCATGGCGGTGCTGCCGCAGGGCCGGGGCGATGCGGCGACGGTCGACTGGTTCAACGCGCAAGGCGCAGTTCGAGTGGGAGCGCATCCGCGATTTCCTCGTGCTGCATTACACCGCCAACGAGCGGGTGGGGCAGCCGTTCTGGGACCATGTGCGGACGATGGAACTGCCCGCCACGCTGCACGGCCAAGCTGGAGCAATGGCGCGCTTCGGGCTTCATCCACCGCGAGCATGAGGAACTGTTCACCGAGACCGGCTGGTTCCAGGTGCTGGCGGGGCAGGGGGTGGCGGCGCGCGGGTACAATCCGATTGCCGATACCCTGCCCGAAGCGGACCTGCGCAGGCTGTTGGACGAGACCGAACTGGCGCTGGTCGAACAGGTGAAGCCGATGGCCGCGCCATCTCGATTTCCTGCAAGATTATGTTCGCGGCGCGTCCCGCATGGAGGAACCCGCATGATGTCCCGCCACCTTGTCGCCCTGCTGCTGGCGAGCGCCGCGCTGCCGGGCTGCGCCACCGCGCAACAGGCTGAGCTCCTGCCGAAACCACCTTCCTCGACCGCGCGCCGAGCGAGGAAATCGTCTATTTCGTCCTGCCCGACCGGTTCGAGAACGGCGATCCCTCGAACGACACCGGCGGTTTCACCGGCGACCGGCTGCAACCGGCTTCGATCCCACCGCGCGCGGGTTCTTCCACGGCGGCGATCTGGCGGGGCTGACCGCGCGGCTCGA
The DNA here is from genome assembly GCA_963774985.1 of uncultured Alphaproteobacteria bacterium. Lineage (GTDB taxonomy): Bacteria > Pseudomonadota > Alphaproteobacteria > Sphingomonadales > Sphingomonadaceae > Alteraurantiacibacter. Next base: position 343,662 of record CAVZHE010000019.1, read on the forward strand.
CTATCTCGAAGGGCTGGGCGTCACCGCGATCTGGTTCGCGCCGATCTTCCAGAACAAGCCGGTGCAGGGCCCGCCGGGGGATGAAAGCGCAGGCTATCACGGCTACTGGGTCACCGATTTCACTCGCCCGGACGGGCATTTCGGCACGCCCGCTGAATTCGCAGCCTTCGTCGATGCCGCCCATGCGCGCGGGATGAAGGTCTACATGGACATCATCACCAACCACACCGCCGATGTCATCACCTATGCCGATGGCAACGAAACGAACTTCGAATACCGCAGCCTGGCGGATTACCCCTATTCGACGCGCGGCGCGGCCAGCGGCGAGCCGATCAATCCCGGCTTCATGGGGCACGAGGATTCCAGCGAGGAAAACTTCGCGCGGCTGACCGATCCCAATTACGCCTATATTCCCGAAGTGCCCGAGGCCGAGCGCGAGGTGAAAGTGCCCGCCTGGCTCAACGATCCGATCTATTACCACAACCGCGGCAACTCCAGCTTCACCGGCGAGGACAGCCGCTTCGGCGACTTTTCCGGGCTGGACGACCTGTTCACCGAACACCCGCGCGTGCGGGCGGGGATGATCGAAATCTTCTGCGACTGGATCACGCAGACGCGCGTGGACGGCTTCCGCATCGATACCGCGCGCCACGTCGATCCCGGCTTCTGGCAGACCTTCGTGCCCGCCGTGGAGGAATGCTCGCGAAAGTGCAGGCATCCCCAATTTCCACATGTTCGGCGAAGTCTACAAGGACGTGCCGCAGAACGGCTACATCGCCGAATATACCCGCCGCGACGGGCTGCCCGCCGTGCTCGATTTCGCCTTCCAGGCGGCGATGCGCGAATTGATCGGGCGCGATCGCGGCACGGTGGTGCTGGCGCAGATGTTCGATGGCGACGTGCTCTACGAAGGCGGGGAGGAGACGCGCGCTGACCCTGCCGACCTTCCTCGGCAATCACGATATGGGCCGCTTCTCCACCCTGATCCGCGAGGATCGCCCCGGCATTTCGCAGGACGAACTGCTCGCCCGGGTGATGCTCGGCCATGCGATGATGCTCGGCCTGCGCGGTTCGCCGGTGATCTATTACGGTGACGAGCAGGGCTTCGTCGGCGACGGCAACGACCAGCGCGCGCGCGAGGACATGTTCCCCAGCCAGACTGCGGAATACAACGACAATGCTGCTGATCGGCACCGACAGCCACCACGGCGGACAGCAATTTCGACACCGGCCATCCGCTCTATCGCCTGATCGCCGAATTCTCCGCGATCCGCCGCGCGCATCCCGCGCTGACCCGTGGCCGCCAGCAGGTGCGGCATTATGAACAGGAGCCGGGCCTGTTCGCCGCCGCCCGCTTCGATCCCGATGACGGCACCGAATATCTCGCGGTGTTCAACACCACCGGCGAGGCACGCTCGGCCAATATCGTGGGTGAATACGCCGCGCGCGAGTTCGAGACGCTGGCCGGGGCTTGCCCCGCTGCCGTCACCGCTCCCGGCAGCGCCGCCTTCACCCTGCCCGCCTTCGGCTGGGCCGTCTGCCGCGTTAGCGAGGTCCGCCGAATGAGTAGAGGCGGCTGCCTTGGTGGAAGGGCGCGGCGATCTATCAGATCTATCCGCGCAGCTTCATGGACGCGAACGGCGACGGGATCGGCGATCTGCCGGGCATCACCAGCCGCCTCGATCATGTCGCCTCGCTCGGCGTCGATGCGATCTGGGTCAGCCCGTTCTTCACCAGCCCGATGAAGGATTTCGGCTACGACGTGGCCGATTACTGCGATGTCGATCCGATCTTCGGCACGCTGGCCGATTTCGATGCACTGGTGGCGCGGGCGCACGAATTGCGGCTCAAGGTGCTGATCGATCAGGTCTATTCGCACACCTCGGACGAACACGCATGGTTTGCCGAAAGCCGTCGAGCCGCGACAACGCCAAGGCCGACTGGTACGTCTGGGCCGATCCCAAGCCCGATGGCTCGCCGCCGTCGCAACTGGCAGTCGGTGTTCGGCGGCCCGGCATGGACGTGGGACGCGCGGCGGCGGCAGTATTACCTGCACAATTTCCTCACCAGCCAGCCGCAGCTGAACCTGCACAATCGCGGCGGTGCAGGATGCGGTGCTCGATGTGATGCGGTTCTGGCTGGATCGCGGGGTCGATGGCTTCCGCATCGATGCGCTCAATTTCGCGATGCACGATCCGGCGCTGCGCGACAATCCGCCCGCGCCGGAGACCAACAAGCAGCGCACCCGCTCGTTCGATTTCCAGCTGCAAGGTCCACAACCAGTCGCACCCCGACATACCGCGATTCATCGAGCGCATCCGCGCGCTGACCGACAGGTACGAGGGCGATTTTCACCGTCGCCGAAGTGGGCGGGGACGAGGCCGATGCCGAGATGAAGGCCTTTACTGCGGGCGAGACCCACCTCAATTCGGCCTACGGCTTCGATTTCCTCTATGCCGAGCGGCTGACCCCCTCGCTGGTCTGCGCCGCGCTGTCGCACTGGCCTGCCGACCGAAGGCGTCGGCTGGCCGAGCTGGGCGTTCGAGAACCACGATGCCCCGCGCGCGCTCAGCCGCTGGTGCGCGCCGCACGAGCGCGAGGCCTTCGCGCGGATGAAGATGGCGCTGCTGGCTGTGCCTGCGCGGCAATGTGATCCTCTATCAGGGCGAGGAACTGGGGCTGACCCAGGTCGATATCCCGTTCGAACAGCTTCACGATCCCGAAGCCATCGCCAACTGGCCGCTGACGCTGAGCCGCGACGGCGCGCGCACCCCGATGCCGTGGGAAAATGGCGAACACGGCGGGTTCGGCGAGACGGCTCCGTGGCTGCCGCTCGGCGAGGAGAACCTTGGCCGCGCGGTGCAGGCGCAGGAAGCGCGAAGAAGCTTCGCTGCTCCACCACACCCGCGCGATGCTGGCGCTGCGGCGCGCGCATCCGGCGCTGCGCCACGGCGCGGTGTCGCGCTGCGACGTGCGCGGGGACATGCTGGTACTCGGCCGCCGCTCCGACGAGGAATGCGTGCGCGCTTTCGTCAATCTCGGCCCCGATCCGGTCGCGCTCGCTCCGGGCGAGGCCGATGGCGAGGTGCTCGCCAAGGTCAATGGCGCGAGCGCCGCAACCCTTCCTCCCTTTGCAGTACTGGTGGTGCAAGACATGACCTATCTTCGTTCGCTGATCGCATTTGCCGCGTTTCTGGCTGTTCCCTGCTTCGCGCTGGCGGGGGAGGTGACTTCGCCTGACGGGCGCATCACCGCCACGCTCAGCGTGGATGGCGAAGGCAAGCCGACCTGGACGGTGACGCGCGACAACGAAGTGCTGATCGCGCCTTCCAACCTCGGCTTCAATCTCGAAAACGAGGATCCGCTGCGGCGCAATTTTGCCATTGTGGCGAGGGAACCTCGAGCAGCGAAAGCACTTGGGAACAGCCTTGGGGCGAGCGCCAGTTCGTGGTCGATCACCACAACGAACTGGCCGTCACCTTCCGCCAGCAGGACAGCTTGGCGCGCGAATTCACCGTGCGCCTGCGGGTGTTCGATAACGGCGTGGGCTTCCGCTACGAACTGCCCGATCGGGGCGAGACGCGGATTGCCGAGGAACTGACCGAATTCGTGATTGCGCCCGAGGGCGAGGCATGGTGGATTCAGGCTGGCGACTGGAACCGCTACGAACAGCTTTACATGAACACGCCGATCGATGCCGTGGCAATGGCCCATACGCCGATCACTTTCCGGCTGGACGACGGCACTCACCTCTCGCTGCACGAGGCCGCGCTGGTCGACTATTCGGGCATGTGGCTGCAGCACATGGGCGGGCAGCGTTTCCGCTCCACGCTCTCGCCGTCGAGCCGTGGGGCCAAGGTGGTGCGCAACGGCGCCTTTACCACCCCGTGGCGGACGCTTCGCATCAGCGATGACGCCGCCGGGCTGGTCGAGAACGATCTCGAGCTCAATCTCAACGAACCCAATGTGCTCGGCGATGTCTCCTGGTTCGAACCGGGCAAATACATCGGTATCTGGTGGGGGATGATTTCCAACCGCTGGAGCTGGGCGCAGGGCGAACGCCACGGCGCGACGACCGAACGGACGCTGGAATATATCGATTTCGCCGCCGAAAACGACTTTCGCGGGGTGCTGGTCGAAGGCTGGGACTACGGCTGGGATGGCACCTGGTTCGGCAACGGGCGCGAGTTCAGCTTTACGCAGGCCTATCCCGATTTCGATCTGGAGCGCGTCACCAGCTATGCCCGCGAGCGCGGGGTGCGGCTGATCGGGCACCACGAGACCGGCGGCAATATCGCCAATTACGAAGCGCAGCTTGACGATGCGATGGCGCTCTACGGGCGGCTGGGGGTGGACGTGGTCAAGACCGGCTACGTCGCCGATGCGGGTGGGATCATCTCCTGCAATGCCGATATCGCCGACCCTTGCGAGGGGCAGGTGATGGAATGGCATGACGGCCAGCGGCAGGTGCAGCATCACCTGCGCGTGGTGCAGGAAGCCGCCGAAAACCACGTCGCGGTGAACCCGCACGAACCGGTGAAGGATACCGGCCTGCGCCGCACCTATCCCAACTGGGTGGCCCGCGAGGGGGCGCGGGGGATGGAATACAATGCCTGGAGCGCATTCGGCAACGGGCCGGATCACGAACCGACGCTGGTCTATACCCGGATGCTGGCCGGCCCGATGGACTACACGCCGGGCGTGCTGAGCCTGACGGGCGACAATGGCCACCCCTTCGCCTCGACGCTGGCGAAGCAGCTCGGCCTCTATCTGGCGATCTATTCGCCGATCCAGATGGCGGCGGATTTCATCGAGAGCCTGGAGGCGCACCCGCGCGAACTGGAATTCATCCGCGCCGTGCCCGCCGATTGGGCGCGAAAGCCACCTGCATCGCGGGCGACGTGGGCGATTACGCGATTTTCGCGCGCAAGGATCGCAATTCGGAGGACTGGTATGCCGGCGGCATCAACGATGCTACGCCGCGCGACGTGACGCTCGATTTCGCCTTCCTCGAACCCGGCGTGACCTATCAGCGCTACTGTGTGGAAGGATGGCGAAGGCGCGACCTACCTGACCGAAGCACGGCACAACATCGCCTATGACAGCTTCGAAGTTCGCGCAGGCGAGGAGCACAGCTTCCACCTCGCGCCCGGCGGCGGTCTGGCGATCCGGCTCCAGCCGGTGCAGTGAGCACGGCTACCCCTCCGCACGTGGTCGTCCTCGGCGGGGGCAGCGCCGGGTGGATCACCGCCTGCCTGCTGCACCACCGCTGGGTGGCGCGGGGCGGGCGGGTGACGGTGGTCGAAAGCCCGGAGATCGGCATCATCGGGGTGGGTGAAGGCTCGACCCCGCAGCTGAAGGCGATGTTCGATCATCTCGGCATTGCCGAAGCCGAGTGGATGGCGGCCTGCGATGCCACCTACAAGCTGGGGATCAGGTTCGAGGGCTGGAGCGAGCGGGCGGGGTTCGACAGCTATTTCCACCCCTTTCCCGGCCCGGTGGACCTGCATTCCGAACCCGGCTTCATCCGCAATTGCACGCTGGCCCGGCGCGGGTTCGAGGTTCCGGCGCATCCCGACGACTGGTTTCTCGCCAGCGTGCTGGCCGAAGCGGGCAGGGGGCCGCATCCGGCGGAGAACTTCCCCTTCGCGCCCAGCTATGGCTACCATTTCGATGCCTACAAGCTCGGCGCTTTCCTGCGCGACTGGGCGGTGGCGCGCGGGGTCTCGCATCGTGCCACTTAAAGTGGTCGAGGTGGAATTGGCGGGGAAGGCGAAGTCGCCGCGCTGCTCTGCGAACGCGGGGAGCGGATCGAAGGCGATCTGTTCGTCGATTGCTCTGGTTTCCGCGCGGTGATCGCGCAGGGGGCGCTGGGGGGCGAGTTCGTGCCCTTCGGCGACAACCTGTTCAACGACAGCGCCGTGGTCGTCCCCACCGCGCGCGTGGCCCAATTTCGCCCGCAGACCGGGGCCATGGCGATGACAGGCAGGCTGGCGCTGGCACATCCCGCTCACCAGCCGCACTGGCAACGGTTACGTCTATTCCTCGCGCTACATTTCGGACGAGGAGGCCGCCGCCGAACTGCTCGCCGCCGTGGGGCTGAGCGAGGGCGAGGCGGAGCCGCGCTTCCTCAAGATGAAAGTCGGGCGGATGGCGCAAAGCTGGCGCGGCAATTGCCTCGCCGCCGGGCTGGCGCAGGGGTTCATCGAACCGCTGGAGGCGACCGCGCTGCATATCGTCATCGCCACCGCGCTCGAATTCGCCGAAGCGTGGGAGCGCGGGGGCTTCACCCCGCAGCACCGCGACCAGTTCAACGCCGACGTGGCCGCGCGCTACGATGCGATCCGCGATTACATCGTCGCGCATTACCGCCTGAACCAGCGCCGCGACACAGCCTACTGGCGCGACAATGCGGCGAACCAGCACCTCTCGGACGGGCTGAAAGCGATGCTCACCGCGTGGTTCACCCATCAGGACATGGCGCACGGCCAATCGCCAAACACTACCGCATCGAAGCCTATTCCGCGATGAGCTGGCATTGCCTCTTCGCAGGCTACGGCACTTTCCCGCCACCGGAGAAAATGCTCCCGCTCCCGCCCGAGGCAAGCGCAGCAAATGTGGAGCAGGTGCGAGCAATGCTCGCAGCCTGTGCGGAAAATTTCGCTCCGGTGGAATGGTGACGCCAATCGTCCTCGCTCCAGTGAGGATTTGGTCATTCACCGCGCCGGAAAATCGGGTAAGGTCGCCAAAATCAATGGTGCCGCTGGCGAAACGCCGATGGTCAGCGCTTTGAAACTGGAACAGGGGACGGGAAAAATGCAGCACTTTCTCCCGCTTTTGGCCATTGGCAGTGCCATCGCTCTCGCCACACCGGCAAGGCGCAGACCAATCCCGAAGTGGTGGAAGTCTCGCCACAAGCGCAGCAGCTGATCGACAATGCAGAGGCCTATCTCCCCCAAGGCGAATGGCGGCTGTCCCCCAATGTCGGCGGCTGTTCGGTGCGGCGCGATTTCGCCCTTGAAGGCACACCCGTGACGCTGGTGCTGCGCCAGTTGCAAGCGGGAATGCCCGTGCAATTCGGCCTGTTCGGATCGGAGTTTTCGGAGGAGGAGCCGGTCGAGGCGGGCTTCGTTCCCGGCACCGGATTGGCGCGCTTTACGCGGCTGGCGGCGGCGCAGATCGGCGGGCGTGATGGCTTGGTGTTTGTTGGCGATCCTTTCCCGCGCGGCGAAGGGGCAGCGCTCAATCGAAAGTGTTCATGCGGCGAGGGTGCAGCACTTTGTCGTGCAAGGAGAGGAAGGCGAACCTATCGTCCTGCTCACCGGACCAATCAGCGGACCCCTGACGATGCTCGCCGATTGCGCGACGGAGGGATTGGCCAGTCTGGGCGTGGATACCGATGCGCGTGGCACCAGCCCGCGCCTGATCAACAGCGAAGTAGTGGGCGCGTGGATGCGGGCCAATTATCCCGGTGGTGCAATTCGTGATGGGCGGCAAGGCCCCGTCCCGGTGCGGATCGTGGTCGGCCCGGACGGCAGGGCCACGCATTGCCATGTCGGCAACTATCTGACCGCAAGGGTGCTGCGCGATGCGGCCTGCGATGCTTTCACCCAAACCGCCGAATACGAGCCCGCGCGCGATGCGCAGGGCCAGCCGGTAACAGCAGCATATTACACCCAGGCGATCTTCCTGATTGGCCCCACACCCGGATTTTGATCCACGCAAGCGAGATATCTCATGCCCTACGAAACCATCCTCACCGAACAACGCGGTGCAGTAACGCTCATCACGCTCAACCGGCCCGAGGCGCTGAATGCACTCAACAGCACCGTGCTGGCCGAGCTGAGCAACGCCTTCGCTGCGTTCGAAGCCGACGCAGGCCAGCATTGCGCCGTCGTGACCGGATCGGGCGAGAAGGCCTTTGCTGCCGGGGCGGATATCAAGGAAATGGCCGACAAGCCCGCCGCCGATTTCTTCCTCGAAGATTTCTTCTCCGGCTGGAACGCGATGACCGCCAGCACCCGCAAGCCGTGGATCGCGGCGGTCAACGGCTTTGCGCTGGGCGGCGGCTGCGAGCTGGCGATGATGGCCGATTTCATCATTGCTTCGGAGAATGCGAAATTCGGCCAGCCCGAAATCCGGCTCGGCGTGGCACCGGGCATGGGCGGCAGTCAGCGGCTCACACGCGCGGTGGGCAAGGCCAAGGCGATGGACCTGTGCCTGACCGGGCGGATGATGGACGCCGCCGAAGCCGAACGCGCCGGGCTGGTCAGCCGCGTGGTGCCCCACGCGGACCTCATGGCAGAAGCGATCAAGGCCGCCGAAGCGATTGCCGCGATGCCGCCGATGGCGGCGATGGTGAACAAGGAACTGGTCAACGCCGCGTTTGAAACCACGCTGGCGCAAGGGATGCTGCACGAACGCCGCCTGTTCCAGATCCTCACCGCGACCGAAGACCGGGTGGAAGGGATGAAGGCCTTTGTCGAGAAGCGCCCGGCGGAGTGGAAGGGGCGCTAGGTGCGCACGCTTGCTGCCCTGCTGCTGGCCTTTGCGCTGGCGGCTTGCGCGACGGTGCAGCCCAGCGCTGGCGAGAAGCGCATTGCGCTGACGTTTGACGATATTCCGCGCGATGCCGGGGCCTTCCTCGACCGCGACGAGCGCCCCGCCATGCTGCGCGCGGCGCTGCGCGAGGCAGGGGTGGAGCAGGCCGCCTTCTTCATCAATCCCTCCCGCCTGAACCGCCACCCGGACGGGGTAGCGCAAATCCTCGCCTATGCCGCCGATGGCCATGTTCTGGGTAACCATTCCAACACCCACCCCGCGCTGAGCCAGACCCCGGCAGCGGACTACATTGCCGATATCGACGCGGCGGAAGCCTGGCTTTCACAACTCGAAGGCCATCGCCCTTGGTTCCGCTACCCCTATCTTGACGAGGGCCGCAACGATGCGGCGAAGCGCGATGAGGTGCGCACGGCGCTGGCAGAACGCGGGCTGCTGAACGGCTATGTCACCGTGGAAGCGATCGACTGGTTCTACGAGCAGGCGGCCATCGATGCGATGGCGGCGGGCCATGCGATCGACCGCGAGGCGCTGCGCGATCTTTACGTGGAGAGCCATGTCGAGGCGGCGGAATTTTACGATGGGCTGGCGCGGCAGGCGCTGGGCCGCTCGCCTGCGCACGTCATGCTGCTGCACGAAACCGATCTGGCGGCGCTCTATATCGGCGATCTGGTGGCGGCGCTGCGGGCGGCTGGCTGGACGATCATCACCGCCGACGAGGCCTTCGCCGATCCCATCGCGCCTTTGGCCGCGACCTACAACACGCCCTCGGCACAGGGCACGCTGACCGAACAGCTGGCATGGGAACGCGGCCTGCCCGCACCACGCTGGTATGCCCGCAACAACACCGATCTGGCCCGTGCTGAATTTGATCGGCGGGTGCTGGGGGGCGTTCGCTTAAGGCGCGAGTGAGCAAAGCTGGTTCAGCGCGATCTCGGGTGAACGAGTTGAGCCCTCAAATCATCCCGCGCGGGAAATCGTCGGGCGGGGCAGTGGCAGTCCCGTCATCCGCCAGCAGTTCGGCAAAGGCGCGCGATTGCGAGAGGTAGACCTTGCCGTTCAATTCCTCGACGAAATGGGTGCGCTGCAAGCGGTCCATCACCGGGCCTTTGACTTCGGACAGATGCAGTCCGATGCCGCCGTCCGCCAGCCGGTGGTTGATCGCTTCGAGGCTCTCCAGCCCCGAGGCGTCGATCTCGTTCACCGCGCTTGCCATCAGCACGACGTGGCGCAATTCGGGCCGTTCAGCCACGCGCTCCAGCACATATTCCTCCAGCCAGCGGGCGTTGAGATAGGTCAGGCTCTCGTCGATGCGGATCGAGAGAATGTGCGGCGCGGTGAACACCTGATGCCGCTCGACATTGCGGAAATGCTCGGTCTCCGGCACCCGCCCGACAATCGCGGCGTGCGGGCGGCTGGCGCGCCACAGGTATAGCAGCAGGCCCACCGCCACGCCCGCGATCACGCCCAGTTCGACTCCCGCCAGCAGGGTGACGCCGATGGTGGCCACATGCGCGGCGAAATCGGGCTTGGAATAGATCCACAACTGGCGGGGGGTCTTGAGATCGACGAGGCTCAGCACCGCGACGATGATCGTTGCTGCGAGTGTGGCAATCGGCAGGCTGAACAGCAGCGGGGTGAGGAACAGGCTGGCAAGCGCAATGCCCACTGCGGTGTATGCCCCGGCTGCGGGAGTTTCAGCTCCGGCATCGAAATTCACCACCGAGCGGGCAAAGCCGCCGGTCACCGGATAGCCACCGGAGAGGGCGCTGGCGATGTTGGACGCGCCGAGGCCGATCAGCTCCTGATTGGGGGACAATGCGCTGGCGCCGCTTGGCGGCCGAGAGTCTGCGCCACCGAGACGCTTTCGACAAAACCGATGATCGAGATCAGCAGCGCAGGCACCCACAGCTGCTCGATCAGCGCGAGGTCGGTGGAGGGCAGCGCGAAGGGTGGCAGACCGGCGGGGATCGCGCCGACAAGGTTGACGCCCTTTTCGCTCAGATCCAGCGCTACGGCAGCAAGGATCGTCACGACCACCGCAAACACCGGCCCTGCCTTGGCCGCGATTTCCGCCGCGCGCGGCTTGAGGCCCAGTTTGATCAGTGCGGGCTTCAACCCCTTGCGCACCCAGAACAGGAACAGCGTGGTCGGAATGCCGATCGCCAGCGTCCAGACATTCGTTTCCCCGATCGCTGCGGCCAGTCCGCCGAGCATGTCGGGCCAATTGTCCCCGCCCGCCGAGATGCCGAGAATGTGCTTCACCTGGCTGGTGGCGATCAGCACTCCGCTCGCGGTAATGAAACCGCTGATGACGGGATGCGAGAGGAGGTTGGCGAGGAAGCCCATCCGCAGCACGCCGAGCACTGCCAGCATCACGCCCGAAAGCGCGGCCAGCGTGATCGCCGCCTCCCAGTATTCGGGCGTTCCCTGCATGGCCACCGCGCCCGCCGCGCTCGCAGTCATCAGGCTGACCACCGCCACCGGCCCCACGGCCAGCGTGCGGCTGGTGCCGAAAATGGCGTAGGCGACCAGCGGCAGGATGCTGGCATAGAGGCCGACCACCGGCGGCAGTCCCGCCAGCAGCGCATAGGCGAGGCTTTGCGGGATCAGCATGATGGTGACGATCACCGCCGCCACCAGATCGTTGGTCAGTACCGCGCTGTTGTAGCGACGGCCCCAGTCGAGAATGGGGAAGGTGCGGGCCAGCGCACCGATTGCTCGGGGGGAAGCGCTGGCCCGCAGCCCTTCGGGAGAGACCGCTTCGGGGGACGAAGCGGTCAGGTGCGACCCGTCGGGCTTATCGTCAGACATTCTATACGTTCGGGGTCAGCACAAGGTTACCGCAAGTGCTTCACGGAGCCAGATGCCCGGCAAGGCTGGAAAGATCATAACCTGCCGCCGCCGCGCGCGCGATCCGCTCTTCGACCGGCAGGCCATGGGGTTGGCGAGCGCATCCATCGTGATCGAACGGGTGCCGCTGCGGCAATAGGCGAGCACCGGTCCGGTCGCTTCCTGCCGGATGCGGCGGAACTCGGCGAGCGCTTCGGAAGGGAACATTCCGCCGCTCACCGGCACATGGTGAAAGGTGAGCCCCGCTGCCTCTGCCGCCGCGCGCAGTACTGCCAAGGGTGGCTGGCCGGGTTCTTCGAAATCGGGGCGGTTGCACATCACCGTGGTGAAGCCCGCCTGTCGCGACTGCCGCCATGTCCTCCGGCTGCAATTGCGGGGCGACTGCAAAATTCTCGTCGAGGGTACTTGCCGAATATCCATCACGCCTTGCCTTCCATCAACCGGTGCAGCGCCATTCCTGCCAGCAGCGCAATCACGAAAATCGCCGCGCTGACCGGCTCGATGGCCAGAGCGGCGAAACCCGGACCGGGGCACAGGCCTGCCACGCCCCAGCCTATCCCGAACAGCGCCGCACCGCCCAGCAGTTTCGGATCGAGATCCTTGGATGTCGGAACGTGGAACCCTTCATCGAACAGCGGCCGCGCCATGCCGGGAACGATCCGCCAGACAATGGCCATTACCGCAACCGCACCGCCCATGACGAAGACCAGCGTCGGGTCCCAATTGCCGAACAGGTCAAGGAACCCGCGCACCCGCGCCGGATCGGTCATCCCGCCGACGGTGAGGCCTGCGCCGAATAGGGTTCCGGAAATGAGCGTAACGACAGGGCGCATCATGGCAGCACCTCCCAGCCCAGAACATTCATTATCGTGACGGTGGCGATGCCGGTGCCGATGAACACCAGCGTGGCGACAATCGAGCGGACCGACAGGCGGCTGATGCCGCACACGCCGTGGCCGCTGGTGCAGCCGCTGCCCACGCGGGTGCCGAAGCCGACCAGCAGTCCGGCGATCACCAGCGGAACGGGACCGGCAAAGCTGGGCTCCAGCCCGCCCGAGGCCAGCGCGACAAGGAAGGCGCCGAGCGGCAATCCGATGATGAAGGCAAAGGCGCTGGTGCGATCCATCCCGCTGCCGCCCATGCCCGCCGCCTTGGCCGCGATGCCGGAAACGCCCGCGATGCGACCAATGCCGAGCAGCATGATCGCTGCCGCCAGCCCGATCAGCGCGCCGCCGATCAGCCCTTCGACGGGAGCTGCGTCTGGAAAGCCGGGAATAATCATACCGCGTTCACCGGAATCTTGAGGTAAGTCACGCCATTCTCCTCCGCCGGGGGCAAGTGGCCCGGCGCGCATGTTGACCTGCACGCTCGGCAGGATCAGCCGCGGCATGTCGAGCGTCGCGTCGCGCGCCTCGCGCATCAGCACGAATTCGTCTTCGGTCACCCCGTCATGCGCGTGGATGTTGCCTTCGCGCTCCGCAGCCACGGTGGTTTCCCACACATAGTGGCTGCGGTTCTTGGGCAGGTAATCGTGGCACATGAACAGCCGAGTGGCGGGCGGCAGCGAGAGGATGCGGCGCAGGCTCTGGAACAGCTTGCGCGCGTCACCGCCGGGGAAATCGGCGCGGGCCGTGCCGTAATCGGGCATGAACATCGTATCGCCGACGAACACCGCATCGCCCACGACATAGGCAATGCAGGCAGGCGTGTGGCCGGGAACGTGCAGCACTTCGACTTCGAGATTGCCGATGGCAAAGGTATCGCCGTCGGCAAACAGCACGTCGAATTGCGAGCCGTCATGCGGGAAATCAGCGCCCGCGTTGAACAGCTTGCCGAACACGTCCTGCACTTTGGTAATATGTTCGCCAATGGCGATCTTGCCGCCCAGCTTTTCCTGGAGGTAGGGCGCAGCGGACAGGTGATCGGCGTGGGCGTGGGTTTCCAGCAGCCAGGTCACTTTCAGATTATGTGTAGTAACGTAGTCGATCACGCGATTCGCGGCATCGAAACCCGTGCGGCCCGAAGACGGATCAAAATCGAGCACCGAATCAACGATGGCGGTTTCTTTCGTCGCTGGGTCGGTGACGACATAGGTGACGGTGAAAGTCGCTTCGTCAAAGAAACCCGTCACTTCCGGGCGCAGCGCAGCATCGGCCTGCGCTCGCTCGACCAGCGCGGTGGCGCAGGCGAGAGTCGTATCGGCGTCTGGCATCATCGGTCCTTCGGCGGGCATCTGCCAAAGATATAGGTCTTTCTTCCGCCATGTCACCATGCCGGGGGAGAGCACTCTGCGCGATCAGGCAAAGGTGACCGTATCATTCCGCCGTTCGATCCGCAGGCGATTCAGGATGAAGGCGCGGAAGTCGCTGTCGGTCACGGTGTCCACCGCCACGAATGTCGCCAGCGCCGCGTCGCGCGCCAGTTCGAGGCGGACATAGCCCTGGTGCATGTTATCGGTCCAGTCGATCTCCGGGCAATGCTCGGCGAAGGCCAGATCGAGCTGGCGCGACAATTCCTCTCCGAAGCCGCTTTCGACGAAATCGCCCGGTGAGGTGATCCCTGCCGTGCCCAGTTCAACCCCGGCGGGCCGCCCTTCGGCATCTTTCAGGCTGTTGGCCCAGAAGCTGTGGCTGTCCCCGGTCAGCACGATCAGATCGCCCGCGCCTGCCGCGCGCGACTGTTCGTAAAGCCGCTCGCGCGCCCAAGGATAGCCGTCCCAGGTATCGGGATAGAAAGGCAGGTTGGCGCGGCCCTTCATGGCCAGCACCTGGCATTCTCCAGCGCTGCCTCGCTGGCATAGGGCGCATCGGCAGCAAAGGGATCGGGCAGCACGCCGAATGCGACCAGATCGGGCACATCGGTGCGCGCCATCGGGATCGCGTTGCCGAGCAGCCGCCACGGCTGGCCCGCCGCCACCGAGGCGCGCAGCGCGCGGTCGAGCGCCGCTTCGCCCTCGCGGCTCAACATCGCCCGGCCCGGTTCGCCCAGCACGTCGCGGCGGAACATGGCCGCCTCTTCAGGGGTGGTCAGCCGATCGCGCCATGCAGCGTAATCGATCTGCTCGGCGCGCGCGGTGTGGCGGCTTTCCAGCGTCACCAGCGTGGCGAGATCGCCGAAGCTGTAGCTGCGCCAGAACTGCGCCCGGTCCTGCCTTGGGCCGTCGAGCATCTCCGGCTCGCGGATCGGCATCCATTCGTAATAGGCGCGGATCGAAGCCTCGCGCCGCGCGGCCCAGTCGCCTTCGGTTTCGGGCTGATGGTTCTGCGCCCCGCCGGTCCAAGGATTGTTGGCGCTTTCGTGATCGTCCCAGCAGGCCATGAAGCTGTGCGCGGCGTGCATCGCCTGCGCGCCGGGGTCGGACTTGTACTGCGCGTGGCGGCGGCGGTAATCGGCGAGGGTGACGATCTCGTGCGCCGGATCGTGCCGCCGGCCAAGCGCCTGCGCCGTGGCATCGCCCCAGCCGTCCTGCCCGTATTCGTAGAGGTAGTCGCCGGTGTGCAGCACGAAATCGACTTGCGCGTCGCGCGCCATCGCTTCGTAGGCGTTGAAATGGCCGAAGGCGTAGTTCGAACAGCTCGCCAGCGCGATGCCCAGCCGTTCGGGCGATCCTGTGGGCAAGGTCCGCGCGCGCCCGGTGGGGGAAGCGAAGCTGTCGAGCCAGAAGCGATAGTAGAAGGTGCCGCCGGGTTCGAGCCCGGTGGCGAGGAACTTGGCGGTGTGGTCGGCGTCGGGACCGGTCGCCACTTCGCCTTGCAGCACCAGCGTGGCAAATTCCGGATCGCGCGCGACTTCGCAGCGCAGGGTGACATCCCCGCTGGTGGTCACCCGCGTCCACAGCACCACGCTGCTGGCCGCCGGATCGCCGCTCGCCACGCCGTGGCGGAACGGGCCATCGGCATGGGCCGCAACAGGCAATGGCAGCATGGCCGCAGCAGGAGCCAGCGCCATGGTGCCAAGCGCCGAGCGGCGGGTGAGCGATAGCGGCTTGTCGTTCATGGCGCAGGTCCCTGTCATCGATTCGAGAGGATCCCCCTCCCCTCGAAAGGGGAGGGGGATTGGCCTCAGTAGCTCAGCCGCACCGTAGCGAAGAACTGCTGCGGCGCACCCACCAGCAGCGTCTGCCGGTCGCCCGAATTGCCGAACCCGCCCGAACCCACGGTCGCGACATACTGCTCGTCAAACAGGTTGGTGGCGTTTAGCTGCACTTCGATCCCGTCGGTCAGGCGATAGCCGAGCGAGGCATCGACAATCGCCCGGCCGTCCACCGAGCGGTCATTGGTGAAGGTGAAAAACCGCTCCGACATGTAGTTCACCGCCGCACGGGCGAACAGCGAACCGTCGTCGTAGCTGATCTCGCCGCGCGCGAGATGCTCGGGAGTATCGACCACGGTCTTGTCCGCCGTCGCCGCCAGCAGCACGCCCGATACGTTGAACACGTCATCCTGATAGGTGGCATCGGTGTAGCTGTACGAAGCGAACAGCGACAGTTCGTCGGTCAGCCGCAGATCGCCCACGGCTTCGAAGCCCAGCGCCTGCACATCGCCCACGTTCTGCAGGATCGACGGGCTGCCGACGATGCTCGGCCCCGATGCCGCCGCCAGCAGGCGGTTGCGGAAGTTGACCAGATAGACCCCGACCACACCGTTGAACATGGGCGAATTGTACCGCAGGCCCAGTTCGAAGGTGTCCGACTCCTCCGGCTGGAGAGTGTCGCGGATGGCATTGAAGCCGACCTGGTTGGTGCTGAACGGGCCAGTGGTGGTGGCCGAAGCGAAGGCGCGGGTGGCCTGGGTGAAGCCGCCGAACACTTCGACCATATCGCCCAGTTCGACGATTGAAGCCGACATGCGGCTGGAACCAGTCTTCAGCCTGAATTTCACCCTGCGGGAACGAAGCGGCAACTACAGCAGTGGCTTGGTTGGTGACTCGGAAGCCCTTCCAGCCCAGATTGATCGTCAGCATGCCCAGTTCGATCCGGTCGGACACCGAATACTGCAGCGTCTCGGTGTTGAAATCGAATTCCCACTGGGTGAAGAACGGATTCTCAGGCCACTCGCGAAACGAACGACCAGGTTCGGTCCGGCTTTCGAGGCCGTAGAACCGCCGTGCCTGGTTGAAATCGTTGTTCTCGTACCAACCGGTCAGATCGATAGTGTTGAACGCCAGTTCGAAGCCGAGGCGGGCGAACACGCCGGTGCGCTGCATTTCATATTCGGTGGTGCGGATCGAAATCGGCACGCCGTTGGGGCTGGCAACATAGGGCGTGCCCCACAGGCCGCGCCCGCTTTGATCGTGATAATAGCCGGTGATCGCCAATTCGCCAGCGTCACCCAGCGGCGTGGCATAGCCGAGATAGGTCAGCAGATCGCGGCGCAGGCCGGAGGCATCGAAATAGGCATCGTCTACCGAGGTTACCCCTAGCGGATAGACAGTGCCCGCCGCAGCGTTGGAAACAGCCGCGCCGGTTTCACCGCGATTGTTGCCGATGTCGGCCAGCAGGATCGCCAGATCATAGTCGGGGAAGGTGTTGTCCCAATCATAACCCAGCCGATCCAGCATGCCGAGCGACATGTCCTGATAGTCCTGCTCGGCGCGGTCCGAATAGCCGGCCCAGCCGGTGATCTCGCCCATGCCCACTGGCACCACCAGCTTGGCATTGACCATGTGCTGATCCTGCGTGCCTTCGCCCTTGTACTTGTCGGTGGCACCATAGGCGTAGGAAACGAACCCGCGCGGGCCGCTCGCACTGCCGAAATTGGCGCGCACGAAGCCACGCATGGTCTCGTCGCTGCCGTAGGTCGCAGCAGCATCGATGCCAAAGCGGGTGTCCGGGTCCATCGAGAAGGTCTCGACCGTGCCGCCGAGGTTACCGGTCGAATTGGTGCCGATCGCACCGGCGCCTTGGCTGACAATTACAGAGCCGACGTTTTCGGAAGTCACTGCGCGGCTGATGTGCAGGCCATTGTGGTTGCCGTAGCTCATATCGCCGAGCGGCACACCGTCGAAGGTGAAGCCGAGCTGGTTCTGGTTGAAGCTGCGGATGGTCACGCGGGTGGACCATTCGTAATTGCCGAACGGATCGGCGGCCTGCACGTTGACGCTGGGCAGCCGCTCGATGGCGCGGATCACGCTGGTACCAGGCAGCAAGATGGTGATGTCTTCGCTCTCGACTTCCTGCACCTGCCGGGTCTGGCCCTCGCCATAAACGATGATCGTTTCTCCGATCGTAGCGTCTGCGGGATCCTCATCGACATTTTCCTGCGCGAGCGCGCAATTCGCCATCAGTGCGATGGATGCGGCACCGGCGAGCGATGCGGCCTTGATTGTGTGCATTGTATAAACCCCTCATGGTTGGCGTGGCGGGCGCTCTGCAAGCGACCGGTTTGCAGGGGTTCCGCTAGACGCGGTTTCTTACGCTGCGATGCAACATCGGGGACAGTTGCGGGACGGTTCGATGGCAGATTGCGGGCAAGACGGTTACGGTTTGCGGAAATTTCCCTCTGCGGCGAATTTGTGCAATCGTGGCGCGGTTATCGGTTCGGAGCGAGAGGAGGGGACAAATGGGCCAATCGGGGAATGCAGCGGGCTATACGAGGCGCGGTGCGATGGTGGCAGCCGGAGCCGCCACGCTGGCGCTGACCGTGCCGGGGTTGGCACAGGTTCCGGGTCGCAGGCCGAACTTTCTGTTCATCATGGCCGACGATCTGGGTTACGCCGATCTCTCCTGCTACGGACGGCGCGATTATGAAACGCAGGTACTGGACGAGCTGGCCGCGCAAGGGATGCGCTTTACCCATGGCTATGCCAATTCCGCCGTCTGTTCTGCTACGCGGGTGGGGCTCATCACCGGGCGTTACCAGTATCGCCTGCGGGTGGGGCTGGACGAGCCGCTGGGTACGCCCGGCTTGGGCCTTCCGCCCGAACATCCCACGCTGCCTTCACAGCTGCGCACCAGCGGCTATCATACCGCGCTGATCGGCAAATGGCACATGGGACCGCTCCCGAACTTTGGCCCGCTACAAAGCGGTTACGATGAATTCTGGGGCAATCGCGGCGGCGGGGTGGATTATTTCACCCACGAAGTGAACGAGTTCCCCGACCTGTGGGATGGCGACGTACCGATCGAACGGGTCGGCTATTACACCGATCTGCTGGCGGACCGCAGCATCGAATTCCTCGACGCCCGCGCTGCCGACGCGGACACGCCGTGGCTGCTATCGCTCCACTTCACCGCGCCGCACTGGCCGTGGGAAGGCAACGATGCCGAAGGTCAGGCCGAATCCGAACGGCTCACAAATTCCGCTCCAGACCGCCTGGGTTTGCGGATCACCCATTTTGATGGTGGGGACATGGAAACTTACGCCGCGATGGTGACCAATCTGGATGCCAACATCGGGCGAGTGCTGGCGCGGCTTGCGGCGAATTGGGGCTGGAACAGGATACAGTGGTGGTGTTCACCAGCGACAACGGCGGGGAACGGTTTTCGGACACCTGGCCGTTCTCCGGGCGCAAGACCGAACTGCTTGAAGGCGGCATCCGGGTGCCCTTCATCGTCAAATGGCCGGGGGTCACGCCTCCCGGCAGCGAGAGCGATGCCCCGGCGCTGTCGATGGATTTCCTGCCCACTTTCCTTGCCGCCGCTGGCAGTGCGCCCGATCCGGCTTTCCCCAGCGACGGGGTGGACATAGGAACCGCCTTGGCTGGCGGCGCCTTGCCCGAGCGAACCCTGTTCTGGCGCTACCTTTCGGGCGATCAGAAGGCGGTACGGCGGGGGCCATACAAATATCTGTCGATCCGGGGCAACGAGTTCCTCTTCAACGTGGTCGACGATCCGATGGAGCGCGCCAATCTCAAGACCCGGATGCCCGAACTGTTCGCCGAATTGCGCGATGCTTTCGACACCTGGAACGCAGGAATGCTGAGCGATCCGACAGCGCGCAGCTACCAGTTCAGCCCCAGCGAAATGGTCGACAGGTTCGGTTCGCCCAATCCATGATCGATCCGCACGCAGACCTGCCCCCCACCAGCTTTGCCACCACCCGCAAACGGCTGGACTGGAAGCTGGTGGTGCTGCTTGTTCTGTTCCATCTGCTGGTGCTTTACGGGCTGGCGCGGCTGCTGGTGCCCGAATTCACCGCCAGCGTGATCGAACAGGCGACTTCGATGGTCACCGTCACCGTACGTACCTACGAAGAACCGGAGGCCGTACCGAGCGTGTCTCCACCTGCGCCGGACGAAGGCGCGGCGGGCGAGGAAGGGCGCGAGGCGACACCGCGCGCGGTCGTTGCGCCTGAAAATCCGTTGCCGCGCCCCAGCCCCGCGCCGCGCGCGTCCTCGGATGGCACGGAGAACAATTCGGGCGCGCGCGAGAACGGCGATGGTACTGGCGCGGGCGGCAATGGCGACGGCACTGGCAGCGGGCGGGGCGGATCGGGCACTGGCGGCGCGGTGGCGACTGGCCCATCGGTGCGATCAGGCCGGATCGATGCCGCGCGCGATTTCCCCATTCCAGCTGGCGGGCGCGAAGTGCGCTTTGGCACCTCGGTAACGGTGGCCTTCACCGTAGGGGTGGACGGGCGCGCGTCTGGTTGCAGCGTCACTTCACCCGGCCCGGATCCGGCCACCAATGCGCTGGTCTGCCCGCTGGTGGTGGAGCGCATCCGCTTCAATCCCGCCACCGACTCTGCGGGCAATCCGGTGCCCGCGCGCTACGGCTGGCGGCAGGATTTCACCCGGCGGTAGCAATTGCGCGGCATCGCGCTATGCGGTGCAGAAGTACGTTTTCGAAGGCCCAGCATGACCCTGATCCATCCTGTCATCATGTGCGGCGGCAGCGGCACCCGGCTCTGGCCGCGCAGCCGCAAGGTCAAGCCCAAGCCGTTCCTGCCGCTGGTGGGGGAGACGACACTGTTCGAGCAGACGCTCGCCCGCTGCGCCGATCCCGCGAAGTTCGCCGCGCCGACCATCGTCACCGGCACCGCGCATCTGGAGCATGTCGAGGCGCAGTTGCACGGGGCGCAGGCGCGGATCGTGGTGGAGCCGGAAGCGAAGAACACCGCCGCCGCCATCGCGCTCGCCGCGCTGCTGCTGCCCGAAGATGCGGTGATGCTGGTCTGTCCGAGCGATCACCATATCGCCGATGTCCCGGCTTTCCGCGCCGCTGCGCAGGCCGCTGCCGCCTTGGCGGCGCAGGACTACATGGTCGCCTTCGGCATCACCCCGACCCATCCCGAAACCGGCTACGGCTATATCCTGCGCGGGGCTGAATTGCCCGGCGGATACGCGGTGGAGCGGTTTGTCGAGAAACCCGATCTGGAGCGCGCGAGCCAGTTTCTCGCCCACGGTGGCTACAGCTGGAACGGCGGCATTTTTGCGTTTCGCGCGGGGGCCTTCCTTGCGGAACTGGAGCGCCATCGCCCGGCACTCGCTGCGGCGGTGCGGCAATCGGTTGGCGAAGGCCGGGAGGATGGCGCGCGCTTTCATCCCGCTCCCGAACCCTTCGCATCAGTCGAATCCGAATCGGTCGATTACGCGGTGATGGAAGCCACCGACCGCGCGGCGATGGTGCCGGTGTCGATGGGCTGGTCCGATATCGGCGGCTGGCCCGCTTTGCGCGATGCGCGCGCAGGGGACGCGAACGGCAACCGGGTGCGCGGCGATGTCGAGCTGCTCGATTCCACCAATGTCCTTGCCGAAACCGACGGGCCGCGTATCTCGGTGATCGGCCTCAGCGATATTGCCGTGGTGGTCGATGGCAATGAGGTGCTGGTGACGAGCATGGCGGGCGCGCAGCAGGTCGGAAAGCTGACCGGGGCGAGCAAGCAGTAACATGGGCGGGCTGATCGGCAGCGAAGGGATGATCGCTCAGACCATCCAGCTGGCGCTGGCCCCGGTGTTCGTGCTGGTCGCCATCGGCAACCTCATTGCCACGCTGACCCAGCGGCTCGGCCGGGTGGTGGATCGCAGCCGCGAATTGCAAGGGCGGCACGGCGCGACCGAGGGGCTGGAGCACGACATGGTGGTGCGCGAAATCCGCACCCTCGATCACCGCATCGCCCTGATCGGGCGGGCGCTGCTGCTGCTGGTGCTGGCGGGGCTGGCGATCGGGCTGACGGTGGTGGTGCTGTTCGTGGAGGAATTCGCCAATCTCGGACTGAACCCGGTGGCGGCAGGCACCTTCATCTGCGCCATCGGCCTGCTGATGGCCGCGCTGTTGACCTTCCTGCGCGAAACCCGCGAGGCGACGGCGGCGCTGCGGATCCCGGAGAACTATCTGGAAAAGGGGCGGAAGCTCTAGAACGCCCATAGACGGCCAATGCCTTACCGCATTGTTCTTGCCTGTGGGGATATGTCTCCATAGGCTGCGCCGCTCTTGGAAGCATTGCATATGACAGGGGCAAATATGAAGCATCGGATCATTTACGCAGCCTTGGCTGCACTTCTGTCGGTCGGAGCCGCTGCCGCGCCGGTGCTGGCGCAGCAGGAAGAGGCCGCAACGGCTGAGCACTACTCGGTGGAATCCAGCCTGATCGGCACCTTGCTCGATGATCCGGCTGCCGCAGCGATCCTCGAGCGCTTGGTGCCAAACGTCTATGCCAGCGACATGTTTCGCACGATGGGCCGACCAAACACCCTGCGCACCGCTTCGCAGTACGAAGCCGACCTGACCGAAGCCAAGATGGCAGAAATTCAGGCGGCGTTCGATGCCATTGCAATGCAGGAACCTGTCGAAATTTGATCCTCGGCTGGGCTGATCTAGTGCCTATCCTTCGACAAGCTCAGGATGAGCGGATTTGGCGCTCGTTTCGCGGCTAACCCTTCGGCGGCGCCAGCAAATTCTGCCCCTGCTGCCGGATCGCGCCTTCCACGATCGGCTTGATGAACCCCAACGCGGGCGGCAGTTCCATGTGGAAGATCACCTTGTCGTCGGCGATATCGACGTGGCCGGTGAGCATTTGCCCCAGCGCGCCCACCGCCATCGCCATACGGTCTTCGCTCGGCCAGCTGGTGGTGACCTGCGCCATGCCACCAGGGATATTGTCGCCGATGCGGTGGCTGTTTTCGCTCAGCCGACGACGCACTTCCTCGCGGCCGAGATTGTGGGGGATTTCGACTTCCATCAGGTGGTCGATTTCTCGCCGGAAAGTTCAGCGGTAAAATCGGGCAGCGGCACGCCAGCACCTTGTTCGTCAGGCCGAAACCCCTCCGCGTCGCCATAGCGGTAATCGAGATAGCGGCTTTTTATCGCCAGATCGTCGAGCGAGCCCTCGGCCAGTTGCCGCGTTACCGAATCGATCTCGCGCCCGATCTTGCCGAGGCCTTCGACCAGTTGCGCATCGGGGGTGGACCCTGCACGCGTCTCGCGGCGAAGGTGATCGGGAATGCGGCGATAGCTGTCGATCATTTCCGGCAGATGCTCGCCCACCAGCTTGCGCACTTCGGCGGCGGCGGGGTGCGCGGGATCGATGTGCTCAAGCTGCCGCCCAAGCGCGTCGAGCTGCACGCCCAGACTGTCCACCAGCGCGACCGCAGGAGCGGGCAGGGCGGGGCGCTGGCTTTCGAGCCACAGCTCGGTCCGCGCCACCAGTTGCCGCGCATCCTGCGTGCGGGTGAGATCGGCGCGCTTTGGAATCTTGACCTTGGGATAGTTGGAGAAAATAGCCGTGGCGGTGATGACACTGACCAGCACCATCATCAGGCCCCAGAACCCGATCCCGTCAAACATGGCGCCCGCAATCCCGCCCGCCAGCAGGATCGTGAAGGCGGCAATGATCACGTTGCGCACGCGCGCCTTCCAGTTCGAACGCCGGATGCTGGCGGAGCCTTCACCGATAGCGCGACCCGCCAGCCGGTGCCGCCCGCCCGCCTGATTGTCGCGCAGCACCGACCGGCTGTCGGCCAGGATGCGGTCGCTGTGCCGGGTCAGGTCTTCCGCCATCAGCTCAGGCTCAGCAACCCGCTGTCATTGACCGACTTCGACGCCTGCGCCTGGCCCTCGGCGCGGGCGATATAGCCCTTGGACTTTTCCACCTCGACCGACAGCACGTCCACCGTCTGCTTCATCGAATCGAGCGCGCGCAGCTTGAACTGGTCGACCTCGTCCATCGTGTCGTAGATATTCTGGAATGCGCGTTGCAGCGTTTCCAGCGGGATGGTGGAGCTGGCCGCCTGTTCGTGGATGCGGGCAGTGTTTTCGCGCAGCAATTGCCCGGTTGAATCGATGATGCCCGCCGTTGTCTCGTTCAAGGCGGTGATTTGCCCCAGCACCAGCCGCTGGTTGGTCATCGCCTGCGCCACCGTCACCGCCGTGCGCAGCGCGCCCACGGTGGTGGTGCTGGCGCGATCGACGCCCTTCACCAGCTCGACATTGTTCTTCTTGACCAGATCAAGCGCGAGGTAGCCCTGCACCGACACCGCCATCTGGGTGAGCAAGTCCTGCGTGCGCTGGCGGACGTAGAACAGCGCGGTCTCGCGGATCGCCTTGGCCTTTTGCGGATCGCTCGAATCGAGCTCGAGCGCCTTCGCCTCCAGTTCCCCGTCGAGCGACTTGGCGATGTGGATCATCTGTTCCAGATGGCCCATCGCTTCCCACAGCTTCTGCCGTTCGACATCGATGGCGGCATTGTCCATCAGCAGCTCGTCCTTGCCGCTGGAAAGCCGGGCGAGGATCGCCTGGATGTGCCCCTGCGCCGAAGTGTAGCTGTCGAAATAGTTCTTCAGCTTGTTGCCGAAGGGGATGATGCCGAACAGCTTGCGCCCCGCCATCTTGCCCTTGCGGCCCGGATCGAGGTCCTCGACCGTGCGGCGCAGTTCGGCCAGATCGGTGCCGACCCCGCTTTCCTGATCCATCGCCCGCACCGGCCGATCAAGAAAGCGGTTGGACATCTGGCTGGCGGCCATGATTTCCTTGCGCCCCATGCTGGTGATCTGATCCACCTTCTTGCCGAAATCGGGCGAATTGGCATCGAGTGCGACGAGTTCGTTGACGAAGCCGTCGACCTTTTCCTGCAGCGCGCTCTTCTTCTCCTCGCTCACCGGCACGAGCCCCGAAGCGCGTTCGGCCTTGACCAGCGGCACCGGATCGGGCGCGGTCAATTGCAACGGGGTTTCGGTCATCGTGGTGGTCTGGTTCATGGTGGCCATCGCGGCGAATTTCCCTTCCTGCCTGTCTGCACTGTATTAGTCATGCAAGACACGTGTTTCAAGCCGCATGCGTTGCAGCTTTTGTTCCGCGCCAGTTTCCGCGATATCGGGGGCCAATGCAAACACCAAACGCGCGCGAGGAAACCGTCCCATGCCCACCGAACTGACCGTCCTCGCACTCGCCGGAGTGCTGCTGCTGGTGCACATATTCGCCGCGATCCACCTGACCACGCAGCAATACGGCAAGGACTGGAACATGGGGGCGCGGGACGAGGACTTGCCGCCGCTCAATCCGGTGGCCGCGCGACTGGACCGGGCGCGCGACAATTTCCTCGAAACGCTGCCGCTGGCGATTGATTGCGCTCGGCGGCGTGGTGCTGGCGGACAAGGCAGATGAATGGACCGCGATTGCCGCATGGGTGTGGCTGGGCGCGCGGGTGATCTATCTGCCGCTGTACTGGGCGGGCGTGCCGAAAGTGCGCACCTATGTGTGGGGCGTGGCGCTGCTGGCGCTGGTCTATGTGCTGGGGGTGTTGCTGGTGGGGTGATTTGGCGCGGAGGGGACAAGCAATAGCATGTCCCCGGCGAGGTAAGCACACCGGGGACACGCTATTGCGTGTCCCCCAGTTCGTCAAGAGTACTGCCGCCCCGATTGCGCCAGTCGCTGGCGTGAGGTGTTGCCGGGAACGGCAACATGTACCGAAGGATCGTATTCCCTGCCGACCCCGGCGCTGCCGTTCCTCCACCCAGATCTCGGTTTCGGTGTGGCTGTAGCCGCTGGGGAAATAGCGGATGCGGTAGCCGTCCGGGTGGTCGCTCCAGCGCCCGCTCGGCACCGTGCGGCTGCCTTCGCCCAGCGGCACGTCGCCGGTCAGCACGGCAATCCGTTCGAGTTCGCCATAGCTGGCTCCGCCCACCAGACCGCCGCGCAACGCAGCCTCAGCCTGGAAGGCGGCGCGCAGGGGACCGGGAATATCGGGCAGCAGCCGGTTCATCGCGCCGCTCGGCACCAGATCCATCGCCGAACGATTGAGCCGCGCGATCTGGCGGCGGCTGAGCAGTTGCGCGGCGACGACCTGCAATTCGCGCGAGAGATCCTCAAACTTGGCGCGCGCGAGAATGGCCCAGATCAGCGATTGCACCTGCTGCTGCGGCACTTGTGGCCGATCGACCGAATTGCGCAGGATATCGCGCACCACTTCTTCCTGCGATCCGCGAATCGGCGCGTAGAGATAGCCGTCCCCGCCACCCGGGCCGTGGGTCCCGGCGTGCAGGCAATAGCTCTGAGTAGAGAATTGCCAGTATCCCGGCTGAAGGATGAAACCGCCCTGATCGGTGCGCTCCAGATCGGTCATGCGCGAAGGCCTGATACGCGGTGCTGTGGTGTCGAGCGCGGCATTCCCCCACACCGCATCTTCCAGCTTGGTCGTGATCGGCGCTTCGCCTTGCAGCCAGCGATCCACGCCCAGTCCGCCGAGCAGGTCCGCCGCACCGCCAAGCAGGCCGCCGAAATCCTGCGCCTTTGCGCCGCCTGCAGCCAGCGTGCCACAAGCCAAAGCCCCGGCAGCAAAGCCGCGCCGCGTCATTTTGGAATCGAATGTCATTATGGAAAACCCCCCAATTACGAATGGGAGAATTCTACAGCATTCCGACGCGCAGGAAAACCGTTACTATGCAGCCAGTTCGAGCGGCATGATTTCGCCCGAAAGATACATCTTGCGTGCCTTGGCCCGGCTCAGCTTGCCCGACGAGGTGCGCGGCAGGGTGCGCGGGGGGACGAGTTCGACCACGCAGGCCATGCCGGTGACGGCGCGGACCTTGTCGGCGATCTGATCGCGCAGGCGGATGCGTTCGTCCGGATCGGAGACGCGGCAATGCACCAGCACGGCGGCGGATTCCTCGCCGTTCTCGGTCTCGATGGCGAAGGCGGCGATATCGCCGTGGTTGAAACCGGGCAGTTGTTCCACCGCCCATTCGATATCCTGCGGCCAGTGGTTCTTGCCGTTGATGATAATCATGTCTTTCGCCCGGCCGACGATGAACAGATAGCCGTCGGCCAGATAGCCCATGTCGCCGGTGTCGAGCCAGGCCCCTTGCCGTCTTCACTTGGGACGAGGCAATCCTGGTC
Organism: uncultured Alphaproteobacteria bacterium; assembly: GCA_963774985.1. Lineage (GTDB taxonomy): Bacteria > Pseudomonadota > Alphaproteobacteria > Sphingomonadales > Sphingomonadaceae > Alteraurantiacibacter. The sequence goes on from CAVZHE010000019.1 coordinate 370,345, forward strand.
GCCGCTTCGTCACGGAAGTAGGAATGCATCACACTGGGGCCGCGGCACCAGACCTTGCCGATCTGGTGATCGCCGCGCACGTCGCCGGTCTCGCCGCGAATCTCGACGTCCATATCGGGCAGCGGTTTGCCGCAGTTGACGATGGCGCGGTAGCGCGCGGGGCGCGACAGATTGCGGGGGGAGCCGGAGAGGCGTTCCTCCTCCACCAGTTCCACGCGGATGCCTTCGCCCGGCGGCATCACCGTCACCGCCAGCGTCGCTTCGGCCAAGCCATAAGACGGGGTGAAGGCGCTCGCCTTGAACCCGGCATCGGCAAAAGCGTTGACGAATTGCTGCATCACATCGGGCCGGATCATGTCCGCACCATTGCCTGCCAGCCGCCAGCGCGACAGGTCAAAGCGGTCCGCCACATGGCTCTGGCTGGAAATGCGCCGCGCGCAGATGTCATAGCCGAAGGTCGGCGAATAGCTCATCGACTGGCCCTGATTGCGGCTGATCAGTTCGAGCCAGGCGAGCGGGCGGCGGGCGAAATGCTCGGTCTTGAGATAGTCGGCGCTGACCTGATTGCCGATCATCGAGAGGAAACAGCCGACCAGTCCCATATCGTGATAGAGCGGCAGCCAGCTCACCCCGCGATCGCCCTCACCGATGTTCATGCTGGTGGAATGGCCGTAAAGGTTGTGCAGCAGCGCCTTGTGGGTGACGGCGACCCCGGTGGGGAAGCGGGTCGAGCCACTGGAGTATTGCAGGTAGCAGATATCGTCCGGCTCGGCTTCGGGCAGATCGATGTCGGGCGCTTCGAGCGCGGCGAATTCCACCCAGTCCATGCCCTTGCAGCCCTGCTTGGCCGCCGCCTGCGCCGCCATTTCGCCGATTTCGCCGGGGTAGAGCAGCAGCTTGGGATCGCTGCTGGCCAGTTGTACGCCCAACTGCTCGATATAGCTGTCCTTGCCGCCAAAGGTGGTCGGCAGCGGCAGCGGCACCGGCCAGGCCCCGGCGTAAACGCAGGCGCAGAACATGGCGGTGAATTCGGGGCTGGTCTCGGCGATCAGCGCCACCCGGTCGTCCTTGGCAATGCCCATCGCTACTAGCCGGCGGGCATAGCCCAGCGCATCCTCGCGCAGTTCGCGGAACGGATAGGCGCGTTCCAGCGTGGCGCGCGGATCGTAGAAGTTGAGGCCCTTTTCGCTGCGTGCTGCATAGTCAATCGCTTCGTTGAACGTGGCGAAGTCCGACCGGCGGCGCGGCAGCGGGCAGTCATTGGGTGTGGGGGTGAGTTCGGCCATAGGAGCTTTTCGCTAACCCTTGTGCTGCGCGCTCTTGCGGCGCGTCCCGTAATCAAAAAGCGGCGTCGAAATGTGCCCGACACCGCTACAATCTTTCCCATTTGAAGGGAAGTGTGGCACGATTATGGCCAAGGGGGCGCGATAGCAGGGCCAATGAAGGGCACAAAGCAGTATCAGAGACGCGAGAAGCGCGCTCCCAAGCCACTGACTTCGGCCTCGCTGGATGAACTGGCGCTGGCCTATGTCGCGCGCTTTGCCACCAGTGCGGCAAAGCTGGAACGCTATCTTCAGCGCAAATTGCGCGAGCGCGGCTGGGCGGAGGAAGAGCAGGCCGACCTGCCCGCGCTGGTCACGCGCTTCGTTGAAAGTGGCTATATTGACGATGCCGTCTACGCCCGGGCGAAATCGGGCGATCTGTTGCGGCGTGGCTATGGCGCGAACCGGGTGAATCAGGCGCTGGGGCAGGCGGGCATCGCCGAAACCGTGCGCGCCGATGTCGCTCCCGGCGAAGCCACACGCCGCCGCGCCGCCCTGCATCTGGCGCGCAAGCGCGGCTTCGGCCCCTTCGCGCTTCAGGCTATGGACAGGGAAAAGCGCGAAAAAGCCATTGCAGCCATGCTGCGCGCGGGCCACAGCTTCGATCACGCCCGCGCGGTGATCGATGCCGACAGCGAAACGCGCGTGGACGAATGGCTGGCCGAAGCAGGAGGAAAACGACGATGACGGGTTTGCGTAATTGCATTTTGGCGGCGCTGGCGTTGCCCTTGCTCGCCTGTTCGCCGCAGGCCTCCGAGCAGGTGCCCGAAGCCGGTGCTTCCGCCGTAGCCGCTGCCAACACCCATCCGGTCTCCGGGCTGGAAGTGATCCCCGTCACCGTCACCCGTGCCAGCGGAGCGCATGTGATCCAGGCCGAATTGGCCGCCAGCCGCGATGCGCAGCGGCAGGGGCTGATGTTCCGCACCGAAATGGGTCCGGACGAGGGGATGCTGTTTCCCTATGATGAGCCCGACATGATGGGCTTCTGGATGCGCAACACCGTGATCCCGCTCGATCTGATCTTCATCGACGAGGATGGACTGATCATCAATATTGAAGCGGGAATTCCCTATAACGAAGAAAGCGTCGAGTCCGAACGGCCGGGCATCGCGGTGCTCGAACTCAACGGCGGACGTTCCGAGGAACTGGGGATTGCGCCGGGTGACAGGGTGGAATGGTGAGGCTTGGCCTGACCGTGCGAATCCGCTAACCGCGCTGCCTATGAGCTTTCTCGGCAAGATCTTCACCTGGTGGGACGGGGCCACCTTCGGCACGCAGCTGTGGTCCGCGCGCAACGGCGAGCACATTGGCACCGATGGTCAGGGCAATACCTATCACCGTTCGAAGAAGGTGAAAGATGGCCAGCGCGAACGGCGCTGGGTGATCTACAACGGTGCTAACGATGCCAGCCGGGTGCCCGCCGAATGGCACGGCTGGCTGCATGGCTCCTACGATGCGCTGCCCGAAAGCCATCTCCCGCCGCCCAAGATATGGGAAGTGGACTACACCCCCAACGCCACCGGCACCGATTCGCGTTATCTGCCTGCAGGCGCGCTGGACCGGGGCGGCAGGCGCGCAGCAGCCAGCGGCGATTACGAAGCATGGTCGCCCGACGCGTGAGAGGCTTGCGTGCGGCGATCGTCGGCGCGGCGCTTGTTGCGCTGGCGGCTTGCGACAGTGGGCCGCCTGCGCCTGGGCCCACGGCGGAACAAACCGAAATTCCGGAGGAAATGCAGGCCGCCGAGCGCGCCCCGCAGGTCGAGGCCACGCCGGGCATCGGCACGCCGATGGAAGAGCGGCTGGCCACCATCGGCCTCGTCAACAAGCGCAACAACATCAGCCGCGATATCGAGATGTATCCGGGCGAATCGCGGCGGATCGACGATGTCATTATCCGCCTGTCTGCCTGCGAACGCACCGCGCCGTGGGAGAGCCCGCAGCAAACCGGAGCTTTCGTGCAGGTGTTCGTCAGCGAACGCGAAGATGTCGATTCGGAATTTCGCTGGAACCCGGTGTTCTCCGGCTGGCTATTCAAGGAATCGCCAAGCCTGAATGTTGTTGAACACCCGATCTATGATGTCTGGCTGAAGGACTGCGCGATGAGCTTCCCCGGCGAGGAGGAAGCGGTGTCCGAGGATGCTTCTGAGGACGACGAAGAGGATAACTGACGCAGCTGCGCCAGTGCTTCGGGCAACGAGCAGTGCGGCGGTTGCGCGGCGGCTTGTGCCAGCAGTTCCTGATAGCGATCACGCGGAATTTCCACTGCCCCAAGCGATGCCAGATGATCGGTCAGGAACTGGCAATCGAGCAACACGAATCCGGCGTGCCGCATCAGCGCCACCAGCCACGCCAGCGCCACCTTACTCGCGTTGGGCACGCGCGAAAACATGCTTTCTCCGCAGAACACCCGGTCGAACGCCACGCCATACAGTCCGCCTACCAGTTCGCCGCCTTGCCAGCATTCGACCGAATGGGCATGGCCGTGACGGTGCAGGTTGCGATAGCTGGCATCGACCACATGGCTGATCCAGGTTTCCGGATGGTCGGGGCGCGGCTGCGCGCAGGCATCGATCACTGCGCAGAAGTCGCCGTCTACCGTGACCGTGAACCGGTCCTGCTTGAGCAGCTTGGTCAGCGATTGTGAACAACGGAACCCATCGAGCGGCAGGATCGCCCGGTTGCGCGGCTCGACCCAGAACACTTCGCTATCGTCGCGCGAATCGGCCATCGGGAATACCCCGCTGCGATAGGCGAGCAGCAAGGTCTCCGCCGGGATCACTTTGGGCGCGGGGGAATGCATTGCCCTCCTCTATCACCAAGCGCGCACGTCGTCGCTTGCCATCGCGCGCAGCCCGATATAGAGGCGCGCTTCCCTGCAGGGGTGTAGCTCAGCTGGTAGAGCATCGGTCTCCAAAACCGAGGGTCGTAGGTTCGAATCCTATCGCCCCTGCCAAAATTTCCATTTGTTTCGAGAACCCGCGTCCGCGGGTTCGTCCTCGCTAGACGGCCAGCAAGCTGGCCCCGCGTAGTTTATCCTGAGCGGCTGCTGCAAGCAGCCAGCCGAAGGGGGCGGCCGTTCGGCCTTGCGGTCGCAAGCGCGACCGTTCGCCTCCTTCAATCCTCCCCGCGCGCAGCGGGGGGAGGGGGACCGCCCGAAGGGTGGTGGAGGGGTCCGCCCAGCCGTGCAAACTCGGCCTCGCAAATCCCAATCCCAAATTAACCATATCCCAGTAAGGCGAAACGGATGACCGCGCGCCTTATCGACCATGTCCGCCAAGCCGACTGGCTCACAGCTGAGCGCGTGCGCGGTTACGCGGTGATCCTCGGCCTTGCCAGCCTCGCGCTGCTGGCAAATTCCTTCGTCAAGGCGATGGGTGCGGACGGGACCGATTTCCTCGCCTTCTGGGGCGCGGGGCATGTCACCGTGGCGGGCGATCCTGCCTTGGCTTACGATCTGGCGGTGCAGGAGCGGGTGCAGACCGCCACCGGTTCGACCGGCTGGTTCGCCTTCGTCAATCCGCCGCCCTTCCTGTTCGCCGCCGCGCCGTTCGGGGCCCTGCCGTTCCCGCTGGCGTGGATCGCCTGGGTCTTGGTGACCTTCGCGTTGTGGGCCTGGGCGGCGATCCGGGCCTTCCCGCGATTCTGGCCGCTGGTGCTGGTTTTCCCCGGCGCATTGCTGGCGGCAGGCCACGCGCAGACCGGACTGCTGACCGGGGCGCTGCTGATGGGCGGAGTGGCGCTGCTCGGCAAGCGACCGCTGCTTGCCGGGGCACTGCTCGGCGCGCTCATCATCAAGCCGCATCTTGCGCTGCTGATCCCGTTCTGGCTGGCGGGCGCAGGACAGTGGCGCGCGTTTAAGGCTGCGGGAGCCAGCGCTTTCGGGCTGGTGCTGCTGTCATGGCTCGCCTTCGGCACCGACACGATGCTCGCTTATACCACCAGCTGGCAGGCCAGCGCGGCGATCATGGACGGGGCGGGTGCCGATTTCTACCTGCGCATGGCGACGCCCTACAGCCAGTTCAGCCTATTCCTGCCTGAAGGTGTGGCGCTGGCGGCACAGGCGCTCATCACGATCAGCCTAATCGTCCTCGCCTTCCTGTCGTGGAAACGAATGAACGGCGATCCACAGGCAAGCGGCGCACTGGTGCTGGCAGCCACCGCGCTCGCTTCGCCCTATCTGTTCAATTACGATCTGCCGTTCCTGATCCTGCCCACGCTGTGGCTGGTGCGCGAGGGGCTGCGGGACGGGTTCCGCCCCTATGAGAAGTTCGCGCTCGTGCTGCTGTTCGCTGCACCATACGCCACCCGCGCCGCGGCGTTGCCGCTGGGGATCAACCTCATGCCGCTGGCGGCGTTGGCGCTGGTCTGGCTGGTGTGGACACGCGGCGCGAAAGCTGAACGCTAGTAAAACCCCGGCTCCATCGGCAATTCAGAAAACCTGCGGTAAACCGTTCTTCAGCAGAGACGAATTGAAAGTTCGTTTCCGCCAGCAAGCAACAGGGAGCCACATCATGTCGAGCCGCGTTTTCACTTCGAGCCGTCCGGATAGCTGGACATCACCCCGCGCCTTCAGCGATCCGAGCCTTCGCCTTGCCGCCTATGGCCGCGTGCAGTCGATGGAGCAGCCCGGCCTGCTCGAACGCCTGTTTGGTCGCCGCTGAAAAAGATCCCGTTTTGCCCGGTCTTGCCAAGGCGCAACGCTCGCCCTAAATAGCCGACTGTCTTCCGACATCGGAGTCTTCGCCAAGCCCCTCCCGGACCTGTCCGGGGCGGCGCGGAGCCCTACCCGGAAGGCACGGGATTTTTAGCGCAGCGAAAGCGAAGCCAGCATGGCCGAAGAAACCAAGAAGAAGACCAGTCCGGGCGAATTCGTCCGTCAGGTGCGTTCGGAAACCGCCAAGGTGGTTTGGCCGACCTGGCCTGAAACCGTGCGCACGGCGATTTTCGTCGGCATTCTGGTGGTCATCCTGTCGCTGTTCTTCCTCGCCGTCGATTCGGCTTTCGGCTTTGCCGTGCGGCAGTTGCTCGAGCTGCTTTGATCCGCGCTGCTGCTACAACAAGATTACAGGGATAAAGGGACTTCCATGGCTGCCCGCTGGTATATCATTCACGCCTACTCCGGTTTCGAGAACAAGGTGCGCGACGCGATCCTGTCCGAAGCCGAACGCCTCGGCCTGTCCGAGGGCGTGGAAGAGGTTGAAGTTCCGACCGAAACCGTGACCGAGATCAAGCGCGGCAAGAAGGTGCAGACCGAACGCAAGTTCATGCCCGGCTATGTGCTGGCCAAGCTGAACCTCACCGACGATGTCTATCACCTCGTCAAGAACACCCCCAAGGTGACCGGCTTCCTCGGTTCGAGCAACAAGCCGCAGCCGATTTCCGAGAAAGAGGCAGCGCGCTATTTCGGCGGAGTCGAGCAGGCCAAGGCGGCGCCAAAGCACGAGATTTCCATCAATTACGAGATTGGCGATCAGGTGAAGGTGCTCGAAGGCCCCTTCGCCAGCTTCAACGGGCTGGTCGAAGAACTCGATTTCGACAAGGCCAAGGTCAAGGTCTCGGTCTCGATCTTCGGTCGCGCGACCCCTGTGGAACTCGATTTCGAACAGGTCGAACTGGTCAGGTAAGACAGCGCTGGAGGCGCTGGTCTAAACCGGCCAGAACGGCTGTCCGGCGCGCGCCTGCACGAACAGAGCCACGGCCAGCGCGGACATTGTAACAGCTGTGCCCCACACCACGGCGCGGTGGTTCCAGCCGAACCGGTCGGCCAGATAGCCAGCCAATGGCACGACCTGCATCAAATGCATGGCAACAAAGTGCGACGGGCGAAGGTCGCCATATTCGCGCGACCAACCGAAGAAAGGCACCGTCTCTCCGCCTCCGGTCAAAGGTGCGCCGACATAGCGGCTGGTCGAGGACATATATCCCGCCATCACCAGTACGAAGAAAAATCCGGTCGAAAGCCCGACCACCGACCCCAGCCACAAGCCGGGGCGGGATCGGTCCCCCTTGCGCCAGATCTGCACCGCCAGCACCAGTGCGGCCAGAATCATCAGCACTGCGCCCACTCCCATCAGGGCATAGGCAATGGCTTCTGCCGGAGTGTCAAAATTGTAATGCGATCGCACCCCGCGCGCCGATTGAATGGCCATGTAGGCGTATTCAAAAACCAGCGAGGCACTGGCGGCATAAGCGACGGTGAGCATCACCCAGCCCGTTCGGACAGCGCGCGGCAAGAGCTGCGCCAGAACCGCAAGAGTTGCAAAATGCAGGCCGAGCGAAATGTTGAATTTTTGCGGTTTCGTCCACGGCACGGCATTGTCGAGAAGCCGGGTGTCCATCAGCCAGGCGGGCATGAATAGTATAAAACTGGCGGCAAGGAACAGCGCCACGGCGAGATAGAGGCGTGTGACCTGATCGTCATCCAGCCAGCCGAGCAGTGGCATTGGCTTGGGTGTATCGCTCATGCCGGAATCTCCTGCTTGCGGGCATAGCCGGCGCGCATCAGCAGAAACAGCGCGAGGCCGACCGGACCGAACATGAAGGTCATCAGCAGGATCGGGGCTTGCAGCAAACGGTTCAGGCCAAGACGGTCGGCCTCCACCGCAATCCAGCCGCCTATGAACAAGTCGAACGCGAGGTAATGCACCCAACCGGCGAGTAGTACCTCATCGGGCGCGAACAGGGCGCGCACTTCGGTCAGCGAACCATATCCGCCGCCCTCCGCGCTGGCGAAATGGATCGAAACAAGGCCTGCATAAAGCAGCGAGAGAGCCAGAGGGATCAGGTAACGCGGCACGGCCAGCAGCAAGGGCCATCGGCGCGGCAGGAATATCAGGATGACCCAGCCGATCATCGCGGCCTGTCCTGCCCAGCCGAAAAGTTCATCGGGTGCCACTTCTTACTCCTGCCGTTGCAGATTTTCTCGCAGCGAGCGTAGTTTGCTTGCGGCGAGGTGTCTAGTGCAGATAATACACCTGCCCGCGCGGAATGAGCCGCTGACGCTTTCAGCTACCCAGCACACCCGCCTCTCCGGCATAGGCGAGGCTGAGCATGATCGTGTCCACCGCCGCGTGGGCGAGCACCGCGGCCCAGATCGCTCCGCCTGCGCGCAGCCGTACCCAGCCAAGCAGCAGGCCCACTGCGCCGGTCATCAAAACCCCGCCCCAGCCCTGATAAATGTGCGCCAAACCGAACACTACGGCCTGCACAATTAGTGCAACCGGCATCGTTCCGGCCACGCCGGGCAATCGCAACAAGCGGTCGAACAGAAATCCCCGAAACAGCAATTCTTCGCCAAGGCCTGCACCCAGCCAGGCCACCGCGACGATCCACAGAGTGAACAGCCAGGGGCTGGCGGTGACCATGTCGAGCACTGCCTGAATATCGGGCGAGGCAAGGCCTGCCGCTTCCGCCGCTATCCCGCCGATTCCGAAAATCGCAATCACCCCGCCGGTCGCCAGCAGGGCAAGGCCGAGGGTTTGCGGCCAGTTGCTCAGCGGTAGCAGCCCCAGCGCCTGCCGGAACCGCCCGGTCTTGCGCAGCCACAGCCATGCCACCGCGACCGCGGCGAGTGCCGAGAGCGGGCTGGCGAGGGCGGCGAGGACCGAGATCAGTTCGAGGGATGGCTGTTCGCCGGTCATCTCGCCGTGGATCAAGGCGGGCAGCACCACCAGCAATTGCATGGTGAAATAGGCCAGCCCGACGGTCAGGACTTGCAGGGCGAAGCGCAGATAGCCGAGCTGTTCGCGGGGAGGTGGGTCTGCGGTCATCGCGCTGTCATCGCCGAACTGGTCAGAACAGGCAATCGGGCTTGCTTCGCATGTCTTCGTAAAGCGCCATTGCTTCCCGCGCCAAGTCACTTTCGACCGGCGCGCCATAGCTTTTGATCGGGGCCACCATTGCCTGTGCTGCATCTGCCGCTTGGGGTGCAGCAGTCAGCCCAAGCCCATCGAACAACCTAGCCACGCCATCCGGTGCCGAGGTAAATCGCTGCATGTCCAGCACTTCGCCAATCCCGCTCGCTTGCACGTGCCGCATGGCCGCGATCCAGTAGCCGAGCCAGTAGTCGATGCTGTCGGGCGTGTGTGCGGCGATCACCGCATCCATCCCGGCAAACATGATCGGGCGATGATCGGCGCCGAATTCGAAATGGCCGATATCTCGCGGATAGGCACGGGCGAACTTGCTGCCCGCATGGCTCGCCAGTGCCTTGCGGTGCTGGTGCAGCAGCGATTGCGCCTGATCGAGTGGATGGCGCAGCGGGATAATGATCCGGGCATCGGGGAATGCGGAGGCCAGTGCTGGCAGGCGGGCCACATTGGCATTGTTCTTGGAAACGTAGCGCGCGCCGGGAACGCCGCGTGCAAGGATCAGCGCGCGCATGTGATCGCGCAGGGCGTCGGCGGTGGCGGCGGGCAGGGTATCGCGCGTAGCAATCCTCCCGCCGGTCAGAAAAGTCATCTGTCAGATGCCGCAGCCAGAACACTTCCTCGAAGGCTTCGGGACTGTCGGCATCGACCATCATCCCGTCGCCGTGGCTGCGTTCCTTGGCATCGGCTTTCACTTGAAACCGGCGCGACAATTGCTGCCAGATCACCGGAGACAGCACGAAAGGCATATCCCGATAGCGGTGCGTCGCCACAAGCGGATGCCGCGCCAGCAGTTCGAGCACCAGCGTGGTCCCTGCGCGCGGCAGGGCGGTAATGAAGACGGGCGCGGTCACTTGCTGTGCGGCGATGGCCCCGCCGAATTTCGACTGCTCCATCTCGCACAGCATGGCCTGCGGCGCGCGTGCGCCGAAGGCGAGGCGGTGGACCATGCGGTCGGCCCACGAATAGTCCTCCAGTGCCACGGGTCAGCTCCGCGCGAGGCGGGATTGCAGCTTGGGCCAGAGCGCCAGCGCCACGACCGTCGCCACCAGCACCAGCGGCTGGATCGAAAAGACCAGAAATTCCTGCCAGGTCAGCCAGCCCGCCCACTGCGCCAGCACCACCGGCAGCGCGGCGGCGGCGAAGGTTGCGATCAGCACCAGCGTCAGCCGCACGGTGAGGCCGAGCACGTCCACCGAGCGGCGGCGCAGTGCCGCTTCCTTCTGGTCGTCGTTCAAGCCCTTGTCCGTCATCACCGCAAAGGCACCGCGCAGTTCGCGGCTCATCGCCGTGGTGCGCGGCCAGACATGCAGGCGCTGGAAGGCCAGCACCAGCAGCACGCAGGAGAGGACGTAGGCGGCGATCACGCTTCGGTTTCGGCGTCCGCAGCCTGCGCTTCGGACCAACCGGAGCGGTGTCCGCCTTGCCCGCCATCCGCTTGATCGCCCGCTTCAGCGGAAACCACACGAAGCCCACCACCATCAGCAGCATTACGCCCAGAAAGCTGAGCATCGAACCGATGGCGGAAAGCCCCGCGCCCGCGCCCATATAGGCGTGGGCGGGCGCTTCGCCGAGGGCGCAGAGCACCACCACGGCAGGAACGGAGTGTTTGCCTAATTTGAACATTGCGGAAATTCCCTTGTGAAATAGTCGGTCGGCACACGCATACCGAAGGTGATGAACGAAGCGTATTCTTGGTCGTAAGGCAGGCGATAATCCCACACGACATCGCCGGTTGCAGTTGCTTCGAAAATGCGACCTGCTTGCGATTCCACAATCATGCGATTGCCGTTGGGCAGCATCTGGTGGACGCCCATGATCGCGGACCGGAAACGATCCGCCGAGGCCGCCGGATGCTGGACAAATGTCCGGCGGTCGGCTGGATCGAAATGGACAATCTGGCTGCCATCGACCGTATTGCTGACCGATCCGTCACGGTTGTTGTAAACGCTGATCGTGCCATCAGCGTTAATGTCTGGATCGTGCTGGCGCACCCAGGGTCCCTGCTGATGCCACTTGAGTTCACCCGTCACATCATCCAGAATCAAGAGCATGTTCATCGCGCGGGCCGAGACGAGGATGTCACCGGCTTCCACCCCGGCGATTCGTTCTGCCAGTTCAGGGGTGACGACTTCGATATCATTCACGTGGGTCGCGTCTGTCGCGCTGTAATTGTGCGATTCGAACAGCGCGTTTTCCAGCCCCGCGTCAGCTATCGCCTGCAATACCGAAAGTTCGCGCAGCACTTCGCCATCGGGCGAAACCAGCAGCGCGGTATCGTGATAATAATGATCCGTCAGCGTGGCGGCTTCAATGTCGGCGGCGGACATTCCGCCGGGCAACAAGGATGCGGGTGTCTCCGCCGCCGGGATATGACCCGGAATCCAGAAATTGCCGTCAGCAGCCGGAGTGACCGAATGGTGCATGGGGCGATCGGAACGCCAAACCATGTTCGAACATGCATCGATCTTGGCCGATCCCAGCCCGGTGAAATTGACGATCAGCGATCCGTCGGGGTTGGCCCACATACCTTGCGTCAGATAACGCAGCGAACTGGCCGGAATTCGTTTGGCGGGCATCACCTCAGCCGCGTCGGGCCAGACCGCGAAGAAATCCACATTCCAGCGATGCAGTTCATTCCCTTGGGCATCGATCAAACGGACTTGCGGCCCGCCAGGCAGAATTCCCTGCACCAAGGTCAGTCCGCCCGCCGCACGCGTGGCATCGTTGACCACCACGCCTTCGCCTTCGTAGGCACGTGGCAGCAGGATCGCAGGGCGGCTTTCGGTCAAGCCATCCAGGCCCAGCCGCACAGCTTGCGCCTGATGGTACAACGCCGGGAAGGGCTGCGCCCCTGAGGCACCCAGAATGCCGCCGCCAAGGCCAGCCGCGACGACCAGCAGGCAAACACCGATCCTGTCGCTCCAGCCTACGCCCGCCATGCGGTTCCCTTTCACGTGCTGCTGCCCGAATGGCGCAACCGTCAATCCGTGCCTAACCAAGCATGGTAAACGGGGGGTAAACGACCGCGGATATTCGCGGCGCGCGACGGCATCGGGTTCAGGCTGGGCATCGCAGGCTTCCTGCGTCGAAATAGTCCGTCGGCAGGCGTGTGGCGTTGGTCAGCAGCGCCGCAGATTCGCTATCGTAGGTCATGCGCAGGTCCCAGACGATCTCCCCAGTCGGGGTCACTTCGAACACCCGGCCCGCCATGGTTTCGGCGATCAGGCGGTTGCCGTTGGGCTGGGTTTCGTGCGCCCCCATGATGTTGGAGAAAAAGCGGTCGGCGCGACCGAGCGGTGCCATGACCTGCGCCGCCCCGGTAGCCGGATCGATCCGCATCACCTGGCTGGTCTCGATGCCCGGCCGGATCGTCTGCGAGCGGTTGTTGAACAGCTCGATAAAGCCTTCGGGCGTGATATCGGGATCGTGTTGGCGCAGGAAAGGGCCTTGCTGGTGCCATTTCAGCCTTCCGTCTTCCTGATCGAGAATGGCCAGCATCTGCATTTCGCGAATGGAAATCAGCAGGTCACCGGGGACCACGCCATCTATCCGCGCTGCGAGCGCCGGGGTCACCAGTTCAATATCGTTGACGTGCAGCGGATCGGCGAGGACTTCCTGCATGGAGGCGTAGATCGCGTGTTCGAGCCCGGCATCGTAGACCGCTTCGAGCACCGAGAATTCCTTGAGCACCCGCCCGTCCGGCGCGAACAGCACGACCGAATTGTTGTAGGCCTTGGAGGTGCTGTCGGCGAGCATCGTCTCGATGTCCGTTGCGGTGACTTCGGTGGGGAGATAGGCCGGATCGGTCGCATCGGCGTCAATCACCCCCGGAATCCAGAAGTTGCCCTCGGCGGTCGGGGTGACCGAATGGTGCGTCGGCCGATCGGACCGCCACATGAGGTTGGAGCAGGCGTCGAGCCGTACTGCGCCCAGATTGCCGAAATTGAGCACGATCGATCCGTCGGGCAACGGCGACATGCCCTGAATGAAGTAGTGGTTCTCCGACTTCGGCACTGCGACCGCCGAGAACACTTCGTCGGCATCTGGCCAGATGGCGAAAAAGTCGGCGTTCCAGCGGTGCAGTTCGCTGCCGTCGGGGGACAGCAGGCGGATCTGCGCGCCGCCGGGCATTATCCCTTGCACCAGCGTATTGCCCGGCTGCATCGCGGCGGGATCGCGGGTCACCACGCCTTCGCCTTCGTAAACGATCGGGCCGAGAATCTCTGGTCGTTGCTGCTGCAGTTCGGCGAACAGGGCCATCGTGCTTCGCGCCCCATCGGCAAGCTGAACGAACGGCGCAGTGCCGAGCGCGCCGAGCAGGCCACCCAGGATCGTGGCGCCGACCAGCGGCATGATGCGTTCCAAACGGCTATTGTTCGCGGGCATTCTCGGAGACTCTCAACCAATTGCCTTTTAATTCGTAAACGCCAATGGTTGATAAATTGCGACCGGACGCGCCGTGACCGGGCGCTCGGGAACGGCAGGGGTCGCGCGCGCTTGCATTCGTGGACGAAATTGCTAAGGGCGCGCCTTCCCCGATTTCAGTCCGGGATACCGTGCGGGAGCTGCGGAGCGATCCGGGGCGTTTGACCGCTTAACATGAGCCTGCCGGAAATGGCAGGCGACAGTGCGAAAAGGAGGCCACTATGGCCAAGAAGATCGAAGGTTACATCAACCTTCAGGTGCCCGCGGGCTCCGCCACCCCCAGCCCGCCGATCGGCCCGGCCTTGGGTCAGCGCGGCGTCAACATCATGGAATTCTGCAAGGCCTTCAACGCTGCCACCAGCGAAATGGAAAAGGGCATGCCGATCCCGACGAAGATCACCGTTTACGGCGATCGTTCGTTCACTTTCATCACCAAGACCCCGCCTGCCAGCTACATGCTGAAGAAGGCGGCCAATCTGAAGTCGGGCTCCAAGGAACCGGGCAAGAGCGTTGCCGGCAATGTGACCAAGAGCCAGGTGCGCGAAATCGCCGAAGCCAAGTTCGCCGATCTCAACGCGAACGATATCGATCAGGCCATGAAGATCATCGAAGGCTCCGCGCGTTCGATGGGCCTCGAAGTGGTGGAGGGCTGAACCGATGGCAAAGCTTACCAAGAAGCAGCAGATCGTCGCCAAGCTCGACGCTGAAAAGCTCTACACGATTGACGAAGCCCTCGCCACGCTGCGGGCGCACAAGGCCAAGTTCGACGAATCGGTGGAAGTCGCCATGAACCTCGGCGTCGATCCGCGCCATGCGGACCAGATGGTGCGCGGCATGGTCAACCTGCCCGCGGGCACCGGCAAGGACGTTCGCGTCGCGGTGTTCGCGCGCGGGGACAATGCCGACAAGGCGCTGGCCGCCGGTGCCGACAAGGTCGGCGCGGAAGACCTGATGGAAGACATGCAGAACGGCAACCTCGATTATGACCGCGTGATTGCCACGCCGGACATGATGGGCGTGGTCGGCCGCCTCGGCAAGCTGCTCGGCCCCAAGGGGCTGATGCCGAACCCGAAGCTGGGCACTGTCACTCCCAACGTGGAACAGGCCGTGAAGGACGCCAAGAGCGGCCAGGTCGAATACCGCGTGGAAAAGCAGGGCATCATCCACTCCGGCATCGGCAAGCTGAGCTTCGACGATGCGGCGCTGAAGGCGAACTTCAAGGCGCTGACTTCGGCGGTGGTGCGTTCCAAGCCTGCGGGTGCCAAGGGCAAGTATGTCCGCAAGGTCTCGATCACCTCGTCGATGGGTCCGGGCCTGAAGGTTGATCTGACCGAAGTCGAAGGCGCTTAGTTTTCTTTGCGTCCGCGCCTCCGCGCGGACGTCCTCGCTAGACGGCCAGCTGAGCTGGCCCCGCTGCGGGGCGGCCAGTCGGCCTTGCGAACCCAAGCGGGTTCGTGTGGTCATGAATCGGTGATGGCCGGGGGAGCAATCCTCCGGCCCTTTTCGTTTGCGCAGTCTGCCGCGTTCTCCTTTCGCCTCACCTTGCGGTTCATCGCGGCGCAAGCTGGCGGGGCGGAAGCGGCCATGCGGGGCGAAAGCAAAAGGACAAGTCGATGAAAAAGTTACTTACTCTCGCGGTGATCGCGGCGGGCACCTGCGCCACGCCAGCGTTCGCGCAATCGACCGGCGGGCTCTATGTCGGGGCGGTTGCGGGCTATGAAGGGCTGGATGTCGAGACGGCGGACGATACCGCCACGGCCAGTGCGGATTTCGGCAGTATACGGCATTGCGGCGGGCTATGACCTGAGCCTCGGCAGCGCGTTTGTTGGCGTGGAAGGCGAATATTCGACCAGCGGCGGCGAGACCGATTTCCCCGGCACCGTGGCGGGCCTGCGCGACGGGCTGGACGCCGACGGCCAGTATTACGCCGGTGTTCGCGCGGGCGTGGCGCTGACACCGGGCATTTCCGCCTATGGCAAGGTGGGCTACACCGCGATGGACACCCGCGCCTTCACCTCTTCGGGCTCGCTCGCCGATCTGGAGGACAACGCCGACGGCCTGCGCTTCGGCGGCGGCTTGCAGGTGCAATTGCCCGGCCCGCTGGAAGCGCGCGTGGAATACCGCCGCTCGACCTATGGCGACGTGGGTGACGGTGCCTTCGGCGATGCCACCACAGATCAGGTGGTAGCGGGGGTAGGGGTGCGCTTCTGATTGAGGGGAGGGCCGGGGGTGCGAACCTCCGGCCCTTTTATTCCGGCTGGCGGTTGGAAAGCTGGCGCGAATAGACCCAGCCGATGCCGATCAGGCTGATCCCCAGCGCGAGGAAGCTGGCGATCCGCAGCAGTCCTTCGAGCCCTGCGGCATCGACCAGGAACACTTTCAGCACCGCGACCAGCATCAGCACCAGCGAACCGATCCGCCAGGTGCGCTGGTTGTTGCGCGATCCCCACCACAGGAAGCCCAGCGCCAGCACGATGCCGAGCAGCGAGCGGAGCAGGTCTTCGCTCTGGGTCATCGGCACGGAAGTGAGCAGGCTGTCCGGCGAAGGCGTGGCGCAATTCG
Source organism: uncultured Alphaproteobacteria bacterium (assembly GCA_963774985.1). Classification (GTDB taxonomy): domain Bacteria; phylum Pseudomonadota; class Alphaproteobacteria; order Sphingomonadales; family Sphingomonadaceae; genus Alteraurantiacibacter. The sequence goes on from CAVZHE010000019.1 coordinate 386,525, forward strand.
CTCAGCGCCCAGAAGGAAATCAGCAGCATGAGCACCCCATCGCCCAGTCGCCGCAGCCGTTCGCGCAGCGCGCCGAGGGGCAGGCGGGTAAGCCACCAGACCGCAATCCCCGCGAGCAGATAGGCCGGGGCGAGCCAGTTGGCGAGCGGCAGTGCGCCGGTGTCCTGCGCCGCCCAAAGTGAGTTGTGCAGCAGGAAGCTGAACAGCGTGAAGTGCCACAGTCCGGCGGCAATAAGGGCCAAGCCGATCATCAGCCACCGTGCGCGCGGGAGCAAGCGGGCGAGGGTGATGCCACCGCCGATGAGCAGCGCCTGCCATACCGTACGCTCGGCCATGCCGAGCGCGACGAAGGCGCTGTCGTCGCCGATGGCGAACACTTGCTTGAAGAGCACATGCAGCACCACGGTTCCCGCCGCCCCGGCCAGCGCCGCCAGCGTGAAGTCGAGCTTGCGTCGTTCTACCACCCGCCATGCGGCAAAGCCCGCTGCCAGTGCGACTGGCAGGACATAGCGCAGCGCATTGGACCAGCCCGGCAGGTCAGACACCAGCATGGGCAGCCCGGAAATCGCTTCGAGCCCCAGCCCGATCCAGATCACAACCGGATGCAGGCTCCACAATAAGGCCACCACCAGCAGCGCGATCCACAGGCCCGTCCGTTCGCGCTGCCACCAGACCAAGGCCATGCAGACCAGCGCCGTCGTCCACGCCAGCCATTCGCCGGGGATGACCTGCGCCAGCACGACATAGCCGCACAATGCCGCCAGCACTTCCGCCGTGCGACGCCAGCGCCTCCGCCATTCGAGCAGCGCCAACGCTGCGAAGGGCAGTGCGGCGGCAATCCAGCGGATCAGCGCGTGGACTGTATCCACTTCGCCGTATGGGTCGCCGATCGCACGTGAGAGTTCGTGCTGTAAGCTGTAGCCGGAGAACAGCGTCACCAGTGTCAGCAAGCCGCCCGTCCAAGCAAGCACTGCCAGCGCCGTGACTTGCCGCCGCCGCATCAATTCAGCCAGCGCTAGCGTCACCGCCACCGCTCCCAGTACTTCGGCCCAATTGGGCAGGACGACCTGCAGCGCCCCGAAGGCCAGCAGCGCCCCTGCCGCCGTGGGCAGGACCAAATAGCGCGAGAGCAACTCCTCCTGCCACGTCCGCGACGCCGCCAACGCAGGTGTTGCAGCAAGCATGGCCAGCCCGACGGCAAGTCCGGGGAGGAACAGGTCATTGTCGAAACTGCCGAAGTGGAAATGGCAGACCCAGCCGAGCGCCAGCGCACCCATGCTCACCTGCGCCAGTTCGAGCAGTCCGCCATCCCGACGCCACAGCAATGCCAGCGGCGCTCCCAGCACGATCGCACCCAGACCTGTCACCACCAGCACAAAATCGCGCACCGGTGGAAACGGCCAGGTGGCCAGCAGGATCACGCCCACCGCCGCCACCAGCGCACCAGCGGGGCGCAGCGCCGGTGTCCGCCACGCCAGCGCGGCCAGTGCGGCGGCGAGCAGCAGGTACAGCCCCCAGGTCAGCAGGTCGTATCCGGCAAGGCTGACCAGCGCGCCCATCTGCGCCGCCGCAATCGCGCCCGATGCCAGTCGCGCTACCGGCAGCTTGGCATCGTCGGCCAGCAGCAGCGGCACCGCAGCGCCGAGTGCCAGCAGGTAAAGCCCGATAGCGACCACGTCCTTGGTCTCGCTCGGCAGGCCCGCCAGCATCAGCACGCCCCAGAGGAACCCGCCCGCCATCGCCGCCATGCCCAGCCAGCGCTGGCCCATCCGTTTGGCCGTCAGCGCGAGGCCAGCGGTGAGCAGCGCGAGATAGAAAGCCAGCACCGGCACATTGGCCTCCTCGCTCGCCACCAGCACAGGAGTGGCAAAGCCGCCGAGCAGGCCGAGCACGGCGGTGGGCAGGCCGAACCGCGCGGTCAACGCCAGCGCCGCCGCTGTCACCAGCGCCAGTCCCGCGAAGGCAAGGCCCGGCCCGATTAGACCGTATTGCGCTCCGGCGAGGTAGAAAGCGGCATAGAGCGTCGCCAGCCCCGCGCCCGCCAGCGCTTGCCGCACGCGCGGATCGGCGACCCGCTCCTCGAACCGGTAGGCAGCCTCCGCCGCGCCGAGCAACAGCAGGCCGAACACGAAGCTGAGCGCAGTGCGCACTTCCGGCCCCATCAGCCCTTGTTCGATGGCGTAAATAACGAGGAAAATGCCCCCCGCCGCCAGCGCGATCCCGCCCGCCCAGATCGGCAGGCGGCGACCGAAAATGTCCTCGAAATCGAATTTAGAGGGTGCGTAGCTGGTGTCTGGCTCGATCGAAGCAACATCTTCCGCACCAGGCGGCGCAGGTGCGGCAAGTGGTTCGGAGACTGTCGGCTCTTCGGCTGGCGCAGACCACGCGAGCGTCTGTTCGGGTTCAGTCTCCGGCTCAGGTTCCGCTTCAAGCTCCGGCACATCCTCGGCGACGGGGCGAGAGCGCTCGGGTGCCACGGCATCGCTCGCGAAAGCGCGCCAGTGGCTGCGGGTCTCGTCCTGCAAGTCCCGCAGCCGCCGTTCGAGCTCCTGCACCCGGCCCCACAGGCCGACGAGTACCGCCCCCATGCCGATGATGAACAGCCATTCCATCTAGCGACAAGGCTCCCCGACGCCGATCAAATCCCACCCGGCGTGAAATCGTGGCCTTCTTCGCCCAGTGCCTCGCACAAAGTATCCACCGCGCTGGCCAGCACTTGCGCGTTGGTCGAGCGGACCACGAAATTCGCCCCCACCCGGCCTTCGCGGAAGAACGGGTAGCTGCCGATCTGCGCGCCCTCGTGCGCACGTTCGACTTCGCGCAGAATGTCCGCCACTTCGCTTTCGGCCGTCCAGCAGCCCACGCGTTTCGGTGAGCAGCGGTGCGCCGCCTTCGAGCGTGCCGGTCAGCCCGTCGAGCATCTGCGCGGTAATGTGCGGTACGCCCGCCATCACGTAGATATTGCCCACGTGGATGCCGGGAGCGCCCGACATGCGGTTGGGGATCAGCCCCGCGCCCTCGGGCACCCGCGCCATCCGCAGCCGCGCCTCGGTGAGACCGCCGGGCTTGTTCGCATAATAGGCCGCGAGCATCTCGCGCGCTTCGGGGTGCACCACCACCGGCAGGTCGAGCGCGGCCGCAATGGCGTCCACGGTGATATCGTCGTGCGTGGGGCCGATGCCCGCCGGTAGTGAAGAGGTAATCGTGCGCCACCCGCAGCGCGTTCACCGCTGCGCCGATGGCCGCCATGTCGTCCGACACCACCCGCACTTCGGAGAGGCGAATGCCCTGCACCTGCAGCCAGCTGGCGATCTGGGCCACGTTCTTGTCCTGCGTGCGGCCGGAGAGGATTTCATCGCCGATTACGACCAGTGCGGCGGTCCACACTCTTTCCGAGGTGCTCATTCTGCGGCAATCGCTTGCATATCGGCTTCTGCTTCAGGTTCGGCCTGAACAGCAGGCGCGTGGAGGAACCGCAGTACACCATCAGCCACCGGCCGCTGGCGGAAATCGCGCTTGTCCTCCAGATAGTTGTGCCGCAGCGTCCACGGGCGATCCGGCCCGACCTTGGGCATCAGATGGATCGCGCGCTGCGAGATAGCCAGAGCTGTAATCCCACGGCGTGACCGCCCCCGGCTCGTCCTCCACCGCCAGTTCGGGCAGCGCTATCTCGGTCCCGGTCCGCGCCATATGGTTGAGTACCTCGCAGGCATAGCGCGAATTCATGTCCGCGCGCAGCGTCCAGCTGGCGTTGAGATAGCCGAACACGAAGGACAGGTTCGGCAGGTTGGAGAACATCGTCCCGCGATAGAAGAAGTGGTCCTTGAAATCGACCGGCGCGCCATCCTTGCTGATCGCCACCTTGCCCGCTAGCGCCATCCGCAGCCCGGTGGCGGTGATGACCAGATCGGCGGGGAGGTAATCGCCCGATTGCAGCTTCACCCCCCCGCATCGAACCCGGCGATATGATCGGTGACCAGCCTGGCCGTGCCGCGCTTCACCGCATTGAACAGGTCGCCATCGGGCACCAGACACAGCCGCTGTTCCCACGGGTTGTACGGCGGTTCGAAATGCACCGGATCGTAGGCATCGCCCAGCGAGTGCGCGCAGCAGCTCGCGCAGCTTTTCCGCCAGCTTGGCTGGGTTGCGGCGCGACAGGCTGAACAGATAGGTGCGCAGGGCGATGTTCTTCTGCCGGGTGAGCCAGTAGGCGAACTTTTCCGGGAACCAGCGTTCGAACCGCTTGCCCCACTTGTCGCGGCGCGGACCGGCGGCCATCCATGTGGGGGTGCGCTGGAGCATGGTGACGCTGGCGGCGGTTTTCGCCATCACGGGCAGCACGGTGACGGCGGTTGCCCCCGAACCGATCACCACGACATTCTTGCCCGAATATTCGAGATCGTCGGGCCAGAACTGCGGATGCACCACCTGCCCGCCGAAGTCTGCGAGGCCGGGAATATGGGCATCGTGCGGATTGTCGTAGTCGTAATAGCCGCTGGCGAAATAGAGCCAGCGCGCGGTCAGCACGGTTTCGCGGCCGTCGGCCCCGCGCGAAGTCACGGTCCAGCAGGCGCTGGCCGAATCCCAGTTGGCAGAAAGCACATGCTGCCCGAAGCGGATGTTCGGGCGGATGCCGCGCTCATCGACGATCCGGTTGAGATATTCGAGGATCGCCGGGCCATCGGCGATCGCATGTTCGTGCAGCCAGGGTTCGAAATCGAAGCCGAGCGTGTGCATGTCCAAATCCGAACGCACGCCGGGGTAACGGAACAGATCCCACGTCCCGCCGATCTCATCGCGGCGTTCGAGAATGGTATAGCTGCGATCAGGGCACAGCAGCCCCATGTGCCCCGCCATCGAAATGCCGGATATCCCTGCGCCGATAATGCAAACGTCGGTGTCGATTGTCATGCGCGCCAGATTGCCAGCAAGCGCGCGCCGTGTCACCTGCCCGCTATGACTATTGTGGCTGCAAAGCGCTATCGCGAAGGCAAGGTGGTGAAAGCCGCGCTCGGCCCGCGCGCGGGGAAACCGGGCGAGGGCGAATTCGACTGGATCGGGCTGGTCGATCCCACGCCCGCGGAAATGGAACGGATGCGCAAGGCTTACGGCCTGCATCCCTTGGCGATCGAGGACGCGCTGACCGTCCGCCACCCGCCCAAGGCGGAAAGCTACGGCGAGCAACTGTTCGTCATCGCCCGCACGGTGGAAAGCGGAGTGGGTGATCTGGTGACCTATGGCCAGACTTCGATTTTTCTGTCGCGCGATTTCATCATCACCGTGCGACTGGGCAGCGCGCGCCCACATATGGAACTCCGCGATCAACTGGAAGCGATCCCGGAGCGGCTGGCCGAGGGGCCGGATATCGTGCTCCACGCGCTGCTCGATTTCATCGCCGAGGGCTACGAGCCGGTGCTCGAAAAGCTCGAAGCGATCGTGGCGCAGGTTGAGGACGGGGCGATCGAGGCTTTCCCCGACGATTCGCGCATTCGCCGGATTTTCCGGCTGCGGCGCGGGCTGCGGCAGCTGGAAGGCACCGGCGGGCGGATGGAGGAAATGGCGAGCAAGCTGGCGCAGGTCGAACTGCCCGCCATCGATGCCCGCGCGCGCCCCTATTTCCGCGACGTGCACGACGATACGCGGCGCGTGGTTTCGCGCGTGCGCGCGTTGATCGATACACTGGGCAGCATTCTCGAAGTCGCCAGCCTGCTCGAACAGAGCCGTCAGGGCGTGATCACCCGGCAGTTGGCGGCCTGGGCGGCGATCCTCGCGGTGCCGACCGCGATTGCGGGGATTTACGGGATGAATTTCGATTTCATGCCGGAACTGGAGTGGCGCTACGGCTATTTCTACGTGCTCGGCGGGTTGGCGCTGGTGTGCGGCGGGCTGTTCATCCGCTTCCGCAAGATCGGCTGGCTCTAAGAACTCAGCGCGCGCGCGGCCTGCACCGTGTTGGCGAGCAGGCAGGCGATGGTCATCGGTCCGACGCCGCCGGGGACAGGGGTTACGGCAAGCGCGTGCTGCATTTCGTCATAGGCAACGTCGCCCACCAGCCGCGCCTTGCCGTCTGCGCCAGCGATCCGCGAAATGCCGACATCGATCAGCACCGCGCCGGGCTTCACCCAGTCGCCCTTGACCATGTGCGGCTGCCCGACCGCCGCCACGATAATGTCTGAACGGCGGGCGATGGCAGGCAAGTCGCGCGTTCGGCTGTGGGCAATTGTTACCGTGCAACCCGCCGCCAGCAGCAGCAGCGCCACCGGCTTGCCGACGATGTTCGAACGCCCGATCACCAGCGCATCCAGCCCCGCCAGATCGGGCAAAACGGATCGCAGCAGCACCATCACGCCCTGCGGGGTGCAGGGCACCAATCCCTTGACTCCGGTGGCCAGCCGCCCCGCATTGACCGGGTGGAAACCGTCCACGTCCTTGTCCGGATCGATGGCCTGTAGCACCAGTTCGGTATCGATATGCGCAGGCAGCGGCACCTGACAGAGGATGCCGTGCACCGCCGGATCGGCATTGAGACTGGTGATCAGCGCGAGCAGGTCCGCCTGCGAAGTCTCGGCAGGCAGGCGATGCGCGAAGCTGGTAATCCCGACCTTCGCGCAAGCGGTGATCTTGTGCCCGACATAGACTTCACTCGCGGGGTCGTTACCCACCAGTACCACCGCAAGACCGGGCCGGGGGCTGCCCTGCGCGATTAGCTGCGCGACTTCCGCCGCCGTCGACTCATCCAGCCTGCGCGCAATCGCCGCGCCATCGATCCGTTCCGCCATGCAGCGGACTGTTCACCAGCCAAGGCGGCTTGGCAAGGGTAGCGCTTTAGCTGGCAGTATACATGCTGCGGTCAGGCGCGTCGGCGTAATCGTCCTTGGACGCTACCGGCTCCATGTGGAGATTGCGCGCCGCCTGCACGGTATTGGCGAGCAGACAGGAAATGGTCATCGGCCCGACTCCGCCCGGAACCGGGGTGACGGCCTTGGCGTGTTGCACTTCGTTGAAGGCAATATCGCCGACCAAGCGCGTCTTGCCGTTCTCCCCCGCCAGCCGGGTAATGCCGACATCGATCAGCACCGCGCCATCCTTCACCCAGTGTCCGCGCACCAGTTCGGGAGCGCCTGCTGCGGCGACGATGACATCGGCTTGGCGGCACACTTCGGCAAGACCCGCGGTGTGGATATGGGTGACGGTAACGGTCGCTTCGGCATCGAGCAGCAGGTTGGCCACCGGCTTGCCGACGATGTTGGACTTGCCGATCACCACCACGCTCTTGCCGGTCAGATCCGGGATCACCGTGGCGATCAGCTTCATCACTCCCAGCGGGGTGCAGGGCACGATGCCGCCGGTGCCAGTGGACAGCCGCCCGACATTGACCGGGTGAAAGCCGTCGACATCCTTGTCGGGCGAGATCGAGCGCAGCACCAGCCGGGTGTCGATATGTTCGGGCAGCGGCACCTGGCAGAGGATACCGTGGATTTCCGGATCGGCGTTCAGCCGCGCGATCAGCGTGAGCAGCGCGTCCTGCGAGGTGCTGGCGGGGAGGCGGTGCTCGGTGGACTGGATGCCGACCCGCTCACAGGCGGCAATCTTGCGCCGGACATAGACCTCGCTGGCCGGGTCTTCGCCCACCAGAATCACCGTCAGTCCGGGGGCAGGGTGGCCCGCTGCGACCAGCTCTGCCACCTGCGCCTTGGTTTCTTCGTCAAGCTGGCGCGCGACTTCGCGGCCATCGATAATCTGTGCCATTGGTGCCTTCCCGGCAGTAGCGCCTCTTACTGGTGGCGCGCGTCGTAATCGTTGATCCATTCGGTGGCCGCCCTGAGCGCGCCGAAGGGGTAGAAATGCAGGCGCACACGGCCATGCCGTTCGTCAAGTTTCTCGGCAAGGCTGTCCACCAGCTTGTCCGGCCCGGCGTTGCCGAGCAGGTTGGTGATGGAGATGCCGTACTTCTTCATCACATTGGCTGATGCGCCCACGCCGCAGCGCTTGGCAAAGCCGAGCAGCCGCTTGATCCCGGCGGGTCCGGGCACGCCGAGCCGCACTGGCACATCGATCCCGCGTGCGCGCATTTCCGCCAGCCAGGCAACGATGGCATCGTCGTCGAAAGCGAATTGCGTGACCACCAGCGGGGTCATCCCGTGCGCGCGGATGGCATCGAGCTTGCGCTCCATCCAGTGCCACAGTTCGTCGGGATTGTTGTTGGGATGCCCTTCGGGATGCCCACCCACTCCGATCACTTCGTAGCCGTACTTTTCCAGCAGCCCGGTCTCGATGATCTGGAGGCTGTCCGAAAACGGCCCTTCGGGTTCGGGCGGATCGCCCGCGATCACGAAGATACGCTTGGCCTGCGCGCGCTGCGAGGTCTGGGCGAGATAGTATTCCAGTTCCTCGTGCGACTTGATGCGGCGGGCGGAAACGTGGGTGATCGGTTCGAACCCCAGTTCGCGGACCAGGCAGCTTGCCTCGATACGTTGCTCGATTTCCTCACCGGGGAGGAAAGTGACGGCGATCTGCGTCTTGGGCACGATCAGCGGCGCGGCTTCGCGCAGGCCTTCGAGTTCCTTGGCGGTCATTTCCAGCGAATAGCCGTCCACCATGTTGGCCATGGGCTTTTCCCAGTTGGGATGGATCGTCTCGTAGGACATCGCGTGCAGTCTCCTCTCGCCGCTTCGGCTGGAGCACTTGTGGCCCGCCGAACTCTTCACAAAGCCTCTAGCCCAGCCACCGAAATTCGTATAGATGAAATTTTCAAGAACGCGAATAAACTGAGTGAACCCCGCACCAATGCTGATGTTTTTGCCCGGCCTGATCTGCGATTCGCGCGTTTACGCGCCGCAATTGCGCGCGTTTTCGGGCAGCGTGGCGGTGGACGGCTATGGCTTGGCCGATTCGCTGACCGACATGGCGCGGGTGGCGTTGGCGCAGGCCGATGCTGCCGGGGCCGAGCGGTTCGATGTGTTCGGCCATTCGATGGGCGGGCGCGTGGCGATGGAGATCGTGCGGATCGCGCCCGATCGGGTGCGGCGACTGGCGCTGGTGTCCACCGGCATTCATCCGCTGGCCGAAGGCGAGGCGGAAAAGCGCGCTGCGCTCCAGCAGATCGGCTACGATCACGGCTATACCGCGCTGGTCGATCACTGGCTGCCGCCGATGGTGGCCGATGCCAACCGCGATACTCCCATCTATGCCGAGATGCGCGACATGTGTCTGTCCAAGGGGCAGGCAATGTTCGATGCGCAGATCAAGGCGCTGCTCGCCCGCCCGCCGTTCGAGCACCTGCTGGCTGGGCTGACCTGCCCGGTGCTGGTGATGACCGGCGAACTGGACCGCTGGTCGCCCCCCGCGCAGCACGAGGCGATTGCTGCTGCCATTCCCGGTTCGCGGCTGGTGATCGTGCCGGGGGCTGGTCACATGATTACGCTGGAAGCCCCCGACGCGGTGAACGCCGCCGATTGCCGACTGGCTCGCCGAACCTGCCGACTGAAATTTCCGCAATAACCCGAACAATCCCCAAGAGAGGACCCCACTGATGAGTGACCAGACCCTGCAAGCCAAGCTCGATGCCCAGAGCGACGTTGTCCACTTCCTGCGCAACCAGCAGACCGGCCCCAACGCCTATCCCGGCGTGCCGGCGGAATATACCAACTGGCGCGACGAACAGGCGGCCTGGGCCAAGAGCGCGGTGCTGTTCAACCAGAGCTACCACATGGTTGAGCTCTACGTCCGCGGGCCGGAAGCGATGGCGCTGCTCGAATATACCGCGATCAACAGCTTCAAGAATTACCAGGTGAACAAGGCCAAGCAGTATGTACCCGTCACCCCCGAAGGCTATGTGATCGGCGACGTGATCCTGTTCTATCTGGCGGAGGAAGAATTCTCGCTGGTCGGCCGCGCTCCGGCGATCGAATGGGTCGAATTCCACGCCCAGTATCCCAAGCCCGACGGCTCCAAGTGGAACGTCACCGTGGAGCGCGACGAGCGCACCGCGATGCGCAGCGACGGCGTGCGCAAGAACTATCGCTTCCAGCTGCAAGGCCCGAACGCGATGAAGATTCTGGAAAAGGCGATGGGCCAGACTCCGCCTGATCTGAAGTTTTTCAGCATGGCCCATGTCGACATTTCCGGCCACGATGTGATCGCGCTGCGCCACGGCATGGCCGGGCAGCCGGGTTACGAGCTGTTCGGCCCTTGGGCGGATTATCAGGGTGTCCATGCGGCGCTGGTCGAAGCGGGCAAGGATCACGGCCTGACGCTGGTCGGCGGCCGCGCCTATTCCTCCAACACGCTCGAATCGGGCTGGCTGCCTTCGCCGCTGCCCGCCTTCTTCACCGGCGACAGCCAGATGATGCAGGACTTCCGCGCCTGGGCCGGGGCTGACAGCTATGCCGGCAAGTGTTCAATCGGCGGCAGCTACGTTCCCAACTCTGTGGAAGGCTATTACCTCACCCCGTGGGACATCGGCTACGGCCACATCGTCAAGTTCGACCACGACTTTGTCGGTCGTGCGGCGCTGGAACGGATGGCCGGCGAAGTGCACAAGCAGAAGGTCACGCTGGCGCTCGACAACGAAGATATGCTGCGCGTGCTCTCCTCGCTTTATGCGGAAGGCGAACGCGCGAAGTATTTTGAATTCCCCAGCGCGGTCTACGCCATGCACCCGTTTGACGAAGTGCGGAATGCCGATGGCAAGGTGATCGGCGTGTCTACCTGGGTTGGCTATTCGTCCAACGAAGGCAAGATGCTGACGCTGGCGATGATCGATCCGGCGGAAGTGGAAATGGGCAAGGAAGTTTCGCTGGTCTGGGGCGAGCCGAATGGCGGCACCTCCAAGCCGACCGTGGAAGCCCATGTGCAGACGCAGATCAAGGCCGTCATCAGCCCGGTTCCCTACTCCAACGTCGCCCGCACGGCCTATGCCGATAGCTGGCGCGCCACCGGCGTGGGTGCCAACGTCTAATCAAGTTCCCTCTGGGGAGAGGACGGAAGGGGCGGCGCGCGGGAGGCGAGCCGCCCCTTTTGCTTGCCTAGCGGGTGCTTGCTGCGGCACTATGGCGCGCATGATCCAACGTATCCTCCTCACGCTTGCGGCTTTGCTGCTGAGCGTACCCGCAATGGCTAATGATCTTGTCGGCAGCTGGGCCTTCCGCATCGACGATGCGACGATCTTCACTTTCGATATCGCGCAGGATGCCGATGGCGAATGGCAAGGTGCCTGGACGCGGCCCGCCAGCTTCCGCAGCAACGGCGTGGTCTTCGCCGAACTGACCGGTTCGGAAGAGCTCGAAGCGATGGCGGCGCTGGAATTTGCCGAGATGATCGAACTCAGCTTCGAAGACCCGCGCCCCGGTGCGGTGCCCGATATCTTCCGCTTCCGGCTGATCGCCGAAAACCGCGCCGAACTCACCTATGTCGGTACCGGTTTCCCACCCTATCCGCTGGTCCGTGTCGCGCCGGGTAGCCGGATCGGTCCATTCGATGCCAGCCGCATTTATGATTCGGACAATGCCGTGACGCAGGCGGATTACGATGCACCGCCGGTGGTGGCGGAAACGCCTGCCACAGCTGCGGGAGAGGCGGAGACCGGCGCGGAAAATGACCGAGCGCGGGTGGACGATGGCTTCCTCGACGACTTGTAAAATGCATCAAGTGATTGATTTTAATGTGATTTAATTCCCAATTAACCAACATCGCCAAGGGTTAGCTAACCCTAACTGGTGAGTAGGATTTAATTCCTCCTGCCCCATAGACGTCTTTGAACTTCGGGCGCGTTGCCTGATCAATGGGGATACGTCATGTCGAGCAGCAGTTTCCTTTCCCGTTTGCGGGATGACACGGCGGGCAATGTGCTCGCCATGTCCGCAGCTGCAATGGTCGCATTCACCGCGCTGATCGGTTCGGCGATGGACCTGAGCGTGGTCTACATGGCGCGCGGAAAATTGCAGAACGCCTGCGACTCCGCTGTGCTCGGCGCGCGGCAGAGCATGTCCGGCACCACCTTCAACCAGGATGTGGAAGACGAAGGGCAGCGTTTCTTCGATTTCAATTTCTCTGAAGGCACTGCAGGTTCAACTGACGTGCTATTTGCGCTTGAGCAGGATGCGAACAATGCTGGTGAGCTGGACGGTACTGCAAGCGCCACGATTCCTACTTCGCTAGTCCGCATCCTCGGCATTGATGAAGTCGAGATTTCGGTCGATTGCGACGCTACGCAGGACATGGGCCACAATGATATCGTGCTGGTGCTCGACGTCACGGGTTCGATGAATTGCGCGCCCGGCGTTGCGGGTGGCTGCAACGGGGTTGAGCAGACCGGATCGAAGATCGGTCGCCTGCGCGAAGGGGCGATTGGCCTGTTCCGGGCGATGGAATCGGATGATGGATCGATCACCCGCTATGGCATTGTTCCCTATTCGCACACGGTAAACGTGGCGCGCAGCCTGGATAACCGCGATATCCTGACCAACCAGTTGTATGCCACCAGCAACAATGGCGTCACCGGATCGCGAACGGTCCACATCAGCAATTCCACCTGGAACAATGCCAACGGCCTGTTCCCCGGCAACGTGCAGGGATTCCGCACCAGCGGCGATGGCTGCATCGAGGAACGGCCCACCGACGACGCCGATAATCTGGCGCCTGCGGGTCAGTTCATCATCCGTGACTATGTGACCCGCGAAGATATCGACGTGCGCGCCAGCAATGGTGGCAACGATCTTGCGCACCAGTTTGGCCGTTACGATCCGGGCGTGCAACAGGGCGAGTCGCAGTCGGGCTGCCCGTCCGAATCGCAGCGTCTTGCCGAATATGACGGTGAGGACACATTCCAGACCGCGATCAACACCGCCACTGCGCGGGTGACCGGTGGCACCTATCACGATGTCGGCATGCTCTGGGGCACCCGCTTCGCTTCGCGCACCGGCTTTTTTGCTGGCGATAATTTCAACCAGGGCGACAATGTCACCGATATCGATGGCGTTCCGGTCAACACCCATATCGTGTTCATGACCGACGGGATGCTCGATACTGGCGGAACACTGTATTCGGCGCATGGCATCGAAAATATCCAGAACCGCACCCAGGGCGATGGGGATCAGGACGCCCAGCACATCGCCCGGTTTGATGCCACCTGCGCACTGGCCAAACAGATGGGCATCACCATCTGGGTGATCGCGCTCGACGTGGTCGATACCGACGATATCGAGCCCTGTGCCACCAGCGAAGCGCATTTCTACACCAGCGACGGTTCCGATCTGGAAACGATCTTCGAAGAGATCGGCCAAGGCATTGGCAATCTGAGGCTGACCCGGTGATCGGGCGCTTGCGCCTTCCGCTGAAGCTGCGGACGGACGATCGGGGCGCGACCATGGTCGAATTCGCCCTGATTGCCCCGGCGCTGATCCTGATCCTTCTGGCCGGGTTTGATTTTGGCCACCGCAGCTATGTTACCGCCGTGCTGCAAGGCGCGCTGACCGATTCTGCCCGCGCTGCATCAGTGCAATCGCCGGACATTTCAGGGACAGGCGATACGCTGGAGGAACGGGTGCAGGATGCCATGGCCAATCAGGTCGGTTCGGTGGCCACGCCCGGATACACGCTGGAGGTCACGCAAAGCAATTTTTACGATTTCAGTGGTATCGGCAATCCCGAGAAGCTCGTTACCGACAACAATTCGGACGGAATTTATGACGAGGAGGAAGGCGATTGCTTTTCCGACCTCAACGAGAATGGCGAGTTTGATTTTGATACCGGACGCGATGGCCGCGGCGGCTCGAACGATGTGGTGTTCTACGAGGCCACGTTGACGATGGATGCATTGGTGCCGCTGGCCAATTTCCTGGGTGGCGGATCGGAATATGTGCTGCGGGCCGAAACCGCCGTGCGCAATCAGCCATGGGGGGCACAGGCTACGCCACCAGTGGTATGCGGAGAAATTCCATGAAGTTCAGCGCCTTTTTCCTGCGTCGCCTAGCCCGCAACGAACGAGGCCTGGCCTTCATCGAATTCGCCTTCGCCGCGCCGGTGCTGTTGCTGCTGATCCTGGGCGGGCTGGAACTGGCGAACTATGCGCTGTCTCATCTGCGGGTGAACCAGATCGCCATGACCGTGGCGGACAATGCCGGCCGCGTGACCACCGGGATTGACGAGGCCAATGTCTACGAGGTGTTTGCCGGGGCTGAAGTGATCGGGATGCCGATCGATTTTGGCGCGAACGGCCGCATCGTCCTCTCGTCCTTGCAGCCCAATGGCATGTCCGGCAGCGATGCAGGGCAAATGATCAACTGGCAGCGCTGCTGGGGCGATCTCGATGTTCCATCGGCCTATGGCGTCGAAGGCGACGGGCGTGACGATAATTCGATGGAAACCGGCATGGGTGCGACAGGCAATGAAATAACCTCCGCTGCCGGAACGGCGGTGATGGTTGTGGAAGTTTCCTATACCTATCAGCCACTTATCGACACTGGCTATATGATCATCGACGAAACGATCTATCATGAAAGCGCGTTCAACGTGCGCGGGCGGCAGAACAACGATATTACCAACAGCTCGGATCTGAACTTGCTGGATTGTGGTAGTGAAGCCTCCGGCGGAGGCAGTGGTGGCGGTTCATCGGGTGGCAGTTCATCAGGCGGGACTACATCGTCAACCACGACTACATCGGGCGGCACATCGAGCACCACGTCGTCTGGCGGAACTTCGAGCACGACGACATCTGGCGGGACTTCGGCTTCTTCAAGCGGCGGCTCTTCAGGGTCGAACGGCGGCGGGTCATCTGGGTCTAATGGCGGTGGTTCTTCGGGGTCAAATGGCGGCGGATCGTCCAGTCGCGGCGGCGGTAACGGTGGTGGCGGCGGCTGGGGCGGAGGTAACTCTTCGGGCTGGGGCGGCGGTACTTCAGGCCGGGGCGGGCGCTAGATCGGCACCCGCCTAGGCTTCTTCGAGTAGCGCCGCAGTCTTGTCGAGAAGGTCGCAAATGCGCCCATCAAGTGCGGTATCGTAACGCACCCTGGGCACCGCGACCGAGAGCGAGCCAACGGCCATCCCGTCGATCGTCACCACCCGCGCCGTGCCGACGATCCCGCGCGAAAATTCGTCCTCGGTGCTGGCGAACCCGGTCTTGCGGATTTCGGCGAGCTGGCGGCGCAGTGCCGCCTCATCGGTGATCGTCGCCTCGGTGAACGTCTGGCGCGTGCTTTCGGCGAAATATCGGTCCAGCTCGTCATCGGGCAGCGCTGCGAGCAGTGCCTTGCCGCCTGCTAAAGCGTGCATCGGCAGCCGCTGGCCGCTCGGCACTGTATAACGCAGCGCCTGTTCGGAACTCTCGGTCACCAGCGCCTCGATCTCCCAATCGTGGCGGATGAAGAAACTGGTGGTCTCGTCGAGCTGGATGCGCAGCGTGCGCACCAGCGGCGCGACCCGTTCGGCCAGGCTGTAGCCGCCGCGCGGGCTTTGCAGCCGCGCCAGTCCCGGCCCGGCGGAATAGCGCCGCGCATCGCGTTGCAGGTATTTGCGCTCCACCAAAGTGGCCAGCAGGTAGGACAGGCTGGAGACGGGGATACCGAGCGCGGTGGCGATTTCCTGCGCCACCAGCGGGCGGCCCGCGGCCACCACATATTCGATGATGTCGAGCGTGCGGGTGGCCGATTTGACCGAGGAACTGGCCGCCGGGGAAAGAGGCCCGCCCGCCACCATCAGCCGATCCGCTCGTCGGCGATATCGGCCCCGGCGCGCAGCGCAGCGAGCTTGGCCCAGGCCACTTTCGGATCGATCTTGCCGTAACCGGCAAAGGTGCCGAAGCCGCAATCGGTGCTGGCGATCACCCGGTCCTTGCCGACGATGGCGGCAAAGCGTTCGATCCGCTGGGCGATCAGTTCGGGGGTTTCGACATAGTTGGAACAGGTATCCACCAGCCCCGGCGCGAGAATTTTGTCTGCGGGCAGATCGGCCTTGGCCCAGACCGCCCATTCGTGTTCGTGGCGCGGGTTGGCGGCTTCGAACAGGATCGTGGCGGGGCGCGCGGCGAGGATCACGTCCATGATTTCCTCCAGCGGGATATCGTGGGTGTGCGGGCCTTCGTAATTGCCCCAGCAGATGTGCATCCGTAGCCGGTCGGGCGCGATATTCGCGGTCGCCTCGTTCAGCGCATCGACGTTGGCGCGGATCGCGGCGATGAATTCCTTGTCGCTCATGTCCTGATAGCCGGTGTGGCGGCTCATCGCCAGATCGGGGCAATCGAGCTGGAGCTGGAACCCGGCCTCGGCAATCGCTTCGTATTCCGGGCGCATCGCGGTGACCAGATCGGCGAGATAGGCTTCGTGGCTGGGGTAATACTGGTTCGGCTGGAAAGCGGTGATGAGGCCGGGGCTGGCCGAATTCATGAAGGATTCGACGCCTTCGCCGTGCCGGTCCAGCGCCAGTCGGAAGCGGCGAATATCGTCATGCAGCGGCTGGAGATTGACCAGTTCGACCTTGTCGATGGCGGAAGCGCGGGTGAATTCCTGCGCGCCCATGATGTGCGCCAGCTTCTGCGCCAGTTCGGGCACTTCGGCCAGGTCCTTGGCGGGCTTGCGCGGGGTGTGGCCGCCGAAGCCGGAAAGCCGCTCGATGATATAGGTCGAATAGCCGACCTTGCCGATTTCCCCGTCGCTGACAACGGAAACGCCCGCCGCGACCTGTTTGACCACGGCATCGTCGATGGCGGCCTGCACCAGCCGGTCGAATTCGGCCTCGTCATAGGGATCGCCCTTGTCGCGGGCGAGCAATTGCGGGACAAGTTCGGGGCCGCGCGGGAGGCTGCCGACGTGGGAAGTCTTGATCATCCTCGCGCTATTTCACATATACGAAATATCCGCAAGGGTGAATTCGTGCGCAGTCAGGGGACGATCGCGCAGCCCACGCTTTTGATCTTCCCGGCTTCCAGATGGTAATGGATATACTGCCGCATTTCCTGCACTTCGCCCTCAGCAATCGGGAAGAATTGCTGGAGACCTTGCGCGTCCAATGCCTCGCGGGTCAGTTCGCGGAACGCCTCCACCCGGATCACCCCCTCCACTGCTGCCAGTTCATCCGAAGCGGCGAATTTCTCCACCACTATGGTCTCGCGAACGTAGGAATGCAGGAAGGTGTAGAAGGCGCGCAATTGCTCCCGCGTGCGGATGGTGATCCCGAAGAAGGCCAAGTCCGGCTCTTCGGCGTAGAAATCGAACACGGCATCGTAATCGCGGGCGTTGAAGGCTGCTGCGTAGCGGTCGTAATCTTCGCGAGTCATGGGTGCTCTCCTGCTTGCCCTGCATCGTAACGGGCGTTAGCATTGTCGCAAGAGGGAGAGGAACGATGAGCCGCACGGCAGCAAGAGCAGGCCAATCTCGATCTGGTGGTGGCGATGTTCGAAAACGTCCTCGTCCCACTCGATAGTGGCCGCGTGGATGAATACATTTCGCCCGATTACGTGCAGCATCACCAGCACGTGCAGCCGGGGCGTGAGGCGCTGAAGGGCTTTCTCGACTGGGCGCGCGGCCAGCCGGGCGAAGCCGAGCAGATACTCCACCGCGCCTTTGTCGATGGCGATCATGTGACCCTGCATTACCACGTGATCCGCCACGCGGGCGATCCGGGATTTGCGGTGATGGACATTTTCCGGGTCGAGAACGGCCTGATCGCCGAGCACTGGGACGTGATGCAGGATGTCGACCCGGCGCGGCAGAACCCGCTTTCGGTGTTCTGATGGAGGGTAAGATGCGGTTTGAAAAGAAGATCGTCCTCGTCCTCGGTGGCAACTCCGGGATGGGGCTCGCCGCCGCCAAGGCCTTTGCGGCAGAGGGTGCCAAGGTCCACCTCACCGGGCGCGACGAGGACACGATCAGTGCCGCCGTGAGTGCAGTTTCCGGGGCGACCGGATACTCCTCCGATATCGCCAATCCTTTGGCTACCGAGGGGGTAGTGCGTCAGATCGAGGGAACCGACGGCCGGATCGACGTACTCTACATCAACGCCGGGGTCGGCGGCTTCGCCCCGCTCGAGGGGATAACCGAGGAGGCGTGGGACCATGTCCATGCGATTAACCTGCGCGGCTGCGTGTTCGCCCTGCAAAAGGCGCGGCGGCTTCTGGGGCGGGGCAGCAGCGTGGTGGTGACGGGCAGCATCGGCGCGCACGGGGCGCTCGAAGGCAATGCCGCCTATGCCGCCGCCAAGGCCGGCCTGCTACATGGCGATGAAAGTGTTCGCCAAGGAACTGGTGCCGCACGGCATCCGCGTCAACGTGGTCAGCCCCGGCCCGATCGACACCCCGCTGCTGCACCGCAATCCGGGCATGAGCGAGGATGACGTGGCGAAACTCAAGGACATGATGATCGCCAATATCCCGATGCACCGAATGGGCGAGGCCGACGAAGTGGCCAAGGCGGTGCTGTTCCTCGCCAGCGACGATGCCGCTTTCATCACCGGCGCCAACCTGTTCGTCGACGGCGGACTGATCGAACTGAGGTAAGCATGAGCCAGTTTTCCGACACCACCCCGTTCACTGCGCCGTTCAGCGCGCTCGACAATCCGCGCCTCGAAATGGTGATGGAAGTGCGACTGCAATTTCCCGAAGTCTATTCGATGGCTCCGTTGCCGGGATCGGGCGGCGGGATGCGCACAGCCGTGCTGGTCAAGGGCGGCACTTTCGAAGGGCCGCTGCTGAAGGGCAAGGCGATCCCCGGATCGGGCGGCGACTATGCCTACTGGCGCGGCGACGATGTCTCCTGCCTCGATGCGCGCTACTTGCTGGAGGAGGATGACGGCACGATCATCATGCTGCAAAACCGCGGCTTCCTCTGGGGCCGCCAGCCCGACACGATGGTGCGGCTGCGCGACTGGGCCTTCAACGGCGGCGCGCCGGTGCCGCACGAGGAATACTACCTGCGCAGCCAGACCACCTTCGAATGCGCGGCGGGCAAGCACGACTGGCTGACCAAGCACGTTTTCATCGGCGTGGGCGAGCGCAAGAGCGACGGGAATCGGCTGCGGTATTATGCTTTGACCTGAGCGTTACGGAGCCAGGTCCTCCAAGCCGAAGTCAGCGCGCGGCGTGTAGTTGGGGTACTGTCCCTCCGGCAGGCCAGAGTCGGCGATGACCACGCGGTGGGCGAATTTCCATGTCCCGTCCACTTTCACCAGCCGATCAAACTCGCGGCCCTGTTCGTCGATCACCGGCGGCGCGCCGATCTCCGGGATTGCGCATTCCCGGTCCAGACGAAGCTGGCCAGTGCGGTGTCGCCATCGACCTCGATCACCGGATTGGACAGCACCATGCGGAATGGTCCGCCGCCGTTGGAAGCACTAGTCGGATTCTCGCCAATCGCGACATACAGCGCCTCGATCTCGTCGCGGCCGGTGGCAATATTGCCGTTCACGTCGAACACCGCATCCTCGGTGAAATAGTCGTCGAAGGCCCCGGCATCGCCGCTGCCGAGATGGGCATAGTATTCCACCACCATGTCCTCGATCGCCACCCGGTCCAGCATCGCCTGAGTCTCCGCATCAACCCCCGCGGCCGTCTGATTGCACCCGGCCAGCAGCATCGCGGCACACATTGCACCGATCATTTTCATTCGCATCACCCTCTCCCCTTGTTGCCGCGAGATTGCGCCTGTCCGCCGCGCAAGACAAGTCCACAGGGCAATTCCCTCCCTATGGACATTCGCGCAAGTTGACTTAGTCTGCCATTCCAGCGGCCCGCAGAGGCCGCGCTTTGGAGAGGGGAACAACAATGACTGCATATCTTGCGCTTGCCGTATCGGTGGGCCTGCTTGCCATTCTCGATACCTGGCTGTTCGGCGGAGTGCTGGCGGAATTCCTGCCCGGTCTGGTGTGGATTTCGTTCGTCGCCTGGGGCTGCCACTTCCATTCGGGCGGCGGGGTGAAGGGCATGACGACGGCGATTGTCGGGATGAGCTTCGGCGCGCTGGTGGGCGTGGCAGCGATCCTTGGCTTCATGGGTCCGCTTGCGGGCCTTGGACGAATTCGCCGCGCCGGTGGCGGTCGGGCTGGGTGCCTTCGTCATCTGCCTTGCGAGCAAAATTCCGTTGCTGGCGACCATTCCCGCCAGTGTTTACGGTTTTGCCTCGGTCGCCGGGGCGACCTTCCTGATGGCGGGCGACGGCGACCTCGATCCGGTGCAGGCGGCTGTGCCCGCAATCGCCTCCATCGTGATCGGCGCGCTGTTCGGCATCGCGTCCGAATATCTGGCCAATGCGCTGACCAAGAAAGCGGCCTGACCAAAAAAGCCCCTCCCCTTCAGGGGAGGGGTTGGGGTGGGGTCTGTCCGGCTAAAGCAAATCTGAGGCGGGAGGAGAGACCCCACCCCCAACCCCTCCCCTGAAGTGGAGGGGAGTCTTCAGTCGCTTAGCCGACAAACAGTGCGTATTCTGGCTTTCCGCGCCAGACGAACAGCCGCGCGTAATCGTGCCGCCACGGCCATGCCAGCACGGCGTTGAAGAGCACCGTCAGCGCCCCGAACACATATTCGATCACGCCCTCGTCGAGCACGAAATTCCAGTAGACGATCACGAAATTGATCGGCGCAATCGCGATCACCGCCAGCGGCATCGCGCGGTTGGCGAGGATCAGCAGGCCGAGCACGATCTCCGCCACTTTGACCCAGGTCATCAGCCCGGAATCGATCATCGCGTGGGTGAAATCCTGCGCCGCCTGTTCCTGCCCCATCGGCTGCCACGCCGGATCGATAAACGGCATCACTCCCGAAAACACCCACCAGCCGCCGAAAATCACCCGGCTGATGTGATAAAGCCATTTCATCGAACGGGTTCTCCTTCTCCGGGCTCCGCCCCTTGCGCCACCCACGCCGCCTCCCGCTCTGCGGCAAAGCGAGGGCTGGTGGCGGTGATATAGCCCCTGATCTGCACATTGCCTTCGTGGCAGGCATATTCGAACATGCCGTAATCGTCTTCGCGCAGCCACGGCACGTCGATCTTGTAATGGCCCTCCATCACCAGCGGATCGCGCACCCAGGCTTCATAATGGATCTGCTGCGGATTGCGCAGGGTGAGGCGTTCGGTGATGTGCAGGCTGCTCCGAATTGGGGGCCGGGCCCATCGCCATGCCGGGGCGGAAATTGGTGGTTTCGATCACCAGCGTTTCGCCCTCCCAGTGTCCCACCGAATAGCCGAGATCGAACTGCACGCTGGCGGGCGGCGGCGCGCGCCCGTCGAGATGGACCAGCCGGGTTTCGTGGATCATTTCCAGCCTGATAGCCACCAGTCCGGGCGACTGAAAAATTTCAATCCCGCCATTGTAGGCCCCCGGCAGCATCGATCCCGGCATCCCGCGCGTCAGGCAGCGATCGAAGATGCCGAAGTCGTCCATCGTCTCGAACACCTGCGTGTTCCAGCTGGTGCGATCACCGGCGCGAAGCTGCTCGCCATAAGGGGTGAGCGGCGGATAGCGGCCATTGGCGGGCTCGGTCACCATGCTGCTCTGCCGCAGCGGATGGCCGAATTCGGCCCAGTGGCCCATTGCCATCAGATTGGCGCGGTCTTCCTCGGCATAGCGCTCCAGATCGCCCTGCGCGCTGGCGAAGGCGCGGGCATATTCCTCCTCGGTCAGAAAGGCCCGCTCGCCAAGTGCGGGGGACCGTTCGCGCGGGGTACGGCCAAGGTAATCGACCGGCCAGGTGCCGCGCAGATCCGGATCGCCCCACTGGGTGCGCGGCATGGTCCAGCCGGGTGGCGGAGCCTCGAAGCGGGCTTCGAGCTGCTGCTGCGTACTCGGCTCCTGCGCGAAAGCAGGGGTGGCGAGCAGTGCCAGTGCCGCTGTCAATGCTATCCTCATGCCCCTCTCCCCGATGAGCGTGACCCGCAGTGCCACATCCTCCCCTTCATTTCAAAGGAGTGGGTCATTGCCTTATGCTCCAACCCTGCTCGCTGCCAGCTTTTCCCGGCTCACCCACGTTCCATGCACCTGGCTGCGCAGGGGCCGACCCAGCTTGACCTTGGCCAGCGCGCCGCGTTCGACCGCATCGGCCTCGATCACCCAAAGTTCGGAGAGGTAATCGGACGGATCACCCGCACCCGGGGGCCGTTGGGCACATCGATCACGCACAGCAACCAGCCGCCATGCCCGGCATCGGGCGAGGGCACATGCGCCGGTTCACTGATCGCCGCGCCGGGAGGCACTTCCATCAGCGCCAACCGCCCCGTCTCCGGCTCGATCCGCAGCAGCGCGTTGAAATTCGCGCCCACCGGCCCGCCCAGCATCGGCGGGCCTTTCGCCTGCGGGTTCATGCTGAGATACCACGCGCGGTTATAGGCGCGGCCCTGCACGGCATCCTCCACCCGGCACAGGTCTCCCGGCGGGCCGAGCGGGCGTTCTGCGATCGCCAGTTCTTCCGCGCTCATGTCCACGCTCCAGCGGGTCAGCGCGCCTTGCAAGGCCTGCTGCGGGATATCGATCCCGCCCGCCTCGCGCATGAACTGGAAGGCGTTGGAATTGGTCAGGCACAGGTCGACATGCACCGTGCCGCCCTGTTCGAAGGCATTGACCTCGTGGAAGCACGAGACCCCCACCGGCCCCTGCACCCAGCGCATTTCGGAGACGTCGCCATAGCGCGGCATGATCCCCAGCCAGCTCGGCAAGTCCTGATGATGCGCCCAGTGCGCGCCGCCCGCCTTGATCCGCTCAAGGTCCGCCAAAGTCGGGAACAGCGGGAAAATCGCGTAATTCTCGGTGATGACGAAATCGTGGATGGTCGAGCAATAGGGCTGATCGAACCACTGTTCGCTGCACCAGATTGCCCTCTGCATCGGCAATGCAATAGGCGACATCGAGGCTGCACAGCCCGCCCGCCTCGTAGCCGAAGAAGAACATCTCGCCGGTGACCGGGTCGATGCGCGGATGGGCGGTGAAGGTTTCGGAGCGCAGCTTGCCCGTCGTAGTCCCACTTGCCCACCGTCTCCAGCGTGTGCGGATTGACCTCGTAGCCGCGCCCGTCCTCCTTGGTCATGAACAGCCGTCCGGCGTGCCAGACCGGGGTGGTGTTGGCGAGCGTGCGGTCCTTGCCCGCGACCGAGGGATCATCGGTAAAGGGATTGCGATAGCGCCCGAACAGCGCGCGGCCCGCTTCGCTTTTCGGCCAGATACCGCTCGGTCGCGACGTACTTTGTCGCATAATCCACCTGACCCTCACGGAAATGGAACCGCGCCACCATCCCATCGTGGTTGAGCGCGATATCATCGTCGAACATCGGCACCTGCGCATTGTCGGGCACGGCGCGGAAGAAAGCGCCGTCGATGGCGGCGGGTATCGTGCCCTCCACTTCCAGCGCGGTAAGCGAGAACTCTTCCTGCCTTGGCGTGTTGGTGCCGATGAAGTGCAAGGTTTGCGGGAAAGCTCCCATGTGAATATCCTCTTTGCGATTCTCGATTTCGGTTTTGTTGGCGATAACGCTAACGGTTGTTACAGTCAGTGCAAGCGCGCAGGTTTGACGCGCATCAAGCAGGAGAAATTTGGGTGGGGGTGGAAGACACGGGCGGTATCGCCGATGCGGACGTGAGCCGCAGCCTGCATCTGGCGGAAGATCGCGAGGTGGTGCTGCTGCACCGCTTGCTGAAGCTGACCAACCGGCTGATGGCGCCGTTCTCCACCCATCTGGCGCACCGGCACAAGATCAGCATCAACGAATTCCGCCTGCTGATGACGGTCGGCGCGCTGGGGCGCACGGCGAGCCATGAAGTGGCGGACGTCACCGGGGTCAACGCGATGAGCGTGAGCCGTGCGGTGGCCACGCTGGAAAAGCACGGGCGGCTGGTGGTGCAGCCGGATGAGGCCAATCGCCGCCGCAAGTGGCTTTCGCTGTCGGCGGAAGGCGAGCGGCTCTATCAATTGATGCGCCCGCAGACCGAAACGGTGGCGCATTACCTGTTCGGCAAACTGGCGCAGGACGAGTTGGAAGGGTTCGAACAGATCGTCGAACGGCTGATCGAACGGCTCGATGCGACCGATGAAGCGGGCAATTCGCGCTTTCTCGAACGGACCAAGCCCGCTGATGACTGACGAGCAGCGCCGCGCGATCGAAGCCGATGTGACGCGGCTGATCCACGCCTATGTCTGGGCCAGTGACGCGCAGGACTGGGCTGCCTGCGCCGCTCTCTACACCGAGGACGCGGTGTTCCGCCGCCCGAGCGGAGGCGAGCCGATAGTGGGCCGGGAGGCCATCCTCGCCAGCTTCACCGCCCGCCCGCCGCGTGCGCAGCGGCACGTGATGGCGAATGTGCTGGTCGATGTGGTGAGCGAGCGCGAGGCGCAGGCGCGGAGCGTGATCGTGCTTTATATGGGCGATGCCGTGGCGGAGGGGCTGCCGGTGCAGGACGCGAAATCGCCGCTGGTCGGGACGTTCGTGGATCGCTGCGTGCTGACCGATGAGGGATGGCGCTTTGCCGAGCGGACCGGCGGGCTGGATTTCAAGCCGTGATTGACGAGGCAGTGCGGCTGGCCTTCGAATGGTTCGTGACGTCAATTTGGGATCGTTACGGTCCGGTCGTTGGGATTTTGGCCGGGATGCTGTTTCTGGCAGCCCTGCTGGTTCCAGCTATCGCCCTGATCCGCTTGGCGAGCTGATTGCAGTCAGCCAACCACCGCACCGAAGGCCTTGCCCACGGCCGCCGTCACCACCATCGCCAACACGCCCCAGAAACTCACCCTGAGCACCGACGGCCACAGCGGCGCGCCACCAGCCCGTGCGCCGAGTGCGCCAAGCGCGACAAGGCAAGCCAGCGAGACCAGCCCCACAACCGGCACCAGCAGGTTAGCCGCAACAAACGGCACCACGATCAGCGGGGCGGCAGCGCCGGCGGTGAAGGTCAGTGCCGAGGCCATCGCCGCCTGGATCGGGCGGGCCGTGGTGGTTTCCGAAATCCCCAGTTCGTCGCGCGCATGGGCGGCCAGCGCATCGCTGGCAGTCATCTGCCGGGCGACTTCCATCGCCGTCTCGCGCGATACGCCGCGCGCCTCGTAGATCCGGCACCAGCTCTTCGAATTCGGCATCGGGCAGCTCGGCCAGCTCCTGCCGTTCGCGCGCCAGATCGGCCTTTTCGGTATCGGCCTGCGAGCTGACCGAGACATATTCGCCCGCCGCCATCGACATGGCCCCGGCAATCAGCGCCGCCATCCCCGCCACCAGCACCGCATTGCGATCCGCATCGGCAGAAGCGACCCCGACAATCAGGCTGGCGGTCGAGACAATGCCGTCGTTCGCCCCCATCACCGCCGCGCGCAGCCAGCCGATCCGGGATACCGCGTGGGCTTCGGTGTGCGTGCGCAGTCGGCTCATGCTTGTTCTCCGGCTTGCGCGTGCAAGCGAGTGACGACTACGCTTCCACCCGCGCCTTTACCAGCAAAGCTCTCCCCACCAGCAGCGCCACCAGCACGCAGGCCATCGCCGGGATCGCCGCCACGCCAAGGAAGGTCTGCGCGGGCACTTCGGCATCGATCATCGCCGCGCCCAGCGGCGGCCCGGCAAAAGCGCCCAGCCGTGCCACCAGCACGCCCATGCCGACCGCCGAGGACAGCAGCCGCGCCGGGAACAGGTGCGCCGCCAGCCCCGGCAGCACCATCCCGCCCGCATTGGCTCCGCCCACGCCGACCATCAGCAGCAGTGCCCAGCGCGTGTGGTCGGGCGCGGTCAGCCAGATCGCAGCGAAGCTCGCCGCCATCGCGCCGAACATCAGCATCAGCGCCGGGCCCTTGCGCCAGTTGTCGACCAGCACGCTGAACGCCGATGCCGATGGCGAGGCCCGCCAGATTGGCTCGCCCCGCCACCCGCGCGGCATGATCCAGCGTCATGCCCGCTTGCGGCAGCACTGTCGGCAGCCACGAATTGAGCAGATAGAGATTGAGCGCGTTCAGCCCCAGCATTCCGGCGAACACCGCGAAGGGGAACGCCCACGGCGCGGAAAACAGCATGAGTTGCGGCAGCTTGGCCCCCGCTTCGCGCTTGCCCTGATTGGCGGCGCTGGCAGGAACGCCGCCTGTCGAGCACCAGCCACAGCACCCCGGCCAGCAGCACGGCAAGCCCGCCGGGCACGTAAAACAGGCCCTGCCAGCCCCACGCGGCAATGATTCGCGGGGCGAGTTCTCCCGCCAGAAACAGGCCGATCGGAATTCCCGCCGAAACCAGCGCCATCACCGTCGCGCGCAGCCGCTGCGGGGCGATCTCGCTGCGATAGCGCGCTGACATTGGGCAGGCAGGCACCCAGCGCAAAGCCGGTCAGGAAGCGCCAGATCAGGAACGTGGTGGGGGTGGCGGCGGTGGAGGTGGCCAGCGTGAACAGGCCGGTTGCCAGGCACCCCGCCACGATCAGCGCGCGCCGTCCGAACCGGTCCCCCAGCGGCGCCAGCGTCGCCCCGCCGACGCCAAGGCCCACGAGGATGCCGGTCAGCACCCAGCCGAAACTGGCCGGAGCCATTCCCAGCGCGCCCTCCAGCCGGGGCACGGCGATGCCCATGGCGGCAATGTCGAACCCCTCCATGACGAACACCCCGCCGAGCAGGATGAGCGCGAGGATTTTGCGAGTGTTCATATCTTCTCCCCTCCCGCTTGCGGGAGGGGCCGGGGGTGGGCCTGTCCAGCGACTGCGGTGTTACTTGTCATTCCCACCCCTAACCCCTCCCGCCAGCGGGAGGGGGATTTTTGTCATCACCCATCCCACGGCGACGGCATTCTGTACGGCACAGTCAGAAAATCGGCTTCCACCGCTTCGATGGCACCGTCACGGATGCGGAACGCTTCGGCAAGATAATAGCTGTGCGGGCGGCGCACCGGGCTTTTCGCGGGTGTGCCGTCGGTCAGCGTGTAATCGCCCAGCCTGCCCGAATGGTCGATAAAGCCATAGGCGAGCACGATCCCGCGTTCGCGGTCCACCAGCGGGAAGCGGCGGGCGCGCAGTTCGTCGTCATAGCGATACCAGCCGAGCGCGAATTGCTCCTCGCACCCCAGCCGTGCGACCGGCAGCGGGAAATCGGCGATTGTTGGTGGTCTGCACGCCGTTCTCGACCCGGTTGCACTGCGGCCAGAATTTGGTGCGGATGGTGCCGTCGTTGCGCTCGATGGTGTCGAAATAGCCATTGGCGACGCGCACCAGTTCTTCCCTGTCGGCTGGCTCGATCAGCATATCCTCCATCACCGCGCGGCGCTCGAAATGCTGCGGGCCGAACGGAAAGCCCTCATCCTTGTTGCGCGCCACCACGGTTTCGATCCCGGTGATCGCGCCATCGGTCACCTCCAGCCGGATGCAGCACGGGATTGAGCGCGTCGGTCTCCTCCACCGCGGTGAACAGCGCCACCTGCCCGAGCTTCCGGCTCGGCAAACCGCAGCTCGTATGCGTGGCGCGCGGTGACCGTGTTCCACAGCCCGTCCCCCACCGCGAGGCGGACATTGTTTTCGGTGTTGAACACCTCGTCCGCCAGCGGCGCCAGCGCAGGATCGCGCGCGGCCAGCGCGGCCAGATAGGCATCCAAGACGGCGTAAAGTTCTGCCCTTGTCGGCACGCAGCGATCTCCCCTTCGCTTGACTTCCGTCACCGCTAGCGGAAAAGTAACGACCGTTAAAGTCATGGGAGAGGCGAAATGGCGCAAGACGCGCTGGCACCGGGGATGAGCGCCGCAAGGCTGGACGAAGCGCGCCGCGCGCTCGAAGCCGCGCTGGGTTCGGACAAGGTCTTTTTCGACGCGCTCGACCAGCGCTCCTATCGCGACAAGTTCGCGGTGGACGATGCCGGGCACCATCCGGCGGGCGCGGTGGCGCCGGATACGGTCGAGGAAATCCAGGCGGTGCTGCGGATCGCCAACCAGTATCGCCTGCCGCTGTTCCCGATCGCGCGCGGCAAGAACCTTGGCTACGGCGGCTCCGCGCCGGTGCTGGCGGGCTCGCGTGGTGCTGGACCTGTCCCGCATGAAGGCCATCGAATTCGATGCCGAGCACGGCACCGTGCTGCTCGAACCCGGCGTGGGGTTCTACGATCTCTACGATTACATCCAGCGCAACAACCTGCCCTACTGGCTTCAGCACTCCCGGCAACTCCTGGGGCTAGGTGATGGGCAATGCGCTCGACCGGGGCGTGGGCTACACCCCCTATGGCGAGCACACCAAGAACATCTGCGGGCTGGAAGTGGTGCTGGCCAATGGCGAAGTGGTGCGCACCGGCATGGGCGCGTTCAGCAATGCGCCGACCTGGCAGGCCTATCCGTTCGGCTTCGGGCCGGGGTGGGACCAGATGTTCGTGCAATCGAACTTCGGGATCGTCACCAAGATGGGCATGTGGCTGATGCCCGAGCCCGAAAGCCTGATGGGCATGGATGTCGAATTCGACCGGCCCGAAGATCTGAAGGTGATGGTCGATACACATCGCGCCGCTGCGGCGCGAGCGGATGCTCACGCAATCCCCCAGCATCGGCAACTGGATGCGCGCCGCCGCCGTGCTGACCACGCGCGACCAGTGGACCGATCAGCCCGGCGCGATTTCGGACATGTGATCGATGCGATTCGCCGCCAGTTCAACATCGGCTGGTGGGGCGTTTCGCTGCGGCTGTACGGGCGTGAGGATGTCAACCGCGCGGCCTACCGCGTGCTCAACGATGCCATCGGCGCGGCGGGGCCGATTGTCGGTCCGCCGACCAATGGCGTGCGCGGGCAACCGATGGAATATACCGGCTGGACCGGCACGCCGATGACCTTCCCGATGCAGAACGTCAACTGGTATGGCGGGCGCGGCGGGCATATCGGCTTTTCAGTCCGATCATCCCGCAGGATGGTGACACCGCGCTGGCGCAGTTCCGCCGCACTTATGCCCGCTATCAGGAATACGGCATGGATTATCAGGGCAGCTTTGCCTTTGGCGAACGGCACCTGACCAATGTCAACGCGATGATCTTCAACAAGGACGATCCGGCAATGATGGCGCGGGTCGATCCGTTCTTCCGCACGCTGGTGGCCGATGCCAAGGCGCAAGGGTATGGCGAATACCGCGACTCATCTGGATTACATGGACCTTGTCGCAGGGAGCTATGATTTTGGCGGTGGCGCGCTGCGGCGGATGAACGAGGCGGTGAAAGATGCACTCGATCCCAATGGCATTATCGCGCCGGGGAAGAGCGGCATCTGGGGCAGCGCCTGCAGGCAGGAGCGCAGGGCATGATGACTTTGGGCATGAGCGGATTTGCTATGCTTGGCGATGAGCTTGCTGGCGGGCTGCTCCGCCGCAGTGGCGCAGCAGGAAGAGGCGCGAACGGCGCGCTGCGGCCCGCCGCCGATGCCGCAGCCGGTCACGCTCGCGCAGCGCCCGAGGCGACAGGCGGGCGAGGCGCTCTATGTCGAGCATTGCGTCATGTGCCACGCGCCCAACGGCATGGGCACCGGCCTGCTCGCCCGGACGCGGGAAGTGGCGCTGCTCGAAGCGCGCGACAATCTCGCCGCGCCTTATGTGGTGCTCGCGGCGCGGCAAGGGCATTGGCAATATGCCCGCTATTCCGCGCGGCGAAGTGACCGATGAAGAATTGCAGGCGATTGCCGATTATCTCGCCGCCGGGCCGCATGAGGTGGCACAATGAAGGTCTCGCGCAGAGGCGTGCTGGCGGGCGCTGCGGCGGTTCCGCTGGCTTCCGGGCTGGCTTCGTGGCGCTGGGGTTATCACGGCGCGGCGGTGCTGGTGCACGATCCCATGCTGGCGGCGGGTCGCGAATTCGCCGCCCTTGCGCGCGCTGAGGGCCGCGCGCCGCTGGCCCTTGACGGGGACCGCATCCGCTTCGCCCGCGAGCTGTTCGCCAGCCGCCCGCTGCTGGTGCGCGGAGTCACCCGGCAGGCCGATGCCGTGCTGCTCGAGGACGTGGCCGAAGAAGCGGGCTACAGCCGCGTGGCACTGGAAGTGCGGGGCAATGCGATCGACTGGACCTTCGCCCCGCGCCACCGCTGCCTGACGGCGGCCTACTCCCGCGAGCCGTTCCATTCATTCAGGCAGCCTTGCACCTTCTCGATCACCTGCTGGTCCACCGAACGGCGCAGCGAAGAGCGGGTGAGGGTGAAGGTAAAGCCGTCCATGCAGAAGGCCAGCGTGGCAAAGCGGCTGGTGCCAGTCACCGGCTCGGCGACGAAGGAGTAGCTCGAAAGCCGCACGTTCACTGCGCCGTAGCACGATCCCGTATCCTCCCCGTCGTCGAACACGATCGGGGCGATGTTGAGATTGATGTAGAAAGTCAGCGCCTGCTGTTCGAGCGCCATCTGTTCGGTGCCAACGGGAGCGCCAGCCGCGCTGAATGCATCGCTCGCCGTCCGCATTACCTGTGCGTAGGACGTGCCGCAGGAGAGCAGTTCCGCATCGTCTTCTTCGCCCAGCACGAACACTGCCGGATAGGCCTGCGCCTTTTGCGCCAGCGCCGGTTGTGCCGCCAGCAGCCCGCCTGCCATGATCGCGGCGGACAAAATCGCCCTGTACTTCATTAATACCCCCTTTGATTCCCCGGTTATTCCCGATGGTCTAGCAGCAAAAGACTGCTGCGCCAGAGCCTGATTTACGGTGTCATGATCCAATTGCCTTCATCGTAACAGTCGTTATGATTGCGACGATCAGGCGAAAGCGTGAGCGGCTGACTCGCGCGCAGATTGCCGACGGGAGAGAGACTTGGGCAAGATCATCGTATCGGGCGCATCGGGCCAGTTTGGCCACGCCGCCGCCGAACAATTGCTGGATGCTGGGGCGCAGGTCATCGCGCTCAGCCGCTCGACCGACAAGCTGGCCGATCTCGCCGCGCGCGGGGCCGAAGTCCGCGCCGCCGATTTCGATTCGCCCGATGGGCTGGTCGAAGCGATGGCGGGCGGTGAAAAGCTGCTGCTGATTTCCACCACGCTGGTCGGCCAGCGCCCGCGCCAGCACGGCAATGCCATCGCGGCGGCCAAGGCGGCTGGGCGTGAAGCAGATCGTCTACACCTCGCTGCTCGGTGCGCGCAAACCGGGCAACCCTTCGGTCGAAGGGTTCGATCATATCGCCACCGAGGAGCTGCTGGAGCAATCTGGGGTGGCCTACACTTTCCTGCGCAACAGCCTCTATGCCGAAGCGGTCGCCACGGCGATGGCCATCCCGGCGCTGGCCGCTGGCACCAAGCCGGAAAATGCCGGGCGAAGGTCGCGTGCCGATCGTCAGCCGCGACGATTGCATCGCCATCGCCGTCGCGGTGCTGCTGCAGGACGGGCACGAGAACATGGCCTATGACGTGACCGGGCCGGACCTGTGGACGCTGCCGCATGCGATGGCGATGGTGGCGGACATGGCGGGCAAGCCGATTGCGGTCGCACGATGTCGATGATGCAGGGCATGTTCGAATATTTCAATTCACTAGGCGTGCCGCGCAAGTCGGCGGATGTCGATCCTTACGGTCCGATCCCCTGGGCGAGCGAGGGCATGGTGACTTTCGGCCAGTCGATCCGCGAAGGGTTCATGGATATCGCCTCCAACGATGTGGAGCACGTGACCGGGGAGAAAGCCGCGTTCGCTGCGATCTGTCTGCGAACAATACAGGGGAGCTTGGCCGCAATGATCCGCAACTTCTTTTCCCCTCCCGCTGGCGGGAGGGGCCGGGGGTGGGCCTTTGCGCTCGCCGCCAGCCTTTCCCTCTCGGCCTGCGGCGAGAGCTTCGATCCTGCCTCCATCGACACCGCCACCTACGGCGCGGGCGAGAACTGGGACAATCCCGGCGGCGACTGGGCGGGAAGCCATTTCTCCCGGCTGGAAACGATCGACGCCCGAAAACGTCGCCGAACTGGGGCTGGCGTGGGAATACGATCTGGGCAGCGAACGGGTGCAGGAAGCCACGCCGGTGGTGATCGACGGGGTGATGTACACCGCGGCAATCTGGGCAGGGTCTATGCGCTGGACGCCACCACGGGCCGCGAACTGTGGACCTTCACCCCCGAAATGGACATGCAGATTACCCGTTCGGCCTGCTGCGACTGGGCCAATCGCGGCGTCGCGGTGGCCGACGGACCGAATGGCAAGCTGGTGTTCGTCGCCGCGCTCGACGGGATGCTCTACGCGCTCAACGCCGACGACGGCAGCATTGCGTGGCAGACCGACACCATCACCGATCGCGCCCGCGCCTATACCATCACCGGCGCGCCCGAAGTGGCGGGCGATCTGGTGGTGATCGGCAATGCCGGGGCGGAATACGATACGCGCGGCTATGTCACCGCCTACCGGGTGGCTGACGGCGAGCAAGCGTGGCGCTTCTTCACCGTGCCGCACGATCCCGCCGAAGGGCCGCAGGAAAGCGAAGCGCTGGATGCGGCGTCTGGAAACCTGGAGCGAGACATCGCGCTGGGATATCGGCGGCGGCGGCACCGCCTGGGATGCGATCACCTACGATCCGCAGTTCGATCAGGTCATCATCGGCACCGGCAACGGCGATCCGATCAACGTCCACGTCCGCTCGCC
The DNA here is from genome assembly GCA_963774985.1 of uncultured Alphaproteobacteria bacterium. Classification (GTDB taxonomy): domain Bacteria; phylum Pseudomonadota; class Alphaproteobacteria; order Sphingomonadales; family Sphingomonadaceae; genus Alteraurantiacibacter. The sequence continues at coordinate 419,002 of CAVZHE010000019.1, forward strand.
GGGCGGGGGGGACAATCTCTATCTCAGCTCGCTGGTGGCGGTGGACCGTGCCAGCGGCGAAATGAACTGGTATCATCCAGCAAACCCCCGGCGACAGCTGGGACCTGACCGCCACCCAGCCGATGATCCTGACCGAACGCGAAGTCGACGGCGAGACACCGCCCGGTGGTGCTGCACACCCCCAAGAACGGCTTCTTCTTCGTGATCGACCGCGAGGACGGGCGGGTGCATCGCGGCCAATCCGATGGTGCGGACGAACTGGGCGACGGCTGGAACTACGAAACCCAGCGCCCCAACCTGACGCCCGCCACCAGCGATTACCGCGACGGGCCGCAGATCGTCTATCCGGGCTCTCCGGGAGCGCGCAACTGGTATCCCGCCGCCTACGATCCCGGCCGGGACACCTATTTCGCGCATGTGCTGGATATGGGCAACCTGCTGTTCCTCACCGGCGATCCGAACACGCCGCCAGAGCATCAGGAGAAGTTCCTCAATCCCGGCACCGGCGATCATCTTCACCTCGGACCTGGAAGCTGCCGCTAACACGCCTGCCGCCGCCGATGGCCGAAGCGATCCAGCGCGCTGCCGAGCTGGCAATGGGTGCATGACCAGCCGTTCTCCAGCCAGCTGCGCGCCATCGATCCGATGACCGGCGAGACCAAGTGGAGCGTCGATAGCCTCGGCTGGCAGGATCGCCACGGCGTGCTCGCCACCGCAGAGCGGGCTGGTGTTCCACGGCAATGCCGCCGGCACGCGTGTTCGCGCGCGACAGCGATACGGGTGAGGCGCTGTGGCAGGTCGAAACCGGCTCCACCATCATGGCCGCGCCGATGACCTACTAGTGTGGACGGGGTGCAATATGTGGCGGTGCAGACCGGCTGGGGCGGCGGCGGCTGGGGCTTTGTCCCCGGCTATTCGGCGGCCTATTCGAAGGGCAATGCCAACCGGCTTGCTGGTGTTCCGGCTGGGCGGCGGCGAAGTGCCCGTGCCAGCCGACCTGCCGCCGATTGAGCCAGCTCCCGCTCCGCCCGCGCAGTTCGCCGGGTGTGACGCCCGGAAATGCTGGCCACGGGCAACGCGCTGTTCACCGAAAACTGCATGATCTGCCATTCGAACCAGCCGCGCGCGCCGCTGCCCGATCTGCGGCGGATGGCGCCGAACATCCACGCCGGGTTCGAGCAGATCGTGCTGCAAGGCCTGTTCGTGCCGCAGCGGGATGCCCAGCTTTGCCGACCGGCTGAATGCGGAGCAGGTGCGTATGATTCAGGCCTACCTGATCTCGGTGCAGGGACCGCTGCGTGAGCGCGAACTGGAACTGCAACGGCGCGGCCTGCCTGTTGGACAGCCAGGCGCTGACAATTCTTTCGAACTTACTAGGAAAACACACCATGACCCCCGAAGGCGTAACCATCCAGCATCCGGACAAGCTCTACATCGGCGGCGAATGGGTCGCCCCGCTTTCGGGCGGCTGCAATCGAGGTGGAGAACCCCGCCACCGAAGAAATTGTCGCCCGCGTGGCCGAGGCCGGCAATGCGGACATGGACCCGCCGTCGCCGCCGCGCGCCATGCCTTCGATCACGGCCCCTGGCCCACCACCCCGCCGCAGGAGCGGATGGCCAAGCTGATGGCGATGATCGATCTGCTCGAACCGCGCGTGCCCGAACTGGCCGAGGCCTGGACCGCGCAGGTCGGCGGGCTCGCCAGCGCCGCCATGCCGATGCACGGCGGTGCGGTGATGGGCCTGCGCGGGGTGGCGGCGCAGGGTGCCAGCTTCGCCTTTACCGAACAGCGCAAGGGTGCGGCGGTGGATACCGTGGTGCTCGCCTATGAACCCGTCGGCGTGGTGGTGGCCATCGCCCCGTGGAACGCGCCCTTCGCGATCATGGCGAGCAAGATCTTCACCGCGCTGATCGCGGGCTGCACGGTCATCATGAAGCCCTCGCCCGAAACCCCGCTGGAAGCCTATATCCTCGCCGAAGCCGCGCACGCCGCCGGGATGCCGCCGGGCACGGTCAACATGGTCCCCAGCCACCGCGATGCCGCCGATCACCTGATCCATTCGCAAGCTGATCGACAAGGTCACTTTCACCGGATCGTCCGCCGCCGGGTGCCATATCGCCAGCGTCTGCGGCAGCAACATGACCCGCGCCACGTTCGAACTGGGCGGCAAGAGCGCGGCGATCATCCGCGACGATTTCCCCATCGAGGCCGCCGCGCAAATTCTCGGCAACACCATCACCGTGATGAGCGGACAGGTCTGCGCCATGCTCAGCCGCGCCATGGTGCCCCGCGCACGGCATGACGAGCTGGCCGAAGCGATTGCGCAGGGTGATGCAAGGGGTCAAGATCGGCGATCCCGACGATCCCGAAACCCAGCTCGGCCCGGTGGCGATGCAGCCGCCAGCGTCGAACGGATCGAGATGTATATCGAGGACGGCAAGGCGAGCGGGGCCACGCTGGTCACCGGCGGCGGGCGACCCGGCGCATCTCAACCAGGGCTATTACATCGAGCCGACGCTGTTCGCCAATGTCGACAACACCAGCCGCATCGCGCAGGAGGAGATCTTCGGCCCGGTGCTGTGCCTGATCCCGGCGGAGGACGAGGAGGACATGATCCGCATCGCCAACGAGAGCAGTTTCGGCCTCAACGGCAGCGTCTTCACCAACGATCCGCAGGCCGCCTACGACATCGCCCGCAAGGTCCGCACCGGGGCAGTGGCGCAGAACGGCATGAAACTGGAATGGACCGCGCCGTTCGGCGGGTTCAAGCAATCGGGCATCGGCCGCGAAGGCGGCGAAGCGGGGATCTGGAATTTCCTGGAGACCAAGACGATTCTCGTGGATGCGGGGGTGACGGTGTGACGAACAGGGCCAAAGGGACCAGCGACCATGAATAAATTCCGCACGATGACTGTCGCTACCTTGGTGGGACTTGCCGCCTGCACCACTCTGCCGGAAAGCCCGGCCGCAGTCGCCGCCGCACCGGCCGCGCAGGCTGCCGACGAGGCAGAATTGCTCGGACTGTCGCGCCAGAAATGGCTGTGGATGGCGGCGCGCGACATGCCCCGGCTGGAGGCGCTGTTCCATCCCTCCGCCCGCTTCGTGCACATGAGCCGGACGATGGACCGGGATACCGAACTCGAAGTGATCCGCAGCGGCAACATCGAATACCGGCACGCCGATGTCAGCGAAAGTTCGGTCGAACTGCTCGGCGACACGGCGGTGGTTTACAGCCGCCTGCGACTACTGGCAGTGGTCGGCGGCAACGAAGTGACCAATCCCTTCAGCGCGACTGAAGTCTATGTCCGCAATGGCGACGGGTGGCAGCTGGCAACACTGGCCTTCTCGCGGTTGAGCGGTGATTGATGGGCAACGAAAGCAAACCACTCATGTCCGACGAACAACACCTGCTCGACCTTTCGCGCCAGAAATGGCTGTGGATGGCCAACAAGGAAATCGACCGCCTCGAACCGCTGTTCCATCCCTCAGCCCGTTTCGTGCACATGGGGGCGACGATGGACCGCGCCGCCGAATTGGGCGTGATCGCGGATGGCATGATCCATTACAAGCAGGCCGATATCAGCGAGATGTCCGCCGAAATGCTGGGCGATACGGCGATTGTCTACAGCAAGCTGCGCCTGATCGCGGTGGTCGGCGGCAATGAAGTGACCAACCCGTTCGCCGTCACCGAGGTTTATCTGCGGCAGGGCGAAGGGTGGCAACTGGCCAGCATGGCGTTCACGCGATTGTTGGGCGATTGACCTCGGGATGAGTAATGCGGTCTCCGCTGCTCCCGCCTACTCGATCCCCACCGCGCGCAGGATCGCTTCGTCGCTTTCCAGCGGCTCTGCGCCCGCCGGATAGTCATTCGCCGCCAGCAGATAGGCAGTCACCGCCAGATAGTCCGTGTCGCTAAGGCTCCCGCCTCCACCCGGTGGCATCATGTCGCGGACATAGGCGAACAATTCGCCCACACTCCGCCCGCGCCAGTGCGACAGGAATCCCGCGCCCGCCAGTGGCGGCACTCCGCCTGCGCCCGCGAGATCGGCCCCGTGGCACGCGGCGCAGGATCGCCGATATGCTGCCAGGCCCGCCTCGGCCTGCGCCGTCGAGAACACGCCTGAGGTCGCCACCCGCGCAAAGGCCGCGCCCTCCATCCCCGGTTCGTTCATCGCCGGGGCGCCACCCGTCTCCACCCGCGCCCGTTCCGGCCCGCGCGCGCCGATCCCCGCCGCGGGCAGGGCGAAGACGAACAAGGTGTTCTGCGTTCCGTGGGTCAGTTCCGGCGTGAAAGCGTCGGACAGCCAGCGCCCGGTCGACACCGCGATATATTGCTGCCCGTTCACCGCAAAGCTCGCCGGATAGCCGGTGATCGAGGAACCGAGGTTGATCGCCCACAGTTCCGCTCCGGTCGCCTGATCGAGCGCCATCAGACGCCCGTCAGCATCGCCCGCGAACAGCAGCCCGCCGCCGGTGGAGAGCAGCGACTGCATCCCAGCGCGCTGGCGGTGGACCCAGCGGGTGCGCCCGGTCACCGCATCGACCGCGTGGATCGTACCGAGCAGTCCGTCAGCCTGCGGATCGATCACGATGCGGTTGGACATGGCATAGGTGCCCGCGGAACCGCTGGCGGGATCGAGCGCGGTCATTTCCGCACAAGTCGCCTGCGAGGGCAGGAACAGGGTGTGGCTGTCCGGACTGTAACTGCCGGTCATGTAATTCGCCCCGCCAGTGGGGCCGGGGCAGATGGTGTGCGTGGTGCCAAAGGCGTGCGGCACAGTGGCGGGATTGACCGTGACCCGGCCGCTCGCCCCGTCGATGCTTTCGACCAAATTCTGCCGCACCGTGGGCCGCGCCCACAGGAAGCGGCCGGTCTCGCGCTCAACCGTATAGATGATCCCTGTCTTGCCCGGAACGCCCGTCACCGTGCGGTAGGTCCGCCCCGGTTCCACGTAGGGAGAGATCCACGGAACTTCCGCTGGATCGGGCGCGACCTGCTGATCCACCAGCATCCGGGCGAAGGTGTGGTCCATATCCCAGTCGTCGCGCAGATGCTGATAATGCCAGACAATCCGCCCGGTACGTCCATCAAGCGCAAGGGTGGAATTGTGGTAGAGATAGTCGTGCTCCGGTCCGGCCAGCGCGATATCGGGCGCGGGCGCGGTGACCGATGTGCCCATGAAGATCAGGTCCAGTTCGGGATCGTAGCTGGCGATCATCCACGCGCCAACTTGTTGCCGCCGTTCGAGCGGCACGCCACCCCAGCTGGCATCATTGGGATCATCCCCCTGCGCGATGATCGGCGTGCGCCACACTTCCGCCCCGGTTGTGGCATCGTGCGCCACGATCACGCAGGCCTGCGGTCCGCCCTCCGGCTCGCACGAACGCCCGGTGATGGCGAGGCCATCGGCGATGATCGGCCCGGAACTGATCTTCGCGCCGCTGCGGTAGTCGGCGATCTGCGTTTCCCACACCAGCGCGCCGGTGGCGGCATCGAGCGCGTAGAGGAAATTGTCCGCCGACTGGCCGATGATCCGGTTGCCGTAAATCGCCAGATTGCGGGTGGTGTCATAGACCGGGAGATACTGGCCGATATCGTCGGGCAGCGGGCGGCGGTATTGCCAGATCAACTGGCCCGATGCCGCATCCAATGCCTCGATGGTATCCGCCGGGCCGGGGAAGAACATGATCCCGCCGCGCACCAGCGGGGTGCCTTCCTGATGCCCGTTCGCCAGCGGGCGGACCCAGACGAGCCGCAGGTCCGCCACCGTTTCCCGGTCGATCTGCGTCAGCGGCGAATGGCCCTGTGCATCAAGCGTGCGCCGCCAGCTGAGCCAGTCGGCGGGGTCGGGATGCTGGATATCGGCATCGGTCACGGGCTCGATCCGCCGCGCGTCTTGCCCCAGTCCCTGCGCCGCCGCCAATGCCACCAGTGCGGTGCCGAGCGCCAGTTTACCGAATGCTGCCATCTTGTCCCTCCCGCTCATGCTCCCAGAAGTAAGGAACACGGATTGCTCGCCATGCTATAGTCATGGCCCCAGGTGCGATAGCCCTCGGCATCGATATGAAAGCGTCCGCTGGCGCTATCCGGCGCGGCGGGGTTGAAATAGGCACCCAGACCCATGCGGCTTTCCGGCCCGGAGGCGCGTTGCATGGCGCAGAGTTCGCGAAACAGGCCGGGATCACGCCTGCGCGGAACGGTGGCGAGATCGAGCGCGGCGAAGGACAGGTGCTTGCTTCTGCTAGCACCTCTGGCGCAGGTGTTGATCGCTTGGCTGCGGAATGAGGACAGCACTTCGACTGGCCCGACCGCCGGGATCACCTCGTCCTTCACCAGTTGCAAGGCGGGTACAATATTGGGCCATTGCTCCTCCGGCGGAATCGCAAACGGATCGAGATCGCAGCGCTCGGCAAATTGGGCGTCGACTTGGGCAAGCTGCCAGACGGGCACCACTTCACCCACGCCTCGATCATGCAGGTAGGCTTCGAATGCTGCGAAGCGGGGAGCCTGCGAGAGGTCGGCTTCAAGCCATTGATTGAAAGCCTGCTGCCTGGCCAAGGGAGAATTGCCGTCCTCATCGGATGACCGCTTGTCTCCCAGCAACCAGATGCCGCAGGCCAAGCCCGCTGCCAGCAGGATCAGGACGGCGAACAAGGCGATGGATCGGCGTATCGGCGGCGTCCTTTTTCGCTAACCTGCCTAAGCCGGGGTGACGGCGCAAGCGCAAGCGGCTAAGGCCTTCGGACAAAATCAATCTCGGACTGCCTGAACTCATGAAAACCCTGCTGCTAGCCAGCCTTGCCCTGCCGTTCATCGTTACCTCAGCCGCTGCACAGGAGCAGGGGGAGGAGGCTGAGCAGAATACCATCATCGTCCTCGGCGAAGGCCTGCCCGATACGCCGGGAACGCCTGCCTATTCCACCGTCGAGCTCGACCGCGAGCAGATCGTCACCACGGCCAGCGGGCGGCTGGAGGATGCGCTGGCCAATGTCGCTGGGTTCCAGCAGTTCCGCCGCTCGGACAGCCGCTCGTCCAATCCTTCGGCGCAGGGCGCGACCCTGCGCGCGCTCGGCGGCAATGCGTCCAGCCGGGCGCTGATCCTGCTCGACGGGGTGCCGGTGGCCGATCCGTTCTTCGGTTTCATCCCCTACAGCGCCATCGCGCCCGAGCGGCTGGACAGCATCCGCGTCACGCGCGGCGGCGGCTCCGGGCCGTTCGGCGCGGGCGCGCTGGCGGGCACGATCGAGCTGGAAAGCGCCGATGCCGCCACGCTCGGCCTCGTCACCGCCAGCGGCCTCGCCAACTTTCGCGGCGATACCGAACTCAGCGCCACGCTCGCGCCCGAACTGGGCGATGGTTTCGCAGTGATCCACGGCCGCTGGGACCGGGGCGACGGGTTCTTCACCACGCCTGAAGACCAGCGCGTGCCCGCCACCAGCCGCGCCAATTACGAGAGCTGGTCTGCCGGGGGCCGGGTGGTGCAGCAGCTTGGCGACTTCGAAGTGCAGGCGCGGGTGCTGGCGTTCGAGGACAACCGCGTGCTGCGTTTCCGGGGCGCGGACAATTCCTCCGAGGGGCAGGATGTCAGCCTGCGCGTGGTCAGTCGCGGGCCGTGGCAGGTCGATGCGCTCGCCTATGGCCAGTGGCGCAATTTCACCAATGTCGTGATTTCCTCGACTACCTTCATCCGCACGCTCGACCAGAAGGACACGCCAAGCGAAGGGCAGGGCGCACGGCTCGAAATTCGCCCACCGCTGGGGCGCGACTTGGTGCTGCGGGTGGGGGCAGACTATCGCCGCGCGGCGGGTGATCTCGCCGAAGATGCGTTCAACGGCGGCACCGGCGCGCTGACCCAGAACCGCTTTGCCGGGGGCGAGAACACGCAAGTCGGCTTCTACATCGAAAACGACTGGACGCGCGGCGTACTGACGCTGACCGGCGGCCTTCGCGCGGATCGCTACACGATTGCCGACGGCTATTTCCGCCGATGTCAATGCTGCCGGAACGACGATCCAGGACGACAGCTTTGCCAGACCGGTCGGACTGGGAAGTAACCTGGCGCGCGGGTGCCTTGGTCGAAGCCAGCGAGGCGGTGACGCTGCGCGCGGCGGCCTATACCGGGTTCCGCCTGCCGACGCTCAACGAACTCTACCGCCCGTTCGTGGTCTTCCCGGTGACGACGCAGGCCAACGCCGCGCTCGCACCCGAACGGCTCGAAGGCTGGGAGCTGGGGCTGGACCTGACGCCCGCCGAAGGAATTTCCTTCGCCGCGACATATTTCGACAACCGGGTGAAGGATGCCATCGCGAACGTCACCATTGGCACCAACCTGCGCGAACGGCGCAATCTCGATGCGATCGAGGCGACCGGGCTGGAATTTGCCGCCAACATCGATCGCGGGCCGTTCAGCCTGAACGGCACGCTGGTGCTGACCGATGCCGAAGTCGCGGGCAGCGGTCCCGCCGCCTCACTCGACGGCAATCGCCCGGCGCAAACGCCCGATTTTGCGGCCAGCCTGTCGGCCTCTTACAGGTTCATGCCCGATGGTCTGGTGGCAGCCACCCTGCGCCATGTCAGCGAGCAGTTCGAAGGCGATCAGGAAGACGATGTGCTTCCCTCCGCCACCACGGTGGACCTGTTCGCGCAAATGCCGCTGTGGCGGGAAATGTCCGCCGTCGTCCGCGTGGAAAACCTGTTCGACGAGACGATCATCACCCGCAATCAGGGCGGATCGATCGACGTGGGCGTGCCGCAGACCTTCTGGGTGGGGCTGCGCTACGGTTTCTGACCCGCGCCTCTTACCCGGCCACCCATTCGCGCAGGAAGTCCTCCAGCGAGGGGTGCGACGTGGCAAAGGCGGTCTCGATCGTCTTGTCGTGGTCGTACCAGTGATCGTCGAACTGGACGATCGCGCCGGTATCGAGATTGTAGGAGGCGGTGCCGACAAGGTCAGTCAGCGGCAGAAGCTCGCCCGGCCAGGCCATTTCGCTGGTATAACCCGGCCCGCGCCGCTCCAGATCGTCCAGCTCAAGGATCATCCCCTCGACACTGTGCAGGCCAGGCCCGTGCCCCGGCGTAAACGAATATCCCGGCCCCCAGCCGCCATTGGCCACGCCGAACATCTGCCGCAGATCTTCCGGCAGCGGGCGACCGATGCGCGCCTCCAGCCTTGCAAGATCGCTTTCGCTCGCCGGGCGGGCAATCGGGTAGTCCGGATCGCTGGTGGAGGCGCCGCGACTGCCTTGCGCATCGCTGGTCAGGAACATTTTCGGCATCGGCTGGCCCCAGGCCGTCATCTGCTGCCGGATCGCATCGAAAGGATCGACCCCGCGGGTATCGTCGCAGTGCAGGTTGTCGTTGAGAAAGCGCTTGATCTCCTCGGGATCGCTCGACGCGCCGTGGTGCTGGTTTTCGCCGCTGAAATGGCGACGGCGCGGATCGGCAATGCGATCTTCGATCATTTCGATCAGTTCCTGCGGCAGGCTGGGCATGATGCGACTCCATCAAGGGCTGGAAGGTCGTTAGCATTCAATGTGTTACCCGATAGTTGCCAGCCTTGCGCACGAAGCGCCGCCCGTTACGATTGCAGGAGGGAGGAGGACCGATGACCGACACGCTGGCAGTGCTGAATCCGCGCACGGGGCAGGCCGACTTTAGCCTGAACTGTCACTTCGGCTGAGGGCGTCGCCGCCAAGGCCGCCGCTCTCCGCGCCGCGCAACCCGCGTGGGAAGCTCTCGGTGTCGGCGGGCGCTGCGGCGTGATGGCGCGCTGGCTCGGGTGCGGTGAAAGCTGCGGGCTGTGGACATTGGCGAAGCGGATGCGGTGGACACCGGCGGGTGCCATACCTCCTACCTGCAGGGCTTCATCACGATGGGCAACATTGGCGGCTGGCTGGAGGATGCTCCCAAGGCTTTCGCGGCGCTGGAATGGGATTCCATGTCCAGCTCGATGCCCAGCGTCCGGGTACAATCGCAGGTGGTCGCCTATCCGCTGGTCGGGGTCATCAGCCCGTGGAATGCGCCGCTGATGCTGGCGCTGCTCGATGCGGTTCCGGCGCTCTTCGCTGGCTCTGCGGTGCTGCTCAAGCCGAGCGAAGTTACCCCGCGCGTGATCGAAGTGCTGTTCGAAACGGTGCGCGAAGTGCCCGAACTCGCCGCGGTGTTCGACTATGTCGCGGGCGCGGGAGATGTGGGGCAGGCGGTGATCGGGCAGGTGGATACGGTGTGCTTCACCGGCTCGGTGCCCACCGGGCGCAAGGTGGCGGTCGCCTGCGCCGAGCGGCTGATCCCGTGCAATCTGGAGCTGGGCGGGAAGGACCCGTGCATCGTCACCGCCAGCGCCGATCTGGATCGCGCCGCCACCGCCGTGCTGCGCGGCGCGGTCTATGCCACGGGGCAGGTCTGCTATTCGGTCGAGCGGGTCTATGTGCACGCCAGCGTCCATGATGCTTTCGTGGACAAGCTGGTGGCCAGGGCGGGCGAGGTGCGGCTGAATGCCGACAACCCGCGCGCCGGGCATCTCGGCCCCTTCACCCATCCCCCGCAGGCCGACATTGTCGCAGCGCATATTGCCGATGCTGTCGCGAAGGGTGCGAAAGTGCTGACGGGCGGGGAGATCGAGGACATCGGCGGCGGGCGCTACCTGCGACCCACGGTGCTGACCGGGGTGACGCATGACATGCTGGTGATGCAGGACGAAACCTTCGGCCCGGTGATCCCGGTGATGGTCATATGACACGCCGGACGAGGCGGTGCGGCTGGCGAACGACACCCATTTCGGCCTCACTGCCAGCGTAATCGCGGGGAGTGCGGAGGAAGCCGAGGCCATCGGGCGGCGGATCAATGCCGGGCGGGATATTCCTGCAGGATACCTTCCTCACCTTCGCCAAGATGCGCACCTTTGGCTCGGACAGCTTCGGCTGGTCCGGGCTACGGTGCCCCGCGCATCGGCCCGGAGTCCTTGCGGCGGTTTCTCCGGCGCAAGAGCCTGCTGACGCAAACCGGGCCGGTGGCGGATATTCGCGACGATCATCATCTGGGGGCTAGAGGTGACTAAGCCCCTCCAATCGAAGGAAAATGCCGATGACACCTGAACTGCGCACCAAGCTGGAAGCTTTCGGCCCCGATCTGTCGCCGCAAATGCTCGGCGGAACGCAGGCGCTGATGGCGTCGATCAATCGCGGGATGGACGCAGGCACGCAGGTGCTGCGTGACCTGTCCTACGGACCGGACCCGCGCCATCGTCTCGACGTGTTCACGCAGGGCTCGCCCGCTGGGGCGCCGGTGCTGGTCTACGTCCACGGCGGCGGCTTCGTGATGGGGGACAAGCATAGCGAAGGCTCGCCCTTCTATTCCAACGTGGGCGATTTCGCCGCGCGGATGGGGTGCGTCGGCGTGACCATGACCTACCGCCTCGCCCCCGCGCACCGCTTCCCCAGCGGGGTGGAGGATATGCGGCTGTTCCTCGACTGGCTGCGCGCGAACGTGGCAGCGCACGGCGGCGATCCGGCAAGGATCGTGCTGATGGGCCAGAGCGCCGGGGCGAGCCACATTGCCAACTACCTCGCCCATGCCCGCGATCATGCAACAGGTATTGCTGGCGCGGTGTTCCTCAGCGGTATCTACGATGTCCGCACCAGCGCGGTGAATACCTTCAACAAGGCCTATTACGGCGATGATGTGGCCGGATGGGGGCCAGCCTCGGCACTCGCAGGGCTGATCGCCTGCCCCGTGCCGATGCAGTTCAGCGTGGCCGAGTTCGACCCCGACGATTTCCACCGGCAGGCCGCGCAAGTGGTGGCGCAATGGACCGCGACCAAGGGCCGCCTGCCCGAAGTGCACTATCTCACCGGCCACAACCACCTCAGCCCCGGCCTGTGCATCGGCAGCGATCAGACCGAGACGGAGGCGGATGGTGGCAGGGTTTGTGCGGCGGGTAACGGGTCAGCTTTCGGTGTAGCGCAGGATCACCACGTCCTTGCCTGTGATCGCTTCGGCCAGCTGGTCCACCGCGTCGGCGGGGCGGTCGAAATAGAGCATTGCCAATCAGCGCCGCCACCTGCGCGCGCCTCGTCCCTGCGTCAGACGGCGTATCGCGCCAGAAGCCAGCGTGCTGGCACCGATGCCGAACAGCGCCAGCCCGTGCCGTTCCTCCAGCGTGCGGGCCAGCACATGGTTCTGCATCGGGCTGAGATCGGGCTTGAAATAGCCGTTGGGGAAGGCCGCCAGCACATCCGCCGCGCGCCGCACCGGAACCAGCTGGATCAGCACTCGCGCTCTTTGGGAAGCATCAGGAAGCGATCAGGATCGGTGTTCAGCGACAGCGGATCATTGCCCGGCAAAGTCGGGATCGGCCCACGGCAGGAACCGCGCAACATCGTCGAGCGAAACGTCCTTGCGCCAGGGCGAGCAGATTGCGCGAGGCGAAAGGGAAAGCCTTCGGGGCCGGAGACATCGCCTTCGTCATCCCCATCCTCGAACCATTCCGGCTGGCGCATCAGGTGCGCTGACTGCGCGAGAACGCGGTCGAGATCGTTCGACATCGGTGGCATGGCCGCAGGTGTAGCTCGCCTGCCCCAGATCATCGAGCGTGGTCAGCACGCGGCGGTGCGGATGCGCGCGTTGGAGCGTCCGCAATTCCTCCACCAGTGCGGCCAGCGAGGGCACATCGAAAGCCACCCAGCCATCGCAGACGGCACCTCCATGAAGAGATCGCGTTGGCTTCGGCCAGCGGGACGAGCCGCATCTCCTTTCGCCTCGCCGCCCTTCCCGCCGAACAAATCCCGCAACGCCATACCTCAGCCTTTGCTGGCGCAATCGATGCACAGCGCCGCTTCGGGGCGGGCTTCGAGCCGACCCGGAGCGATATCCGCCCCGCACTGGACGCACAGGCCGTATTCGCCCGCCGCGATCCGCTCCAGCGCATGGGCAGTGGCGGCGATCTCGGCTTCGACCAGCCGCGCCTGCCCTTCGAGCGAATCGTCATCCGCCACCTGCACCGCGCGTTCGGAGGAATCGGGATCGTGCGGCTCGTCCAGATCGTCCTCGATGTGCTGGAGCCTGCCCTGCAATTCGGCAAGCTGGGATTCGAGCGTGGCCTTGGCTTTCGCGGTATCGATCATCATGCATTCTCCTATTTGGGAACCCAGCACCCATGAAACGCCATCGGCATCGCAAACGGCAGGCGTACGGTGGCGAGCGGGGGGCGGCTGACGTCGCGCGCGTCGAGGATCAGCAGTTCGGCCCGCCGTTCGGCGAAGCGATCGACCACGGTGAAAATAAAGCCGTCGCCTTCCTCGGCATCGGGCGAGCGCGGTACGAACAGCGGTTCCTGCGCCGCCGCGCCTTCGAGCGTTTGCGCGGTCACCTCGCCCGTTTCCCAGTCGATCTGGCCAATCCCCATGCGCGGGAAATCGCGCAGTGCGAACCAGCCGTGGCGGTATTTCGCCATCGCAAAGCGGTCATCCATCTTCGGCATGTCGCCCACAGCGCCCGCCAGCGGATGCAGGCTGACGGCTTCGGCGTCGGGCTTCGAGAGATCGAACACCACGCGGGTGATCTGGGTGATCGTTTCCGGCGCGGTCGGCAGGTTGCCGTGCTTGTCGGCGAAGAAGGAGAAGCAGTTGCCGGGGCTGATCGGGGTGTCGACCACCACGCAGTTGCCCTCGGTATAGGCGTTCATCACGTGCCCCATCACGCCGGGCACATCGAACCAGCGCATGTCCCGCGCCGGATCGCCATCGCGCGGCATCACGCCCCATTTGCCGGGCAGATCGGGATCGTATTGGTAATAGGGTTTCCCCGCGCGCAGGCGCGCTTCGCTGGCGGTGAGCGGCATGATCGGGAACACCAGATGCTCGCGGGTCACGCCCCAATCGTGGCTGAGGCCGGGGTAGGGGGTCTGGAACCACTGCTCGCGGATCAGCCTGCCTTCGGCATCGAACACGTGCAGGCTGGCATCGGTTGTCGGCTCTCCTCCCGCGAACACGCCGTAACTCCACCATTCGCCGGTCAGCGGATCGATCTTGGGATGCGCGGTAAGCGCGGTGGAGCGTAAGGTCGCCCCATTGCCCTTCGCCCAGCGTTTCCAGCGTATCGAGGTCGAGCCGATAGGGGCGAGAGTCCTCGCGCAGCGCGAACAGTTCGCCGTGGTGGGCGAAAGGCGAAAGTGTTGCCGGTGTTGTCGCGGCCAGGCAGGTTGGAGACGCTGGCATCATCGGTATAGCGGTTGCGATAGAGGCCATAGAGCCGCCGCCGCGCCGCGCGTTCGGCCTTCAGCCGCTCGGTCTGGACATAGCGGCTGCGGAAGGAGACGTGGCCGTCTTCGAACCAGAAGGCGCTGACCATGCCATCACCGTTGAGCACGATGTCGTCCTCCAGCGAGGGATACTGCCGGTCCCCGCCCAGCCGGTAATAGGCGCCCTGCAGTTCCGCCGGGATCTCGCCCACCACCTCGCATTCGAACACATCCGCTTCGAACCGCATCGTCGTGCGTTGCTGCATGCCAAAGCTGGCGTACGAGTGGAACACTTCCGGCATTGCTTTCTCCCAGTTTAGACATAGTCAACGCTATGGTGCGCAGGAAGTGCAAGGGAGAAGATGATGAGCGACATGTTGGCCCGAAGGCGTTCCGCGCGATCATGCCCGCGCAGGACCGTGGCAGAGATCGAGGAGATTTACGCCCGCTACGCCTGGGGCATCGATCTGGCGGACGAGGAACAGGCGCTGGCCACTTTCGCCCGCGACGCCGAATTCGATCATCTGTGGCAGGGCAAGGTGCAGGGGCACGATGCGATCCGCGCCAATCTGCGCAGCCTGTGGTACGATCGCCAGCACTGGTGGTATGGCCGCCAGCACCTGATGAACCAGTTCATCATGGACCCGCACCCGGAAGGCGCGCGGGTGCGGTGCTTCTTCCAGATCGTGCAGTGGAACGCCGATTATCGCACCAATTTCCTGTTCGGCATCGGCACCCGCGATGATCGGCTGGTGCGCGAGGATGGGCGGTGGAAGTTCTGGCGGCTGACGGTGAACGCCTGGACCGAAGTCGATCAGGTGCCGTGGAAGGGGGACCGCGTGCTGCCGCAACGCCCGCCCTATCGCAGCGAGCCTGCGGATACGCGCCCATTTGGCGAGCAGTCGGGCGATCCGTTTTAGGCTAGAGCGGGATGACGTTTGCTTGACTCACCTTGCTCCTCCCCCTTGAGGGGGGGGCTGGGTGGGGGTGTACTGCCCTATCGAGTGTAGGACCCCCCAGCCCCTCCCCCGAGGGGAGGGGAGTAATGCTGGCTCAATCTGATGTCATCCCGCTCTAGGCTAAATCCAGCCAATCTCGATGCGGTGCGAAAGGCCGATCCAACCCGCCAGCCGCGCCAGCTCATTCTCGACCGAATCCGATTTCAGATAGGCGCGGTCTTCCTTGATCCGCAGGACCAGCACTTCATCTTCGCGCCGCAGCATCGAGTTGCGCAACGATATGCGCGTTCCGCCGCCGATCTTGCGCGCCAGCCGGTTGGCCAGCCCCCAGGCGGAGGCGCGGTGGAGCTGGTCCGGGCTCGCCATCCGCAGGTAGGCCTCGACAATCGCGGGCTGGCCGCAACTGGCGCGCAGGGCCTGCGCCATCATCGCCCTGCCCGTGTGATCGAGCCCGACCCAGCGCTTCTCCAGCGCCCAGTCGGTCGAATGCTTCAGCCGCATGTTCGGCTCGATCCGCGCGGAAGCCTGCGTCAGCATGGTCGCGGCCAGCCGGATGCGCTCGCTGCCGCGATTGCGCCCGTCTGCCGCTTCGGCAGTCCAGGCCATTTTCAGCGTGGCACTGGTGATATCGGCCCCGCGCGGGGTGGCGAAGTGGGTGACCGCGGTCAGCAACGGGTCTTGTTCGCGCCCAGCCTCGCTCAGCCGCTGGAACAGCAGTCCTTCGCGCAGACCCCAGGCGGAAATGATGACTTCGGCAGGCGCGAACTGGGTGAGCATCACGCCCAGCATCGCTGCCGCATCGGGCAGGCCGGAAGCGCGGTTCGCGGAAATGCCGGAAATGCCGGTCAGCTTGGCCGGATCGGCTTTGGTCAGCTTGCGGGCGACGGCCTCCGCTTCCTCGTGCGAGAGGGAAAAGGCCTGCGGATCGGTGAGCGGATAGTGCGATTTGTGCATGGCATAGCTCGCCAGCGCCCGCCACGTCCCGCCAACCAGATAGAGCGGCCCGCCATGTGCTTCTGCCCAGTCGGCCTTGTCCAGTTCCGCCTTTACCGCCTTGCGAAAGCCTACCTCGCCGCCTGCTTGCAAGGCGGGCAGACGCAAGGTGCCGAGCGGCAGGCTGATCCCGTCATGGCAGGTGCCATTCTCGATGGCGACGAGTTCGAGGCTCCCGCCCCCAAGATCGGCGACGATTCCCTTGGTGCCGGGAAAGGCACCGATCACGCCGAAGGCCGCCGCCGTTGCTTCCTCAACGCCGCTCAGCACGCGGGGATCGAGCCCCAGCTTGCGAACCTTGGCGATGAATTGCGCGCCATTGCTGGCATCGCGCGCAGCGGCGGTGGCGACGGTCGCCACGTCCGCCACCCCCAGATCATCGAGAATTGCGGCAAAGCGGGTGAGGCCGGAGAGCGCGAGTTCCTGCGCTTCCTTGGGTATTTTCCCGGTCGTCGCCAGATCGCGCCCCAGCTGCGCGGTCACTTTCTCGTTCAGCCACACATTGGGCGCGCGGCGCGGGCCGGAATAGACCACCAGCCGCACGGTGTTCGAACCGATGTCGATCACCGCCCGGTCCGGCACTTCGATCACCTGGGCGCTGCGTTTCGCAGTCGAAGTGGTCACCGGCTGGGTTTGCGCAGGGTGAGCTTGGGGACCTGGTTGCGTTCCAGGGCTTCGCCGCGCCCGCTCAGGGATGGATTGGTCATGAAATATTCGTGGCAGTTGAAGCCGCGCCGCTCAAGGGCGGCAGTGCTGTCCACCCGGTGATAATCCCCGGTCTCGCCATCCAGCAGCCAGCTTTGCTGCACATCGATAAGGTTGGCGAGCAGCACCTGATCGAGCACCTGATCGTGAACGGTGGTATTGGCAATCGGCACCAGCGCCTCGACCCGGCGGTGGAGATTGCGGTCCATCAGATCGGCGCTGGAGATATAGACCTTGGCCTTGTCGCTCGGCATCGGCTCGCCATTGCCGAAGGCGTAGATGCGGCTGTGTTCCAGAAACCGACCGATGATCGACTTGACGGTGATGTTGTCGGACAGACCGGGCACACCGGGACGCAGGCAGCAGATACCGCGGACCACCAGCATGATCTGGACTCCGGCCTGACTGGCTTCGTAAAGCTTGTCGATAATGCCCTGCGCGGTGATCGAATTCATCTTGGCCCAGATAGTGGCGGGCCTGCCCGCGCGGGCCAGCGCGATTTCGTGATCGATGTCGCTGATGATCCGCTCATACAGTGTAAGCGGACTGATCGCGAGCCGCTCCATCGCCTGCGGTTCGACATAGCCAGTGACGAAATTGAACAGCTTGCCCGCATCGCGGCCCAGCGCCGGATCGGCAGTGAAGTAACTGAGATCGGTGTAGATCTTCGCCGTCACGGGATGATAATTGCCGGTGCCGAAATGGCAGTAGGTGCGCAAGGAACCTTCCTCGGCGCGCACCACCATGCTGATCTTGGCGTGGGTCTTCATGTCGATGAAGCCGTAGATCACCTGCACGCCCGCGCGTTCCAGCTCGGCCGCCCATTTGAGGTTCTGCTCCTCGTCGAAGCGGGCCTTCAGTTCGACCACGGCGGTCACCGATTTGCCCGCTTCGGCAGCGGCGATCAGCGCGTTGATCACCGTCGGCTGATTGCCCGCGCGATAGAGCGCCTGCTTGATCGAGACGACCTTGGGATCGGCGGCCGCCTGACGCAGGAAATCGACCACCACTTCGAAACTTTCGTAGGGGTGGTGGATGACGATATCCTTGGCCGAGATCGCCGCGAAACAATCGCCGTCATGCTCCAGCACCCGTTCCGGGATAGCGCGGCGCGTAAGGGACGAATTTCAGTTCGGGCCGGTCCTCGCCCACCACCTGTGCCAGCCCGGAAATGCCCAGCATTCCGGCAGTGGTGCTAACGAAAGCCTGGCTCAGCCCCAGTTTCTCGCGCAGCATCTCGCCCGCTTCGGGATCGAAACTGTCATCGATTTCCAGCATGATGACCTGCCCGCGCCGCCGCCGCTGGATGGCGCTGCGGAACAGCCGGACCAGATCCTCGGCTTCGTCCTCGATTTCCATGTCGCTGTCCCGCAGCACGCGGAACACGCCGTCACCATTGATGGTGAAACCGTGGAAGATCAGGCTGGCGAAGCGGCACACCAGCCGCTCGATCGCAACATAGATCGCTTCATCCCCCAGCACTTCGGTGGGGATGCGGACGAAGCGCGGCAGCGCGCTGGGGATCAGCACCATTTCGACCAGCTGGCTGCCGTCGCTCAGCCGCGTCAGGTTGAACAGCGCGCCCACACCCATGTTGGCGACGAAGGGGAAGGGATGCGCCGGATCGAGCGCCTGCGGAGTGATGACCGGCATCACGTGATCGATGAAATACTGCCTAAGCCAAGCCTCGGCAGCGTCATCGATCCGGTCTTCCCCGGCGATATGGACGCCTTCAGCTTCCAGCAGCGGGCGCAGCGCGGCGAGGGCCTGCTGCTGCTTGTCCTGCAATTCGCTGCACCCGCGTGGTGATCGCGGCAAGCTGCTGGCGCGGGGTGCGCCCGTCGAGCGACATTTCGCTCACCCCGCTGCGCACCTGCCCGGCCAGCCCGGCCACGCGGATCATCATGAATTCGTCGAGATTGCTGCCCGAGATCGACAGGAACCGCAGCCGTTCGAGCAGCGGATAGGCGGCGTTGTTGGCTTCCTCCAGCACCCGATCGTTGAACGACAGCCACGAAAGTTCGCGGTTGAAATAGCGATCTTCGGCGGAAAGTTCCGGCTGTGGTGTTCACGGCGGGCAGCGGGGTGGTTTCGGGATTACTGGACATGATGCCGCTTCATCTGGCTTGCGAGGGGAGGAGCGCAAGCGATGACCCGTGCCGGTCATATTTGCCGCTCAGCCCCAACTGTCGACCATATCGCGCGCCTCAGCGATGGCGCTGATGCCGCGCTTCCCGCCCACCCGGTCCAGCTGCACGATCACGTCGATCACTCCGGCGGCATAGGCGATGGTATCGCTGCGGGTGAGGCCGATGCCGGTCTGCATCACCATCAGGCTGAGCTGTTCCAATGCCCCGCGCAGAGAATTGGCGTGGATGGTGGAAAAGCTGCCCGGATGGCCGGTGTTGATCGCACGCAGGAAGCTGACGCTCTCCGCGCCGCGCAATTCGCCCAGCACAATTCGGTCAGGCCGCAGCCGCAGCGCTGATTGCAGCAGTTCGTTGGCGGTGACTTTGGCCTCGCCCAGCTCGCCCTTGACCGCCACCAGCCCGACGCCGTTGGCACCGGGGAATTTCAGTTCGGGCGTATCCTCCACCAGCACCACCCGCTCCTCGCGCGGGATTTCGCCGAGCATGGCGTTGAGGAAAGTGGTCTTGCCGGTGCTGGTGCCGCCCGAAACCAGCACCGTCTTGCGCGCGCGGATCGCGGCGCGGAGGAAGGCGATGGGTTCGGCCTGCGGATCGGGCAAGTTGCGCCGCGTTCGCTTGCGTCAGCGGCCCTGCGTCATAGGCATCGAGCGGCAGATCGAGCCGCCGGTGGCGGCGGATCGCCATTGCCCAGTGCTTGCGAGTGGCGGGCGGGCCGCAGAACTGGATGCGCGCGCCGTCGGGCAGGGTCGCGCCGAGCAGGGGGTGTTCGCGATTGATCCCCTGATGGCTGATCCGCGCGACCTGTTCGGCCAGCCGCTGCACCAGCTTGTCGTCGATAGAGGCGAGTTCGATCCGCTGCATTCCGCCGGAAGGCGCTGCGGCATCCTCGATCCACATCTCTCCGGGCTGGTTGACGAGGATTTCGGTGACCGTGTCGCGCTCCAGCCATTCGCGGAACGGCGCAAGATAGGCGTCGAGATAGACCGAGCCCGAGGGAACCTGCGGCACCTCGTCCGGCTCGGCGCCCGCCAGTCTGACGGATCTCCGCGCTCATTCCCGGCTCAGCGTGCCGACGGGGCCTGGCCGAAATCCAGATCGCGCGCGGTGTAGACGCGGATCGGTTCGCCCATCCGCACGCGGATCGTGGGCGAGCGCTGGCCGTCCTGCTGCAAGGCGGTGGAGGCCGCGCTCTGCCCGCCGCCGAGGATTACCGAGGCGCCGCCGCTGGCCACCGTGGTCAGCCCGCCAATCACCGAGAGCAGCATCGCCGAACCGAAGCGGCTGAAGAAGTGACTGTCGACATCGCCCGCGATGCCTGCCGTGCCGTCAAAGCTGGTGGCGGGGCTTTGCAGCTGACACGGTCACGCCATCGGGCCGGATCGCATCGCTGCCAGATCACATAGGCGCGGCGCTGGCCCGCTTGCAGGCCGGACTGGTACTGGCCGACGAGGCGGCTGGAACGCGGGATCAGCACCCGGGCTGCCATCATGGCTGCGCACGTCCTGGCTCACCACCGCGCGGACGAAGCCGGGGACATCGGTGTTGATCGCGGTTTCGAGGATGGCGGGGATCATCGTCCCCTGCGTCACCGTGGTGGCGGGATTGAACATCTGCCGCGCCACTGCCGTGCCGCCGCCTACGCCGCCGATGCGCGCGGCAAATTCGCCCGCCGCGCCCATGCCGGGAACCACAGTGCCCGCCGGGGCGAGTGCCGCTGCTGCCTCTGCTGCTGCGGCATTGGCCGCCGCGCTGGCGGGGGCGACACCGCCGTCGAAGACGAGAGTGGGGGAGGAGTAGGGATTGGCGGCGGGTCCAGCGGCGTAATTCGCCCCCGGAGCATTGGCCAGCACCGGCGACAGGCCCGGATCGCTCTGCATGACAACCGGCGCGGCGACCGAGGCATTGGCGCTGGGCAGGCCGTCGGTAGGGGTGGTGGCGACCGGCACGACGCTGGCGGGCGGCAGCACGGGTTGGGCGACTGCCGCACTTTCATCGCTGATCCGGCTGGCGTTGAGACCCCACAGCGTGGCTGCGCCGAGCAGGGTGACAAAGCCGATCCCTGCCGCGAGCCCCAGCGCGTCCGAACGGTTGCCCCGGTTGGCCACTGCCGGATAGGAAGTGCGGCTGGCGAGATCGATGATCTCGGTGGTCTCGCTGTCACGCGGGTCCATATCGTTGGCGACACCGCGGTTCTTTTCCGGCAAGCGCATGGCAAGTTTCATCGCATCAGCTCCGTTCAATTCCGCTCGGTATCGTCGCGCGCGGTGCCATCGGCAAGATAGGCTCCGGCAGTTCCCTGGTTGGTCAGCAAGGCTTCGTCCTCGCCCGATCGCAGGATGATTTCCCCTGGCACCAGATCGAGCACGATCACATCGCCGCGCACGGCAAAGTTCACCGGGCCTTCGTTCCCATCCTGATCCTTCAGCAGGATCGCAGGCATGGCGCGGCCCGTCGGCCAGGTGAGGAAAGTCGCCTCGCCATCGTCGTAGACTTCTTCGGGCAGCAGGCCCGCAGCGCCAGAGCCAGCCCAGGCGTAATTGAGCGTGTCGGGATCAAGCACGGCGAGATCGTCGCTGGCGGCGGCCATTTCCACCGCATTGGGCGTGAGCGCGGGACCGGCGGCCAGCTCCGTCGCGTCCTCCGGCTCTTCGGGATAGGTGAAAGTGAGGATATACAGCGGGCTGCGCGCGTTGGGATTGGCCACCAGATCGAACAGATAGGTGTGGAGATTGGTCACCACCGTCATGTTGGTGGTAGCGCGCGGGGAAAGCGGCTTGACGAACAGCAGGTTCGCGCGGCGATTGGGCGTCACCTGCCAGGCGGTGGAATTGCCGATGGCAACGTTCTCGATCGCTTCGTCATCGCCGAAGCGGATGGTGGTCTGGACATTGGTCTTGCCTTCGATCCGCACCACTTCGGCAGGATCGTACAGGCGTTCGACCAGTCGCGGATCGTCCTGCGCCAGCGCATTGGCGGGGAGCAGGGTGGCTGCGAGCAGCAGGGCGGCAAGGGGTTGCCGGATCATGGGTTTTTCTCCGTGGAGCGGATGGGCGCGGACTTGAAACGGCTGCCGATACCGCGGGCGCGCGAAATGGGGGAAGCGGAATTGCCGGAGGCTGAACCTGCGCCGCCGGGGCCGCTGACAATGCGGGTTTCGCGGTTGGTCGATGCCGGTCCACTGTCGTTCGCCGCCATCAGCGTGGCCCCGGTAACGCGGATATCGCGGGAGGGGGCGGAAGCAGCAGCCTGCGCGACCCTTTCGCGCGCGGACGTGGCAGCAGCCGCCTGCGCCGGGAGCATTGTAGACATTGGCGGCGACTGCCGGAGCATGGCGCGCGTTCGTCCGCCCGGTCGTTGCTGGCAAAGCCGAACACCGTCCAGCCGCTCACCATCGTGGTGAGCGACTTTCATGATCATGAACATCAGCGCCAGATGCACCGCGCCGATCATGAAGAACGCCATCGCCGGGCGCACGTCAATTTCGCCGGGGCTGGCGGCCAAGCTGGAGAGCACCGGGATCGCCAGTTCGAGCATCAGCGAGCCGCCGAGCACGGCGAACAGCGGCGCCAGCGCCATCAGCACCACGCCCTTGAGCCAGCCGACGAACAGCCCCTTGGTGCCATCGAACAGCGCCATCAGGATGAAGATCGGGCCGATCCCCATCAGAATGGCAAGCGCGATCTTGGTCGTCGCCAGCACGCCCACCGTGCCCAGCAGCAGCATGGTGCCGCCAGACCACAGCAGCCCCGGCGGGGAGAAGATCGAAGTGCTGTTGTCCATCGCGTCGCCGCCCGATGCCTGCATCAGCGAGAGCATCACCGCGTCCAGCTTGTCGGCAAAGATGATAGTGGCCGAACCATCGGTGCCCATCAGCACGCTGGCGATCTCATCCGGTGCCAGCACCGCGAGAGTTCCAGAAGAAGCCCTGGAACACGAACCAGCTGGTGGCAAAAGTGATCACGCCGACTAGTGTGATCATCTTGGGGGTAAGCGACGCCAGCCCGATGCGGGTGCGCCCGGTCATCAGCGCGAAGCCGAGAAAGGCGACGAACAGCGTCAGGATGATTGTCAGCGTTTCGCCGAAAAATCCGTTGTCGGTAAACAGCCGGTTGAAGGCCGCTTCCGCCATCGCATTGGCGGCGCAATCGACCCCGCGCAAGCTCGCGCCGATCCCGGCACCGACGCCATCCATCGCGCGCTGGCATTCGACCGAGATTGAACCAATTGTGCTCATTCGGCAGCTTCCCAACGCTGGCTTTCGTCGACTGGTTCTTCCCCGGCAGGACCCGGCCAGGGCCGCCCAGTGAGCGCAGGATACCACTGCGAAGGATGATCGCCCACCGCCTCGCGCAGCAGATCGAGCCGCCGCACCGAGCTTTCGCGGCCCGAAAGCATGGTCAGCACTTCGGGCGCGCCAGAAAGGTCGAGCCGCACCACCACGCTGGCATCGGGCTGGCGCACAAGGAAGCAGCGGCTGTGCGCGGGCAGGCTGCGGATCAGCGCGAATTCGTGCTCGGTCAGGCCGAAGCCGTCGCAATAATCCTCCGGCCGGGCGCGGGCGTTGGGCATGAACACCATCGTCGCTGTCTGTTCGACCAGCGCGGTGCTGATCTTGCTGTCCAGCGCATCGCGCGCCGACTGGGTGGCGAACCCGACCAGCGCATTGCGTTTACGCAGCGTTTTCAACCAGTCACGAATGCGCGCCGCGAACACTTCGTCGTCGAGCGCCTTCCAGCCCTCGTCGATCAGGATCATCGTCGGATTGCCGTCCAGCCGCTCTTCGATGCGGTGGAACAGGTACATCATCGTCGGCGTGCGCAGCTTGGGGTTTTCCAGCAGCGCGGTCATGTCGAAGCCCATGACGCGGGTGGAAAGATCCAGCCGGTCCTCGGCATTGTCGAACAGCCAGCCGTTCTCGCCCGCCTCGATCCAGGCAGAAAGCCGGTCCGCCAGATCGCCGGGCTGCGGGCGGCGGCTGCCGGAGACCAGTTCCTTGAAGTGCCGCAGGCGGCGCAGCGAAGGATCGTTGGCATAGGCCGCGTCCACCGCGCTGGCGATTGTGGCGCTTTCCTCCGGCCCTTCGGCCTTGAGCAGCACCGAGAGCCAGTCGCGCAGAAACCCGCGATTGGCGGGGCTATCGGGCAGGGCGAGCGGGTTGAACCCGGTCGGCTCGCCAGCACGAATGCGATCGTAAGTGCCGCCGATCCCGCGTATGAACAGCTCCGCGCCGCGATCCTTGTCGAAAAGGATCGTGCGCGGCGAGAACTTCTGCGCCTGTGCGGCGAGGAAATTCATCACTACGGTCTTGCCCGAGCCCGACGGGCCGATCACCGAGAAATTGCCCAGATCGCCGTGGTGGAAGTTGAAAAAGAACGGCGTCGAACTGGTGGTCTGAAGCAGCGTCACCGCCTCGCCCCAGTGATTCCCCTCGGCCTGCCCCAGCGCGAAGCCGTGGAGCGAACCGAAGCTGGCCATATTGGCAGTGGAGATCATCGCGCGGCGGACAAGGAACGCCTCGTTGCCGGGGAACTGGCCCCAGAACGCCGGTTCAAGATTGGTATCCTCACGCACCGCAATCGCGCCGGTATCGGCAAGGCTGGCGGCGACGGCGGCGGTGGCATCGTCGAGCCGTTCGAGGCTGCGTTCGCGCACCAGCACCGACAGGTGGTGATCGCCGAAGCCTACCGAGCCCGCGCCAAGTTCGTCGCGTGCGGCCATCATGTCGGCGCGCTCGGCCTGGGCTTCCTCGTCAGCGCTCTTGAGGCGGCGGATCGCGAGATCGATGCGTTCGCGCGCGGTCTGGCGTTCCTGTGGGGCGAAACTTTCGCTGACGATCATCTCATAGGGCAGCCGCAGCATGGCATCGAGCAGGCCGGGGCTGGTGGCTTCGGGATAGTCCTTGAGGCTCAGCATAGCCGCGAAATCGGCCCCGGCGGAACCGCGCAGTTCCATCGCGTCGATGCCGAAGCTGGCGCGGCGATAGGGCAGCATGTTGCCGATGTCGGTTTCGATGTCCGGTCGCCGCACGGGGCGCATTTCGCCGTTGTAGAGCGCACTCAGCAGCTCGAGCAGCTCGTTGTTGGTGCCGCCCGAAGCCCCGGCATAGTCGCCCAGCGGCTGCGCGCCGTAGTCACCCAGGCTGGCGGCCAATGACTGGATCGCGGCGCGCAGGCTACGCAGGTCCTTGGGATCGATCTCCTCGGCCTCGGTCGGGGTGCGGCGGAAGAACTTGCTCGCCCGTTCGGCCAGCCCCGCCTTGCCGCGCGCCGGGCGGCGCACCAGTGTGACGAACTGATCGTTGACGAACAGCGCGCCGGAGGAAAGCTTCTCGCGCCAGCGGCGGTCGATATGCGCGGACAGCGGATCGCTGAACTGCGCGTCCAGTTCCACCGCCACCCGGCGACGAATGACGTGGTGATACATCACGAAGCGCGCGTCGAGATTGCTGCGCAGCATCACCTCGCGGGTTACGGCATGGGCATTGAGCGCGTCGGTATCTTCGGTTTCGAACAGCAGGCCGGGCACTTGCAGCGCCGCCATCAGCGAACCGTCGCGCAGCAGCAGCGTGCTGGCATCGACCAGCCGCGCATAGGGCAGCCGGTCGCCTGCCGCCGCTTCCTTGGCGCTCCAGGCAGCAGCGCCCAACCATTTTCCGGGCCACTTGGCCGTCATGTTCTACTCCTCGTTGCAGCTACGCGGCTGCAATGCGGTTGGATGCGATCAGGCGGCGTAGGAATTGCAGCCCCAACGCTTGTAATTCTTCACCCGCGAGCAACGGCTGACCTTGGTGATCCAGAGGTCGAAAAAGCGCGGTTCGCGCAGGCAGGCGAAATAGCCCACAGCGTGCATGATGATCGGGATGGGGACGATCCAGAAGCTCTTCAGGATCAGGAAAGCCTCGGTCGTCACCAGCGCGTTGATGACGAAATAGTTGAACGTCACGCCCGCAAACATCTGCGGGCGGGTGAGCGCGCGATGGACGGGGTGGCGGGTGAGTTGCATGGTCTGGTCCCGATCAGCCGACGGCGGCTGCGCCCTGGATGCCCGCGACAATCGAGGCAGCGCCGAAGATAATGAACACGCCGATGATGACGGTTGCGCCAAAGCGCCAGTTCACGCGGCCCGTCAGCATCATGAAGCCAACCGCAGCCACCGCCATCACCGCCACCGTGGTCGCCACCGTGCCGAGCATGGTGTCGCGCATCCAGCCAAAGGCGTTGTTGATCGGCGAGGAACCGGCAGGGTCCTGCGCGAAGGCGGCGCTCGGCAGCAGCACGGTGAGGAAAGCAGCAAGACGGGCAAGGATACGCATGTCTATTCAGGACTCCGGGAATGATTGGCAAGGCGGCCCATGATGGCCGTCACGTAATTGCGTGTTTCACGAATGTTGGGAACCCCGCCTGAACGGATCACCCGCCCCGGCCCAGCGTTGTAGGCGGCCAGCGCACGTTCCAGATCGCCGTCGAACCGGTCGAGCTGTTCGCGCAGGTAACGCGCCCCGCCTTCGAGATTGGCGAAGGGGTCGTCCGGATTCACCCCCAGATCGCGCGCGGTGCCGGGCATGAGTTGCGCCAGTCCGCGTGCTCCGGCGGGGGAGACGGCGTTCGCGCGCCAGCGGCTTTCCTGCCACACGAGCGCTTCGAGCAGTGCGGGGCTGAGATCGAAGCGGTGCGCGAGATCTTGTATGGCGGCGGCATAGGTGGCGGGGACGCCTGCGGCATGGGCTTGGGTATTGGCGACGGCGTGTTCGGGCAGCATCGCGGCGATCTCTGCGGGAACTTCGGTTATCGGCTGACCGGCGACCAGTTCGGTAGCGAGGCCCGGCTGTTCCACCACCGGCCCGGCGATCCACTGCGCGGTTCCGTCCACCCCGATTTCCAGCACATCAGCCTGCGCCGGAAGCGCAAAGCAGCCGAGCAGCAGCGGTGCTGTCGCAGTGATGGCAGAGCGCAGAATCATGCAAGGACCTTCCAATTCTGGCCCCATGCTTACACGAAATGACAATGTTGTGACAAACTTGCGAGATTTCAGGGGCGACCAGGAAGGGCAGTTTGCAGTAAAATGACCCGGCAAGCAATGCTCGCCGGGCCTTATTCAATTTTCCAATTGGCTCATCGCGCGGCGAGCGCCTGCAATTCGACGCTGGCAAGCGCGAGGCTGGCGGCTTCGCGCGAAGCCATCCAGCGGCCATTGGCCAGTTCCAATTCGTATTCTTCGCTGCTGTTGCGCGCGGCGTTATAGTAGAACTCGGCCCGTTCGAGATTGCCGAGCGCCGAATGCGCGCTGCCCAGGTTGATGAGGATCGCCGGATCGTCCGGATTCTCCGCCAGCGCCGCTTCCAGCTCGGCGAGCGCCGCCTCGGCGTCGCCCTGCATCAGTTCTTCGTAAGCGACATCGCGGGTTTCATACTGCTGTTCCACCATCAGGGCGGTGGCGGCCTGCGCCAGCATCAGCGGCGCGAGGGCAAGGGTGGCAATCATGGCAAATCTCCCATCGTTATGCACAGTGTGTGCCGCGCAATCGGAGTGAGTGCAACAAAACCGTAACAATGTCACAAATCCGTAATATCGAGCCGATTGAAGCGACTTGGCGAAAACTAACTCTTCATATTTTCAACAATTTGCATGAATTGTGTCCGCATTCTTTGTACTGTCACACAGCCGCAAACAAACTGTCACGCACCGCGCCTAGTCCCCCAGCGAGCGAAAACGCTTTCGCTTATCTGTGATTCTACGGACTTGAGGGGCCGACCGCTGTGACCAAACTTTCCCGTTCATTCATTCTTGGCAGTTCGATTCTGGCGCTCGCCGCTTGCGGCCCGGAAGAGATCGCTTCGCCCGGTACCGGCGGCAATGTCATCATCAACAACCCGCCTGCGCCCGACGCCTACCCCGACGCCGACTCCCACCAGCACTCTGGTGACTCCGGCTAACGGCTGCCCGACCATCGCCGATGCGCAGGGCTTAACCGATGAAGGCACGATCACTGGCCCCAGCGGCACCTGGCGCGTCTGCGCCACGCCGCTGCGCTTCAATTCCTCGTCCACCCTGCCGCGTGTTGCGGGCCTGCTGTATCGCCTGCCTGGTCAGGTGAACGTGGGCACAGACGGTGGCCCGGCTCCTGATGCGAGCGACGGCTTCTCGGACACCAACGTCACGCTCACGATCGAAGCGGGATCGATCATCTATGCCAGCGGCTCTTCCTTCCTCAACGTGTCGCGCGGCAACCGGATCAACGCGACCGGCACCGCCACTCGCCCGATCATCTTCACCAGCCGCGACAACGTGCTCGGTCTGAACAATGCCAACTCGTCCGGCCAGTGGGGCGGGATTGTGCTTTCGGGCCGCGCTCCAGTGACCGACTGCTTCCAGCCCGCCGCCGCACCGGGCACCGTCGCCTGCGAACGCCAGGTGGAAGGCGCGGCGAGCCCGGCCTTCTTCGGCGGCGCGACCCCGGCCGACAATTCGGGCACACTGCGCTATCGTCCAAATCCGCTTCTCGGGCTTCGTCCTCTCGGGCGATTCCGAACTGCAATCGCTGACCACCGGCGGCACCGGCACCGGCACTCAGTTGTCGGACATCCAGTCCGTCAACCGTCGGACGATGGCGTCGAATTCTTCGGCGGCTTCGTCAACATCAAGCGCCTGATTGTGGCTGGAGCAGAAGACGACGGGATCGATACCGACACCGGTGTGAAGGCGAACATGCAGTACGTGCTGGCGGCGCAGCGCGACGGCGTGGGTGATACCCTGATCGAAGCCGAATTCGAGCAATGGTCTGGCGGACAATCTGCCGCGCCAGAACACCACCATCGCCAATGCGACCTTCATTCACCGTCGCAGCAACGATCAGGCGATCCGCCTGCGCGGTGGTACCGACTACGGCCATGTACAACACGCTGATCTGGGATGCCTCGACGCGCCGGCACGACAGGCTGCATCCGCATCGACGATTCGCAGACCGTGCGCGCCGCCGATGCCGCGCTCGACGATGTCGGCCCGCCGCGCTTCAATTCGGTGGCCTTGCAGTGTGCGACCGACTTCCGCGCCGGCGGAGGCAGTGTGACAGCAGCGCAGGCCGAAGCCATCTTCGATGCTGGCGCTGGTAATAACAAGAACTTCACCAACACACTGGTGAACGGCTACCTCAACGGCGCCAATGAAAACAGCTTCGCCACGGTGTTCAACGTGACGACGCTGGGCAGCTTCTTCGAAGCGACCACCTTCATCGGCGCAGTCGGGGCGACCAACTGGACCCAGGGCTGGACCTGCGATTCGGCGGCGCTGAGCTTTGGCGGCAACACCGGCAGCTGCCTGAATATCCCGGTTTTCAACTGAGATGACGAGAACGGGGGAGGCTGATCGGGCTGCCGCCCACGGCCTTCCCTGTTTTCCCGATTCCGACGGGCGACAATGCCCGCATGACATTCCGGATCGTACCATGAGGGAATTCCCGATGAAGACCACTGGCAGCCAGCTGGCGGCTTTGCTGCTGCTCACCACCGCGCTTACTTTTCCGGCCACCGCCCTTGCGCAGGACGCGGCGATCCGCCGCTGCCTGCCGAGCAGGATGAGGTGGCCGCAGGAAGAGCCTGACGAGGACCCCGAAATTTCCATTCCCGGCGGCGATACCATCATCGTAACCGGGCGGATCAACCGCGATCCGACGCGCAATTCCACCCAGGTGATCAGCGTGCTTTCGAGCGAGCAGATCGCCCGCACCGGTGAAGGCGACATCGCTGGGGCACTGGGTCGGGTTACCGGCCTTTCGGTGCAGGGCGCGGGCTATCGTCTTTGTGCGCGGGCTGGGGGATCGCTATTCGCTGGCGCTGCTCAACGGCCTGCCGCTGCCCAGCCCGGAACCGCTGAGCCGGGTGGTGCCGCTGGACATTTTCCCCACCAACGTCGTCGCCTCCAGCCTGGTGCAGAAGACCTATTCGGCCAATTTCCCGGGCGAATTCGGCGGCGGCGTGATCAATCTCACCACCCGCGCCGTGCCGGATGAAAGCTTCCTCAAGATCGGCGTCGGCACCAGCGGGGACACTGAAACCACCTTCCACAACGGCCTGTCCTATTATGGTTCGGACTATGACTGGTTCGGTTTCGACGATGGCACGCGCGATGCGCCGGCTGCCTTGCAGGCATTCTTCGACAGCGGCGCAGCGCTTGTCCGATCAGGGCGTGGACCAGCAGGCGATCGCCCGCCAGCTGGGCAATCCCAATCTGATCCTGCTGCAACGGCATCGGCGAGGTTCCCGGCCAATTGGTCCGCCAGTCTCACCGGCAGGCACTGCCGTGGATGTGGGTGGCGATGGCCGGCTGGGGGTGATCGCCACCGCCGCGATCAGCAACAAGTGGCGCACGCGCGACATCACCTCGCAAACGCGTGCTGGCGGATTTCTCGCTGGATTCCGATTTCAGCGATTTCGTCACCGACAACCGCTCGCTGGTGAATGCGCTGCTCGGTTTCGGGCTTGAAATTGGCGATCATCCGATTCCGCTGGACCAATCTGTTCATCCGCGACACCATCAAGCAGGCGCGGCTGTCGCAGGGCACCGATTTGCAGGATGACGATGATATCCAGCAGCAAGCAGACCGCCTGGTTCGAACGCCAGATGATCAATTCGCCAGCTGGTGGCGGAACTGGAATTCGGCGATCTCGGTGTTGATCTGCGCGGCGGTTTCGCCCGCACCGAGCGCGAGGCGCCGTTCGAATATGAGTTCACCTATGTGCGCGACAACACTGCGGGCGATTTCGGCGAACCAGTTCATCAATGTGCTCGACCGGCAGACCGGCGATGCATCGGTGGTGTTCTCGGCCTGAAGGAAGATTTGTGGTATGGCGGGATCGATCTCAGCTATCCGCTGACCGACTGGTTCGAGCGCCACTGTTGGCTATGCCTATACCGATACCGACCGCTATTCCGAGCGGCGCGAATTCCTGTTCAATGCCTCGTCCGGCTTTCCCGGAAGGTGTCGGTGCGCTTGCGCCCGGACCTGTTGCTGGGCGATGCGATCATCGATTTCTTCGATATCGGCCTGATCGAATCGACCGCAGCGATCCGGCGTTCCAGGCCGGGCTGACCATCCATGGCGGCTATGGCAAGATGCAGATCGGAACCTGCCGCTGGCGTCTCGATTCGATCTGGGCGTGCGCTACGAAGATGCCGGGCAGATCGGTGTAACCGGCTGCAGGTGTTCACCGTGGCCACCGGTTCCGGCGCATCCACGCTTCCTTGCCAACGATTACTGGCTGCCCGCTGCGACGATGACCTGGGAGCCGATGGATGACCTGCAATTGCGCGCCAACGCATCGCGCACCATTGCCCGCCCGCAGTTTCGCGAACTGATGTTCCAGACCTATTATGATCCGGAAACCAACCGCCAGTACAACGGCAACCCGTTTCTGGTGGACAGCGAGCTGACCAATTACGAAGTGCGCGCCGAATATTATCTTGGCGGCGGCGACGGCTCTCGCTGGCAGGGTTCTACAAGGAAATCGACAAGCCGATCGAAGCCTTCTCCAGCTTCTCCGACAATGCCCAGCTCACCCGCTTCGCCAATGCTCCCACCGCGACGCTGTACGGGGCCGAGCTGGAGCTGCAATATACCCATCGATCTGGTGGATATGGGCGGGTTTTTCGAAACCAAGGAATTGGTGCTGTTGGCCAATTACACCTGGACCCAGTCCGAAATTCAGGTGGCGGCGGGCGATACTACGCTGCGTCTTCCCCAGCGGCCGATGCGCCCGCGACCAACTTGTTCGCCGACGGCGTGCCGCTGACCGGGCAGTCCGACCATCTGGCCAATTTCCAGATCGGTCTGGAGGATGTCGACCGGTTGCAGCAGTTCACCGTGCTGGTGAATTATTCCAGCGAGCGGGTGACCAGCCGTGGCACCAGCGGGCTGCCCGACATCGTCGAGAATCCCGGCCTGACACTCGATCTGGTCTATCCGCCAGGGCCTCGAACTGCTTCGGCAGCGAGGCCGAACTGAAGGTGGAGGCGCGCAATATCCTCGGGCGCGGGAACGTGGAATATCAGACCAACGGGACCGGACCGGATCGAGATCAACTCGTACGATGTTGGGACGACGATTGGGGCGTCGCTGTCGCTGACTTTTTAAGTGCAGTGGGATCAACGGTTTCGTTCAAACATCCGCTCATCCTGAGCCCGTCGAAGGATAGCCACCATACCCGCCCAGCCTTGGGGCTGAAATTGTGGCTATGCTTCGACTAGCTCAGCATGAGCGGGTTTGGTATTAGGCCTTACCCCTCCCGCACCACCGTCGGAGTATCGAACACATAGCCCTTTCCGTGCACCGTGCGCAGCAGATGCCCGGCACCCGCATCGCGCAGGCCCACACGCAGCCGCTTGATCCACACGTCTACCGTGCGCAGATATTCCGGATCACCCGCCTTGCCCAGCGCATCGATAAGTTCCTGCCGCGAATAAATCCGGTCCGGATTTTCGGCGAGGAAGCGCAGCACACGAAATTCGTTCGGTCGCAGAACCACGCGCTCGCCTTGCCAGCGCGCCTGTTCGCTGCCGGTGTTGATCACCAGCTCGCCATGTTCGATCAGCCGTTCGGTCGCCGCGCTGCGATCCCCGGCATGGCCCGCCAGTACCCGGTCGAGCATGGCCTGCCGCCCCAGCGGAGCGATGGCATAATCGTCCGCCCCGGCTTTCAAGGCGCGGCGGCGGTCCTCGGCATCGTCTTCGTCCAGCACCATCGTGATATGCGCGTGTGCCATGCGCGGATCGGCGCGCAGGCGGCGGCACCAGTTCGAGGCCGGAGCAATCATCCAATACCCAGTCCACGAACGCCTTGGGCGCACCTTCGACCAGTTGCATCGGCCCATCGCAAGTGAGCAGTGCAAAGGCATAGGTCACTCCGTCATGCGCGAAGGCGTCGAAGCGAGCGGCTTGCCTGTCTGTCGTAAAAATGCTGACGCGCTGCATGATCGATGTTGCCCCGTTGTGCAGGGGCACTGCTGCCGATCAAATTTGACTCCGCTATGACAATCGCGGTTGCTATTTTCAGGCAGCGGCGGCGGGGCAGTAGCGCGCCAGAAATTCGCCGTGGCCGGGCATGTTCTGGACAAGGAACCGCACCGACTTCTCGATCTCGTCAAGCTCCTGGCGTGTCGCTGCCTGATCGAGTGTGGCGGCCATGGCATTGTGCCCGCGCATGGCGATCCCCTGGCCCATCATCACCGCCGCCCAGCTCGTCTCGGTGAACAGCTCGTCATCCTCGCGGAAAATCTGCCCGTTCATTTTGAACAGTTCTATCTTCTCGGTCAGCGTATCGGGCACGCTCATCGTGCGGCAGTAGTTCCAGAATTCCGAATCGGTGCGGCTGGTGGCATTGTAGTGCAGGATCAGGAAATCGCGGATTTTCTCGTATTCCTTGCCCGTCAGCCGGTTGAAGCTCGCGACCTGCGCCTCGTTCACGCCATCGAGCGAGAGCAGGGCGATCAGCTTGTTGATGCCGGTGTTGATGAGGTGGATCGAGGTGGATTCGAGCGGCTCCATGAACCCCGCCGCCAGCCCCAGCGCCACCACGTTCTTGTTCCAGAACTTCTTCCGCCTTCCGGTCACGAAGCGCAAATGGTTGGGCTCGCGCCGTGGGCTTGCCTGCCATGTTGGCGATCAGGATATCGGTCGCCTCGTCTGCCTCCATAAAGGCATCGCAATAGACATGGCCGTTGCCGTTGCGCGTTTGCAGCGGCACCTGCCATTGCCACCCGGCGGAATGTGCAGTCGCGCGGGTGAAAGGCGGCGGCGGGCTGCCGTCATCGCGATGGCAGGGCAGGGCCACGGCGCGGTTGCACGGCAGCCAGTGGGTCCAGTCTTCATAACCGGTGTGCAGCGCCTGTTCGATCAGCAGCCCGCGAAAGCCCGAGCAGTCGACGAACAGGTCGCCTGCGATGCTTCGCCCGCCTTCGAGCGTGATCGAGGTGACAAAGCCGCTCTCGCCATCCAGCTCTACATCATCCACCCGCCCTTCCTGCCGCACGACGCCGCGCTTCTCGGCATATTTGCGCAGGAAACCGGCATAGGCGGTTGCGTTGATGTGATAGGCGTAATTGATCGGCGGCAGATCATCGCGCGCCAGATCGTCGGTCTTGGCGAACTTGCCGAAGTAGGCCGCCATCGTTTCGGCGTTGAACACCTGAATCGGGCGCTTGTCGCCCTGCGTCTTCTGCTGATGCCAGATGTGGTGGAACGAAAGCCCGGCCATCTGATAGCCGTAATTGCCAAAGGGGTGGATGTAGCTGTCTCCCAGCTTGCCCCAGTTGACGAACTGAATGCCCAACTTGAAGCTGCCTTGCACTGCGGCGAGCATTTCCGCCTCGTCGATTTCGAGCAGCCGCTGGAAATCGACGAACGGGGGAATAGTCGCCTCGCCCACCCCGACTGTGCCGATGGCCTCGCTTTCGACCAGCGTGATCGCCAGTTCACGCCCCTTGCGCAGACGCGATAGCGCGGCGGCGGCCATCCATCCGGCGGTGCCGCCACCCACGATCACGATGTGTTCGATAGCCATGTGTGCAATCCGTCCTCTCGCTCCCTGCCTAGCGACATGCCCGGCGCAAACAAGCGGCGGGCACCCCTCACAAGGTCCATATTGGCAAAAATGCTACACTACGGCAGGACAATTGTGAACGTTCATTTTAGCTCTTGTGAACGATCACATTTGCAGTATGACACGAGACGAATCCCGCCAAGGGATCGATTTTACCAATGCTGGCGAAGCGTGCGCCGGGCATTGCAGGGGAGAAAACAGTGCGCAAATCGACTTTGATGGCCGTCAGCCGGTCCCGTTCGCTCGCAACCGTGTCCGGCCTGGCGCTGTGCGCGGCGATACCCGGAGTGGCGCTGGCGCAGGACGTGCCCGCTGCACAGGAACCTGAAGAGCAGGCCGATCCGGCGGACGAGAACGTCATTATCGTCAGCGGCTTCCGTGCCGCGCTGGAATCCGCGCAGGACTTCAAGGAAAATGCCGATACGGTGGGCGACTTCCTGAGCGCCGAGGATATCGGCGCGCTGGCCGATCGTTCGGTCGCCGAGGCGCTGCAGCGCGTCCCCGGCGTGAACATCGACCGATTCATCGGCAACAACGATCCCGATCGCTTCAGCGTCGAAGGGTCAGGCGTCATCATCCGCGGCCTGCCATTCGTGCTGGCCGAACTCAATGGCCGTGACGTGTTCTCCGCCAACGGCGGGCGCGGGCTCGATTTCAACTCTGTCTCGCCCGAACTGCTTGGTCGCATCGAGGTGTGGAAGAACACCACCGCCGATATGATCGAAGGCGGCATTTCGGGCACGGTCAATCTCGTCACCCGCAAGCCGCTCGACAATCCTGGCCTGCACATCGCCGCTACTGCCGAGTACAACTACGGCGATCTGGCGCAGGAATGGTCGCCAGGCTTCTCGGTGCTGGGTTCGAGCACATTCGAAACCGGGATCGGCACCTTCGGCCTGCAACTCGGCTATGCCCAGCAGGAACTGATCACGCGCAGCGATGCCTCGCAGATCACCGATCCATGTTTCCGCAACGCCAACTTCAGCGGCGGTTGCATCCGGGTCGCACCGGTCGGTTCGGGCGGCATCGGCGGCCAGCAGCTCGATGAGACGAACTTCCCGCCCGCCGGCGCGGTCATCATTCCCAAGGGTGCCGGGGTGCGCACCACCGATTTCGAGCGCGATCGGCAAGCCTATTCCGCAGTCGGCCAGTTCGAATCGAACGACGGACGGTTCTTGCTGACGCTGGAATATCTGCGCGCCGAAACGCAGGGCCGCTTGCGCGAATTCTCCGCGCTGGCGCTGGTCAACGATGACGGCCTGTTCCCCGGATTCCGTGCGGGCACCACCCCGGTGTTCGCGGATGGCGTGTTCCAGAGCGGCATCCTGACGCAGAACAACCCGTTCGGCGGCATCAACGGCATCCCCACCGAACTGCTGCGCTTCGACCAGCAGGAAGAAGACTTCGTCGAGGATTACTCGGCGCATATCTTCATGGAGGCGACGGACCGCCTGCGCTTCAATTTTGAAGGGCAGATTATCAACAACGGCCGCGAGGCGCAGGGCTTCATCGCCGCGATGCAGACCTACACCGACCTGTCGCTCGATACCTCGGGCGAAGTCCCGCAGGTGCTGTTCCTCACCCCCGGCCAGACCACTTCGGACGCGAGCTATTTCACCGATCCGTCGCGCACCTTTTACTGGTTTGCGCTCGACAACCAGCTCGAGAACGAAGGCGAGATGTATTCGCTGCGCGGCGATGTCGAATACGACATTTCCGACAGCGGCTTCTTCCGTACCGCTCGCTTCGGCGCGCGCTGGTCGGAGCGCGACCGGACGACGCGCAGCGCCAACTTCTCCAACTGGGGCAACCTCGGCGCCCCGTGGACCGGGCGCGGCGGCAACTGGAACTGCGGTGACTTCCAGGCCTTCGGCTGCGGCGGTGCTTACGTGCGCGACTTCCCGCAAACCGCCAATCTCTATTCGCCGTTCGGTGACAATTTCCAGCGCGGCAATGCGCCGACCCCGTTCGGCGACGGCACGGGCTTCTTCTTCGGCGGCGACGATCTGCTGGAGCGGTACCTCGACGGCAGCATCGAGCAGCAGACCGATGCGATCACTGCCTCCACCCTGACGCCGAACGCCTGGAACCCGATCTACTCGCGCTCCAACCTGGTGTCTGGAACGCCGTTCACCCCGGCCGAGATTTCCTCGATCGGTGAAGAGACCCGGGCCGCCTACGCCCGCGTCGACTTCGGCGTCGACCTTGAAGGGGGCGCGGAATTCTCGGGCAACCTGGGCCTGCGCTACGTGGAGACCACGGTTGGCGTGCGCGGCGACATCGCCTTCCCGGGAGCCGACGCGCTCGGCCTGCCGCTCGGCACCACGGTGACGGTGGCCGGGCTGCGCAATGTCTGCGCCAATGCCCCTGCGGGGACCCCGGGCCTCGACTACTGCCTGCTGTCCGATGCGCGGCTTGGGGAGTTCGCCTCGGCATTTACCGGCGAATCGCTCGCCGACGGGTCGGATGTGGTCTACGAAAACTGGCTGCCAAGCCTGAATCTGCGGTTCGACACCGGCACCGGTTTCGTTATCCGCGGCGCAGCCTCGCGCGGGCTGTTCCGCCCGGATCTCGCTGCGTTCCAGACCGGCGGTACGCTGGGCAACAATACCGGCGTGCTGCGTCAGGCGGGCACTCTGGAAACTGGACAGCTGTTCGCCATCCAGAGCGGTAACCGCTTCCTGAGGCCGACTTCCTCGTGGAATTACGATCTCTCCGCCGAATGGTACTTCGATGACGTTGGCTCGCTCACCGGCGCGTTCTTCATGAAGGATATCGACGGCATCGTCAGTGGCGGCGCCGAAGTGCGCGAGTACACCTCCCCCAGCGGGGCGACGGCAGAGGTGCTCTATTCCGGTCCGTTCAACCGTGAGGGCGGCACGCTCAAGGGCTTCGAAATCGCCTACCAACAGACCTACGACTTCCTGCCGGGTCCGCTCGCCGGGCTGGGTTTCCAGGGTACCTACACCTATGTCGATGCCGGTTCGTTCAACAACGTCAACCTCGCCGGGGCCAGCCCGATTGCCCCCAGCCTGCCGCTGGAAGGCGTATCTGAACACACCATCAACGCGGTGCTGTTCTACGAGATGTTCGGCCTCCAGGCGCGTGCAGCCTACAACTGGCGATCGGACTTCCTGATCACCCCGCGCGACGTGATCTTCCCGTTCTCGCCGATCTACGGCGAGGCGACGGGGCAGCTCGACGCGTCGATCTTCTACGACCTGACCGACAACATCAAGATCGGTGTGCAAGGCGTGAACCTGCTCGACGAAGTCACCCAGACCAGCCAGGTCATCGACTTCGACGGGACGCGGATCACGCGATCCGCCTTCCGCAACGATCGCCGCTATACCTTCCTCGTGCGGTTCGACTTCTAACACCGAAGTCGGAGCTCCTCCGGACGATGAAGGACAAATGGGCTCCGGCGCACCTCCCGCGCCGGGGCCCATTATTTTGACTGGCGAGGATCGTTGGGCAGCGTCTAAGGCTTGACAGGAGATGGACCGATGATCGACCGGATGCGCAGCGCGGCAGGCGCAGGGCTGGCTGCCACGCTGGCCTTGCTGACAGGCTGTGGCGGGGAAGAGCGCATGGCGCCGCCGGTAGTGGTGGCACCGCCTCCTACGCCGGTAGCAACCAGCGGGAACTGGCAACTGGTCTGGTCCGACGAGTTCGACGGCTCCTCGGTCAACACCGCGCGCTGGAACCTGATCGAGGACTGCTGGGGCGGCGGCAACAACGAGCGGCAGTGCTATACTGGTCGCCCAGACAATATCGAGGTGCGGAATGGCGTGCTGGCGCTGGTCGCACGCGAGGAGGAATTCACCGGCGCAGCCTGGCCAGCGCAATGGGCGGCTACGCAGGCCAATCCCAATGCGCAGGCCACCAAGCCCTTTACTTCCGGCAAGCTGACCACCCGTGGCCATGCCAGCTGGACCTACGGCCGCTTCGAAATGCGCGCCCGCCTGCCGCAGGGGCAGGGTGTGTGGCCCGCGTTCTGGATGATGCCCGAGGAGGATCACTATGGCGGCTGGCCGCTATCGGGCGAGATCGACATCACGGAAGCGGTCAACCTCGGCGTTGCCTGTGACAGCTGCGAGGCGGGCGGCGAAAATTCGGTGCTCGGCACGCTGCACTATGGCGATCGCCCACCGGGAAACACTTCCCGCAGCCGGGAGATCGCCTTTCCCGGCGTGCTCGACGGCCAATTTCATACCTACGGCGTGGTGTGGGAACAGGGCCGATTCACTTGGACTATTGATGGCCAACCATTCGGCACCACAGTGGCTTCGGAATGGTTTACCGCCGCGAGCAATGATCCGAACGCTCCGTTTGATCGGCCCTTCCACCTGATCCTCAACCTCGCCGTCGGCGGCAACTGGCCCGAAAACACTGTCGTTGCGCGGGGTTTCCAACCAAGGTTTCCCCAAGCGCATGGAAGTCGATTGGGTGCGCGTCTGGCAATGCGATGCCGATCCGCGCTACCGGACGCGGCTGTAATGGGAGCTAATTGACTTGGCGCGCAGGCGGCAATCGGTAACGATCAAGCATGTGGCAGCAGACGCGGGCGTCTCGCTGCAAACCGTCAGCCGTGTCATCAACAACGAAGCCAATGTCCGCCCGGAAATGAAGGAGCGGGTGCAGGCCTCCATCGATCGGCTCGGCTATGTGCCTTCCATCGCCGCCCAGCGGATGAGCGGATCGCGCAGCTACCTGATCCTCGCCCTCAACGATCGCGAACGCACGATCGAGGCGTGGAAGGCCCGCGAAGGCAGTGACTGGGTGGACCAGATGCTGATGGGCGGCATGCTCAAGTGCGCCGAATACGGTTATCGCCTGATCTTCGAACTGGTCGATACCCATGACGACAATATCGAGCGTGAGTTGCAGGCAGCGATTTCCGCACTGCAACCCGATGGTGTGATCCTCACCCCGCCGCATTCGGACAATCCGCTGATTACCGACCTGCTGGCAAAGCAGAAGATACCCTATGCCCGGATCGGCTCGCGAGCCAACGGAGGGAACATCTCGATTACGATGGGTGACAGCAGGATGGCCGCGCTGGCGACCAGGCACCTGATCGAGAAGGGCCACACCCGCATCGGCCTGATCGCCGGGCCGCGCGAATATGCGGTGAGCGAGCGGCGCAAGGCGGGCTGGCTGACGGCGATGGAGGAGGCTGGCCTTGCTACAGATCTATGCGAGCGGGGCGATTTCTCCTATACCAGCGGCGAGACGGCGGCGCGCAAGCTGCTCTCTGCCAAAGAGAGGCCGACAGCGATTATCGCCAGCAACGACCAGATGGCGATGGCTACCAATGCCACTGCCCATGCGCTCGGGATGCGGGTGCCCGGCGACCTGTCGCTGATCAGCTTCGATAATTCGCCGGTGGTCCGCTTCGTCCAGCCGCCGCTGACTGCCATCGATCAGCCGATTGCGGAAACCGTGGGGCGCGCGGTCGAATTGCTGATTGCCGCCAATCGCGGCGAAGAACTTCCGGAAATGCCGGTAGTGATCGAAGGTCGGCTTATCGAGCGCGATTCGGTGGCCGCGCCGCGATGATG
Source organism: uncultured Alphaproteobacteria bacterium (assembly GCA_963774985.1). GTDB lineage: Bacteria > Pseudomonadota > Alphaproteobacteria > Sphingomonadales > Sphingomonadaceae > Alteraurantiacibacter. The sequence goes on from CAVZHE010000019.1 coordinate 459,199, forward strand.
GATCGCCGGTGACCGAACTGCCTGAGCAGCGGCAATCGACACGATTCCTGCTGCTCTATGCGCTGGCGATGGCAGGCGGTTCGATTGCCTATGTGCCGTTCCTGACCGTCCTGCTGCCGGTGCGGGTGGAAGCGATGGTGGGCGGGTCCAGTGTGTCCTGGCTCGCCTATGGCGCCTTTGCCGGGGCGATTGCCGCCAGTCTTGGCAATATCGGCTTCGGCTGGCTTTCCGACATCACCGGCCATCGGCGCGGGTGGATCTTTGGCGGGATGCTGTTGAGTTCGGGACTGCTCATTGCGCTGATCCACGCCGACAGCCTGCCGCTGCTGATCGTGCTGCTGGTGGCCTGGCAACTGGCGCTCAACATGATGCTGGGGCCGCTTTCGGCCTGGGCGGGGGACGTGGTGCCCGATCAGCAAAAGGGCGTGCTCGGTGGGCTGCTGGCGCTGGCTCCGGCGCTGGGGGCTTTGTCTGGCACGCTGGTCACGATCCCCGGCTTGGCGCAGGCTGATACGCGGATGCTGCTGGTAGCGGGCATGGTGGTGGCCTGCGTACTCCCGCTGCTGTTGTTCGGGCGACCAGCCGGTTTTCCTGAACTTATGCAGCCCGAGCATCGCCCCGCGCTGCCGCTGGCGGAGCGCCCCAAGAGCATCGTCGCGCGGATGTGGCTGGCGCGGCTGCTAGTGCAGATCGCGGAAGCGGCGCTGTTCGCCTATCTCTACCTGTGGTTGCGCTCGGTCTCGCCTGAGATCGGCGACAATGACGCGGCGCAGGTGTTCGGTGCGGTACTGCTGTTGGCGGTCCCCGTAACGCTGCTGGTGGGGCGCTGGGCGGATCGTGCGGATCGCCCGATCCTGCCCTTGGGGGTGGCGGCGGGGACTTGTGCGGCTGCGCTGCTGGTAATGGCGCTCGCGCCGGGACTTCGTGTCGCGCTGGTCGGCTATGCGCTGTTCGGACTGGCCGCCGGGGTGTTCCTCGCCCTGCACTCCGCACAGACCCTGCGCGTGCTGCCGCGGCCGCAGAATCGGGGGCGGGACATGGGACTGTTCAACCTCACCAACACGGTGCCCTCGCTGATCATGCCGGGGCTGACGCTGGCCTTGGTGCCGGTCTTCGGCTTTTCCGGCCTGTTCGTATTGCTCGCCGCTGCTGGCGGGAATGGCCTGCCTGCTGCTGTTCACCGCGCGCCTGCCAAACTGAAAGAGGGCCGAAATAGGTTCTTGCCTTGATGGGTCCGGCGTGTAGAACGTTTCTTGTGAACGTTCCCAAGAACGCGCGAATCCAAGGGTGAGAATGTGATGAAAGCGGGTGTTTCTCTCAGGACACTGGTGGCTGCGGCAGGCATGGGCCTTGCTCTGGCTGGTTGTGCTACGGTTCCGGCAACGACAGTTCGGACGCAACCTTTTCGGCAATGCCGCAGGGCGAGGATGCCGTGGTGGCGGACCTCGTTTCGCGCATGTCGCTCGAACGCAAGATCGCCCAGCTGATCCAGCCGCAGATCAATTCCTTCACGCCCGAGGATATGGAGCGCTACCGCTTCGGCAGCTATCTCAACGGCGGCAACGGCGGCCCCTACGGCGATGAATACGCGCCTGCCGCCGAATGGCTGCGGCTAGGCGGACGAAATGTACGACGCTTCGGTGCAGCCGATCCCCAATGGCGAGCCGGTGATCCCGACCATGTGGGGCACCGATGCCGTCCACGGCCATACCAACGTGGTCGGCGCGACGATCTTCCCGCACAATATTGCGCTGGGCGCGGCGGGCGATGCCGATCTGGTCCGCCGCATCGGCCATGCCACCGCGCGCGAGATCGAAGTGACGGGGATCGACTGGAATTTCTCCCCCACCGTCGCCGTGGCGCAGGACGATCGCTGGGGCCGCAGCTACGAAAGCTATTCCGAGAATCCCGATCTGGTCGCCCGGCTCGGCGCGGCGCTGGTGGAGGGACTTGCAGGGCAGGCCGGGGGATGCGGACTTTCTCGGCGAAGGGCGCGTGATCGCTACCGCCAAGCACTTCTTCGGCGACGGCGGCACCGATGGCGGCGTCGATCAGGGCGAAGTCACCGGCGATATCGATGCGCTGCTGGCGCTGCACGGCCGCCCCTATCCCGCCATGATCGGCGCGGGCGTGGAAGCGGTGATGGCCAGCTTCAATTCGATCAACGGCGAAAAGATGCACGGCAACGGCGAGCTGCTCACCGACGTATTGCGCGGGCAGATGGGGTTTGACGGGCTGGTGGTTGGCGACTGGAACGGCCACGGGCAGGTGCGCGGCTGCACCGTGACCGATTGCCCGCAATCGCTGCTGGCCGGGCTCGATATCTACATGGTGCCCGACGACTGGCGGGCCCTGATGGAAACCTTGATCGCGCAAGTGAATGACGGGACGATCCCGATGGCGCGGGTGGACGAGGCGGTGACACGGGTGCTGCGGGTGAAGTACCGTGCGGGCCTGCTCGATGCCGATGCACCGCGCCCCTCGGAGCGCGGCGTAGGCGGCCAGTTCGCGCTGCTCGGTTCGCCCGAACACCGCGCCGTAGCGCGCGAAGCGGTCGCGCGCTCGCAGGTGGTGCTGAGCAATGACGGCGTCCTGCCGCTCGCTGCCGGAGCCACCGTGCTTGTGGCAGGCAGCGCGGCGGACAATGTCGGGCAGGCGGCGGGCGGCTGGACGCTGACCTGGCAGGGCGGGCGCGAGCTGGATCGCGAGCTGTTCCCAAATTCGCAATCGATCTGGGAAGGGCTGCGCGAAGCGGTTTCCGCAAACGGCGGGCGTGCTTTCCTGTCCGCAGACGGCAGCTTCACCGCGCGCCCCGATGTCGCGGTGGTGGTGTTCGGTGAGGCACCCTATGCCGAGTTTGCCGGAGACCAGCGCGATCTGGTGCTGCGCGACGAGGAGGGTCTTGACCTGCTGCGCCAGTTCGAAGCGCAGGGCATTCCCACCGTTGCCGTGTTCCTTTCGGGCCGTCCGATGTGGATGAACCGCGAACTGAACGCGGCCAATGCCTTCGTCGCTTCGTGGTTGCCCGGCAGCGAAGGTGGCGGGGTGGCCGACGTGCTGACCGGCGCGGTTCCGGCGAGCGGTCGCTTGTCCTTCTCGTGGCCTTCCGACTGCAACGGCGCACCGCTGAACGGGCCGGACGGGGCACTGTTCCGCTTCGGCTATGGCCGCGCGCTGGACGATCATTCGCCGCTTCCCGCACTGAGCGAGGAATGCGCGGCGTTGGCCGCTTTCGACGGTTCCGAAGTGTTCGGCTCGGGCCGACTGGCGCTGGGCGTGCTCGCCAATGCGGGCGAGGGCGCGCTGCCCAACCTGATCGGCAGCGAAGCCGGGGTCACCGCACGCGGATACGACCGCAATGCGCAGGAGGACGCGCGCGAGATCATCATGCGCGCCGGGTCCAGCCTTGGAATTGCGCAAAACATGGACAGTGGCGGCGCGTGGCGGATTACTTATGAAGTCGTCACCCGCCCCACCGCGCCGGTGAGCCTGCGGGTCGGCTCGGCAAGCACAATCGATCTCACCCCGCACTTCGCCCACGCCTTCGAAAAGGGCTTCCGCGACATGATTATCACCGAAGCCTGTGCGCCGGGGCTTGGCCAATCGATCACCTTCGCTACACAGGGCGAGGTGCGGTTCCGCATTGCTGAAGTGCGGCGCGAGGAATTGCCGCAGGGCACTGCCTGCTCTTTCTGAGCGGGCCAACGAAAACAGTCTGGGAGCATGGGGATTATGACAACCACCGCCGAACGCGGCACCACGGTGAGAGCGGCGTTCATCGCCGTCACCACGCTGTTCTTTGCCTGGGGCTTCATCACCTCGCTGATCGATCCGCTGGTGGCGGCGGTGAAGGGCATTTTTGTCCTCACCGATTTCCAGGCGCAGCTTTCCGCTTCCGCCTTCTTCATTGCCTATGGCCTGATTTCCTTCCCGGCGGCGGCGCTGATTGCCAAGTTGCGCCCGGTTCCGGCGATCCTGCTGGCGTTGGGGATGATGGCCACGGCGTGCCTCGTTATGCTCGGCGCGGCCAATCTGGCGAACTATTCGCTGGTGCTGCTCGGCCTGTTCGGCCTGGCGAGCGGGATCACCATTCTGCAAGTGGCGGCGAACCCGCTGGCGGCCTCGCTCGGCAGCCCTGAAGGCAGCCATTTCCGCCTGACATTGTCGCAAACCTTTAACAGCTTCGGCACCTTTATCGGCCCGATTGTGGGCGGCGTCCTGTTCCTTGAAGGTGTTGAAGTGGAGGAAGGCGTGGCGATCACGCCCGAGATTCGCAACCAGGCGCTGGCGGGAATCGATCAGGCCTACTTCTGGATTTGCGGCCTGCTGTTGCTCCTGCTGCTGTTCTTCTGGTTCTCGCGCAAGACGGTGGCCGCCGCTGCGCCGGAACCGCAGGCGCAGGTTGGGGTGCGTGCGATGATCGCCGATGCCATGTCCTCGCGCTGGGCCTTGCTCGGCGGGGCGGCGATTTTCCTCTATGTCGGCGCGGAAGTGGCGATTGGCACGCAGATGGCGCTGTTCCTCAATCTGGATTCCGTGTGGGGCCAATCCGACGCAGCCTTCGCGGTGCCACTGCTGGGCACGGTGATGGGCAGTGACGGCGTGGCGGGCGTATCCTTGCAGGAAGCGGCCAAAGCGGTTGCTTTCTATTGGGGCGGGGCGATGGTTGGCCGAGCCATAGGCACAGTGTTGCTCGCTCGCTTTCAGGCAGCACGGCTGCTGGTGGTGTTCACGCTGATTGCCGCTGCGATGTGCCTGTATGTCTTCGCCGTTGGCGGTGTTTCCGCGGGGTTCGTGGCATTGAGCATCGGGCTGTTCAATTCGATCATGTTCCCGGTGATCTTCACCCTTACGCTCGAACGCTCGTCCGCCAGCGAGCAGGCGACTTCGGGCATGCTTTGCACCAGCATCATCGGCGGGGCATTTATCCCCCCGCTGGTAGGCGTGGTGTCGGGTGCGACGAGCTACATCACTGCCTTCATCGTGCCGATGGCGTGCTACCTGCTGCTGTGCCTGTTCGCCTTCAATGCACTGCGTGCCAAGCCAGTCCGCGAAGGTGGCGAGGCGAAGTCCCTGCATTGAGCGCTAGGAACTGAAACGAAAAAGGGCGGGGGGTCTTGCAGACCGCCCGCCCTTTTCCTTGGCGCAAACTCTTCAGTTCGCGCGAGCCAGTGTGCCCCCGCTTGCTGGCCCCAGATTCATCAGCACCTGCTGGTGCGGCATCCCGTCGCCGCCGCGATCGATCACGATGTGCTGCCAGCCGGGCACCTGCATGTCGCGGAAATCCTCGGCATCGGTCTGCAATGGGGTTTCCAGCACGGTGCGATAGAATTCGCGGCGCATATATTCGGAAAGTTCGCCCGCGCTCAGATCGCGGTCACTGTTCAGGTCCGCCGCGCCCTCCAGCGCCGCGCGGAAAATGTGGCTGATATATCCGCCGGCTTTCTCTTCGGAGGCGACCAGGCTGAGCGTGTCCTCATCCGAACTGAAAATGCCCATCCGGTCTACCCGCTGGTCGATCACATTGTCGAACCCGCCGGCGAAGCAGGCGTCGATCACCAGCAAGGTGCGCGCGTCGACATTTTCCATCATCGCCGCCAGCTCGTAGTCGAACAGCGGTGCGTCGAACAATTCCATCGTTTCGGCGCTGCCGTCGCGTTCGGTGGTCATGTTCTCCACCTTCTCGCCGTGGCCGGAATAGAAGATCAGCAACAGATCTTCCTCGCCCATCGCATTGGTGAGATCGGTCAGCGCGGTCTGGAAATTGGCGCGGGTGGCGCGCGAATTCAGCAGGGTGACGCTTTCAGGTGCGAGCACGCCCGCGCTGCGCAGCGCGGCGGTGACGCGCTCGGCGTCCTCGTCGGTCCGGTCGAGCGTGCTGATCCGCTCGTAATCGGCCACGCCCACCGTCAGCGCAAACACGCGTGAATTGCCCGTGGCCGGGCGCACGGTGCGCACGCCTGCTTCGGCCTCGCGCAGGGTTAGTGAATAGCGGCCCGTCTCTCCGGGCGAGAAGCTACTGGCGGCGACGTGGTAGGTACCGTCGGTCGGCAGGGTGATCGAAAGCAGGCTGTCAGTATCCTCGATACCATTGCGATCATCGTTCAGTTCCTGCCGCCCATCGGGCAAGAATACGGTCAGGAAGGTGTCGATTTCCTCCGACCCAAGATCGAATGTCACCCGCTGTCCGGCGCGCCCTGCAAAGGCGTAATAATCAACAAATCCGCCCGTGAAGGCTGCGGCATCGCTGGGGGCCAGCATTCCGTTCACGGATTCGCCCAGTGCGACCGCGCGCGCGCCTCCGGGAGCGGGGTTGGCCGGGTCCATTGTAGCGAGACGATATTCGCCGCCGCCCTGACCATTGAATGCGGAAACCACCAGTTCGTAGCTGCCATCGGCGGGAAGCACCGCTTCGAGCATGGAATCGAGCGTTACTCCCCCGGGAGCATCGTCGTTTTCGGCGGTAAAGCCATTCGGCCCAGTGATCCGCAGCACCGTGTCAAACCGGGGGGAGCTGAGAGAAATTCGCACCCGTTGCCCAGCGCGACCTTCCAGAACATAAGTGTCGCTACCGCGCGCCAGCGATCCGTCCATAGCTTCGCCTAGCGAAATCGCGCCGCCGCCACCGCGCGGCTTGCGCTGCTTGCTGCTGTCGGACGCGGCAGGGCCGGATGGATCGGCGGAATTCTCCCTAGCCGAAGCAGGCGCTAGCACGAGTACCGCGCCTAGTGCGACGGCAGCGAAAAATCCGGTCTTCCTCATCGATTCCCCCTGTTTGAACCCCTGTTCGGTTCATCCATGCAACTGCAAGCCTGAACGAATTCCGAACACTAATCTCTTGCCTCGCTCCACGCCAGCCTTGGGTGCCGTGCGGCATGGGCTTCATCCAGGCGGGCGCGCGGGGCGTGGTGGGGGGCGGTCTTGAGGCTTTGGTCGCCCGCCTTCGCCCGCTCCGCCAGCGATCGCATGGCCATGATGAACTGGTCGAGCGCGGCCTTGCTCTCGGTTTCGGTAGGCTCGATCAGCATCGCTCCGTGGACTACCAGCGGGAAATACATCGTCATCGGATGGAAACCCTCGTCGATCAACCCCTTGGCGAGGTCGAGCGTCGAGAGGCCATCAGTAAAGCCCTTGTCCCCGAACAGCGCCTCATGCATGCACGGCCCGGTGGCTCCGAACGGCGCGTGGAGCACGTCCTCCAACTGACGCAGCACGTAATTGGCGTTGAGCACCGCATCGCCCGATGCCTGCCGCAAGTCCATCCGCCCCGTGGCTGAGGATATAGGTGAGCGCGCGGGTGAACATGCCCATCTGCCCGTGGAACGCGGTCATCCGGCCAAAGCTCTGCGCCGCTTCCTCGCCCGCATTCTCTTCCTCGACCATCCGCAGCGAGCCATCGGCATTGCGCATCACGAAAGGCAGCGGGGCGAAGGGCACGAGCGCTTCGGAGAGCACCACCGGCCCCGAACCCGGCCCGCCGCCGCCGTGCGGGGTGGAGAAGGTCTTGTGCAAGTTGATGTGCATTGCGTCGATGCCAAGGTCGCCGGGGCGCACCCGGCCCATGATCGCGTTGAAATTCGCCCCGTCGCAATAGACCAGCCCGCCCGCCGCGTGGACCGCGTCCGATATCGCCTTCATGTCGCGTTCGAACAGTCCGCAGGTGTTGGGATTGGTGATCATCACCCCCGCAACATCGGGCCCCAGCCGCGCCTTGAGCGCCGCCAGATCGACCCGGCCCTGCGCGTCGGCAGGGATATTCTCGACCTTGTATCCGGCGAAGGCAGCGGTGGCGGGATTGGTGCCGTGCGCGCTTTCGGGCACCAGCACCACTTCGCGGGCATCGCCGCGCGCTTCGAGCGCCGCGCGAATGCACAGGATCCCGCACAGTTCACCATGCGCACCGGCCTTCGGGCTCATCGCCACTGCGCTCATGCCGGTGAGAGTGATGAGCCAGTGCGCCAGTTCGTCGATCACCTTCAGCGCGCCCTGCACCGTGTCGACCGGCTGCAAGCGGATGGACATCGGCAAAGCCGGGCATCCGCGCTACCTTCTCGTTCAGGCGCGGATTGTGCTTCATCGTGCAGGAGCCGAGCGGGAAGAAGCCGAGATCGATCCCGTAGTTCTGGCGGCTGAGCCGGGTGTAATGGCGCACCGTTTCCGGTTCCGACAGGCCGGGCAGGCCGAGCGACTGGGTGCGGGCGAACTTGCCCAATTTCCCCTCCCGCTTGCGGGAGGGGTCAGGGGTGGGGACTGACCACCGCCTCGTTTTCAGGCCCACCCCCGGCCCCTCCCCGCAAGCGGGAGGGGAGGAGTGAAGTCCACGCCGCAGGTATCCGCCCCGCCGATCTCGAAGATCAGCGGCTCTTCCAGCATCAGCGCCTTGTTGCCGGTGACGGTGGGATAGTCCTGCGCGCCTGTCGCAGCCACAGGAGCGCCGGGCTTCCACCCGCTCGGGTTGACGGGCTTGTTCATGGCAGCACCTCCTCAAGCGCAGAAACGAAGGCCTGGATATCCGCCTCGCTGACATTTCGGTCACTGTGACAAGCAGACCGTTCTCGCGCCCTTCGCCATCCGGGAACAGCTTGCCGAGGCCCACGCCCGCCAGCACGCCCTTCGCCGCCAGATCGCGCACCAGTTGCCGCGCGTCCACCGGTACGCGCAGGGTGAATTCGTTGAAGAAGGCTTCGTTGACCACGCTGCACCCGTTTACCGCGCCCAATCGCTCGGCCGCCAGACAAGCGAGGCGGTGGTTCTCCGCCGCCAGCGCGGTCAGCCCCTTTTCCCCCAGCAGCGTCATGTGGATCGAGAAAGCCAGCGCGCAGAGACCGGAATTGGTGCAGATATTGCTCGTCGCCTTTTCGCGGCGGATATGCTGTTCGCGGGTCGAGAGCGTCAGCACGAAGCCGCGCTTGCCGTCTGCATCGACGGTCTCGCCGCACAGCCGCCCCGGCATCTGCCGCACCAGCTTGGGATCGCGGATCGCGAACAGGCCGAGGTAAGGCCCGCCGAATTGCAGCCCCACGCCGATCGCCTGCCCCTCACCGACCACGATATCCGCACCCAGATGCCCCGGAGCTTCAAGCGCCCCCAGCGCCACTGGCTCGGTATTCACGACGATCAGTAGCGCCCCCGCGCCGTGCGCCGCCTCCGCAATCCGCGCCAGATCGGGGATGCGGCCCATCACGTCCGGGTACTGCACCACCACGCAGGAGGTCGCGGCGTCGATCCGCGCGATCAGCGCGTCCTCGCCCGCGTCGGCTTCCAGCCGGGGCAGGGTGTAATCGACATGGCCGGGGGTGAAATGCGCCATCGTCTGCGCGACCGAGACGTAGTGCGGATGCACCCCGCCGTCGATCAGCACCCGGTCCCGCCGGGTCTGCCGCGCCGCCATCACGATCGCTTCCCAGCAGGCGGTCGAGCCATCGTACATCGAGGCATTGGCAATCGCGCAGCCATAGAGCCGCGCCACCTGCGACTGGAATTCGAACAGCATTTGCAGGGTGCCCTGCGCGATTTCCGGCTGGTAGGGCGTATAGGCGGTGAGGAATTCGCCGCGCTGGATCAGGTGATCGACGGTGGCGGGAATGTGGTGGCGATAGGCCCCCGCGCCGATGAAGAACGGCGCATCGGCCGCCGCGAGGTTCTGCTTCGAGAGCGCGCGCATGTGCCGCTCCACCGCCATTTCGCTGGCGTGCAGCGGCAGTCCTTCAACCGGGCCGGTGAGGTAATGTTCGGCTGGGAACATCGGCGAACAGCGCGTCGATAGAGGGCGCGCCGACCTCGGCAAGCATCGCGGTGCGGTCGGTGTCGGTAAGGGGGAGGTAGCGCATGTGTTTTTCCCTTAGCTCCCCTCCCCTTTAGGGGAGGGGCTGGGGGTGGGGGTCTGTCGATTATGGATGGAGTGGCCTGCAACGGACAGCCCCCACCCCAACCCCTCCCCTCAAGGGGAGGGGCTATTTGTGGCTCAAAGACTCTCGCAAAACGCCTTGTAGGCATCGGCATCCATCAGCCCTTCAAGCTCGCCCGCATCGGCAATCGCCAGCTTGAAGAACCAGCCGGCATCCTCGGGCGAGGAATTGACCAGTTCGGGATCGGCTTCCAGCGCCGCATTGCCTTCGATCACCGTGCCGCCGATGGGGGCATAGACTTCGCTCGCCGCCTTCACGCTTTCGACCACCGCAGCTTCCGCGCCCTTGGCCAGTTCCGCGCCCGGCTGCGGGACTTCGACGAACACCACGTCGCCCAGCTGGCCCTGCGCATAGTCGGTGATGCCGATGGTGGCCGTGTCGCCATCGACGTCGATCCATTCGTGTTCTTCGGTGAAATAGCGTGGCATCGGGTCAGGCTCCTTTGCGGATATAGCGGTGGGGGACGAAGGGGAGGGGAGTGACCACGGCAGGCAGGCGCTTGCCGCGCACTTCGATTTCGAGCGCGGTGCCGTGGCCCGCGAACATGCTGTCGACATAGGCCATCGCGATCGGGTGGCCGAGCGTGGGCGAGAAGCCGCCGCTGGTGACGGTTCCGACTTTCTGTTCGCCCGCGAACACCTCGGCCCCCTCGCGCGCAGGCTGGCGGCCTTCGAGCGCGAGGCCGACGCGGCGGGTGGCGGGGCCATCGGCGAGCAGCTTGCTCAATCGGTCATGGCCGGGATAGCCGCCGCTCTCGCGGCGCGGCTTTGCTCAGCGCGAAGGCGAGATCGGCGCTGACCGGATCGGTCTCGGTGGTCAGGTCATGCCCGTAGAGCGGCAGCCCCGCTTCCAGCCGCAGCGAATCGCGCGCGCCGAGGCCAGCGGGGCGGACTCCGCTCTGTCCGCACAGCAGGTCTGCCACCGCCGCCGCTGCGCTTGCCGGAAGCGAAATCTCGAACCCGTCCTCGCCGGTATAGCCCGCGCGGCTGATCGTCACCGATGTGCCCGCGAGTTCGAACAGCCCGAAGTGCATGAAGCGTCAGCGCCGACAGCGGATAATGCCCCGTCACCAGTGGTTCGAGCGCGGCAAAGGCGGCAGGCCCTTGCAGCGCCAGCAGCGCCCGATCATCGAGGTGATTGAGCGTCACCTCATCGGGCAGATGTTCGCGAAGATGGGCGATATCGTCCCACTTGCAGGCGCCATTGACCACCAGATAGAGGCGCATCCGGCCAGCGCGAGACCATCAGATCGTCGAGAATCCCGCCGTGCTCATCGAGCAGCAGCGAATACCGCTGCATCCCCAGCTTCAATGTCGAGAGATCGATCGGCAGCAGCGCTTCCAGCGCGGTGTCAGCGGTCTCGCCGGAGATCAGCAATTGCCCCATGTGGCTGACATCGAACAGGCTGGCGGAGTTGCGGGTCCATTCATGCTCGGCCACGATGCCCGCATACTGGATCGGCATTTCGTAGCCCGCGAACTCTACCATGCGCGCGCCGTGCTGGCGGTGCCAGGCGTCGAGCGGCAGCTTCTCCAGCGGGAGATCTTCGGTTTCGGGATCGGCTTCGGGGAAGGGGGCAGATTCGCTCATCAAGGGTCCGACACGGCACGGCAGCGCCCGGAAATCGGGCGTTTTGACCATGCCCCCTCTGTCGGGAAACCTGAGAGATTCCGGCGCGCCGTTGGACCAGCGCGCCTTACTCCTTCGGTGGTGGCCGCAACGCGCGCCCACGCTTTCCAGAGTGTCCGTTCCAGTCGCGCGGTCCCTTGTACCTGAGAGTTTCCGGGGCGGTTGCTCCTTCGGTGCTTTCCATGCCTGCACTGGGCCGGGAAAGCTCTCCCGCGCGGCTGCCGGTCGCTTGCGCTTCCACCAGACGGGGCGGCTTTGGGGGAAATAGCGCGCCTGGTCAATCCTCCCCTTGCAGCGGAGGATTATTCCACTTGATCTTTACCTTTTCCCGCTTGATTCAAGGCAGTGGAGGGTCGGGTCATGGTAGGATCGTTTTTCAGCCGTCTGGGGCAGGCATTGGGCGGCGGCAGGCCGACGGGGCAGCTCCCCGTGGCACCGCTGTTCGCGAAGGTGCTGGGCGCGGGAACGGCCGGACGGATCGCGAGCTATGTGGCGGATGGCAGCAGCAGTTCGGTGCTTTCGGACATTTCGATGCCGGACATCCAGCGCAAGTGGCAGAACCGCGCGCGGATGTATCCGCAACGCGACGAGCAAGGCCTGTTCCGCGACCTGTCGCAATGGCGGCTAGACCAGATGCACCGGCTGGGCGAGGTGCTTGCCCTGCTTGATCCGATTAAGTGGGACTACGGCCATTTCGGCACCAAGGCTTCGCCCGCGTGGCTGCGGCATGTCGTGTCGCTGTGGCTGTCGAACGACCGCAAGGGGCAGCCGCTGCAAACGCTGCGCGATCTCGCGCGCGAGGGCGGGGTGGGCGACGAAGTGGTGATCGACGTGCTGTTCTCGCGCGATGCCACGAATTACCATTCGACCACCAGCGTAGAACGCTTTGCCGGGGTCACAGACTGGCTGCGTGATCATTCGGCAGAAGTGAGCGCGGCGGCGGGCAAATCCGGGGCGGAGCCGCGCGCCAAGCTGGCGGGCGTAATCGGGCAGATGGGGCTGCACGGTCTCTATTTCCCGCTGCTGCTCGACATGGCGACTGGCAGCGCCAAGGGCCCGCGCAAGGCGGCGAACCAGGCGCTGACGGGGGCCGATCCGGCAGCGCTCGAAACGGCGCTGGAAGCGCGCTTTGCCGTGCGACCCACCCGCGCGGCGGGCATTGCTGGTGGAAACGATGGCGGGCGCGCTGGGGGATCGCGCCGCACCGCTGATCGCGCGGTTGCGGGAGAGCGAAAAGAGCGGCCCGGTGCTGGCGGCGATGGACCGGGTGGCGGGCGCGGTGGCGGCTTCGGCTCCGCAGGCCATGGCGCGCAGTCCGGGGCAGCAGGACGGCAAGGCGGGATTTATCGCGCTCGACGGCGAATGGATCGCCGCCCCGCCGCGCGGCGACATGCCGCCGCCGGGGAAGATCGATCCCGAAGCCCTCGCGCTGCTGCTTCCGGTGATCGAGGCCTACAATACGAAAATGCTGGAGGATCAGGCGCGCTACAAGGATGTGAAGCGCCACTGGACGCGCAGCTTCAAGCCGCTACACCGCTGCCGGGATCGAAAAGCTGCGGCCTTCTTGCGGAGAATGGATCATGCCGTCGGCTTCAGCAACCAGAACAATTTTCAGTGGCTGTTCGGCTACATGACTCGCCACGCCAATATCGAACGCTTCTTCGATCATCCCTCGGTCGATCTGCGCCATCTGGCGCGCGATGGCGATGGGGATGAACGCCCGCGGATCTTCGGGCAGTTGTTAACGAATGGGCCGGGCCGGCTCGCAGGCGATACAGCGCCGCGTGGCGCGCGGTGCTGACCTTCGCGTGCTATACGATCTGTGGCTGGAGAACGGCGGCGAGAAATTCGCCTCAATTATTCTACTGCAATTTTGGCGTAAGAGAAGCGTTCGGACCGGAAAGCTGGCCGTTCTTCCTCGAACATCTGCCGCACAGCTAGACGAGGCGCTGGGACTGGTCCCGCAAAGCGGCCAGCACCAGTCACACTTATATCGCGGTCTGAAAGTGCTCGGCCTGTTCCCGAAAGTGCCCGAACGCTACCGGTCGCGGCTGATGATCCTTGCCAACGAAACGTCGTGGCAGACCCGCGAGAAGGCGCGCGAATTGCTCAAGGGCGCGGAAGGGATCGAGGATTCCATCGCCCTGCAACTGGAAGACGGCAACCAGACCGTCCGCGCCAATGCCGCGCAGTGGCTGGTCGCGCGCGGGGCGAAAAGCCACATCCCCGGCGATCCGCAAGCGGCTGAAAGCCGAAAAGAGCGACAAGGCGCGCGCGGCGATGATTACCGCGCTCGAACGGCTGGGCGACGATACCAGCGATTTCTTTGACCAGCAGGCGATGCTGAAGGAGGCCGAGGCGGGGCTGAAAAAGGCCATGCCCAAGGGGCTCGACTGGTTCCCCTTCGACGCCCTGCCCGCGCTCACCTGGGCGGACGGCGAGCCGGTCGATCCCATGCTGCCGCGCTACTGGGTGGTGCTCGCCGCGCGGCTGAAGGAACCCGGCGGCAATGCGCTGATCGACCTGTGGCTCGACCGGCTGGCTCCCGGTGACGCGCACAAGCTGGGCTGGCTGGTGCTCACCGGCTGGATCACCGAGGACACCCGGATGCCGACCGAGGAGGAGGGCAACCAGTTCGCGCTCGCCAATGTCGATGCGGTGCTGGCGCAGAACCAGCAGCATATCAAAAGGTGGCCGCAATCCGCCGCCTATTTCAGCCTCGACCGAGAAACCGTGTTCGCCCAGCTCAAGCGCAGCAAGACCAGCGTCTATCTCGGCACCGCGACTGATTCCAAAGGCATTCTCGCGCTCACCAGCCGGGTGAACGGAGCCGACGCCGCGCCGCGCATCCGCAGCTTCCTCAAGGACCACGGCGCCCGCACCTCGCAGGCGCGCGCTCTGCTCGATGTGCTCGCCAGCATCGGCACTCCGGCGGCCTTGCAGGTGCTGCTCTCAACAGCCGACCGCCTGAAGCAGAAGAGCGTGCAGGCCCACGCGCGCAAGCTGATCGAGGAGGTCGCCGAGGCGCGCGGCTGGACTCCGGCGAACTGGCGGACCGCACCGTGCCCACCGGCGGGCTCGACGAGGACGGGGTGCTCGAACTCGATTGCGGGCTGGACCGCATGTACACCGCCAAGCTGGACGAGGAGGACAAGCTCACCCTGTTCAACGCATCGGGCAAGGAAGTGAAGGCGCTCCCCGCTGCGCGGATCGATGACGAGAATGCCCTCATCAACGCCGCCAAGAAGGCGCTCAGCAACGCCCGCAAGGAAGTGAAGCAGGTCGTCACCGCGCAGACCGAACGGCTGCGCGAAGCGATGTGCATGGAACGCACCTGGTCGGGCGAGGACTGGCTCAACTACGTCGCCAAGCACCCGATCCTCGGGCGGCTGGCGGCGCGGCTGGTATGGCTGGGGCTGGATGCGCGATGGCGTGGTCTCGGCCAGCTTCCGCCCGCTGGGGGACGGCACCTTTACCGATGCCAGCGATGGCGATGTCGATCCGCTCAGCTTTCGAAACGGTGAAGCTGGCGCATAGCACCCTGCTCACCACCGAAGCCATCGCCGCCTGGCAGACGCACCTTGCCGACTACGCCGTCACTCCGCTGTTCGACCAGCTCGGCCGCTCGCTGCCTAAAGTCACCGAAGAAATGCGCAACCAGCGCGCGATCACCGATCGCGAAGGCTGGATGATCGAGACCTTCCGCCTGCGCGGGATCGCCACCAAGCTGGGCTACCAGCGCGGCCCGGCGGAGGATGGCGGCTGGTTCATGACCTATAACCGCACCTTGCGCGAAGCCGGGCTGGTGGCGGAAATCGAGTTTACCGGCTCTGCGCTGCCCGAAGAGAACATCCCGGCCTCGCTGATCGCGCTCAGCTTCAAGAAACTGCTGCCCAATGGCCGCAGCGGCAATCCGGTCGATCTGGGCTTGGTGCCCGAAGTGCTGCTCGCCGAAAGCTGGCGCGACCTTTACGATATTGCCGACAAGGGCACCGGGTTCGATGCCGACTGGCAGAAGAAGGGCGGACTATGAGCGAGGAAGTGCAGGACCTGCGGGCAGCGGCGGAACATCGTTACGCCGATGAACTGGCGCGGCTGGCGGCGGACGATAAATCGCCAAAACCCGCAGGCTGGCACCTCTCCCCGCGCGCGGTGCGGCGGTTCATCCTCGGCGACAGCAAGGCCGGGGTGAGCCGCAAGTTCTACGGCGACGATCCGCTGGTGGACCGCGCCATCGTCAGCCTGATGAGCCGCCAGGGGCTGATGCTGGTGGGCGAACCCGGCACGGCCAAGTCGATGCTCTCCGAACTGCTCGGCGCGGCGATCAGCGGCACCAGCGCGCTGGTGGTGCAGGGCAGCGCGGGGACCAACGAGGATCACCTGCGCTACGGCTGGAACTACGCGCTGCTGCTCGCCGAAGGGCCGAGCGAGCGGGCGCTGGTGCCCAGCCCCGTGCTCAACGCCATGCGCTCCGGGCGGATCGTCCGGTTCGAGGAGATCACCCGCTGCCCGCCCGAAGTGCAGGATGCGCTGATCTCGATCCTGTCCGAAAAGTCGCTCGCCCTGCCCGAACTGGGCGCGGACCGGATCGAGAACGCCAAGCCCGGCTTCAACGTGATCGCCACCGCCAACCTGCGCGACCGGGGGGTGCACGAAATGTCGAGCGCATTCAAACGCCGGTTCAATTTCGAAACCGTCCACCCGATCGACGATCCCGCCTTCGAAAAGGAACTGGTGCTGAAGCAACTGGCCGAACGGCTGGAGCCCGAAGCGGTGCAGGTGCGCGGGGCCGAGGAAGTGGCGGAGCTGCTGGTGCGCACCTTCCAGGACCTGCGCAAGGGCCGCACCGAGGAAGGCGCGAGCCTCAATCGCCCCGATGCGGTGATGTCCACTGCCGAGGCGGTCAACGTGCTCCACGCTGCCGCGCTGGAAGCCATGTATCTCGACGATGGCAAGCTGGGCGGCGGGCATGTCGCGCGGCAATTGCAGGGGGTGGTGCTCAAGGATTCGCCCGACGACGGCAAGAAACTGCGCGCCTATGTCGAGCATATCGCGCGGGAGCGCGCGGCGCGCTCGGCCACCTGGAAGGAATTCTACACGGCGGCGCGCGCGCTCAAGCTTGGCTGAGCGATGCTGGCTCCGGTCCCTCTCCACGATGCGGCACGCGATCTCTACGTGGTGCCGGTGCGCCACCACAGCCCCGCCTGCGCGGCAGCCTTGGCGCGCTTGCTGGAGGAGGTGCAGCCCGGAGCAATCCTGATCGAAGGGCCGTGCGATTTCGATCCGCTGATCCCGCAACTGTGCGATCCGCGCACCCGCGCGCCGGTCGCCATGGTGGCGCTGCGGCAGGTGGAGGAAGAGTGAGGGCAAGCGGCGGCGCGCGACCAGCTATTTCCCCTTCTCCAGCCATTCGCCCGAATTCGTCGCGCTGCGGCACGGCGCGGAGCGGGGCATCGCCGACCCGCTTCATCGATCTGCCCTCGCCACGCCCGCGCGATGCTGTTCGACGGCAAGGGCGAAGTGTCGCGCACGCTGGTGGGGGACGAAGCGGCGTTCGACAGCGGCGATTACGTGCGCGGACTGGCGCGCGAACTGGGCTGCCGCGATGGCAACGAGGTGTGGGACCAGCTGTTCGAAACGCGGATTGCCGAGCATGACTGGCGGGCTTTCTTCGCCGATGTCGGGCAATATTGCGCCTGCATCCGCGCGGCGACGGCGGCGAGGGTGATGGAAGCCGACGGCACGCTGGAACGCGAGGCGCAGATGCGCGCGCTGGTGGCGCAGGCGCGGGCCGAGGTGGAAGGGCCGATTGTCGCGATTGTCGGCGGGTTTCATGCCGGGGCGCTGTTTGCCGAGAGTGCTGAGCAAGCCGGTGGCGGCATCGGCGAAGGAGGCCTCGGCCTATCTGGTGCGTTACGGCAACCGCCAATTCGATGCGCTGGCGGGCTATTCGGCGGGGCTGCCGCTGCCGGGGTTCTACCAGCACTGGTGGGACTGGCATGCCGATCCCGACCAGGCAGGCCAGCCCCGAAGAATGGGCTACCTCCCTGATCTCCGGCTTTGCGGCCCACCTGCGCAAGGAGGGCAAGGCCCCGCCGTTCCCGATCATCCTCGCCGCCATCGAACAGGCGCAGCGGTTGGCGTCCCTGCGCGGGCGCAGCCTGCCCCTGCGCGATGACATCATCGACGCGGTGCGCTCCACCTTCATCAAGGAGGAAATCACCCGCGGCGGCACTCCCTTGCTGGCCGAACTGCATCTCTGGCTGACCGGCAATGCCATCGGCGATGTGCCCGCCCGGCACCGGCTCTCCCCCGCTGGTGGAAGCCGTGCGCAGCGAGGCGCGCCGCCTGCGCTTTGCCGTGGACGATGGCGACATGCGCAGCCGCCAGCTCGATATCTACCGCAAGCCCGCGCACCGCGAGGCGAGCCGCTTCTGCCACGCGCTGGCGCTGCTGGAGGCAGGCTTCGGCCATCGCACCGCCGGGCCGGATTTCCGCAACGATGTCGCGCTCGACCGCCTGTTCGAAGTCTGGTCGGTCGGCTGGTCGCCAATGGTCGAGGCGCGGCTGGTGGAACTGGCGGGCATGGCCGATACTCTACCCGAAGCCGTGGCGGCGGTGATCGCCGAGCGGATCGCCACGCTGTCCGAGCAGGGGCTGGGCCGCAATGCCGAGGCGGCGCTGGACCTGTTCGCCACCGCCTGCCGCGCCGGCGTGGGCGAGAGCGCGGGGGCAGTGCTGCAACTGGTCGAGGCCGAAGTGATCGAGGACGCCGAACTGCGCTCGGTCGTCGCCGCGCTCGATGAAGTGGTGCTGCTGCGGCGCGGGCACGAGGTGCTGGGCATTGCCGATCACCGCGCCCATCGATCACTTGCGCGAGACGGTGTGGCGGCGGGTGGCCATGCTGCTGCCCGAACTGGCCCAACTGCCCGCCGATCAGGCGCAGCCTGCCCTGCGCGCGCTGGCCTCCCTGCGCGGGATCATCGATCTGGCACGCTCGGCGGACACTCCGTTCGACACCGAACATTTCGACGCCGCGCTCGAACGGCTCCGGGCTGCCGATCTGGTGCCGCCCGTTGCCGGCGCAGTGCTCGCCTTCGCGCTTCTCGACGGGCGCGCGGACAGCGCTGCGCTGGCGCAGCGGCTGCGCGGTGAACTGGGCGGGGCCTATGTCGATCCGGCGGACCGGCTCGGCTTCCTTGGCGGCATTATCGCGGTCGCCCCCGAACTGCTCTGGACCCTGCCCGAAATCGTTGCCGAACTCGACGCCGTGGTGGGCGATGCCGACGAGGACGCGTTCATCGCCCTGCTGCCCCACCTGCGCCTCGCGCTGATGCCGCTCGATCCGCGCGACGTGGACCGGCTGGCGGAAATGGTCGCGGGGCGGCTGGGGATTTCCGGGCTGGCCTTGCAGCAGGTCTCGGCGATTTCGGAAGGCGAAGTGCTGGCCAATCTGGCGCTCGACCGGGCGATGGCGGACCTGCTGGCCTTGGAGGGCGTGGCATGAGCGACAGGCCGCCACCCGATCCCGCCCGCGCCCGCCGCTGGCGGCTGGCGCTGGGCCGCTATGCCGACAAGCAGATGGGGCAAACTCCGATGACGCGCGGCGATGGCCGTGCCGACCGCGCGCTCGATTACCTCTACGCCCGCGAAATGGAAAAGCGCGGGATGCGGCGCGGGGGCGGGAAAGGCAGCGGCGGCTCGCTCGATCCCAGCCAGCTGACCACGCTCGGCTGGCTGGGCGAACTGCGCGAGCTGTTCCCGCAATCGGTGCTGGAAACGGTGCAGGCCCACGCCATCGACAATCTCGGCATGACCGAATTGCTGCGCGATCCGCAGGTGCTCGACCAGCTCGAACCCAACCAGGACCTGCTCAAGGCGCTGATTTCCTACAAGGGCATTGCCGACGAAGCAGCGCAGGCCAAGATCCGCGAGATTGCCCGCAAGATCGTCGAAGAGACGATGCAACGGCTGAAGCCCAAGGTGATGGCGGCGCTTTCCGGCAAGACCGACCGCTTCCGCCGCAGCCAGCTCAAGTCGATGCGCAATTTCGACTGGCGCGGGACAATCCGCGAGAACCTCAAGCATTACGATACCGAGCGCGGGCGGATCGTGGCCGAACGGTTGCGCTTTTTCGGGCGCAGCGAGCGGCGGCTGCCGTGGACCATCATCCTGTGCGTCGACCAGTCGGGCTCGATGCTCGGTTCAACCATTTATGCAGCGGTTATGGCGGCGATATTGACCGGTTTGCCGTCGGTTGACGTCCGTTTGGTGGTGTTTGACACCTCGGTGGTCGACCTGTCGAGCGAGGCGCATGACCCGGTGGCGGTGCTGATGTCGGTGCAGCTCGGCGGCGGGACCGACATCGGCGGCGCGGTAAGCTATTGCGAAGGCCTGATAACCCAGCCGACGCGGACCGTGTTTGTGCTGCTGAGCGATTTCATGGAAGGCGGATCGGTCGCGCAATTGCTGGCGGGCGTCCGGCGGATGAATTCGGCCCGGGTCAAGCTGCTGGGCCTCGCCGCGCTGAGCGATGACGGCGCGGCAGTCTATGATCGCGCCACCGCGCAACGGCTGGCCGGGGTGGGGATGGAAGTCGCCGCGCTGACCCCTGATCGCTTCGCCGAATGGCTGGGGCGGGCGATGGGATGATCGATCCGGCGCTTGTTCAGGCGATGCAGGCCTTCGATGACAAGGCCCTGGCAACGCTCGCCAATCCCGGCTTGCTGCGGCGGGCGCAGCGCGATCTGGCCGATGGCAAGGTGGTGCTGGAGGCGAGCGAGGGCGGCACGGCGCGGCTGGCGGTGGACGGGCAGGCGGTGGAGATCGGCGCGGCTGGCCCGGCGAAGGGGCGCTGCGACTGTCCGGCGGCGGGGGTGTGTCGCCACCTGCTCGGCGCGGTGCTGCTGTTGCGGGACTCTGTCGTGGAGGACACCTCAGCGGAAAACCCGCCGGTCGCCGATCCGCAGGAGATCGTGGCCGCCATCCCGCTGGAAGAAGCGCGCAAGTTCACTGGCCGCCCCGGCTGGCGCGCGGCGCTCGAACTGCTGGACACAGCGGGCGCGGTGGAGCCCGGTGCCACCTCCGTCGCGGTGCGCTTTGCCGGGCTGGACGAGCCGGTGCTGATCCTGCGCGGGCAGGGCATGGCGGGGATCGTTTCGGGCGCGAGCAAGGCGCAGAAGAAGGCCTATCATGCCGCTGCCCTGCTGGCGGCGCGGCGGCATTTCGGCCTGCCGGAAGCAAGCGTCGATGCGGAGGAGCAGGCAGCAGCTCCTGTCGACCACTGCTCCCGATCCGCAGTTCCTCGCCCGCGTCCAGCGCGCGCTGGTCGATTGCGCCGCGCTCGGCTTCAATCTTGCTCCGCTGCCGCTGGAGGAGAGCCTGTTCGCGCTGTCGGTCTCCTCGCGCGCCGATGCCCTGCCGCGCCTCGCCAGCCTGCTCCGCTCCATTGCCGCGCAGATGCGGCTGCGGCGGCAGCGATCCTTCGCCTTCGATGCCGGGCTGATGCTCGAACTGCTGGCGACCGCCCATGCACTGAGCCGCGCGGTGGCGAAGGCCGATCCGGCAGACCCGCATTTCGCCACGCTGGCGGGGCAGGTACGGCGCGAATACATACCGCTCGGTGATGTCGAACTGGTCGGTTGCGGCGCGGAGATATGGCGCACGAAGGGCGGCGCGCGCGGGGTGACGGTGCATCTGCTCGACGAGGGATGCGGGCGCTTCCACGCGATCTCGCTGGCACGCGGCCCAGGGCAGGAGCCGCTGTTCGATCCGCGTGCGGCATTCTACCAGCAGGCGGTGTGGCAGGTCGGGCCATTGGCGGAACTGGCTCACGCAAGGATCGCCCTGACCGGCGCGGGAGCGGCGGCAGACGGGCGCCTGTCTGCCGGGCAGGATGTCCGCGCGCGGATTATCGACAAGTCGGCATTGCCCCCCGGCGCGTATGGGCACAACGACTGGGAAGAACTGCGCATCGCGCTTGCCGAAGGCTTCGCGCTTGGGCTGGCAGCAACCGGGCAGCCGCAAATGGTCCTGCTCTACCCTTCTGATTCCGCCCGCCCCAGTTTCGACGAACTCGCCCAGCGACTGATCTGGCCGCTGCGCGATGCCGAGGGCCGCTGGCTGGCAGTCATGCTCGATCACGACGAGCGCGGCTCTACCGCCATCGAAAACCTGCAAAAGGCTCTGGGCAGGGGTTGGCGCGGGACCGTGCTGGCCAAGGCAAGGCTGGCGGGCGAGAGCGTGGAACTGGTGCCCGTTACACTGCTGGGCGATGGCGATCCCATCGACCTGACCGTGCCGCCGCAATACATGGCGAGAGGCAAACAAGGCGACCTGCGCAGCTGGCTGCTCCGCCTGCGCCCAGATCCAGGCCGCAACCTGCAGTTCGTCCAGCCCAGCCCCTCGGCGCGTGCGATTGGCGAAGCGTGGCGGCATCTGCTCGACCGGCTGGAGGCAGGCCCGCAACTGGCGCGACTGCTCGATGACAAGCGCGCGGCCCACGCGGCGCGGCTGAGTGATTACGGGCTGATGCGGCTGAGCGAGCTGCTGTGCGCGACGGACGAAGGAGAAGCGCTGCTGGCGGCAGGCTACGCGCTGCTGGTGGCCCGGCGGCAGCGGCTGGGGTTGGATTTGTTGGGGTGAGTGGGTGAAAAGCCGCCTGCCCGCTACTCCTCGCCGTCGAAGGCGACACTCCCCTGATTGAACAGTTCGACGACCAGTTCAACGACTGATGGCGAACACGGGAAATCGACTTTCGGCTGCGCACTGGCACAAAGCTGTTCAGCGAAGGCAGCCAGTTCGTCGCGACACGGATAGCTTTGACCGTCAACGAACAGCACGATCGACGATGCCTGCTCGCGAACGAAGGAAAAGCGGCTTGCGGGGTTCCGCATCAGTGGAACGCCGTCGGCAAGGCACTGGCTGACTTCTTCACTGGTAGCTGGCTCCTCAGGGCGCCAATCTATCTCCGGATTCTTCGGGGTAGTGCTGAATTGCCCGAACCACCGGGCGAATGCAGCGCGATCGAGCAAGGTTTCCGAGATCATCGCTTGCAGTGAAGCGATGGCCGCCGGAGAAATCTCGCCGGGGTTCGGCTGCGCGGCAAGGTCCGGGTCGGAATAGCGGTCGCCGTCACTCAGATCTTCGCAGGCGCTTTCGGCCCAGTTCGTCATCAGTTCCCTACGCGAAGGGGCGCGGAAGCCGATCGAGTAGGTCATGCAATCGTCACCCACGGCCACGCCGTGATGGGCGACGCGCGGTGGGACGTAGAGCATATCGCCGGGTTCGAGGACCCACTCCTCGGTGGGGTGGAAGTCCGCGAGCAGGCGCAGGTCGTCGTGCGGCAGCAGTGCGGTGGTCTCGTCACACAGCCCGCCCAGCTCCCAGCGCCGCCTGCCGAGGCCCTGCACCAGGAACACGTCGTAATGATCGAAATGCGGGCCGACCCCGCCGCCATCGACCGCGTAGCTGACCATGACATCGTCGACCCGCCAGTTGGGCACGAAACGAAACGGCTCCAGCAGCGCCGCCACGGCAGGCACGTGATGATCCACCGCCTGCACCAGCAGCGTCCACGGATTGCGCTTCAGTTTCCTGAACCGGCTCGCGGGCAAGGGGCCGTTCTCAAGCTCCCATCGCTCGTCGTGCCGGATCACCAGCGCGATTCGACATGATCCTCGCCGGCAAGTCCCGCCAGTTCATCGGGTTCGAGCGGGTTGGTCCATTCCGCAAAGGCAGATCGGATAAGCAGCGGCTTCTTCTGCCAGTAATCGCGCAGGAAAGTCGCAGTGTCGAAATTGGCAAAAGGCATGGAACATTCGCTCTTTCAGAGCTGGCAAGCGGCTGGGCTGTTACCGGAAACAAAAATGGTGCCGGCTAAGAGGATTCGAACCCCTGGCCTGATGATTACAAATCAACTGCTCTACCAACTGAGCTAAGCCGGCGTGCCACACAGGTGGGCTGGGCTCGCCCCATGCCTCAGCGAACGCCGAAGGTCCAGCCCTCGGTTTGCGCGATTTCGCGGGTCATCCCGGCGGGGGACCACAGTGCAGCATCGCCCGCCACTGTGCGCAGCCATGCGGCGGTCACCAGTGCGTCGGCGGAGTGATCGTCTATCGCCCCGCTGCCGCCCAGCGTGGGGCTGCCGAGCGCGGCGAGTGCCGTGTCCAGTTCCTCGCGGCTGCGGATCTTGCTGCGCGAGGCGCTGCGGCCCGCCGCCATCGCTGCCAGCGCCGTGTAGATTTCCACCACGACCGATCCCTCATGCGGCAACGGGTCCACCGGCCAGACTGGGAACTCCCCGCGCAGGGCGTGGAGTACGCGCATCCCGGTCAGGCTGGACTTGCCCACCTGCGCTGCGCCGACGAGGTTGAAGTTGGAGTAGGGCTTGCACCCCGCCAGCGATTGCGCCCGTTCGGTCACGCGGAAGCGGCCTTGGCCCCCCGGCTTTCCATTGGCGCCAAAGTGCTCCCCCTCGCGCCCACCGTGGCGGCGGAAATAGGCGCTGACTTGCGGGTGATCGACGAAGCTGGCGGCGGCGAAATGCTCGTCGCCTTCACAGATCCGTTCGATCAGCGGCCCACAGCGCCTTCGCATCCGCCGGGCTCTCCGCCCAGCCGGGAAAGAACGCACCCTTGTCTACAAAAGGCAGCGAAATGCCGAGGTCCAGCCCGACCAGCGCATTGGCGGGCAGGGCGTGGCGCAGCACATCGAACGATCTCTCCCCGCGCCCAGCCGCCGTCCATCCGCGCCAGCACCGGCGGCCCGCCCTCGGCATGGGCGACCGCCACCGCAATAGACTTATGCCGCGCCCCCTGTGCACCCGACCAGTCGATGGCCACGAAATGCGCGAAGCGGCCAGGATTCAGCGGCACGCGCCTGTGACAACCTGCCAGTCGTTACTCTGCCGGGCATGATAGGGCACGGCGGCGGAGGGCTGCGGATTTCCGTCGCTGTCATTCGGCAGGAAATGAATGTCTACGCAGCTTTCCCCCTGCCATTGGGCAATTCGCCAGTCGCCGTCGTACGTTTCGAAGATCGCTGGCCGCATGTAATCGGGGCCGCTGGCGGCCTGGCGAGACAGTTCGCGGGTTCCTGCTTCGGTCACTTCCCACACGCCGAAGCCTTCCATCCTGCCCCAACCGGAATCAGATAACTGGATGCTGGCAAACCGGCTCGTACTCGGGGAGAAGAAGGGCATGGCCCCGGTCTCAATCAATTTGCCCTGACCTTGCCGGTCGACAAAGTGGTACCCGAAAGCCTCGTCCCCCGACCAATTCCAGCCGAGCAGCCGGTCACCGGCCAGCCATTCCATCGCATCAATCTGATAAATCCAGGAAAAATCGGTGCATAGGGTGGCACCCGACTTGGTCAATATCGCCATTTCGAGCGGGCTGGCCACGGCTATCGTGCGGAAGGGGGCGCCAATCTCTACGGGCGCTTCCGGCGGAAGTGCGTCCGCGTTTGCTTCGTGGTTCGCATCGCAAGTAGCCAGATCGGGCGATGGCGCGGATTGCGGCGCTGCTGCTGCTTCCGCTGGCCCGGTCTCTGCCTTCGCCTGCTGCGGCGTTGCGGCATCGGTGCATCCGGATTGGAACAGCAGAACAGCCATCAAACCTGATAATTTCCTCATCGACGCTCTCCTCGTAACTTTTCCCAATAGTCCAGCCGCTTCTTTATCTCACGCTCGAAACCTCGTTCAACCGGTTCATAATACGCCTGCGGCGTCATCTCCTCCGGCCAGTAATTGTCGCCCGAAAAGCCCTCATCCGCGTCGTGATCGTAGGTGTAGCCCTTGCCGTAGCCAACGTCCTTCATCAGCTTGGTCGGCGCGTTGACGATATTCATCGGCGGCATCAGGCTGCCGGTTTCGCGCGCAGATTTCCACGCTGCCTTCTGCGCCTTGTACACCGCGTTCGATTTGGGCGCGGTGGCGAGGTAAATGCAGGCCTGCGCCAGCGCCAGCTCGCCTTCGGGGCTGCCGAGGAACTGGTAGGCGTCCTTCGCCGCCATGCACTGGGTGAGCGCGGCGGGATCGGCCATGCCAATGTCCTCCACCGCCATCCGCACCAGTCGCCGGGCGAGGAACAGCGGTTCTTCCCCCGCTGTCAGCATCCGCGCGAGGTAATAAAGCGCCGCCTGCGGATCGGAGCCGCGCACCGCCTTGTGCAGCGCGGAAATCAGGTTGTAATGCCCCTCGCGGTCCTTGTCGTAGACCGCCACCCGGCGTTGCAGGAACGCGCCCAAGGCTGCGGGATCGAGCGGTTCAGCAATCTGCGCACTGTACAGCGTCTCAGCCTGGTTGAGCAGGAACCGCCCGTCGCCATCGGCGCTGGCCACCAGTGCATCGCGCGCAGCGGGGGTAAGCGGGAGTGGCCCTTCGAGTTCCTCGGCGCGGGCGAGCAGGCGCTCCAGCGCGGCCGCATCGAGCCTGTGCAGGATCAGCACCTGCGCTCGGCTGAGCAGCGCGGCGTTGAGTTCGAAGCTGGGGTTCTCGGTGGTCGCCCCCACCAGCGTCACCACTCCGCGTTCGACAAAGGGCAGGAAGCCATCCTGCTGCGCGCGGTTGAAGCGGTGGATTTCGTCCACGAATAGCAGGGTGCGCTGGCCCATTTTCTGCGCCGTTTCGGCGGCAGCAAAGGCCTTCTTGAGGTCCGCCACCCCGCTGAACACCGCGCTCACGGCTTCGTAGCGCATCCCCACCGCGTCGGCGAGCAGGCGGGCAATGCTGGTCTTCCCGGTGCCCGGAGGCCCCCACAGGATCGTGCTGGAAAGCCTGCCTGCCGCCACCATCCGCCCGATTGCGCCATCGGGGCCGGTGAGATGTTCCTGCCCGATCACTTCTGACAAGTCGCGCGGGCGCAGCCGGTCGGCCAGCGGCGCGTCGGCGGCGGGCACATCGGGGCCGCTGGGTTGCGGGAGGTCGTCGGCGAAAAGATCTGCCATCGCCAGCACTTCTAGCGGGGCCAGAAAAATTTTGCACCGCCTCTTGTTACGATAGGTCTAAGATATATCTTAGTGACGGGACCAGACAGGAGATGATCCGTGGCAAAACTTGATGATGAAGGGGCCCGCAGCAAGCGGGACAAACAGCAAAAGCTCGACAAACTGGCCAAGGCTGAGAAAGTGCGCAAGGCGAAACTGGATGAAACGGTGATCGAGCCGGAGGACATGGAGCCGGCGGATGACTTCGCCGAAGATGACGATTTCACCATCGATATCGATCTCAACAGCGGCGACGATGCGGACACTGATCGCGATGAGCGCCGCCGTCGGCGCAGCGAGTTCAAGAGCCAGTTCCGCCGCGAGTTCAACAGCGACAATCTGTTCGGCCCCGGTGGACCCTTCGGCGCAGCTGGCCCCTTTGCGATCCAGGGCGTGTTTGGCCCCGGTGGCCTGTTCGGGAAAGGCGGCCTGATGGGCGGCGGTCACGGCGGACGCGGCGGACGCCATCGCGGCGAAATGCACGGCGGCCCGCGCCAGCGTCGCCAACGGATGTTCGGTTCTGGCGAATTGCGGCTGGTGCTGCTCGCCATGCTGGCCGAAGAACCGCGCCACGGATACGAGCTGATCAAGGCGCTAGAAGAGCTGACTGACGGGGCCTATTCGCCCAGTCCCGGCACAATCTACCCGACCTTGCAGATGCTCGCCGATGAAGGCGTGATCGCCGAGCAGGAGAGCGAGGACGCGCGCAAGCTCTATCGCGCTACCGAAGCGGGAACCGCTGAACTGGCGACGCGCAAGGACGAGCTGGAAGATCTGTGGCACCGCCTCGGTCGCCGGTTCGAAAAGCGCGCCGAGCGGGAACGCTCAGGCGGTCAGTCGGCAATGTTCCGGGCGCTGGGCAATCTCGCCTCGGTCATCACCAACAAGGCTGCCAGCGGCGGGGTGACGATGGACAAGGATCAGGTGATCGACCTGATCGACGAACTGGCCCGCAAGATTGAGCGGCTGTGATCGAACTCAGCCCCTCTCCCGAATCCGTTCAGGGGAGGGGCTTGCGCAAGCCACTGAAAACCTGAACCGCTTATGCTGAGGAAGGGCCGAAGACGAAGTCTGAGGTCCTGTCTCGAAGCACCGCCCGACAACCCGTCTTTCGAGACGGCCGCTCAGCCGTGCGGCTTCGTGGCCTCCTCAGGATAAGCGGGGAGGTCCAGATATTTCAAACCTTGCACTAAGCTGAAGCCAGCGCCGCCGCGCCGCCGCGTTCGGACAGCAGCCGCACATAGGCGGAAGCGACCGCCGCGTTGATCGCATCCCAGCTGTAATCGCGGCTGCGCATCTCGCCCGCGCGGCCGTGTGCCTCACGCAGGGCGACATCGCGGACATAGGCCTGCACCGCATCGGCAAAGCCCGCCACGTCACCCGGTTCGACCAGCCGCCCGGTCACCCCGTCCTGCACCAGACTGGTCGAGCCGGTGGCCGCGCGCGGCGACGACCGGAATGCCGCTGGCCATCGCTTCCAGCGTGACGTTGCCGAAAGTCTCAGTCACTGAGGGGTTGAGCAGCAGGTCCATGCTCGCCACCGCCCGGCCAAGGTCTGCGCCGCCCTGGAAGCCGACGAACACGGCATCGGGGCAATGCTGGGCGAAGAAGTCTTTCGCCGGGCCTTCGCCCACCACCAGCACCCGGTGCGCCACGCCGCGCTGGTCCGCAGCAGCGCCACCGTCTCGGTGAACACGTCGAGCCCTTTTTCGAGCACCAGCCGTCCGAGGAAGCCCACGGCCACCTCGTCATCGCCAATGCCGTGCCCGCGTCGCCACGCCGCGTCGCGGCGCTCGGGCGAGAAGATCGTTCGGTCCACCCCGCGCGCCCAGATCGAAATGTCCTGCCCCATCCCCTGTTCGCGCAGCACCACGGCCATGCTTTCACTCGGTGCGACCAGCGCATCGCAGCGGTTATAGAACCGTCGCAGGATCGCCATCACCGGGGGTTCGAGAAAGGCGAGGCCGTAATAGCGCGGATAGGTCTCGAATCGCGTATGCACCGATGCCAGGATCGGCAGGCCGCGCGCCCGCGCCCAGCGCACCGCCGCGTGGCCGGTGGGGTCTGGCGAGGAGACGTGGACCACATTGGGCGCGAAGGCCGCCAAATCGGCCTTCACCGCCGCGTTGAACCCCATCGGCACCCGATATTCGCCGCGCCCCGGAATCGCCAGACTGGGCACACTGATCAGATCGCCCTGCGGCGCGAAGGCGGGCTTTTCGACTGTGGGCGAATAGACGCGCACCTGCGCGCCCTGCCGCAACAGGAATTCCACCAGCCGGTTCAGCGCCTGGTTCGCGCCGTCGCGAACGTAATTGTAGTTCCCGCTGAACAGCGCAACGCGAAGGTCCGACAGATCCATGCGGCGAGCCTTAGGCGAGGCTGGCGGGGTTGGCGAGAGGGGTGGCGTCTGGATTCCCATGCAACGGCATTTTGCGCTGCAGGCCTGCTAGAATTTTATCACGCAAAGGCGCGAAGGCGCGAAGGCGCGAAGGCGGTTTGTCCGGCGCCGCAGGCCAGAAGAAAGTTTCACACGAAGACACAAAGCCACGAAGGTCGTTTCACGGTGCATCAACTTTGTGCCTTTGTGTCTTCGTGTGACCCCCTTCCTTTTGCGCCTGCGGCGCGGAACAGGCCCTTCGCGCCTTCGCGCCTTCGCGTGAAACAAATCTGCAGCCGACACTTGACATATAACTCTAATAGTAATAACCATTGCAAGCATAAGACGGGAACCCGAATTAATGACCGAGCAAGACTACCTCTCCAGCTACAACCCAGAAGCCTTCCCGCGCGTCGCGGTGGCGGTCGATGTGGTGCTGCTGAGCGTGGTCGAGGGCAGGCTCGTGGTGCTCCTCCAGCAACGCAACCAGCAGCCCGCGCAAGGTCGATGGGCGCTCCCCGGCGGGTTTCGTCCGCGAGGGCGAGGGGCTGGATGAGGCCGCCGCCCGTGTGCTTGCCAGCAAGGCGCATATCGCGCGCATGTGGCTGGAGCAGCTCTACACTTTCGGCGCGCCGGATCGCGATCCGCGGATGCGGGTGGTGACGGTGGCCTATTTCGCGCTGCTCCCGGCCACGCTAGCATTGGCAACTGTGGACGCCAATCCGGACCTCATGCTCGCCGATGTTGCCGACGCGCCCGCTTTGGCCTTCGACCACGGAGAAATCCTCACCACCGCCGTCACCCGCCTGCGCGGCAAGCTCGATTACGTCCCGCTCGCCTTCGCGCTGCTGCCCGAACGCTTTACCCTGCGCGAACTGCAGGAAGTGCACGAAGCGATCCTCGACACGCAATTCACCAAGCCCGCCTTCCGCCGCCGGATGATCGATCAGGGATGGATCGAACCCACCGGCCAATACGAGAGCGGCGCACCCTTTCGCCCGGCGGAATTGTACCGCCGCAAACCCGACTGAAACCGAATTCAACAGGAGAAGTATCATGGCCAATATCACCACTTACGGACCGCTTGCGCTGCTGCGCGCCGATCCCGGCAGCCACGTGCTGCGCTATGCCAAGGGCCGCCAGAAGGCGAGCGGGCGGGGGCTGGTGTTCTGGTTCGCGCCCGCCACCGCCAGCCTCGCCGAAGTGCCGCTCGATGATCGCGAGATGACCTTCTTCGCCAAGGGCCGCAGCGGCGACTTTCAGGATGTCAGCGTGCAGGGCATGATCGGCTGGCACGTCGCCACGCCCGATCTGGCTGCCGACCGGATCGACTTCAGCATCGATCCCAAAAGTGGCAAGTGGAACACCCGCCCGGTGGAAAGCATCGAAACCCGGATCAGCGGCATCGCCGGGCAGGCGGCGCTCGAATATCTGGCCACCGCCCCGGTGCGAGCGCTGCTCGACGGCGGGCTCGATCCCTTGCGCGCCGCAGTGGGTGCGGCGCTGGCGGACAATCCGGGGCTGGCGCAGATCGGGGTGGAAGTGGTGAGCATCCGCCTCGCCAATCTCGCCCCCACCAGCGAGCTGGAGCGCGCCTTGCAGACCCCGACATTCGAGGAACTGCAACAGAAGGCCGACGAGGCGACCTTTGCCCGCCGGGCAATGGCGGTGGAAAAGGAACGCGCGATTGCCGAGAACGAACTGGCGACCAAGGTGGAGCTGGCGCGGCGGCAGAAGCAGCTGATCGCCGAGGAAGCCGACAACGCGCGCGACCGGGCGCGGGGCGAAGCCGAAGCGGCGATGATCGCGGCCGAAGGCGATGCCGCGCGTATCCGCGAAGTCGAACTGGCGAAGGCCGCTGCCGAGCAGGCGCACATGGCGGTCTATCGCGATCTGCCACCGCAGGTGCTGCTGGGGCTGGCCGCGCGCGATTTCGCCGCCAAGGTGGACCGGATCGAGCACCTCAACGTCACGCCCGACCTGCTGGCGCAACTGGTTCGCGAGTTCGCCGGGGCGAGAGGCGCTGCGTTCCGGTGATCGAAGGCTGAGCCGATGGGCACGCTGCCCCCGCGCGCGGTGTTCGTCACCCGCCAGTCCGAATACGACTTCCTGCTCGCGCGCCACGCCACGCGCGAGCAGGCGCGGTTCTTCCTCGAACAGCGCGGGCAGACCTTGGCCGAGGTGGAAGCGCGCCACGCCTTGCAGGAAGCGGCGATTGCCGCCGCCCATGCCGCGCTGCCCGATGAATGGCGGCATGCTAGCATCCAGCGCGACGATCTCGACCGGTTCCTGTTCACGCCCGAAGATGTGGTGGTGGCGCTGGGGCAGGACGGGCTGGTGCCCAATGTCGCCAAGTATCTCAGCGGCCAGCAGGTGATCGGGGTGAACCCTGATCCGGCGCGCTACGATGGCGTGCTGGTGCGCTTCGGGGTGGAACAGCTTTCGGGAGTGTTCAACCGCGTCTGGCACGGCGAGGCGCAAGTAGAGGCGCGGACAATGGCCGAAGGGCGGCTCGACAATGGCGAGCGGCTGCTGGCGCTGAACGAACTGTTCGTCGGCCACCGCAGCCACCAGTCGGCGCGCTACCGGATCGAGAGCGGCGGCGCGGGAGAGGACCAGAGCAGTTCCGGCCTGATCGTCGCCACCGGCACCGGCGCGACCGGCTGGGCACGATCGATCATGCTGGCGACGGGTGCGGATGTGGCGCTCGCGCCGACGCAGACTGCACTCGGTTGGTTCGTGCGCGAACCCTTCCCCAGTGTTTCGACGGGAACGGCGATGCGCTGGGGCACGCTGGCGCGCGATCACCTTTCGCTCACCAGCCGGATGAACGAAGGCGGGGTGGTATTCGCCGACGGGATCGAGGCGGACTTTTTGCACTTCGGCTGGGGTCGCAGGCTCGAAGTGGGAGTGGCGAAGGAAGTGCTGAATCTGGTGGTGGGGTAGGGAGTTTGCGCCCTTCGGTAACTCCTCGGCCGTCTGCGACGAACCGGTTTGCATCGCCAACCTCTCCGGAGCTTCACCATGAAGTCTTTCAAACTCCTGTTCCTCGCCATCGCCGCCCTGTTCGCCGCCGTGCCGATGGCCGCCAGTGCGCAGATCGCCGTCACCCCCTATTCCGCAACAAGCTTCGAAGCGGCGCAGCGCGAAGGGCGGACGATCATTGTCGATGTCCACGCCGACTGGTGCCCTACCTGCCGCGCACAGGCCCCGATCCTGACCGAATTGCGCAGCGATCCCCGATTGGCCGAGGCGCTGTTCGTGCGGGTCGATTTTGACCGTGATCGGGATTTCCTGCGCGCTCACCGTATTCCGCGCCAATCGACAATTCTGGTGTTTGACGGGGCTGAGGAAAAAGGCCGTTCGATTGCCGAGACCAACCGTGCGCGGCTGCGGGCGTTCGTGCTCGGCAATCTCTGAACCCAACCTCCTTCATGCTTGCCAGCCTTGCCCTTGCCTTCGTTGCCGGTCTGGTGACGATCCTTAACCCTTGCGTGCTGCCGCTGGTGCCGATCATCATCGCCACCGCACTGGGCCGCAGCCGCTGGGGTCCGGCGGCGCTGGTGGGTGGGTTGGTGTTGAGCTTTTCCATCTTTGGCCTGCTGGTTCTGGCGTTTGGATTCAGCATCGGCTTGGATGAGCGGCTACTGCGGCTGGCGGTAGGCGGATTATTGGTTCTGGCCGGTGTGGTCTTGCTGGTGCCGGGCGCACAAATGGCGCTGAGCGCGGCGGGAGCGCCGATCAGTGGTGCTGGCCAGCGACTGTTGGGGCGAACTGGAGGTGACGGCGCTGCTGGGTCAGTTTGTCGTCGGCTTGCTGCTCGGCGTGGTCTGGGCTCCGTGCGTCGGGCCGACACTGGGGATAGCCATTGCCGCTGCCAGCCAGGGCGGGAACCTTTTGTCCGCCTTCGGAATTTTCCTCATCTTCGGGCTGGGGGTTGCGACCTCAATCCTCGCCTTCGCCTACGGCTCGCGGAAGGCCTTGGGCCAGCGCGGCAAGTCGCTGCAATCGCTCGCGCGTTATGCCAAGCCGCTGCTGGGCGGCGCAGTGCTGCTGGCGGGGCTGCTGGTGGTGACGGGATTCGACCGCATGATCGAAGCCTTGGCGCTCGATGTGCTGCCGCAGTCGCTGGTGGAATTTACCACTCGGTTCTGAGCTTCCCCCCTCGGCTCGGAACCGGCCCGGTCACCTTCGCAGGTGGCCGGGCCATTGTTCGAAACCTACGAAGACCTACGCGCCTTCTTCCGCTCATGCGGATCAAGGTGCAGCTTCCTCAGCCGGATCGACTGCGGGGTGACTTCCACGATCTCGTCATCGCCGATGTAGGCGATCGCCTGTTCCAGCGTCATCCGGCGCGGCGGGGTCAGGCGGATGCCTTCGTCCTTGCCGCTGGCGCGGAAGTTGGTGAGCTGCTTGGACTTGAGCGGGTTCACTTCCAGATCGTCGGGCTTGGCGTTCTCGCCGATGATCATGCCCTCATAGAGCTTCTCGCCCGGCTTCACGAACAGCGTGCCGCGTTCCTCCAGCATGTTGAGCGCATAGGCCTGCGCCTCGCCCTGTTCCATGGAGATCAGCACGCCGTTCTGGCGGCCTTCGATCTTGCCCTTGTAGGGGCCGTACTTCTCGAACAGGCGGTTCATGATCCCGGTGCCGCGCGTGTCGGACAAGAATTCGCCGTGATAGCCGATCAGCCCGCGGCTGGGGGCGATGAAGGTGATCCGGGTTTTGCCGCCGCCGCTGGGGCGCATGTCGGTCATCTCGCCCTTGCGCTGCGCCATCTTCTCGACAACCGTGCCCGAGTATTCGTCGTCCACGTCGATCACGACGGTTTCGTAGGGCTCTTCGCGGCCTTTCTCTCCGTCCTTGTACAGCACGCGCGGGCGGCTGATCGAGACTTCGAAGCCTTCGCGGCGCATGTTTTCGATCAGCACACCAAGCTGCAATTCGCCGCGCCCGGCGACTTCGAAGGCATCCTTGCCCGAGCTTTCGGTGACGCGGATGGCGACATTGGTTTCGGCCTCGCGCTCCAGCCGGTCACGGATTACGCGGCTCTGCACCTTGTCACCCTCGCGCCCGGCATAGGGGCTGTCGTTGACCGAGAAGGTCATCGAGAGCGTCGGCGGATCGATTTCCTGCGCCGGGACCGGCACGGTGACGGTGGGGGCGCATATCGTGTTGGACACGGTGGCCACAGTCAGCCCGGCGATGGCGACAATATCGCCCGCCTTGGCGTGGAGCACGGGAACGCGCTCCAATCCGTCAAACGCGAAAACCTTGGTCGCGCGGCCGGCTTCGACCAGGTTGCCCGCCACATCCAAGGCCTTGATCGGCATCCCGACTTCCAGCCGCCCGCTTTCGATCCGCCCGGTGAGAATACGGCCGAGGAAATTGTCACGATCGAGCAGCGTTGCCAGCATCGCAAATTCGGCATCGGGATCGAGATCGGGAGCGGGGACGTGCTCGAGAATCTTGCGGAACAGCGGATCGAGCGTGCCCTCGCGTGCATCGGGATCGTCGCTGGCATAGCCATCGCGCCCGCTGGCGTAGAGCACCGGGAAATCGAGCTGGTCGTCATCGGCTTCGAGATTGACGAACAGATCGAACACTTCGTCGAGCACTTCGGAATGGCGGCCATCGGGGCGGTCGATCTTGTTGACCACCACGATCGGGCGCAGGCCCAAGCGAGAGCGCTTTGCCGGTGACGAACTTGGTCTGCGGCATCGCCCCTTCGGAAGCGTCCACCAGCAGGATCACCCCATCGACCATCGACAGGATGCGCTCCACCTCGCCGCCGAAATCGGCGTGACCGGGAGTATCGACGATGTTGATGCGGGTGTCGTGCCATTCTACGCTGGTGCACTTGGCGAGAATGGTGATCCCGCGTTCCTTTTCCAGATCGTTCGAATCCATCGCCCGCTCTTCGATGCGCTGGTTGTCGCGGTAAGTGCCGGACTGGCGGAACAGCTGATCGACAAGCGTGGTTTTGCCATGATCGACGTGGGCAATGATCGCAATATTGCGAAGGGACGCGGACATTTCGGGTTTCCTGTAAGGATAGTGCATAGGGCCGGCGCGCTTCATGCTGCACCTGCGAATACGCGCGCCCCTAGCGGACAGGCGCGCGCGCTGCAAGCAGCATGCGGTTGGGCCACGTTTCGGAATGCTTTCCCTATACGTCAGATATCTCCCTGTTGCGATAATGTAACACTGGCAACTACTTTGGGGAAAAGGCCGGATATCGCCGATTGTGCGCGGGCATCGGGGCGCGTATCACCATAGAGCCTTATCGCAGGTCGCTGAGGAAACGGGATGATCGCCGACAATGGTGACGCCTCTGTTTCCGCGGGAGAGATGGAGAAATCAATGACAAAGGTCCGTGCCGGCGCTGCCGGTTATTCGCGCAATTTCCTGTGCGGCGTTGCTGCGGCCGCGCTTCTCGTTCCCGGTGTGGCGCTGGCGCAGGATGTCGATCCCGCCGCCGGTGATGAAGAAGAAGCGCAGGGCAACCAGATCGTGGTGACCGCGACCAAGCGCGAAACCACCTTGCAGGAAATTCCTGTCGCCGTGTCGGTCACCAGCGCCGAAACGCTCGAACGGGACCAGATCCGCGACATCCGCGATTTGCAGACCGTTGTGCCCTCGCTCACCGTCGGCCAGCGCCAGTCGAGCGCCAACACCGGCTTCTTCATCCGCGGTTTCGGCAACGGCGCGAACAACGCCGGGATCGAGCCTTCGGTCGGCGTGTTCATCGACGGCGTCTATCGCAGCCGCACCGCTTCCTCGATTTCCGACTTCCCCAATGTCGAGCGCATCGAAGTGCTGCGCGGGCCGCAGTCGACGCTGTTCGGCAAGAACGCTTCGGCGGGTGTCATCTCGGTGGTTACGCAGGAGCCACAGTTCGACTGGGGAGGCTCGGCTGAACTGTCCTACGGCAATTTCAACAGCATCGTGGCGCGGGGATATGTCACCGGTCCGCTCGCGGACTCAGTAGCGGTCAGCATCGCGGGCGGCCTCAGCAGCCGCGATGGCTTCTTCGAGGATCTGGGCACCGGTAATGCCGCGAACAACCGCGATCGCTGGTTCGTGCGTGGTCAGGCGCTGATCGACAACGGCGAGAACCTCTCGCTGCGGATCATTGCCGATTATGACAGCATCGACGAAATCTGCTGCGGTGTGGTGAACGCGCAAAGCGGCCCGGCAACGGCGGCGATCATCGGCCTTGGTGGCCAGGTCACCGATCCCAACAATCCCTTTGCCGATGTGGTCTACAACAATTCCGATTCCACCAATGACATCGTCAATCACGGCATCTCCGCGCAGCTCGATTACGATATCGGTGAATTCACCTTCACTTCGATCACGTCCAGCCGCACCACCGAATTGGTGACGGAGCAGGATTCGGACTTCTCCAGCGCCGATCTGATCTTCCCCAACGCGCAGGATCTCACCATCGATACCTTCACCCAGGAATTCCGCATCGCGGGGACTATCGGGGAACGGATCGATCTGTTGCTCGGCGCTTTCTACATCAATGAAGATGTCGATCAGACCAACCAGCTGGTGTGGGGTGCGGATGCGCGCGGCTATGCCGATCTGACCGTGCGTTCGCGTTCGGGCGGGGCGTTCTCGATCCCAGCGCTGGAAGGCATCTTCAGCCAGTCCTTCGGGCAGAACTACATCAACACCTTCTTCCGCCAGGGGCAGGGTTTTGATGAAGCCTACACGCTGGAATCCGAAGCCTATTCGCTGTTCGGCCAGGTCGATTTTGAAATTATCGACGGTCTCGTGCTGACGCTGGGCGGCAACTACACAAATGACAGCAAGGAATTCACCCAGCAGGCCGTCTCGACCGACGTGTTTCTCGTCGATCAACTTCGATGCGCCGCAGCTTGCGCCGTTCCGCAGCACCGTGCTGCGGCAGGGCGCGATTGCCTCGACTGTCGGTACGCAGCTCGGCCTCGGCCGTTCGGCAACTGCCGCCGAAGTGACCGCGTTCGCCACCGGTACCAGCCCTGCCGGTGCGGCGGGCGCCGCCGCTTTCCCGACCATCGTGGCGGGGGCAACGGCCTTTGCCGCCGCCAACGTCAACAACCCGCTGGCGAACCCGCTCAACGGCTTGCGCGCGCTGCAATTCCTGCCGCAGTTCCTCGGCCTGCCCAACTCGGTGGAAGACGGCCTGATCAACGACGATAATTTCAGCTATACCGCGCGTCTCGCCTATGACGTGACGCCGGATGTGAACATTTACGCCAGCTACGCCACCGGCTTCAAGGCCAGCTCGGTTAACCTCTCGCGCGATGCCCGCCCCACTTTGGCAGACCGTCCGGCGATCATCGCTGCCGGATTGGCTCGCCCGAACCAGACCTACGGTTCGCGCTTTGCCGGGCCGGAAGAAACGACGGTGATGGAAGTGGGGGTCAAGGCCAATTTCGATTGGGCTTCGCTCAACCTCACCGTGTTCGATCAGGAGATCGAGGGCTTCCAGTCCAACATCTTCACCGGATCGGGCTTTGTGCTGGCGAACGCGGGCAGCCTGTCGACCAAGGGCGTGGAATTCGAAAGCCAGTGGTATCCGACTGATAATCTGACCATCAACGCGGCGGTGACCTACCTCGACCCGACCTTCGACAGCTTCGTGCAGTCGGCGCAGGGCGATATTTCGGGCACCACGCCTTCGGGCATCCCCGAATTCACCGTGATCGTGGGCGCGCAGTATGAAGCCGATGTCGGCAATGGCGTGCTTGTGCCGCGCATCAACTATCTGTGGTCGAGCGAGTATCAGCTGGTCGAAGGCCTGCCCGCTTTTGCGGTGCGCGGCCCCGATGGATCGATCACCAACGGCGCCCCGGCGATTGCTGCCGGTCTGCCCTTCGTTGGTCAGCAGGACAACCTCACCGCCTCTCTCACCTATGAATGCGATTGCGGGCTGCAAGTGTCGGTGTGGGGCCGCAATATCCTCGACGCCCGCTCGCTTGGCACGGTGTTCGACAGCCCGGCTCAGCCGCTCAGCGTTTCGGGCTACCCGAACGATCCGGCGACCTACGGCATTACCGGGCGCTTCCGCTGGTAAGCTGCTGAAATTGCTGAATTCCGGAAAGGGGGCCCGCGAAGGCCCCCTTTTTGTTGCGTCAAACCGGATTTTGTGGTCGTTAGTGCCGGGTTTGGGCGGAAACAGGGGCTACAGGACATGGATCTCGATATCGGCGCAGTGCTTTCGCAAACGTTTGGCCAAGTCAAACGGCGGTTCGGCCCTTTGCTTGGCCTCTGGGTAGTCTATTTCGCTATCCAGATGGGCGTATCGATTGTGATGGTCGGTGCCCTTGGCTCCACCATCGCATTGGGAGCCGGAGCGATGCAGGACCCAATGGCGATGGGCTTCGGCTTCATCCTTGTAATGATCGTTTTCTATGTTTTCTATATCCTGATCAGCATGGCCCAGTCAGCCTCGCTCACGCATCAGGCTTCTGCACTGCACACGCCTTCGTTCGGAACATCCTTTTCCGCCGGGTTCAAATGCGCGCTCACGCTGCTGGGGCTGACATTGATCTTTATCGTTGCCTACCTGCTTGCGGCCATCGTTCTGGGTATCATCGGTGCAGCTATGTCCTTTGCAGGTGACATTGGCGGAGTTCTTTTTGCGATTATCGTGATGGTGCTGGCGATCTATGGTCTCCTGCCGACTCAGCCTCGTCATCCCGATCATTGCGGTGGAGGAGCAGCGCAATCCGATTACGGCCATCGGCCGTTCGTGGAAGCTGACCGAAGGCAACGTGCTGCGGATACTTGCCGTCTTGCTGGTTTATGCTGTGCTGCTGGGGGTGATGTTCTTTGCGATTTTTGCCGTGTTCGGTGGTTCGATCGTGGCCTTGGGGGCAGGCGCGACCAGATCCGGATGCGATTGCCGGGATGCTCGGAATGATGGGCGTCTTCTTCCTCGTTTTCATGGCAGCGTTGGCGCTGATCACGA
Organism: uncultured Alphaproteobacteria bacterium; assembly: GCA_963774985.1. Classification (GTDB taxonomy): domain Bacteria; phylum Pseudomonadota; class Alphaproteobacteria; order Sphingomonadales; family Sphingomonadaceae; genus Alteraurantiacibacter. The sequence goes on from CAVZHE010000019.1 coordinate 498,068, forward strand.
TGCTGTCGGGCAGTTTCATGGCCGCGCTCCATGCGGGTCTGGCTGGCAACGATGGGGTCGGCGAAGACCTTCTAGCCTAAAGCGACCGCAGCGTCTGCGCCGGCCTCGCCCGCAGCAGCGGGAGCGAGGCGGCGAAGGCGAAGGCGAGCACCAGCACCAGCCCGCCGCCGAGCACGGCAAGGATCTCGGTCCAGTCGGGCAGCCAGTCGAATTCGAACATCTGGGTGACGATCAGCCACGCCACCCCGGTGCCGAGCGCCAGCGCCACCCCCGCCAGCACGCCCGCGAGCAGGCCGAATTCGGCGAATTGCAGCGCCAGCAACTGCCCCCGGCTCGCGCCGAGCACGCGCAGGATCACCGTGTCATAAGTGCGCGCCGCCCGCGCCGCCGCAATCGCGCCCAGCAGCACCGCGATCCCCGCCAGCACCGCCACCGAGGCGGCGGCAAGGATGGCGAGCGAGACCTGATCGAGGATCGCCCGCGCCTCGGTCAGCAGCGGACCGACTTCGATCACGCTGGAGGAGGGGAAGGCGGTGACGAGGCTGCGCAGCAGGCCTCCCGCTTCGGTCCCGTCGGGCAGGTCGATAGTGGCGGCGAGGTTGTGCGGCGTGTCCTCCAGCGTGTTGGGGGAGAAGATATAGACGTTGTTGAAGCCGAGGCTTTCCCAGTCGATCCGCCGCAGATTGGCCACCCGCGCGGTGCGTTCCACGCCGAGCATTCGGACGGTGATGGAGTGGCCGACTTCGATGCCCGCCAGCGTGGCGAGTTCTTCGTCCACCGAGACGAGGTTTTCGCCCTTCGTAATCGTCCGGCCACCACTCGCCCTGCAGTCAGCACATTGCCCGTTGGCAGCTCGGCGGCATAGGTCAGCCCGCGTTCGCCCGACAGGCCCCAGGCACCTTCGGGCAGTTCCTCCAGTTCGGCGACAACGATCTGCGCGTCCTCCGGCCCGTAGGAGACAATCGAACCGCGCAAGGTCGGCACGGCATCCACCACGGCATCGGCGGATATATCCGTCAACGATGGCGTAGAACTGCGCCAGCCCGTCCTTGGGCATGTCGAGCACGAAATAATCGGGCGCGCGTTCGGGGACCGAGCGCTGGATATTGCCGTCAAGGCTCGATCTGCAGCGAGGCCAGCAGCACGAAGGCGGAAAGGCCGAAGCCGAGCGCCGTCACCAGCGCTCCGGTCGCCGCGCCGGGGCGGTGGAGGTTGGCGAGCGCGGCGCGGGCAATCGGATTGGCCGGGCGCGGCGCGCGCGCGGCGGCGGACCGGATGCCGCGCCCGAGCAGCGCCAGCAGGCCGAGCACGGCGGCGGTCCGGCGAGGAACCCGCCGATGAGCAGCGGTTGCGGCGAGAAGGCAATCGCCAGCACCGCGATCCCCGCCAGGCCAAGCCCCACCGGCAGCGCCGCATCGCGCCATTGGCGGGCGAGCGGCGAAACCCGCGCGCGCATCAGCGCCATCGCCGGAAAGCTCTTGGCGCGCGCGAGCGGCGGTGCGGCGAAGACCAGCGCCACCAGCAGCCCGAACAGCAAGCGCCCGCAGCAGTGCCCAGCGGATCGACCACGAAGTCGCTCGTCACCGGCAGCAGCGATCCCAGCGCGCGCGCCAGCAGCGGCGTCACCAGCACGCCCGCCACCAGCCCGGCGAGCGAACCTGCCAGCGCCGCCGCGCCCACTTCCAGCGCGTAGATGCGGGCAATATCGCCCGATGTCGCGCCGAGGATCTTGAGCGTGGCGATGGAATTGCGCCGCGCTTCCAGGTACGAATTCACCCCGCCGCCGATGCCGATCCCGGCGATCACCAGCGCGGCGAGGCCCACCAGCGCGAGGAATTCGCCCATCTGGCTGACGAACCGCTCCGCGCCGGGGCTGGCGCGGTCCGCGGTGCGGGTATCGAAGGGGACGCCGGGGAAGGCCTCCGCCAGCGCCTCCTCCAGCGCTTCGGCATCGGTCGGGCTGTCGAAGGCGACGCCGGGTCTTGCTCTCGAACATCGCGCCGGGCGCGGTCAGCCCGGCGGCTTCGGGCATGTCCAGCGGCACGATCACCGTCTGGCCGAGCGCGAAGCCTTCGGACAGGCGATCCGGCTCCTCGGCGATGATCCCCGCCACGGTCACCTGTTGCGTGCCGATGGTGAGCTGATCGCCCAAAGCCACGTCCAGCCGCTCCGCCGCGCCCGGAGGACAGGTAGGCCTCCCCCGCGGCCGGAGCCGAGGCCGCGCCGATCCTTCAAGCAGCAGCGTGCCGAACATCGGCTAATTGTCCGCCACCGCCTTCAGTTCGATCGGCGCGGCGACTTCTTCGGTGCTGGCCATCGCCTGCAAGCGGTATCCCGGCGACAGCGTGCCATATTGCGCGAGGAACGCGCTCTCCTCCTCGGAAAGCTGGCGCTGCCACACTTCGACTTCAAAATCGCCGCCGAGGATCGTCTGCCCCTGCGAATCCAGCTCGCCCTGGATTGCCGAAGTCAGCGAGCCGATGGCCGCCAGCGCGCCCACGCCGAGGAACAGGCACACCAGCAGCAGCCGCAGCCCGCGAAACCCGCTCGCCAGATCGCGCCGGGCAATGGTCCAGGCGGAAGCCCAATTCATCAAACACCCCTCCCGCTTGCGGGAGGGGCTGGGGGTGGGGGCGAGCGAAGCGAGCCTAGTTCGATGACAGGCCCACCCCCGGCCCCTCCCGCGAGCGGGAGGGGAGAAGATTCAACTTCACCCACGAATATCACTCGCAATCAGCCCGTCGGCCAGCGTCACCACGCGGTGGCAGCGCTGCGGCCAGGTGCGGGATCGTGGGTGATGACGATCAGCGTCGCGCCGGTTTCCTCGCGGCGGCGGAACAGCACGTCTTCGATGATCGCCGCCGGTGGCGGCGTCGAGATTGCCGGTCGGCTCGTCGGCGAAGATCAGCGGCGGGCGCGGGGCGATGGCGCGGGCGATGGCCACGCGCTGCTGCTCGCCGCCCGAAAGCTGCGCCGGATAATGGGTGAGGCGATGGCCGAGGCCGACCGCTTCCAGTTCCGCCGCCGCGCGCTCCCAGGCATCGCCTCGGTCCCGGCCAGTTCGAGCGGGGTGGCGACGTTTTCCTGCGCGGTCATGGTCGGCAGCAGGTGGAACGCTTGCAGCACGATGCCGATGCGGCCCGCGCCGCGCGCGAGCGCCAGCGCGTCCTCGGTCGAGCGCGGTGAAATCGGCCCCCGCCACCTGCAGCTGGCCGGACGTTGCCCGTTCCAGCCCGGTCAGCACCGCCATCAGCGAGCTCTTGCCGCTGCCCGAAGGGCCGAGCAGCGCGAGCGTCTCGCCGGGCGCGACATCGAGATCGATACCGCGCAGGATTTCCACCGCAGCATCGCCTTCGCCAAGCGTCAGGCGCAGGTTGCGGGCGGAAATGACGGGCGTTGCATCAGGGGGACTTGTCACCGGGCCGCGATGGCATAGCTAGGGGCCATGAACAAGCCATGCCGAAAGACCGTGTGTCGGAGCGTGGCGGCGCGCTTTGTCGATGCATGGCCTGCGGCGCTGGCCGCCTGCGGTGCTGCCGCTGCCGCCCGACTGGCCCGACCGCAGCTAGATGCTGCCGCATCGAAGAGGTGCTGCCGGTGATGCGGGCCGGAACGGGCTGATCCTGGCCTTCGGCGACAGCCTGTTGGCCGGCTATCAGTCTGGCGGAAGACCAGGGCTATCCCGAGCAGCTCGAAGCGGCGATGCGCGCGCGCGGGATCAAGCGCGGATGATCGACGCGGGGGTTTCCGGCGATACCACGGCGGCGGGCCGGCAGCGGATCGGCTTCGTGCTGGACAATCTCGGCGCAGGTGCCCGATCTGGCGATCGTGGAACTGGGCGGCAACGATCTGCTGCGCGGGCATTCCGCCCGAGCAATCGCGCGCCAACCTGACCGCGCATCCTCGACGAGCTTGCCGCGCGCAACATCCCGGTGGTGCTGATGGGAATGCGCGCCCCGCCCAATTATGGGGCGGAGTTCCAGGCCGAATTCGATGGGATCTATCCGGCGCTGGCCGAACAATACGGCGCCGCGCTGGTGCCGTTTTTCATGCAACCGCTGTTCGAAAACCCGGACCTGTTCCTGCCCGATCGCGTGCATCCCACACCGCAGGGGGTGGAGGAAATGGTCGCCGCCACGGTGGATACGGTGATTGGCGCGCTGCCTGAGGAGGACGGCGCGGCGCAGTAATCACTGCGCCCGCGTCACCACCAGTTCGCCACCCGTCAGCGCCTGCGGGCGAACGATGGAGCTGCTGCCATCGGGCCAGGTCACCGCCACCAGCGAGACCGCGCGCGCCGCCCCCAGCCCGAAATGCGCGGCGATGGGATCGAACGACTGAAACCCGCCGCTGGCGCGCACCGCGCGGGTCTGGCAGCGGCCGGGGCGCACCTGCACCTCGCCATCGACGCAGATCGTCACCCGCGCGCCCACTGCCATCCGGTTGCCACCCGGCTGGCGCAGATGCACCCACAGGCCGGGGCCGCGCGGGCGGGTGTTGCGATGGGCGATGACATTGGGGCCGGACAGCGCGCGGATCAGATCGACATCCCCGTCACGGTCAAAATCGAGCCGCGCGGCGCTCAGCGACGGCAGCGGATCGTCAAGCCCGAATTCCGCCCCGGCTTCCTCGAACCGCCCCTGCTGGTTGCGGTAGAACACATTGCGATCATCCTCGGGCGCGCGCGCCCAGTATCCGGTCATCACCAGCAGGTCCTGCCAGCCATCCTGATCGAGATCGGTGAAACGCGCGTCCCATGTCCAGCCGGGGGTGTCCACGCCCAGCGGTGCGGCATCCTCGCTGAACCCGCCCGCGCTGCGCCCGGTGAGCAGGATGTTGCGCTGATTGTAAGTCGGGCCGAGCTCTTCATCGAGCGCATCGTTGGACGGCATCGGGGTGAGCGCCAGCAGCAGCGATTCGCACATCGCTTCGAACCGTAGGCTGCCGCGCATTTCGCGCAGGCAGCGCGCGTGCATCGCCGCGTCGGGAGCCGGGGTGCGATCCCCGGCATATTGCTGGATCAGCGCCCGCGCCGCGCATTGGCTGCGCAGCGAAGGGTTGCGCATATCCTCGCAGCCCGATTGCAGACCGGTCTGATAGCCGCCCTTGAGCTGCGAAATGGCGTTGAGCTGGGCCACGCAATCATCGCGCCGCGCATCGTCCCAACCCGAATCGGTGGCCATCTGCGTGCAGATGGTGGTGAGATTGACGATCCGCGCCTGCGCACTGCGCGCCATCTGCCCGCCATCGGCGATCTGGCCGCCGTAGTAATCGGGGATCAGATCGTTGTTATAATCGCCCTCGTCGTAACTCATCGAGGTGCGCAGGCGGAAGGGGAAGGGCACCGCTTCCCGGCGCGGCACGGTGAAGCTGCCGTCGGGTGCGAACAGCGCGAACTGATCGGTATTGGCAACATCGTTCCCCGCCAGCAGGTCGATGGTGCCGTTGCGGTCAAAATCGCTCGCCAGCAGCGTCAGCGTCTGTCCGCCATAGGCATCGAAGGGCCGCGCCTCGAACGCGCCGAGGCCGCGATTGAGCAGCAGCACATTGGCCTGGCTATCGGCAGAAAAGCGCCCGAAACCGGGGGAGGAAATGCCCAGCCCAGCGTTGCCGAGTGCGATATCGAGCACGCCGTCACGGTCAAAATCGGCGAAAGCGACCGATTGGGTGATCGCGCGATCATCCCCCGGCAGTTTCACGCTGGCGGCCTGCGGAAAAGCCGCCGTCGCGGTTCCAGAACAGGTGATTGCCCTGCAATTCGGTGGATACGAACAGATCGAGCGCGCCGTCGCCATCGAGGTCCGCCAGCGCAACCGAATGCACCTGTGCGCTGTCCACCGGGCCAAGATCGGCCGCCTGACGCACGAAGCGCCCGCCAATATTGGCGTAGATCGCCAGCCCGCCCGAAAGGAAGCTCCGGCGCAGCACCACGTCGGTCCAGCCATCGCCGTGAATGTCACCCGCCGCCACCCCGCCATCCATCTGGTGGAAGAACAGCCGCGGCATCGAATGGATCGGTTCGCTGATGCCAATGCCGATGTCGCGCCCCACGAGCCGGGAAAAGACCGGGCCGCTGGTGCTGGCGCGCGCTGGGAGTGATCGGCAGCAAGTCCAAGGCTTTCCACCGCGTTCGCCCTCCTGCGCGAAGGCCAGCACTTGCGGCACCACCGCCTGCGCAGCGAGCAGCGGGCGCAGGTCCGCCAGCGAAACCTGCATTTCGGTGTCAGGCGCTTCGGGGAAAGTGATCGGCGGGCTGGTGGCCATAATCGCGCGGTAGCCGTCCAGCCGGTATTCCCGGGCCGGAGCGGCGAGCACATGCGCCAGCAGACCGGCGCAAACGGCAGCGGCCACCACCATGCCCCACAACGCGAAAGCCGTGCGCCAGGAAATCGCCCGCCCGATCACGATGAAGGCGTAGACGCTGAAGGAACCAAGCGCGATCACGGTGGTGGCGGCGTAATTGTCGCTCATCCCCAGCCCGAGCAGCACGGCGGTAAGGATCACGTCGAGCGAAATCGGCGCAGGCGCGAAGCTGAGGAACAGCGCCACCAGCACCATGCCAAGGAACAGCATCAGCAGATTGCTGCGCGGCAGCACGCCGATCAGCGCGGTCGGGCTGAACAGTTCCACGAACAGCGCGCCGAGCAGCGCGGCAAGGAACATCATCGGCACGGTGACGATGAAAACGTAGAGGAAATTGCGCCCATAGGTCCGCACGAACCATACCAGCGCGGCGAGGGGGCCGTATGCGCCCGCCTCAAACTCGCGCGGGGTCAGATGGCGCATCAGCCAACCTGACAGCCCACCCAGCTTTTCGCTCACCGCGCTGGCGGCAAGGGCATCGCGCGTCGCATCAGTTTCTGCTTTCAGCACGAAGCGGCACAGCAGCGGCACGCCTACCAGCACCATCATCAGCGAAGCGAACAGCTTCACCGCGGCGACATGCACCGGCAGCAGCGCGAAGCTCATCGTCACCACGATCACGTTCAGCGTGGGCGAGGCGAGCATGGCCGAGAGCGTGGTTTCCAGCCGCAGCCGCCCGGCGTGCAGCCCCAGCGCGATCGGCACCGCGCAGTTCACGCAGACGCCGAGCGGCGCGCCGATGGCAACTCCCAGCGCCGAATTGGCAAAGCCGTTGCGGAAACTGCGCTTCTGCACCAGCGACAGCAGCGTCAGCGCCATCGCCCCGAACAGGACGCCGAAGGTCATGCCCTTCAGGTTGGTGACGATCCAGTTGATCGTATTGGCCCACAGGACGGAGAGGAAGCTGGCCCCCGGCACCACCTCGATGGCGACATCGAAAGACAGGCCCGATAGCGGCGTATCCCCGCCCATCAGCGCCTTTTCCTGCAAGGCGGGATAGCGGCTGCCCGACCAGAACATGATCGCCAGCGCCACCGCCAGTACGATCACCAGCGCCAACCGCCAGTCGCGCCCTGCGCTGCGCGGCAGGGTTATGGTGGGGATAGCGGCCTGGTTCACAAGAAAATTCCCCTCATACCGCAGACTTCGAAGCGGCAAGGTAATTTGCGTACCGCTCGCGTGCGATGTCGAGAAGGGCCAAATTGTCACTCTTGAACGACTGCAATCGCTCGTCCGTCACGGCAACGTAGGGCCGCGCCCCGTCCGCCACCGTCGCTTTGGCATCGCGCTCTGCCGACCAAGGTGGCGCGGCGGCAGGATCGAGGCGGAAATGGCGGAGGATTTCGGCGTAGCGAGTGCCGAGTTGCGGATAGGCAATCGGCAGCACATTGTCCCGCGTCACATCCGCAAAGCGGTCCAGCGCGGTGCAATAAGCCGTGGCGGCGGCGCGCAACATTGGTTCTGCCGCAACCTTTGCCAGATAATCGGGGGCCTTGCGTCCGCTTCGTCCCCCCCAGATGCTGGAGATAGAGCGGCGGCTTGCGATCATGCGATTCGAAAACCGCCAGTGGTTCGCGGTGGAGAAACACGAATCGTGAACCCGGCATGCCGGCCAGCAACTCTGGCAGGAAGCCATGCAACTGGCTGTTGAACTTCACCACCAGCATCGACGCGCGCGTTTGTGCCCATCGCCGCCAAGCCGTTATGAGGGCAAGGCTGGCCCGCAGAGCCACGTCTGCGCTGACCGTTTCCCCCATCCGGTGGCGCAGGATGCGAAAGAACGGCGGCTCGCTCAAAACCAGCGCCTGCCCGCTTTCAGCGATATTGCGTGCCAGTAGCGTGGAGCCGCAACGCGAGACATGAAAGATCCCGGCAAAATCGGAATAGTCGGCTTCGGGTTCGGGCTGGGCTGCCAGCCATTCGTCAAATCCCACCATCCGTTCGCTGGCCGCATCGCCAGACCGGGCGAAATAGAAAAACGGCTGCGAGAGGTCCAGTCGATCAGGATCGACCAGCCGCACCATATTGTGCTTGCCGTACCGCTTGAACAAATAGGGCAGCAGTACCGGGGATTTCATGCCGCGATCCAGCCAAGCCCGTCGTCGGGTTTGCGGACATGGCTGCTCATGGCAAATCGCCCGTCAGCAAAAGTGTTTCCGGGAACATGCGTCGGCCCGACCGCGTGGTAGAACCAGCTTGGGAAGGCGACCAGCCGGTTGGGAATGGCCTCAACTCGCGTGAACCAGGCGGGGGAGATTGCCGCAGTCTCTAACTGCGTATCGATCACGATCAATTCCCCGCCGCTGTAGCGGGCTGGCTGCGCACCGAAGTAGTACAGCCAGGTGATCGCCCGCCCTGCTTCCCCCACGGGGGCGTGATTGTCGGCATGGGCTTTGAAAAATCCGCCCTCGACATGATTGGTAAGCTTGATCTCTACCCGCTCGATTGCAAATGCAGGCAAGCCCAGCGCGCGCTGGAAACGGGCGAGATTGCCGTCGAGGAAATCGAGGAAGAACTGCCGTTTCTCGGTGAATTGCGGGCACACCAGCGTGCGTCGCTTTTCCGGATCGTAAATTGCTTCCTCGGCCATCGTCCTTGCATCGAAGAAATGCGGTTCGAGCACGCAGGCATGGGCGTGGAGCGCGGCCATTTCAGCGAGCGGCAGAAAGTCGTCGATTACGATCAGCGGGGCGATCGTATGGCCGGTGCCGCTCTGCAGGCCGGGCGGGCAGAGCGCATCGGAATCGCGTGCCGCCAGGGCGCTATCGCCAGCCGTTTCACGCTGATGTTCGTCAAAGCTGGTGCGCGCCTGTGCCAGTGCGCCGCACCGGCGCAACAAATTGGCGCGCAGCAAATGGGGCTGGGCCGGGCCGATTCCGGCGGCGATTCGTGCGTCCAGCTGCGCGATCAGGGCAGCCGAGACACCAGGATCGCTCAGCCGAGCGAACACGTCATAAAGCATCCGGGCAGCTTCGCGCATCGGACGGGGTCAGGCTTGCGGGGTAACGAGATTCTCCGCCGCCAGTCCGGCAAAGAAATCGCGAACCTCGTCGGCGCATTCGTCCGGTGGGACATCGTAACTGTATTGCAGGGCAGCGGCTATTTCGGCCAGCGAACGCTTGCCATCGGTCAATTCCCAGATCGCGCGACCCGTGTGGTTCAGCTCCACGAACTGGCCGCTCTCCATCGACATCAGCACTTTCATGTCCCCTGAATCGGACATCAGCACGTCTTCTGCATGGGCGAACACTCGCGACATTTCAGCGTGGGCAATCATCGTTCGGACCTTGTTCCTTGTGGGCCATCGCGGCGATGGCAAATTCAGCCTTTGTCACGACTTCACGCAGCGTGTCACGCCCTGCTGGCCGCGATATTCCCCAGATCGGCAGGCGATGCGCTAGCGCTCCCCATTTGCTCTTCAGAATTGGCACCATGTCGCTGGTGATAAACCGCTTGCGAAAGGTATGCATCTGCAAGGCGGTGAAGGCGAGGTTCCACTCCAACGGCTCTGCCGTCACGCCATCCCCTTCGCCGGGCTGGAGCACGATGATTCCACCAAGTGGCAGAGGTGCGGCGGCGAACCTGGCAATGGTGGGGACAATGCGCTTTCCCGCCACACAACGCTCATTCCCAGCCAGCGCCGCGAATTGCGGCAAACGTGCCAGCGCGTCATCGGCGAGCCTTGTGGAGGCGGGGCCGGGATGGACGAGATAGTTCGGGCCGTCGCCGATTGCAGCAACATCATCCCCGAGCGTTTCCCCACCATTGGCCAACAGATGCGCTGTGGTGGTAGATTTTCCCGCACCCGATTTGCCGCAGATCAGGAACACCCGCCCGCCCCGGCATATGCTTGCCCCGTGTAGCACCACATTGCCGCGCTGGTGATGGATCGCGGCAAGCCCGCTGCCCAGCACGTGGCCCGCAAGCAGTTCATCAGTGCAGCCCGGCGCGCCTTCATAGGTAATGCGTCGGCCGTGCTCCACCAGCATCCGCCCGACGCCCTTGGCGTGCAGCAGCACTACCCCCGGAGCAGTCTGGTAGTGCCTGCGCACCTTTTCCGGCTGTTCGAGTTGACCGGGAATAGCGCCTGCCGCGATGATAACTCCGTCGCTTTCCAACCGCTCGGTTCCCCGCGCAATTGTCTCGATGGCAAAATCGCTTTGGAGCGCAAGATTGTGGACACGATAGCCGAGCATGACGTCATTCCGCCGAAAAAAATTCGCGACAGGACTTGCTTACAATCAGCAACACCCGCCGGACCAAGCCTGGCGGGTGCTGGAAAATCTCGGCGATATCTCCAAAATTCAGGAAGGCGTGCCAGTAAAATCTTCGTCTAAATCGGAAGTGCCGCTGCAAATATCTTCGCTGGCGGCAACAACCGTGAGAGTGGGCCTTTCCCAGGCGATCTTGCTAGTCTTCGATGAATTCGCCGTCATGATTGTTCCCCACAAATTTGATTTTGGATTGGCACTTGTAACATGGGCTGTCAACGGGCTAACCGAACGGAGGAGGGGAGATTGTCGCGAAGCCATAATGACTGATGCGTTTTTGTCCGATCCGTTGTTCGCGATGCTCGTTCAAGCACATGTCCGTACGTCCGAAGCGATCACACAGCTGCGAGAAAATTTTGCCTGCGGTTACAATCGCCATGTGCTGATCGACAATGTGATCAATCCGCAATTGCTCAACCTTCTGCGGCAGGTGGCATGGGAAGACGGCGATTTTTCGGCCAATCTCAAGCTCGGCTCGGCGACGAAAGCCGAAAAGCAGAGTGGCACCATTGCTCCGCGCGGGACGGTGTCGCAAGCCGCTTTCGTCGCCGCGCCCGAGGCGGACCGCTTCATCCACCAACGCAAACTGACCGGCGCGAAGCCGGGACGGGAGAACAGCCCCGCGATGCAGGCGGAACGGCTGGTGCGCCGCGCAATGGGCGGGGCGGGCTTTCTCGGCTGGTTGGGCGCGATTGCCGATATGGAGCTGGGTCGCGCGGGCGGCATCAATCTCAAACTGCATGGCCCGGGCAATTTCCTGCGCAAGCATTCGGACGCCAGGACGGGGCGGAAACTGTGCTTGGTCTTGTATTTGCACGAGCATTGGGAAGAGCACTTTGGCGGGCGGTTCCTGCTTCATCTGGCCGATGGATCAGCCAAGGTGATCGAACCGCTGCCCAATCGGATGGTGCTGTTCGATGTGACGCACGACAATTTCCACCAAATCGAGCCACTGGGTAATGTGCCCGAAGGCTGGGTGCGGATCAATTATTCGGCGTGGTTCGGCTGATTTTCAGCCAGCCAGTCCGACCACAGGCACAATTCAGCAATCCGGCGAAAATGGCGGGCCTGGAGGCTGGCCCGGCGATCCTTTGGTGTGGAATAATCCTCCAGCGCGGCGAGCACCTCTTCCATATCGACCAGTTGAGTCAGCAGCGGATTGTGCCGGTGCAGGGCAAACAGCGCCGCATAGTCTGCAATCTCCGCGCGAAACTGCGTCCCGGCAACTGGCACGGCGGCGGGCGACTTGTCATCGCGCAGCCGCACCAGATCGGGCAGGCGGCCCGCCATTGCCGCGCGGATCAGTACCCGCCGTTCGTCCACCCGCGCTTTCAGCCGGTCGGGCAGGCGCAGCACGAAGTCCACCAGCCGCAGATCGAGCATCGGGTAGGCGTAATCGAACCCCAGCGCCCCCGCGCCCACCGCGCTGTCCTGCCCGCGATGGCCGACATGCGGGCTGACGATCACTGCGCGTTCGCGCTCGGCGATAGTCCCATGCAGCGGACGATCCGGGAAGGCCATGCGGCGGCGGGTGAGCGCCGCATCGTCGATCAGTTCGCGCCGGGTCACGCGGACAGTCGCACGCGCCTTGGCGGCGAACCGGCGCTCGGCACGCCAATGCTGGAACCGCCGCCCAATGGCAAAGCGCCACAGCAAACGGGAAAGGGGACTGGCGCTGAGCTGCGCCACTTCGCTCCACCGGCTCTCGCGCGCGAGGCTCTCGATCAGGCCAGCGCCGAGCGAGGTCGCCAGCTGGTCCCCGCCGAAGCCGGATAGCAGCACCCGGCAATCGGCATCGCGCATCGCCTCGCCCAGCCCGTGTTCGACCGAGTTGAAATCGCGCCGCTGCGGGCCGCCGTGGCGGGCCACGATATCCGTCAGAGCGGCGATCTGCGGGGCGTGGCTGTGATCGAGCCAATGATGTTCGCCTGCTGGCATTGCAGCGAGTACGGCTTCGATCTCGGCGCGTTCGTCGCGCATTCCGGCGCTATTGTCCCCGTCGCTCCCCAGCACGTGCGAAAGGGTGAGTAGCTGCTCTCCGCGCACGGCCAACAAGGGCGCGGCGGTGACGGCAACACTGGTCGAATCGAGCCCGCCGCTCAGTTCGCAGGCGGCGATAACCCTGTGCGGGAAGACGGCAGGCGACCGCCTGATCGAACAGGCGGCGATACTCAGCGACCACTTCGGCTTCGTCGATATCGGGCCCTTCGGTGAGCGGGGGAGGGGCCCAGAAGCGGCTTGTCTCCGCTCCCTCCTTCCCGATGGCCAGCAGCGTGGCCGGGGCCAGTGCGGCGATTCCGCCATAGGGGGTGGAATTCGGCATCGGGCTTGATGATCTCGAGGAAGTCGCCGAGCCAGACCATGTTCGGCGTGCGGTCCACGAAGGGCAGGGCGAGCAGCACGTCCATGCTGCTGGCGAAGGCGTGGATGCCAAGGCCGCTGGCGTGGAACAGCGGGCGGACGCCCATAGCATCGCGCGCGAGGTCCAGCCGCTTGCTCCCGTCATGGAGCACGGCGAGCGCGAAATCGCCGATCAGGTGGCGGGCGAAGTCTGCGCCCCAGTGGCGATGCGCGGCGAGCAACAGCGCGGCATCGTTGGCCTCGGGCAGGTTGAGCGCGCGCCGCAACTCGGCACGATTGTCGATCCGTCCGTCGAGCACAACGGCGCGCCCGGCGGAGTCATCCAGCGCAAAACCGCCGGCCGGTGCTCCGGCGTATTGGCTGCGTTCGCGGATGGAGATATGGCTTCCGTCGATGGTATGGCTGGCGAAATGATCGCATGGCCAGCGCGCGGCGCGTTGCTCCATCGCTTCGATCCATTCGCGCGGCAGGGCTTCGCCTGATCGCGAAAACAGGCCGAAAATCATGCTCATGCCCTGAGTATTTCCGCCCCGCCGTCGGCCACCTGCCACGTCGCGGCATCGACCAGAATGCCCGCGAAGGGCCCAGGCTCGGTGCCGGTCAGCCATACCTGCGTAGCACCGCCGCGCAGCCGTTCGAACAGCGCCTCGCGCCGCAAGGGATCGAGATGTGCGGCCACTTCGTCGAGCAGCAGCAGGCTCGGCCGCCCGCGCGCGGCGAGTGCGGCGTGGGCGAGCGTGATCGCGATCAGCATCGCCTTCTGTTCGCCGGTCGAGCATTCGGCGGCGGGCATGGCCTTGCTGGCCATCGTTACCTGCAATTCGTCCCGGTGCGGGCCGATCAGCGTACGCTGCGCTGCCCGGTCTCGCGGGCGATTGGCGGCGAGGGAGGTGCAAAGCGCCGCCTCCTCGAGCGCACCACCAGAGACAAGAGTAAGCGCTGGGAGAGCGAAGGGCTCGGCAGGCACGGCGGCCAGTTCGGCGGACAGCCTTTCCACCAACAGCGCGCGGCCCTGCGCCAAGGCCGCCCCGGAAGTAGCCATCTGCATTTCTATCGAATCCAGCCACACGGGATCGGGCGCGCGATCGTCCGCCAGCAGTCGGTTGCGTTCGCGCAAGCTCGCTTCGTAACGCCCGGCATGGCGGGCGTGGGCGGGATCGAGCGCCACCGCCAGCCGGTCCATATAGCGCCGCCGCGCCCCTGCGCTGTCGGCAAACAGCCGGTCCATCGCCGGGGTCAGCCAGCCCAGCGCAAGCCATTCGCCAAGGCTCACCGCGCTCGTCTCTGCGCCGTTGACCTGCACAATTCGCCGTCCCGGTCGCTCGGCCTGCACGCCGGTCCCCAGTTGCACCGGCTCCCCGCCGTCACCGGGATCGAGCCGTGCGCTGACGGCAAATCCGCCCCCGCCCGCCAGTCCCGCCATGTCGCCCAGCGCCGCCCGCCGCAGCCCGCGACCGGGAGCGAAGAGAGACAAGGCTTCGAGCACGTTGGTCTTGCCCGCACCGTTTTCCCCCACCAGCAGGTTCAGCTGGCGCGTGCCATCGAGCCGGGTTTCGGCGTGGTTGCGAAAGCTGGAAAGGGTGATGCGATCGAGCGGCATGGGAGCCAAGGCGTCCTATTGCAGCGGCGGCGTGCAGGCCAATGGAATTACGCAATGCCGCAAGATGGGGGAAAATCCCAACACTTGGGATGTAAATTCCTGCAACCTGTCTGCCTGCTGAACGAAAATGGCAGAATTCCGCCATTTTCGCGGTTTGGCACGGCTCCTGCAATGTTGTTCTCATGAAGCAAACCCGCTTCGAACACACACCAAGGAGACTTCAAATGACCAATACCTCTGAGATCGCCACCCGCCTGTTCGCCGCTTTCAGTGCGCTGACCATCACCGTCACGTTGCTCGTGTCGAGCTTCGCCAATCCTGCCGCGACCAGCCTTGCCACCGTGCTGGCCTGATCCGCAACCTCGCTACAGGGAGTACCATGCAATGAATACCGAGTCCGTCGCCAGCAAGATCCTCGCCGCCTTTGGCGCGCTTGCCATCACCATGACGCTGCTCGTTTCGAGCTTCGCCCATCCCACCGCCACCACCGTTGCAGGAATTCTCGCATGAACGATCTTCGCACTTCGGGCGGCGGCAGCCCCGTCGGCTTCCGCCTCGACAAGACCAACGGCAAGCTGGCAGGTGTTTGCGCCGGGATTGCCAACTACTTCAACATGGATCCGCTGATTGTCCGGCTGATCTTCGCGATCGGAGCGATTGCCGGGTTCGGCAGCTTTATCGTCATCTACCTCGCGGTGTGGTTGCTGGCCAAGTAATAGGCCAGCGCCCACCTCAGCGGCTAGCTCGCGCCGAAGGGGGAGAAGTCGGTGTCGGTATCGAACACTTCCACCCCTTCGCGGCGCTTGAGGAAATTGACCACCTGATAGGTGACCGGCGTCAGCAGCACTTCCCACGCCAACCTTGATCAGCCATTGGGAGAGGACCACCTGCCACAATTGCCCGATCGGCCATCCGGCCAGCCCGTAGAATGCCAACGGGTAGAAGATCAGGCTGTCGAGCCCCTGGCCGACCACGGTTGAACCAATTGTGCGGCTCCACAGCAGCTTTCCGCGCGTCCAAACCTTCATTTTCGCCATCACGAACGAATTGGCAAATTCCCCCACCCAGAAGGCGACCATGCTGGCGAGCACGATGCGCCAGGAGTTTCCGAACACGAATTCATACGCTTCTTGCCCCGGCCAGCCCTCGGCAGGCGGCAGCGCCACCACCACCCAGGCCATGAAGGCCATGAACAGCAGCGCCGCAAACCCGGTCCAGATCACCCGGCGGGCATTGGCATAGCCGTAGACCTCGGTCAGCACGTCGCCGATGATGTAGCTGATCGGGAAGAACAAAACCCCGGCGCCAAACGCCCACTGCGCGCCATTGGGCAGCACCACGTAACTGGGCTTGGACGCGCCGATAATATTGCTCAGCAACAGGATCGCGACGAAGGCCGCCATGACATAGGGAAAATAGCGGAACTGCGCGGCACTGGCGCTGCTTCCGGCGATTTTCGTGGTGCTGGTGCTGGTCCCCTGATCCATCCGCAATGACTAACCGCATTTGCGCAGCGTGCAAACATCGCTAATGGCCCATGCTACGCGCCCGTAGCTCAGCTGGATAGAGCACGGGACTTCTAATCCTGAGGCCGCAGGTTCGAATCCTGCCGGGCGCGCCACTCTTGTTTTGCGCTCGCTTTTTCCGGCGGACGAAGGCGCGGAGGCCCCTTGTGAACCAAACGCACGTCGAAATTCTTTACACCCCCCACCCGCGTTAACCTTTCGCAAACCATCGCAACCCGCACAAATCCGCCATTCGCGCAAACTGGCACGGGGTGTGCAATGTTACTTGTGTACCCAAGGTCTTCGATAGAGGCGGGGCCGTCCAAATGGTCCCCAACCAGTCTCCCGGTCCCGCCTCCCCGAAGCCTTCTCCCCGAAAATCCGCGAAAATTAGCGCCGACCGGCCCATGGTTCGTTTGTGCGGTCCACTGTGATCGCGCCCCCATAGGGAAGGCATAGCGCCAACGCCTGAGCTGGCTCGCCTTCCAGCCATTCCCGCCAAGCATTGGTCGGCAGGATCACCGGCATCCGCTCGTGCACCGGGCGCACTGTCTCGTTGGCGCTGGTCATCACCATCGTATAGGCGCGACCCCATTCGGCGGTGTCGCGCCACAGGCCTGCCATCGCGAACAGCGGGGCATCACCGGGCGGGGTGAACCACGTGCGCGTCATCCGCCCGCGCTCGCCCTCGGCCTCGGCGAAGGCGGAGACGGGGATCAGGCAGCGGCGGGCGCGAAAGCTGGCGGACCAGAACGGCGATTTCAGCTTGTCGGCGCGGGCGTTGTTGACCGGCTTGGGCTTGAGCGGCTGGCCCTTGGCACCGGTGAGAGCAAGCGGGAAGCCCCAGACCATCTGTTGCAACTTGCCCTCAGCCAACACCATGCCGGGATAGCCGGGGTAGACCATCTCCGGCGCATTCCCGCCGGGGCTGACGGCCATATCCTGCGCAATCGCATCGAAGAAATGCGCCACCTCGTCCTGCGACTTCGCCATCTTGTAGAGGTTGCACATGGGGCGCGGGCTATGGAGCGGCTTCGGAGACCGGCGGAGCAATCTCCCCGTCCGCCACTGGCCAGAAGAGACCGCCTGTCCGAACCACCAGCCGCATCGGCAGCAGGCGCGAGAGGAAAACGTGGACGGGTGAGGGCGCGTCACCTTCCGCGAATTCAGTAACATAGTCGCCCGTCGCCAGATCAGGATTGCGCTGCATCCCACGTCACCACTTCGCAGGTGTCGGTGACCAGTTCAGGTGCGCCATCAATTCCGAAGGCGTCGAAGCCAACCCGGTAATGGCGACCGAGCGGGATCGCGCCGTCCTCGATCGGGCCATTGAGGACATAGGCATCGAAACTGCCGTCCTCGCGCGGGGGGAGGACCACTGTGGCGAAAGTGACCGCCTGCCGCGCACTTTCCTCGTCGAGGCAGAAGGCGGAACTCCCCGAAGCAAGCACCGCGCGGGGGGCGAAATAGCGCGCCTGCGCCATCGCCGATGCCGTGCCTTCGAGCGGGGGAATGGCGTTGGCAGGGTGGAGTGTTTCGGACAGGATTATGCCCCTCCAATATCTCGTATTCGGCCAGCGCCAGCCAGGTCGCATCCGGCCCGTCGCCCTGCCGCCCGACAATCACCGCGCGCCATTCGCCCGTAGCTGCTGTAGGATAGGCAATCGCGCCCTGATATCCGGGACCGGGCGAGCCTCCTACCATCCCCGCATATTGCGCCTGCGCCAAGGCAACCGCATCCTGCACTTCGCTCATAAGCCGCGCGATCACTTCCGCCTCGCGCGCGGACTGTGTGCGGGCGGCGAGATCGGGCACGTCCTGCGCCATTAGCGGGGCGGGCAGGGCGAGAGCGAGGCCAAAGATTGCGGCGGCGAGGGTGCGGATCATGACAGTTCCGATAGCTCCCGCGCCTTTACCGTGGCTGAAGCGGGAGGATCAATCCTCCGCGCGTGCGACCTGCTTTTCGTCCAGCAGCGCCTGCAATTCGCCCGCTTCGAACATTTCCATCATGATGTCGCTGCCGCCCACGAATTCGCCCTTCACGTAGAGCTGCGGGATGGTCGGCCAGTCGGAAAAGGCCTTGATGCCCTGCCGCACTTCCATGTCCTGCAGCACGTCCACGCTGTCGAAGGCGACCTTGCAATGGTCGAGGATCGCCACCGCCTTGTTGGAGAAACCGCACTGCGGGAACAGCGGCGTGCCCTTCATGAACAGCACGACGTCGGAGCCGTTGACGATTTGCGAGAGGCGTTCGTTGGTTGCGGTATTGATATCGGTCATTGTCTTCCCACCCGAAGGAGTATGTCTCTGGCGATTCAGTTGGGAACGCCGGTGTGCAGTTGCAAGGCGTGGAGTTCCCCGCCCATCCGCCCGCCGAGCGCGGCGAACACCAGCTTGTGCTGCGCCACCCGGCTTTTGCCGACGAATTGCGCGGAGATCACCCGCGCCTGCCAGTGATCGTTATCGTTCGCCAAAGCGGTGATCGTCACTTCGGCATCGGGCAGCGCGGCCTTGATCAGTTCCTCGATCTGCGCGGCGGGCATCGGCATCAGGAATCGCTCATCAGCTGGCGGCGCGATTCGACGGTCTTTTCTTCCAGCATGGCGCGCACCGTGGCTTCGTCCACGTCGCAGCCCGCGCTGGTGAGATCGCCGACAAGCTTGCGGACGACGTCCTCATCGCCCGCTTCTTCGAAATCGGCCTGCACCACCGCCTTTTTGTAGGCATCGGTTTCCTCAGGGGTGAGGCCCATCAGGCCCGCCGCCCATTCGCCCAGCAGCCGGTTGCGCCGCGCGGCGACGCGGAAGGCGGTTTCTTCGTCCATCGCATACTTGGCTTCCTCGGCGCGTTCGCGGTCCTTGAAATTGGTCATGCTGGTGCTCCTAAAAAGGTCTTGCGGAGGGGATAGGGCGGCAAGGTTCAGGCCGCAACACCCGTTCCGCGCGCCAACCACGGGCGCGACCGGGCGAGCTTCTGCTCGTAACCGGAAATGGCTTCATCGCGCGACAGCGTAAGCCCGACTTCGTCCAGCCCTTCGAGCAGGCAGTGCTTGCGGAAGGCATCGATTTCGAAGGTAAAACGATCCTGGAACGGCGTGGTGACGGTCTGCGCCTCGAGATCGATCGACACCGGATCGGTCTGCGCGACTTCGAGCAACCGGTCCACCGCTGCCTGCGGCAGGGCAACGGTAAGGATGCCGTTCTTGAACGCGTTACCCGCAAAAATATCCGAAAAGCTCGGCGCGATAACCGCCGTGATGCCGAGGTCGAGCAGGGCCCAGGCGGCGTGCTCGCGGCTGGAGCCGCAACCGAAATTGTCTCCCGCGATCAGGATTGGCGCGCGGGCGAATTCGGGCTGGTCGAACACGTTGGCGGGATCGTCCGCCCGCACGGTTTCGAACGCGCCCTGGCCCATGCCTTCGCGGCTGACCGTCTTGAGCCAGCGCGCGGGAATGATCAGATCGGTATCGACATTCTTGCGCCCGAACGGAATCGCGCGGCCCTCAACGCTGCGCAGCGGCTCCATCAATCGGTCTCCGGCTTTTCGCCGCTGGGGATCGGGCCGGGCTGGCTCGGCTCGTTCTTCTTCTTGCGCCGGTTGACGTAAAGCAGCGCGGCAGCGACCGCTGCGGAACCGACAGCACCAGCCGCAACGGCGGCGGTTGTGGAGATCTTTTTGGTCATGGAGACTAAATGCGCAAGGCGGGGGCGTGATGCAAGTGCGGCGCCTGCATTTTCCGTCAGGTTTGCCAATCCTCGCAGCGCAGACCTTCGACGCGGGAGAAGTCGGACAAATCGGACGTTATCAGCTTTAGGCCCAGACTGCGTGCATGGCCGGCGATCAGCATGTCATTTACGCCGATCAGTTGTCCGCGTCGTTGCAGATCGGCACGGATTTGCGCGGCATGACCGGCTGCAAGTGAGTCAAAATCCCTCACCTCCAATCTGGCCGTCAATTCCCCCACCAGCTTGATTTGAAACTCACGTCTTGCCGCAAGCTCTGCTCCCATGAGCAGTTCGTGAACGACTATGGTGGACAAGCAAAGGTCGTCCGATTGTTCGGCAAGCCAGGCCTGAACCTCTTCGCCTCCTGCCCGCATCGCCCGAATGCAGACATTTGAATCGAGCATGGCCTCCATGCTTAAAGGGGCTCGATCACATCGGTTGGCGGCGGGTCATCGGGCAGGACAAAATCGTCGTCGATGGGCAGCATGGCGAAAAAATCGCTCCATTTCTTGGCCAGCGGGGTGACGATCAGCGAATCCCCGGAGCGACGGATGATGACGTCCCTCACGTTTTCAGGAAATGCGAGGTCTTTGGGAATTCGCAGGGCCTGACTGCGATTGAGCTTGAACAGCTTGGTGCCATACTCAAATTTGGAAGGAGCGTTCATGAGAGTTAGTTAGCTTGCGGAGCGGGATATGTCAATGGGATATACCAGCACCGTAGGCTTGACATTTACGAACCTTATATGGTACTATCATCGCAATGCAATCGACGCACAAGATCGAACTGGTTTTCTACCGGACTGTGTCGGGCAATGAGCCTGTTCGGGACTGGCTAATGGGCTTGCCGGACGCAAATCGGCGCGAAGTGGGGCTGGATTTACAGCGCGTACAATATCGCTGGCCAGTGGGAATGCCATTGGTGCGACCGATGGGAAAGGGATTGTTTGAAGTTCGGACATCCTTGCCGGACGGGACAATATCGCGGGTGCTGTTCTGCTTTCACAAAGACGAACTCTATGCATTGCATGGGTTCATCAAGAAGGCGCAGCAGACGCCACAATCCGATTTGAAGGTTGCCCGCAAACGGCAGAAGGAGGTTCAAAATGGCTGAAAACAAACATCGCGGCTCAACGCTCGACAGCTTTCTGGATGCCGATGGTGTGCTTGGCGAATTTCAGGCCAAGGCGATCAAGGAAGTCATCGCATGGCAATTGGCCGAAGCGATGAAAGATCGCAAGCTCACCAAAACCAAACTCGCTGAGTTGATGAAAACCAGTCGAACCCAGATCAACAGGGTGCTCGACCCCAGCAATGGCAATGTGACTATCGAGACATTGCAACGCGCGGCAGCACTAGTGGGGCGAAGGGTGCAGCTGGAACTGGTCTAAGGCTGCACAGCACCTCGCTCACACCAACTCCCGCACATCACTCAACCGCCCGGTCACCGCCGCCGCCGCCGCCATTGCGGGCGACACCAGATGCGTCCGCGCGCCCGGCCCCTGCCGCCCCACGAAATTGCGGTTCGAAGTCGAAGCGCACCGCTCCCCCGCAGGCACCTTGTCCGGGTTCATGCCGAGGCAGGCCGAGCAGCCCGGTTCGCGCCATTCCATTCCGGCGTCGATGAACACCCGGTCGAGCCCCTCGGCTTCGGCCATTTCCTTCACCAGCCCCGATCCGGGGACGACGATGGCCCATTTGATGTTCGCCCGCGATCCGCCGCCCGCGCAGCACGGCGGCGGCGGCGCGCAGGTCTTCGATGCGGCTGTTGGTGCAGCTGCCGATGAAGATGTTCTGCACCTCCACTTCGCGCATCGGCGTGCCGGGGGCGAGGCCCATGTATTCGAGGCTCTTGCGCGCGGCATCCTGCTTGGAGGGGTCGGCGAAGCTTTCCGGCGCGGGGACCACGCCGCCGATCGCCACCACGTCTTCGGGGCTGGTGCCCCAGGTGACGGTCGGCTCGATATCGCGGGCAAGGATGGTGATCGACTTGTCGAACCGCGCGTCGGGATCAGAATGCAGCGTGCGCCAGTATTGCACTGCCGCGTCCCACTCCTCGCCCTGCGGCGCGAAGGGGCGGCCCTTGAGATAGGCGAAGGTGGTCTCGTCCGGCGCGATCAGGCCCGCGCGCGCACCGCCCTC
Source organism: uncultured Alphaproteobacteria bacterium (assembly GCA_963774985.1). Classification (GTDB taxonomy): domain Bacteria; phylum Pseudomonadota; class Alphaproteobacteria; order Sphingomonadales; family Sphingomonadaceae; genus Alteraurantiacibacter. The sequence continues at coordinate 520,034 of CAVZHE010000019.1, forward strand.
GATGCTCATGTTGGAGACCGTGAGCCGGCCTTCGACGCTCATCTTTTCGAACACGACGCCGCGATATTCGATCACGTGGCCGGTGCCGCCCGCCGTGCCGATTACGCCGATGATGTGCAGGATCAGGTCCTTGGGCGTAATGCCGGGGCCGAGTGCGCCTTCCACCCGAATTTCCATCGTTTTCGACGGGGTGAGCAGCAAGGTCTGCGTGGCGAGCACGTGCTCGACCTCGCTGGTGCCGATCCCGAAGGCCAGCGCGCCGATGCCGCCGTGGCAGGCGGTGTGCGAATCGCCGCAGACGATGGTGGTGCCGGGCAGCGAAAAGCCCTGTTCCGGGTCCGACCACATGGACGATCCCCTGCTCGCGCGCGGTCGCGCCGAAATAGCGCACGCCGAATTCGGCGACATTGTGCTCCAGCGCGGCAAGCTGCTGCGCGCTTTCGCCATCGGCAATCGGAATGCGCGCGCCGCTGGCATCGGTGCGCGCGGTGGTGGGCAGGTTGTGATCGGGCACCGCCAGCGTCAGTTCGGGCCGCCGGACCTTGCGCCCGTTCAGCCGCAGCGCCTCGAACGCCTGCGGGCTGGTGACTTCGTGGACCAGATGCCGGTCTATAAAGATCAGGCAAGTGCCGTCCTCGCGCCGCTCCACGACATGAGCGTCCCAGATTTTCTCGTAAAGCGTGCGCGGTTTGCTGGCCATGTCCGGGCCGATAGCGCGCTGGGACGGGTGCGCCAACATATTGCGCGGAAGTTTTCGCAATGCGGCGTGGAAGCTAAACTTTTCCCGCAGGCAGCTTTGCGTCGCCGCCTTACGCGGCCTATATGGATGCCATGGACGTGCTCGCCCCCCTGCTGATCGTCCTCGCCACCATTCTGGCGATGGAGTTTGTCGCCTGGTCGAGCCACAAGTACATCATGCACGGCTGGGGCTGGGGCTGGCACCGCGATCATCATGAGCCGCACGACAACACGTTTGAAAAGAACGATCTGTTCGGCGTGGTCGGTGCAGCGATGAGCATTTCGATGTTCGCGCTCGGCAGTCCGCTGGTGCTCGGTGATGCGGCGTGGATCCCGGCGACGTGGATCGGGATCGGCATTCTCGGTTATGGGATCATCTATACGCTGGTGCATGACGGGCTGGTGCATCAGCGCTATTTCCGCTGGGTGCCCAAGCGCGGCTATGCCAAGCGGCTGGTGCAGGCGCACAAGCTGCACCATGCGACCATCGGCAAGGAGGGCGGGGTGAGTTTTGGCTTCCTCATCGCTCGCGATCCCGCCGCGCTCAAGGCTGATCTCAAACGCCAGCGCGAGGCGGGCATCGCGGTGGTGCGGGAGAGCGCAGGAACTTAGCTCGCTGCGATCCGCGATGCGTGTTCGCGCACCAGCGCAATCATGTTCGGCACGCCCTGGGTGCGGTTGGAGCTGAGTTGGTTCTTGAGGTCGAAGGGCGCGAGAGCTTCAGCCACGTCCATCGTCGCCACTTCGGCAGCGGGACGATCCTGCACTGCCGCGATCACCAGTGCTACGATCCCCTTGGTAATCGCGGCATTGCTGTCGGCCAGAAAATGCAGCTTTTCCGCGTCGCCGGTGGGATAGACCCACACCTGCGCTGAGCAGCCGCGCACCAGCGTGGCATCGGTCTTGAGCGCGGCGGGCATCGGCTCCAGCTCGCGCCCCAGTTCGATCAGCAGGCGATAGCGTTCGTCGCTGTCGAGGAAATCGAATTCTTCGTGGATGTCTGCAAGTGTGCGCATGGCTGCGCATCTAGCGATTGCGGCTACAGAGGTCCACCCCGCTGGCGATGGCTTCCAGCTTGCGAATGCGTTCCTTGAGGTCGGCGATCTCGATCCGGGCCATGCCTTCGGGCGATCCGCGTTCGCGATCTTGCGGAAACTGGCGCATGTCCAGCTCGCGGTTCTTGAGCGCGAGCCAGCTTTGCCAGCCCGCCAGCACAGTGCCCGCCATGATTACCAGCGCCAGCAGCGCGGTGGCGGCAACAAGCATGTCGACTTCCATCATCATCATGGTCTCCCTGCCCCAAATTTCCTGCGGGCGTTCCTATTCGTCGCGCAGTTTCTCGATTTGCTCGGCGGTCCGCTGTGCCGGATCGGTGGCGATGCGTTCGAGCACCTTCACCCGCTCGCGCAGTTGCGCGATCTCGGCATCGGCTTCCCTCTTTTCATGGTTCAGCCGGTTCTCGTTGCCGTGTTCGTCAATGATGATCCCGTGCTGCGCCCGGTAGCGCGCGTTGAGCACCTTGGCGCTGGCAATGATCAGCACGATCAGGACTACGGCGATCGGCCAGCTCATTGCACTTTCTCCCTTGCGATATCGAGCAGGCGCAAATCCTCGATCTGCCGCGAAAGGTCGTTCGATGGATCGGTGACGATCCGTTCGAGCACCCGCAGCCGGTCTTCGATCTGCTGACTGTCCTCGTTGGCTCGCGCAACTTGAGCGGCCTTGGCCTCTTCTATCCGCGCTTCCAGCTCCAGCTTGCGTTCCTTGTGCGCATGCTCGCGCCGGTTGACGGCATAGGCAAAGGGGAAGATGATCATCAGGATCGCGAACACGAAGCTGAAAATCAGTACCAGGTTACCGTCCATCAGTTCGCTCCCTGTTTGCTGCGCAGGCTCTCGATCTCGTGCGTCAGATGATATCCGCTGTCGGTGACGATCCGCTCCACATTGGCGAGGCGATCCTTCATCGAACCGAGTTCGGCGCGCAGCTGGGCGTTTTCCTGCGTGAGCAGCGTCACCCGTTCCAGCGCCTCGCTGGTGCCCTGCGGCTTCAATGACTGGCCCCACATCCCTTCGAGCGGATAGCCGTTCTTGATCTTCATCCGGGTGCTGTGGACCGAGGCCCATATCCCGGCGATGGAGATCACCACGGCTCCGCCCACGATCAGCGGAACGTAGCCGAGAATGGCGGCAAATTCGGGGTTCATTGTGCACGTTCCTTGTTGCCGAAGTTCATTGGCACGCCACTTTCAGGCAGAGGCGGGTTCTGGCGCGGGGTATCGCGCAGCGCCTCGATTTCGGCGGCGACGGTGTAGCCCTTGTCGGTGACGATGCGTTCAAGCACGATCATGCGATCCTGCATTTTCTCCACCGTTTCCATCAGCTTGCGGTTCTGTTCGGCCAGGGCGGTGTTCTGCCGGGTGTCCGAACGTTCGGTCTTGCCGCCCCATTCGTCTTCCAGCGAATAGCCGTGCTTGGCGCGGATCCAGTTGTTGGCCAGCCAGCCGATAGTGCTGATGGCGATAATCGCCATGATAAAGCCGGGATCACCCCAATCCATCACACGTTCTCCCGCTTGGCGAGGCCCAGTGGCACGCCGCTGCTCGCTTGCTCGACCGAGCGGGTATCGCGCAGCGCCTCGATCTGGGTGGCAATGTCGTAGCCGCGATCGGTGACAATGCGTTCGAGCACCTGCACCCGGTCTTCCAGCCGCTGCACCTGGCTGGCGTATTGAGCAGCCCGTTCGGCGGTGCTGCTGGCAGTGGTGTTTATCTGCATTGCGGCAATCTTCTGCTGGCTCTTGGACCAGATCGCGACGATCGGAATCATCGCAGCCGAAAATAATGGCGACGATTGGTATCATGTCACCCATTGTCGTTCCTCCCAAAGTTGATTGGCGGGTTTAGCGCAGCTGCTCGATTTCGGCGGTCAGGCGCGGGTTGGAATTGACGTAGAAGCTTTCAACTTCCGCCAGCCGCCGGTCGACATCCTTCATCTGGCCGCGGATTTCGCGGGCGGTGCGCTTCGGGTTCTGCCGCACGCGCTGCCAGTACTGGGTCTCGCCCGGATCGGCGGAGTAGAGGTGCGCGGGCTTCTTGTTCAGCAGGAAGCCCATGATGAGGTAGACCGGGATGTTCAGGCCGCCCACGGCGGGGGTCAGAATGATCGCCCCTAGCCGTACCCAGATGGCATTGATCCCGGTATAGTCGGCGATGCCCGAGCACACGCCCAAGAGCTTGCCGTTTTGCTTGTCGCGATAAAGCGTGGTGCGGGGGGTGTTCACGAGCGTTCTCCCTTCTTCGCGGCGAGCAGTTCTTCGAGTTCGCGCAGCGGCATGGTGTCCTCCGGCTTTTCAATCTGCACGCGGGCGGGCTTGAAATCGATGTTGTCCGCTGCAACCAGCCGCTCGACCGTGTTCATCCGCTCGTCCAGCCGCTTGGCCAGGCTGTAGAGATCTTCGAGCAGCGCTTCGTCATCGGTGGTGATGGTGGCGGCGGTCTTCCACTTGGTGACGTAGTGAAGGATCACCCACGGCACGCCGATGACACCGGCCACAACAAAGAATCCGTCCATGGCTTATTCCCCTTCATGCTTCTGCGCGTCGCTGCCCTTCCCGAGCAGGCGCTTCATTTCCTCCAGTTCCTCGTCCACCTTGTCATTGCCTTCGAGCGCGGCAAACTGATCGGCGAGGCTGCCGGTGGAACCCTGCGCGATGCTGAGCGATTCCGCCCTACCTTCCGCGTAATCCACCCGGCGTTCGAGCTGGTCGAAGCGGCTTAGCGCCTCGTCCACCCGTTCGTTGGTCATCAGGCTGCGCAGCTTGACGCGGTTCTCCGCGCTTTCCAGCCGCGCGGCGATCTGGCTCTGGCGACTGCGGGCTTCGCGCAGGCGGTGCTGCAATTTGGCGATGTCCGCCTCATAGGCGCGCAGGGCATCGTCGAGCACGGCGATTTCCTGCTTGAGCTGCTCGAACATGTCGGTCGCCTTGCGCTTTTCCATCAGCGCGGCGCGGGCCAGGTCCTCGCGATCCTTGCTCAGCGCGAGCTGGGCCTTCTCGCTCCAGTCGGCCTGCAGGCGATCCAGCCGCACGGTGTGGCGGTGCATTTCCTTCTGGTCCGCAATCGTCCGCGCGGCGCTGGCGCGCACTTCCACCAGCGTTTCTTCCATTTCGAGAATAATCATCCGGATCATCTTCGCCGGATCGTCTGCCTGATCGAGCAGCTCGTTGAAATTGGCAGCGATAATGTCACGGGTGCGGGAAAAAATGCCCATCCAGTTTCCTCCGGAATAGAGTGCGCGTGCGGTCGGTGTGGGGCTGCTGCGGAGCCGCTCGATCTCCTGATCGAGCCGCGTGCCGACGCGCTTCAGCCCATCGCCAATCGGCACCAGCGGGTTCTTGTTGTGATCGGTCATGCCAGTTCAACCATCGGGGTGGCGGAGAGCAGCATTTCGTTGCCGGCAATGTCGTGCTGCATCTGCGCGAACACGGTGAAGGCGATCATCGCGGCAATGCTCACCAGCGCGGCATGGCCGAGCTGGGTGCGAAAGAAGCCGGACTTGAACATGCTCAAAACCTCCTGAAAACCTGTATGCGAGGTGAATTGCAACCCGCGTGCCAATTCGCAGAAATGGCGGATTTCCGTGGTTTTTCGCCTCGGTGCGCTCGCCTGACATGGTTTTTCTTGCCAGAATATGGGAAAATTTCCTATGTCTTGGGGGATGGATCACAAGTCCCAATTTATCGGCCAATCAGGCGCTTTTCTCGATGCGGTGGAACGCGCCAGCCGCGCCGCGCCGATGGCCCGCCCGGTGCTGGTGGTTGGAGAGCGCGGGACCGGCAAGGAACTGATCGCCGAACGCCTGCACCGCCTGTCCAACCGCTGGGAAGGTCCGCTGGTCACCATGAACTGCGCCGCCTTGCCCGAAACCCTGATCGAGGCGGAACTGTTCGGGCATGAGCAGGGCGCATTCACCGGCGCTACCAAGGTACGCGAGGGCAGGTTCGAGGAAGCCGACGGAGGCACGCTGTTTCTCGACGAACTGGGCACTTTGAGCATGGGCGCGCAGGAACGGCTGCTGCGCGCGGTGGAATATGGCGAGATCACCCGTATCGGGTCCAGCCGCCCAATCCGGGTGGATGTGCGCATCGTCGCCGCCACCAACGAAGACCTGCCGCGCATGGCGGATGAGGGAAGGTTCCGCCCCGATCTGCTCGACCGGCTGAGTTTCGAAGTCATCACCCTGCCGCCGCTGCGGGTGCGCGAAGGCGATATTCAGGTGCTGTCCGCCTATTTCGGGCGGCGGATGGCGGCGGAACTGGGGTGGGAGCAATGGCCGGGCTTTGCCGAGCATATTGCCTTCGCGATGGAAGACTACCCGTGGCCCGGCAATGTCCGCGAACTGCGCAATGTGGTGGAACGCGCGGTCTATCGCTGGGACAATTGGGAGCAGCCGATTGGTGAAGTGGCTTTTGATCCGTTCGACAGCCCGTGGAAGCCGACGCGTCTCCGCTCCGCAAGGGAGCACCGGAGAGGCTGCGAACAAGCCCAGTTCCTCGCCAGCAGCAATGCCCCGGTTCGACCGGGTGGACGGATCTGCGCAGCGCGGTGGACGCGCACGAAAAGGCGATCCTCGAATACGCGCTGGGCGCCAACCGCTGGAACCAGCGGCAGACCGCCAAGGCGCTCGGCCTGACCTATGACCAGCTGCGCCATTGCATCAAGAAGCATGATCTCACCGCCGCGTGACAGCACGCCGCAGTTGACAAACCGGGCGCCGGGTCGTTCCAGTCGCGCCCGACAGAGGGGATTCTCGATGCAGGCCAAATTTTTCGTGTTTTCAGCTATCTGCGCGCTTGTTTGCGGTAACCCAGCGGCGGCCCAGGAGCAGGCACTACCGCTCGTCTATTCCGCGCCATCCGACGAAGCGATCGCCTGGAACACGGTGCGCGGGCAGACCCTGTACCGCTACGATCAGGCGGCCTGGCATAGCACCGACATGTTCCTTGCCGCGTACGATGAGGCCACGCTTGGGCAATATATGCGCGGCTATGTGATCGTCCCCGATGCGCAGAATTCCGACCTGCTGCACGCGATCTATTTTGGCGATTTCGGCCAGGGGCTGGTCGAAGTTGCGCGCTACAGCGTGGAAGGCGGCGAAGTGACCGGCGGCGGTTTCCTCCCCGCCGATGCGCGACCGGCGCTCTCCGCTCAGGCGGCGCAACTGGCGGCGGCGCGGCAGGCAGCGGTGCAGGTGGCGGTGCAAATGCAATTGGTGTTCTGCGCCAATGCCGCGGCCAACGCGATCCCCATTCCAGACGAGGACGAGGCCGACAAAGTAGACGTTTATCTGCTCACACCGATGACATCGACCGATAGCTATCCCCTCGGCGGTCATTATCGCTTCACCGTGCAGGCCCCGGCACAGGTCACACAATTGCACGCGCTGGAGGAAGGTTGCCCCATCGCATTGGTCCCCGAAATTCCGGACAATGCCGAAGCGCTGGTGCTGACTACGATCCCCTTCACCCGCGCTGCCGAGCCGAGCGAAATCCACGTGCTGGCAAGCTACTTCCGACCCGTGCCACTGTTCGTTGAAACGCCTCGCTCCAACAGCGTGTGGGTGGTGGATCAAGGCACGATCCGTACAGCGGGCGAAGGCGACATGATCGACGTTGAGGATGGGGCGGCCCAGCCATAAATTCCGCTGTTGCTTTCCCGCTGGCGCGCGCCTAGATAGCCGCCATCCCGGCATTGTCGTGACACTGAAGGGCTGGCGCCAGACGGGGCCGGCACCAAACCGCTTTTGTCATGCCGCTGCCGATCCGCTGGAGACCGAATGGCCGATATCGCCCGCCTTGCCCAGATTATCGAACCCGAAGCCACTGCGCTCGGATTCGATCTGGTGCGCGTGAAGCTGACGGGCAGCGGCGAGGAACGCACTTTGCAGGTGATGGCGGAAGATCCCGCCACCGGGCAATTGGTGGTGCAGCAGTGCATGGAATTGTCGCGCCGGATTTCGGACCGGATAGACACTACCGAGGAAGCTGGCGAAGAACTGATCGCCGGTGCCTATCACCTCGAAGTCAGCAGTCCGGGCATCGATCGCCCGCTCACCCGCGCGAAGGATTACGCCGACTGGGCCGGGCACGAAGCCAAGATCGCGCTTGTGGAACCATGGGAGGGCAAGAAGCGCCTGACTGGCGAACTTGCCGGTTTTGACCAGCGCGGAGAAGCCAGCTGTGTCGGCATAAAGCTTGCTGATGGGATGGTGCATTTCATCCCTTTGGCAAACATTCACTCGGCCCAGCTCGTCCTGACGGACAGGCTGATCGCCGCCACCCGCCCGCTCGATATCTCGGGCGTTGAAGACATTGACGAAACCGAAGAAGAAGAGGTTCAGGACTGATGGCCAGCCCCATTTCCGCCAACAAGGCCGAATTGCTTGCAATCGCGAATGCCGTCGCATCGGAAAAGATGATCGACAAGAGTATCGTGATCGAAGCGATGGAAGAAGCGATCCAGAAGGCCGCGCGCGCGCGTTTCGGCCAGGAAAACGATATCCGCGCCAAGCTCGATCCGCTGACCGGCGATCTGCGCTTGTGGCGCGTTGTCGAAGTGGTCGAAGAGGTTGAGGATTACTTCAAGCAGGTCGATCTGGCGCAGGCGGAAAAGCTGGAGCCGGGTTCCAAGATGGGCGATTTCATCGTCGATCCGCTCCCCGCGATGGACGATCTGGGCCGCATCGACGCGCAGAGCGCCAAGCAGGTGATCTTCCAGAAGGTCCGCGATGCCGAGCGTGAACGCCAGTACGAGGAATTCAAGGACCGCGCGGGCGAAGTCATCACCGGCGTGATCAAGTCGGTCGAATTCGGCCATGTGATCGTCAACCTTGGCCGCGCCGAAGGCGTGATCCGCCGCGACCAGCAGATTCCGCGCGAAGCCGCCCGCACGGGTGAGCGCGTCCGCGCGCTGATCAGCAAGGTGGAGCGCAACAATCGAGGCCCGCAGATTTTCCTCAGCCGCGCGCATCCCGAATTCATGAAGAAGCTGTTCGCGCAGGAAGTGCCGGAGATTTACGATGGCATCATCGAGATCAAGGCCGCTGCCCGCGATCCGGGCAGCCGCGCCAAGATCGGCGTCATCTCGCACGACAGCAGCATCGATCCGGTCGGCGCCTGCGTCGGCATGAAGGGCAGCCGCGTGCAGGCGGTGGTGCAGGAATTGCAGGGCGAGAAGATCGACATCATTCCCTGGTCGCAGGATACCGCCACTTTCGTCGTCAACGCGCTCCAGCCCGCCACCGTGTCACGCGTGGTGCTGGACGAGGAAGAGGGCCGCATCGAAGTGGTCGTGCCCGATGACCAGCTTTCTCTCGCCATCGGCCGGCGCGGGCAGAACGTGCGCCTCGCCAGCCAGCTGACCGAAAGCCAGATCGACATCCTGACCGAGGAAGAAGCCTCGGAAAAGCGCAGCCGCGAATTCTCCGAACGCTCCAAGATGTTCGAGGAAGAACTGGACGTCGACGAAACGCTCTCGCAGCTGCTCGTGGCCGAAGGCTTCGTCGAGCTGGAAGAAGTCGCCTATGTCGGCGCTGGAGGAACTCGCCAGCATCGAAGGCTTCGACGATGAACTGGCCGAGGAACTGCAGAGCCGCGCCACCGAAGCGCTCGAACGGCAGGAAGCTGCGCACCGCGCCACCCGCCGCGAACTGGGCGTGGAAGACGACCTGGCCGAAATCCCGCACCTTACCGAAGTCATGCTGGTGGTGCTGGGCAAGGCGGGGATCAAGACGCTGGACGATCTCGCCGATCTCGCCACCGACGAACTGATCGCCAAGCGCCGCGAAGCGCCGCGCCGTCGCAAGACCGAGGAAGGCCCGCAGCCGCGTCGCCCGCAGCGCGCGGAAGACAAGGGCGGGGTGCTCGGCATGTTCAGCCTGAGCGAAGAGCAGGGCAACGAGATCATCATGGCCGCCCGCGCGCACTGGTTCGAGGACGAGGACGCAGCCGCTGCTGCGCCCGCGCCCCAAGCAGAGGAGGCCGCTGATGCGGAATCCTCACAATGACCCATTAGGTTCGCCTAAAACCGAGGCCGACGACTCCTCCCTTCGACAAGCTCAGGATGAGCGGGGGGGTGGGAGCGAGCGGCGCTGTGTGCTGACCGGCACCAAGGGTTCGCGCGATACGCTCGTGCGGCTGGCGCTGTCGCCTGCCGACGACGATGGCATGTGCCACGTCCTGCCCGATCCGCTGGCCAAGGCCCCCGGTCGCGGCGCGTGGATCGGGGTGCAGCGCGAGGAACTGGCCAGCAGCGGTCGCATCGGGCAAATTGCGCGGGGCGCTGTCCCGCGCGTTCAAGACCGGCAAGTTGGCGATCCCTGACGATCTTCCGCTCAAGGTGGAGGCGGGCCTGACCAAGGCTGTGCTCCAGCGGCTCGGGCTGGAAATGCGCAGCGGCAAGCTTATCTTGGGGTCTGACCGGATCGCCCAGGAAGCCCGCGCCGGAGCCGTTGCCGCGCTCTATCATGCCGCCGATGCGAGCGAAGACGGCAAGCGCAAGCTGGATCAGGCGTTCCGCGTCGGTTCCGATGCCGAAGGCTCCGGATTGCGCGGAGACGTGCTGCCACTGGACCGCGAGGCCCTGTCTGTGGCATTGGGCCGCGACAATGTCGTCCACCTGGCGCTTGCCGATGCCAAATCGGCGGAGCGGGTTGCGAGCCCGCTGGGGCGCTTGCAAGCCTTTCTGGGGGCCGCTGACGTGGCCATGAGCAACGCAGAACGGGAGGCGGATACCGCCGCCCGCACATCTGCGTGATTGATTGATTCTTGAAGGAAAAGTACGAGCACATGAGCGATAACAACGAGACACCGCGCGAACGCAAGCCATTGGGGCTGAAGCGCTCGGTCGATGGCGGCGAGGTCAAGCAGACTTTCAGCCACGGACGCACCAACAAGGTGACGGTTGAGGTGAAGCGCCGCCGCACGCTCGTGAAACCGGGTGAGGCTGCCCGCCGCCGCCGCCCGTCGCCGCGCCGCCACCGCCGCCCGCACCCGCTCCGGTTGTCGCCAAGCCCGCGCCCAAGCGGGTTTCCGATCCCGCCGGGGAAACCCCGCAGGAACGCGTCGCCCGCCTCCAGCGCGAGGCCGAGGAAGATCGCCTGCGCCAGGCCGAAGAATCGCGCAAGCGCGAGGATGAAGCCGCGCGTCTGGCCGCCGAAGGCGAGAAGAAGCGCGCCGAGGACAACCGCCGTGCAGCAGGATGAAGCTTGCAAATCCGACCGAGCAAGCACCGGTAGTTGCCGAAGCCGGAACAGGTCGCGCGAAGCGTCTGCCGACGATGCCGGATGCATCGAGCCCCGGCGGAACGAATCCGGACACCACCGCCGCTCCCGCCGCGCGCCGCTTTACGCCGGTCGCCCGGCCCGAACCCAAGAAGCCGGAAAAGAAGCGCGAGGAAAAGCCCAAGCGCGGCACGCTCCGGCCGATACTGCCGACAAGAAGTATTCCGGCAAGCTGACCGTCAACCGCGCGCTGAACGAGGACGAAGGCCGCCGTGCCCGCAGCCTCGCCGCGCTCAAGCGGGCGCGCGAAAAGGAACGTCGCACCCATGGCGGCGGTTCGCAGCAGGTCCGCGAAAAGCAGGTGCGCGACGTGGTCGTGCCCGAAGCGATCACCGTGGGCGAACTGGCCAAGCGGATGGGCGAAAAGGGCGCGCATCTGGTGAAGGAACTGTTCGCCAATTTCGACATGATGGTCACCGTCAACCAGACGATCGACCAGGATACCGCCGAACTGCTGGTCGAATCGTTCGGCCACAATATCCAGCGCGTGTCCGCCAGCGATATCGATATCGCCCACGATGAGGATCAGGATCCGGCAGAAACGCAAGTCTCGCGTCCGCCGGTGGTGGCGGTCATGGGCCATGTCGATCACGGCAAGACCAGCCTGCTCGATGCGCTGCGCAAGACCAATGTCACGCGCGGCGAAGCGGGCGGCATTACCCAGCATATCGGTGCCTATCAGGTGACCACCAAGGACAAGTCCAAGGTGACTTTCCTCGATACGCCGGGCCACGCCGCCTTCACCGAAATGCGCCAGCGCGGGGCCAATGTCACCGATATCGTGGTGCTGGTGGTGGCTGCCGATGACGGCATCATGCCGCAGACGATCGAGGCGATCAAACACGCCAAGGCGGCAGGCGTGCCGATGATCGTGGCGATCAACAAGATCGACAAGCCCGAAGCCAATGCCCAGAAGGTGCGCGAGCGCCTGCTGGAGCACGAGGTGGTGGTGGAAGCCATGTCCGGCGACGTGCAGGACGTGGAAGTCTCCGCCAAGACCGGCGCGGGTCTCGATGAACTGATCGAGAAGATCGCGCTGCAGGCCGAACTTCTCGAACTGAAGGCCCGCCCGGATCGCGATGCCGAAGCGACCGTGATCGAAGCGCAGCTGGACAAGGGCCGCGGCCCGGTCGCCACCGTGCTGATCAATCGCGGCACGCTGAAGCGCGGCGACAATTTCGTGGTCGGCACGCAGAGCGGCAAGGTCCGCGCGCTGGTGGACGATCAGGGCAAGCAGATCGCCGAAGCCGGCCCGTCGATGCCGGTGGAAGTGCTCGGCCTGACGGGCGTGCCCTCGGCGGGCGACCGGCTGACCGTGGTCGAAAACGAACAGCGCGCCCGTGAAGTGGCCGCCTATCGCAAGGAACTCGCCACCGAACAGCGCACCGCGCTCGCGCCGACCAATTTCGATACCATGTTCAACAAGTCGAACGTGATCGAATGGCCGGTGGTGGTGAAGGCCGATGTGCAGGGCTCGGTGCAGGCGATCGTCTCGGCGCTGCACAACCTGTCCAATGCGGACATCAAGGTGCGCGTGCTCAACGCGGGCGTCGGCGCGATCACCGAAAGCGACGTGGTGCTGGCGAATGCGAGCAAGGCGCCGATCATCGGCTTCAACGTGCGCCCCAATGCCAAGGCGCGCGAACTGGTGAAGCGCGATGGCGTGCGGATGATGTATCACGATGTGATCTATCACCTGACCGACGAAGTGACGAAGGACCTGCTGGGCGAACTCGGCCCGCTGCGGGTGGAAAACGTGCTGGGCCGTGCCGAAGTCAAGGACGTGTTCAAATCGGGCAAGCGCGACAAGGCCGCCGGTCTGCTGGTGGTGGAAGGGATTATCCGCAAGGGCCTCCACGCCCGCCTCACCCGCGCCGATGTCATCGTTTCGGCGACGACCATCGCTTCGCTGCGGCGCTTCAAGGACGATGTGGACGAAGTCCGCGCCGGTCTGGAATGCGGCGTGGTGCTTTCGGATACCAACGACATCAAGCCGGGCGACCAGCTTGAAGTGTTCGAGGTGAACGAGGAAGTGCGCACGCTTTGAGCGGGAAGGACGACAACGAGATCGTTAGCGAGAGCTATCGAAGCCGGAAGCGGTTGATGAACTGGATCATGGCTCCGTTCGATGCGCTTTCGATGATCGAATTGTTGTTCTATTTTGCCGCCGCAATTGGCGTAGTGACATTGGTGGTTGTGAGCATTTAGATTGGAACAGAGCAACATCCTCCAATGGCCCTCCGTCCGGCTCATGGGCGGGCGCTTCGTCGGCATGGATGCCGAGGCGGGGACGGTGGAGATGGCCTTCACCGCGCCGCCCACCTTCGCCAATATGCGCGGCACCGTGCAGGGCGGGCTGGCGGCGGGTTTCCTTGACGAGGTGATGGGCGCGGCGGTCTATGCCGCGTGCAAGGGCCGCCTGCAGCTGACGCTCGACATCAACCTCTCGCTGCTGCGCCCGATCCCGCTGGGCGAACTCACCGCCAAGGCGCGGGTGGTGCGCGCCGGGTCGCGGGTGGCCTTTGTCGAAAGCGAACTGTTCGCGCCCGACGGCATGCTCTGCGCCCGCGCCACCGCCACCACCCTGCCGACCGACTGGCCGGGAGCCAAAGCAGGACCCGACGCCTGATGCCCAAACACACCGCCCCCGAAGACCAGTCCGTCCGCCTGCTCAAGGTGGGCGAGCGCGTGCGCCATATCCTCTCCGAACTGCTCGCGCGCGGCGAAGTGCATGACCTCGTGCTCAGCGCCGTCACTGTCAGCGTCACCGAAGTGCGGATGTCGCCCGATCTGCGCAATGCCAAGGTCTATGTGAAGCCGCTGCTGGGCGAGGACGAGGGCACGGTGCTGAAGGCTCTGCGCACCAACACCGCCTTCTTCCAGCGCGAAGTGGCGCAGCGGCTGGGCCTGAAATTCGCCCCCAAACTGCAATTCCGCGCCGACGAAAGCTTCGACGAGGCGAGCCGGATCGAGCAGTTGCTCGACGATCCCAAGGTGCGGCGGGATATTGTCGGCGAGGGCGATTAACTCGCGGAGCGATTTTCGGCTAAGCTGCCAGAATGCGAGGCTGCCTTCTTCGTTTTCCAGTTTCTGCTGCTCGCTGGCTGCAATTCTTCTGCCTTGCCCGAGCAAGCTCCAACCGCCGCAGAAACTTCGGACGCAGAAGCAACTCCGCAATTCGGTTATACGGGTGCGCTCGACTTCGATTGCTCGCACAGCGGTCGCAACCCGGACGGGGTCGAGGTTTTCCTCTCGATGTGCCCGCGCAGTTCGGCATCGCCCGATGGCAAATGGAAATTCGTGAATCAGGGCGAGCCTGAAAACATCGAGCAACTCGAAGATATTCCCGGCTTCCATCTTTGTGGAGGACCATTCAGGACGCTTCGTCGGTGGGGTTCCGGGCTTGTCCGATGCCATGCCCTATGCCCTGATGTGGTCGCCACGCCCCAATTGGTTCTTTGTCGATCACCATTCGGGCTCGTTCATGCAACAGGTAAAGGTGTTCGAAATTACGCCCGGTGGCATTATCGAGCACGACGACTTCTACGAAGCTGCGCAGGATGCCTATCAAGAATTGTTCCCCTGCCTCAGAAATCCCGATTGGCATTGGGTCAACGGCAATGTGCAAGGGATGGTCGAGCGATGGCAGTCGCCTGGCGTGGATTATGCAGACCCGTATCGACGTGTGCATGGACGAAGGGCAGACTGGCCCGGTCCTGCCGCATCAGGTTGTGCATCCGGTGCTGCTGATTTCCGATCTCGATACCGGTGAGGTGATCGAGGGGTCGGTTGTGGTCGTTGAAGGTGATGAGTTCACGATGCCCACGGACGGACTCTATGCCGATATTGGCGGGTTCACGGCATCGACCGAATGACGTTCGACAAGGCTCGAATCGACGATCCGAAGGTGCGGCGGGACCTCGACGAAAATTGACACTCTGCCGGGTAAGACGTATCTTACCGGCATGACCGCGCAGACCAGACTTTCGGCCAAGGGGCAGGTGGTGATCCCCAAGGATGTGCGGGATCGGCTTGGCCTGACGGAAGGCGCGGTACTGGATGTCATCGAAACCGGCGATGGGGTTATCCTGCGCAAGCCGCCGGCGGAGGGAAAGATTTCCGCGACCGAGGCGGTCAAGCGCCTGCGCAAGATCATCAAGTGGGAAGGGCCGCCGATGCCCATTGAGCGACTGAGTTGGTCGGCCGAAGTCGATCGTGAATACGACGAATCCCAAAAGTCGTGATTGCACTGGATACGTGCGTCCTTGCCCGGCTGCTTGCCGGTGATGATGAAAATCAGCAGTTAGCGGCAGCAGAATTCATCGAGAGCAACGACTGTTCGGTTAGCTGGACAGTGCTCATCGAACTATGCTGGGTGCTCGACCGCAGCATGAAGCTGGGGCGTGGCACAACCGCGACGGTGCTCGCGCAGTTGCAGAACGTCGACCGACTGACTCTTCCCGATACGGATGGATTTGACTGGTGCATCGCGCGCTATCGCGAAGGCAGCGACTTTGCGGACATGGTGCACCTGTGGGCAGCGCTTCCGGGCAGTACCGCGCTCGCCACGCTTCGACCGCAAGTTGCAGAAGCAGGCCGATCCGCCGTTGCCCATCAGGTCGGTCGAGGACTGAAGGCGATGGCCAAGCTCTATTTCTACTACGCCAGCATGAACGCGGGCAAATCGACCACGCTGTTGCAGGCCGATTTCAACTATCGCGAGCGCGGGATGGGCACCATGCTGTGGACCGCCGCGATCGATGTGCGGTCTGCCCAGCCCATTGCCAGTCGCATCGGGCTGAGCGCGGACGCGCGGCGGTTCACGCCCGGCACCAATCTGTGGCGCGAGGTCATGGCGGAAGCCGAGGCCGCGCCGCTCGCCTGCGTGCTGATCGACGAGGCGCAGTTCCTCACCGCGCTGCAGGTATGGCAATGCGCGCGGCTGGCGGACGAGGGGAATATCCCGGTGCTGTGCTACGGCCTGCGCACCGATTTTCGCGGCGACCTGTTCCCCGGCTCGGCCGTGCTGCTGGGGATCGCCGACTTGCTCGTCGAGCTGAAAGCGGTGTGCCACTGCGGCCGCAAGGCGACGATGAACCTGCGCGTCTCGCGCTCCGGCGAAGCGGTGGACGAAGGCGCGCAGACCGAAATCGGCGGCAACGAACGCTACGTCGCGCTGTGTCGGCGGCACTTTGCCGAAGAGCTGGGCATGTATCGGTAAGGCCGAGCCCTTTACCGCTGGGCCCGCAGGCCCCATGTGGCTGTGATGAATGAAACCCTGCTGCTGGCCGCGATCCTGATCCCGTGCCTCGTTATCGCCATCGTCTTTCACGAAGTTGCCCACGGCTGGACCGCGCTGATGCTGGGCGATCCCACCGCGAGAGACCAGCGGCGGCTGAGCCTCAATCCGCTGCGGCATGTCGATCCGGTGGGTACGTTGCTGCTGCCGGGCGCGTTGGCGCTCGCGGGGCTGCCGGTGTTTGGCTGGGCCAAGCCGGTGCCGGTGAACAAGTGGCGGCTGCGCAACCCGCGCTTCGGCATGATGGCCGTCGCGGCGGCGGGGCCGGGGACCAATTTCGTGCTGGCGCTGCTCGGCGCGGTGGCGCTGGGGCTGGCTGGGCCCTATGCATCGGAAGTGGTGATGACCGCGCTGTTCTCGTTCATTTCAATCAACCTGTTCCTCGCGCTGTTCAACCTGCTGCCGATCCCGCCCTTCGATGGCAGCCACGTGATCGAAGGCCTGCTACCGCCAGCGGCTGCGAGGGTTTATGAGAAGGCGCGCCCGTTCGGCTTCCCGCTGCTGTTCGTGCTGCTGGTGATCGTGCCGAACTTCTTCCCCGATCTCGGCATCGTCGAGCGGATCATCCTGCCGCCAATGGAATGGGCGATGGGGATTTATCTGACGCTGGCGGAGTGGATCGCCAAATAATTTTACCCGGGTAGAATTGACATATTTTATCCGGATGATAATGTCCCGCTGTGATCGGAGCGGAGGTGGCTATGTTTACGGCATTTTTGAAACATGAAGTGGTGGCGCGCGGTGCCGAAGCCGAAGTGGCTGGGGTTTTGCGAGCACTTCCCGCCATTGCGCGAGCGGACGACCTGCTGGTGTTCGATGATGAAACGGGGCGCCAGGTCGATCTCGATCTGCGTCCGCCCGAACCCGCGCGGCGCGGACGCCCCGCACTTGGCGTCGTGCCGCGCGAAGTGACTTTGCTGCCACGTCATTGGGACTGGCTTCTGGCGCAACGCGGAGGGGCCTCGGCAGCGATAAGGCGGCTGGTCGATGCGGCGCGGGCGAGCGGCCCCTCGACGCGAGACGCACAGGACGCCGCCTATCGCTTCCTATCGGCCATCGCTGGCGATCTGCCGAAGTTCGAGGATGCGGTGCGGGAAATCTATCTCGGCAACAAGGTTGGCTACGATCATTTCACGCACGAATGGCCGGCGGCAATCCGCGATCACGGTCGGTCGCTGGCCTTTCCGGCGTGACCCAATACCCGCCACCCCGCCCCGGCCCGCACGGCTGGCTGATCCTCGACAAGCCGCGCGGGCTGGGCTCGACGCAGGGCGTGGGCGCGGTCAAGCGGGTGCTGCGCGAGGCGGGGTTCGGCAAGGTCAAGGTCGGCCACGGCGGCACGCTCGATCCGCTGGCCGAAGGGGTGCTGCCGATCGCGCTGGGCGAGGCGACCAAGCTGGCCGGGCGGATGCTCGATTCCGACAAGGTCTATGAGTTTACCGTGAAGTTTGGCGAGGAGACGGATACGCTCGATACCGAGGGCGTGGTGGTAGCGACGCAGCGATGTGCGGCCCACGATGGCGGCACTGGAGGCGGTGCTGGGCCAGTTCACCGGGCCGATCGAGCAGGTGCCGCCGAAGTATTCGGCGCTGAAGGTGGATGGCAAGCGCGCCTATGATCTGGCGCGGGCGGGGAGGAAGTGGAACTGGAGACGCGGGCGGTGGCAGTGTACGACTTAACTCCCCTCCCCTTTAGGGGAGGGGCCGGGGGTGGGGTCTGTCCGGCTCAAGCACAGTCGGGACGGAGGACATCCCCCACCCCAACCCCCTCCCCTGAAGGGGAGGGGCTTTTAGATAGCATCACCCTCCTCGCCCACGTCTCCAAAGGCACCTATATCCGCAGCCTTGCCCGCGATATTGCCTATGCCCTTGGAACCGTGGGCCATGTTACCTATCTACGGCGCACCAAGGCCGGCCCGTTCACCGAAAATCAAGCGATTTCGCTGGACATGCTCAACGAAATCGGTAAGGGCGCGCCACTTAAAGACCACCTCCTGCCGCTGGAGGCGGGGCTGGACGGTATCCCGGCTCTCGCACTCAATCCCGAAAGCGCGCAGGCGGCCCGACAGGGCCGGGTCATTTCCGGATTGCCCCATGCCGACGGGCTCTACCTTGCCAAGCTGGACCATGTTCCGGTGGCGCTGATGGAACTGGCCGCGGGCACGATGACGATCGTGCGGGGTTTCAATTGCCAAGATACTGCGAAAGGTTCGAAGACAATGACGATTACCGCAGAACGCAAGACAGGAAGTTATCGCCGAAAACGCCCGCGAGCAAGGGCGATACCGGCTGCCCCGAAGTGCAGGTCGCGATCCTGACCGAACGTATCCGCAACCTGACCGACCACTTCAAGGAGAACCACAAGGATAACCATTCCCGCCGTGGCCTGCTGCAGATGGTCAACAAGCGCCGCAGCCTGCTGGCCTACCTCAAGAAGGAGAGATCTGGCGCGGTATAACGCGCTGATCCAGAAGCTGGGTCTGCGCAAGTAAGAGTTTCTCGAAGGGGCGGCCCACGGGGTCGCCCCTTCGCTTATCGGCGATGATCGGCAGGCCATGAGGGCGCCTGCCAACGACCCGGTATCCTTCGCAATTCGGTGAAGGGGCCACTGGGGCCAGCAAGGCCCTGCACCGGACCGGGACGGACTCCCCGGAACAGCAGGCCCCGCGCGGCAATCTGGCTGCGCGGGTCAGAAGGAAAATCAATGTTCGACACGAAAACTGTATCGCATGGAGTGGGGCGGCAAGACCCTCACTCTGGAAACCGGCCGTATTGCCCGTCAGGCTGATGGCGCTGTGCTGGCCACCTATGGCGAAACCGTGGTGCTGTGCGCCGTGACCGCCGCCAAGGGTGTGAAGGACGGGCAGGATTTCTTCCCGCTCACCGTCCACTATCAGGAAAAATTCTCCTGCCGCCGGCCGTATTCCCGGCGGCTTCTTCAAGCGTGAACGCGGCGCGACCGAAAAGGAAACGCTGGTTTCCCGCCTGATCGACCGTCCGATCCGCCCGCTGTTCCCCGAAGGGTTCTACAACGAGATCAACGTGATCTGCCAGGTGCTGTCGTTATGACGGCGAGACCGAAGCCGGATATCGTGGCGATGGTCGCTGCCTCTGCCGCGCTGACCATTTCCGGCGTGCCCTTCATGGGCCCGATCGGCGCGGCCGCGTGGGCATGATTGATGGCGAATATGTCGCTCAACCCGCAAGCAGTCCGCAGCGCTGGCCGATGGCACGCTCGATCTGGTCGTCGCCGCCACGCAGGATGCGGTGATGATGGTCGAATCCGAAGCCAAGGAGCTGACCGAAGAAGACATGCTCGGCGCGGTGATGTTTGCGCATGAGGAGAGCCGCAAGGTCATCGGCGCGATCATCAAGCTGGCCGAGCAGGCCGCCAAGGATCCGTGGGATATCGACCGTCGCCGACAATACCGCCGACGATGAAGGAAGAAGCTCAAGGGCGTGGTCGGCGGCGATATCGCCGCTGCCTACAAGCTGACCGACAAGTCGGCCCGTTCGAACGCGCTCAACGAAGCGCGCGCCAAGGCCAAGGACGCTTTCGCCGATGAAGACGGCCAGACGCAGATGGTCGCCGGCAAGCTGGTCAAGAAGCTCGAAGCCGAAATCGTGCGCACTGCCATCCTCAAGGACGGCCAGCGCATCGACGGACGCAAGCTTGATCGAGGTCCGCCCGATCGAAGCCATCGTCGGTTTCCTGCCGCGCGCCCACGGTTCCTCGCTGTTCACCCGCGGTGAAACGCAGGCGATCTGCACCACCACGCTGGGCACCAAGGAAAGCGAGCAGATGATCGACGGGCTGGAAGGCCTGACCGTATCGAATCCTTCATGCTGCACTACAACTTCCCGCCCTATTCGGTGGGCGAAGTTGGCCGCTTCGGCGCGCCGGGCCGCCGCGATATTGGCCACGGCAAGCTGGCATGGCGCGCGCTGCACCCGATGCTGCCGAGCAAGGAAGATTTCCCCTACACCATCCGTATCCTGTCCGACATCACCGAGTCCAACGGCTCGTCCTCGATGGCGACCGTGTGCGGTGGCTGCCTGTCGATGATGGACGCCGGCGTGCCGATTGCGCGCCCGGTTTCGGGCATTGCGATGGGGCTGATCCTCGAAGGCGACGAATTTGCCGTGCTGTCCGACATTCTGGGTGACGAAGATCACCTGGGCGACATGGACTTCAAGGTGGCCGGGACCCGAAGCGGCATCACCACGATGCAGATGGACATCAAGGTGGCCGGCATCACCCAGGAAATCATGGCGAAGGCGCTGGAACAGGCCAAGGCCGGCCGCACGCACATCCTGGGTGAAATGCACAAGGCGCTGGGCTCTGCCCGCACCGAGCTTTCCGCCCATGCCCCGCGCATCGAAACGATGCAGATCGACAAGGCGAAGATCCGCGACGTGATCGGCACCGGCGGCAAGGTGATCCGCGAAATCGTGGCCGAAACCGGCGCCAAGGTGGATATCGATGACGAAGGTCTGATCAAGATCAGTTCGTCCGACATCAACCAGATCGAAGCTGCCCGCAAGTGGATCCAGCGGCATCGTGGAAGAAGCCGAAGTCGGCAAGATCTATGATGGCAAGGTCGTCAACATCGTCGATTTCGGCGCTTTCGTGAACTTCATGGGCGGCAAGGACGGTCTCGTCCACGTGTCGGAAATGAAGAACGAGCGGGTCGAGAAGCCGACCGATGTCGTGTCCGAAGGCATGGAAGTGAAGGTCAAGGTGCTCGAAATCGACCAGCGCGGCAAGGTTCGCCTGTCGATGCGCGTTGTCGATCAGGAAACCGGTGCCGAACTGGAAGATACCCGCCCGCCGCGTGAACCGCGCGAACCGGTGGTGACCGTGGTCCGCGCAGTGACGGCGGCGGTGATCGCGGCGACCGTCGCGGCCCGCGCAGGTGGCGGCGGCGGTGGTGGCCGTGACCGTGGCCCGCGCAGCGGCGGTGACGGCGATCGTGGCCCGCGCCGCGAAGGCGGCGGCGAGCAGGGCGGCAGTGCCGATCACATGCCTGCGTTCCTCAAGGACGATTGACCCATCCGCCGATTACCGGCGAACAGGAAGGGCCGCGAGCAATCGCGGCCCGTTCTGTCCGTTTGAAGGATTGCAAAGGATAGCCCGCCATGACCCCCCGCGAAATCTGGCCACTGCCCAGATGCGGACGGGGCGGAGCTCGGCTCTATTCTCAGTGCACGGGGATTTCATCATCATGCTGGCCCGACCGATCTGATGAGCACGCGGATGCGTTCATTCCGAAGAGCAGCTGGCGGAGCTGACGCTGGCCCGGCTGGCGATGCCCGCGCCGCAGCTGCTGATCGGCGGCTATGGCATGGGCTTTACCTTCCGTGCGGCACTGGCGAGATGCCGCCGCAGGGCCGGGCCACGGTGGCGGAAGTGGTGCCCGAAATTATCGACTGGGCGCAAGGGCCGATGGCGCAGGTGAGCGGCGGGCAGCCTGAATGATCCGCGCGGGCGAAGTGGTATGCGGATGTGTCGCGCTGGTGGACGATGCGGTGGACGGCACCGCGCCGTTCTTCGATGCGATCCTGATGGATGTCGACAACGGCCCCGAAGGGATCGTGCGCGAAGTCCAACGAGCTGGCTCTATACCCGCACCGGCATGGCCCGGATGCGCGGGGCGCTTGACCGTGGGCGGGGTGCTGGCGGTGTGGTCCGCCGCGCCCGATCAAGCCTTACCCGGCCGGCTGCAACAGGCCGGGCTGTGAGGTGGACGTGCAGCGCGTGCGCGCCCGGCCCAACAACAAGGGCCCGCAGCCACACCATCTGGTTTGCCCGCCGCGATTGCCGTTGGCTGGCGGCTCTTGCCGCTCCGCGCGCCGAACTTGGTGGTGATATTGTTGATCGGCGGGATTCGGACAGCAATGAGAGGATAGGGACGATGAGCGAACGAAGGATCGATATGGCCAAGGTCGAGGCGCTGGCGGGCCGGTGGTCGGCCATGTGGCGGGCGCGGTCAGCCTGATGATGGCCTATCTCGGCGATCAGGCCGGGGTGTTCGCGGCGATGGATGGCGAAGGGCCGATGACGCTGGATCGCCTGGCGGCCGAAAAGACCGGGATGGAGCCGAAATATCTGCGCGAATGGCTCGGTTCGATCGTCGGCGGCGGGCTATGTCAATTTCGATCCCGAGGCGGAAACTTTCGAACTGACCCCGAACAGGCGCTGATGTTTTACGCGCGAGGGCCAGCCCGCCTGCATGCAGGGCTTCATTCAATCAATTGTGGCGCAGTATGAGATGCACGAAAAGGCCGTGCAGATGTTCAAATCGGGCGAAGGGCGCCCGTGGTCCGAACATTCGCAATGCATGTTCTGCGGCGTCGATCGCT
The DNA here is from genome assembly GCA_963774985.1 of uncultured Alphaproteobacteria bacterium. Classification (GTDB taxonomy): domain Bacteria; phylum Pseudomonadota; class Alphaproteobacteria; order Sphingomonadales; family Sphingomonadaceae; genus Alteraurantiacibacter. Next base: position 542,773 of record CAVZHE010000019.1, read on the forward strand.
TCTTCCGCCCCGGCTATGCCGCCAACCTGATCCCCTCCTGGCTGCCCGCGCTGGACGGCGTGGCCGACCGGCTGGCAGCAGGCGCGAAGGTGGCGGATATCGGCTGCGGCTACGGCACTTCCACCATCCTGATGGCCAAGGAATATCCCGCCTCCACCTTCGTCGGCTACGATTTCCACGAGCCTTCCATCGCCAAGGCGCGCGAGCGGGCGGCGGAGGAGGGGCTGGGCAATGTCAGCTTCGAAGTGGCGCGGGCGCAGGACTATCCGGGCGGAGAGTTCGATTTCGCCTGCATTTTCGATGCCTTGCACGACATGGGCGATCCGGTGGGCGCGGCCGCCATATCCGGGCAATCGCTGAAGCCCGATGGCGTGTTCATGGTGGTGGAGCCGCAATGGCGGGGGACTCGATGGCCGAGAACATGCACCCGCATGGGGCAGATCTTCTACGGCTTCTCCTGCATGGCCTGCGTCCCTGCGTCGCTGGCGCAGGAAGTGGGGCTGGGGCTGGGCGCGCAGGCAGGGCAGGCGCGGCTGACGGAGGTGCTGAACGAAGCCGGGTTCACCCAGGTGCGCCGGGCGACCGAGACTCCCTCCAATATGGTGCTGGAAGTCCGCGCCTAGCCCTGCTTCATCCGCAGCGGCCCCATGAAATCGAGCTTGCCGACCTTCAACCCGCGCGCGCGCAGGATGCCGTAAGCTGTGCTGGCGTGGAAATAGAAATTCGGCTGGCTGAAGCTGAGCAGGAAATCCTCGCTGACGAAGGGCAGGTCGATCCCGCGCGGCGGGAAGACGAAATGCGTCTCGCCGCCGATGAAGCCGTCCACTTCGGCCTTGGTCAGCGCCCGCAGCCTCGCCTCTGCTGCGGCGAGATTGTCGCGCATCGCATCGAGCGAGCGCGCTGGTTCGCTCATGTCCGGCGAGAAAGTGCCTCGGCGCACCCCTTCGATCGCGCCGACCGAATGGACCACCATGCTTTTGACCTGATAGGCGAACGGATACATGTCCTCGATCAACGTGGCATCCGCGAGGTCTTCCTCCTCCGTCCCGCAATCGCGGCACTTTTCAATCCAGCCTTGCCCTGCAACCAGAATCTGGATCAACGAAGGGACTACGGCCTCGTATAACGAAAAGGACATGGCGAATTTCTCCCGTGAATGATGAGGTCGCAAGCTGGCAGGCCAAGCGCCTTCCATCAAGCACCAAGCTTCCGCTTTGTTCGTGACATTCCCGCGCTCACTGGCATGGTGCGCGCCAAAGGGAGAGGGATCGCATGGCGACCACATTTAGCGCGGCAATGGACGCGCAGAAGACCAGGCCGGTGCAATGGCTGATCGTCGCCACTTGTATGCTGGTGCTGGTGGCCGAAGGGATGGACCTGCAATTGCTCGGCGTGCTTGCGCCCAAGGTGATCGAGGCTTTCGGGATCACCCGTTCGCACTTTCGGCATCGCCAACAGCGCGGCGCTGGTCGGATTCGGCCTCGGTGCGTTCGGGCGGCGGTTGATGGGGGATCGGATCGGGCGGCGCTGGACGCTGGTGATCGCCTCGATCCTGTTTTCGCTCGCCACCGTGGGCGCATCGTTCGCCACCGATGTGTGGCAGCTCGGCTTCTGGCGGCTGGTCAGCGGGCTCGGCTTCGGCGCGGCCTATGCCAATGCCCTGTCGATGGCGAACGAATGGCTGCCGGTGCGCTGGCGTTCGGTGGCGGTGAGTACGCTGTCGGTGGGAACCCCGCTGGGCGGCTCGATTGTCGCGTGGTTCGTTCCCGATCTGGAGGCGCAATACGGCTGGGATGGCACCTTCCTGATCGTCGGCATGGCCACCATCACCGTGGTGGTCGCGGTGCTGCTGGTGCTGCGCGACAGCCCGTCTTTCCTGATGGCGCGGGGCAAGCGGGAACAGGCGCAGGCCAACGCCCGGCTGGTGCTCGATCACGACGTGGAACTCGAAGTCGAACGCGACGCGCTGGAGACCGAGGGCGGACCGGTGATCGGCCTGATGCACCGCAGTACCTGGCGACTGAGCATCGGTATCTCGCTGGCCTTCGCCGCCGCCACGACGGTCGCCTACGGCATCCTCAGCTGGGGGACGACCTTCCTCACCTCGGCCAATTTCACCTTCGAGGAAGCCAGCTTCGCGATCTGGGTCGCGGGGATCAGTTCGATGGCGGGTTCAGTGCTGATCGGCGTGCTGGTGCGGCAGTTCGGATCAAAGGTGGTCATGGCCACGCTGAGCGCGATCATGGCAATCTGGATGTTCTCCATTGGCTGGACCATCGAGGGCCTGCCACCGGTGCTCGATCCGGGACAGAAGACCTTCGTGATCTGGCTTGTAGGCCTGTCTGGCGCGGCCTTCAGCGCTTCCATCGGCGCGATGTACGTGATGATGGCGTTCGGCTACCCGCAAAGCTGCCGCGCGGCGGGCATGGGGCTGGGCATTCTGGTGAGCCGCTTCGGAGCGATCTCGGCGACGGGTTTTGGCGGTGCGCTGCTCGATTTCGGTGGCGAGAGCACCTGGCCCTTCTTCGGAGTGCTCGTGGCGGCATCGCTGGTGGTTTCCGCGGCGGCGTTTGTGGTCGATAGGCATGTGCCGCCCCTAAAGGGGTGATTCGTTCCTCCTCACTGCTTAAATTTGATCAATTATTGCGTGGTTTGCGCAACACATTTGCTGATTGTTCGCAAGTGTGCAAGAACGCGTCCGCGCAAGCCGGTCGAGCAGCCAGTGAAGGCCGTGCAAATTGGGTCGCATCGACGCCAATGGGGGTGGATCGCCGATGCCGATGGATGAGACTTCCATGACTGAAGCACTCGGCATGATCCGGGATGCAGGCGATGTTGCAAATTTGCGAGCGGCAGTGATGCGAGCGCTGGGGCTGTGCGGGATCGAGGCGGCCTATTTTGTCGCGCCGCTGACGAGGGATTCTCGGGCAGAACGGTCAATGACCAACATCGGCCTGCCACCCGAATGGGAACAGCGTTATCGGGAAGAGCGATATCGCGTCGATCCGCTGCCATCGCTTTCCTTGCGGCACAGCAATGCCTTTTGCTGGCCGGGTGATGTGGACACGGGTGAACTGACCAAGCCGCAATCCAGCTATCTCGAATATGCTGCGCAATTCGGCCTTGCACGCGGGATCGGCGTGGCTTGTTATGGGCCCCAAGGGCGCGCGGGGTTTCTTGGCGCTGTGTGGTCGCAAATTGAACCCCCCACAGATGCGGCGCAATTGGCCGTACATCAGATCGGCCAGATCGGGTTTCAGCGTTACTGCCACATTGTGAGCGACAATTCAGCCTTGCCCCCTTTGTCGAACCGTGAACTGGAAGTCCTGGCCTGGATGTGCCGGGGCAAGACCAATCCTGAGATGGCGACGATCATTGGCGTTTCTCGATCCTCCATTGATGCCTATATCCGGCGCATCTTCGCGAAGCTGGAAGTTACAGACCGCACCGCCGCCTGCGTGCGAGCCTTTTCGCTTGGCTTTGTGGTGAGTGATGAAGTCGAAAAACTGACCCGGCAGGCGCGGGAACGGGACGAGCCGGGGACGTGATACGTCTCGCGACGCGGAAAATGTAAAATGCCGTAACCTACCGAAAAATAAGCGATTGCGTGACATGACGCGTGTAAAATCGTCTCGTATAGGCGCGCTCAGTGGCGTCAGTTGGACTTCGGGTCGCACCGTGGATCGTCTGGCGTCCTGGCGTCCCGGAACCCACATCCGGGACGCCAAACCTCTCGACATTACTGGCATTCGATTGCTGTCGAACGGTAGCGTCGGAAGCCTCCGGAACGCCCTTTCGGTTTTGATCTTCCGGAAGGGCGTTTTGATTTTCCGGTAGAATGAACAAAAAGGCCCGCTTCCCTTGGGGAAGCGGGCCTTTTGCATTTGGCGATGGATCAGCGGACGCGCGGGCCACCAAATGGCAACGGCGGCGGCGGGCGGCGCGCGCCGCGCGGCAGCTGCGCCTGATAAGCCCGACCGCAGTGTTGCACGCAATAGGGGAACCCGGGGTTCACTTTGTCGCCGCAGAAAGTGGAAATCGGCTTCCCCCGGATGGCCCATCGGCCAGCGGCAGACCCGGTCATAGAGATCGAGCAGGCTGGTCTTGTCGGCAATGGCAGGGCTGGGCTTTGCCGGCACCAGCCTGCGCGGCGGGGCAGGCGGGATTGGCGGCTGTTGATCGCCCGGTCCCTGGCGCAGGAAGCCGCCAGGGCCATAGGAGACGATCTTGGGGAAACTGTCTTGTCGATTGGGTATTGGTTGACTGTTCAGGTCCGCTGGCGCTGCGTTGGTGGAGGCGAGTTCGTCGGAATCGATGCCATCCTCCGGCTCCGCCCGCGGTACTTCAATTGCTGGAGCAGGCTTCTTGACTGCGGGCCGCGGTGCAACAGGAGCGGCTTCCACCTTCTTCTTGGGCGCAGGCTTCTTCACTTCCTTGGCCTTCACCGGGCTCGGCCGGGCCTTCAGCCCCAGCCGGTGGGCCTTGCCGATCACCGCATTGCGCGAGACCCCGCCCAGTTCATCGGCGATCTGGCTGGCAGTCGCGCCGCCTTCCCACATCTTGGTCAGCGTGGCGATGCGTTCTTCGGTCCAACTCATGCAGTCTTTTCCAGTCCTTTGTGTGCACATCCCGATGCACCTGGCCGATGCAAAGGGGAGTGCCGTAAATCTTGCCAGCCCGGTCCGCTCAAGATAGGCGACCTCCCATGTCGGAACAAGCAGCAGAACCCGCCGGAGCAGCCTTGGCCGAACTCCGCTGAATTCCCCGTCACCGGCAGCAATGCCGGGCGCAAGTTCCCGCCAAAGGGAGTGCCGCAGATCACCGGGATCAACCGGATCGGGCTGTGGAGCCTCTATATTAAGGAGATCCGCCGGTTTCTCAAGGTGCAGACGCAAACCGTCTGGGCACCGGCGATTACCACGCTGCTGTTTCTGGTGATATTCACCGTTGCACTTGGAAGTTCGGGGGGACGAGAGGGCCGAGAAGTGCTGGGCGTTCCCTTCGGCAGCTTTGTCGCGCCCGGGCTGATCATGATGGGGATGATGCAGAACGCCTTCGCCAATTCCAGCTTCAGCCTGCTGGCGGGCAAGATGCAGGGCACGATCATCGATTTGCTGATGCCGCCGCTTGTCCGAGGCCGAACTGATGCTGGCCATCGTCGCGGCGGCGATGACCCGCGCGGTGCTGGTCGGCGGTGCGGTGGCCATGGCGATGGCGCTCTATCCCGGGGTGGACCTTTACGCAGCGCACCCCTGGGCGATCGTCTGGTTCGGACTGATGGGCGCGGCGATGCTGGCGATCATCGGCCTGCTCGCCAGCATCTGGGCGGAAAAATTTGATCACAACGCCGCGATCACCAATTTCATCGTCGCCCCGCTGAGCCTGCTGTCGGGCACCTTCTACGTCATATCCAACCTCTCGCCGTTCTTCCAGCGATCAGCCGCGCCAACCCGTTCTTCTACATGATTTCGGGCTTCCGTTTCGGCTTTCTCGGGCAAAGCGATATCGGCAATACCAACGAGGCGGTGCTGGGCGCGGCAGTTGGGGTTGGCGTGCTCAATCTGGCGCTGGGCTGGCTGACCTACCGGGTGCTGAAAAGCGGCTGGAAGATCAAGAGCTGAGCTGTCAGTGCGTGAGGCTGCGGCGCAGGCGATACTTGCCGCCGCGAAAATCCTCGAACAGCTGGCGCACCTGCGGATGGTCGATCGGTTCCTCAGCCGTGTCGCGCAGCAGGTTCTGCTGGCTGACATAGGCGACGTAGGAGCTTTCATCGTTCTCGGCCAGCAAGTGGTAGAACGGCTGGTCCCGGCGCGGGCGCTGGCCTTCGGGGATCGCCTCGTACCATTCTTCCGAATTGGCATAGACCGGATCGATATCGAAGATCACCCCGCGAAAATCATGCAGCCGGTGGCGCACCACATCGCCAATGGCGAAGCGGGCGCGCGAACGGAGCGGCGCCTGCGAGGGGCGTCCGGCTTGCGACGGGGAGAATTCCGAGCGGGCCATAGCGTGCAATATAGGCGGGTTCGCATGTGCAACAAGGCAGGCTTTGGTCCTTTCACCCGATTTCGCGGTGCGCGGCGAAACAGGGACTTGGCAAGCGCCGACCCATCGGCTAACCGCCACCGCTTCAAGACCGACCTGCGGGCCAGCAGCCCGCCACCCCTATTGCGGAGAGGTGGCAGAGTGGTCGAACGCGCCGCACTCGAAATGCGGTTTACGGGTAACCGTAACGTGGGTTCGAATCCCACCCTCTCCGCCACCTGCCCCCAGCACTTGTCTCAGCTTCAATTGCCCTCTCGCAAGTCCCCGTAACAGGGGCATAATATCAGGCATTTGCGTAACGGCGGCGTTCGCTGCGGCGTCTCCTGGCCCTTATCAGGGGAATTTCACTCGGCGCGTCCCTGGTGAGATCCGCATCGGTGCGGTTTCCCTGCTAAACAGGGAATAACAGGGAAAATATTGCATTTCGCCTGATAATCAGGCCGATTGCGGTAGTTTTCGCGATTTTGCGCGCGAGAATAGCGGGCCTTTTCCGGAGCTTGTGAGTGCGAAAAGGGGGGCCTGTTATTCGACGGAACAGGGGTATTATTCGCCCGAACAGGGACATTATTCGGCGATAACAGCGTTGTTATTGCGCAGAACAGGGAGCGGCGTGATCGCTGTTCTGGTCCCACCTGAGCGCCTCGCGCTGCTGCGACCAGGCCAGCGGAATGGCCAGCGTCTTCATCGCCTCAAGGTTGAAATGGTGAGGCTGGAGCCCGCGCAGTATATCGCGCTGGAAGTCAGGAGCAAGGAAGGCAAGCCTAAGGATCGCGTGGTCGTAGAACGATACAGGCGAGGAGTTCAGCACCGGCAGGCCGCGCTCGCGACCCAGCATGGCATGGGCCTTGCGCAAGGAAGCGATCAGCACCGGATCGGGCCTGGCTTGCCGCGGCTGGCCGCGCACCACCATGCGCTTGCCACCGCGATGTGGGAGAGAAAGTGGGAGGAGGACAGAGGCGGTGTCTTTCGTCTCGTGGATTAGGCGCTCTTCGTGCGGGAGGTTGGTCGCGAGATCAGCCGGGCGAATGCCTGTCAGCTCAAACAACAGCCCGTCATGACGCAGGCGCACGCGGGCAAGATGCGACAGGCGGCTATCCTGCCGCGGCAGCCAGCCATCGAGGGCGTCCCGAGCGATCTTCTCGATCGCCGGCGCGGGAAGGCGGCGCAGCTGGTCGTCGTTTGCCTTGATGCCCTGCTGCAGCGAGGCCGAGACGTAGTAGCGATAGGCGCGCCCCGACTGCCCGCGCGAAGTGGTCGGGCTCATCGGCTCGCCTGAGCAGTCGAACAGCTTGCCACAGAGCGCAGCTTTTGCAGTGCGGGTGGTGGCAGTGGAGCGATGCCGCAGGGCATTGGCATCGAGATGGTGCTGGACCCTGTCGAACAGCTCCTGCGGTACAATGCCCGGATGCTGGCCGTCGTGGAGCTGGTCCTTTTAGCGGATCCAACCGAAATAGACAGGGTTGCGCAGCAGGTGGAAGAGCGCCCCGCGGCTGAACGGAGTGCCGCCGATCTCGCGACCCTTTGCCGATGTGCGGTGGCGTGAGAAGATCTGCTGCTTCGCCAGCTCGCGCTGCAGGGCATGGACCTTGCCGAGTTCGAGATAGCGGGTGAAGATGCTGCGCACTGTTGCAGCTTCCTCCTCGTTGACCTCGAGCACCCTCGATCCCGCCTTGGGCAGGTCGTAGCCCAGCGGCGGATTGCCGCCCATCCACAGGCCCTTCGCCTTCGAGGCCGCGATCTTGTCGCGGATGCGTTCTCCGGTCACTTCGCGCTCGAACTGGGCGAACGACAGCAGCACGTTGAGCATCAGCCGCCCCATCGAGCTGGTGGTGTTGAACGACTGGGTCACCGAGACAAAGCTGACCCCTGCCTTCTCGAACACCTCGACGATGCGGGCAAAGTCGGCAAGGCTGCGGGTGAGCCGGTCGATCTTGTAGACCACCACGATGTCGACCTTGCCTGCGGCAATGTCGGCAAGCAGCGCCTGCAGTCCGGGCCGCTCGATATTGCCGCCCGAGTAGCCGCCGTCGTCGTAGTGACCGGACAGCTTGGTCCAGCCCTCGCTGGCCTGGCTCAGCTCATAGGCAGCACAGGCCTCGCGCTGGGCATCGAGACTGTTGAACGACTGCTCGAGCCCTTCCTCGGAACTCTTGCGGGTGTAGATCGCGCAGCGAAGGGTGGGAGGAGCCATCAGCTGCTCCGCAGGCCGAAGAAGCGCGGGCCGTTCCAGCGCGATCCGGCAATCGCGCTGGCGGCCGCCGACAGGCTGGGGAACAGCTGGCCTTCCCAGCGGAACCCCTGCTCCTCGACCGTTACCCGCACTTCGCGGCCCTGCCACTGGCGAGTGAGCACCGCGCCATTGCCAAGGTGCCGACCCTCGGGTTCGACCGGACCACTGCGGGAAAGCAGCCGCCGGATCCCGGCATCGAGCCCGCCGAGTGCTGCCGCCTGGATGCGCCACGCGAGCAGCCGCCGCAGGATCGGCGCCGAGCGCAGCGGCGGCGGGTCGCCCCATCGCTGCCGCCATTGCGCGCGCAGGGCCTCGAGATCCATAGTCTCGAGAACTTCGACCTGTGCGTCGAGGCGGGTGTCGACATATCGCGCGACCTCGGGTGCATCGGCAACAATTGCATCTGGAGCCACGCCGCTCATGCAGCCTTCTCCGCGCGGTAACGGCGGGTGCCGTCGAGCTTCTCCGAAATGATGGTCAGCCCGCGCTTCTTCAGTGCGCCAGCCAGTGCTCCGCGTACCGAGTGCTGCTGCCAGCCGGTGGCGGCGACCATCTCGGCGATGGTGGCGCCGGTCTCGCGGGTCTGCAGCGCCTGCAGCTGGTCGAGCCGCGAGGGTGCCTTGGGCGCGGGAGTGGTTGTTGCGGCAGCAGGGGAAGCAGCGTCGTTCTCGTTGGCATCGGGGGTTGCAGCAACCTCGGCCTGGGCGGCAGCAGCAACCTGCGGGGTGCGGGCCATGCGGCGCGGCTTGCGAGTGGTGGACGTGGTAGTGTCGGCGGTCATGCTGATGTCCTTCGGCAGCGCGGCGTCAGAATGTCCGCCGCTACCGGGACAGGCCCAACTCGGCCGGACGCAGCACCAGCAATGCTCGAATTTGCGCCCCGATCCAGTCCTTGTCGGGGGAGAGCGCAGCGAGCATTTACAACGGCGTGGTCATGCCTGTGCAATGCGTGGGGGAAAACCTGCCGGCAGGCTTGGCCGCAGATTTGCGGTCCTGTATTGTTCACGCCAAGAGCGCCAACGTCTAGCAGGCACCTCTGACTGCCACCCGCCTGCTGGAAGTGGTCTACCAGCCCCTTGCCAGCCTCACTCCCGACCCGCGCCATGCGCGCACGCATCCCAAGCGCCAGATCGAACAGATCGTCGCCTCGATCCGGGCCTTAGGCTTCACCAACCCGATCCTTGCCGATCCTGCAGGCAACATCATCGCCGGACACGGGCGCTTGCGGGCGGCAAAAGAGATGGGCCTTGCCGAGGTCCCGGTGATCACGCTTGTGGTCTCAGCGAAGCGCAGAAGAAGGCGCTGCTGCTTGCCGACAACAAGATCGCTCTCAATGCAGGCTGGGACGTCGAGATCCTCAAGCTGGAACTCGCCGAGCTCTCGCTCCCCGAGATCGACATCGATCTGGGGCTTACCGAGTTCAGCCCGGGCGAGATCGACGTTGTGCTTTCAGGGCAGGACGATCCCGACGACGAGGTGATCCCGGCAGTGCCCGACAATGTTCGGGTGCAGCCCGGCGACATCTGGCAGCTGGGCGAGCACCGCATCGCCTGCGGAGACGGGCGCAATGTCGCCTTCCTGCAGCAACTGGTGGGCGAGGGCGCAGCGATCGACTGCGCGTTCCTCGATCCGCCCTACAACGTGAAGATCAACGGCCATGCCAATGCGAAAGGCCGCCACCGCGAGTTCGCCATGGCTTCGGGCGAGATGAGCACGGAGCAGTTCCGTGCCTTCCTTGCCGATACGCTGGGGGCCTGCGCCAGGGTATCGCGAAGCGGCGCGGTGCACTTTGTCTGCATGGACTGGCGGCACATGGACGATGTCACGACCTCAGTATCGGACGTCTATGCCGAACAGCTCAACATCTGCGTGTGGAACAAGTGCAATGCGGGGATGGGCTCGCTCTATCGCTCGAAGCACGAGATGGTGTTCGTGTACCGGGTAGGGACAGAGCCGCACAGCAACCATGTCGAGCTGGGCAAGCATGGCCGCAACCGCACCAATGTCTGGGACTACCCCTCGGTCAACTCGATGCGCGGCTCGCGCCGTGAGGACCTCGAGCTGCATCCCACGGTCAAGCCAGTTGCCATGGTTGCTGATGCCATCTGTGATGTTACCTGGCAGGGCGAGCTGGTGCTCGATATCTTCCTGGGCTCGGGCACCAGCCTGATCGCGGCCGAGCGGGTCGGTCGGCGGTTCCGCGGTCTCGATATCGATCCTGCCTATGTTGACCTTGCCATGACCCGCTGGTCGCAGATTACCGGCGGAGAGCCGGTGCTGGTCCACCGCGACACCATCAACGACATCACCACCGAAGCTGCCGCGCGAGGAGCAGCCGCTTCCAGCCTGGCCAGTCGGGTAATCCTGCCGGGTGCCCCAGGGCACGCCGGCCCAATGTCTCGGCGTTCGACATCATCTTCGACCAGACCCTGAGCGTGACGCAAGGTGGCACCCAGCGCGAGCTGACCAGCGACGAGGCAGTCGAGCTGCAGACCTATCAGGCTGCGCTCAAAGGCAGCCGGATGGCGGTGCGCAAGGTTTTGAAGATGATCGAGAAGCGCGAGGCGGCGCTGGCGAAGCGCAGCGATGTCGGCGGCTACATCCCGCCCACTCTCGAGTTCCACCACGATGCCGACAACGCCAACGAGGCGATGTGCATCCTCGCCATCATCGAGCGCGACCCGGCCTGGGGCGATGATCACTCGCGCGAGAAGGTGACCCACTGGGCAGGGCAGGCCGCAATCAGCCGGTCGGGCAGCCGCGACCTCGAGAAGAGGGACCTCGACAACATCAACCTGTTCGTCACCGATGCCGCCAGGCTCAAGTGGCTGCGGGGCAGGACGCCGCTGTGAGCGCCCACGACGAACACTACGAGGACAGCGATCCCGAACCCGGTGCCGATCGCCCGGCTGTCGGTTACGACAAGCCGCCGGTCGCCAAGCGGTTCACCAAGGGCCGTTCCGGCAATCCTGCGGGCCGGCCGAAGAACCGCCACCGGGGTGTGCCGCCTGATGCCGTAATCGGGCAGATGGTCACCGTGCGCGATGTTGGCAGGGAGCGACGCATCACCGCTGCCGAGGCCTTCCTGCGCCAGCTCACCCGCAAGGGCCTTGCCGGCGACAGCGCCGCCGCCCGCGCCTCTCTCGAGGCCATCGAGGCTGCTCGCGCCCGGCGACCGCGCGACTATCAGCCGCTCAAGACGATTGCCGTCACCACCATCAACCAGGGCACCTCGACCCTTCTCGACACCCTTGCCATCGCGATCAAGAAATACCCGAAACACGAGGCTCGCGTGCGCTGGGAGCTCAGTCCGTTGATAGTCGAGGCGGCTCTCGCGCGGCTTGGCAAGCGCCAGCTTTCCGAAGACCAGCAGCGCGAGGTCTGGGGCAATACCCGCACACCACACAAAGTGCGCTGGCCAGAGTGGTGGTCTGTCAGGCGGTGAGGTGAGGGCGGTTTGGCGCCCAGATTCCGGTCTTTGGAATTGACCCGCCAACCTCCTGAAAGCAGACGGAATTGGGCCCACGTTCCGGCAACAAAGTCGGAGACTTGACTAGTGCGTTTGTAAGATAGAATTTAGGTTGGCGGGGAGTTTGAACTTGGGGGGCGTCTTAGTCGTAGTTGCGGGTGGTCGCAGGCTCGCTCGAGCAAACCTCAGAGCGAAGGCGACCATTCAGCCCTAATCGAACCTGGAGGGGAGAGGGACGATACACGTGAACAAGCTTGTCGATACTTGGAACACCGAAACTTTTGATCCTGCCTTACTCGCTGAACTTGCCGCCCACTCCGCTCTTATCCGGGACTATTTGGAGACTTCCCGTCGGAAAATGCGCGAGCGCGAAGCTTCCGCAAGGTTGATGGCGTATCCCGAAAACCCTTTTGCCGGTGACTACCTTACGCTGAAAGAGCGCCTGATGGGTATCATGGCGTCGCGCACGATTCGCGCGTGGCACTATACTCAAATGATAGATGTGGAGGTTCAGGTTGTCAGGCAAAACGGCGTGCACCTTTCGACCCTTGCAACGATCAGAGCGCGCTTCGCACGGCAGGTGGCGGCCGGACATATAACAGAAGAGGTAGCGGAACGGTTGTTTGCAGACAGCCCTTTCCAGGGTGATCAGCATTCGGCGCGTGCTGGGAAGTTCTGGATGGTGTCGAATCCGATTTTGACCACTTCCAGCGGAGTCAAACCGCTGCTGGCAAGTTGGGGCGGTGAAGCGGCCTATTTCTGGCAACAGGACTCCGAGCTAAAGGTATTGCTGACGACTATCGGCCTTCCGCGCGTGTTGGAGATCGCGATGCCGTTGGCGCATTCATGCCATAGCTATCGAGCGGCCGAGGCCGTTGTCGCGACTTTTGCAAGCGTGTCCGCTACGGCTATCGGCGGGTATATTTCATCTTGCGCCGCGATGACTGGTGCGTGAACTTGAAGAAGGTTTATCGCCTTTACAGGGAGTTGGGTCTGCAGCTACGGAACAAGACGCCCAAGCGGCGCGTGAAGGCCAAACTGCGCGAGGACCGCGCACCAGCGATCCGGCCGAACGATGTCTGGGCTATGGACTTTGTGCACGACCAGCTGGCGACGGGGCGTAAGCTGCGCATCCTGACAGTGGCCGACACGTTCTCGCGGTTCTCACCGGTGGTCGATCCGCGGTTCAGCTATCGAGGTGAGGACGTTGTGGCTATGCTGGAAAAAGCTTGCCGGCAGTTCGGCTATCCCAAGACAATCAGGGTGGACAATAGTAGCGAGTTTATCTCGCGGGACATGGATCTGTGGGCTTACCAACGCGGTGTGATCTTGGACTTCTCCCGCCCTGGCAAACTCAGCCGGTGCAACCAGCCCACCGGAACTGGGCAAGGCCGGAAACTCCAGACCCGAGTGGTCCGAGGTTGGGTAGCAGTGCAGGGGAAGAGCGGGGTGCCGCTGCCGTCAAAAATCTTCACATAGGTGAAAAGAATGCCGGTCATCCTGTTTCACGCGCCATCCACCGGCCGACAATACGCCGCGCCTGCACGCCGGGGCCGTCCGTCTTGACGCTTTTTTCGAGCTGATCAGTCGGGCGCGGGTCGCGGCTTTGCATGGCTTGCACCGCTTCGATCATGGCTTCGTCCTCGGCAAAACCCAGTTCGGTCAGCGCCTGAAACGCATCCATCTCCGCTTCCGACTTGCCGAAATCGCGCGCCGCGATCCAGAAGTAATGCATATGCGTGGGGTCAATGGGCGTGGTTGCATGGCTGACGCGGAATTTTCCGACAAGACGCTCACCGGCGGGATCGATCAGGTCCACCGCAGCAATCTGCAAGGCGGGACTGACGAAAGACCCATAGTTTTCCCGGTGATAGGGTGTGCCAACGGGAATTCCCAATGGTTCGGCAAAGACCGGGGGCAGGGGGCTGGCGGAAAAGCTCTGGTGATAGCCGCAGATATCGCCTTCTCCGGTGAGGCGCGGGGCATCGACCCAGTCAGTGATCTTGAAACTGGCGGCGTGGACGAACCCGAAATGGGTCAGGTCGAGGACATTTTCCTTAAGCAGCAGGTAATTGGCGGCAATATCGATCCGGCCATAGCGGACCGCGAAATCATCGTCCTGCGCCCAGTCGAGCACATGCGGGCGGGGGACGTGATCGATCCGCGCCGGATCGCCGAGATAGACCCAAACGAACGGAGCACTTTCGATCACTGGAAAGCTGCGGATGCGCAGGGCCGTGGGCGGGGTCTTCATCGACGGCACGCGTACACATTCGCCTTCCGGTGAGAAGGTGAAGCCGTGATAGCCGCACTGAATATCGTCGCCCTTGCGGCACCCCAGATGGAGCGGGGCGGAACGGTGCGGGCAGCGGTCCTCAATGGCGGCGATGCTGCCGTCCTGTTTGCGGTAGAGCAGAACCGGGGTATCGCACAGCCAGCGGTCGAGCAGGGCGTCGGTCACCTCATCGCTGAACGCGGCCACCCACCAGCAATTCATCGGATAGTTGCGCTCAGCCGCCGGGCGCGGGGCTTGCCAGCTTGCGTCATGCGGCGGGGTGCTCATGCTTTGGAATCCGCTTCAAGCCCGGCGGCGGCAATCCCGGCCAGCGCGCAAATTTCGTCATTGTCGGAAGTGTCGCCAGTAACACCCACTGCGCCGAGCAGTTCGCCGTCCAGCCGGATCAACACGCCGCTGGGTACAGGGAGCATCTCCTTGGGAAACGCCGCCTGCAAGCCGTTAAAGAACATCGGCATGGCTTCGGCGCGGCGTTGCAATTCGCGGCCGCCAAGACCCATCCCGATGCAGCAAAGCGGGGCAGAGCCGCGGCGGACCCCTTCGGCGAGAACTTCAGCGGCGATGGCTTGTGCCTGTGTTGTAGCTAGTGTCATAATGCCCTCAGATTGGCTGGGAAGTGACGGCGAACATTGCGTGCATCGCTTCGGCCTGATTTACTGGCGGACGGCGGCCCTCATCTTTCATGGACAACCACCAACCCGGCTGGCTGATGCGCGAATCTGGACCATCCATTGTCTCCCTGGGCCCTCTTGTCCGGGCGATGAGTGGTGTTAGCGTGAACCAGCAAAATCTGTAAAAGTTATTGTCCTGATGTAAGCTATCTTTGGCGCTGATGTTCAGCCAGGCATGCTCTCTGCCCGCCGCGCAGCCTCACCAGTCTGCCATCAATCTTGCAAACTTCGTGCGCCGAGTTCGCGCGAGCGTGAAACCGAGTTCAATCACCGGCACTGATAGGTTGAATTGGGCAAATGGTTTTCTATAAAGCTGCGCTGGTTGAGAATATGGAAAAACTGGAAACCGGTTCATCGCAACCACAGAAGCCGGACGCCGCGCGAAACTATCGCGCCAAACTCTACAGCAAGGCGGCCCTTTTCTGCGCGAAGATGAAAGACAAATTTGGAAACTGCGCCGTGATGTCGGTGCGCATTGATGCCACGCGGGACTCAAAAACAGTTGCGCGTGCGTCGTTTGCGAGACTGATGCCACTGTAAACTTTCTCGCGTGCGAGATTGCCGCGAAATTGCTAGGTCGCTGATCAAGGCAAATCTGTCCTCATTTGTGATGAAATTTCTGGTTGAGTTTTGAATGTGAATCGGTCATTGCGTTGCCGAAGTGTTTTTTCTTCATAACGGGTCGAGTTGATGGCGCAGTTCGGGCGAAGGCGGTTGTGGGCGATAGGGGGAGCGGTGCTGTTAAGCGCGCTTTACGTGGTCGGTCACTTGCACCGGCAGGGGTACTGCTTTTCGCAATCCCGCTTCATCGACGATGAAGAAGTGTTGCTGTCCGCAGTCTTTGCCAATTACTTGGGCAATTCGAACGCCTGGAAGTTTCGCAACCCGGAGATGATCGCAGAAGCCAGGAGCAAACTGGCAGAGGACCCCGACTGTTGCCGATTGCTGAGTGGCGCGGAGGAAGACGAATATCTTGAGGACTACTACGACATTCTCGACCGCTTCTTCGGGTATGCCAGCAGAATTGTTCTGATCAAGGACGAACCGCAATCGGACCCGCATTACAAGTCTACCCGGGTTGTCCCAATCTCATCTTGTGGCCAGAGAGATACTTTTATCCGCAGGAACTTAGAAAAAATATCCAAAAACACAATCAACTAGAACCCGGGGGGACAGCAATGAGCATCAACATATCCGCAGCGGAAGTCACAAACCTTTATCTGTATGGACAGTCGACAACACCCGCCAATCTCGCAGATGTTTCTGTCTTGTCACATCAAGCACCGTCTCCTCTGTCTTTTGATGTTGACCAATATATGACTCTAGGAGCTGGCCGTTTTGGCAAACCGTCTCAGTTCGCTATGATCAATTGGTTCATGGAGAACTCAGTCTTGGGGGAGATCGGCGTCGAGACGCGCTATACTCTTGCTGAGCTTGTAAGTTTAACGGGAGCATCCCTTAGAGTGCGCGTTACACAGGCGTTTTACGATGACGGCAGTGACGATGTGGTGCAAAGAACCTACATCTGGAACACGACGCATTTCATTTTGGAAGATGCGACATTCGTGATGGGCGCCGATGGAACCCGCTGGATTGAAAATCTCAAGATACTGCCGGAAGTAGAGGACTTCGACTTTAGGGGAGGCTGGGTTTCGGAGCTTGCCAGTTATGCGCTTGTAACGGTGACAGTGCATTTAATTTCTGCACTTTTTGCAAGGAACTTTGACGGTCTCGGCAAATCTGTCCTGGTTTGTGATGAAATTTCTGGTTGTGTTAGTTATTCAAATCGGTCATTTCATTGGGTTGTGTCCGGAGGTTGAGTTGGTTTTGGCATGAAATATAAAGCGGCGAAGTTTTTCGGACTTATTTTTTTTGGCTTGTTTGCACTTGATCAAACGATAAATCGCGGCTTCTGTTTTTCGGAATGGCGGGTTGTCCCCGATGACGAGTTGCTGCTGAGCGGCATGTATTATGAGATTGGCGGGAAAGGCCTGCGTCCCTCAGAAATGCTGCAAAGTGATCGGGATGAAATGAAGGCATACCTAAAGGAGCACACCGATTGCTGCCGTGTTCTGCCGTGGAGTGACGTAGTGCAAGACCGCAAGACATATTTCAAACTCGACTGGATGTTTGGTTATTATACGTCAGCGGTCGAAATCAGAAAGAGAGAATTGCGCGATGGCCAGTGGTTCAGCATAGGACGCGTTATTCCGTTGGATTCTTGTGGCACGAAGTCGGTAAGTGCATCCGGCATATGGGAACCAGAAGACAATTAAACTAATTGAGAGGATTTCGGTGACAGTGCATTCAATTTTAGCGACTGTTTCGATTGGCGGGCGGTAGGCCATTACTTGTGGTCGTGTCATGAATGGAAGGTACAAGCTGGTTCACCGCGGTGAGTAATATTTGTGGCTATCG